>JAZOCU010000043.1:0-57055 GCA_045596625.1 Oscillospiraceae bacterium | reverse complement strand
AAACAGAGGGGATGGAGATAACGGAAGGGGATCGGAAGGGGGAACCTTAAGAGGAAGGGGAGATAAGCGAAGCCGTGCTTGTCACGGCGGTAAGCGCCCTCCCCTTTCTCTTGTGGTTCCCTCTTGCACTTTGCATACATCAACTTTCCGTTGCAGTTTACCTATGATTTTTGCTATTTCCTTTCACTACCGATAAACAAAATCACAGGAAAAAACAATCGGGGGAGACACCACAAAATCCCATTAGAAGCTGCCCTTTCACCCTGCGTGAATTCTACCTTTTGCTTCCGCAAAGCCTCTTCCTTCCGATCATTTGCTTTTTTCACATTCTAGGCGCATTTTACTGCATATTTGCTTCTTTCGCCATTGCATTTTCCAACTGAATAATCAGCACATTTCTGCATTGACAGTTGTTCCAATATCGAATACAATTAATGTATAAACTGTTACAATTCTGTAAACAGGTACTAGGAAAGAGGGATTATTATGAAACAAGGTTTCCTGAAACATGCTGCCGTTGTGGTCAGCAGCTTCATGGCGATCGCTGCAACCGTAGGCTTGGTGCCTTCGCAGCCTGAAACCATGACTGCTTCTGCGGCCGATTGCGTCATTGATACCAGCGTTGAGTATCAGACCATGCGCGGTTTCGGCGGCATCAACCATCCGGAATGGGTCGGTGATCTGACTGCTGCACAGCGCCAGACCGCTTTCGGAAACGGTGAAAACGAACTCGGTTTCACCATTCTTCGTGTGTTCGTCAACGAAGATTCCAGTCAGTGGTCCAGAGCAGTTGAAACTGCCAAGACCGCACAGGCCATGGGTGCAACGATTTTTGCATCTCCGTGGAATCCGCCCAACTCAATGAGTGAGCCGTATAACGGTTCCCGCCGTCTGCGTCACGACAAATATGCCGATTATGCACAGCATCTTAACAATTTTGTCCTGTTCATGAGACAAAACGGTGTTGAGCTGTACAGCATTTCCGTGCAGAACGAGCCTGACTACGCTCATGAGTGGACCTGGTGGAGCTCCGATGAGACAACCAACTTCCTCGAGAACTATGCTCACGTCATTGATTGTAACGTGATGTCTCCCGAGACCTTCCAGTACACCAACAAGGATTTCTACACCAAGATTCTGAACAACAGCAAAGCATATGCCAATACCGATGTCTTTGCTACCCACTTCTACGGCACACAGCGCAGCCAGATGGACTTCCCTCAGCTTGAAAACTGCGGCAAGGAGATCTGGATGACTGAGGTTTACGTACCGAACAGCTCCTCGGATGCCGATACATGGCCTGAGGCACTGCAGGTAGCCGAAAACATCCATAACGGTCTCGTTGTGGGTAATATGAGCGCTTATGTCTGGTGGTATATCCGTCGTTTTTACAGCCCGATGAAGGAAAACGGCCAGATGTCCAAGCGTGGTGCTTGTATGGCTCAATACTCCAAGTGGGTCCGCAATGGTGATATCCGTGTATCCGCTACCGAGCAGCCCAACACCAATATTCTCGTATCTGCATACAAGAACGACGGTAAGGTTGTTGTCGTTGCGATCAACAAGGGTACCGGCGCTGCTACCCAGCACTTCACCTTTGCAAACGATACTGTTACCTCCGTTTCCCGTTATCGTACCTCCGGCAGCGAAAATGCCAAGTATATTGACGATATCACCGTCAACAACAACGGCTTCGATGCACAGCTTCCCGCACAAAGCGTCACTACCTTTGTGACCGATGCTTCCGCTACTCCGATCGAGCCCGATGCCAACGGTTATTTCTTCCACGATACCTTCGAGGGCGATACCTTTGGTTGGTCCGGCCGCGGCGATGCTGAAGTGCTTCTCAGCGGCAGAACGCCTTATGCAGGCACTGAGGCTCTGTTGGTTCAGAACCGCACCAGTGCATGGCATGGCACCCAGAAGACCCTGAGCCCCGCTGCTTTCAAGCCCGGCGAGGAATTCAGCTTCAGTGTATGCGTCAACTATGTGGAAGGCGATGCTACCGAAACCTTCAAGCTCACACTGCAATATACCGATGCCAGCGGCGAAACCCAATATGCCAATGTGGCAACCGCAACCGGTACAGCCGGCAGCTATGTACAGCTCGCAAACCAGAACTACAAGATCCCGGATGGCGCAAAGAATATGTATCTCTACGTTGAGGCTGAGGATGACAACGTCAGCTTCTATATCGATGAGGCGATCGGCGCACTGCCCGGTACAAAGATCGATGGCCCTGCAGGCTTCGAGCTTCTCCTTGGTGATGCAAATGCCGACGGCACCATCGACGGCACCGATTTCACCATCGCTAAGAAAATCGTTCTCGGCTTCGAAGACGATGCTCTTGCAAAGCTTGCTGCCGATGTCAACCAAGATAACCGTGTTTCGATCTCTGACGTTGTCTGGTATGCAAAGTATCTGACCGGTCAGGTGAAGGATTACCCCGCACAGGGCGAGATCGTTGATGGCGATGTTCCTCCTGTTGCTGCAATGCGCACGATTTCCGAGTATACGCCTGTCGTTGCCGCATCCGTTTCCGAATTCGAACCCAATGATGCCAGACAGGAAAAAGCAGGCGTTTCCTATGGTACCGTCAAGAGCGGCACCTACTATTCCACCACCTGCAACCGCAACAAGCCCTATAACATCCTGCTGCCTGCCGGCTATACCGAAAGCAAGCAGTATCCTGTAATGTATGTCATGCACGGCTACTGGGAAAACCAGGATCGTATGATCATTCAGGGCAACGGCACCATGTATACCCGTCAGATCATCGGCAATGCTATCGCTTCCGGTGATGCTGTGGATATGATCGTGGTATTCCCCTACATCTACTCCAGCGCTACGCAGGAAAACTGCTCGGCTATGGATGATGCCAACAACGCTGCTTATGATAACTTCATCAACGATCTGGTGAAGGATCTGATGCCTCATATCGAGTCTACCTACAGCGTCAAGACCGGCAGAGAGAATACTGCCATCACCGGCTTCTCCATGGGCGGCAGAGAGTCTCTGCTCATCGGTATGAAGCGTCCCGATCTGTTCGGCTATGTCGGTGCGATCTGTGCAGCTCCCGGCGTAACCGGCAGCTTCAAATGGGCAAGCGAGGAAGAAGCACCTTCTCTGGTGTTCCTCACTGCAGGCTCCAACGATGAAGTTGTTTACAACACTCCCGAAGGCTATCACAACAGCTTCAACAGCAATGGTGTACCGCATATCTGGCACTATGTCAATGGCGGATACCACGGTGATAACTGCATTCACGCACATATCTACAACTTCGCTCGTGCCGTATTTAAGGCATGATCCGAAATGCGCTTATCCCTAAGATAACATGAACAAGAAACGCCACTTCCGATCCCCTCAGAAGTGGCGTTTTTATTGTTCTCTGTGAATCCACGATCTGTTTTTCCATCCCATAAAAAAGACCGGAAGGGTATTTACCCTTCCGGTTTGTTTTTATGATGAGGAACATCCAAGTGCCCGACACCGCGATCACAGCGACGGGATCAGCTTTGCCAAATACTGAAGGATCAGAATACTGTCATCAGGCGATGTCTTGGTATCGGTATTGCAATCGGCATTGAGCAAGCCCTGCTGTTGGATCGTAATGGTGGTATCCTCGCCCAGATAACGACTCAGCAGTACCACATCGTCGATCTTTACAACGCCATCACAGTTTACATCGCCCTTCACCGAAACCGGTGCTTCGGGTGCTTCTGCAGTCGGCTCCAGAATAAAACGCTGACTGAGGCTGCCGAAAAAGCTCGATGCGCTGATCGGTACGCCCAGTGCAGTGCCTTCACCATTGATCCCGATGCAATAGGTTTGGTCATCCACGTTCCACAGGAACGAATAGCTGCCATCTGCATTGCAGCGGATCCGGAATTGCTGCAGACGATTGTCATTTTCTAAGGGAGCAAGCCCATACCGACCGCCATCCGGTGTACCGTTGCTGCCGTTTTCAAGGAATGTGATGGCATTGCTGCCGCCATCCAGGATAGAATAAGTGCCGTTTTCATTGCGCTGAAGCGCCCAGACCTGATGATCGATGGTCTGTGCGAGGCCGTTTTCGCTGTCAGAAAGCCAATAACCGCTGTTGAGATTGCGGATCGTATAATTACCTGCATCGACTGCAGCATACACAGGCTCCATACGCCAGAGCTGGCATTCGCCGCCCCAGTATTCCCACTGGTTCACATTGCCGCCGTTGGCCTTCGACCATTCATAGACATCCAGTCCTGCGGCATCGCCGGAACAACGGGATACGATCCCGAAAAATTCACCGTTCTTCATCAGCTTCCACTGCTGATTCTCAGCACCGGTATCCTTTTCCAGCACGATATTGAGTCCGTTTTCTGCGGAGCTGCCCGCTACGGTAATGCACATGGTCTCATCTGCCATGGAAAGGATCTTGCAATACCCATTGCCCAGATCCAGCACACGCCATTCCTGCTGCTCACCGCCGGTTTTCGTCCACTGCTGGATATTGGTACCGCTTTCGGTATTGCCTTCCGTCAGATCAATGACCATACCGCTGTTGACATTGGTGATGAAATATGGTATTCCGCTGGGCAGATCGGTACCGCATATGGTCGGATCACCCTCGGTATGCTGCACCGTATCCGGATGATAGACCAGAGAACCATTGGCGGTATAATCCACATCCGTGCTGCGCTCAGTGCCATTCCATGGCGTTGTCTGTGCGCCCCAGATCGTATGGTTATTGTTGGCAATGGCGCTGAAGGTCATCACACGGCGATCACTGCCGCTTTCATCATGCTGCACCGAAAAGACACCGTGATAATTCACACCACCGATCACAAGATCCGCATAGGCATTCCGATTGGAGATCTGCCATGTTCCGCTGACTGCGCCGCTGATGCTGCCATCGGCATTGAGTCGGATCAAGGTCGAGCCGGCGATCTTGGCATCTGTGCCGGTACCGTGATCGATCAGCTCATACTCCCCTGCCAGATCACTTGCCGCATAGCCATTGGCAGACCATGGATCATCACTGAATTCAAAGGGAGAAACCACCGGCCATCCTGCCTCATTGAAGGTCATGGCATGTACTCGTACCTCATGGAATTCGAACCCATCATCAAATCGGGTATGATAGACCAGATACCAGCCGCTGTCATCCTTGAGCACAGAATTATGTCCCGGTGCCATATAGGCAGTGTTCATCGAGCTGAACCGATAATTGCTCATCACCTTGGTGCCGACGCTGTTGAGATCGGTATCGGATGCAAGTACTGCATTTCTGCCGGCTGCATCCAGATAGGGGCCCAGCGGATCGGAAGCACGGAATACTCGCATATTATATCCGCCTTCCGAGGTCAGTCCGCCATAGGTCACCCAAAGATAATAGTAGCCTGTCTCCTCGTTATATTCGATAAACGGGCCTTCTCCGGATTTGCCATAGCCGCCTGAGATCTTGGTGCCGAAATAGCTGTCCACCATTCTGCCATCAGCAGTGGTTCCCGTTTTGGGATGCATACAGCGGCCGGTCGCTTTGTCGATCTCCAGCACAAAGATCCCGCCCGACCATGAGCCATAGGTCATATACATTTTGCCGTCGGTGTCGTAATAGATGTTGGGATCAATGGCATTGGGATACATCCGGTTGTTGAAATCATGGTTCTGGAACCATGCATCGTTATAGGTGACCTGCCCTGCGGCAATCAACTCATCAATATTGGTGCTGGTATATTTGCGGTTGACATTCTTGGTCGAGCTGGTTGCATAGCTGTCATTATCGGTAAAGCCCGAATAAATCAGCGTATCCACAAAGGTATATGGTCCTTCTGCCTTCTGCGATACACCATAGGCGATCACCGAACGCTTATAGGTCGAGCTGGTGCAGAAATACATCATATAGGCACCTTTTGACCCATCTGGATTGAGATAATCGGGATTGTAGATCACATCGGGTGCCCAGACCGCAAATCCGCCTACGCAATCCTCAAGATTCTCACCTGCCCAGGCAAATGCCTTCTGCAGATTCTGTGACAGTGATCCGAACAGCACATTGTTCGATGTTGCATAGCCATTGCTGAAGCTCTGCCAATTCTGCAGATCCGATGAACGGGCTGCCTCGATATGGGATCCGAAAATGTAATACATTCCGCTCTGCGTATCATACATGACCGATGGATCATGCACAGAGACTCTTGCCTTTTTCGGGGAATACGCCGCATCCGCCTGCAGATCTGTTGGCAATGCCATGCCAAACAGCAATACTGCTGCAGTGAGGAATGCAGAAACTCTTCCGTGTCGTTTCATAATACCTCCTTGACATCGTTGAAATATTGTGCATTGATTTAATCAGATAAGTAAAGTATACCAGATTATGCGCCGTTTGTATATGATATTTCTTCACATCTTTATGCAAAATCGAACGATTTTCTGCATCGGTTTCCGGCTTTGCGAAAGCTGCGTGATCAGAATACAAAAAAACCGGCATCCGTAATGGATACCGGTTCTTGTTTCAGCTTATACGAGCTGGATAATCGCCATCTCAGCAGCATCGCCGCGACGGGGACCGACCTTGATCAGTCGGGTATAACCGCCGTTACGCTCTGCATAACGAGGAGCGATCTCGTCGAAGAGCTTCTTTGCAACGCTCTCCTTAGTGACATAAGCAAATACCTGACGCTTGCAGTGCAGATCGGCAGCAGCATCATTACCCTGAACACCCTTACCCAAGGTGATCATTTTTTCAGCCATTGCACGAACTTCCTTTGCTCTGGTCACAGTGGTCTCGATCTGGCCGTTTTCGAGCAGATACGTGACCATGCCACGGAGCATCGCCTTTCTGTGGTCGGATGCTCTGCCGAGCTTTCTGGAACCTGCCATTGTTCTTCACTCCTTTGTAATTCATCGGACAGCACCATCAGGTGCGCCGAACGGGATTAGTCATTGTCATCTGAGCTGAGGTCAAAGCCGAGAGACTTCAGCTTCTCACGCACCTCATCAAAGGACTTCTTACCGAGGTTTCTGACCTTCATCATCTCATCTTCAGACTTACTGATCAAATCTTCGACGGTGTTAATACCGGCACGCTTCAAGCAATTGAAGGAACGTACCGACAGGTCAAGCTCCTCAATGGTCATCTCAAGGATCTTCTCCTTGCCTCCATCGTTCTTCTCGATGAGAACCTGTTCAATGCTCGACTCTTCGGAAAGATCCACAAAGAGTCGGAGATGCTCGTTGAGGAGATTGGCGGCTTGAGACAGGGCTTCCTTTGCGGAAATCGTGCCATCTGTCCAAACTTCGATCGTGAGCTTATCGTAGTCAGTAATCTGACCGAGACGTGTGTCCTCAACCTTATAGTTCACCTTCAAAACAGGGGTGTAAATGCTATCCACAGTGATAACATCCAGAGGAAGGTTACCCATCATCTGTTTGTTGCGCTCTGCAGATACATAACCTCTGCCTCTGTCAATGGTGATCTGCATTTCGAGCTTGGCACCCTTGCCCAGTGTTGCAATATGCAGCCCCGGCTCTAAGATGCTGACCTCGGAATCCGTTTTAATATCACCGGCAGTCACCTCGCACTCGCCTTCTGCCTCAATGTAGATGTTCTTGGGGCCATCGGTATGCAGCTTGGCGGTCAGACCTTTGATCGCAAGAATGATCTCGGTCACATCCTCCTTCACACCGGGGATGGTGGTAAGCTCGTGGTGAACGCCTTCAATTTTGACGGCGCTGACTGCCACACCGGGCAGCGAGGAGAGCAGAACGCGTCTGAGACTGTTGCCGAGTGTAATACCGTAGCCGCGCTCCAGCGGGGAAAGAACAAATCTTCCGTATTTACCATCGGGTTTCAGCTCAACGGTTTCGATTTCGGGCTTCTCGATCTTCAGCATGATTACCCTCCTATATCGCAATCAATGTGTTCTTTTGTGCTGTGTTACTGCTTTGTTGGAAACATACAGGATTACTTGGAGTACAACTCAACGATGAGCTGCTCTTCCACATCCAGATCAATTTCATCTCTGGAGGGCATTCTCTCAACGGAACCCTTGTAATTTTCCTTGTCAGAAACCAGCCACATCGGAACGGTTCTGCCGCTGTTCTGCTCAACGAGAGTCTTAAAGGTCTCGTTTGCTCTTGCCTTCTCAGTGAAAGCAACCACATCACCTGCCTGCAGCAGGTAAGAAGGAATATTCACCTTCTGACCGTTCACGGTGAAATGTCTGTGCAGAACGAGCTGTCTTGCCTGTGCACGGGAGCTTGCAAATCCCAGACGATATACTACATTATCCAGTCTGGATTCCAGCAGAACCAGCAGGTTTTCACCGGCCTTACCGGGCATCTTAACAGCCATTTCGAAATAGTGGTAGAACTGACCTTCCAGCAGGCCATAGTATCTTCTTGCAGTCTGCTTTGCACGCAGCTGAATACCATACTCGGAAACCTTCTTGCGAGCCATGCCGTGCTGACCGGGAGTACCCTTGCGCTTTTCGTTGTTGCGCTCGTCAATTGCACACTTTGTTGTATAGCAGCGGTCGCCCTTGAGGAACATCTTCTTGCCCTCACGACGGCAGATTCTGCATACTGCACCAGTATATCTTGCCATATTCTCTCACACCTCCTGTGATTATACACGACGTCTCTTGGGAGGACGGCATCCGTTATGGGGAATCGGGGTAACGTCCTTGATCATACGTACCTCAAGACCCACTGTCTGCAGTGCACGGATTGCTGCCTCACGACCGGAGCCGGGACCATTTACATAGACCTCTACGGTCTTCAGACCATGCTCCATTGCAGCACGTGCAGCTGTCTCAGCAGCGGTCTGTGCGGCAAAGGGAGTAGACTTCTTAGAACCACGGAAGCCCAGCTCACCGGCACTTGCCCAGGAAATTGCATTGCCCTGTGGATCGGTGATGGTCACGATGGTGTTATTGAATGTGGACTGAATATGCACCGCACCGCTTTCGATGTTCTTGCGCTCTCTGCGGCGTCTGATGGTTGTAATTTTCTTCTTTTGCTGTGCCAAGATACAGTCCCTCCTTACTTCTTCTTGTTTGCGATGGTCTTAGCCGGACCCTTACGGGTTCTTGCATTTGTCTTGGTGCGCTGTCCTCTGACAGGCAGACCCTTGCGGTGACGAACACCACGATAGCAGCCAATATCTACCAGTCGCTTGATATCCATTGCTACCTGACGACGCTTGTCGCCTTCTACCAGGCAGTTGTTATCAATGTACTCTCGAAGTGCGGCCACATCGTTTTCGGTCAGGTCCTTCACTCTTGTATCGGGATTGATACCGGTTGCATCCAGGATCTTGGTTGCAGTTGTCCGGCCAATACCGAAGATATAGGTCAAACCGATTTCAACACGCTTGTTCTTCGGCAGGTCAACACCAGCGATTCTAGCCATATGCCTAATTACACCTCCATGTGGTCAGGATCAACCCTGACGCTGCTTATGCTTGGGGTTTTCACAAATAATCATGATCTTACCCTTACGTTTGATGACTTTGCATTTTTCGCAGATCGGTTTAACGGAAGGTCTTACTTTCATTGAAAATACCTCCTTTGATTGCCGGCGTACTGTTGCTTATTTTGCACGCCAGGTGATTCTGCCCTTTGTGAGATCGTAGGGCGACATCTCTACGGTTACATGGTCACCGGGAACGATGCGGATATAGTTCGTTCTCAGCTTGCCGGAGATATGCGCAAGAATCACATGATTGTTCTTCAGCTCGACCTTGAACATTGCATTGGGCAATGCCTCAGTCACTACACCTTCAACCTCGATTACGTCCTGCTTCGACATCGTCGATGACCTCCTTACGACTTGAGTCGTTTAATCTTGATCCGTTCTCAGCGGATCCGTTGAGCGGCTGCAGCAGCGTCCGCAGACGCTTATCTGTCAGTCCTTCAAGAGAGATCTGCTGATCGGTTTTTCGCACATGCAGCGGATTCTTCCGCTTGGGATGTGCAAGGGTTCTGCGCTGCCCGTCGGCAAGGTAAAGATCCCTGCCATCGGTTTTTGTCACAACAAAGAACCTTCCGGCATCTCTGCCGGCGGCTGCGCGGACGATCATGCCCGCTGCACAGATCATGGTATGCTCCATGGATTCTTCCTCCGTTATGGCAGCGTTAAAATCACGGGGCCGTTTGCGGTGATCGCGATCTCATGCTCAAAATGCGCCGAAAGCGATCCGCTTTTTGTCAGAATCGTCCATCCGTCGGGCAGCTGAATGATCTCATCGCCAACGGCATTGATCATCGGCTCGATGCAGATGGTCATACCCTCAACCAGCCGCATACCGTGACCGGCTCTGCCGTGGTTGGGTACTTCCGGTTCCTCATGCAGCTGTTTGCCGATACCGTGTCCGCAAAACTGCTTGACGATGCCATAGCCTCGTTCTCGGCAGTAGCGTTCCACGGTAGAGGAGACATCGCCCAGCCGCGCACCGACGACCGATGCTTTGATCGCTTCATAGAGACTCTCCTCTGTGGTACGCAGCAGCGCCTGTGCTTCGGGAGAAATCTCTCCGATGGCAAAGGTATAGCAGGTATCACTGTGAAAGCCCTTATAAAACGCACCGACATCAACGCTGACAATATCTCCCTCGGCAATTCTGCGCTTGGAACTCGGGATTCCGTGAATGACCTCGTTATTCACGGACACACAGGCGCTGCCGGGAAATCCGCCATACCCAAGAAAACTGGGCTTTGCGCCATGTGCCGTAATTTCGTGGTGAATGATTTTGTCGATCTCCTTGGTTGTCATACCGGCGTGCAGCTTCTGACCCAGCGTCAGAAGTGCATTGGCAGCGATTTTTCCGGCCTCACGCATCTTTTCCAGATCAGAGGCTGATTTGATCGTGACCATTCTTTCGCCTTTTGGGACTTAGCCCTGTACACCCAAAGCTTCGAATACGAGCTTTGTGGTATCCGCAACCTCCTCCTGGCCTTCCACGGAGACAAGCTTACCGGTGTTGGCATAATAATCCTTCAGCGGAGCTGTCTTTTCGTGATAGACTGCCAGTCTGGAAAGAACGGTTTCGGGCGCATCGTCTGCACGCTGTACGGTGTTGCCGCCGCACTTATCGCAGATGCCCTCAACCTTGGTGGGCTTATACTCGATGTGGAAGGATGCACCGCAGGTCTCGCAGACACGGCGTCCGGACATTCTGGCGCAAATGCGCTCATCCGCAACAGCGATCTCAAGAACCTTATCGATGTTGACTCCCATGGCATCCAGAGCCTCGGCCTGTGCAACAGTACGAGGGAAGCCATCGAGAATATAACCGTTTGCGGCATCGGGCTCGGCAATGCGATCCTTGAGAATGCCAATGACGATCTCATCGGATACCAGTGCGCCGCTGTCCATAGCAGCCTTTGCCTTCAGGCCCAGCTCTGTGCCGTTCTTCACAGCCTCACGGAGCATATTGCCGGTAGAAATCTGCGGGATGCCAAGCTTTGCGGAAATTGCCTCAGCCTGCGTACCCTTTCCGGCACCGGGAGCACCTAAAAGAATCAGATTCATAGCAGCCTCCTATCAGTTGCTTATTCCAAGAAGCCCTTGTGGTGACGCATCATCAGCTGCGACTCCAGTGTACGGACTGTTTCGATGGCGACGCTTACCACGATCAGGATCGAGGTACCGCCCATCGCAGAAACATTCAGCGGTCTCTGCATTGCGGTGGTGATGTTCAGGAAGATGATCGGGAAAATTGCGACCACGCCCAGGAACACTGCACCGACCAGTGCAAGCTTGTTGAGCACCTTTGCGATATAATCGGAGGTGGGCTTGCCGGGACGAATGCCGGGAATACCGCCATTGGATTGACGAAGATTGTTTGCAATCTCGATCGGATTGTACTGCATCGATACATAGAAGTAGTTGAACGCAATGATCAGGATGAAGTACAATGCTGCATAGGTATAGGTCTGCGTATTGAAGAAGTTGATGAAGTAGTAGTAGATCTTCTCACCGGTTGTAGTCGTATCGGTAATGATCTTCACAGGCTCCTTGAACATAGCGATCGTCGAAGGCAGCGACATGAAGCTCATTGCGAAGATGATCGGCATAACGCCGGACATACAAACCTTGATGGGAAGGTGGGTATTCTGTCCACCATACTGCTTTCTGCCGATGACACGCTTTGCATACTGTACGGGAATACGGCGCTCTGCTTCGTTCATGACAACGATACCGACGACCATTGCCACAAAGATCAGTGCGTAAACCAGCACCAGCACGAAATATGCCTTGGGGTCATTTGCGACCAAACCGGCCAGACGACCGATCTCTTCGGGCAGACGTGCCACGATACCGGCAAAGAGGATCATGGAGATGCCCTGTCCGATACCATGCTCATTGATGCGGTTGCCCAGCCAGATCAGCAGGGATGCACCTGCCATAAAGCTTACGATGATCACAAACATCGCGAAGATGCCTGCGCCGCCATCGGTATAAAGCACTGCGGTTTTGCCGGATTCACCCGAAATATTCTTCAGTGTGAGATAGTAGGCAACTGCCATGAAAGCGGAAAGTCCCAGTGCTACAAACGATGTGATCATATTCAGCGTCTTTCTGCCTTCCTCGCCCTCCTGCTGGAGTCGCTCCAGCGGAGGCAGCGCATAGGTCAGAAGCTGAATGATGATGCTTGCGTTGATCATGGGCGTGACACCCAGAGAGAAGATGGTTGCCTGCGAAAGCGCACCACCGGTCAGGATGTTCAGATACTCAAGGAAATTACCGCCGCTTGCCTTTTCTTCCATCCAGGATACAACCACGGAGGTATCAAGGAACGGAACGGTAATCGCACTTCCCAAGCGGAATACTACGATGATAAACAGTGTGAACAGGAGCTTCTTACGAATCTCAGGAACTCTCCATGCATTTGCAATGGTCTTGAACACACTACATCACCTCAGCTTTCCCGCCTGCCTTCTCGATTTTTTCAGCAGCCGCCTGAGAGAACTTTGCGGCCTTGACGGTCAGCTTGACGGTCAGCTCTCCGTTTCCAAGAATCTTGACACCGCCGTTCTCGATCTTCTTTACAAGACCGGATGCTGCGAGCAGCTCGGTATCTACTACCGTGCCCTCAACGAAGCGGTTCAGATCGCCGACATTGACAGTCGAATAGCGAGTAGCGAAAATGTTGTTAAAGCCGCGCTTCGGAATACGTCTTGCAAGAGGCATCTGGCCGCCTTCAAAACCGATTCTTACGCCGCCGCCGGAACGTGCATTCTGACCCTTATGGCCCTTGCCTGCGGTCTTGCCGTTGCCGGAACCGTGTCCTCTGCCGACTCTCTTTACCGGACGGTTGGAGTCAGCAGCCGGAGTTAATTCATGAATCTTCAAAATGGTTCGCACCTCCTTGCTTTAAGCTTCAGTGACCTCCACGAGGTGGGAAATCTTACGGATCTTACCCTGTGTCTGTGCGTTATCGGGCTGTGTTTTGCAGTCGCCGATCTTGCGCAAACCAAGAGAATGAGCAGTTGCAATCTGGTCCTGCTTGCAGCCGATCAGACTCTTGACGAGCGTTACATTCTTTGCCATAACAGCTCACTCCTATTTTTTATTTGCCGAAAATTTCAGCAGTGGTCTTGCCGCGCTTTGCAGCAACAGCCTTTGCATCGCAGCACTCCAGCAGACCGTTGATGGTTGCTCTGACTACGTTGCAGGGATTATTGGAACGCTGGCTCTTGGTACGGATATCCTTGATGCCGGCCATTTCAATGACCGCACGTACAGGACCGCCGGCGATAACACCGGTACCGGGAGCAGCGGGCATCATCAGTACGCGGCCTGCGCCAAACTTACCGATGACCTCGTGCGGGATGGTTGTACCACGGAGGGAAACACGAACAAGATTCTTCTTCGCGTCCTCGATGCCCTTGCGGATTGCGTCCGGAACTTCGCCGGATTTACCCAGACCAAAGCCTACAACGCCGTTACCGTCGCCAACGACAACCAAAGCCGAGAATTTCATGATGCGGCCGCCCTTTACTGTCTTGCTAACACGGTTAATAGAGACGACCTTCTCCATAAGCTCCATATTGGATGCGTCAATCAGTGCCAATCGAATTCCCTCCTTTTATTAGAACTGCAGCCCGTTTTCGCGGGCGCCGTCTGCAAGCTCCTGCACTCTGCCGTGATAGAGATAGCCGCCACGGTCAAATACTACAGTGGTGATACCCTTATCAGCAGCCTTCTTGGCAATTGCAGCGCCGACCATGCGAGCGCCTTCCTTGTTGCCGCCGTTGCCCTCAAAGCCCTTTTCCTGGCTGGATGCGGATGCAAGTGTTACTCCTGCAACATCATCGATCAGCTGTGCGTAAATGTGCTTTGCGGAGCGGTATACGCTCAGTCTGGGACGGTCGGGCGTTCCGGAGATTTTCGCACGGACTCTGCGATGTCTCTTGAGCCGGGCTTTGTTGCTGTCAATTTTCTTTACCATAGCAATTCACCTTTCTCCTTATTTCTTGCCCTTACCGGCTTTACCTTCCTTACGGATGATATATTCGCCTTCATAGCGAACACCCTTGCCCTTATAAGGCTCCGGCGGACGCTTCTCACGTACTTCAGCTGCAAACTGACCAACGATCTGCTTGTCGATACCGCTGATGATGATCTTGTTGGTGCTGGGTACTTCGATGGTGATACCCTCGATCTCGGGCATGATCACCTGATGGGAATAGCCGAGGTTCATAACAAGGTTCTTGCCTTCCTTCATGGCACGGTAGCCCACGCCTTCGATGGTCAAGGTCTTGCTGTAACCTTCACTCACGCCATGGATCATGTTTGCGATGAGTGTTCTGGTCAGACCGTGCAGTGCACGATTCTCTTTCTGATCGTTGGGGCGTGCCACAGTAACCTGTGCGCCCTCCACAGCAATTTCCATTGCTGCATTTGCCTGATAGCTGTTCTCGCCCTTGGGTCCCTTTACGGTAACGAGGTTGTTCTCATCAACGGTAACGGTTACGCCGGCAGGAATTGCGATCGGCAATCTACCAATTCTTGACATAGTCCGTTTCCTCCTTACCAGATATAAGCGAGCACTTCGCCGCCGACATTCAGCTCTCTTGCCTTCTTGTCGGTCATAATGCCCTTAGAAGTGGAGACAATAACAATGCCCAGACCCTTGCGAACCTTCGGCATATCGGCGCAGCTGCTGTAAATACGCAGACCGGGCTTAGATACGCGGCGAAGACCGCTGATAACGGGTGTCTTGTTATCGCTGTACTTCAAATTGATGCGGATGATACCCTGCTTGCCATCCTCGATGACCTGGAAGCTCTTCACATATCCTTCATCTGTCAGGATCTGGGTGATAGCCTTCTTCACGTTGGAAGCAGGAACGTCAACCGTGGCGTGCTTTGCGGTATTTGCGTTTCGGATTCTGGTCAACAGATCCGCAATTGTATCGGAAATTTGCATGCCGAATGACCTCCTTTTCTATCGTCCGGTTTACCAGCTAGCCTTCTTGACACCGGGGATCTGACCATCGTGTGCAAGCTCTCTGAAGCAGATTCGGCAGATGCCGAACTTTCTCAGATAGGCGTGGGGTCTGCCGCAGATTTTGCATCTGTTATAAGCTCTGGTAGAGAACTTCGGTGCTCTCTGCTGCTTCAAAATCATAGATTTCTTTGCCATAGCGTCCTCCTGATTACTTTGCGAACGGAGCACCCAGAAGCGTAAGCAGCTCCTTGGCCTCTTCGTCGGTAGCAGCGGTGGTGATGAAGTTGATGTCCATACCACGTACCTTATCGATCTTATCATACTCGATCTCAGGGAAGATCAACTGCTCCTTGATACCGGTAGAGTAGTTACCCTTGCCGTCAAAGGAGTTGGGGTTGATGCCGCGGAAATCACGGACACGAGGGAATGCAATGTTGAACAGCTTGTCAACAAAATCCCACATCTTCTCGCTGCGAAGGGTCACCTTCACACCGATGGGCATGCCCTCACGAAGCTTGAAGTTCGCAACGGACTTCTTTGCACGGCAGATCACAGGTCTCTGACCGGTGATGAGTGCCAGGTCGCCCATGATCGCATCGATTGCCTTGGCATTTTCCTTTGCCTCACCGGCACCGACGTTGATCACGACCTTATCCAGTCTGGGAATCTGCATTACGTTCTTGTAACCGAACTTCTTCATCAGCGCCGGAGCGACGGTGCTGATGTAATAATCTTTCAGTCTTGCCATCGTCGTTCTCCTTTACTTGAATGTAGCGTTACACTTCTTGCAGACACGCAGCTTCTGATCGCCGTCTACGGTATGACCCACACGGGTGGGCTTGCCGCACTTGGGGCAAACGAGCTGAACCTTGCAAGCATAGAGCGGAGATTCAGCCTTGACAATACCGCCCTGCTGCCCCACTCTGGTAGGCTTTACGTGCTTTGTGATCATCTTGAAGCCTTCCACGATGACCTTGCCCTCTTTCGGGCTGACCTCCAGTACCTTGCCGGTACGCAGGGTCTTCTTCTCGATGTTGCTGTACTTATCGGAAGGCTTACCGACACGCAGTACAACGGTATCACCGGTCTTTACATGAACCTTATTCATAATGCGGGCACCTCCTGATCAAAGGACTTCCGGTGCAAGGCTGAGGATCTTCACATAGTCATGCTCTCTCAGCTCTCTGGCAACCGGTCCAAAAATACGGGTTCCCTTAGGGGTCTTATCGTCCTTAATGATAACTGCGGCATTCTCATCAAAACGAATGTAGGTGCCATCCTCTCTGCGAAGACCCTTCGCAGAACGAACGATAACAGCCTTAACAACGTCACCCTTCTTCACAACGCCGCCGGGTGTTGCTTTCTTAACGGAAGCGACAACGACATCACCGATGTTTGCGTACCGTCTGCGGGTACCGCCCAGCACGCGGATGCACATAAGCTCCTTTGCGCCGGTGTTGTCAGCTACCTTTAAGTAGGATTGCATTTGAATCACAGCAAGTTCCTCCTTATCTGGTTTGCACGGATCCTCCGGACGGTTTCCGACCGTATGGTTTGGATCTCATGCACTTGGTTGATGAACAACGGGATTATTTTGCCTTCTCGATGATCTCGACGACACGCCATCTCTTATCCTTAGAGAGCGGACGAGTCTCCATCACCAGAACACGGTCACCGATGCGGCACTCATTCTTCTCATCATGTGCCTTCAGATGAACGGTACGCTTCACGATCTTCTTGTACAGAGGATGTGCGACGTTATCTACGATTGCAACAACAACCGTCTTATCCATCTTATCGCTGATGACCTTACCGGTACGTGTTTTTCTCAGATTTCTCTCCATGGTCTCACTCACGATGGTTCCTCCTTCACTCATGCATTGGCGGCAGTCTGAGCTGCACGCATGCAGGTTTTCACGCGGGCGATATCCTTCTTGACCGCCTTCAGACGAGCAGTATTCTCAAGCTGATTGGCGGCGAGCTGGAACCGGAGAGCAAAAAGCTCTTCCTTGAGGCTGATGAGCTTCTCGTTCATCTCCTCAAGAGTCATATCTCTGATTTCAGATGCTTTCATGCCTGCACGCCTCCCTCATTGTCCTTGGCAACAATCTTGCACTTGATCGGCAGCTTGTGCATTGCGAGACGCAAAGCTTCTCTCAGATCTTCTTCGGAAATCGGCTTGTTCTTGTCAGCACCGATCTCAAAGAGCACACGGCCGGGCTTTACTACTGCAACCCAGTACTCCGGAGAACCCTTACCGGAACCCATTCGGGTCTCAGCCGGCTTCTCGGTGATGGGCTTATCGGGGAAAATCTTGATCCAAACTTTACCGCCACGCTTGATGTGACGAGTCATTGCAATACGGGCTGCCTCGATCTGGTTGGAAGTGATCCAGGACGGCTCGCAAGCAACAAGACCGAAATCGCCGTAAACGACACGGTTGCCGCGGAGTGCCTTACCGGTCAGACGACCTCTGTGCACTCTGCGATACTTAACTCTCTTTGGAAGCAGCATTTGCAGAACCTCCTTCTCTTCTGTTCTGGTTGAACTCGCGGCGCGGTCTGCGATCGCCATTGCCGTTCTGGTTGAAATCACGGCGCGGTCTGCGATCATTGCCGCCGTTGCGATCATCACGACGACGACGGTTGTCGCGGCTGCGATCGTTCTTCTTCTCGTAGCGCTCCTTGTTGGCTGCAGCCTTTGCTGCGTCACCCTTGAGCACTTCGCCCTTGTAGATCCATACCTTTACGCCGATACGACCATAGGTGGTGTTTGCCTCAGCAAAACCGTAGTCGATGTCTGCACGGATGGTCTGCAGCGGAATGGTACCCTCGTGGTAGCACTCGGAACGAGCAATTTCTGCGCCGCCCAGACGGCCGCCGCACTTGATCTTGATACCCTTTGCACCCATCTTCATGGTGCGGCCGATCGAGCCCTTCATGGCACGACGGAAGGATACACGGTTTTCGAGATCGGCTGCGATCTTCTCAGCAACCAGCTGAGCACACAGATCCATTGCCTTGATCTCGATGATATTGATCGCAACGGACTTGCCGATGCGCTTTTCGATCTCTGCACGAAGCTTATCGATCTCTGTGCCGCCGCGGCCGATTACCAGACCGGGCTTTGCACAATGAATGTGCACACGCACCTTCTCAGGAATACGCTCGATCTCTACCTTAGCGATACCGGCGGCATAGAGGGTCTTTTTAATGTATTCACGAAGATTATAATCCTCAACAAGGATATCACCGAATTCCTTCTTGCGGGCGAACCAGCGGGAATCCCAATCCTTGATGATGCCTACTCGCATACCATGCGGATTAACTTTCTGTCCCATTCGACTTATGCCTCCCTTTCCTTGAGGATGATGGTGATATTCGAGGTACGCTTATTGATGCGGAATGCTCTGCCGTGTGCACGGGGCTGGATTCTCTTGAGAATCGGGCCGGGGCCGACATAGCAGGTCGCTACATAGAGCGCATCCTTATTCATGGAATGGTTGTTATCGGCATTTGCGATTGCGGAGCAAAGCAGCTTCTTTACGATCGGGCTTGCAGCCTTGGGGGTCAGATCCAGTGCAGCCAGTGCGATCTCGACGGGCTGATTGCGGATCAGATCCAGAACGATCTGTACCTTTCTGGGAGAGATGCGGGCAGTACGCAGAATTGCGGTTGCCTGCGGCTCACGAACGGTTTCTGCTGCTGTATTGTTCTTAGCCATCAGTATTCCTCCTTCCGATTACTTCTTGCCGTTGTTCGAGGTCTTCGAACCGGCGTGACCGCGGAAGGTTCTGGTCGGGGCGAACTCGCCGAGCTTATGACCAATCATTTCCTCGGTAACATAGACCGGAACATGCTTGCGGCCATCATGCACTGCAAAGGTATGGCCTACGAATTCCGGAAAGATTGTGGAAGAACGGCTCCATGTTTTCAAAACCTTCTTCTCACCGGCCTCATTCATTGCAACAACTCTCTTATACAGAGCTTCCTGCACATAAGGGCCTTTCTTAACGCTTCTGCTCATGGTTCAGCCTCCTTTCCTTACTTTCCGTTTCTTCTCTTCACGATGAGCTTATCGGAAGGCTTATGATGCTTACGGGTCTTGTAACCCAGAGCGGGCTTACCCCAAGGGGTAACAGGGCCGGGACGACCGATCGGGGACTTGCCCTCACCACCACCGTGGGGGTGATCGCAGGGGTTCATAACAGAACCGCGAACGGTAGGACGGATGCCCATGTGACGTACACGGCCTGCCTTACCAAAATGAACATTTTCGTGATCGATGTTGGATACCTGACCAACGGTAGCCTTACCGATGACCGGAACCTTTCTCATCTCACCGCTGGGCAGACGGATCAGGGCATATGCGCCTTCCTTGCCCATGAGCTGTGCCATGTTGCCTGCGGAGCGAACCAGCTGTCCGCCCTTGCCGGGATACAGCTCGATGTTGTGGATGAAGGTACCCACAGGAATGTTCTGCAGCGGCAGTGCGTTGCCGGGCTTGATGTCGCTGTCGGGACCGGAGCAGACCACATCGCCTACCTTGAGGCCGTGGGGTGCCAGAATGTAGCGCTTCTCGCCGTCCTCATACTGCAGCAGTGCGATGAATGCGCTGCGGTTCGGATCGTACTCGAGGCTGATAACGGTGGCATTGATGCCATCCTTGTTACGCTTGAAATCGATGATTCTGTACTTCGGACGTACGCCGCCGCCGCGATGACGGACAGTGATGCGGCCGTAGCTGTTTCTGCCGGACTTCTTCTTCAGAGTCACGCACAGAGACTTCTCCGGGCCGTTCTTGGAGAGACCGGAATAATCCGTTACGGTCATTCCACGGCGGCCGGGGGTTGTCGGCTTATAGACCTTAATTGCCATTGCGTATTTCAACTCCTTAAATTCAATGCTTGTTTCGCGGGAGCATGACTCCCATACTATGCCGAAGCGGGAACGATCCTTTTATGCATCAGACTCTTTATACCCTTCGGCTCACACTGCGCGGGCAGCGCAGAATCAAGAAAATCAGAACATATTATCGAAGAACTCGATGGTGCCCTTTCTCTTCTTGCCGTCCTTACCGGGTGTGGGCTCGGGATTGACGGTTACCACTGCCTTCTTCCAGCTTGCGGTTGTTCCCTGATAGCGGCCGACTCTCTTGGAACGGCCACGAACGTTCAGTGTATTGACCTTGGTCACCTGAACATTGAAGAGCTGCTCAACTGCGTTGGCAATTTCCAGCTTGTTAGCGGTCTTTGCGACCTCAAAGGTGTACTTGCCGGTAGGCAGAGTATCCATGCTCTGCTCGGTGATGACCGGTCTCAGAATGATATCCTGCGGTGCTTTCATTTTGCGTACACCTCCTCGATTTTTGCAACGGCACCCTTGCTGACGATGAATGCATCGTGGTTGAGGATGTCATAAACATTGAGCGTATTGACAGCTGCGGTCTTTACGCCGGGAATGTTGGCTGCGCTCTTGTATACGAGCTTGTCAGCCTCAGCAGTCACGATCAGTGCCTTGCCGGTGATGCCCAGAGCATTCAGCATATTCACGATCGTCTTGGTCTTGTAGCTCTCAAGGCTGAGGGTGTCGATCACGCGGATGGTCTCATCCTGCACCTTCATGGACAGTGCGGAGAGCATTGCCAGACGACGAACCTTCTTGTTGAGAGTGAAACGGTAGCTTCTGGGCTTCGGTCCCAGTGCCACACCGCCGTGATACCACTGGGGAGCACGGATGGAGCCCTGACGAGCATGACCGGTACCCTTCTGACGATAGGGCTTTCTGCCGCCGCCGGAAACCTCAGTGCGGGTCAGCGTGGACTGTGTGCCCTGGCGCTGATTTGCCAGATAGTTGACGACGCAAGCGTGCATTACGGCCTCGTTGGGAGTAATGCCGAAGACGGCATCGTTGAGCTCGGTTTCGGAAACCTTCTTGCCTTCCATATCAAATACAGAAACTGTTGCCATTTCGATTTCCTCCTTTCTTAAGCCTTCTTAACGCTGTTGACAACGGTTACGAGACCGCCCTTGGGGCCGGGGATCGCACCGCGGATTGCAATCAGACGATTTTCAGCATCGACGCTGACGACCTCCAGATTCTGAACAGTCACCTTCTCGGCACCCATGTGACCTGCCAGACCCTTGCCCTTGTAAATACGGGAGGGAGAGGAGCAAGCGCCCATGGAACCTGCCTGACGGTGAACAGGACCGGTACCGTGCGTTTCCTTCAGTCTGTGCTGACCGTAACGCTTGATCGGACCTGCGTAGCCCTTACCCTTGCTGGTGCCGCTGACATCCACGATGTCGCCTGCTGCGAAGGTATCTGCCGAGATGGCATCACCTACATTGAATGCAGAGCAATCGTCGAAGCGGAACTCCTTGAGGGTTCTGAGCATACCGCTGTTTGCCTTATCGAGATGACCCTTGCGGGGCTTGTTGACGTTTGCGGCATTGATCGTGCCGTAGCCGAGCTGTACTGCCTCATAGCCGTCGTTCTCGATGGTCTTCTTCTGGATCACGAAGCAGGGACCTGCCTCGATGACAGTGACCGGAATCACTTTTCCGGACTCGTCGAAGATCTGCGTCATGCCGATCTTCTTGCCAATGATGGCTTTCTTCATTGTGAGTTTCCTCCTGTTTTGGTTATTGGTTGGCGCAGTGTTTTGCGTCAACATGACCGGCGTTCCTTATCATCGGATCCGCCATTTGCCGTTTTGCCGAATTACTTCAGCTCCATGTCGATATCGACACCGGCGGGGATTTCGAGCTTTGTGAGTGCCTCCATCGTCGCCTTGGTGGGACGAATAACGTCGATCAGACGCTTGTGAGTACGAAGCTCGAACTGCTCGCGGCTATCCTTATACTTGTGCACTGCACGAAGGATCGTCACGATCTCCTTGTCGGTCGGAAGCGGGATCGGTCCGGAGACCTTCTGAGCACCGCCGCGCTTTGCTGCCTCAACGATCTTTGCCGCTGCGGCATCTACGATCGCATGCTCGTAACCCTTGACCTTAATTCTGAGTCTTTCGCTGCCTGCCACTTGATGTACCCTCCTCAAATTATTTTTGCCGGGGGCTTTCATGGAGAATCATGTTTATGTGCTGTGTGCTCATCCCAAACCGCCGCACAGCCCGTAGGCTCTCTTACAACGCTTTCGCGTGTTCCGTGCTTTGGTGCATAAAAAATCCCGACGCAATCATGCCTCGGGTCTTTTGATCAGGACAAGAACACTGTTTCTTCGGCAGAGCGTGAGCGCTCCGCACCATGCGTGAACAACCAAACGACCTTCTCAGCTTCTTCTTCCTTGCCTGTCGATGCCGTATTATGCCGCACCGCAGACCTCCTTCGTTGAAACTGCGTGGTTTCGCCGTTTTCACTAACACACAAACCGTGTTGATATCTCAAATCGCCCGTTTGTCGGACATACTCCGCGTGAATTACCGGACATACCGCCCGCAACCTCACACATCTACGCATATCTTGTGCAATCAGCTCTTATAGTATACCACAGCATACAGAAAATTACAAGTATTTTCTCCATTTCCTTCAGAGAACTTTCACGAATTTTCCATGTATATTTTGTGTAATATGCCATATGCCCCACAACGCAAACGCTCCCCTACTATTATAATAGTAAGGGAGCGCATAATGCATCTTATCGGATGGCATCGAATGCCTGTTTGATATCGGCGATGATATCCTCGACATTTTCCAAGCCGCAGGAGAAGCGGATCATGCCTGCATTGATGCCGGCAGCCACAAGCTGCTCATCGGTCAGCTGACGATGGGTCTCGCTGGCGGGATGGAGCACGCAGGTTCGGATATCTGCCACATGCACCACATTGGATGCAAGCTTCAGCGAATCCATAAAGTGCATTGCCGTTTCTCTGCCGCCCTTGATCACAAAGGAGATGACACCGCTTGCACCATCGGGCAGATAGGTTTTGGCACGCTCATGATACGGATCATCGGCAAGACCGGGATAGGATACCGACTCCACCTCAGGACAGCTCTTGAGATACTCTGCCACAGCCTGTGCATTGATGCAATACTGCTTCATACGCAGCGCAAGGGTCTCAAGACCCAGATTGAGATAGAAGGCATTGGTTGCCGAAGGATAGCAGCCAAAATCTCTCATCAGCTGCATTCTGCACTTAATAATGTATGCTGCCTTGCCGAAGCTTTCCACATAGCGCACGCCATGATAGCTCTCATCCGGCTCGGTGAAATCCGGGAACTTGCCGTTATCCCACGGGAAGGTACCGCAATCCACGATGACACCGCCGCCCTGCACGGCATGACCATCCATATATTTGGTGGTGGAGTGAATGACCACATCGGCACCAAACTCCTTAGGACGGCACAGAATCGGTGTGGGGAAGGTATTATCCACAATCAGCGGAATGCCGTTTGCGTGTGCAAAATCCGCAAACTTGCGAATATCCAGCACAGAGAGCGCAGGATTTGCCAGTGTCTCTCCGAACACGCAGCGGGTATTGGGCTTGATGGCAGCCTGCAGCTCTTCGGGCGTTGCTTCCTGATCCACAAAGATGCACTCAATACCCAGACGCTTGAGTGTCACGGCAAACAGATTCACCGTGCCGCCATAGATGGTGCCGGCAGAAATAAAGCTGTCACCGGCAGAGCATACATTCAGAATCGAAAGCAGACTTGCCGCCTGACCGCTGGTGGTACACATTGCAGCCACACCGCCTTCCAAAGCAGCGATCTTCTGCTCAACGGCATCCACGGTGGGATTGGCAAATCGGGAATAGATCGGCTCGGTCGGCATATCGAACAGCGCCGCAATATGGGCAGTGGAATCAAAGGTATAGGTCGTGCTTTGTACGATCGGCACAACACGGGGATCGCCGTTTCCGGGCGTATAACCGGCGTGCAGGCACTGTGTTTCAATTTTCATCACATTCATCCTTTCAAATTAGGTTCGGTATGCACCATTCCATTATTATAGTATATTTCCGTCCGATTGTCAACCATTTTTCCCAAGCCTTCGAAAAACGCATATTTTTTTGCAAAAAAATTGTAAAAGCTATTCCATTTTTCGTTGGAATGTGGTATACTATATTCTGAGCAATTGTAGGAGGATAAGCAGATGGAAGCGCAAGTGCTGCAAACAGAACGGAAACGGCTGCTGATCATCGCATTGCTGCTGGATGCAGCGGCATATGGAATCAGCATTCCTTTTCTGGGCATAACCCTTTCCTTTGCGGTGGGACTGCTGCTCGGCACTGTGGTTTTATGGCTGTATCTGTTTTTGCTTGCCAAAAGCGTGCTTTCCATGGCAAAACAGGCAAAGCAGACAGGGATTGCAGATCACAAACGGCATATGCGGTATTATGTGCTGCGGCTGCTGGTTTTTGCGGCTGCCTTTTCCGCATCCCTGCTGCTATGGTGGATCCATCCCATCGGTGTGGTGATCCCCATGCTGTATCCGAGGCTGATCTATACCGCTTCCGCACTGCTCGGCAAACCCGCCGACCCCACAAAAAAGAGGTGAATTCCATTCTGTTATGAATATGAAGCTTATGAAGCTGCCCGCATTTTTACAGGGCTCCTCGGAGCTGACCGTTTCCGGACCCAAGGTCATTGCATCCTTTGACATCTTCGGCATTACCATCAATTTTACCGAGACCATCGTGCTGCAATGGTTCGTCATTGCGATCATTTTACTGGCAGCACGGTTTCTGACACGCAAGCTCCAAATCAGCGGTGTATCCAAGCGACAGGCGATCGCGGAAATGCTGGTCGATGCCATACATAATCTGGTGGCAGACACTATGGGAAAGCGCTGGATGTTCATGGCGCCCTATATCGCTACGATCTTCAGCTTTTCCATCATCGGCAGCCTGATCAGTCTGCTGGGCGTGCGTTCCGTGACCTCGGATTTTTCCGTGCTTGCCACATGGGCCGCCGTCACCTTCCTGATGATCACCGTCACCAAGATCCGGTTCACCGGTGTCAAGGGATGGCTCAAGGGCTTTCTTGATCCCGTACCGGTCATGCTGCCCATCAACATTCTCAGTGAGGTCGCAACGCCGGTCTCCATGGCACTGCGTCATTTCGGCAATATCGCCGGCGGTGCTGTCATTACCGCACTGCTCTATTACGGTCTGACCGGACTGAGCCGTCTTGTGGGCTTGCAGATCCCGCTGTTTACCATCGGTATTCCGGCGGTGCTTTCTCTGTATTTCGATCTGTTCTCCGGTTTTATGCAGGCGTTTATTTTCTGTATGCTGACTATGGTCTTTATCAGCAATGCCGCCCCGGATGAAACAGAACATTGATCCTTTTTTTGCTCCCCCCAAAAACAGCACAGACAAGCTGTTCGGTTTTATAATCTATTTCTGACCCCATTGTTTCCATGTATATATTTGAAGGAGGTTTTTTCTTATGGAAATGAGTGAAGCAATTGTATTGGCAGGTTCTGCCATCGGCGCAGGTCTTTCGATGATCGCAGGTATCGGCCCCGGAATCGGTGAAGGCTTTGCTGTCGGTAAGGCTTGTGAGGCGATCGCACGGCAGCCCGAAGCATCCGGTGCGGTAACCAGAACCATGTTCGTCGGCTGTGCCGTTGCCGAATCCACCGGTATTTACGGTCTGATCGTTGCACTGCTGCTGATGTTCCTCAAGCCCTTTACCTGATCGTTCCCCATCAGCAACACAACTCAAAAATCAAAAAAAGAAAGGCATAAGCTATGCTGGATTTTTTATCCATTGATGTGGGCACGATCCTGTTTACGCTCATCAACACGCTGATCTTGTTCTTTGGTCTGAAGCATTTCCTGTTCAAGCCTGTCAATGCAGTGCTGGAACAGCGGCAGAACACCATTGATCAGGCGCTGCAGGATGCCGATCAGGCAAATGCAGAGGCGCAGTCTTGCAAGAAAGAATACGAGCAGCGACTCTCGGCCGCCAAGGAAGAATCGGCAGAACTGCTGCGAAAAGCGACCCGACAGGCGCAGCGCCGTGCCGATGAGATCGTCGCCGGCGCCAAGGCGGATGCCGCTGCTGTCATGCAGCACAATGCCGAGGAGCTGGAGCGTGAAAAGCGTCGTGCCGCAAAAGAGCTTCGCAACGAGGTCTCTTCCCTTGCGGTGCTTGTGGCGGAAAAGGTCATGGACCGTGAGATCAATCCCGATGACCACGCACGTCTGATCGATGAATTCATTGATTCGGTGGAGGATGCGGAATGAGTACGGAAATCGGAAGCGTTTATGCAAACGCACTCTTTTCTTATGCACAGGAACTGGGCGATGCCGTTTTGCAGCAGACCCGACAGGATCTGCGGCAATGTGCCGTTCTGTTCTCTCTGCACCCCGATTTCGGCAGACTGCTTTCGCTGCCTACCCTCAGCCTCAAAACACGCTGCGAAATCGCACAAAGCGCATTCGGCGCCGATGATCCGGTCAGCCGGCTGCTGCTGCTGCTCATCGATCATAACCGCATTGCCCATGTGAAAGAAATCGCAGATGCCTTTGATGCCAGGATGCTCGATTATGAAAGCACTGCCGAGGTTCTGGTCACCACAGCGGTTCCTATGACATCCGATCAGCTGGAACGGCTTCGTGACAAACTTTCCGCAAAGCTCCATAAGACCATCCGGCTCAAGGAGCGTATCGACCGTTCGATTTTAGGCGGTGTCATCGTCCAATACGGCGATACCCGCATCGATAACAGCCTCAAGCTGCGGCTGGAGGCGCTGCATACCCAATTGCAGGGCTGAACATTGCAGATCCTGCGCAGAAATTGCTAGAAGCTGGAAAGGTGTATTATTTTTATGAATTTACGCCCGGATGAAATTACAGGCATCATCAAGGAACAGCTCAAACGCTATGAAGCAAAGCTGAATCTTGCCGATGTCGGTACCGTCGTCACTGTGGGTGACGGCATTGCCAATATCCATGGTCTGGAACAGTGTATGTCCGGTGAGCTGCTGGAGTTTGAAGGCGGCATTTCCGGTATGGCTCTGAATCTGGAGCATGATTTCGTCGGTGCTGTTCTGCTCGGCTCCGATCAGAACATCAAAGAAGGCGCCACCGTGCGCCGTACCGGAAAGATCGTTTCCGTGCCCGTGGGCGAAGAGCTGCTGGGCAGAGTGGTCAATGCATTGGGTGAGCCCATTGACGGCAAAGGTCCCGTTCTGACCACCGAGACTTCTCCCATTGAAAAGATCGCACCCGGCATCATCACCCGTAAATCGGTTCACGAGCCGCTGCAGACCGGTATCAAGGCAATTGATTCCATGATCCCCATCGGCAGAGGTCAGCGCGAACTGATCATCGGTGACCGACAGACCGGTAAAACCTCCATTGCATTGGATACCATCATCAATCAGAAGGACAAGGATGTCATCTGTATCTATGTTGCCATCGGTCAGAAGCGCTCTACCGTTGCCAATGTGGTGGAAACACTCACCAAAGCCGATGCCATGCGTTATACCATCGTGGTATCCGCTACCGCCTCGGAGCTTGCGCCGCTGCAGTACATCGCACCCTATTCGGGCTGTACGATGGGCGAGTATTTCCTCAACAAAGGACAGCATGTGCTCTGCGTCTATGACGATCTTTCCAAGCATGCTGTGGCTTATCGCACGCTCTCTCTGCTGCTGAAGCGTCCGCCGGGACGAGAAGCCTACCCCGGCGATGTATTCTATCTGCATTCCCGTCTGCTGGAGCGTGCCTGCTGTCTGAATGAACATTACGGCGGCGGCTCTCTGACTGCGCTGCCCATCATTGAAACACAGGCAGGTGATGTCTCTGCCTATATCCCCACCAATGTCATCTCGATCACCGATGGTCAGATCTTCCTCGAAACGGATCTCTTCCATGCCGGTGTGCGTCCTGCCGTCAATCCGGGTATTTCGGTATCCCGTGTCGGTTCTGCCGCACAGATCCCCGCCATGAAGAAGGTTTCCGGCTCTCTGAAGCTGACCTATTCCCAGTATCGTGAGCTGCAGGCCTTTGCACAGTTCGGCTCCGATCTGGACAGAGATACCAAGGAACGCCTTGCCAAGGGCGAACGTGTGGTGGAAGTCCTCAAGCAGGACAAAAATTCCCCGCTGACAGCTGCCCACCAAGTCGTCATCCTCTATGCCGTGGTCAATAACCTGCTCAAGGATGTTCCTGTTGCCTGTATCGCAGAATGTGAAGCGGCACTGCTGACCGAAATGGATGAATGTCACAGTGATGTGCTTGCCGCGATTCGTGAGACCGGCAAGCTTTCCGAAGATACCGAATCACAGCTGAGAAACGCCATTACCGCGTTCATCGAAAGCTTTATCTGATCTGAGGAGGCGCATTTGTGGCTGGTGCAAATATGAAGGCGATCAAACGGCGCATCAAAAGTGTGGAAAGCACTATGCAGATCACCAAAGCCATGGAGCTGGTTTCCTCCTCCAAGCTGCGCCGTGCCAAGGAACGTGCCGAACAGGCTGTCCCTTATTTTAATCTGCTCTATCAGACCATGAGCGAAATTGCCGCAGAAGCAAAGGATTTCCATTCCGCTTACACCGAGCTGAAACAGCAGGGTGCGGCACTGCTCATTGTCATTGCCGGCGACCGCGGTCTTGCCGGCGGCTTCAACCTCAATGTATTCCGCCTTGCCGATGCCCGTATCAGCGAGCTGGAGGCGGAAGGCCGTGAGGTCATTCTGATGACTGTCGGCAAAAAGGCATCGGAACATTATGCAAAATCCCATAACCGCATCTTGGGCAGCTTTGATGCCATTGCCGAAACCGTTACCACCTATACCACACTGGATATGGCGGAGCATATCATTCGTCTGTTCGATCAGGGACATCTTGCGCTGGTGGAGATCTTCTATACCAATATGGTATCTCCCCTCAATCAGGAAGCTTGCCGAATCCCGGTGATCCCTGTTCCGCAGCTCACCGGTCAGGAAGGCCCCCACAGTCTGACTGCCTATGAGCCCAGTGCCGAAGCGGTGTTCGATTCACTGATCCCCCGTTATCTTTCCGGTATTCTCTATTGCACCATCGTGGATACCTTCGCTTCCGAGCAGGCTGCCCGACGGCTTGCCATGGAGAATGCAACCGATAATGCACAGGAAATGATCGATGATCTGTCGCTGCGCTATAATCGTGCAAGACAGGCTTCCATTACGCAGGAGCTGACCGAGATCGTCGGCGGCGCCAATGCACAGAAATAACAATAACACGAAAGTGAGTTTTCGTTATGCAATCCAAAGAAGAAATCAAGCAGGGCGGCATCGGCAAGATCGTGCAGATCATCGGTGCAGTTGTGGATGTGCGCTTTGAAAAGCATGCACTGCCCCGTCTGCTCAACGCCATTGAATGCGAATACGGCGGCAATAAGCTGGTGCTGGAAGTCGCACAGCATATCGGTGATGATACCGTGCGCTGTATCGCCATGAGCAGCACCGATGGCCTGATCCGCGGTCTGGATGCCGTGGATACCGGTGCACCGATCCGTGTGCCCGTGGGCAGAGAAACCTTGGGCCGTGTCTTCAATCTGCTGGGCGATCCCGTTGATGAACAGCCGGCACCCGCTGCCAAGGATCGTATGCCGATCCATCGTCCGGCTCCCAGCTATGAAGAACAGGCCGCTTCCAGCGAGGTGCTGGAAACCGGCATCAAGGTCATTGATCTCATTGCACCCTACCTCAAAGGCGGTAAGATCGGTCTGTTCGGCGGCGCAGGTGTAGGCAAAACCGTGCTCATCCAGGAGCTCATCAACAATGTCGCCAATCAGCACGGCGGCATCTCCGTGTTCACCGGCGTGGGGGAGCGTACCCGGGAGGGCAACGATCTCTACAATGAAATGAAAGACAGCGGTGTTCTGGAAAAAACCGTTCTGGTATACGGTCAGATGAATGAACCGCCCGGCGCAAGAATGCGTGTGGCACTTTCGGGTCTTACCATGGCGGAATATTTCCGTGATACCGAAGGACAGGATGTGCTGCTGTTCATTGATAATATTTTCCGATTCACACAGGCAGGCTCCGAGGTTTCGGCGCTGTTGGGCAGAATGCCCTCTGCCGTTGGCTATCAGCCCACCCTTGCAACCGAAATGGGCGCTTTGCAGGAGCGTATCACCTCTACAGGAAAAGGCTCCATCACTTCGGTACAGGCAGTCTATGTTCCTGCCGATGATCTGACCGATCCTGCCCCTGCCACGACCTTTGCCCATCTGGATGCCACAACCGTCCTTTCCAGACAGATCGCTTCGCTGGGTATTTATCCTGCCGTGGATCCGCTGGAAAGCAGCTCCCGTATTCTCTCTCCCGATATCGTGGGACAGGAGCATTATCGTGTGGCTCGTGCTGTGCAGACCATCCTCCAGCGCTATACCGAGCTGCAGGATATCATTGCCATCATGGGTATGGATGAGCTTTCCGATGAGGATAAGCTGACGGTCAGCCGTGCCCGTAAGATCCAGCGATTTTTGAGTCAGCCCTTCTCCGTGGCAGAACCGTTTACCGGTATGAAGGGTCAGTATGTTCCCATTCAAGAAACGATCCGCGGATTCCGTGAGATCATTGACGGTCTGCATGACGATCTGCCCGAATCGGCATTCCTGTTCGCCGGCAGCATCGATGATGTCATTGCAAAAGCGAAGGCGATGGAGGCTGATGCTACTTGAAGCTGTTTACCTTACGCATCCTGACACCCGAAAAAATCTTCTTTGAAGGCGAGGTACAGCGTGTTTCTGTACGTACCACAGGCGGTGATCTGGGTGTGCTTGCCATGCACGAAAACTATGCCGCAGCACTGCCTTCCGGTCCTGTCCGCATTACCAAAGAGGATGGTTCCGTTCTGCTTGCTGCATTATCCGGCGGCATGATCAAGATCTCTCCCACACAAACCGCCATTCTCGCCAATGCCGCAGAATGGGCATCGGATATTGATGTGGACTGGGCAAAACGCTCCCTTGAGGATGCCGAGCGCAGAAAACAAAGCAGCAGCTCTTTGGCAGAGCAGCAGCGTGCCGATGCCAAGCTTCAGCGTGCATTGAATCGTCTGAAGGTATCATCCATGGAGCATGGCAGATGAAGAAGCATCGGATCTTCGGCTTTTTTGCGGCTATGACTGCCTGTGTTGCCATATTGCTGCTGCTCAATCTGCCGGCGTATCTGAAGATCCGTTCCGGTAAGATCAGTTCAGTGGAATCCGATGACTACCTCACCTTGCGTACCACCGATTTTGTTGAGGGTGAGATCCGCTATGCACTGGGCTGTGCGCTGGAAAAGCATAACGGGATCTGGAGCACCCATCTCACCAGCAATGAAAGCGATAAACGCTACTATGTACTCTGGCAGCCCTCCGGACATATGATCCTGTATGCCACGACGCTGCCCGAAGAATATCCCATACTGGATCAGCTGGTGAAAGAAACCCTTGCCTATGCCGAATCTGTGAAGCTCTATCAGCAAAGCGGTGATTATGAGGATCTGAAGCCGCCTGTGACAACGCTGCGGATCCAAGGTGAGGTCAAAATGCTTTCGCCCTCTCTGGAGGACAGCTTCCATACATGGTATGCGGAAGCGGTCGGTGAATCCTTTGATGCGCAATGCGCTTCTGTCTATCTCTCACGCACCGGCTTTACACGCTATGGCATATGCAGTAAGATCGGTGTCGGATTTGCTCTTTGCAGCGTGCTTCTGGGCTTTGTATCGCGCAGGCTCAGACGCCGTTCCCATGCCCAAGCAGCCCCGACAGAAGCTTCATAACAGAGAATATTCTCAGCATAAGTGAAAGGAAGTTTGAAACTCATGAAAAAATTAGCAAATGTATTCGTTTATCTCGCATTGATCTGCCTTTTTGTAGGCATTGGCTGCTTAACAAAGCTCCCGGCCTATCTGGATATCAAAGGCGGGAAGACTGTCAACTTTAATGAGGCTGCTGCCCATTCGTTCAAAAAGGGTGATGTGGTAGAAGGTACCATCGACTATGCTCTGGGTGCCATTGCCGAGGAATATGAAACCAATTTCGGCATCCGCACCTCCGATAACAGCACCAAGCTCTACTATGTTCTGTGGATGGATAACGATAATTTTGTGATCTATGAAACCGCATCCTCCGCGGAATATGATATTCTGGATAAGATCTCCGATGAAACCTATACCTATCTCGAATCTGCCGCCAACTATGGACAGAGCGGTTCGATCGACGATCTGGAGCCGCCTATCTCCACGCTGCAGCTGGAGGGCACGGTCAAAAAAATGACCTCTGAGGTGGAAACGATCTTCAAGGAATGGTATGACGAGAGCTTCGATGACGGTGCCTTCGATACCTATTGCGAGCCGCTGATGATCTCTCATATGGAATTTGACAATCTGGGGTTGTTCGTCTTTTTGGGAATCGGCGCGATCGTTTTGGCTATATTGTTTGGCGTTATCGCCTTGATCATCTGGCGTAAGGAAAAGAATGCCATGTATGGCTATTGATATATCGTACATCCAACCTATGGAAAAAGAGGGGTAAGTTCAATGAAAATGCATCGTTCCTTTGGCGCCCTGCTGACTGCGGCCGCTCTGCTGAGCTGTACCGGCTCTGCAATGTCCATGCCGCTTGTCACTGCCGCCGACAGCATCCTTGATGAAGAAACCGGTCAGACCTATCAGACGCAGGATGACTGGCTTCATGTAGAAGGCAATCAGATCGTAGATATGGACGGCAATCCTGTCTGGCTGACCGGCTGCAACTGGTTCGGCTATAATGTAGGCAGTCAGGTGTTCGATGGCGTCTGGTCGCAGAATATGCACGAGATGCTCAATCAGATCGCCGATCACGGCTTCAATCTGCTGCGTGTGCCCATGTCTACCGAGATCCTGCTGCAATGGAAAAACAACGGCCCTGATCCCATGATCAAGGTCAATACCTATTCCAATCCCGAGCTTTCGCTGGAAGGCGTTGAGGGCGGTACACCCATGTACAGCTTCGATATCTGGAATTATGCGGTCAAATGGTGCCGGCAAAACGGTATCAAGATCATGATCGATATCCACAGTGCCGAAACCGCCTCTGCCGGTCACCAGATCAGCCTTTGGTATACCGATAAATTCAGCACCGAGGACTGGATCGAAGCATTGGAATGGTTCACCGATTACTACAAAAATGATGACACCATCATCGCCATTGATCTGAAAAATGAGCCGCACGGTACTGCGGATACCCCCAATCTGATGGCAAAATGGGATGATTCTACCGATCCTACCAACTGGAAACACGCTGCAGAAACCGCTGCTGCTGCGGTGCTGAAGATCAATCCCAATCTGCTGATCATGGTCGAAGGCACCGAGGTCTACCCGAAATTCGAGGACGGTGCTGACTGGACTTCTCAGAACATTGATTATTCCCGTTATCCTTACAGCTATTATCACCATACCTGGTGGGGCGGCAATTTCCGCGGCGTGAATGATTATCCGCTGGATCTGGGTGAGCATCAGGATCAGCTTGTCTATTCCCCCCATGATTACGGCCCGCTGGTCTATGAGCAGACTTGGTTCTATGAGGGCTTTACACAGGATACTCTCATGGAGGATTGCTGGTATGACAACTGGTTCTTTATCCACGAAAAAGGCATCGCTCCGCTGCTGATGGGCGAATGGGGCGGCTTTCTCGATACAGAACACGATACAGACGGCAGAAACCGCGCGTGGATGACTGCTTTGCGTGACCTGATGATCGAGAATCGGATCCACCATACCTTCTGGTGCTTCAATGAGAATTCCGGCGATACCGGCGGTCTTGTCTATGACAACTTCGGCAAATGGGATGAAGAAAAATATGAATTTGTCAAGCCTTCTCTGTGGAAGGACGATGCCGGCGTATTCATCAGTCTGGATCATGAGATCCCGTTGGGCAAAAACGGTCAGTCGCTCAATCAGTATCTTGGCAAGAGCCCTGCCACCTCGCAACCCACGCTCACGACCACTACCACCACCACAACAACCTCCACATCCGATACTACCAAGGAGAACGCCGACGGGCTTCTCGGTGATGCCAACTGCGACGGCGTTGTGAAGATCGACGATGTGGTGCTGATCAATCGCTATGTCGCTGAGGATAGCGAGATCACGATTACGGATCTCGGTGTCATCAATGCCGATACCGATGAAAACAACAAGATCGAAAGCACGGATTCCATCAATATCCTGTGCTATCTTGCAGGCTTATCGGAATCGGTAAAACCCCAATAAGCAATCACAAAATCCCCGCAAAGAGGCAGTCGCTTCCTTGCGGGGATCGTTGCATCATAAAACAAACAGCATCCCGGATCAAACCATCCGGAATGCTGTATTGTTCAGTAGGGTATGCCCAACTTATTCCCGTTTTTCCAGCAGAGATACCCGAAGGATCAATATCTCGATCTCTTCGCCTTGATGCGGAACTTGGATCTTTTCCAATTTTCCTTCAACTGTGATCCGATCTCCTGCTGTCAAGCCCTCAAAGCTGTCATAATCCAGCTCCAGACCGATCGTCGAGCCATTGGATTCGCCGGCAACCGAATAGATCGTCTCGCCGGTATCATGATCCTCTGAGGTATACAGCTCTCCCACCAGATGGTATTCCTTGCCAAGATATGCTTCGGGATCGTTGTACATATCTGTCACGGTAGTATAAAACATACTGGATTTGACATAGATCATTCCCTCTGCATCATCCTGCTTGCCGCAGCTGCTCAGCAGCAGCACAAAACTGAAACTCAGCAGCATTGCTGCCCATTGTATTCCGGATCGTTTCATGGATTCTCCTTATGATTGCGTCAGCGGCATCGGCGTAAACAACAGGATCTGCCGCTTGACAAGTGTAACATCGGTTCCATTCAATATGCCATTGCCATCCAGATCTGCGGTGATGCTCCAATGCGGATAGGAAAGCGGAGCATCGTTCAGCAGATGCTTGCCCAGTGCGATCACATCCGCTATGGAAAGCAAACCGTCTTCATTGACATCGCCTGCCTGCAGCTGCGTCACAGGCGGATCCGGGGGAGATATCCCCTCCTGAAGATAGATCGCCTCTGCCATTGTTTCTGCCCATAGGATCCGCATGGCATTATAACCCTCGGTATTAAGATGCACGCCGTCTCCGCCCAGATATTCCGGATGTGCTTCCAAATAGCTGTAAAAATCGGGGCCTTTTATGACCGATGGATAGGCTTCATACAGTCGGTCGATCTGTGCATTATACGATGCGATATTGGCGCTGATGCCCGGCTCTGTGGAATACGGGATCTTCGGCACGACCGGCGTTTTGCCTGCCGCAAGGATCGCCTCTGTCATATACACCAGATTCTCATAATAGCGCTCTGCACCGGTCTGATCTCCCCAACAATCGTTGGTGCCATAGGCAATGCTTACATAGCGGCCGGGGAAATCCGTAAGCCAGCGATCAATATTGTTTTTGCCGTCGGTACTGAAAATTCCGCCGATCCCGCCGTTTTCCTGTGCCGGATAATATGCGGGAAGCTTTTTGTGGATCAGATCGGCAAAATTACCGTCGCCGCTGGAAAAGGTGGTCATACCGCCTGCTGTGATGCTGTCTCCGTAGAAGATCCAGCTGTCCACACCGGCAGAGCAATCGTGGATATCCACATTCAGCGAAACGGTACTGCCGCTTTGCGCCTCGATGATAGAGATCTGCACCCACTGATAGCCTGTCAGATCCAATAGATGCTGGCGGGAATGATAGGTATTCTCTGTGACCGATACCACCTCGACCCAGCCATCCTCCGGATAGACACCGCCCTCGGCGGCATTGACCGATATGGTATAGGCAGCCGGTGCCGCTTGTCCGTTTTCGTTTTTCACGGTATAGTCATAGCTGTTCCATGCAGTGGCATACCAAACGAGATTTACAAGGCCACGCTGCGCTTTGGGCACTGCGGAAAGATCAAAGGCAAGATAACCGGGCGCTGTGCCGTACCATGCATCATAATAGATCTCATTACAGGCGGCATAGGCAGTCCCCTGCGAATCCGAATACACCGAACCGTTGCGGTTGATCAGCGGCGATGCCGGTACTGCTGCCGCACAGACTGTCAATGGCAGCATCGTGCCGCACATACCCATCGCCATGGAAATTGCCAACAATGAGGATAGGATTCTGCGCTGCTTCATAGAGGATTCCTCCTTCACTGACGATACGTTTTTGGGGCGCTCTTTCGTTTGTGATTCTGCACCCGAATCATAGACTTTGCTATGCGGTTTTGCTTGCAAGCTGCAAAAAAATATGATATAATAGGGAAAGCAGCTTACAGAAAGGATGGGATTTGGATGAAAAACCGCTCATATCATGGCACAGGTCGTCCGATATGGATGACTGTGGGCAAGATCCTTTTGGGGCTGCTTTTGCTTTGTGCGCTTTGCTATGGACTGCTGCTTCTGGCACTGGGACTTTGGGAACAGCATACGCTTGCCGATGCCCGCAGCCGCTATACCGCTGTGACCGTTGCCGTGACAGAGCTTTCTCCTTCCGCACAAAAGCCTCCGTGGTATCTGATCACGCTGGAGCCTGTGGAACGCACCTCCGGAAAGCTGCTTGGCAAAACCTGCACCACGCTCTATCGGCCATCTCTTTCTGTGGGAGATTCGCTGACCATGTATTATGATCCGGCTGATCCCAACACCCGCATTGTGGATTTTCAAACCGCAAACGGTCTGATCCGGCGCGGCATCCTGCTGACAGCAGTCACGGGATCGGTTCTGCTGCTATGGGGTATTGCGATCCTGCGGCGCAAACAACGCCGTCAGCCTGCAGTGATGCTGGAGGACTCCCATGAGAAATAGCCTCGTTTTGCTTTGATTATACCATACAACAGTACAAATTACAAGCGCAATCCATGAACAAACCACAAAAAAGCAGTACCCTGTGCCCTTTGGCATCGGATACTGCTTTTTTCAGATTCTGTTCGATTCAGGGGATTATATCTCTTCTGACATCTCCCAGTTATGCCAGACATTCTGCACGTCGTCGTTATCCTCCAGATGCTCCAGCAGCAGATTCATCTTCTTCAGATGCTCCTCATCGGTGAGAGTCACATAGGTTCCGGGAAGCTGTGCTTCCTCCGCAGATACCACCAGATAGCCCTTTTCCGTCAAGCCATCGCGCAGCTCACCGAGCACCTCAGGCGCACAAACGATCTCCGCGCTTTCCTCATCGAAGGTCATATCGTCGCCGCCCAGCTCCATGACATCCTCCAGCACAGAATCCTCATCCAGATCGCCTTCATGCTCCAGCACGATAACGCCCTTCTTGGTGAACAGATAGGACACGCAGCCTGTTGTTCCCAGATTGCCGCCGAATTTATCAAAATAATGACGCACATCACCGGCAGTACGGTTTTTGTTATCGGTCAGACATTCGACGATCACTGCCACGCCATTGGGACCATAGCCTTCATAGACCATGGTTTCATAGTTATTCTTATCGCCGCCGCCGGCAGCCTTCTTGATCAGACGCTCAATATTTTCATTGGGTACATTCTGGGATTTTGCCTTGGCGATCAGATCACGCAGCTTGCTGTTGTTGTTGGGATCGGGACCACCCTCACGCACGACCACTGCAATCTCACGACCGATCTTGGTGAAGATCTTTGCCTTTGCGGCATCAGTGGCTTCCTTTTTCCGCTTGATATTGTTCCATTTGGAATGTCCGGACATAGCAAACGCCTCCTATATGTTCTGTGTGGATGCTTCCGCAGCGGATTCCTGCTGCAGGGCATCCGATTCCTCATAAAGCGGGACCTCGTCCCAGATGATTGAAAAGATCTTCCGGATCCGCTCTGCTGCACCGCATAAATGCCAATATGCAAAAAGACATTCCAGCGCAGTGGCTTTCCGATAATCTGCCGGTGTAGCATGACGGGGTACACTGATGCCGCTTGCATTTCTGCCGCGGCGATAAATATCCGATTCTTCTTCTGTCAGCAGCGGCAGGATATGCTCCACCGCCTTTGCCTGATAGGCAGCCCGCACACGTGAAACCGCCGCATCATGCATGGCTCTTGCCGGTCGGTTCGCTTCCAGCAGGATCCGTTCCCGCACCAGCCGTTCATAGATGCAATCCCCCAGAAACGCCAGTGCCAGAGGACTGTATTGTGCTGCTTCCTTCGGCGGCAGGGGGATCTCCGCTCTTGGCTTCTGCTCAGCGCACATAATCAAACTCGATACCGCCGATGCTGACCGTATCGCCCTCCTGCACGCCCATTTCCTCCAGCTTTGCGATGATACCGCTGCCGATCAGTACCCGCTCAAAATATTGCAGCGATGACCAGTCATCGGGATTCACGGTACGCATGATCGGCTCCATAAAGGCAGCCTCCACCAGATACACGCCATCCTCCACGGTCACAGTAAAGCTGCGATCGCCTGCAGGAAGCACATCCTCAGGCAATGTCTCCGGCTCAAAGCGCTTGACCGGCGGCAGCGCTGCAAGAGCATTGGATACCGCATAGATCAGCGGCTCTGTTCCCTGTGCTGTGGCAGCTGACAATACAAAGAAGGGCAAGTCCTGCTCTGTGATATACTGCCGCAGACGCTCGATCTGTTCCTCATCTGCCAAATCTGCCTTATTGGCAACAACGATCTGAGGACAAGCGGCAATGGAATCGGAAAACTTTGCAAGCTCTGCATTGATCTTGCAAAAATCCTCAATGGGATCTCTGCCCTCACTGCCTGCACAATCCAAAACATGCACGATCAACCGGCATCGCTCCACATGGCGCAAAAAGGCATGACCCAAGCCTGCACCATCGGCAGCGCCTTCGATCAGTCCGGGAATATCCGCCATGACAAAGGAATTTTCCGTATCCACACGCACAACGCCCAGCACAGGCGTCAATGTGGTAAAATGATAGTTGGCGATCTTCGGCTTGGCTGCCGATACAACCGAGATCAAGGTGGATTTTCCCACATTGGGGAATCCCACCAGACCTACATCCGCCAACAGCTTCAGCTCTAAGATCAGATCAAATTTCTCTCCCGGATAACCGGGCTTTGCAAACCGAGGCACCTGTCGGGTTGAGGTTGCAAAATGCTGATTGCCTTTACCGCCTCTGCCGCCTTTGGCAAGAATCACAGGCTCATCGCCGGAGATATCCGCCATCACACGACCGCTTTGCGCTTCACGAATCACAGTGCCTCTGGGCACCTTGATGACGAGATCCTCGGCACTTTTTCCCGTACAGCGCTTTGCAGCACCGTTTTCTCCCCGATTGGCACAATACTTCCGCTTAAAGCGAAAATCGATCAGAGAAGAAAAATGATCATCGGCAACAAATATGATATCGCCGCCTTTGCCGCCGTCGCCGCCATCGGGCCCGCCGGCTGCAACATATTTTTCACGGTGAAAGCTGACACAGCCATCGCCGCCATCGCCTGCTTCCACACGAATTTTCGCTTGATCTACAAACATGAATGAAACCATCCCTTCTCATGCAAGGCTGTTGATGCTGTTTCATCATTCCCCGCAAACTGCTCAAGAATACGCTGAATACAAAGAAATCCCCCTGCCGCAAACAGCAAGGGGATTGCACCTTGCATATCGCAAGGATGTTCACGTCGGTAAAGACTCTTGCTTACTGCTCGACGGCGTAGACGCTGACACGCTTGCGGTCACGTCCGTAACGCTCGAACTTTACCTTGCCGTCGATCTTGGCAAACAGGGTATCATCGGAACCGATGCCGACATTGTTGCCCGGATGAATATGGGTACCGCGCTGACGAACAAGAATGTTGCCTGCCAGTACAAACTGACCATCGCCGCGCTTAACGCCAAGTCGCTTTGCCTCGGAATCACGGCCGTTCTTGGTAGAACCTACGCCCTTCTTGTGAGCGAAGAACTGCATACTAATGCGTAACATTTCGGTTGCACCTCCGTTTTTTCAAAATAGGGAGTGGACTTGCCTTGCTGCCTTGCACTTACTCTGTGACCGTTCGGACCTCCACAGCGATTCCGCCGTTAAAATCCTCACGCAGGATTGTGAAATGCAGCAGCAGACCACGCAAAAGATCAGACTGCACAGCATCCGGTTGCTTCAGCCGGAATGCCAGATGATTCTGACTGTCCCGTTCACTCGGATGAGCCATCAGCTCCACCTCCGCATGAAGGATCTCAGTCAAGGTATTGGCGGTCAGCTGCATCGCAGATGACACCGCAGCACAAAGGATGCTTTCCTGTTGCTTGCCGGAACGGTTTGAGGCATGACCTTTCACCGAACATCCCACAAGCAGATCCCCCTGCTGTTCAAAATACGCATGAATCATAGCGTCAAACTGTGCTTATTTGCTGATGGATTCGATCCGAACCTGGGTGAAGGGCTGTCTGTGACCCTTTGCCTTTTTCTGTCCGCACTTGGGCTTGTAGGTAAATACACGGATCTTCTTGCCCTTGCCGTTTGCAAGAACCTTTGCGGTTACGGTTGCACCTGCTACTACGGGAGTACCAACAGTGATACCGTCCTCGCTGCCGATTGCTGCAACCTGATCGAAGGTGATGGTCTCGCCTGCTTCCACATCGAGCTTCTCGATGCGTACCACATTGCCCTCCTCAACCTTGAGCTGCTTACCGCCGGTCATAATTACTGCGTACATGGTTTTCTGGCACCTGCCTTTTCCATAATCTCGCTGCGGGTGGTGCATTGTATGCCCTGCATTGGGGTATACTCCGACTTCAACCACACACAAGCGGCTCTTCTATTATACAGGATTCCCTTGGGTTTGTCAAGAAAATCCCCAAATCCCGCCGAAAAATTTGCAGGCATTTTGGCTCTGCTTTTTGTGGATTTTGTCCACTATCCGTCCAAAATCCGTCTGAAACACAGCACAGCTTATGTGCGCAGCGTCTCCAGCCATCCTGCCAGATACAGCAGAATCGCAGCGGAATCCGCCGCATCCACACCGGTTTTGCCATCGCAGTCGCCATTTGCAACGCCCTGCGGTGTGATAGAAATGGTCGAATCCTCGCCCACATAGCGATTGAGCAGCACCACATCGTCGATTTTTACAAGACCATCGCAGTTGACATCACCGGGCAGATCCTCCTGCTTGGGCGGCTGTGTCGTGATGACGGGAGTGGTCACGGGAAGATCCGGCTGATCGCCGATCTCATAGGTATCCCAATCCGGCAACTCATCCAGTGTAATGCAGTAATCGCTCTGATAGATTTCCACCAGATTATCCACAGGATTGAGCGAGGCATCGGTAATATAATTGCCGTACCACGGACAGAAATACAGCCATCCGGCCTGTTCGCTCACCAGCTGATCCAGCGCCGGAATGGTATCATTTTCGCTCATAGCAACCATCTTTTTTCCCTCGGTGGATGCCACCAGCGAATAGAACGTCGAAGAAATCGCACTGAGATTTGCCTGATAATTCACGGCATTATATTTATCATAGCCGATCATATCCACATAATCGTCGCCGGGATACCATGCCGGAGAAGATGCGTAGGTATAGGAAGTCCATTCCCAGATGATATTATCCAGACCATATTCATTGGTCAGCGTATCCCACATATAGAGATACAACGCCTTACAGGGCTCAGGGCCCTCGGCGCCCCACCAGAACCAAGCGCCCTCTGCCTCATGGAGCGGACGGAAAATGCAGGGCACATTGGCATCCTCCAGCTTTTGCATCTGCTCTGCAAGCAGCGCAAGATCCTTCACAATGACTTCATGCTCCCAAGTGCCCTCCTTCAAGGCATTGGTGATGCTGAAGGTGGTATAGGTAGCATTGGCGGATTCCACATAGAATGCCACATCCGAGCTGCCTTTTTCCGTCGGTACATTCCAGTGGAAGGAGATGGTAGGAATACCGCCCTCCTGATTGAACCACTGAATGGCACGCTCAGGCGCATCGTCGATATAGGGACTTGTGGTATTGTAAAACAGGAAATCAATGCCGCGGACAGCAGGATATTTTCCGGTTTTGTCATAGATGTAATCGAATTCCTGTTCATTATCCTCCAGATAATCAATGGGAAGCCCCTGGGATTCATAGGCATTCTTGTTATAGCAGTGCGAGCCGCAGTATTCCTGCTGTCCCGAAAGGATCTGCTTGCCATAGACACTGCACAGATAATCATAGACCTTGCGTGTCATTTCACTGGCATTGGGGTTGCACAGTGTACGTGTGGGTGCAAGCTCCGTCAGATAGGCAGGAGCAAGCTCCAGCTTCAGATAATCCAGGAAGGTATAGCCCCAATAGCTGACGATCTTGATCTCATTGTCGCCGGCATTGAGCTTGACATAGCCCGAATCCAGCAGTGTCCAGCCCTCGCCGGAATTGAAATCGAACTTGATCTCGCCCTGACTCAGTCCGTTGACGTAAAGATACTGCGTCTTGGAGGGCACGCCAAAGCACTGGAGATAGTTGATCTTCAGCGCATAAAAGCCTGCATGCTCCACATTGACGGTCACAGCAACGGAAGAATCCTTGTCATCAATATAGGCATAGCCCGTACCGGACCAGCCGGTCATATCGCAGGGATTGCCCTGTGCATCTTCATCCACAACCTCCCATGCAATGCCTTCATTGTATTCGCAGTCTTGAAACACGCCGTCCTCGAACTCATAGCGCTTGTCAATCAAAGCCTGCGTTTCCATGGGATGAACAGGCAGCATGCAAAGACCTGCCGCCATAGTACCTGCCAGCAGTGCTGCCAGCTTCTTCCGAATATTTCGCATCATAATTTCCCCCTAACAATAAAAGTTCCTTCAGTCCTCGGTGACCTCCAACGCCATCATCATGTCCACACGGCGCTGATGTCTGCCGCCTTCAAAGCGGGTCTGCAGGAAGGTTTCCAGAATCTCCACTGCAAGGCCCTCGCCCACCACACGGGCACCCATGCAAAGCACATTGGCATCGTTATGCAGACGGGTGTATTTGGCGCTGTATGTTTCGGTGCATACTGCCGCACGAATGCCTCTGCATTTATTGGCAGTCATACACATGCCGATGCCGGTGCCGCAAAGCAGCACGCCCATTTCGGCAGTCCCATCCGTCAGAGCAGCGCAGACCGCCTCCGCAATGACAGGATAATCGCTGGGCGCTTCATCCGTGCCCAGATCCACATAGGGAATCTGATTTGTCTCCAGATAAGCCTGAATCACCTTACGCAGTCCGGCGGCTGCGTGATCACTTCCGATTGCAATCATGATCTACCGTATTCCTTTCCGTTTCTTTGATATGGTTCCGATCGGCATCCCGATGTCATCCGATCTTGACCTCCTGCAAATAGCGCACCGTCAGTGCTTCGGGCAGAGCGGCTTCCGTATGCAGTGCTGCCATACAGATGCCCGCTGCCGATTGCAGCCCAAGATGCATCGGTGCGGCAATCCCCTGGACCGTATGCTCTTTGAGCAATGCAAAGCCATCTCCTGCCACAGTCACGGGCTGACCATAGGCTTCCAGCTGTGCAGCGCAGTCCTCCGCAGCGATCACCGTATCTTCTGTCAATCTGCGGACAATTCTGCCATCGCTCTCAAAGAAGGCTGCATATAACAGATTCTGTCTTGCACACATCGCAGCACAGATCACACCTCTTACCGCACAAAGATTCCACGCAAGTCCTTCCAGCGTGCTGATGCCTGTGCAAGGCTTGCCGCCGGCAAACGCCATTGCCTGCACGGCAGCGATGCCGATCCGCAATCCCGTATACGAGCCGGGACCATTGGCAACGGCAAACAGATCCACATCCGAAACGGTATGTCCCGTTTCTGTGAGCAAAGCCTTCGCCATCGGCAGCAGGATCTGGGAATGGGCACGGGCTGTATACAGCATCCGCTGTCCCAGCAGCACCTGTCCGCCGCCTTCCTCTGTCTGCGCCAAGGCAGCCGATGCGGTCTTGCCTGAGGTATCAATCGCTAAGATCAGCAAGCAGAGCACCTCCCTTTACTGTGATCCGACGTGTTTCGTCATCCAAACGCTCGATGGTGATGCATATGGCATCCTTCGGCAGCACCTCGGCAATATTTTCCGACCATTCGATCACAAATACTGCCTCCTGCAGCGGATAATCCCAAAAGCCCGTTGTTTCCAGTGCTTCGGGAGAATCCACACGATACATATCAAAATGGTACAGGGAAAGACAGCCCTCTCCGTGATATTCATTGACCAGCGAAAAAGTCGGTGAGCTGACCGTATCGGGCAGTCCCATGCCAAGTGCAAGTCCGCGGGTAAAGGTGGTTTTCCCCACACCCAAGCCGCCCGCAAAGGCAATACAGGTACCTGCGGTCAGCCGTTTGCCCAGCTTCTGAGCAAATGCCTGTGTTTCGGCAGGCGATCCGGTTATGACAGTCATAGTCTATTAAGCTTCCTTTATGATAAGTTCGATGGCATATGCCTGATGCTCCGCAAGCTCACACTCTCTTCGGATATGGATCTCACAGGGCAATGCTTCGGAAAGATATTCTCCCAACGCTTTTGCCATACCGCAAAGCTCTCCATCCCACTGCAGGGGATAGAAGCCCGCCTTGGCAATGGGCAGTGACCACACTGCTGTTTCGACCCGATCGGCATAGATACGCAGCGTCACTCGATCCGGTACACCGTCTTTTCCAAAAAGCTGTGCTGTACGGATCTCATAGCGCAGAAGCTGCTTTTCCACAGCCAGAGAAAGCGTGCTGAGCTGCTCCTGCCAGTCCTGCTTGAGCAAGGAAAGAAACCGCATTCCGCCATGCTCTGCGGCAAAGGCAGCCGGCACAAAGATCTCTGCCATCGCATCGGATACGACCCATGCCTTCGCAAGCGCCGGTTCTGTCCGCTGATCGGAAACCGTCCGGTTGGGATAGGTCACCGTCAGCTCCGGATACATTCCGGCAAACAGCCGCACCTGCTCTGTGGCAGCACGGATCGCCGTGAGATCGCTGCACTGTTCACAGCGCCAGCCGTCATCCTCTCTGACAAAGCATTGGCGATATTCCCCAAGCTTGCGCAGGATGGTAAATGCTTCGCCGTCGGCTGTGATGCAGCGATGAAACAGATCGGCACCCACAAGCTTATGCAGCGGAATCGTGCTGTTCTTCATCATTGTTTCGACACCTCTCCTATCCGCATGGATTTCTTAGCTTCATTATATCAAAACCAAACAAAAATTGCAAGGGGAGATTCCACTTCTTTCCTACGGATTCCCCTTCTCCCGCCGACAGGAATTTATGCAGTTTATCCGAAACGAAAGCAAGGAAAGCTGTCCTTGCAGACAAAGCCGCTTTGGTGATGTTCTCCGTCATTTTTACCATATTTTTGCATTTTTTCCGAAAATTTCATTCTGCTGTTGACTTTTTCGTACAAATATGATAAGATATCATTGGGTTGTTACGAAAATCCGGTCGGATTCCTTTGATACGACCCTCCAATCCCCCAAAAAACAAAGGAATGATAACACTGTGTCTTACGTATCATTGAAGGATGTCTGTAAGCAATATGCTATGAATGAAATCACCGTGACCGCCTCGGATCATATCAGCTTTTCTCTGGAACAGGGTGAATTTGTCGTCATTGTCGGGCCTTCCGGCGCCGGCAAGACCACTCTGCTCAATCTGCTGGGCGGCATGGATACCTGCGACAGCGGCGAGATATCGGTGGACGGTCTGCGTGTGGATCAGCTGAATCCCCGCGAGCTGACCCGCTTCCGCCGTGAGGATATCGGGTTTGTGTTCCAGTTTTATAATCTGGTGCAGAATCTTACGGCACTGGAAAATGTCGAGCTTGCCACTGAGATCTGCAGCAATGCCGCCTCTCCCATGAAAATGCTGGAAAAGGTGGGGCTTGCCGATCGTGCCGATCACTTTCCCTCGCAGCTTTCGGGCGGCGAACAGCAGAGAGTTTCCATTGCACGCGCTCTTGCCAAGCAGCCAAAGCTGCTGCTGTGCGATGAGCCTACCGGTGCACTGGATTTTCATACCGGAAAAACCGTGCTCCGTCTTTTGCAGGAAAGCTGCCGCAAGGATGGCATGACGGTGATCATCATCACCCATAACAATGCGCTGGTGCCTATGGCAGACCGTGTCATCGAGATCCGAAACGGTACCGTATCCGCCATACGCACCCAGCCTGCGCCGGTATCGGTCGATGAGATCGTCTGGTAACGTCAGCCTTTTATTTTCCGAAAGGATACCCTTATTCCTATGAAACATATGCTGCTGCGTGATTCTTTGCGCAAGATCACCCGTGCCAAGGGCAGATTCTTTGCGCTGATGGGAATCATTGCGCTCAGCAGCGGATTCTTTTCGGGACTGAAAGTCACCAGCCCGAATATGAAGCGCTCCGCTGAGCAATATTACCGCGAAACCAATCTGATGGATCTGCATCTGATATCCAATGTGGGCTTCTGCGAGGAAAATCTCACACTGCTCCGTGATCTGGAGGGCGTGCTCGCCGTCAACAGCGGGTATTCCGAAGCCGCCTTTCTCCCCCATACGCCGGGCGGTACTGCGGCAGATACCATCGTCAAGCTTTACAGCTTCGATCTTGATGCCGTGGCAGAGGGTGCCGCCATCAATTTACCGATCCTGCGGGAAGGAAACTATCCTTCCGCTGCCAATGAATGTCTGATCGAGGTCAATACACCGAAGCAGTACGGCATCGGTGATACCCTCTCGGTGATGATCGCCGATGAGGCTGCCTCGCTGCTGAAGGAAACACAGTTTACTGTGGTCGGCATCGCAGACTGGTCCATGCACGTCAATTTTGAGCGCGGCACTGCCGCCATCGGCAACGGCAGCATCGACAGCTTCCTGCTGGTGCCGGAAGCCGCCTTCCGTCAGGATGTGTATACCGACATCTACCTGACGCTGACGGATACACAGGACATGGATTGCTATTCCGATGCCTATCTCGATACGGTGGAAGCCTTTGCCGATACCATAGAAGCCAATGTCACTGCCTATGCAAAGCCTCGTGTGGAGCAGTTAAAGCAGGAAGCCGCACGATCGCTTTCGGAAGCCCGTGCCGAGCTGGATAACGGCTGGGCTGCACTGTCGGAAAATCAACAGCGCTTTGCACAGGAGATCGCTGCTGCCGAAACCGAACTTGCTGATGCCGCTGCCCTGCTTGCCGACGGACAAACACAATGGGAAAACGGCTCTGCCCAATATCAGAACGGCTGTCTTGCCTATGAGGAAGGACTCCGGACGCTGACGGCGCAGGAGGATACCCTCGTGCAGCAGGAACAACAGACCGCACAAAGCAAACGTGATCTGGAACAGGAGATCAACGCCCTCAACCGTACCCGCAATATCGTAAACGGCTATCGTGATTCCGCATTGGGGCTCCCCTTTCCCAACGAGATCCAATCGCTGATCGATCAGGCTGTGAACTATGATTCCGATGTCTTTTCCCTCTCGCAGACCATGACTGCTTATTTTCAGGCAGCCGCCGGCTCTGCCGAAAAGGAACGGATGGAACTGACCATCTCCTATTACATCAGCAACTGTCTGGCGCCTTTGAAAGACGGCCTGGCAGAATGCGAACGTGCCGAAGCAAAGCTTGCTTCCGCCCGTGCTCAGCTGGAAACGGCTAAGGCAGCACTTGCCGATACCAAAACCATGCTGGATAACACCAAGGCTGAGCTGGATGCTGCCAAAGCCGAGCTGGAACAAGCACAGAAAGACTATGATGATGGCTCTGCAATGCTCTCTCAGCAGAAAGCAGACGGCCGGCAGCAGCTCTCTGAGGCAGAACAGAAGCTCAAGGACGGCGAAACGGCATATACACAGGCACAGGCAGATGCCGATGCATTGGAGGAATCCGCTGCATGGTATGTGATGGATCGCACCGCCAATCCCGGCTGGAGCAATTATGCGATGGATGCCGATCGGGTGGATGCCATTGCTGCGGTATTCCCTGTTTTCTTCCTGCTGGTGGCTGCACTGGTCTGTCTCACGACAATGACCCGTATGGTAGAGGAACAGCGCACCGAAATCGGCACCTATCAGGCTTTGGGCTACAGCAGCACTGCCATTGCCTTGCAGTTTCTGCTCTATGCACTGCTCGCAAGTGTTCTGGGCGTTGCTGCGGGAACGCTGATCTGTTTTCAGCTCTTTCCCAAAGTAATCTTCCTCTGCTATCAGCTTTTGTATCGTTTTCCGCCCATCGCCTGCCCCTATCACTGGCAGTACGCGCTGGGATGTCTGGGCGCTGCACTGCTGTGCACAGGCTGTACCGCCATGGCAGTCTGCTATCATGCGCTCCGTGAGATGCCCTCGCAGCTGATGCGTCCGAAACCGCCCAAGCAAGGTAAGCATGTGCTGCTGGAACACTGGAAATGGCTCTGGAACAAGCTTTCCTTCCATACGAAAGTGACCATCCGCAATTTCCTGCGCTATCGCAGCCGTATGCTGATGACCGTGATCGGCATCAGCGGATGTACGGCACTGCTGCTGACCGGCTTCGGACTCCACTATGCCGTTTCCGCAATCGTGGATCTGCAATACAAAGAAGTCTTTGCCTACGATGCCATGCTTTCCTTCCACAGCGAATCAGAGCAGACTGCGGTACTGGATGCTGCACTTGCCGAAGACCCGGCTGTGCTGCAGTATCAATATGCTATGTGTAAGGCAAGCACCATCTACGCCAATGACGCAAGCTATGAAATCATTCTGGAAGTACCCGCACAGCCGGAATCCTTTTCCGATTATGTTCGCCTGCGGGATCGGAAAACCCATGCGGCCTGTCCTCTTACCGATGCAGGTGTGGTGATCAACGAAAAACTCGCAAAGCTTCTTTCTGTTTCGGTGGGTGACAGCATCACCCTATCCGATGCCGAGAATGCCGTAACCGTTACCGGCATCTGCGAAAATTATGCCGGCAATTATGTGTTCTTTACGCCCACGCTGTATGCATCCCTGTTCGGCACGGAAGAAAACAATGTCATCTATGCCGTTTTACAGGACAATACCGATGAGGATGCACTGGCACAGCGGCTCATGGAACAGGATGCCGTGCTTTCTGTGACCTTTGCCTCCACAAGCGGCAATTCCTTCCGGGAACTGGTGGATACGCTCAAATATATCGTTCTGCTGGTCATCGGCTGTTCGGGGCTGCTCGCTTTTGTTGTGCTGTATCATCTCTCCAATATCAACATCACCGAGCGGATGCGTGAACTTGCTACCATCAAGGTGCTGGGCTTTTATCCCAATGAGATCGCTGCATATATCTATCGGGAGAATCTGCTGTCCTCCTTGCTGGGTACGCTCTGCGGATCGGTGCTGGGCATCTTCCTGTGCCGCTTTGTGGTGCAGACCGCTGAGGTGGATATGGTGATGTTCTGTCCGGATATTCCGCTCTATTGCTTCCTCTGTGCAGCCCTGCTGACAATGCTGTTCACTTTGCTCGTCAACGGATTGCTGCGGCCAAAGCTCAATGCCATTGATATGGCTGCCTCAATGAAGGCGATCGAATGAACGCCTTCCCCCGAAAAAAAGACAAGCTCTCTCTTTTTCAGGGGTATCGACCCGGAAATAAGCGGATCGAATCCGCATCGAATTTTATAATTTCTCTTTGAAAGGAGCGTTCTTTCTCATGACTACATCCTTCCTGCGGCGAATCTTCGCCGGTACAACAGCACTGCTGACGGCATGGTGCTGTCTGGCCGATTTCCAAAGTCCTTTCCGCCGAGCCGATCAAGGTGTGCAGCACAGCATCTCCTATGAGCAGTCCGTTTCTGCTGCCAATCGCTATATGATGGGCGATGTGGATTTCAATGGCCGTCTGGATGCCAAGGATGCCACCAGAATCCTCATGGAATATGCAGCCTGTCTCGTGGATCCGAACAAAGCATCCTTCAGTACACTGCAAAATGCCCTCTCTGATATCGACCATAACCAAAAGCTCAATGCAAGCGATGCGCTCCTTGTTCTTCAGTATTATGCAAAAACCCTTTCCGGCATAACCCCCGGCGGCTGGGAGTATTATGTGGATAACGGCCCCGTTACACCGCCCACCAGCTCCACAACGACCACAACGACTACGACGACAACCACTACGACGACTACGACGACAACCACGACCACCACGACCACAACGACCACAACGACTACGACGACGACCACTACGACCACGACAACCACAACAACAACCACAACGACGACGACCACCAAGCCGACACCCACAGATAAAACCGAGATCACCATCGGCAACAAGAACTTCTATCTCGGTATGCCGGTTTCCGAGCTGAGTGCAAAGCATGGCACACCTACCGAAACACTGAATGTCCCCTACAAAACCTTCAACTGTACCTATTATGTCTATGCTTCCGATTATTCCAATCTGGTCATCGCCATAACCGATGGCACCAAGACCATCGGCTATTATGTCATCGCAACCGGATATCAGGCCAACAGCAATCTTATCTGGACGACCTATACCGATAAGCTGGGCACCGGTAAGACTTATGCGGTTTTAGTCACCCTTTCCGGCTATACCCTCACCTATTCTGCCATGTCAAATCCAAACGATTACTCTGCTTTGTCCAAGATCTCCTTTTATTTGACCAATGCGATGCGTGCCATCAATGGCGTATCGGCGCTCAACTGGAACAACACAGCCGCTTCCGTTGCACTGAGCCACAGTGTCGAGATGGGACAAAAGAACTTCTTCGATCATCAAAGCCCCACAAACGGCAGCTTCTTCGATCGTCTGACCGCTGCCGGCATCAACTGGACTGCCTGTGCCGAGAATATTTCCGGCGGCTATACCAATATCTTCGCTTCCACTAACGGTTGGTATAATTCTTCCGGCCACCGCGGCAATCTGCTCAATGGCAGATATACCAATGTCGGTATCGGCTTTGCCTATAATTCTCAAAGCTCTTACGGTACCTACGGCACACAGGACTTTTTTGTATAAATTATGCATGATTCCCCCTATATGATGCATATTATTCAGATTATTCTGTATATTATACATGGATATGAAAAAAATGTGCATAAATATGCAAAAACCACTTGACAAATCAAAAAAGCTGTGTATAATAGAATTATGCAATGGAGCCGCGGCGTTTTGCAGCGGCTCCAATCATTTCAAATCCACCGAAAGGAACTGAATTATTATGGCTGAACAGAAAATGCCCAAGAAGATCGTCCTTGCCTATTCCGGCGGTCTGGACACCTCCATTATCATCCCGTGGCTGAAGGAAACCTATCCCGGCTGCGAGGTCATTGCCGTTTCCGGCGATGTGGGTCAGGGAACCGAGCTGGACGGTCTGGAGGAAAAGGCAATCAAGACCGGTGCTTCCAAGCTGTATATCGAGGATCTGATCGATGAATTCATCACCGATTATGTGTTCCCCACCGTAAAGGCAGGCGCTGTCTATGAAGGCAAATATCTGCTGGGTACTTCCTTTGCACGCCCCATTATCGCAAAGCGTATTGCAGAGATCGCAATCCGTGAAGGCGCAGATGCCATCTGCCACGGCTGCACCGGCAAGGGCAACGATCAGGTTCGCTTCGAGCTGACCATCAAGGCATTTGCTCCCGATATGCAGATCATCGCTCCTTGGCGCGTATGGGATCTCCGTTCCAGAGATGATGAGATCGATTACGCCGAGGCACACGATATCCCGCTGAAGATCTCCCGCGAAACCAACTATTCCAAGGATAAAAACCTGTGGCACATCTCTCATGAGGGTCTGGATCTGGAGGATCCTGCCAATGAGCCGCAGTATAATAAGCCCGGCTTCTTAGAGCTTGGTGTATCTCCCGAGCAGGCTCCCGATACACCCACCTATGTCACCATCGACTTTGAAAAGGGCATTCCGGTTGCTGTGGACGGCGTCAGAATGAAAGGCAGCGATATTGTCCGCAAGCTCAATGCACTGGGCGGCGCAAACGGCATCGGCATCACCGATATCGTGGAAAACCGTCTGGTCGGCATGAAGAGCCGCGGTGTCTATGAAACACCCGGCGGCACTATCCTCTATTATGCCCACGATGCACTGGAAACACTGTGTCTGGATAAGGCAACCGCAAGAGTCAAGCAGCAGCTCGCGATCCAGTATGCCGATCTGGTTTACAACGGTCAGTGGTTCACCCCGCTGCGTGAGGCACTGGATGCCTTCGTTGACAGCACACAGCAGACCGTCAACGGTACTGTAAAGCTCAAGCTCTACAAGGGCAATATCATCACCGCAGGTCTGACCTCTCCCGATACGCTTTATGATGAGGAAGTAGCTACCTTCGATGAGGATGATGTCTACGATCAGAAGGACAGCGCAGGCTTTATCAACCTGTTCGGTCTGCCCATCAAGGTCAAGGCAATGCTCGATAAGAAGAGAAAGTAAGCAGATGCACAACATAGCAGACAGGGCGGCACTATGTCGCCCTACTCTGCTTTATTTACAAGCTGCGATCCTGCCGCAGAAGGCTTGGAAATCCCCTTTTTTTCGGATCACAAGCCCTGTGCGGTATGACCGCAGGATGCTCTGACATCCATCCAATGAATAAAACGGAGGTATTCCTATTATGGCAAAAATGTGGGCCGGCAGATTCTCCAAAGAGGTCGATGAGACCGTCAATGCCTTTAATTCTTCCATTGCATTCGATGCCCGAATGTACAAACAGGATATCCGAGGAAGCATCGCTCACGCAACGATGCTTGGCGAACAGGGCATCATCCCCAAAGAGGATGCCCATGCGATCATCGCCGGCTTAAAAGAGATCCTTGCCGATATCGAAAGCGGTGCGCTGCTCTTTGATCCCACCGCTGAGGATATCCATATGTTTATTGAAGCAGAGCTGACCAAGCGCATCGGTGATGCAGGCAAGCGTCTGCATACCGCACGCTCCAGAAACGATCAGGTCGCACTGGATATCCGTCTGACGCTGCGGGATGAGATCCGAGAAATCCGCGCACTGGTACAGCAACTGGTACAGACGCTCATTACTCTGGCAGAGCAGCATACCATGACCATTCTGCCCGGCTATACGCATCTGCAGCGTGCCCAGCCCGTGACCCTTGCCCATCATCTGATGGCTTATGTCTGGATGCTGCTGCGGGATGACGAACGCCTTGCCGATACGGAAAAACGCATGAATTATTCTCCGCTGGGAGCAGGTGCTCTGGCAGGCACCACCTATCCCATTGACCGCAGACAGACTGCGCAGCTGCTGGAGTTTACAGCGCCTGTTCCCAATAGTCTGGATGCCGTTTCTGACCGTGATTTCTGTGTGGAGATGGCATCTGCCCTCTCGCTGCTGATGGTACATCTTTCCCGTTTCTCCGAGGAGATCATCCTCTGGTGCTCATGGGAATTCAAATTCATCGTGCTGGATGATGCCTACGCTACCGGCTCCTCGATCATGCCCCAGAAGAAAAATCCCGATGTCACCGAGCTGATCCGCGGCAAGACCGGCCGTGTCATCGGTGATCTGACAACACTGCTGACCATGCTCAAGGGCCTGCCTCTCGCCTATAACAAGGATATGCAGGAGGATAAAGAAGCGATTTTTGATGCGGTGGATAATGTAAAGCTTTGTCTGCGCACCTTCGATCCCATGCTGGCAACCATGCGCGTATGCAAAGAAAATATGCGTGCCGCTGCCGCAAAAGGCTTTATCAATGCTACGGATTGTGCCGATTATCTGGTGAAAAAAGGTCTGCCTTTCCGAGATGCCTACAAGATCACCGGCGGATTGGTGGCACAGTGCATCACAGAGGGTCTGACGCTGGAAACGCTGCCTATTTCTGCTTACAAAGCTGCTTGCGATGCCTTCGAGGAGGATGTGTTCGATGCCATTGCGCTGGAGACCTGCCTCAACGGCAGAATTTCTGAGGGCGGTCCCTCTGCCGAGGCGGTCAAGCAGCAGATCGCTGCCGCACAGGCCGCACTTGCTGCCGTACAGTGATCGGAGGCCTCTGCTATGACCAAAGAACGCTATCGCTATATTTTCTTTGTATCGCTGATCGCCTTCGGCATCTGGCTTCTGGGCGAAATCCTGATCGCGGTACTGTTTCCCGAGGCAACGATGACTGCCTCCAAGATCTGGGTCGTGATCGTATTTTCCACCGCCTGTGCCTGGAGCCTCATCCGCTTTCATCGGGAGGATAAACAACGAGAGGAAGAAAAGGAAAATGAAAACTACAAAGGTATATATTGACGGACAGGCGGGTACCACCGGTCTGAAGCTCTATGACCGCATCAAAGAACGACAGGATGTGGAGCTTCTGCGGATCGATCCCGATAAGCATCGTGATCCTAAGGAACGCGCAAGACTCATCAATGCTTCCGATGTGACCTTCCTCTGTCTGCCGGATGCCGCTTCCATCGAGGCAGTATCCTTTATCGAAAATCCCGATGTGCGTGTGATCGATGCCTCCACTGCCCATCGCACCAACCCTGACTGGGCTTACGGCTTCCCGGAGCTTTCCGCTGCCCATCGGGAAAAGATCCTCGGATCCAAGCGTGTGGCAGTGCCCGGCTGTTATGCTTCCGGCTTTAATGCACTGGTATATCCCATGGTGCAAAGCGGTATGCTCCCGAAGGATTATCCCGTGACCTGCCATGCCGTTTCCGGATACAGCGGTGCCGGCAAGGGTGCCATCGCTGTGTATGAATCCGAGGAGCGTCCCGCCGATTACGGCAGCCCCAGACAGTATGCACTGCTTCAGCACCATAAGCATCTGCCCGAAATGCAGGCGATCTCCGGGCTGACCTATGCACCCATGTTCAATCCGCTGGTCTGCGATTATTTTGCAGGCATGGTGGTCACGGTGCCGCTGCATCGCCGGCTGCTCAACGGCAAGCCTTCTGTAGAAGAAGTGCACGCCATGTTCTGTGCCCACTATGCAGGACAGCAGTTCGTACCGGTACGTGCTCTGCAGGGTGAGGATGTGCTGAAGGAAGGCTTCCTGCCTGCCAATACCCTCGCAGGCACCAATCTCTTGGAGATTTTTGTCTGCGGCAGCGAAGAACAGATCCTGTTGGCTGCCCGTCTGGATAATCTTGGAAAAGGTGCCTCGGGAGCAGCGCTCCAATGCTTTAATATCATGACCGGTGCACCGGAAGAAACCGGTCTGTCTGCTATTTGATCACAGAAAGGATGACGTTCCTATGAAACTGCAAGCCTTTGCGGATTATCCCTTCGTGGATGGCGGCGTTTGTGCTGCCAAAGGATTCAAAGCCAATGGTGTATGCTGCGGTCTGCGGCATCAGGCACTCAGCGAAGAGACCGTACCGGAATCCCATGCCGCCGCAAACGGGATCACCGAAGAGACCAAAAAGAAAAATGATCTGGCGATGATCGTTGCCGATCGTGACTGCACGGTGGCTGCGGTTTATACTACCAACCAAGTGAAAGGTGCACCGATTCTGGTCACACAAAAGCATCTTGCCAATGGCCATGCCCGTGCCGTCATCGTCAATTCCGTCAATGCCAACACCTGCAATGCCGATGGCGTGGAAAAAGCCAATGCCATGTGTCAGCTGGCAGCAGATGCCCTGCAGATCTCTCCGGAGGATGTGGTGGTGGCTTCCACCGGTGTCATCGGTCAGATCCTGCCCATCGAACCCATTGCAGCAGGCATTCCTGCTCTTGTAGAGGGGCTTTCCTATGAAGGCAATACCGAAGCCATGCACGCCATTATGACCACCGATACCCGTGAAAAGGAGATCGCTGTTTCCTTTAATATCGACGGCAAGCCCTGTCATCTGGGCGGTATGCTCAAGGGCAGCGGCATGATCCATCCCAATATGGCAACAACCCTCACCTTCCTTACCACCGACTGTGCGATCTCTCCTGCCATGCTGCAGCAGGCACTGTCGGATGTGGTGAAGGTCACCCTCAATCGTGTCAGCGTGGATGGCGACACCTCCACCAACGATATGGTCTGCGTGATGGCAAACGGCTTGTGCGGCAACGTAGAGATCACCCGTGAGGATGCAGCCTATGTGGTGTTCCGTGATGCGCTGTATGCTGTGCTGCTCAATCTTGCCAGAATGTGTGCTGCCGACGGAGAAGGCGCTACCAAGCTCATCGAATGCGTGGTCAGCGGTGCCGACAGCGAGGCAGCTGCCGAAACCATCGCCAAAAGCGTGATCACCTCCAGCCTGTTCAAGGCTGCAATGTACGGTGCCGATGCCAACTGGGGCAGAATCGCCTGTGCAATGGGCTATTCCGGTGCCGAATATGATGTAGATCAGGTCAATGTCCTGCTGGCCTCCGCAAAGGGCAGCATCATTGTTGCACAAAAGGGCTGCGGCGTTGCGTTCTCTGAGCAGAAAGCCAAGGAGATCCTGCTGGAAGATGAGATCCAGGTGCTGATCAATCTGGGCAGCGGACGCGGCTCTGCTGTGGCTTGGGGCTGTGATCTCACCTATGACTACGTGAAGATCAACGGCGATTACAGAAGCTAAGATAACAGAAAGGATACGATTGTGATGGATCATCTGGATCATATGGAAGAACTGGAAAGTATTTCCAACCGCATCCGCTCGCAGGTGCTCATTGATGCGCTGCCCTATATTCAGCGCTATAACCACAAGATCATTGTGGTGAAATATGGCGGCAATGCTATGACCAATGAAGCACTCAAGGAAGCGGTAATGAGTGATATCGTACTGCTTTCGCTGGTAGGCATCCGTGTGGTATTGGTGCATGGCGGCGGTCCCGAGAT
>JAZOCU010000042.1:0-11842 GCA_045596625.1 Oscillospiraceae bacterium | reverse complement strand
ACAGAACCTATGGACTACCTGTGACAGTAAGCCGCTGTTCCAATAACTATGGCCCTTATCATTTTCCCGAAAAGCTGATCCCGCTGATGATCGCAAACGCGCTCAACGATAAGCCTCTGCCGGTGTATGGAGAGGGTTTGAATGTACGTGACTGGCTGTATGTGGAGGATCATTGCAAAGCAATAGATCTGATCCTGCAGAAGGGCAGAGTCGGTGAGGTGTATAATATCGGCGGACATAATGAGATGCGTAATATCGATATCGTAAAGCTGATCTGCAAAGAGCTTGGCAAGCCGGAAAGTCTGATCACCTATGTGGCAGACCGAAAAGGACATGATATGCGTTATGCAATTGATCCGACTAAGATCCACACAGAGCTTGGCTGGCTGCCGGAAACCATGTTTGCAGACGGCATCAAGAAGACCATCCAATGGTATCTTGAGAATCGAGAGTGGTGGGAAACCATCATTTCCGGTGAATACCGTGATTATTATGATAAAATGTATGGCAATCGTTGAGCGATTGCAGATTTTCTGATCGTTATTTTATTGAATACCGCCCCATAAGGATTGGATGACGATATGATAGAATTTTCGACAGGCGTATCCATATTATTTTACGCCCTGTTTTTTCTCATAGCTCTGGGATGGATGTACTGTGCAGAGAAATCCAAGCATACCGGCAATCAGATTCTTTATCTGATTGCCGTACTCTTGACACTCAGCCTGCCTGCAATGCTTCGATATAAAGTAGGAATCGATTTTGAGTTTTATCTGGAATGGGCCGAACAGATCAAAGCAGCGCCGAATCTACAATCTGCGCTCACCATTGCTGATGTGGAAGCATCCTTTGTCGTTTTGATGTATGGTTCCTATCGCTTATTTGGTACTGCGATGGCTGGTTTCGCTTTCTATGGATTATTCACACAGCTATTTATGGTGCTTGGCATCTGGAGCTTTCGCAAAAAGGCGAGTCCGACGATCTCTCTTCTGATCTATCTGACGACTTTTTATCTTCGAACCTATAATATCATGCGTCAGGCTTTGGCGGTTGCAATTGTATTTTTTGCATTGCAGTATCTGCTGAATAAGCAGTATAAGAAATATATCCTATATGTATTGATTGCAATGCTGTTTCATACAACAGCCATCACGGCGTTGGTATTACTGTGGTATTATCGACCTCGTGAATATAAGAAAAAGTGGCATAAGGCAGCAGAATATTTGCTGCCGGTTGTCGGATTGCTATTTATTGAGCTTTTGATGAAGATCGTTTTCTCGATATCTATTTTTGCACAGTATCGTGTAGGATATGATAAGATATATGATAATTCGATCTTTACGATTGGCACATTCCTGCTGTTTATCAAGTTTGGATTATATATCGGATATCGGATGCTGCATCGAATCCGACCTTGTGTTCTTAAACCGGATATCTACACAGATATGTTGGATAAAGCGATGATCTGTGATGTGGTATTTACACTCATGAACTTCAAGATTTTATATGCAGCCCGTGTCGGATTGTTCTTTACTATGCCCGCATTCATTGGATTATCTTATATCTGGGGTAAATCCATTCGTAAGACCGGTGGCTTCAGCATCTATCAGTTATATACGCTGTTTTATACTGCAGTGCTGTTTGCTTCCTCAATGCTCAGCAACGGATATGGTCAATTGCCTTATCGATTTGGATTCTACTGACGAGAGGTGAGTTTTATTGAAGTTTGATTGTTTAATCAGTATTATTATTCCTGTATATAAGGTAGAGGCATATCTGCGTAAATGTCTGGATTCTGTTGTGCAGCAAGATTTGACAGAATGTGAAATCATCGTAGTTGATGATGGATCACCGGATGCTTGCCCTGCAATTTGTGATGAATATGCACAGCGATTCGATACTATACGGGTTATACACAAGCCGAACGGCGGACTATCCAGTGCTCGCAATGCGGGCATAGCACAAGCAAAAGGCAAGTATATCATGTTGATCGACAGTGATGATTATCTTGAGCCTGATGTGCTGACTTCCATCAAGAAGCTCCTTTATGAGAATGAAGCAGATGTTACGGTACTTCGTGCAAAAACGGTCGATGATGCCGGAACGATCCGCGATAAGGTAAATTATACTATACCGAAGGGGAACTATACAGTCAATGCATATTTATCTATGCTGAAGGCGCATCCGGAGAGTGTGACATTTTGTGCCCAATTCAGCATATATCGTCATGAGTTTTTATTGGAAAATGATCTTCACTTTCTGGAAGGCATTATTCATGAGGATGAGCTTTGGACAGTGCAAGTTTTGTTGAAAGCGCAAACTATCTGTTATTCTGATTTGTTTTTCTATTATCATTATATCCGTAGTGGTTCTATTATGCACTCTTCCAATGGAGAAAAAAGTGCACGTTCGTTGTTTATTGTATGTGAGCAATGCGCAGCTTTGTTTACTGAGCAGAAAGAATCGGATATTGGTTATCTGAAAGATCGTATGGTGTATTTATTCCTGCAAGCAATCTGCAAGATTTCAGATCATCGTCCATATGTACAGAAATTCGGCAGAAAATTTCCGATAAAAAATGCACTGTATTCCAAAACAAAATTGAAGGCCATTGTATTCTGGATCTCGCCTGTATTATATCGTAAGATTTTCGATCAGATCAGAAAATAGGATTATAGATTGATGGTAATAATACCATCCGGAGGTCATTATGGATGAAATTAAAGTTACAGTATATTGCCTCGCCTTTAATCACGAAGCATATATTCGCGATGCATTGGAAGGCTTTGTAAACCAGAACTGTAATTTTCGATATGAAGTTTATATACATGATGATGCATCTACCGATGGTACTGCAGCGATCATCAAGGAATATGCGGATCGCTATCCGGATCTGATCAAGCCGATTTTGCAAAAAGAGAATCAGTATTCCAAAAAGGTCAATATTTTTATGACGCATATATATCCGATCGCCAAGGGAAAATATATTGCAGTGTGCGAAGGAGACGATTATTGGATTGATTCGATGAAGCTTCAGAAGCAGGTCGATTATATGGATGCGCATGATGACTGTACATTCTGTTGCACAAACGGTCAGATTTTGGACGCATCCGGCACTGTGGAAAATCGTACTTTTGTTCCTTATTCTGAAGAGGATGCTAAATATTTTCAAAATAAGGATCAAGCGTACACATTGCATGATATGTATCAATTATCTTTTGTGCCGACAGCATCGTTTATGTATCGCAGGGATTGTATTGAAAGATTTCCGGAAAGCTATTATATACGCTGCCAAACCGGAGATTTGAAGTTACGACTTTATACCACTGCTTTGGGATATATGTATTATATCAATGATATCACTTGTGTATATCGTCAGAATGTACCGAACTCTGCAATGACTCGCTGGAGAGCTCAGAGCTCTGCTAAAGTTTTTGAGCGCAGTTGTCTGATATCACAGATGATAGAAAATGTAGATCGGTTTACAAATTATGAGTATACTGAAGGGCTTTATTCGATTCAGAAAAGGCATCTTTTGGGTGCATTGATGCATGCACCTTCCAATCGGATGTTGAATACGTTATTGGAAGATAAAAAGTATTTGCGTTTGTATCGAGAAAGTTCTGCTGCGCAGCGAATTAAAATGCGCGTTAAAGCAATGTTGCCTACAGTGATCCTTGAAAAAATCAGAAAGGCGAAGCGATGAGTTCAGCTAAAACAAATGTAACCGGAAATTTTCTCTGGCGATTTATGGAACGCTGTGCTGCGCAAGGCGTTACATTGCTTGTTGGTATTATTCTGGGACGTCTTTTATCGACAAAAGCCTATGATCTGGTTGCTTATATCAATATTGTGATCACATTGCTGCAGGTATTTGTTGACAGCGGTATGGGTAATGCGCTGATTCAGAAGAAGGATGCAGATGATCTTGATTTTTCCAGTGTATTTTTCTTTAATATCACTTTATGTATTACGTTATATATCGGTGTGTTTTTTGCAGCACCCTACATTGCAATATTCTTTAAGCATACAGAATTAACGCCTTTGATTCGTGTACTGAGTCTGACCATTATCGTTTCCGGTGTACGAAATGTGCAGCAGGCATATGTTTCCCGAACAATGCAGTTTAAGCGGTTTTTTTATGCAACGCTTATCGGTACGATCGTATCAGCTGTAGTTGGTATTACAATGGCATACAATGGTTTTGGTGTTTGGTCCTTGATCGCACAGAATCTTGTTAATGTGACTGTGGGTACGATCGTGCTTTGGGTAACAGTAAAATGGCGCCCAAAGAGACAGTTTTCATTCCAGCGCTTAAAAGGCTTGTTATCCTATGGCTGGAAGCTGCTTGTATCCAGTTTGTTCGATACGCTGTATCATGATCTGCGGCAATTGATCATCGGCAGACGTTATCAGGATGGTCAGCTTGCATTTTATAATCAGGGTAAAAAATATCCGCAGATGCTGGTTTCCAATATCAATTCTTCGATTGACAGTGTGCTGTTGCCGACCATGTCGAAGGCACAAGATAATCGAGAGCGTGTCAAAGCCATGACACGACGCTCTATTAAGGTCAGTTCATATTTGATTTTCCCAATGATGATGGGCTTTGCAGTATGTGCCGAGCCTTTGATCGGTTTATTGCTCACAGATAAATGGCTTCCCAGCGTACCGTTTATGCGAGTCTTCTGCTTTACTTATGCGTTCAATCCTGTGCAAACCGCGAATTTGAATGCAATTAAAGCCATGGGACGCAGTGATATGTTTTTGAAACTTGAGATCATCAAAAAGATAATTGGTATACTGTCCATTGTGATCTCAATACCATATGGCGTCATGGCAATGGCATATAGTCTTTTGGTGACTTCCGTTATATCGATGATCATCAATTCTTGGCCTAACAGGAAACTGCTCAATTACAGCTATCTGCAGCAATTGAAGGATATGATGCCGCAGCTTTTGCTTACTTGCTTCATGGGTGCTGCGGTATACTGTGTGACAATGCTGCAATTGTCTCGTTTGGTGATGCTGCTTATTCAGGTTCCGCTTGGTGTTATCATTTATCTGGCAGGATCTAAGATTTTCCGTCTGGATAGTTTTGAATATGTACTTTCTGTTGCGAAAGGATTTATCAAAAAGAGAAATAAGAAAGAGGCTTGATGGCTTAATGAAAAAAAAGATTTTATTGCTTGGCGGCTCTGCACAGCAGGTAATTGCCATCGAAACAGCAAAAAAGCTTGGATATGAGACAGTACTCTGTGATTATCTGCCGGATAATCCCGGACAATATCATGCTGATCATTTTCATCTGGTGAGCACAACTGATAAAGAAGCGATTCTTCAAGTAGCAAAAAGAGAAAATATTGATGGTGTTATTGCCTATGCATCCGATCCGGCTGCACCAACTGCTGCTTACGTTGCGGAACAAATGAATTTGCCTACAAATCCCTATAGGTCAGTTGAAATACTTTGCAATAAAGATCGGTTCCGTGAATTTTTAACAGAAAACGGCTTTAACGCACCAGTGGCAAAGGGCTACACTTCAATTGAAGATGCAATGGATGATATTGGATGTTATCGTTTTCCTGTTATAGTTAAGCCGGTAGATTCTTCCGGAAGCAAAGGTGCTACTGTTTTGCACGCTAAAGAAGGGCTCAGAGAGGCCGTTGCGTTTGCATTTTCTTTTTCCCGTGGAAAACGAATAATCATTGAGGAGTTTATAGAAAAGAAACATCCTTATTTAATCGGTGGTGACATTTTTGTTTTAGATGGAAAAGTCACCTTATGGGGACTGATGAATTGCCATCGCGATGATCGTGTCAATTCCCTTGTTCCTGTTGGAAAGAGCTATCCTCCGGTTTTGGAATCGGATGATCTGGATAATGTTAAAAAAGTATTGCAGGATATGGTGAACGCACTGCATATTACAAGTGGTGCCATGAATGTAGAACTGATCGTCGATAAAAATGGCAAGGTATGGCCAATTGATGTTGGCCCACGCTGCGGCGGCAATATGATTCCCGATCTGCTGGGATTTATATTTAACGTGGATGTGGTAGAAATGTCGATTCTGGCTGCGATGGGTGAGAATGTTGTACCCCTGTTCCACGATGCACATGCATATTATGCAACGCATAATCTACACTCGGATAAGAACGGTACTTTTAAAGATGTTTGCTTTACCGATGAGTTGGAGCAATATATCATTCGTAAGTGCATCTACAAGAAAAGCGGTGATGAAATAGAGTTTTTCGATAATGCTTCAAAGGCTTTGGGCATTGTTTTCTTTGAATTTGATACCCTAGAAACAATGAATCGAATGCTGGAGAATATTAATGAACACATCTGTATTGAATTGCAGTAATGATGTACGATAGGGGAATTTTATGAAAGAAATCGGCGGATATATTGAACTGGATCAATACCGCTTGCCAATGTTGCATGATAGTGCAGTTGCACTGAATTGTGGGCGCAATTGTCTTGCATATCTGATTCGTGCAAGGAAGATAAAGAAGATCGTACTGCCATACTTTCTTTGTGATTCAGTTAGAAATATTTGCGAGAAAGAGCATGTAAAAATACGATATTACCATATTGGAATGAACTTTTTTCCGCAAGAAGTGGAGATTGGATCTGATGAATGGCTTTATCTCGTGAATTATTATGGACAGATGACGAATGAACAGATTATAGAGTTACGCAAAAAGTACCAAAGAATAATTGTGGATCAGGCGCAAGCATATTTTGATATGCCTGTTGAAGGCGTGGATACACTGTACACCTGCCGCAAATTTTTGGGCGTACCGGATGGAGCTTTTCTTTACACGGATGCTGACTTAGAAGAAGAGCTTCAAATCGATGAGTCATTTGAAAGGATGCACTTTTTGCTCGGACGATTTGAGCGTTCAGCTTCTGAGTTTTATGGTGAGTATGCTGCAAATAACCATTTGTTTGCCGATGAACCAATAAAAGAAATGTCCAAGCTTACGAAGAACTTTCTGCACGCAATTGATTATCAGATAGTCAGGCAACGTAGAACAGAGAATTTTACGGTTCTGCACGATGCTCTAAAAGAAATTAACTTGCTTCAACTTGCAATACCAGAGGGTGCTTTCATGTATCCATTCTATCTGGAGAATGGTGCAGCAATTCGTAAGCAACTGCAGACTCGGAAGATATATATTCCCACACTCTGGCCAAATGTGATCGAGGATTGTGGTGAAAATACCATTGAGGCAGATATGGCAAGTAATATTCTGCCGATTCCGGTTGATCAAAGATATACCGTAAGCGATATGAAGTATTTGATTGAGGAGATCATGAAGTGTATAAGTTAAGAGAATTGGAACGCGGCGATTTGGATAAGATCAAAAGCTGGCGAAACGATGCTTATCTGATTGCTTGTCTTGGTGCACCATATCGTTATGTGAATGAGGATGTAGAGAATGCTTGGTATGACAATTATCTTCATGCCAGAAATAATTCTGTTCGATGCGCGATCGTTGATGTAAATGGGGAAGAAGAAACGCTTCTTGGACTGATCAGTCTGTTGAATATCAATTATATCAACCGCAGCGGAGAACTGCATATCATGATCGGTAATACGGTAAATCGCGGAAAAGGCATCGGCACCTATGCAGTACAAGCTATGGTATCCCATGCATTTATGAACATGAACCTGCGCCGTATTGAACTGAGTGTATTGGAAAGCAATGCTGTTGCGATTCACCTTTATGAAAAATGCGGTTTTGTACGAGAAGGACTCAAGAGAAAATCCAACTATAAAAACAACGCATATGTAAATATGGTTATAATGGGCCTACTGAAAGAGGAATGGGTCGATCCGCACATCCAAGAGAGTTATCTGACCGATATGATCTGAACACTGAACAACTTCAAATAAAGGAGAGTAGTATCATGTATGAGAACTTAAAGGGGAAAAGACTATTATTTCTTGGAGGAATCCGTGCGCTTTGTGATGCTGTTGAGATTGCAAAGTCTATGGGGATTTACACTATCGTAACTGATTATCTTCCGGATTCACCGGCTAAGAAAGTAGCAGATCAATCTTTTATGGTGAGTACGACTGACGTTGATGCGATTGTAAAGCTGTGTCAGGAGGAACATGTTGACGGCGTTTTTACGGCGTTCATTGATTCCATGCTGCCTTATGCGAGACAGATCTGTGATCGTTTGGGTCTGCCGTTTTATGCATCCGAAGAACAGATCCGGCTTTCTTTGGATAAATCCTTTTTCAAGGAAACCTGTATGAAATACGGTGTTCCTGTTCCTGCGGATTATACGGCAGAGATTCAAGCAAAAGGAATTGCTGATGCGGATGTATGTTATCCTGTCATTGTAAAACCCATTGATAGCAGCGGTGGCCGCGGTGTGACCATTTGTGCCAATCAAGAAGAACTTGAAAAAGCATATGAATATGCGATGTCTATTTCTCCCGGCAAGCATGTATTGGTAGAAGAATATGCCGAAGGTGTTGAGGTAACTGCTACTTATACCATGAAAGATGGTGTATATTCCTTATCGGGTTTCAAGGATAAACTGAAGTCCTATGACCATCCCAACATCACATCACAGATGGATATTTTGATTTTCCCATCTTGTTATATTGAGCGTTATCTTGAAACAGTGGATTCCCATGTCAAGGATATGCTGTCCGGCATTCATGCAGTGGATGGTACCATTTTCCTGCAGGGCATTGCTACTGAACAAAAGATTCTGTTCTTTGAATGTGGTTATCGTCCGAACGGTGCCGCTGATTATCGTCATTTTTCACGCATTAATGGAATCAATTTCATGGAGATGTTGATTGCACATGCTTTGACCGGACGTATGGAGGGTTATGAGCTTTCGCAGGATAACCCCAGATTCCCATCGTATATTCTGAATCTGAATGTATATAGTCATGGCGGCGTCATCGGTAAGCTGGATGGTATTGAGCGTGTGAAAGAGATACCGAATGTTGAGCTTGCTGAGTATATGCATGATGTAGGCGAAACAATCATTGAGAATAACACCTTGCAGCAGCGCGTGTTCCGTGCAGTGATCTCTGATCGGCGTATTGCAGAAATTCAAAAAACCATTCAATTGATTCAAGAGAGTGTAAAAGTGCTTGATTCAGAAGGAAACTCTATGTTGTATTTGCCTTTTGATGTGCAGCGATTGAATCAATATCCTGATCTTGCTTAAAATTTATTTGGAGGGGAAGTATGACGACATCAGCGATTATCAGTCTTGTAATTTTGGTAGTATGTATCGTTTTGTTTATTACAAGACCTATTCCCAATTCCGCAACAGCTTGTCTTGGCTGTGCATTGTTTGTATTGACAGGTGTGTGCTCTTTTGAAGATGCATTTTCCGGTTTTTCCAACTCGATTGTAGTATTGGTATTCGGTATGATGGTTGTAGGTATTGCCATGATGGATACCGGAGCAGCAAAGCTTGTAGGTGCAAAGGTATCTCAGCTTTCAGCCCACAATGAACGATTGTTCATCTTTTTGGCAGGAACGGCATCGGCATTGCTTTCCACATTCCTGTCCAATACATCTGTCATTGCCATTTTCCTGCCGATTATTGCGAGTATTGCCAAGAGTGATAAGAATATGAACCGTATGAATCTGACCCTTCCGGTAACGATGGGCGCCATGTTCGGCGGTGTCTGTACCTTAGTTGGCTCTACACCGCAGTTGACCGCCAATGGCATTTTATCTGAAATGTGCGGACAGGAACTGAAGATGTTTGATTATACACTGCCCGGTGCAATTCTCTTTGTAGTATTTATGCTGTTTGCCTTGTTTATTGGTTATCCTGTTGGAAAAAAGATCTGGGGCAGCAGAGAGGCTGCTGAAATCAAAGAATCCGAAACAATTGCAGCCCAAACAGAAGAAAAGCCGAATAAAATCAAGCTGATTATTATGGTTTTGATCTTCATCCTGACCATTGTGTTCTTCATTGGTGGCTGGATTTCCACCGCAATGACAGCAGTTGTTGCTGCTTTGCTTTGTGTTATAACACGCTGTACCACACAAAAGAGCATCATCAAGAATATGGACTGGTCTGTTCTGATTATTCTTGCCGGATGTCTTGGTATTGCATCCGGTATCAATAAGGGCGGCGTTGGTCAATTGATCGGTGATGCATTGTCAGGCATTTTGGATACCGGTATTCCATTGATCGTAATTTTTGCATTATTTGTTATCACTACTATACTTATCAGTAATTTCATTACAAATTCCACTGCTGTTGTGATTATGCTGCCGGTAGCTTTATCGCTTTGCATTTCCAACAATTTGAATCCGATTGCATTTACTTTGGGCATTGTCTTTGCAGCCAATCTGACCTTCAGCACTCCACTGGCCAATGCACAAACCGGTATGACACTGGTAGCAGGATATAAGTTCTCGGATTACATCAAATATACATGGATTCTTGATATTCTGGTTCTGCTGTCTATTCTTATTTTCATTCCGTTGTTCTATCCGCTTGCTCTGTGATTGCGTGTCAATCAATTTTCTTATATACATGGAGTCTGATCAATATGAGCAAAAATATTAATGTAACACGTTCTTCCATGCCCTTATATGAGGAGTATTGTGAGGAAATCAAAGAACTCTGGGAAAGCCGTTGGCTGACGAATATGGGCGTAAAGCATAAGCAACTTCAGGCTGATCTTGAGAACTATCTGGATGTACCGCATGTAACACTATATACGAACGGCCATCTGGCTTTGGAATATATTATCGGTGCGATGCAGTTTCCCAAGGGCAGCGAAGTCATCACAACGCCCTTTACGTTTGTATCTACCACCCATGCCATTGTACGCAATGGCCTTGTTCCGGTATTCTGCGATATCAATGCAAATGATTATACGATCGATGTAAGCAAGATCGAATCCTTGATCACCGAAAAGACAGTTGCTATCGTACCGGTTCATGTCTATGGCAATTTGTGTGATGTGGATGCGATTGCAGCAATTGCCCAAAAGCATCATCTTAAGGTCATTTATGATGCGGCCCATGCATTTGGTGTAACGTATCGTGGTATCAGCTCTGCCTGCTTTGGCGATGCTTCTATGTTCAGTTTCCATGCCACCAAGGTATTCAATACCATTGAAGGTGGTGCGATCTGTTTTCATGATGATTCTTTTGTGCAGATTCTGAATGATATGAAGAATTTTGGTATTCGTGGTCCGGAATCAGTTGCCTATGTTGGCGGTAATGCAAAAATGAATGAGTTTCAAGCTGCCATGGGTATCTGTAATCTTCGTCATTTGCCTGAAGAAATCGCGAAACGTAAAGCAGCAGTGGAACATTATCGGAAGCGTCTTTCCGATATTAAAGGGATTCGACTATGTGCGGAGCAGGAGAATGTGCAGTCAAATTATGCATATTTCCCTGCGGTATTTGACGAAACGGTATTCGGAGCAGATCGTAATGCGGTATTTGCAGCACTGGCAGAAAACGGAATTGTCGCCAGAAAATATTTTTATCCTCTGACAAACAATATTGAATGTTATGCGGATCTGCCTACTGCGGACATTAATATGACACCTGTTGCACAATATTATGCTGATCGTGTGCTCACATTACCCTTGTTTGCGGATTTGTCCATTGAAGATGTGGATCGTATCTGTGATGTGATCGTTGGATTGACAACTCGTTGAAAACGCATTGAGGAGAAAGAGTCATGACTTATATCGTAACGGGAGGAGCCGGATTCATAGGCTCAAACTTTGTATTTCATATGCTGAAAGAGCATCCGGAGGATCGGATCATCTGTCTGGATAAGCTGACCTATGCGGGCAATCTGTCTACCCTTGCATCCG
>JAZOCU010000041.1:0-3496 GCA_045596625.1 Oscillospiraceae bacterium | reverse complement strand
TTTTTGATTGTGACAAGAAGCTGATTGTCGTTTCGTTTTGCCGATGTGACGGTAAAATTATAGCCCAATCGGTTACACATTTCGTCAATCACTTCTTTTTGTTCCTTGTAGAATTTGTAGCTGCAATTGCTGTCCTGATCGAGTGCATAGATCGACATATGAGATATTTCAATGATCTCACGGAAATGCTCAGGCGTCCAGTTCACATAGGAATATTCATTTTCTCTGACCGTCTCCTTCATCCATGTATAGGTCTGGTAATTCTCGCCAAGTACGGGCAGATTCGCTTTGTAAGCCGGTCTGAGACTCCATTCGGCATTGGGAATGGAAATCAATCCGTCATCACGCTTTGCAATGCCGATCGAGAGTGCATATTGATAGATTTCTCCACGGGCATTGGAGGGAAGTACAATGGTCGTGTCATCAAATACTTCTGCATAATAATCCAGCATATCTTTCTGAATATCCAGAGAAGGCATAAATTTTTCATCACCGACCGCAAACGAATTATGCCATTCGCCATAATCGCCGAAAGGTCGGATGTCGATAAATTCGACTCTCGGATCGCCGTCATATTTTTCAGCCAACGCCTTGGTAAAATCCTTATGTGCCTGCAAATAGACCGGATCATCCCACTTCGGAAATTCTGTTTCCAAGGATGGATCATCCCGAAGCGGTGCTTTGTTCTTGGCTGCCCCCTTATTGTAAATCCACTGCGGAACATAGTCTTCGGATAAATACGATGAATACGGCATAATGCGAATGCCGTATGTAAGCCCATGCTGTTCACACGCCTCAAGCATCCCGTCAATTTCATCCCAGTTGTATACGCCCTCAGCAGGATTGAGATCGCACCATTTGGGCGAGCCGCTTACGATCGTGACAACATCCCATGCGTGATTATCTGCGGAACCGCTCATTCCATACGCAAAGCCGTTGGAGGAATGAATCATATCCGGCGTATATGCTGTCATCACGAAGCCTTTGTGCGGATTTGAAACTGCTTTCCCCGAAGCTTCTGTCCGATAATAAACGGTGGATGCCGTATCAAAATCTTTGTAGGGATCTTCTGCAATATCTCCTTGTTCTTTCGGAGGAAAAAGCAGTTTGCTCACCATCTCCGCCATTTTGTCAGCTCCATCTGCATTCAGATGCAGCGAATCGTCGGTATAGTATTCTTCCATCTCGAAATACTTGTTTTCCAGAGAAAGCTCTAGCCATGGGGTAAATAGATCCATGACAGCAGCCTGTTCAGTTTCTGCGATCTCATCAATTGCATCACTGAACCATCTGCTCTTTGGAAGCGGATATTTTGCAGTGTCATTGATCTGCCCATGCTGCTTGATAAGACAGACCGTCATACCTTTTGCTTTCGCACGCTGCACCATATCCGTCATGTTTTCAATATAGCTGCTCGGATCAGGCGCAGCGGGATTTGCACTATACGCTTTCGTATAATCATTGATGCCGACGGAAAGCAGCAAGATATCACCTTTTTTGCCGTAATGCTCGATTGTGCCGAACAGCGCGTTGTTCAGATCAGAGGCGGTGATGCCGCTTGCGGAAATATTCCGCACATCGTACTGACTCATATCCACATGGTTAGATAAAAATTGTCCCCAGCCATGCACTGCATCCTCCGGTACATTGTAGCGGCTTGCCGCAGTCGAATCACCGCCGACCCAGATTGTCGGTTTTGTGGTTGTTCCTGTGGAGGTTTGTTCAATTTCTATCGCACTGATGGAGAATTCTGTTCCCACGCCAGAGCTTGCGTAGAGATTCAGCTGACCGTCCGTTACGGGGATTGTGAAAGTATCCGTGGCGTTGCTGCCGGTGAGGAAGAATAGTTGTGGCACGCCCTCTGCATTGATGATGGTGGAGTGCACATCGCCCGTAGTCACTGTGATTTTATATACGCCGCTTGGCAGATCAACATGGAAGATATGATTCGGCACATCCGATTTGAAGCGTACAGCATCCGCCAGTGCACCCGTTCCGCTTGCCGTGACGTTTTCAACGGCATCGGTATTGGCAAAGCCATAGCCTTTGGAAGAATCGTAAGCCTCTGATGCGGAGACACCGATATATCCGTCCGCCGCACCGAGTCCGCCAAGATCGAATCTTCTGACAATGCGCGAATCGGCTTGTGCATTCATTATCAGCGGCATGGGAAGTGTGAGCGCTGTCATCGTCATTGCCGCTGCAAGGAGAGTGGATATACGTTTTGCTTTCATGCGAGTTCCTCCTTAACCGTTTTTTACATTATATCATATCCAATCACGAGATTCAATAGGTAACGGGGGATACGATCAGCGATGGGAACCTGTGACTGCCGGTAAAAGCTGTCTATGTGCATCAACAAATGAAATGCCTCAGAATTCCGAGGGATTTCGCTGGCAAGACGGATGATTGGAATGTGTAGGGTGCCGCCATTTCGGTATTTTACTTTAGTGACTTTGAAAGTTTTACTTTATGGATTCGTTTGCAGTATTCCTACTACGATCTGCCTTTGTGTCCCATCATCCGTACAGGTCACAATGGTGATACGGTCATCGCCGAAATCATCCAGAACCCATGTTTCACTTGGCTCGACAATGAAATTTTTTGTAACTGTGTAGGTATACTTTGTTCTCTGCTTATCCTTGTCAATCAGATACATTTCCATTCCGATTTCGATATGCTTCATTTCGTTGAAGATCTCCGCATAAATCGTGCTGTTATGTCCTGCGATACAGTAATTGCCTGAACCGACTGCACCTGTGCCAGGGAAATGTCCTGCCGCCTTTGAAAGTACTTCATGTTCTGTTCCGTCCATCACGGGAGCCTTGATTTTAAGGTCAGGAATCTCAAATACCACGCACTCTTTCAGCAGTCTCTGCTTTTCAATCTCACGGCTGATACGTTTCCCGCCAAATACACCGAGTACGGAAATGCCGATCAGCATTGCAACAAGTCCTGTAATGAAGAGAATGTTCTTCCTGTTCGCCTTCACCGTATCACCTTCCTTTGGATATATTATACCAGATCTCACCTGATATTGCAACAAAAGGAGCGCCCGAATGGTTACGCCCTTGTCTTTTTTCTTTCTTGATTTATTTGCCCTGCGAAAAGGTTGTGCTCGCTGTTGTTTCGGTTTCCATACTTGTCCTCCTGTGTTCCATATTGCTCCCAATTGACTCCATAGACTAAATTGGACTGACCAAATCACTCCATGGATCTGCCTGGAGTTCATTATACCATTTTGGACACAGGAGGTCTAGACGTGGATGGTTTTTACGGTTACCATTGAGGTAAGACTTATTATTATAAAAAGTGAGCCGAGGAAACAACCCCGGCTCATTTTTGTTACGGTCGCGCTTGCTGCTCACTCTGAATGGCTGACAAATAGCGAAATGTCACCTTCCAAAAAGCACGTCATGCCTTTTTTTCCATAATGAGACGAAACAGAGCAGAAGTACCGCCTGCACAATATCAGAAACAATGACGGCATTTCGTA
>JAZOCU010000040.1:0-3888 GCA_045596625.1 Oscillospiraceae bacterium | reverse complement strand
GTGCATACCTTCCTGGACGGCGCTGTCCGCCGGGTGATTGACCGGGCAGACCGGGCTGCACAGGCCGGTGATGGCTTAAAAGCGCAGGATGTGGATATACTGAAGCTTTTGTTCCTGATTCGTTATGTGGAAGGTGTTCCTGCCAATATTGAAAATCTGTCTACCCTGATGATCACCAGCCTGCGGGCGGATAAGATTGCCATGCGTCAGCAGCTGCAGGAATCCCTGGACCGGCTGGTATATGAGAATTATGTTTCCCGCAATGGCGAAACGTATCTTTTCCTTACGGATGAAGAACAGGATATCAACCGGGAAATTCGCCAGACCATGGTGGATGCCAATGAGGTGATCCACATGATCGGGCAAATGGTGTTTGCGGATATTTATCCCGGCGGCAAATACCGCTACCATAACCGTTATGATTTTTCCTATGACCGTATGGTGGATCATGCGGTGGTGGGGCAGCCCGGAAGCGATATCAAACTGCGCCTGATCACGCTGGCTTCTGAAATCAGCGAAAATGATGCGGATGCACATTTCATTCTCCAATCCCGTGCCGGAAATGAAGCCATCATTCATTTGTCGGCCAAGAACGATTATTACCATGAACTGGTGGAAGTGAAGCGGATCGAGAAATATATTAAACAGCGGAATGTGGCTCAGCTGCCTGAAACCATCCGTAAAATTATTCTGAGCAAGCAATCGGAAGCAAAAGACCGCGAAAAGACCGCCATGCTTCTTTTGAAGGAAGCCATTGTGAAGGGCAATTTCTATATTGCCGGGGATCGGTGTACGGTACGCACTTCCAATGCCAAGGAAGCGCTGGATGAAGCACTGGCTATGCTGGTGGAGAGCGTATACAGCAAACTGAACTATGTGGATACCTTTGCCCAGAGCGATGCAGACCTTCAGCGGATTCTGAACAGCAGCGAAACCCAGGAAATGATGATGGGTGTTTCTGTTCCCAACAATCGGGCGATTGAGGAGATGGATCAGTACCTTACGGTTCGTGCCCGGCAGAACATGCAGGTCACTATGGCAGATATGCAAAAACGTTATCAGGCGGCACCGTATGGCTGGCGGGAAATTGATATTGCCGCTGTTGCGGCCGCCATGCTTCGTGCGCAGAAAATCCAATTGGTGTACAACAGTGCTCCCTTGATGCCTGCCGATCGAAAGATGCTGGATTGTCTGCGCAAGCGTACGGATACGGAACGTACCATTGTGCGCCAGAAAGTATCCGTTTCTGAAGAAATGCTGAAAGCGGCCCGGAAGCTGGCCATTGAACTATTCAGCACCATGGACATCAAGAGCGATGAAGATAACCTTTGCGGTCAGATTGCTTCTTTGCTTGGTGACCTGAAAAAGAAGAACGATCAGATTCTGAACCATTATCACACCACGGTGCAGTATCCCGGTAAGAAGGTGGTGGATGATGGCAAGCGCATCATGGAACACATTTTGCTCTATACCGGTGATCACACCGCTTTCCTGAAAGCTTTTCTGGATGCAGAGGATGATTTGCTGGATTGGTCGGAAGACTTCATGGAGGTTTCCTTTTTCTTTGCCAACCAGAAAACCATCTTTGATAACGCATGGCAGCTGTGTGAAAAACTGCAGCAGGAGCGTCATTATTTTGCGGATGAACAGGAAGCACTTGCCTCCGGCAGGACGATTGCAGATATTCTTCGCATGGAAAAGCCCTACCGCCGCATAGTGGAAATTCCCACGTATACCCAGAAAATCGATGGTGCATATAAACGCATCAACGAAGAACGCCTGGCTCGTGTGCAGGATGTGCTGGTACAAGCCCGGGGCGATATTCACACCCTGGCAGCCGATCATCCGGAATTGACCGATATGGTACGCCGGGCGGATGATGAACTGGATCGCAGGCGTCAGGCGGCTCTGGAAGCCACCAGCCCCACCCTGCTGGATGCGGCCATTACCCAGATTATCACGTACAAAGATGGTGTATGCCAGCGAATGGAACAGCTGCTCACTCCTGTTCGGCCAGAACCCCATCAGCGGATCCGTACCCTGCGCCGTTATGATGTATTGCCCCAGCAGAAATTGTCCAGCGAGGCGGACATTGACCGTTATGTTGCTGCACTGAAAGACAGGCTGATGGAAGCACTGAAGGATCATGATGCCGTTCAGCTGAACTGATAATTGTTTTCTGTACAATACAAAACCGGAGAGGAATGACATATAATGAATTTTGATTTTCTGAAAGGCTTGAAAGGGCTGGATACCGTCTATAAACCGTGTACTAATGCGGAAGAACTGGTGAAATCCAAACCGGATCTCAGCATGGTTGCTGCACGAAAGAGTGCAGAGCTGATAGCGAAGTTTGTTTACATGGCGGCGCATGCATCTGCTTTGGAAAATCAGACGTTTGCCGATATCCTTGCCGATTGCCAGGTGCGCCAGTTCATCAACGATCGTCATGTGATGGATGCGTTCCACTACATCCGTAAGAATGGCAATACTGCCGTACATGGTGATCAGGAACCGGATCCGGAAGTTGCACTTTCTGTATTGCAAAATCTGCATTATGTTGCCGGTGAAACAGCAAAGGATTTGGATCTGATCAGTTCCTATCCGGATTTTGATGAAAATATTATCGGAAACCCGAATGCTGCATTTGATGAGAATGTCCAAATTGCCGAAAAAGCGATGCAGATGTTCATTGAATATGTGCAGCAGCATGAGCGAGATAAGCATGGCCGCCTGGTGACTTTCGATTTCCGCAATCCGGCACATCGGGCTTATGTGCTGCATGGTAGAGTAGAAATGCATGAGCGGATCGTATTTGATCATCAGCCATATTATCAGTCTACTTTGGAATATCTGCAGCGATATGTAAGCTTCCTCAATGACATGGCCTATGAACGCAGCGACTATGATGATTTGTGCACGCCGGGATCCTTCAAAACTTCCATTATTCTCGATGGCGAACTCGTATATACAGGTGATAATGGGGGGAATTTGCAGACTGTTCTGTATGATCGTCTGCCCAATGCAAAAACTTTTGAAATTGACTGCTATGTGTATGCCAACATGAGGTCTTTCTATGCCAATCCCGATCCGGACGCGGTCACGGATGCGATCAATGAAGATGATATGTGGCAGGGGCGCGGTATGGCAGATCAATTGGAGGCATTAAAGCGGAAAGAGAAATTCATTTACAAAGCAAAATTCTGGTATCCAGACGATGATAGTCATACTGAATTCGCATATATTCGCAACGGCAAGAGCTATGATGTAGAAGATATTTGTTCTGCGGATATTGTACAGCAAGCCAGTAAATGCAAATTCTATGGCGACATGATCACCATGTATGCAGCGTTTGATTTCAAGTCTCATCCTGAGATCGTGCAGCAATTGCGTCAGGCTGTTCTGAACTATGTAAGTGAAGATGACCATCCATATCTGGAAGAACTATGGGAAGAAAACGAGGAATACGACGATTGTGGCTACTTGCTCTCGGGCAGCTGCATTCCGGATGCCGATCTTTCCCTGTCTCAGCAGTTTGCTGATAAAATCAATCAGATACTCGCACCCATTGCCGATCAATGCACGATTTACATGAACTATTTTGTGTGGTCGAGTAAACAGGATAAACCCGATCCCACCATGCCCGCTTTGAACCATTGCTTCTACGATGATGATAATTTCGCTGTCGCATCATTCGTTTGGGAAGACAACAAGCTGCAATTGGTTGGAAAGATCCTTTAACCTGAAATTTTTGTGCAAAGGAAAATGAACCATGAACAAGACCGCTCTGAAAAACTTTGCCATTGCTGCCCGGCTGGATTTGCTCCAGCGGGTGATGAACCGTGCCAATTTGTATGGTGTAAATGAAGAAACCTGCAAAAGCCGCAG
>JAZOCU010000039.1:0-108508 GCA_045596625.1 Oscillospiraceae bacterium | reverse complement strand
TGGTGCAGGTTTACGATGGTTTTCTTGAATTCTTCCGTGTAACGAGTGTTTTTCTTTCTTGGCATTTCTTTTTTCCTCCAGGTGTTTTATTCTATTATACCTTGTCTTTCCTTTTTTGTCCACTTTTTTAGTATAGCACCATAATTATCATGGATTAAATTCCGTTTCATCACCGTCAAATTCCGCGCATCTAATTTGTTGTCATCATTGAAATCAGCCGCTTTACAATCGAAACTACGATCAGATGCATAAAACAGATATTTCATGAACAATGCTGCATCACTGCTGCGTAAAAACACTAAGGAGCGACATTCACAGGCGATATCATGGAAAAAATAGAAAAGCTTACTATAATTCGTTGCATTTTACAAACAAATGTGATATAATAGTAAAAAGTAAACCAATTCAGCTGTACAGAACGGAGGTACTGATATGAAACGAAAATTGTCAACCATTTTAACAGTATGTGCAATGATTGCTTCTGTGGTAGCAATGCCGCCGGTGCAGGCTGCCGATCAACCTGTAATCGATTTGGTGCTTGGTCAATTGCCCGATTGGGTACCGCTGGATTTTGTCGATGCCCTGCAGTTTTATAATGAGCATGGAAAATCCTATGTGGCAGATAACGTGATCTGTCTTGTAAGACCAATGCTCCAGGACAAAAAAGACGATTATAATCATACTGTCTCCGGCAGTATGACAAACATCAATACGCCTGCCGGCAATGTTCCGAAAATCTACGAGCTTGAGATTCCAAAACAGCCCGACCCGGACGATGAAGAAGCGCTCACGGCATATGAAGAATACTGCAACAAATTAGGAATTGCTACGGATGATTACAGCTTTTTTGAATCCTATGCGAAAAGCGAAATGCAGTATGTGTTTGAGGTACAGCTGTTCCGTGTGCTTGAAGGCTATGATCTGACAGTATCATGGAAAGAAAAGATCGGCGATGAATACAGAAAGACCGATGAATTCACTTTTGAGAATCCTGACGGCTTCACTGTCCAGACCGATCTCTACAGCTGGCTGCCGGACTGTCCAACTGAATATAATGCATTTTTGACAAACAACGGTCGTGCCTGTGTTTATAACAATTATATCGCATATTGTGCCGATGTGAACGCAAGTACAGGAGCATCTCTGAAAATGGAGCAAAGTGGTGGCGGAGCGATCCAAGAGGTTACAGAATCGGTCTGCAACAGATTTGACCTGCGTTCATTGGTGGAGCCTGTGGACGGAGGCAGCTCGTTCTCTGTAATAGTATATCAGCCCACTGCAGACGGTCTGGTCGATGTGAAATGGTCAGTCGGCAAACATTGGTCTGATGAACCGCTTTTTGACTGGACGGATGGAAGCTATGAGATCAAGAACAACTGTTCTGAGATTGTTGACCTTTCAAAAGGCAGTACAATTATCACATTTATAGATATAGATACAGGCGAGCTGATCGATATTCCGGAAGATGCCAGTTTCGTGAAAGAAACAATTCAGATGGATTATACCAGTGAGCTGTACGCCATCTCATCAAACCCATGCATTATTGATTCAATCAATGCCTATGATCCCCATTGCAGCTATTCTTTTGATATAAGAACGGAAGACGGCTACTATGATTTTCATGGATTTGAAGTTACATCTGAAACATCAAATCGTATTGAAGTGACCTGCATGCTGAGTTGCAAAACGAATCCGGAGCCTGTTCTTCCGGACGGTGCAACAAGAATTCTTTTATATGACAAGGCTACAGGCGAATTGATACCGAATGAAGTAGTCAAGCATCATAACTTTTGCTTTGGTACGAATATTGGTATTGAAAATCCGGATGTGCCGGGCGGCTGGATGTACACAGGTCCGTTTTATACTGTCAATTCCAATCCTATGATTCTTGAAAACGATGAATTAGCGCATTTTTACAAATATGCTGATTTGTTTGAATTTACTTGTGAAGAACAGCCTGAGGTTATATATTATAGCAACGAATCAATGGATCTTATATTCAGAATCAAGATTAAGGTCTCCGGAAACATCAACGGTGATGGTGAATTCAGCGTTGCGGATGTAGTCACATTACAGAAGTGGCTCCTCGGAGCAACAGATGTTGAGATTTACGATTGGGCAGAAGCCGATTATGATCTCAATAACAGGCTGGATGCCTCCGATTTGTGCATCATGAAGCGCCAACTGGTCGAGAAAATCAATCCCTAAATACTTCCAATGCAGCAAAAAAGAAGAACGGAGGGAGAATACTGAAAAAAGAACGATAAAATTCATGTTAGAGTACGACTGTATCCCTTTATAGAAGTGCTGTACTTACAATGACAATATAAAACAGAACGTCTCGGAAGAAAAAAGCTTCCGAGACGTTCTGCGTTATAACAGGAGAATGCAAATTCTTAATGTCAATGGTTTTGCCCATAATAAGCATTGGCTCCATGCTTTCGGAGATAATGCTTATCCAAGAGCGCGCGGCTCATATTGGGAGTGTTGGACGCAAGCGCCAGCGTATGCCATGCCATTGCAGCAAGTTCTTCCAGCACCACAGAGTTATGTACGGCTTCATGGCCATCCTTACCCCAGACAAAGGGGGCATGATTGGCGACCAAAGCCGCCGGAATCGTTGCGTAATCCGGACAGCATTCTACGATTACCTTACCGGTCTCCAGTTCGTATTCGCCTTGAATTTCAGCTGTTGTCATATCACGGGTACATGGGATCTCACCGTAGAAATAGTCGCCATGGGTCGTCCCGAGGGGAGGGATGCCACATTTTGCCTGTGCAAATACGGTTGCAAAGCGGCTGTGCGTATGCACGATTCCGCCGATATCCCGAAACTGACGATACAGCTCCAGATGGGTAGGGGCATCGCTGGAGGGCTTCAGTGTTCCTTCCACCACATTGCCGTCAAGATCCAGTACAACAATATCCTCAACGGTCATAGTGTCATATTCGACACCGCTGGGCTTGATCGCAATCAAACCGGTTTCACGGTCAAATTCGCTGACATTGCCCCATGTGAATGTAACCAGTCCGTATTTCGGAAGCAGTAAATTGGCTTCCAGAACACGCTGCTTCAGCTTGCTTATCTCCATATTACTTCTCCGAGCATCAGTTCTTTTTCCAATGCAGCAGGTGTGGTGTTGGCATCAATATTGACAAATTCGATTCCCATGATCCGTGCAAAATCACGAAGTGCTTCTACACTGATATCGTAGGAAAGAACCGTATGATGAGCACCGCCTGCAATGATCCAGCACTCAGAGCCGGTAATCAGATTGGGCATGGGCTTCCACATAACACGTGCAACAGGCAGATTAGGCATAGTCTGCGTGGGCTTCACGCAAATGACGTTCTGACCGATCAGACGCATTCTGCCGCCCATATCAATGAGAGAGATGCAGATGGCATCGCCGGCTTTGCCTTCAAATACCAGACGTGCAGGCGGCTCTTTGCCGCCGATACCCAGCGGATGTACCTCGATCTTGGGCTTGTTTTGTGCCACAGAAGGACAAACTTCCAGCATATGGGAGCCAAGGATTAAGCCGTTTTCAAAATCATAGGTATAATCTTCCATGAAGGAAGTAGAGCCGTTGGGATACATTGCCTTGATGATAGCGGTCATACCGGCAGTTTTCCAATCGCCTTCACCGCCATAGCCATAGCCCTTGGACATCAGATGCTGTGTTGCAAGACCCGGAAGCTGTCTCATGCCGTGAAGATCCTGGAAGGTGTTGGAGAAGGCAGAAGCACCCTCGCGCACAAGAATGGTCTCGATTGCGATCTCTTCTCTTGCCTGATAGCGGATCTCATCAATATCTTTTTCATCGAAATCGTACAGGGTACGGTATTCTTCCACCAAAGCATCGATCTGTGCATCTGTTACTGCGTTCATTTCCTCTACCAGATCGCCGACCGCAAAGGTGTTGACCTGCCAGCCAAGCTTGATCTGTGCTTCGACCTTATCGCCTTCGGTAACTGCAACTTCACGCATATTGTCGCCGAAACGAACGATCTTCAAATTTTTGCTGAACAGTGCGCCGATAGCAGTGCGCTGCCAATCTGCGATTCTGCGCTGGGTTTCTTCATCCTTCCAGTAACCGGCAATGATCTTGCGCTGCATCCGCATACGGGCACCAATGAAGCCGTGCTCACGATCGCCGTGTGCAGACTGATGCAGATTCATATAGTCCATATCGATTTCTTCGTTGGGGATCGACTTGTTGAACTGGGTATGGAAATGCAGCCAAGGCTTTTGCAGCAGGCAAAGACCATTGATCCACATTTTGGAGGGCGAGAAGGTGTGGCAGAAGGTGATAATACCTGCACACTCATCATCATGATTGGCTTGCTTGACGACGTTGGTGATCTCCGTTGCATTCTTAGCGGTGATCTTATATTCCACAGGCCAAGGAAGATTCAGACCTTCTACGATCTTTTTGGCATCCTGCTCAACCTGAGCCAGCGTCTCGTCACCGTAGAGGAACTGAGAGCCTGCGATAAACCAGAATTTCATCATACATCACTCCTTGAAAATATACATATTACTTCACGGACACGGCAGCCTTTTCGACGGCCAGACCCGCACGATATTGCTTCATATATGCTGCAAAGCCTTCAACATCCGAGTCAACAGGGTCCATACAGCTGCCCTTGAAGTGCTTGAACACGCGATCATTGAGGAAATCAGCAAGAGATTCGGCTTTGTTTTTGCGAGTCAGATACGAGGCGAGCAAAGCAATGCCCCATGCGCCGCCCTCACCGGCGGATTCCATGACAGCAATGGGAGTTTCCAGTGCCGCAGCGAGAAAACGCTGTCCGGTAATGGGAGATTTGAACAATCCGCCATGGGCATACAGCTTATCCAACACCACGTGTTCCTCTTTGAGAAGAATATCCATTCCGATCTTTAAGGTTGCCATGCAGGAATAGATCAAGCTCCGCATGAGGTTGGATAGCGTAAAGGCAGTATCCGGGGTACGCATCATCAGAGGTCTGCCTTCTGTAAATCCGGTAACGTGCTCGCCGGAATGATAATTGTAGGAAAGCAGTCCGTCGCAGTCATCAGCGCCGGAACGTGCCGTCTCATAAAGGGTATCATAAAGTGCCGCTTTCGGAACATCCAGTCCGAAGGTATGTAGTGTATCGTTCAGCAATCTTACCCAAGCATCCAGTTCGGTAGTGCAGTTGTTGCAGTGTACCATTGCGACCGGATTGCCGCAGGGTGTTGCTACAATATCGATCTCTTCATGAACATTCTGAAGATCATGTTCGAGAACCGCCATTGCGAAAATGGAGGTTCCTGCAGATACATTTCCGGTTTTTGGAGCGATACTGTTAGTCGCTACCATGCCGGTTCCGGCATCCCCTTCAGGAGGACAGAAGGGGATACCGGCTTTGAACCGACCGGAGGGATCAAGAAGGAGAGCGCCTTGATCAGTCAGTGTTCCTGCACATTCTCCTGCCGGGGCAATGGCAGGAAGAATGTCAGAAAGCTTCCAGTCAAATTCATAATCCGCAGTCAGATCGGAAAAGGTCTGCAGCATTGTGGTGTTGTAAGCTTTGGTTTCCGGATCGATCGGGAACATACCGGAGGCATCTCCGATACCCAGCACCCGCTGACCGGTCAGCAGCCAATGCACATAGCCCGCCAATGTCGTAAAGAATCGCAGCTGCGGAAGATGCGGTTCTTCTTTTAGAATCGCCTGGTAGAGATGAGCAATGCTCCATCTCTGTGGGATATTGAAGCGGAAGGCTTTTGTCAATGCTGCCGCCGCCTGCTCTGTCATGGTATTGCGCCATGTGCGGAAGGGTACCAGCAGCTGATCATTCTGATCCAGCGCCAGATAACCATGCATCATAGCAGAGATACCGATAGAAGCGGTGGTTTCCAGCGGAACGCCGTAGCGTGCCTGAACATCCGCTGAAAGTGCAGCAAAGCAGCTTTGCAGACCTTTGTGGATATCTTCCAAAGAATAAGTCCATACGCCGTTTTCCAGACGGTTTTCCCAATCATGAGCGCCGGAGGCGATGGGGGTATAGGTTTCCTGCTCGATCAGAACAGCTTTGATACGAGTGGAACCGAATTCAATGCCAAGTGAGGTGTTGCCGTTTTGAATCAGTTGTGCAGGATTCATGATAGTCACTCCTTGCGCACCTTTTTGAAAGGCAATTTCAGTCCGCCGGTGCTTTTGCGGGACATTACAAGACTTTGGATCACCAAGAACAGACAGAGCATTGCTGCGATCGTAATTCCTGTCCACCATGCCTGATCCAGACCAACAGAAGATACGATATTCTGAATCGTGCTGAGAGAAAGTACGCCGAACAGAGTACCGATGATATTACCGACACCGCCGGTAAGCATGGTTCCGCCGATAATGGAGGAAGCAATGGCGTTCATTTCGGCACCGCTTGCGTGAGAGGCGGATCCGGAACCGACATGGAGGAAATATACATAACCGCCGATGCCTGCCAGCAATCCGCAGATCAGATGAGAATAGAACTTGGTACGCTTTACATTCACGCCCAGCATCAATGCGCTCTGATTGTTGCCGCCGACTGCATAGAAGTTGCGGCCGAGCTTGGTCCAGCGAAGGATCACAAACAAAGCTGCCACAACAAGCAGAGCCACAACCACACCGATTTCGATGTAGGCATCCACATAGTTGCCGGCTTTGTTTACAGAACCCATGCCGGGGATCAGAATACGAGTTTCCTTCAATGCCTTGAATGCCGTATTCTCGACGTTGAAAGGATTGGTGTTGACGATTGTGGTCATACCGCGAGCAAAGAACATACCGGCAAGTGTTACGATAAAGGGCTGGATATCCAGATATGCAATCAGATAGCCTTGGATCAGACCAAATGCCAGACCGATTGCCAGAGCCAGCAATGCAGAGACAAATACATTGCCGTTATGATGATCCAGATAAACGGCACAGCTCATACTGACAAGTGCAGTCACACCACCTACGGAAATATCAATGCCGCCGGTGATCATAACAAGGCTCATGCCGCAGGCAAGAATGATCAGCGCTGCATTGGCATTGAGAATGTTAAAGAAGGTCTGCGGCTTTAAGAAGCCTTTGCCGAGGAAAATCATTGCGCCGATATACATAACGAAGAAAACGATGATCGTAATCAGCAGCAACAGATTGGTATCGGTCATGTTTTTCAGCCTGTTTCGCAGAGAGACCGGCTGCATGGTTTTTGTTGCCATATCAAGCGACCTCCTTTGCGGGCTGCTTTTTCAGAGAGTTCTTCAAAGCAGCAAGCTTTTCACGCACGATCGGAGCGCTCAGTACCACCAGAGCGATAACAACCACTGCCTTATAGGCAGACAGCGCATCGGACTGTACATTGAATTTATACAGCGTAGTCGTAAGGAACTGAATCACATATGCACCAAGAATGGAAGCGGTCATATTGAACTTGCCGCCGCTGAGTGCATTTCCGCCCAGTGCAACAGCAAGGATCGCATCCATTTCGATATCCTTTGCAATAACGGAATAGTTGATCGAGGAAAGACGGCTGACCTTGATCAAACCGGCAACAGCAACACAAAGTCCGAGAATCACATAAGTCAGGAATTTGATAAATGCAGGATTCAGACCGTTCAAACGAGAGGATTTATCGTTGATGCCTACTGCCTGGCAATACAGACCAAGGTTTGTAAAGCGCAGAGCCAACGCCGTTACGATCATACAGGCAACTGCGATAAATACAGGGGTGGGAATCGGAATGCCGGGGATAAATCCGCCGAAGTAGCCGAACGAAGGCTCGCTGATGATCGGAAGCTCATTGTTGTTGATCCATGCAGCGATGGAACGGCCGGCGGTAAAGAGGATCAGTGTAGCGACCATGGGCTGGATCTTGAAATATGCAACCAACGTACCGTTGAATGCACCGAATGCCATGGCAACCAGACAGCTGATCAGAAATGCAACAATAATCGGAGCCTGCAGGGTTTCCGGACGAGAATCGGAGCCGCATAATACACGAAGCACGACGCTTCCGCTAATGGCGATGGCGGCACCCACGCTGATATCTTGTCCGCCCGAAGCAGCAGTGACAAGTGTCATGCCGATGGCGAGAATCGCAAGCTCAGAGCCGTAGTCGAGAATTGTGATGAGATAACCGGAGAGAACGGGATCACCGGTGCTGTTTGTGCCGAGCGTGATCTTAAAGAAAGAAGGATCGGCAATCAGGTTGAAGAGCGCAAGCAGAAGCAGTGCGGCAATGGGAATAAAGATCTGCCGACGAAACAGCTTCGTCAGAAGATGGCTTACTGTATTGTTTCGGGACTGCATTGCTTTGCTTCACCTCCTGCAATAGTATTCATAATCATGGTTTGTGTCAGCTCCTCGCCGGAAAGCTCGCCTACGACCTTGCGGTCACGCATAACGATCAAACGGGAGCAGGTACGAAGCATCTCATCCGTTTCGGAGGAGATGAAGGTAATGCTCATACCCTCGGAGGCAAGCTTCAACACCAGCTTTTGGATGTCGATTTTGGTACCGACATCAATACCTCTTGTAGGTTCATCAAGAATCAGATATTCCGGATGGGTGAGCAGCCAGCGTGCAAGGATACATTTTTGCTGGTTGCCGCCGGAAAGTGATTTGATCGGTGTATCTGCCGAGGCGGTTTTGATGCCCAGCAGCTTGATATACTGCTCTGCAAAGGCATTCGCCTCAGCTTTGGTAAAGGGTTTGAAGAATCCCTTCATGACCTGCAAAGCAAGAATGATGTTTTCACGAACAGAAAGATCTCCGATGATACCGTCACGCTTTCTGTCTTCGGGCAGATAGCCGATGCCCAGACGCATGGCATCGATGGGGTTGTTGATCTTAACGGGTTTGCCGTGTTTTTTTACAGTACCGCTGATGGTTTTATCGGCACCGAAGATTGCACGGACACATTCGCTTCGGCCGGAACCGAGCAATCCGGTAAAGCCGGTAACCTCGCCCTTACGGATATAAAAATCAAAGGGCTTGATTCCTTCCGTGCTGGAGAGATTTTCGGTTTCAAATACGGCATCCTCGGCATCATCCTCGGCATAGGCACCGCTTTCGCTCTGGATATCCGAAAGATCATCCAGCTCCTTGCCGAGCATCTTGGATACCAACTGCACACGGGGCAGATCTTTGATGGCATATTCGCCGACCAGTTTTCCGTCGCGCAGGACGGTGATCTTGTCACACACCTCATATACCTGATCCAAGAAATGTGTTACAAAGATAATGCCAACGCCTTTCTTTTGCAAATCGCGCATCAAGCGGAACAGCTTTTCTACTTCCTGCTCATCCAAAGAAGAAGTCGGTTCGTCCAAAATCAGCACTTTACAATCCATATCGACTGCACGTGCAATGGCGACCATCTGCTGCACGGCGATAGAGCAGCTTGCAAGCTGCTGCGTGGCTGTTGCCGGAATATCCAGAGATTTCAGTACACTGTCGGCCTTGGCGTTGATCGTCTTCCAGTTCTGGACAAAGCCTTTGGTACGGCCTATGTACATATTTTCTGCCACAGAAAGATTGGGACAGAGTGTGATCTCCTGATACACGGTGCTGATGCCCATATTCTGCGCATCCTGCGGAGAGCGGATCACAGCCGCTTTTTGATATCCTTTCAGAAAAATCTGACCGGAATCCTTCGGATATACGCCGGTCAGAACTTTGATCAGCGTGGATTTTCCTGCGCCGTTTTCACCCATCAGCGCATGGATCTCACCTTCACACAATGTAAAATCCACATTCTGAAGTGCACGAACGCCGGGAAAGGATTTGCAGATTCCCCGCATTTCCAGAATTGCACCTTCTCGCATCCTCGGATTCACCTCCTAATTTCTCACATGATTTGAAAATCGGGATAAAAATAGCGCAGTGAGACGCCACATGGACAAATCCATATACGCCCACTGCGCTTTCATTGACTCAATTATATCTGAGAATGTTTAACGCAGGAAATCAGATGCCGTACTTGTCAACATCTTCCTGAGTGATGGTGGAAGCATCGAAGCCCTTCTCATCCATGATAACGACCTTCTCGGACAGGGTCTTGCCAGCCTCGAGGTCCTTGATGATGCTGTCAATGTAGGAAGCCTGGAAGGGGTTGCACTGACCATCATAGTTCCAGTTCTGCTTCAGCAGCTCTTCGAGAGCCCACTTGTTGCAGTCGAAGCCCATAACGATAACGTCCTTGCCAACGCCGTGGGAGATGTTAGCCTTATCCAGAGCAGCGACTGCGCCCTTAGCCATATCGTCGTTCTCAGCGTAGATAACGTTAAACTTCTTGCCGGAGTCGATTACAGACTGAACGATCTGTGTTGCCTTTTCAGCATTCCACTCAGCGGTTTGCTGGGTAACGAGGCTCCAACCCAGATCGGAAACTGCTTTATCCAAAGCGCCGGAACGGCCCTTCTGTGCTGCGGAACCCATAACACCCTGCAGGTGAATGATGTTGTACTCAGAGAGGTTCTGACCCTTCAGCCAGTCAACAGCGGTCTGACCTTCCTTATCCATATCGGAAACGATGGAAGCTTCATACAGGCTCTCATCAGCGTCAATGGTACGGTCAAACAGAATAACCTTAATGCCGGCCTTCTTAGCATCCTGCAGAACAGAATCCCAACCAGCGGTATCAGCAGCGGAAAGCAGCAGATAATCGACCTCATCCTGAACGTACTTCTGAGCTGCGTTGATCTGCTCATCGTTCTTCAGGCTGTAAGAGAACTGTGCATCATAGCCGTTCTCCTTAGTGAAGGTCTTCTTCATGTCGTTGTCATTTGCAGTACGATAACCGGACTCGTTAGGGTCGTTGTTGATGATACCAACCTTGATGAGACCGTCGTCGTCCTTCTTACCGCCGTCACAGGCGACTGCGGACATGCAGAGCATAGCGGATGCTGCGAGTGCTAAAACTTTCTGAATCTTCATTAGTATTTCCCTCCATATTCTTTTGTCACCTTTCGGTGCGGGTCTGTATTTACATTATAATGCACCTGTCTGTACAAGTATACCGAATTTTTTCACGAATATGTTTAATATATTACGATGTTCAAAAAACAGACAGAAAAACAAGGTGGTTTTCCATGACTTGTACGGTCATTTCGGCGGATGATGCGGTGCAGTTGTCTAATGGTTGCTGTGCTCTTGGAATTCGCGAGGCGTATAGCCGGTGTATTTTTTGAAGATCTGGCTGAAATAGCGATAATCCCGGAATCCCACCTGCTCTGCGATTTCCGAAACCTGCAAAGAAGTACAGCAGAGGAGCTCCTTTGCACGGTCAATACGGACGCGCGTCAGATAATCGACAAAATTTGTACCGACAGCTTTTTTGAACAGGGAGCTGAAATATGTGGGACTCAATCCGACCGCTGCCGCCACACGTTTCAGTGAAATATCATCCTGTGAAAAATGCGCTGTGATATATTCCTGCGCTTTTTCCATCAAAGCACTTTCGTCTTTTTTGGAGCTTGTAATGCGCCAGTCGATGCATTGCTCAAACATATCGGTAAAATAGTCGATCGCCGCGGAGACCGGATTCAGCTTTTGCGCAATATCATCCACGCTGCCAAACCGCGCCTGAAATACTTCGCCGGAGATGCCGAGGGATTTTGTGAAGCTATGGGCAGTGACATATAGATCGATGGTGATATATAAGCGAAGCATCATGGATTCCAATGCGGAATAGCCGATCTGATCAAAAAAGAAGCATAGTGTATCCCGACAGTTTTCTCGCTTTCCGGTTTGCAAAAACTGCAGGATCTGCTTTGAATCGATCTTCTGCACATCTGTATTCTGCCGTGCTGCTTCGTTCTGTGATTCAACGGCGGCACACATAGCGGGCTACCCCCTTCCGTTACAGCTTTTGAACCGACTGACGAGACACCAGCTCCGGCTCGAACAAGATATTTTCGTTTTCGGCGTTCGGCTGACTGAGCATCTGCATCAAAAGCTCTGCGGCGCGTTCTCCGAGAAGTTGGTGGGGATGAGAAACGGTTGTCAGCGGCACTTCACAAATGGATGCAAGCTTTGCATTGTCGATTCCGACAATAGAAATATCCTCGGGGACTTTAATGTTGTTTTCCTTACAGAAATTCATCAAACTGACTGCGATACTGTCATTATAGCAGACAACTGCGGTAGAGTCCTTCAAGATCGCCAGAACACGCTCGGCAGACAGCGTAAAGAGGGATTGCTTTTCTGTTGTGGAATACCAGAGAACGTTCTGCTCTGCTGTGGGGATGTTGTGCTGCTCAAAGCTGTTCATAAAACCTTGATAGCGCTTGTGTCCTTGAATATCATCCAACGCAAAAATGCCGGAGATCTTTCGGTGTCCCATTTCAAACAGGTGATCGGTGACCAAAGAGGCGGCTTTGACATCATCCATAGCTACGCATGAAAAGTCAGACCAAGGATAGTTGGCATTGAAGAATACCACCGGAATATTTAAGGAACGGATTTCCTCATACAGCGCCCGATTGGGATTGGGCAGCGCACTTTTGGAGGGCTCAACGATGAGACCCTTGATATCCTGTGCAAGCATTGTTTTCAGTGCTTTGGATTCCTCGAACACCTGATTTTGAGTGATAGAAAGCTGCATACCGATATGATTGGCTTTGAGTACCCGTTCAATACCTGTAACAATACTTGGAAAGATGTAATCACTGAAATAGGTGGAGATTACACCTACATTGTATCCGTGCTTGATGACAGGCTGATCTACGGAGCGGACAAAAGTCCCGCTGCCGCGCTTTCGCCAGATAATATTCTGGGATTCCAGTACCATCAGTGCCTGCCGTACAGTTTGTCTGCTGACATTGTGAATATCGCAGAGTTCTTTTTCGGAATAGAATCGCTCACCGGGGGATAGATTTTTTTTGACAATATGCTGTTTGACCCATTCAACAATGGCAAGATATTTGAAATCATCCATAGCAATGCCTCCGATCATACGTTTTTTATATTATAGCACCCCTTTTTCGACTTGTCAATACAAATTGCAAGATAAATCGAAAGATGTATGTACAGGTTTGCGCTGCGATCGGGTATGGTGTCCGACATCGGAAGCAATAACGAAAACAGCTCGCACCGTTTCGTAAAGAAACCGATACGAGCTGTGATACTATATAGATATTTGGCGGTCGATGTGATTACAGATAGCGGAGCAGTTCTTCTCTGATGCCATCCAGTCGGGCATCGGTCAGACCAAAATCCATTTCCTTATAATTCCAAACACAGCGTGCAATGCCGTGACGTTCAAATACGGTATGGATGGTTTTGAACCACTGCAGCGTATCTTCGGGAGATACGATATCGATCACACCATATTCACCGCAATACAGTACAGTGTGATTCTGTTCTGCCGCTGTAATGGCAGGTGCAAACAATGTTTCAAAATAATCGGTGCTGCATCCGCATTCCGCAAAGGTAAAGCGGTCATCGATATTTAGAGCAGTTGCCCAAGCAGCACCTTGGTGTGTGAAATGAAGCGGTTCATAGCAATGGAAATTATATACGACCTTATCATCGCAGGGCGGTGCAAGATCCTTGACTGCCGGAGCGCTGTTGTTATGATAGCTGCCGACTAAAATCAATGTATCCGGTGCAAACGGACGAATTCGCTTGATGCATTCGATCGCGATCCGGTTCCACGCATCAATATAGCCGGGGTCGGTCACTTCATTCAGCAGTTCGAAAACCACGGTATCAGCATATTGACCGTATCGTTGTGCAAGTGTTTCCCAAAGGCGATAGAATCGTTCCTGATAGTCCGCGCTGTCAAAGAAGCCGGTTTCCCGTTCTCCTTCGTCAAAAGAAAATCCGGCAGTTTTATGCAGATCCAGCACTGCATTCAGCCCATGAAGCCGGCACTGCGCCAACGCCCAGTCGATTCGTTCATATCCCGGCGCAGGGCTGCTTTCATCTTCACTTTCGAGTACATTATAATCCAGGGGGATCCGAACGTGATCCATTCCCCATGCTGCGATGGTTGCGAAATCTTTCTCGGTGATGAAATGCTGAAGTCGTTCTTCGCTATAATCACATTGGGAAAGCCATCCGCCCAGATTGACACCTTTACGAAATCCTTTTTTCAACAACATAATATCCGCCTTTCTGCAGTCGCGTGTTTTGAGTTAGTATATCATGGGAAAAAGAAAAAAGATATCAAATTCATGTTCTTTATATCAAATTTCCACCCTTGTTTTATGGAAAATTGCGTCAATTTTATGACACAATTCGCAAGCAGATGATATTAACAAAGTAAGAATTGTGATATTATGTTAGCACAAACCCCTGTTGTTGAGATCTCCGTAGTTTAGACAACGCGATACCCCCCCCTCCGGTTTTTGGATTCCTGCCATGGTTCCCGGCAACGTTTTTCTGAAATCTGAATATGGTGTTGTCTGATGATACGGAGATCTGCGGCAGATTATCCTTTCTATCAAATTCTTGTTGTTTTTTTTGTAAAAATGCGTTACAATGAAGGCGAAGGAGTTGATAGCCCCATGGATATTCAAAAAAAGCTTTCTCATTTGGAGTTCTTGAATCGGGAACATAATGTATCTCATTTATCCTACGAACGGGAAATGGCATTTTTCCAAAGCATTAAGCTTGGAAACCCCGATGAAGTCAACCGTTTGTTCAAACCGCTCAACAGCGGTCAGATGGGAATGCTCAGCGAGGATGCGCTGCGCAATTTGAAATATCATCTGATCATTACAGTAGCACTGATTACCCGTTACTGTATTGAGGGCGGCATGGAAATGGAAACGGCATATAATCTCAGCGATATTTACATCCAGAGCATCGACAAATGCAGCTGTGAGGCAGAGATCCATATGCTGCATCGGGAGCTGGTCGATGATTATGCACAGCGGATGCAGCTGTTGCATAAGGAATCGTTGTATCCCAAAACTATCATTGTCTGTCTTGATTATATTTACGAGAATTTACATACCAAGATCACGCTGGAAAAGCTTGCGGCGGTCGCTGCGCTGAGTCCGACCTATCTTTCAAGATTATTTCGCAAGGAGGTCGGCATCACACTTTCTGAATACATTATGAAAAAGCGGCTGGAGGCTGCGGAGAATATGCTCAAATATTCTGCCCATTCCTGTATTGAGATTTCTGCATATCTTTGTTTCAGTTCGGAAAGCCATTTTATTCAAGCGTTCAAAAAGCATACCGGGTTTACGCCCAAAGCCTATCGAAGGAAATTCTTCAGACAACGGTCTGATTCGGTTTCATAATACCATGAAAACAAGGAGGAGTATCATGAAAACGCACGCAAAAAAGATGATCGCTCTGACACTTGCAGCCAGCCTCGGGATTGCTGGACTTCATGCGTCAGGTGCTCTGTTGGGTGATGCCAATAATGACGGCGCGCTCCGGAAAGAGGATGTGAATGCTGTAAGCAGTTTTCTTGTCGGCAAGCCCGGTGCATCTCCGGCAAATGCCGATTTGAATCAAGACGGCGTTGTAAACGGCATGGATCTGTCGCTGCTTAAGCGTAAGATCATGCTGGGTGCAGATTCCTCTGAGATCCCCGATTACGGCACAGCACCCAATGAGAGTGCAACCATGTACGATAATTTCCGCAGCGGAAGTTCCAGATATTTCTTTGCGTCGGATGGCTGGACCAATGGCAATCCCTTTGATTGCGTATGGCGCGGCAGCAATGCAGTGCTTTCCAACGGATCGCTGCAGCTGAGCATTACCGGTGATCCTCAAGGTGCTTACCGTTATGCAGGCGCGGAGTATCGTACAACGGATCATTATCACTACGGATATTATGAGACCTCGATGCAGGCGATCAAGAATGATGGTGTTGTATCCTCCTTCTTCACCTATACCGGCCCTTCCGAGGATAATCCGTGGGATGAGATCGATATTGAGATTCTTGGCAAGGATACGACTAAGGTACAGCTCAATTATTACACCAACGGTGTTGGCAATCATGAGTATTTTTATGATTTAGGCTTTGACGCTTCTCAAGGCTATCATACCTATGGATTTGATTGGCAGCCCGATCATATCACTTGGTATGTAGACGGCAAAGCGATCTATACCGCTCGTGATAATATCCCTTCTACCCCCGGACGTATTATGATGAATGTATGGCCCGGTACCGGTGTGGACGAGTGGCTTAAGCCCTTCAACGGCAATGTACCGCTGACTGCCAGATATCAGTGGGTGACCTTTAACTAAAGCGAAAAAACGGTCAAGAGAAATCTTGACCGTTTTTCTATGCTCGGGAATTGGCTTATCCAAGCGTTGTTAGGCGGATGATACGAATCATCATGCGTCAAAGAAAAGCAAAAATCAAGCCGATTTGTCAGATAGAACAGAGAAAATCAACCTGCACAAAGATTTGGTTAGGCGGTGCTAACTGTTTGTGCGAATATACAAAGCGTTAGGGAGATGGAAGATTTTTGCTTGACAAGGCGTAAGTATTAGTGTATCATAATAATCAGTTAGAAGGTGCTAACTTAAATGGCTATGATCGCAAAAACAGGCAGATTTATCTTGACACAGGCAAAAATCGGACAGAAATGCAGGATGGTAAAAATCAATGCTGCTCCTGTGATGAAGCGGCGGCTTGCAGATTATGGCTTGGTTGTCGGGGCTGCTGTTACGGTGATTGCCGCTGCCGGCGATGATCTCATTGTAAAAGTACAAGAGGGGCGGATCGCAGTGGCTTGGGAGTTGGCAAGCAGGATCCTGCTGGAGTATGGAGGAGAGATATGAAAACGCTGAAGGATGCAAAGGTCGGCGAAACGGTTCATGTGGTTAAGGTGCACGGCGAAGGTGCATTACGCCGCAGAATTATGGATATGGGCATCACCAAGCACGCTGAGATCTATGTACGAAAAGTCGCACCGCTGGGAGATCCGTTTGAATTGATGGTGCGTGGATATGAGCTTTCTCTTCGGAAAGCCGACGCAGAGATGATAGAAGTAACCTGATCTGCTGTAAAGGAGATTCGTTTTTGTATTATAGTTAGACGACGCTAACTGCAAACGAGAGGAAGATGGCATGAACTTGAAAATAGCACTTGCAGGAAATCCGAACTGCGGTAAAACTACGATGTATAATGCATTGACCGGCTCCAATCAATATGTGGGCAACTGGCCGGGCGTGACGGTGGAAAAGAAAGAGGGAAAATATAAGTGGCAGGAAGGCGTTATTGTTACAGATCTGCCGGGTATTTATTCCCTTTCCCCCTATACGCTGGAAGAGGTCGTTGCAAGAAACTATTTGGTGGAAGAGCATCCCGATGTCATCCTGAATATTGTAGACGGCACCAATCTGGAGCGCAATCTGTATCTGACCACACAGCTTATGGAGCTTGGTATTCCGGTAGTCATTGCGATCAATATGATGGATGTCGTTCGTAAAAACGGCGATCGCATTGACATTACAATGCTTTCGGAGGCATTGGGCTGTAAGATCGTGGAGATTTCGGCACTGAAAGGAGATAATCTTCAACTGGCAGCCGAAATGGCAATTGAAGCGGCAAAAACCGGCAAGACGGCTCGTAAATTTTATTTCTCGGGTAATGTGGAGCATGCACTGGCGCATATCGAAGAGGCAGCAGTCCATCATATGCCCGAGACGCAGCAGCGCTGGTATGCGGTCAAGCTGTTTGAACGAGATGCAAAGGTGCTGGAACAGCTTGCGTTGCCTGAACAAACGCGGTTGCATCTGGAGCAGGATATTGCTGCAGTGGAAAAGGAACTGGATGACGATGCGGAAAGCATTATCATCAATGAACGCTATCTTCTGATCGAAGCAGTGCTCAAACGCTGCTATCAGAAAAAGAATGCCGGTGCGCTTACGGTATCTGATAAGATCGACCGGATTGTGACCAACCGGATTCTTGCATTACCGATTTTTGTTGCGGTGATGTGGCTTGTATATACCATTTCTATCGGCACCATCGGAGATTGGACGGTACAGTTCATGAATGATACGCTGTTTGGTAAATGGATCGTACCGGGTGTGACTTCATTTCTGGAGAACATCGGTTGTGCGTCATGGCTGACGGATCTCATTGCGGATGGTATCATTGGCGGTGTAGGTGCAGTGCTGGGGTTCGTGCCGCAGATGCTGATTCTGTTTACACTGCTCTCCGTCTTGGAGGATGTGGGCTATATGTCCCGTGTTGCATTTATCATGGATCGTGTCTTCCGAAAGTTTGGACTTTCAGGCAAAAGCTTTATTCCCCTGCTGGTCGCCTGCGGCTGTGGTGTTCCGGGTGTTATGGCGAGCCGCACCATTGAGCAGGAGCGAGATCGGAGAATGACGGTTATGACCACCTGCTTTATGCCGTGTGGTGCTAAAATGCCGATCGTGGCATTGATTGCGGGTGCCTTGTTCGGCGGCAGCGGATGGATCGCAACAGCGGCATATTTTATGGGGATCGCTGCAGTGGTGATCTCCGGCTTGATTCTGAAAAAAACCAAGGCATTTGCAGGAGAGCCTGCTCCCTTTGTCATGGAGCTTCCTGCATATCATGCACCGGTACCGAGCAATGTATTGCGCGCAACATGGGAGCGTGGTTGGGATTTCATCAAGCGTGCAGGTACAGTGATCGTTGCTGCCAGCATCATTGTATGGCTGCTTAACAGCCTGAGTCTGGAAGGCGGACTGCATTACATCGGAGAGGGAGATCATCCTTCGATCCTGAATGTGATCGGAGAAGCGATTGCTGTGATCTTTATTCCTCTTGGCTTTGGAAGCTGGCAGGCAGCTGTCGCAACGATTCTCGGACTTGCTGCTAAGGAGGAAGTTGTAGGTGTGTTTGGCGCATTATCCTCTATGGCCGATGCCGATCTGGCATTTTCTTTAATAGAGGAAGGCGGTTCGGAGCGTCTTGCTTTGATCGGACAGGAATTCTTCAGCGGCAATCAGCTTGCAGCATTTTCGTTTATGGTTTTCAACCTGCTGTGTGCACCTTGTTTTGCGGCAATGGGTGCGATCAAGCGAGAGATGAACAGTGCCAAATGGACAGCTGCAGCACTTGGTTGGATGACCGGTTTTGCCTATGCGGTATCGATGATAATTTATCAGATCGGTACATGGATCACCGGCGGTTCGCTCAATGTTTGGACAATTGCAGCATTGCTTGTGCTGGCGTGGATGATCTTTTTGCTGGTACGGCCCCATCGTCATTCGGCAGCATCATTGAAATGATAGAAGGATCCTTGAAAGGATGTGTGTTAGTATGAATTGGCAGACAATGTTGATCGCCGGGATTGTGGTGACGATCTTTCTTGCAATTGTAATTTCTCAGATCCGCAAGCGGATACAAGGAAAACCCATGTGTTCCTGCGGCGGCTCTTGCGGAAGCTGTGGAATGCAGTGTGGTGCAAACCGATCGGATGCTTATCACGAAACAGAATAATGCACCATATAACGGGTCTGAATTTGGAGTATGCCATGTGTCTGCGTCAATGCGGATGCATGGCATCTTCATCCATATAAGGGGAAAAGACTTTACATTTACGGTGTGTTGTGATATAATTGTATTATATTGCTTGGCGTTTTAAGAAAGGAATCCGGAATCATGCAGAAAAAAACAGGACTTGTATTGGAAGGCGGCGCCATGCGCGGCTTGTTCACAGCAGGCGTATTGGATGTTATGATGGAGCAAAAGCTGCTGTTCGATGGCGCAATCGGCGTTTCGGCAGGTGCTTGCTTTGGATGTAATTACAAATCCGGTCAGATTGGAAGATCGCTGCGGTATAATCTGAAATATTGCAGAGATAAGCGATATTGCAGTGTATATTCACTGGTGAAAACGGGTGATCTGTATGGTGCAGAGTTTTGTTATCATACGATGCCGGAAACATTGGATCGGTTTGATTTTGATACATATCAGAAGGATCCTATGGAATTTCATGTGGTCTGTACCGATATTGAAACGGGTAAGCCTGTATATCATTCCATTCCCGAAATGGATTATGAAGCACTGGAGTGGATCCGTGCATCCGCATCCATGCCGATGGTATCCCGTGTGGTGGAGATCGGCGGCAAAAAGATGCTGGATGGCGGCATGACAGATCCGGTGCCGCTTGCCTATTTTGAATCGCAGGGATATGGGCGCAATGTGGTAGTTCTGACGCAGCCGAGGGTATATCGCAAGGAGCCCAACAAATCGATTCCCATGCTGAAGATCGCTCTGCGGAAATACCCCAAGGCGATTGACGTGATGCGGAATCGGCATGAAGTATACAATCAGACGACACAATATGTGTTTGAGGCGGAAAAAGCCGGCAGAGCTTTTGTGATATGTCCGCCTGAGGCGCTGCCGATCAAGCGAATTACGCGGGATGCACAGCTTATCCAACAGGTATATGATATCGGGCGCAGCGTTGCACTCAAGCAGCTTCCGGCATTGCGCAGCTTTTTGCAGCAGCCATGATGGAGCACAGTGCTGCGAAAGAAAAATAGAACAGCCGCTTTTGATATTTCATCAAAAGCGGCTGTTTGCTTTGGTGTTGTTACGGTATCGCATCGATGATTTGTTTAAGATACTTGGATGGATTCTTCTTTTTCTTTTCTTCGTACATCCGATTGTCTGCAACAGTAATCAGATGGAATATCGTCATGCCTTCGACCGGAACGGTAATATATGCACCGACACTGACACTGAGGGTATAAGGAATATTGGCATTCCGGTTGCAGATATCAATATGCTCTTGAATGCGGCTGCGCAGAACAGCAACATCCTCTTCGGTATAATCGGCAGCAAAGATGAAAAACTCATCGCCGCCAAATCGACAGGACAATTCCCCTTTTATGCAGGATTCCTGCAAAACTGTGGCGATACTGCGGATTGCGTGGTCGCCGGATTTATGTCCATAGTTATCATTGATGAGCTTTAAACCATCCATATCTACAAACATTACCATTGCGGAACGCTGTTCTTCTACGCAGCGGCGGAAGATCTCTTTGGTTCCGCGATGGAAGCCGTTTCGATTGAAGATTCCGGTGAGAGAATCCACAGCGTACAGCTTATCCAGTTCCTGCACGACCTCATCCAGACAAAGCAGTTTGCGGAAGTTTTCCAGCGAATTGCTGATCGTGATGCTCCAAGTATGGAACAAGGAGCTGCTCATTGGCATTTCTGTATTGCCGATGACAAAATAGCCCAGGCAGCGCTCTCTGAAATGCAGCGGAACAAAATACAGTTTTCTTGGATTATCCGAACCGTTGCGGAGACGAGGCAGCATCTCAGAGGATAAAAAGCTGTCTGTTGTATGGAATTCACCGTCAAAATAGGCGATCGGTACCAGCATACGGGGTGCATAGCCATGTACCGTATAGGTATCCACAGGCAGCTCACCGGTATAGAGTGTATCGTTGCGAAGCTGTTTGGTATGCCAGTTGTCATTCAGGCACAGATAGAATTCTTCACATTTGGTTTTCAGAATAAATGCCTTCAGCGCACTGATATATTCTTCAAACTGATCGCATTCCACAAGGGAACAGGACATCTGATTGAGCAGGGAAATATCCCGGTTGGTATTTTCAATGGTCTGATAATTCCGCTTTTTGAACAGAGGAATGTCTTCACCGGTAAAATAATTGCAGCCGCAGCTTTCCGAATAGATCGGAACAGCATTCAGTGCCTGCACACGCTCTACGCTGTCACCGTCCAATACACGGCACAAAATCTGGCAGGCAAGTGCACCGGACTGCATCAGCGGACGCTCAACAGTGGTCAGTGCGGGCGAAAAATTTTTGGCATTATAAATGTTATCAAAACCCGAAACCAGAATATCTTCGGGACAATGAATTCCATGTGTTTCCAGAGTCAGCATTGCTGAGATCGCCATGGCGTCATTGGCGCAGACGATCGCCTGCGGCATCGGCAGCTCGGATTTCAGAAAAGCTTCTATGGCACGGCGGCCGTCCTTGGCACGGAATGAGCCGTGATAGATCCGCTCCTCCTCCAGCGGGATCCCATATTCCGCAAGCACTTTGGTGAACGCATTCAGACGCTCTATGCTTTCTGTATTGTCGTCCGGACCGGAAATATAATTGATCTGCCGTACCTGGTGCTCTTCGATGAAGTGTCGGGTGATCTGCTCCATTGCCATCGCATTGCGGATACCGATATAATACATATCCTTCAGATCACGGTCAATGCTTACTGCCGGAATTCCCGCTTCGGTAATTCGTTTGGTCAGTGCTTCGGCAAGATCGGCAGAAAAGGTATTGGACAGCAAGATCACGCCATCAAACAGCGAAAAATTCGGAAGCTCAAAAATATTATATTCCCCTTGATCATATTTCGGGTTTGCCAGCATACCGCCATAAGCAATAAAATGCGCAAGATTCACATGATGCTGCGCCGCATAACGATGAATACCGGTCAGAATAGAATGCTGATATTCCTCGTCAATGCCGGATGCAATCACGGCAAAAGTGATATCTTGTTTTGGCATAGGGTTCACCTCGTTCTATCTTATATAATGATGAATATGTCAGTGCTGCAAAATGCAAAAGGGTATAAAAAGACATATTATTGATATACTAATTTATTGTATCATACGCTCTTGTTTTTGTCAAGTATTCCAAGTGTTTCCCTGTTTTTTTCGGCAATCTCACCGATTCATACGGTATCACTTGTGCATTCCGACGAAGAATGCTGCGCTTGCTGACGAAAAGTAGTCGGCGTGCAGCCAATTTGCTTTTTGAAGGCACGCATGAAGGTGACATCGTTTTCAAATCCGCAGGAAAGTGCGATTTCCCGAACCGACTGCACAGTATGGGACAGCAAATAACGGGCATAAAGCAGTTTGCTGTAAAGTACGTCGGTATGGCAGGCGATGCCAAAGGTATCGTGATAGATGCGATGAAGATGCGTGCGGCTTACGCTGACCTGGGTGCACATTTCCTCGATGCTCCAGCGGCGGGCAGGTGTATGGTAAATTTCACGCCGCAGTGCAATCAGGCGGGCATTGTTTGCAAAGAGCGCTTCCTCCCGAGTGCGCAGAGCCGCAATGCGGCTGCATTGATGCAGCAGTGCGTACAGTAAATGAGAGCAGACGGGATCCGGGCGTCTCGTTCTGGCCGATTCCGGCTGTACAGTCTCGATCAACAGATCGAAAAGCTGCAAAATGGAATTTCGGATGGAAACGGGATCTTCTTTCAAAATCACGAGCTGTTTTTGCAATGGAAGCAAGAGCTGTTCCTGCCATGCCGGCTCTTCGGGCAGAAGATGGGGCTGCGCGGAAAAACAGATCACATATCGAGCGGTGCTGCAAAGCAGCTCAGCGGCGGGAAGCGTTTCTCGTTTGCTGAGCAAAAGACTGTCCGGCAGGATCGCTGATACCGTTTCGCCTTGGTGAAACGTAAAGGGAGCATCAAAATACAACAGCAGAAAACTATCCGCATCCTGCGGCAAATGCTCTGCAAAATGTTCTCTGCCATCAAAGGCGGTCAAAATCAGCATAGTTTGCTCCTTTTGCATAGGTATTTTTGCAATTCTAGTCAAAAAATGTCATATTCTCGGCACAATCAAGCCGATAAAGCTCCAATTTGCGTGGAAATACAAAACCGACAGAGAAAATAAAAAGTTACAAAAAGACAGTATAAGAACACAATCCTGCATTGCAAAATAAAAAAAAGCGTGCTATAATAAGCCTGTAAGTAAAACACAGGATTGCTGTTGGGTTACTTGCATCATTATACAAAATGCAGCAGGCTCTCCTCTTTCATGATTTCAGTAGCCCCCTCTGCTGAATGAAAAAGCCCTCTCTCAACAAACACAGCCTGTTGTATTCATAAAGCGGCGATGCCGGTACACATTGACGCTTTCTTTATAAAAATCACTGCATCTGCGGTGATTTTTTTCTTTTTCTGCAGTTGTTTTACAGGCTGAACGACAGATTCATTTTACCATATCGCAAGATGAAATGCAAGCATTTTTTCCGTTTCGGACAGAATGCTGTATTTGAATGCCCAATCAATTCCTGCCGGATAACGACACGTCAAAAAAACGTGTCGTTTTTTGTTGAGTTTGAATACAGCAAACAAATATCCGCCGTGATTTTTGGATGAACTGCATATTGACATTCCGATTTCTCGGTGTTTTTTCGTGTTCTGCACATTGTTTTTTGTTGAATTCGGCTATTGCTTTTTCCTATGGAATAGGGTATAATAAATTTGTGTTGTTTGTAAGCGGTCGTCGTTTCGGTGCAACGGCTTCATTACAGAAAAATGCATCGGTTCGCTGCGATTTTGATCAGCGATTCACTCATCAAGCACCGAAGAATGGAGAAATCATCAATGTCTAAGTTTTCGGAAAAGGTCGCTCAGGATTTTCTCGAGCGTCTGCAGGCACAGTTTAACGTAACGCCCGATGAGGCCAGCGATAAACAGATCTATCTTGCTTTGTCCGCAGTCATCTGTGAGCTGATGAAGAAAAAGCGCCAGAAGTTTATCAACCATGTGAATTCTACCGGCGAAAAGCAGGTGTTTTATCTTTCTATGGAATTTCTGATGGGCCGTTCGCTCAAGACCAGCTTGTATAATCTGGGATTGGCGGAAGACCTTACAAAGATGTTCAAAAAATACGATATCAACATGGAGCGGATCTATGCCAACGAGCCCGATGCCGGTCTTGGAAACGGCGGCCTTGGCAGATTGGCTGCCTGCTATCTGGATGGCTTGGCAACCACAGGACATCCTGCCACCGGCCATAGTATCTGCTATGAATACGGCATTTTCAAGCAGCAGCTTGAAGAAGGCTGGCAGACCGAGCTGCCCGACAACTGGCTTCCCGGCGGTGAAGTGTGGCTGGATCCTCGCCCCGATCAGGCGATCGACATCCACTTTGAGGGCGATTTGCAGGAATATTGGGATCAGCAATATCATCATGTTTCTCATGTGAATTACAACACCGTAACGGCAATTCCCTATGATATGTATGTGTCGGGCTATAACAGCGATGCAGTCAGCGTGCTGCGTTTGTGGTCTGCAAAAGCACCCAGCTTCGATATGGCGATGTTCAATCAGGGCGATTATTCCAGAGCGCTTGCTCAGAATTCTGTTGCCAATGCGATTTCCAAGGTGCTTTATCCCAACGACAATCATCTGGAGGGCAAATCTCTTCGTCTGCGTCAGCAGTATTTCCTTTGTGCTGCCGCCATCGGTGATATCGTCAATAATCATATGAGCGTTTACGGCACACTGGATAACCTTCACGAGAAGGTTGCTGTGCATATCAATGATACGCATCCGACTCTTGCCATTCCCGAGCTGATGCGTATTCTGCTGGATGATTGCGGCTATGGCTGGGATAAGGCTTGGTATATTACTTCTCATGTATTTGCCTATACCAACCATACTGTTATGGCTGAAGCGCTGGAAAAATGGGATATCAATCTGGTGCGCCGCATTATTCCCCGTGTGTTCTCTATTATTGTGGAGATCAACAATCGCTACTGCGCCGGCATTCAGGAGCGCAATGGCGGCAACAGTGCACTGACCACCAAAATGTCGATCATTCAGGATAACCTGATCCATATGGCAAACCTTTGCGTTGCCGGTTCTCACAGCATCAATGGTGTATCCAAACTGCATTCCGAGATCATCAAGCAGGCGGTATTTTCCAACGAATACGCCGATGCGCCCGAAAAATTCAAGAATGTCACCAATGGTATTGCATATCGCCGCTGGTTGTATCAATCGAATCCCGCCCTGACTGCACTGCTCAGAGAGGTCATCGGGGATCGGTTTTTGCAGGATGGCGCAGAGCTTGAGAAGTTCCATGCCTTTGAAAGCGATGAGCAGGTGCTGAAGAAACTGATGGAGGTCAAGCGCGGCAACAAGCAGCTGTTCTGTCAGTATGTGAAGCAGAAGACCGGCGTATCGCTTGATCCGGACAGCATCTTTGATGTGCAGGTGAAACGTCTGCATGAGTATAAGAGACAGCATCTCAATGCGCTGAATATCATTGCCGATTATCTTTCTTTGCTGGAGAATCCCGATCGTGAGTTTACACCTAAGACCTATATCTTTGCCGCAAAGGCAGCGCCGGGCTATTATCTCGCAAAGCAGATCATCAAAATGATCTGGTCGCTTTCGGAGGAGATCCGCAAGAACCCGAAGATCAGCGAAAAGCTTTCGGTCATTTTCCTGGAAAATTATTGCGTCACCCTTTCTGAGCTGCTGATGCCGGCATCGGATTTCTCTGAGCAGATTTCTTTGGCGGGAACAGAAGCTTCCGGCACCGGCAATATGAAGCTGATGTTGAATGGCGCTGTTACCATTGGTACGCTGGATGGCGCCAATATCGAGATCAAGGATGCTGCAGGAGATGACAACATTATTATCTTCGGCATGAAAACCGAGGAAGTCAATGCACGCAAGTCCGGATATCATCCTGCACAGATTTATGATCACAACAGTCTGGTGCGTGCCTGTGTCGATCGGATCGAAAACGGCATCAATGGCTGCCGCTTCCATGAGATCGCACAATCGTTGCGCACACAGGATCCGTATATGGTGCTGGCTGATTTCGACAGCTATCGTGCAGCACAGGCATATGCTTCTGATTGCTATCGTGATCAGATGCGATTTGCAAGAATGAGCCTTCACAATATCGCCGGTGCCGGCATTTTCTCTGCAGATCGTGCTGTTTCGGAATATGCAAAGAATATCTGGGGACTGTAATCGCATATGAAACAACTGTATGACAGTTGGGATCCGTGTTATAAAAGTGTCTTTGGTGCGCTGCGACGCAACCAGACTTGTATCTTTACCATCCGTCTTTCAGCGGATATCAAACCGGATTCCAATCCAATGCTGATTCTTTACCGTATCGGGATGAAGGAACGCTTCATCCCGATGCATTCTGTTACGCAGGAAAACGGTGTAATTGCGTATTCTGCCACCTGCTCTGCCAAACATGCCGGCGTACACTACTATTACTTCGCGTATATTTGCGGCGGAAGATGGTACTATATTAAACAGGCCGATGGACATAAGGGTGTGCTTGATCATGGAGATCTGTTCCAGCTGACGGTGTATGACGACAGCTTTGAAACACCATCCTTTCTCAAGGGCGGCGTAATGTATCAGATTTTCCCCGATCGCTTCTGCAAAAGCGGTGTGCACCATGAAAATGTTCCCGGCGATCGTGTGCTGCGTGAGGATTGGGGCGGCACGCCCTATTATCGTCCCGATGCAAATGGGCATGTGTGGAATAATGATTATTTCGGCGGCGATTTGCAGGGGATCATCGAAAAATTGCCCTATCTGCGATCGCTGGGTGTTACCTGCATCTATTTGAATCCGATTTTCGAAGCCCATGAAAATCATCGGTACAACACTGCCAATTATCGGCAGGTCGATCCGCTTTTGGGCACCAATGCGGATTTCGCTCGCCTTTGCGCCGAAGCCAAGGAACATGGCATCAGCGTCATTCTGGATGGCGTTTTTTCACATACCGGAGCAGACAGTATCTATTTCAACAAATTCCATCGGTATGATACGGTGGGTGCGTATAACGATCCCTCCAGCCCGTATTACAAATGGTATAGCTTCCATCAATATCCGGATGTCTACGAATCTTGGTGGGGGATCACTACGCTGCCTAATGTCAATGAAAATCATCCTGCATATACCGATTATATCTGCGGCAAAGGCGGTGTGCTGGAATACTGGATGGAACAAGGTGCCGCGGGCTTCCGGCTTGATGTCGCTGATGAGCTCCCCGATGCCTTCTTGGAACATCTGAATCGCTGTGTCAAAGGCTATGACAGTGAGCGTATTGTCATCGGAGAAGTGTGGGAGGATGCTTCCAATAAGGAGGCATATGGTGTCAAGCGGCGGTATCTGTTGGGCAGCCAGCTGGATTCCGTGATGAATTATCCGTTCCGCAGTGCGATCATGCAGTATTTGGGCGGTGCAAACCCCTATGATTTTCGCAGAGCAATTATGACCATTCTGGAAAACTATCCTAAGCCCGTGACAGATGTGCTCATGAATTTTGTATCTACCCATGATATTGAACGCGCGATTACGGTATTGGGCGGAGAGTCCTCTGCAGGCAAGGATAAAGACTGGATGGCAGAACGCAGATTGAGTCCCGAGCAGTATGCCAAAGGAAAGCAGAAGCTGAAATGTGCGATGGTGCTGCAATTTTTCCTGCCCGGTGTGCCCTGCATTTATTATGGTGATGAAGCCGGCCTGGATGGCTATGCCGATCCCTTTAACCGGCGCTGTTTCCCATGGGGACAGGAGGATCAGGAACTGATCGCATTTACGCAACAGCTTTCCGCGCTCCGACATTCCTATGATGTATTCACAGACGGCAAGCTGCGGTTTGTTGTTCTGTCAGAGGATTTTATGATATTTGCCAGACTGCATGAACCACAGCGCAAGGCGGTACTCATCGCACTCAATCGTGCAGAGCATGATGTGACTGTTTCACTTGGCGTGGAAGAGATCACTTCGCAATTCACCGCACTGCAGTCATTGTATGGCACTCCTCAGGGCGATCAAATTGTACTGCCTGCTTACGGTTTTGCGGCATTTTCCGCAGAATTGCTCTGATGCTGAAGGGAGTTTTTATGACCTTTTCCGATCTGCGAAAAAACTATCCCGAATTTCTTTACAAGGGATATACCATTCATGCCGAGGATGATGCTCTGGAAATCGAATATGATTTTGCGATCAGCGGCTTGTGTGAATTTCATCCTCGCTGGCGAATCCCTTGTACGACTGCAAAAGCCTTGCAGCAGGATCTTGCCTTGCAGCGCATGGTGTTTTCGCTGGGCCTTACAGAGCTTGTCAGCTATTGGAAGATCACCTGTTCCCCTACAGTGCGGATTCTTTGCGGCGCATTGACAGATGCCCAGTGCAAATGGTGGAAAACATTGTATTTCGGCGGTTTGGGCGAGTTTTTTTATCGTAATGGCATTGCTGTGGATTTTGCGCAGTTTATGACCATTCACTCCGAGGGAACACCGCTTTCTGTGCTGCCCTCCCCAAGACCGCTTTCCGGCAGACTGATCCCCGTAGGCGGCGGCAAGGATTCCATTGTTTCTTTGCATCTTTTGCGGGATTTTCATGCCGATTCCAAAGTATTTCTCATCAACCATCGGGATTCCTCTGTAAAAGCCGCAGCACTTGCGGGAATCACACAGGAAAATATCATTGAGGTTTCCCGTACATTGGATCCCAATATGCTTCGCTGTAATGCACAAGGCTTTCTCAATGGGCACACACCGTTTTCTGCAATCGTTGCATTCGGTGCAGTCCTTACTGCATATCTTCATGGATTGAAAACGGTTATTCTCTCTAATGAATCCTCTGCCTGTGAGGCAACGGTCAGTGAGGCGGAGGTCAATCACCAATACTCCAAAAGCTTTGCCTTTGAGCATGATTTCTTTGTCTATGAGCAGGAATTTCTGCATAGCGGTGTACAATATTTCAGCTTGCTGCGTCCGCTGACGGAGTTTCAGATCGCACGATATTTTGCTTCGCTGCCATCTGCTTATCACGAATGCTTCCGCAGCTGCAATGTCGGTGCAAAGCAGGATCGCTGGTGTGGGCATTGCGCAAAATGTTTATTTGTCGCAGTGATTTTGCTGCCGTTTTTGTCTTATGAACGCATCGCACAATTGCTGGGTGCCGACCTGCTGAATTTGCCTTCGCTTTCTGATGTGCTGAAGGAGCTGTGCGGACTGCTGCCCAATAAGCCGTTTGAATGTGTCGGCAGCCGCAAGGAGGTCAATATCGCGCTTTGTTTGGGAATCGCCCGTATCGAGCAGCAGGGGCAGCCGTTGCCGTTGCTGCTGCAGCAATACCGAGAAACACCGCTCTATGCCGAATATCAGATAATCGCAGCACAATTTGGCAATGAATTCGATTCTGAACATCATCTTTCTTCGGAACTGGAGGCGCTGGTCAAGGAAGAATGCGTTACCCGATTCCAAACTGCCGTAATTTGAAAGGAGTATGTTTTCATGTCACGTATCGTTGTTACCGGCGGTGCAGGCTTCATCGGCAGCCATTGCTGTGTTGCGCTGCTGCAAGCCGGTGCACAGGTTACTGTGCTGGATAATTTCTGCAACAGCAAACCCGAAGCATTGGATCATATCGCAGCCATCACCGGAATCCGTCCTGCACTGGCACAGCTGGATCTTTGTGATGCGGCGGCAGTTTCGTCATTTTTCGCTTCCGAGCAAGTGGATGCAGTAATCCATTTTGCCGGACTGAAGGCTGTGGGGGAATCCTGCAAAATCCCGCTGACTTATTATCACAACAATCTGACCGGCACACTGCATCTGCTGCGTGCTATGGCGGAAAACGGCTGTAAAACCATTGTGTTTTCCAGTTCTGCCACTGTGTATGGCATGCATAATACGGCACCCTTCACGGAGGATATGCCAACCTCTGCAACCAATCCCTATGGGTGGACAAAGCAGATGATCGAGCAGATCTTAATGGATACTGCTGCTGCGGATCCGGATTGGGCGATCGTTGCATTGCGGTATTTCAATCCTATTGGCGCACATCCTTCGGGACTGATCGGTGAAAATCCCAATGGGATCCCCAATAATCTGGTGCCTTATGTTGCAAGAGTCGCAGAAGGTACGCTGGAACGGCTCAGTGTATACGGTGATGATTACGATACTCCCGATGGCACCGGTGTGCGGGACTATATTCATGTGATGGATCTGGCAAAAGGACATCTTTGTGCACTGGATTATGCAAAAACGCATCGCGGCTTTGAAGCGATCAATCTGGGCACAGGCAACGGTGCTTCTGTGCTGGAAGTGCTTCATGCTTATGAGCAGGCCTGCGGAAAAACGCTGCCTTATGTCATTGCGCCTCGCCGTGCGGGTGATATTGCAGTCTCCTTTGCAGATCCTCAAAAAGCAAAAGAGCTTCTGCATTGGCAAGCCGAATCTGATCTGCTGACAATGTGCAAGGATAGCTGGAATTTTACATTGCAGCAGCAAAAATGATCAGGCGTTGTGCAAAATTGGTGAAAAACTTTTGCCGAATTTGGTAAAATCAGAGAAAATTTGCGAGGGACAAAAAAATCGTTGTCCCTCGCTTTGTTTTGTGGTACAATAAAAAAAGACAATGTTCCGGATATCGCCACGTCAGAGGGCGAATCCGTTTTTTATGTGATTTTGTGTAGAATTTGCCATTACATCAGCGAGAAGGAGCAGATCATGTTCACCAGATATATCGGCATTGACCTGGGAACGGCCAATACCCTTGTATTCGTTCGCGGCAAGGGGATTATTATGCGCGAGCCGTCCGTGGTAGCCGTGAATACGCGCACCGATCAAGTATGTTCCGTGGGCAAGGAAGCCAAAGAAATCATTGGCAGAACGCCCGGTTCCATCATCGCAGTCCGTCCATTGAAGGACGGTGTGATTGCGGATTTTGACATTGCCGCAACCATGCTGCAGGAGTTTATCAAAAAGGCATTGAAGGGTACGATCCTGACGAAGGCACGTGTGCTGATCTGTATTCCCTCCGGTGTGACTGCTGTGGAGCGTCGTGCTGTAAAGGAAGCAGCGGAAAAGGCGGGTGCACGTCCTGTACAGCTGATCCAAGAGCCCATTGCCGCTGCGCTGGGAGCAGGCCTTTCTATCCTCAACCCCACCGGCACTATGATCGTTGATATCGGTGGCGGCACCAGCGAGGTTGCTGTGATTTCCATGGGCGGTATCGTATCTTCTCGTTCTGTACGTGTGGCAGGCGATGCTTTTGATATGGCAATTGTCAACTACATCCGCAAAAAGTATAATCTTCTGATCGGAGAACGCACTGCTGAGACCATTAAACTGGAAATCGGCTCTGCATTTCCCGAGGAGCATGAAAGAACCATGGAGATCCGCGGCAGAAACCTGCTCAACGGATTGCCGGAAAATATTACGATTACTTCGGATGAAGTGCGGGAAGCACTCTCTGAGCCTTTGGGACGTGTTATTGAAGCGATTCATGAAACCCTTGCCCATACCCCGCCGGAGCTTTCTGCTGATGTAATCGAACAGGGAATTACGCTTGCCGGCGGCGGTGCACTGCTGCGTGGTATGGATAAGCTGATCAATCGTGAAACCGGCATGCCTGTATATGTGGCGGAATATCCGCTGGATTGCGTAGCCGAAGGTACCGGTCAGATTCTCAAAAACCTCGAGCAATATGAAGAATTGCTTGCCGAGGAGATCAAATATTATTGAATGTTATCAGCCGGACGGATTTCTTTCGTTCGGCTTCACTTATATTGAAGATCCTTGTCGTTTGCGATTACGATAGGATTCAACCGAATTTTTTAGGAGGCGTTTTATGCTGCAATTCAAAATTCAGCCACAATCAGAGGAAAGCATTATTCCTGCGGCGCAATACGGGCATTTTTCGGAGCATCTCGGTCGGTGTATCTATGACGGCTTATGGGCCGATGAAAACAGCAACAAGAAAACGGCAGAAGGATTTCGTGCCGATGTCATTGAAGCACTGCAAAAACTGCATATTCCGGTGCTGCGCTGGCCCGGCGGATGCTTTGCGGATGCATACCATTGGCGAGATGGTATTGGTGCGCCCGAAAAGCGTCCGGTACGAGTGAACACCATCTGGGGATGGCCTCTGGAAACCAATCGCTTTGGTACACATGAATTTTTCCGGCTGTGCGAGCTGCTGGACTGTGATGCTTATCTTGCCGCCAATATGGGAAGCGGTACAGTACAGGAAATGGCAGATTGGGTAGAATATGTCACTTCTTTTTATGATACGACTTTGACGCTGGAGCGCCGCCAAAACGGCAGACAAGACCCTTGGCGGCTTCCGTATCTGGGAATCGGCAATGAAGTCTGGGGCGGCGGTGGATATATGACGCCCGATCATTATGCCGATCTTTATCGCTGCTGGCAGAATTTTGTCAAGTCTTATGATCACAAGCCTATGATGAAAATCGCCTGCGGTGCCAGCGGCGGTGATTATCATTGGACTGAGCGGATGATGGCAAGAGTCGATGCATCTATGATGCAGGGCTTGAGTGTTCATTACTATACGGTGCCTTCCGGTGTATGGGAGCATAAAGGCGATGCGGTTCAGTTTACGGATGAAGAATATCTTGAAACCATTCGCAAAGCATTATATATGGAAGTATTGCTTTCCAAACACTCCGAGATCATGGATCAATATGATCCCGACAAGAAAGTTGCTCTCATTGTAGATGAATGGGGCAGCTGGTATGATGCCACACCGGGTACCGAAGAATCCTGCCTTTATCAGCAAAACACCATGCGGGATGCCATTCTTGCTGCTTGCACACTGCATATTTTCCATCGCCATACCGATCGTGTCAAAATGTCGAATCTGGCGCAGACGGTCAATGTGTTGCAGGCACTTATTCTCACGGAGGGTGATCGGATGCTTTGCACGCCGACTTACCATGTGTTCGATCTTTTCCAAGGGCATCAGAATGCGGCATTGCTGACGATTTTGGGTGATGTGCCGCAGGAAAACAATTTGCCTGCGATATCTGTGATTGCCTCCTGCAAGGAGGATACCACGCTGATCACACTTTGCAATCCGCAGCTGACAGAGCAGACTGTGGTGCTGGATTGCGGTGCACTGCATCTTTGCGAGATACAGGATGCAAAGCTGCTTACCGGCGATTGCCGTGCCCATAATACCTTTGATCATCCGGATGCGGTATGTCCGATCGCGTTTGAACGCTGCATACTTGAAAAGGAGCAATTGACTGTGACTTTGCCCGGTTGTTCGGTTGCCGCTGTGACACTGCGATGAATGGATTGGCTAAGAAACAGCTTCCCTTTTTCGGATTTTCATTGTTGTTGGCGGTATTACTGATGACTGTCGGGTCTATGACCTCATTTCTGTTCCCGCTGCATACCGGGGTGGATCAGAACTGCTTTTTGAGTGTTGCCAAAGCAATGACCGACGGCGCTGTACTGTATGCAGATATTTTTGAGCAAAAAGGACCGCTGCTGTATGCTCTGCATCTGCCTGCGGCATTGCTGCCGCAGATGCGTTTTTTGGGCGTGTATCTGGTGCAGATCGCAAGTTGGATCTGGTTTTTCTATGGGATCCGCAGGCTGAATGGTCTGTATCTGCCGGAACACTATGCATATCCCGTAGCGGCGATCAGCGGTTTGGTGATCGTAACGGCATTTTGTTACAGTCGCGGAGATAACGCTGAGGAATATTGTTTGCCGCTGCTGATGGTATCGCTTTCTGATCTGCTGTATGCGGCGCGTGCCGAAGAACAAGCTGATGGACTGACGGCAGGACGCATTCTGAAAAACGGCATACTGGCCGGCTGCGTGTTGTGGATCAAATTTACGATGCTGGGCTTTTATATTGGCTGGTGTATTCTCGTCGGGCTGATGCTGCGGCAGCGCAAAGGCTTGGGTGCGGCATTGGGGGCGGCAGGCCTTGTGCTGGGCGGGATGCTGATCGCATCCTTGCCGTGGCTGATTTATTTTGCCGCAAATCGTGCATTGTTTGATTGGATGTATGTGTATTTCTATTCCAATATTGCGCTGTATCCTCGCAGCATTACGCTATGGCAGCGGATCGTCGATTTCTTTGCAAAGGATATTCTCTGGAATCCGGTAATGATGCCGCTGATCTTGTTTGGTGCAGGATATTTTTGCCGCAGCAAAACACTTTCCCCGACCCGCTTTTCAAGAATTGCCGTCATGGTTACGTTATGCTGTTTATATTTGTTTGTGTTTATCGGCGGTGTGCGATATCGTTATTATCTGCTGATTTTAGGTGTATTTGTGCCAATCGGTGTAATCGCTTTACTGTATCTGTTCCGGCAGCATCCGCTGCGGATTCGTATCGACCGATCCATGCGGATCGCAGCCTGCGGAGGCTATCTTGCAATTTTGCTGGCAGCGGGCAACTGCCTCTATTTTATAAAGAAACCCGATTCTTATTATCCGCAGATTCAATTTGCAAAAATTATGGCAGAAACGTCGGATGCAACTTTGCTGAATTATGGATTTTTGGATGGCGGATTTTATCTGATGAGCAACTCCCCCTTGCCCGAAAGCGATTTTTTCTGCAGGCTGAATATTCCGAGAGAGCATCTGCCATTGATGTATGAGGAGCAGGAACGGCTCATTACGGAAGCCGCAGCGGATTATATCGTGATCCGTTGGGAAATGGGGGAAACCATGGAGGAACGATATCCTTTTACAGATCTCTACCAAAACTATCGGCTTTTGGCTGTGAGTAATGAAGTGTATGATGAATATTGTTATGCACTGTTTTCCCGAATATCAAAAAATAACGACGTGTGATCCTAACGATCACACGTCGTTATTTCATGATTTACAATACTCGATCAGGGTATGCAGTGCTTCGATATATCCTGCAAAGCCCTTGCCGCAAATGGTTTTGATACAGGCAGCACGGATATAGGAGATATGACGGAAGTTTTCCCGTGTGTCGGGATCTGTGAGATGCACTTCCACTGTCGGAATCTGGACCGCCTTGACAGCATCCAATAACGCCACGCTGGTATGGGTATATGCTGCCGGATTGATGATGATGCCATCCGCTTTGCCGTATGCATTTTGAATAGCATCTACCAAAGCACCCTCATGGTTGGATTGAAAGCATTCCAGTGTAACATTACACGCTTTGGCCTCTGTTTCCAACAAAGCGATCAGATCCGCATAGCTTTTGGTGCCGTAATGTTCCGGCTCACGCAAGCCCAACAGATTCAGATTTGGTCCATTGAGAACGAGTATATGCACAATAATCCCTCCAGATCTCGGCTGCCGCCTGTTGCGGTGTGCCGATGTTATCAATTTGTGTTTGAGACAGCGATTCATATAACGGATTGCGTACTTGTTCCAGCTCTGCTAAGCGATTTTGCTGAGAAAGCGGTCTGCCGTTTGTAGGCAGCATAGAAAGCGGACGACGGATCCAGTAAATGTTACCGTTGCTGCGCAAGGGCGCATGATTGGCGTGATCCAATACAACACCGCCGCCTGTCATGAGAATAATGCCGCGTTTTTGCGTCCATTCCATGACAGCCTCATGCTCTAACTGACGAAAATAGGCTTCGCCTTCTGCGGCAAAGATTTCCGGAATGGATTTGCCTGCCTTACGTTCGATTTCCCGATCCAGATCGATCGCCTGCTTGCCGCTTTGCGCTGCAAGCACCTTGCCGATGGTGGATTTTCCGCAGCCGGGCATTCCGATCAATACGATGGATTCGCTTTGCTGCTGCAGCATATTTCCTACACGTGCGATCTCAGTTTCTGCAATGGCGGTATGGAAGAATAACTCTTCCGCTTGTTTCGCCTGTGCCACCAGCATGGGAAGTCCGCCGCCGAAAGGAATGCCGAGCTGTTCTGCCTGCAGCAGCAATGCAGTGCGGCAGGGATTATAGATCAGATCCACAACACCGTGACAATGCGGGAACATCTGCAGATCCACAAGAGAGTCTCCCGCGTGGGGGTACATACCCACAGGGGTTGCATTGATGATCAAAGTACAATCGGCATAACGCTCCATATGATCATAGTTATGCTCTGACCCTCTTGAAGCTACCGTGACGGAGGCCGCACCATCCAGCTTGGCGATCGCCTGAACCGTTTGCGATGCACCGCCGTTGCCGAGGATCAATACCTTTTCGCCGGCAAGAGAAAGGCCCGCATGCTGTATTAGATATCGAAATCCATAGGCATCGGTATTATAGCCTGTCCATGAGCCATCGGCTTCTCTTACCATGGTATTCACGCTGCCGATTGCTTTTGCCAGCGGATCCAGACGCTTGCAAAAGGGCATCACCGTGATTTTATAGGGTATGGTTACGTTTAATCCACGCAGATGGGGCTGCTCTAAGAACGCTTCCAACGCTTGTGGTTCCAAGGGAAAGCATTGATAATCGGGGTTGCCGAATGCGGCATGAATCGCAGGAGAATCACTATGTCCCAGTTTGCGGCCAATTAAGCCGTAGGGAGTCAGATCAGACATGATTTACATTCCTTTCTCGGATGCTGCGGCAACATTCAGCCGGCACATTCGGTATAATTTCCTAAGAAAGCAAAGGACTCACAGCTGCGCTCCAGATCAGCCAGCAAAGCAGGGATTCCCTCCTGATGAATGGATGCCTCCAAATCCAGATAGAATCGATAAGCAAAATTACTGCCGGATACCGGTGCGCTTTCCAGCTTACACATATTCACGCCCATTGCCGAAATCTTGGCAATCATCTCATACAAAGCACCCGGACGGTTGGCACAGCTCACAATCAGGCTGATGCGATTGGCACCTGCAAACACCATGGGATCCTTGGTGATGCATAAAAAGCGTGTGCCGTTGTTATCGTGATTCTGAATGCCATCCTGCACCAACGCAAGGCCATACAGCTTCACACAGGCTTCGGATGCAATGGCTGCTACGCCGGCATCCTTTGATTCCGAAACACGCTTTGCTGCGTGTGCGGTACTGGTGCAGGGAATGACATCCACGCCGGAAAGTCCAGCGAGGAATGTGCTGCACTGATTGATTGCCTGTTCATGGGAATAAATGGTATGGATCTGTGAAAGAGAAACGCCCGGCTTTGCCAGCAGTACTTGGTGCACTGCCAGACGAATGCTGCGTACTACATATGCTTTTTCCTTTCGCAGCAGATCATAGACTGCACGCACCGAGCCGCTGTTGCTGTTTTCGATCGGTACAACACCATATTGGCACAGGCCTGCTTTCACGGCGCGGAATACTGCCGGAAAACCTTCCATATGCACCAGATCGCCCCGTGGGAACAGGTGCTCGGCAGCTGCCTGCGCATGGCTGCCTTCGATTCCGGAACAGGCGACCCGCCCCATGGCAGGGAAAACGGCTTGCTCAGCGGCAATCATCTGTTCCAGGATCGTGCCGGATGCCGAAACCGGATGCAGCTTTGCGGTCTGTTGTGCGCGAGAAAGCTCCATCATGGTCTGGAATAACTGATGCGCCGGTGTAGCATATTCCTTGCCGGCAGCATGATGCACCTTTTCCAGAATTGCGCGTTCTCTGCCGGGATCAAAAATAGGGGTGTTTTCATGTTTTTTTGCTTCGCTGACTGCATGCACCAGATCCATGCGGCGCAAAAACAATGCTAATATCTGATCATCTACGCTGTCAATTTCTTTGCGGATGTCTTTCAGTTCCATGGAAACTATCCTTTCTGTTTTATTCCGCTTCACACAAACAATCCAGCAGTACCAAAGCGGTCACGGCCTCTATCACAGGGACTGCCCGATGTGCGATACAAGGATCATGCCTTCCTTGAATCACCAGAGTCTCTTCCGTTCCCTTGGAAAGAGAAACGGTTTTCTGAGGACATCCGATGGAAGGAGTCGGTTTGATTGCCACACGAAATCGCAGAGGCATTCCATTGGTGATTCCGCCTTGAATGCCGCCGCTGTGATTGGTTTCGGTCATGATTCTGCCATCGGTATTGATGCAGAAGGGATCATTGCAGACAGAACCCCGCATGGATGCACAAGCAAAACCGCTTCCGAATTCGAGACCTTTGATGGCAGGAATGCCGAAAACCGCTTTTGCAATTCGATTCTCCATGCCGTCAAACATGGGATCTCCCAGACCTGCAGGCAGACCGATTGCCATGCATTCGATGGTACCGCCTACAGAATCCTGTTCTTTGGCTGCTGCAAGGATCTCCTGCTGCATGGCCTCTGCCGCCGCATCATCGCAGACCGGAAATGCCTTTTTAGACGGTGCCAGCAGGATCTCTGCAGAGGGATACATGGGGAACGGCAGATCCTGTGCATTGCCTACCGATTGCAGGTGTGCGCCGATATGAATTCCGCGCTGCTTGAGGATTTGCAGTGCAATACCGCCTGCAACACAGAGAGGCGCGGTCAATCTGCCGGAAAAATGTCCGCCTCCGCGCATATCTGCCTGACCATGCCATTTCACAAAGGCGGTATAATCCGCATGAGAGGGACGGGGCAGATCTCTGAGTGCGCCATAATCGCCGGAACGGGTATCGGCGTTGGCAATCGTAGCGCATAAGGGCGTTCCGGTTGTGCGGCCGTTTACCAATCCGGAAAGGAATGTGGGCAGATCCGTTTCTTTTCTGGGTGTTGAAAAAGGACTGCCGCCGGGCTTGCGTCGTGCCAGAAACTGCAGCAATTCTTCTTCGGAAACAGCTGCACCTGCCGGTAAGCCGTCAACAACTACGCCGATACCGCCCCCATGGGATTCTCCGAATACGGAAATTCGGATTCGTTCTCCGAATGCCGATGCCATCTTGCATCACTCCTTTTCTGCCGCAAGGACTTTGCCGCCCAGCGACGTATAATCTGCAAAAAATGTCGGATAGGATTTGTTGACCGCTTCTGTTCCCAAAATCGTAACCGAATGAGCACAGCGCAATGCGGCAATCGCTGCAGACATCACCATCCGATGATCATTGCAGCCATCGGCAATGCCGCCGGAAAGAGCGGTGCCTTCGATCAGCAATGCATCGGCAAGCTCTGTGACCTTGCCGCCAAGACCCTCCAACAGATTTGCTGTTGCTGTAAGCCGATCGCATTCCTTTAACCGCAGTCTTGCTGCATGATGCAGATGGCTTTGTCCCTGCGCACAAGCTGCCAGAACCGATAGAATCGGAAGCAGATCCGGAATTTCGGTCATATCCGCAGAAAATGCATGCAGAATGCCGTCTTTGGGCGGGGAAACCGTCACAGAATCTTGTGATTGTTCCACAATTGCACCGGTCTGCCGCAAAATATCGCAGATTGCCTTATCTCCCTGCAGCGAATCGGCGTATATGCCTGTTACGGTAACAGGTGCGGAAATGGCGCCTGCTACAAGGAAAAATGCTGCGTTCGACCAATCGCCGTCCACGGTAATCTGCTTTGGTGCATGCAGTGTTTGGGCACCTTGGATGCCGTAGACAGGCAGATCGTTTTCAATTTTTTGTGTGACAGTTATGCCAAATCTCTCCAGCACCTTGCAGGTCAGTGTGACATAGGCTGCGGATTCCAATGGCTTGGTCAATCGGATCTCACTATCTTCGGCAGCATGAGGCAAAGCCATCAGCAGACCGCTCAGATATTGTGAAGTGATATTGCCCGGCAGAGCATAGATGCCGCCGCGGAGTCTGCCGTTTGCTGTAAAGGGAAGCGTTTTATCGGAGAATTGTATGCCATGTGCACGCATTACATCTGTCAGGGCGTCAATGGGGCGTTCGGGTAATCTGCCGCTGCCGCAGAAGGATGCGGTATCGGTTACAGCCATAGCAACGGGCAGTAAAAACCGAAAGGTCGAGCCGCTTTCTCCACAATCAAGCAGAGGGAGCAGCGCACGCCGATCGGCATCGATCGGTCTGATCTGCAAGCCTTGCTCTGTTTCAGTCAGCGAAGCGCCTAACGCTGTCAGACATTGTATCGTAGCACGCAGATCGGCACAATAGGGCTTTGGCAGCTGCATGCTGCTGTCCTGATCCGAACAGGCTGCACAGATCAGCTTGCGATGGGCATCGGATTTAGAAGGGATTGCACATACGGCGCCTTGCAGTACGGCGGGAGATACGATCAGATTCATGTCGCAGGTTCCTCCTGTTCACCATCGGCGATCCATCCGTGCAAAGCATCCAGATCGATCGTTTCCATACGGCATTGTCCGATCTGTTCGGGCAGGATCAATGTGATCGAAGCGCCTGCTGCCTTTTTATCCACCTTTGCAAGATGATCCAATGCTTCGGCAGTGTAAGCAGTCACAGTTGGGAGCTCGTTGCGTCGGAGTGTTGTCAGAATCCGCTGTGCATTTTCCGGAGAAAGCAGACCTCGTTTCCGGGCAGCTCTTGTGATATATGCCATGCCGATTGCTACCGCATGACCATGAGAGATCTCAAAATCCGATGCACGCTCAATGGCATGACCAATGGTATGTCCCAGATTCAACAGCTTGCGCACTGAATGCTCTGTGGGATCTTCGGCAACAATATGTGCTTTATATGCAACGCATCGTGCGATGATTTCCTCATAAGCTTCGGCAGGATTTCCCGATTCATAGATCGCAAACAAAGCCTCATCGCCCAAAATGCCGGTTTTGATGGCTTCTGCTGCGCCATCTGCCAAACAATGTGCACTGAGCGTTTGCAGGCATTCGGGATCACACAATACCATCTGCGGCTGATAAAACAATCCTGCCAGATTTTTGCCGGCATTCAGATTGACAGCGGTTTTTCCACCCACGGAAGCATCCACAGCCGCCAGCAGCGTTGTGGGCATTTGTACAAAAGGAATTCCGCGAAGATAGCAGCCGGCTGCGAACCCGGTCAGATCGCCCATAATACCGCCGCCCAGGGCAAGGGCGCAATCGGTACGTGTAAATCTTGCTGCTGCCATAGCCTCCAGCACTGTGGACAGCGTTGCAAAGGATTTGGAACCTTCTCCCGATGGGACGATGATAGGCAATACCGAAAAACCTGTTTGCTCCAGAGAAGCGGTTACCTCTTGCAAATATAGCGGCGCTACATTTTCATCTGTAATCACTGCGATTTTACATGGCTTGATCCGTTGTGCGATCAGACTGCCGCAGCGATGCCGCAGACCGGTTTCCATCATCACCGGATATTCTGTGCCGACAATTCCGACAGTTACTGTTGTCATGGCGATCTCCTTCTATCAGTTTCCTCCGGCATTTGCTTTGCAAATCCGACCTTCCTTGAGGCATTCCCGCAAAGCATCTGCATCATTCTCCTGCAATGCCGTTTTATATTCGCTGAGCTTTTCAATGAGAGTATTCAGCTCCTTGCAGAGATAATCTCTGTTTTGCAGCATCAGTTCTGTCCACATTTCTTCATCCAGACGAGCAACACGGGTCATATCCTTAAAGCTGCCGGCGGAAAATCCGCGGCGCTTGGCAGCGGTGGGCGATTTGACATATGCACCCGATACAATATGAGCAAGCTGCGATGTATAGGCAATGATTTGATCGTGCTCTTCCGGATTGGAAAAGGTCAGATTGGCAAATCCGATATCGGTAAAATAATTCTTGAGCATTTCCAGCGTTTTCATATCTATGCTGCTATCGGGGGTAAGGATCATGGAAGCACCATCAAACAGCGTATCGGATGCATTTACAAAGCCGCCGAGCTCTTTGCCTGCCATGGGATGACCGCCTACATAGATAAATCCATGCTCTTTTGCGATCTTGCCAAGCTGATCGCAGACTGTACGCTTTGTGCCGCACATATCCACAACGACCGCAGTATCAGCAATGTTCGGGGCATATTCCTGCATCCATGCAATCGCTGCACGAGGACGCAGGGCAAGCAGGATCAAATCGCTTTCCGAGAGTGCTTCTGCATCAAAATTGCGGTCGATTGCACCGGTCAGTCTCGCAAACAGCTTGACTTCTTCATCCAGATCACAGCCCATAACTGTATGTAAGGTACGGGATTTGGTTGCTTTGGCAAGAGAACCGCCAATCAATCCCAAACCAACGATCGTGATGTTCATAGTTCCATATTCCTTTCCATTTATGGATTCTCGGCAAGGTACTGATGCAGACCATGCAGCTTTTTCGCAATCGCATCAAAGGTTTCGGGGCGAATGGACTGTGGTCCATCACAGGCAGCGTGTTCGGGATCGTTATGCACTTCAATGATCATACCATCACAGCCGGCAGCCACTGCTGCAACCGAAAGCTGAGGCACAAGCCATGCCTTGCCTGCTGCATGGCTGGGATCAATGATGATCGGAAGATGCGTGAGCTTGCGCAGCACCGGTACAGCACCCAGATCCAGCATATTACGGGTATAGGTTTCAAAGGTGCGCACACCTCGTTCGCAGAGGATGACATTGTGATTGCCGCCTGCCATAACATATTCGGCACTCATCAGCCATTCTTCATAGGTTGCACTCAGTCCGCGCTTGATCATAACGGGTTTTTCCTGCTTGCCCAGCAGCTTCAGCAGATTGAAATTCTGCATATTGCGAGCGCCGACCTGGATAATATCCACATCTTTGAACAGCGGCAGCTGCTCGGGATCCATAATTTCGGTAACGATCGGCAGACCGGTTTCCTGCCGTGCGATCTTCAGCAGCTCCAGACCTTCTGCTCCCATTCCCTGAAAAGAATACGGCGATGTCCGAGGCTTGAATGCGCCGCCGCGAAGTATCGTTGCACCGCTTGCTTTCACACTCTTTGCAATGGATATGATCTGTTCTTCGCTTTCCACCGAGCAAGGGCCTGCCATGAGCGTGAGCGTGCCGCCGCCGATCTGTGTGTTGCCCACGGAAATCACCGTGTTTTCGGGATGAAATTTGCGATTTGCATTTTTATAGGGCTCCTGTACGCGCTTTACATCCTCAACGATATCCAGCGCAGAGATCAGGTCCTCATCAATGGCAGCGGTATCGCCTACAAGTCCTAAAATGGTGTGCAGTGCACCGGTACTTTTATGTACTTCAACATTCTTTTCCTGCAGCCAGTCAATTAATGTATTCAGTTGTTGCTGATCCGGATTTTGCTTTAATACAACGATCATGTAAGTACACTCCTTTTCCTTTCATAAAAAAACGCTCACAGCCGATTTGACTGTGAGCGTTCTGCGTCATATCTGGAATTGCTTTGCGGTACAAGCAATCTGCCTGCACCGATCAGCACAATGCCGCAACGGTATTACCAGTCAAACCACGAAAAGCCTTACCCATGAAATAATAGATAAAGCCATAAAATCGATATTCAACTGTAAAAAACATAGCAGCAATGCGATTCATAATACTCTCCTTCTGCATGATCCTGCGCTGGGAACGATGCAGCATGTAAATTGATATAAACAACAGGGCTAAGATATCTTATGCTGTACATTATAGCACGTTTTTTCCTGCATATCAAGTGGCAATCTGTGCCGATATTTGGAATTTTGCGCAGTTCGTTTTTGTGCGCTTTGACGATTTAACGCTTTTTATCGTTAAATCGTCACTGTGATTGTTGCGTTTCTCATCCCAATCTCCGGTAAAGCCGCTATTTCAATGATGTTTTGCCGCTGAAAGATGGATAAAGCAAGAGCTTACTCTTTTGCCGCTTCCTTTTCCAAAATACGGAATGCTTCTTTCAGATTGGAAGCGCCTTCCAGACGGATAGTATAACGATCGGTTTGCAGGGTGCGCAGCGTTTGTCTGGGGAGAATACACATGGTAAAGCCAAGACGTTCTGCCTCCTGAATACGCTGAACTGCATTGGAAACCGCACGCAGTTCTCCGCCTAAGCCCACTTCGCCGAATGCCATGACGGTTTCTACGATGGGTTTATCCATCAGCGAGGAATACAATGCCAATGCAACTGCCAGATCCCCTGCCGGTTCATCCAGGCGAAAACCGCCTACGATATTCAGATAGACATCCAATGTACCGAAATACAAGCCCAATCGTTTTTCCAGTACCGCCAGCAAAATGCAGACACGATTATAGTCAAAGCCGGTTGCGGTCCTTCTGGGAGCAGACAGCGTGCTTTTGGAAACCAGTGCCTGGATCTCAGCCAGGATCGGACGGCTGCCCTCCATCATACAGCAGACACAGGTGCCGGAAACGCCCAAGGGTCTGCCTTCCAGCAGCATGGCAGACGGATTCTCTACCTCCTGCAAGCCACGATCGGACATTTCAAACACGCCGATTTCATTGGTAGATCCAAAACGATTTTTGACTGCACGCAAGATACGGCAACTCTGATAGCGGTCACCCTCGAAAATCAGTACGGCATCGACAATATGCTCCATAACTTTTGGGCCGGCGATCGAGCCTTCCTTTGTCACATGACCGACCAGAAAAATCGGGATTTCCTTTGCTTTTGCAGTATGCAGCAGCAGATTGGTGCATTCTCTGACCTGCGGCACTGAGCCTGCACCGGAATTCAGTGAGGAAAGATGCAGTGTCTGGATCGAGTCAATGATCACGACATCCGGCTCGGATTCTGCAATGGTATCACATATGGCTTCTACATCGGTCACTGTCAGCAGATAGAGGCTTTCGCTGTCTACATGCAGCCGCTGCGCACGCAGCTTGATCTGCCTTGCCGATTCTTCGCCCGATACATATAAAATAGAGTGAGCTTCCCCCATGAACTGACAAATTTGCAGCAGCAGCGTGCTTTTGCCGATGCCCGGTTCGCCGCCCAGCAGCACAACTGAGCCTTTGACCAATCCGCCGCCCAAAACGCGATTCAGTTCGCCGATGCCGGTATCATAGCGAATGTCATCGTTGGTGCCGATCTCAGCAAGCTCACGGATCTGTGCCGAAACTGACAGTGATTGCCGTGCTGCGCCGCTGCCTGTCGAGCTCACTGCCGGAAGCTGTTCTTCAATCGCATTCCATGCACCGCAGCTCAAGCATCTGCCGTTCCATTTCGGATACTCCGCGCCGCAAGCAGTACATTCATAACGGATTTTTGATTTAGCCATATACGATTTCTCCTATCAAAAAAGCCGGTATCCTCCAAGACACCGGCTTTGCTTTGTATTCGATCATTTGAAACGGTATCCGGATTACATCCAGAACGGCATCAGAATCACACCCAAAGCCATGACCGCCACAACTGTCAACACGATAATACGCAGCACTTTTTTCTTCTTGTCAGCGGATTTCGGTGCCATTGTTTTTCTTCTGGCGTCTGCACGCCTTTGCTCACGATTTTTCATTGGGATAGCCTCCTCAAGGACACCTGCAATACATCATGCGGCATATAGGAAAAATGCCCCTTTTGAATAAGGGGCATTGTATGCTTTGGTGCCGATGGCGGGACTTGAACCCGCACGGTATCGCTACCAACGGATTTTGAGTCCGTCACGTCTGCCAATTCCATCACATCGGCTCGACGAATATTATAACACATCTGTTGTGATTTGTCAATCCCTTTCTGCCGTTTTTTATATTTCCTTTTGCAGTTCATTCAATCTCACAAATCAATTTTTGCTGATTTTACGTAAGATTGCGTCTGATTTGCAGGCATATGCCGGAAAATTTGCAAAACCTGCCGAGAACTATTTGCACTTTGCCGAATTTGCAAAATGCACTTTACAATTGCATATGAATGTGCTATAATGATAGGAATTAAAGGAGGCGACAGCATGGCGAAGATTATCGCAGTGGCAAACCAAAAAGGCGGCGTCGGGAAATCAACAACCGTTGTCAGCCTCTCAGCCTATTTGGGTATGCGGGGCAAGCGTGTGCTCTGCATTGATACCGATGCACAGGGCAATACCACGACCGGATTTTCTGTTCGCAAAAAGAATCTGCCCTGCTCCTGCTACGATGTGCTGACCGGTAAGGTGCGCATCCAGGAAGCAATCGTGGATACCGGATATGAAAATGTACAGTTGATTCCTGCGGTATCTGCATTGGCAGGTGCCGAAATCGAACTGATCGAGCTGGACAACCGTATGAGCCGGCTGAAAATGCAGCTGATGACTTGCCGTACCGATTATGATTTTATTATTATCGACTGTCCGCCTTCGCTGAGTCTGATCACGCTGAACAGTCTTGTGGCTGCCGATTCCGTACTGATCCCCATGACTGCGGAGTTTTTGTCGCTGGAGGGCCTGTCTCAGCTTTCCGAGACCATAAAGATCGTAAAAAGCAAATACAATCCCGCATTGAAAATCGAGGGCATTCTGTTCACCATGTTTGATGCTCGTCTCAATCTTTCATTGCAGGTGGTTGCCGAGGTAGAGAAATATTTTCCGGGATTGGTGCTGGAAACCAAAATCCCGCGGAATGTCCGCTTGTCCGAAGCGCCCAGTCATGGCAAGCCCATTCACTATTACGATAAGTTTTCCAAGGGTGCCGAAGCTTATGAGCTGCTGGGACATGAATTGTTAAAAGAACCTCTGGTGGTCGAAACCCAACGTAAGCATTCCATATTTCACAGAAAGTAGGCATTGGTATGGCAAGAGGTGGTTTAGGAACCGGTCTGGATTCTCTGTTTCAAGAGAATGCTGCCGATCTGCAAAGTGTACAAACACTCCGGGTTTCCGATCTGGAGCAGAATCGCACACAGCCCCGTAAAAAGTTCGATGATGAAGCCATTACCGAGTTGGCGCAATCTATTCAACAGCACGGTATGCTGCAGCCGATCGTTGTTCGGCCGTTGGAGGATGGCCGCTATCAGATCGTAGCAGGGGAACGCCGTTGGCGTGCCGCCAAGCGCATCGGACTGACGGATGTTCCGGTCATTATCCGTGATCTCACCGATCATGAGGTCTATCAAATCGCTTTGATCGAAAACCTGCAGCGTGAAAATCTGAATCCGATTGAAGAAGCCTTGGGATATCAGACGCTCATGCAGCAGTATCATATGACTCAGGAGGATGTTGCGAAAACCGTAGGACGCTCCCGTTCTGCGGTGGCAAACAGTCTCCGGCTGCTGAATCTGCCCGCCATTGTGCAGGATTATCTGGAGAATGGTTCCATTACTGTAGGCCATGCCAAGGCGCTGGCTGCGATCAAGGATGAGGCATTGCTTCTGGAATGTGCAAGACGTGCTGCCGACGGCAGAATTACGGTGCGGGAGATCGAGCAGATCGCCCAGAAGCAAAGTGCTGCGCCCAGTGCGCCTCGTCAGAAAACGGCTGATGAGATCTTCTTCGAGGAGATGGAGATCACGTTGGGCGACTTATTGGGAAGAAGAGTTCAAGTGCATTCCAAGAAGAAAACCGGTACACTGACTCTTGAGTTTTATAATCGTGAGGACTTGCAGGCTCTCTGTGAGAAGCTGACAAATCAATGACGCGGAAAAGGAGAAGAAGAAAATGCTCGCAAATGCAAACAAATTTCAAAAGGAAGGCCTGACCTTCGACGACGTGCTTCTGATTCCGGGCGAATCAGATGTAACCCCCAATATGATTCGTTTGAATACCCGCTTGGCCGGCAATGTTTATCTGAATACGCCCATCATCACTTCTGCTATGGATACAGTGACAGAATCCAAGATGGCAATTGCCATTGCGCGTGAGGGTGGTCTTGGTGTGATCCACAAGAACATGACCATCGAACAGCAGGTAGAAGAGGTTGATAAGGTAAAGCGTTCCGAGAATGGTGTTATTGTGAATCCCTTCTCCCTCACAGAAGATCATTTTGTCTATGATGCAGACAATCTCATGGGCAAATACAAGATCTCCGGTGTGCCGATCGTTGATACCACCGGTCGTCTGGTCGGCATTATTACAAACCGCGATATGCGCTTCCTCACCGATTTTAATTTGCCCATCAGCGAGGTTATGACCAAGGATAATCTGGTGACTGCTCCTGTGGGCACAACACTTGCACAAGCGCAGGAGATCCTTTGTGCGCATAAAATCGAAAAGCTTCCGATTGTTGATGAAAACGGCATCCTGCGTGGTCTGATCACCATTAAGGATATCGAAAAATCCGTAAAATATCCCAATTCTGCCCGTGATACCAACGGCAGACTGCTTTGCGGTGCTGCCATCGGCGTGACCGGCGATATGCTGGAGCGTGCTGCAGCGTTGGTGGAGGCAAAGGTTGACGTATTGGTGCTGGATAGTGCACATGGTCATAGCGCAAATATAATGCGTGCCATCAGTAAATTCAAATCTGCTTTCCCGGATACTGCATTGATTGCCGGCAATATTGCCACGGCAGAAGCTGCTGAGGCATTGATCGCTGCCGGTGCAGACGCCATTAAGGTTGGTATCGGACCCGGATCCATTTGTACAACACGTGTCGTTGCCGGCATCGGTGTTCCGCAGATCACTGCAATTTATGATGCAGCCTGCGTGGCAGAAAAGCATAATGTTCCTGTGATCGCAGACGGCGGTATCAAGTATTCCGGCGATATTGTAAAGGCTCTGGCTGCAGGTGCAAGCTGTGTTATGCTGGGCAGCTTGTTTGCCGGCTGTGATGAGGCTCCCGGTGCTACCGAGATTTATCAGGGCAGACAGTTCAAGGTATATCGCGGCATGGGCAGTCTGGGCGCAATGGAATGTGGTTCTAAGGATCGTTACTTCCAGGAGGGTGCCAAGAAACTGGTTCCCGAAGGTGTTGAGGGTCGTGTGCCTTATAAGGGGTTCGTTGCTGATACTGTATTCCAGCTGTGCGGCGGCATTCGCTCCGGTATGGGTTATTGTGGCTGTGTGGATATTCCTACGTTGCATGAGCGTGCAAAGTTTGTCCGCATTACCGGTGCCGGTCTCAAGGAAAGTCATCCCCACGACATCTATATTACGAAGGAAGCTCCTAACTATTCCGCGCAAATTTGATCTTTACAAAAAAGCAGAGGCCGATCGCCTCTGCTTTTTTGATTTCTATGACAAAATACATTGTTTTCGATTGGCAGTATTTCACAAAAAGAGTTTTGTTTCATTGACTTTTTCGTTTGGATTTGGTATAATTACTTTGTGTGCATTTTGTTGCAAAGAAATTACGAGGAAGGGGGCGTGATCTATGAATGGGTTTGTTGATATTGCAGCACAGGTCTTACCGAACATGGTGCATGGAAGATCTGCGGTGCTTTCTGCTGCTGAGGCGAAGGAACGACTTTCAGCGTATCCTCAGAAAAATATTAAAACACTGATCGTTGCTCCGCTTTTTGATCCGAGAGTGCAGAAAGATACAGAATTTTTAGCCCAGCGTGAGGAAGCCATCCATCTTGCAGAGGCATCCTGCACGGATACGATCCGTCCGCTGCGGATTTTGCCGGGTGCGCTGCTTCCTTTTCACGAATCTCTGCTGACATTGCGAGAACCACAGCGATTTGCATTATGGAATACTCGATATTTACTGCTGCAATTGCCGGATGAGCCGCTCTCTCCTTCGTTTTATGATCTGCACAACCGTATTGCGCTGGCAACCGGTCTGGTTCCTTTGATTGCAGATATTGAACGCTATTTCAACCTTTTTTCCCTTGAGGACTTCCTTGCGATGCGAGAAGCCGGCATCATGACTCAAATTTCTGCAGGTGGATTCCTAAATTATGCAAACCGAAAGCTTGCATTGTATTTGCTTGCCAATCATGTTATTCATTTTGTGGCATCGGGTGCTACACTGGGATCTGAGATTCGGTTGGTTGAGGCGATGCAGGCAATCAAGCGTGCTTTGCCGCTCGAGCACTATAAACGAATTAAAAGCAATCCGCGGATGCTGCTTTCCAATGCGGATCCTCGTTCCTTTTTATCCCAGAAACCGACGGGCTGAATGAATTTGAGCCTTTTTTTACTGATATAAAATATTGCAAAGCCGCTTTTGATGCAATGATCAAAAGCGGCTTTCTTTGGCTTATTGCTTTTCATAACCGTAGGCGAGAAAATGAGAATCCCTGCAAAGAAGGCATCTTCCTTGCAGGGATTTCGTTATTGCTTATCAGTCTTCTTCATCAGAGCTGCTCTTTACGCTGGCAACCACTTCATCCAGCAGATTGGCGGGCAACTGTTCATAACGCAGGAACTGGAAGGTAAATTCGCCCATGCCGCGTGCAACCTGACGCAGATACATTGCGAAATCATGCATCTCACGCATCGGTACTTCAGCAGAAATTACGGTCATACCCTGACCGGCAGGCTCCATACCCAGCACTCTGCCGCGACGCTTGTTCAGATCACCCATAACATCACCGGTCTTGGAATCGGGGATCGAAACCTCCAGAGAGCCGATCGGCTCCAGCATGACAGGTCCTGCCTGCTTCAAGCCTTCCTTATATGCCAGAGAAGCAGCGGTCTTGAAAGCCATTTCCGAGGAATCTACCGGGTGATAAGAACCATCGACCAGAGTAGCCTTCAATCCAACAACAGGACAGCCGGCAAGAACACCCTTTTTGACGCAATCCTGCAGACCCTTTTCAACAGCGGGGAAGAAGTTCTTCGGCACAGCACCGCCGAACACGCGCTCTTCGAATACCAAAGTATCGCTGTCGCAAGGCTCGAACTCGATGACAACATCACCGAACTGGCCGTGACCGCCGGACTGCTTCTTATGTTTACCGCGCTGAGAAACCTTCTTGCGAATGGTCTCACGATATGCAATGCGAGGTACTTCAAGAAGTACTTCAACGCCAAACTTACTCTTGAGCTTTGCCATGGCGATATCCAGATGCTGATCGCCCAGACCGCCAAGGATCTGTTCTTTGGTCATAGAATCCAGACCGTAAGACAAGCTCTTGTCCTCTTCCAGCAGACGCTGGATACCGGTTGAGATCTTTGCCTCATCACCTTGAGCCTTGGCCTTAACAGCCATCTGATAGCAGGGGTTCGGATAGCCGATCTCAGGATATGCGATCACGCGCTCCTGTGCACAGATAGTATCGCCGGTGTTGGCGGCAATTTTTGTGGCTACTACGATATCGCCGGCGATCGCCTTGGATACTTCAGTCTGCTTTTTGCCGACCATGGTGTACAGCTTGCCGATACGCTCGGAAGCGCCGGTCGTTGCGTTTACCAGTTCCTTATCGGCAGAAAGTGTACCGGACATGACTTTGATAAAGCTCATCTTGCCGACGAAGGGGTCAGCGATGGTCTTGAATACGAATGCGGATACGGGTGCAGAAGGATCCATAGCAACAGCAGTTTCCTTGCCGTCCTTGCCGGTAGCCTTGATATCGCCCATAGCGTTGGGAGCAGGCAGATATTTCGTGAACTCCAGCAGCAGATCGATACCGGCGAGTGTTGCGCAGGAAACTGCGAATACGGGCATAGCCTTACCGGTACGCATACCTGCATGGATACCGTGGCTGATTTCTTCTTGGGTGAAGGGTTCACCTTCGAAGAACTTTTCCAGCAAAGCATCATCGGATTCGGCAACAGCTTCACACAGCTCTTCAATCAGAGAACCGGCAGAAACGCCCTGCTTATCAGCGAGCACGGTATCGGTATTGATATCGCCCACGGCAGGAGCGCCTTTTCCGCTGTATGTATAGGACTTCAATCGACCCAGATGCACCAGAGACTTCACCTTGCCATCCACGATTTCGGGAACAACGACAGGGCAGACAGCCGTGCCGAAGTTTTCCTTGAGCATATTCATGGATGCATAGAAATCCTGGTTGGGATCATCAATCTTGGTCATGACAAACATAACGTGCTTGCCGCGCTTTTTAGCAGCTTCATAGGCTTTTTTGGTACCAACGTGTACGCCGGATTTTGCAGAAACGCAAATGATAACGGTATCACCTGCGTAAAGACCTTCGTTCATGGCAGCGGCAAAATCGAACAGACCGGGAGTATCGATCAGATTGATCTTATTCTCGCCTACTTCGAGATTTGCAAGGGAGAGGTTGATTGAAAATTTGCGCTTGATCTCTTCGGGATCATAATCGCAGACAGTGTTACCCTCAGCAGCCTTACCGAGACGATCAGTTACGCCCGCCTGAAAAAGCAGAGCCTCGGCGAGGGCGGTTTTACCGCAGCCGCTGTGGCCGGCGAGTGCAACATTTTTAATTTTGCCGGTTTCCAATTGTTTCATGTTATCCTCCCTTATGTGTGTATATGGCTGCGAATACCGTTGTTAAAGATTTCGGAAAAGCAGTGCAGAATATGTGAGCACGACTCCAGCAGCTCTGATACACCGAATAATGAAAATATTATAACACATGAAAAAATCAGTTGCAAGCGATATCTGAAATTTCTACGTTTTCCCAAAAAAGGACGAATTTATTTGTGCACTTTGACGATTTTGCAAGTCTGAGTTCTGCAGCGAAGATCAAGCAGTGTTTTGGATGGTGTAAATATAAAAAGCACTTCGCTTCCGCTTTGGAAACGAAGTGCCTGAAAGGATCACAGGTTATGAGGCAGGGGTGTTTGATCGTTCGATGTGTTTTTGCCACACGCCTTTGCGATAAAAGATGATCGAAAGCACAGTGGCGATCGCCCAGCTGATAGGCCATGCCATCCAGATGCCGGTTTCGCTGAAAATGCGGGAAAAGATCCATGCCAGAAGAACGCGAAGCACCAGATCCACTAAGGTAGCTGTCATAAAATAGCCCATGGAGCCGCTGCCGCGCAGAACGCCGTCTGCAATGATTTTGATACAGATAATGGGATAAGCAGGAGCAGTCAGCAGCATGAATCGCCTGCCGGTTTCCAATGCAAGCTGTGTGCTTTCCTGATTCATAAACAATCGCAGCAGGCCGCTGCCGCACAGCAGATACAGTGTTGAAAACACCAAAGCGGTACCGCATGCCATTTTGAGTGCTGCGGAAAAGCCTTTTCTGACTCGTTCCGGCGATCCGGCACCGAGATTCTGTGCAGTAAAGCTTGAAATGCCGGAGCTCATATTGGTAAAGCAGGTCAGCGCAAAGGTGTTGAGCTTGATAGCGGCCGAATAGCCTGCGATCACCGAGGAACCAAAGGGATTGATGAAGGTCTGGATGATCAGATTTCCCACAGAGATGAAGCTTTGCTGCAAGATACTGGGTACAGCGACAGCCTGAATATCCCCCAGATCACGGAAAGAGAACAGCGGCGATCTTCCATCCTTGGGGATTTGATGCAGTCTGCGCAGAATCAGCATCAGCGACAGCAGGCAAGCAGCAGCCTGTGCGGTCAGTGTTGCCCATGCAAGGCCCGCAACGCCGCGTTGCAGTACAATGACAAAAAGCAGATCCAGTGCGATATTGCCCAGCGAAGAGAAAATCAGGAGATACAGAGGTGTTTTGCTGTCACCCAGACTGCTGAACAATCCGGTAATGACATTATACAGATGCACAAACAAAAAACCGCTTGTATAAATTTTCAAATATGAGGCTGCGTTTTCGAGGATATTTTCCGGTGTGTGCACCAACAGCATGAGCCGATCACTTGCAAGCACTCCGAACAAGGTCAAAAGGAGAGAGAGTACTGTGCTGCTGATCAGTGCGGTAGTGATGCAGGAGCGTACTCTGCGAAACAGCTTTCTGCCATAGAGTCTGCCCAGTGCCACGCTGCAGCCGATCTGACTGCCGACTGCAACCGCCATAAACAGCATTGTGATCGGATAGCTTGCGCCAATGGCTGCCAACGCATCTTCACCGATATAGGTACCGGCAATGGCACTGTCGGCAATATTATACAGCTGCTGAAAGAATACACTGAGAAACAGCGGCAGCGTAAAACGAATGAGGACTTGCCCCGGATCACCCTGTGTCAGATCCTTTATAGGCGGCATACGATCGGAACTTCCTTTCTTTTCGCAGAACCGGATCATTCGGCTCAATGCTTGGTTCTGCGGTGATTTTTCCACGCAATAAAGCGCTGATACTTCTGCTTGATGCTTGTCCGCAGTTGTTGCTGCTTCTGCTTCAGAAAAGCCAGAGTACGCACGTCTTTGGGGAACCAAAGCCGCAGCAGCAAGATCGAGACAGCAAAGGTGATCAGTTTTTCGGGGGTGCCCGGAAACCATAGAAGCCCCAGATAAACTGAGGCTGTATTCCGCATCCAGTTGATATCAAAGCATAGACCGATGCTCAAAAAGCAATACGCCCATCCGTTGGTCAGAAACCAACTGATCGCAAGACAGATCAGCAGATGTGGGTTAGTCAGTGCTCTGAGCCAGACACGCCAACCCTTTTGCTCCGGTGTCTGGCGAGGATCTGTCATGTCGAACCTTCCTCGGCAACAGTCTCTGCCGGACGTACAATGGGGATGAAGGCGGCTGCGATCCGGTTCTTCCCTCGCCGGTAGATATAGATCCAGCCGATGATACAAAATACTGTGGCACCGAGAAAGTTCACAAAAAGATCCTGTGTGGTGTCGGCAAGACCTACATCCAAATAACCGTCGATCACATAGGTGGAGCCGTCGGCGGTTTCGATGGTTGTGCTCGTGATATCCTCTATCGTCACAGGGACGTTGCTTTGCGTGGGATCCAGTGTGACAGACTGAAACTGCGTGAGAACGGTATCTTTTTGCATATCCAGTCCCAGCAGATGATCGGCACCAAATTCAAAGAATTCCCATGCTACGCCGATGGTCATGGAAAAACAAAATGCCATGACCGCTTGGAACAATGGCGAAAGCGCAAAACGGAACCGCATATTTTCATTGAGCAGATCCACCAGACAAAAGCCGAATGCTGCAAATAAAAAGCCGTTTACCGTATGGAGCATGGTGTCCCAAAAAGGATATTTAAGGTAATAGCAGGCGATCTCGCCCAAGATCTCGGCGCAGAAAATAAAGATCAGCAGTGTGATTTCCAGTGCCGTAGGCAGCTTGATGTGCAGCTTGCGTTCAATGAACGAGGGTGCCATAAACAGCAGCAGTGTGAGAATACAGCATAGTAAACTCTCCCAGAGCTGCTGGAATGCACAGCGGACAGCAATTGCGATCACGATTACACGCAGCACCGACCAGACGATAAATGCCGGTCGATCCTGCCGGATCTGGCTGATGAGCTGCTGCCTTGTGCTTTTACGCTTTTGTTTCTTTGTTGTTACCAAATCGGACCTCCTGCATCTTTGCTTTGATTTCGTAAGATTGTATGATCGCATCTGCCGTGGTGTCTTTCATATTCTGAACAGTTATAGTATGCTTCTTCAGTGGGATGTCATTCTGCGAGAGAAAATAAAAAAAGCAGGATTCACATCCTGCCTTCAAAAATGAGATGAAATCAATGTGTGTAGAACAAAAGAAAGGAGACAACAAAACGAGTGAAAATAACGATAATCATTATTTACACTACGTTTATTATACACGAAGCCGAGGCTTACGTCAACCGTTTTTTTGCGGAACGACAAAAAAACAGGATATTTTCGGCATATTATCCAAAAATTTCAAATTAAATTTAGCCACATCTTCTTCCTGCTGTGCAGGATTACCATCTATGCCACAAATTGATATGGGAAAATTCGTCGAAATTCGATCGAATCCCTTTACAAGCGCCGCAGAATGTGCTATAATGAATATGTGAAATTCTGCGCCTGCGGCAATGCGCAGCGTTTTCGTGCGCGCAGATTCCCAATTTATTATATTTAACAGGAGGAATATTTCTCATGGCTATTTTACGCAAGAAGAAGACCATGGACGGCAACAACGCTGCAGCGTATGTCTCCTATGCCTTCACGGAAGTCGCCGGTATTTATCCGATCACGCCTTCCAGCCCTATGGCAGATTATGTTGATCAGTGGTCCGCACAGGGCGTGAAGAACATCTTCGGCACCACCGTTAAGGTGGAAGAGATGCAGTCTGAGGCCGGTGCAGCAGGTACTGTTCACGGTTCTCTGAATGCCGGTGCGTTAACCACTACCTATACTGCTTCTCAGGGCCTGCTCCTTATGATCCCGAATATGTATAAGATCGCCGGTGAGCTGCTCCCGACCGTATTCCACGTGTCGGCTCGCTGCGTTGCTTCCCACGCTCTCAATATTTTCGGTGACCACTCTGACGTATATGCTTGCCGTCAGACCGGTTTTGCTATGCTGGCAGAAACCAATCCTCAGGAAGTTATGGATCTGGCTGCTGTTGCACATCTGGCTGCGATCAAGAGCCGTGTGCCCTTCATCAACTTCTTCGATGGCTTCCGCACCTCTCACGAGCTGCAGAAGATCCAAATCTGGGATTATGAGGATCTGAAGGAAATGACAGATATGGATGCTGTCAAGGCATTCCGCCAGCGTGCTCTGAATCCTGAGAATCCTACCATGCGCGGTTCTCACGAAAACGGCGACATCTTCTTCCAGCACCGTGAGGCTTGTAATGCTTATTACGATGCAGTTCCTGCAATCGTTGAGGAATACATGGAGAAGGTCAATGCTAAGCTGGGCACCAACTATCAGTTGTTCAACTACTATGGCGCTGAGGATGCAGACCGTATCATCATCGCTATGGGTTCTATCTGCGACGTTGCTGAGGAAGTAATCGACTACCTGAATGCAAACGGTCAGAAGGTCGGTATCGTAAAGGTTCGCCTGTATCGTCCTTTCTCCGCAGAGAAGCTGGTTGCTGCAATTCCTGCAACTGCCAAGAAGATCGCTGTTCTTGACAGAACCAAGGAGCCCGGTGCACTGGGCGAGCCTCTGTTCCTGGATGTTGTTGCTGCTCTGGCTGCAAACGGCAAGGATGCAAAGGTGATCGGCGGCCGTTACGGTCTGGGTTCCAAGGATACTCCTCCTTCCAGCGTATTTGCTGTGTTCGCAGAGCTTGCTAAGGATGCTCCCAAGGCACAGTTCACCATCGGTATCAACGATGATGTTACTATGCTCTCTCTGGCTGAGGAAGAGGCTCCCAATACCGCAGCAGAAGGCACCATCGAGTGCAAGTTCTGGGGTCTGGGCGGCGACGGTACCGTTGGTGCAAACAAGGACTCCATCAAGATCATTGGCGATCACACCGATAAGTTTGTTCAGGCATACTTCCAGTATGACTCCAAGAAGACCGGCGGTATCACCATTTCTCACCTGCGTTTCGGTGATCAGCCCATCAGAAGCCCCTACTATATCAATAAGGCTGATTTCGTTGCCTGCCATAACCCCTCTTATGTCCTGAAGGGCTATAAGATGGTCAACGATGTAAAGCCCGGTGGTGTATTCCTCATTAACTGCCAGTGGAGCGCTGAGGAACTGAGCGAGCATCTGAATGCTGAGACCAAGCGCTATATCGCTAAGAATAATATCCAGCTCTATATCGTGAATGCAATTGATATTGCTGCCGAGATCGGTCTGGGCAAGCGTACCAATACTGTTCTGCAGTCTGCTTTCTTCGCACTCTCCAAGGTTCTGCCTGTTGAGGAAGCCATCGGCTACATGAAGGAAAAGGCCCAGAAGTTCATGAAGAAGGGCAAAGAGATCGTTGAGATGAACGAAAAGGCAATCGATGCCGGTGCAACTGCATTTGTTAAGGTAGAGGTTCCTGCTGATTGGGCAACTGCTGTGGATGAGGCTGCTGCTGTCAACGAGAACGGTCCTGCAAAGCTGGTAAAGATGGTCAACGGCATCATGAATCCTGTTGGCAAGATGGACGGCGATTCTCTGCCGGTATCTGCTTTTGTGGATCATGCTGACGGTACCTTCGAGCAGGGTGCTTCTGCTTATGAGAAGCGCGGCGTTGCTGTTATGGTTCCTGAGTGGGATCCCACAACTTGTGCAAAGTGTAACCGCTGCTCCTTCGTCTGCCCGCACGCTACGATCCGTCCGTTTGCTATGACCGAGGAAGAGGCTGCTGCCGCTCCCGATGTGACCAAGGTGGCTGAGAAGCCGATCGTTAAGACCAATTACAAGTACACTCTGGCTGTATCTCCTATGGATTGTATGGGCTGTGGCGTCTGCGTAGGCGTATGTCCCACCAACTCACTGAAGATGGTCAGCAGAGAGTCCCAGGATGCACAGCAGGCTGCTTTCGATTACTGTGTTGCTAACGTAACCGAGAAGCCTGAGGTTGCTACCAACGCTACTGTTATCAGCAGCCAGTACAAGAAGCCGCTGCTCGAGTTCTCCGGCTCCTGCGCAGGCTGTGCCGAGACCTCTTATGCACGTCTTATCACCCAGCTGTTCGGTGATAGAATGTATGTTTCCAATGCAACCGGCTGTTCCTCTATCTGGGGCGGTCCTGCTGCAACTTCTCCTTACACCACCGATGAGAATGGCAGAGGTCCTGCTTGGGCAAACTCTCTGTTCGAGGATAATGCTGAGCATGGTCTGGGTATGTATCTGGGTCAGAAGGCAATCCGTGATCGTCTCATCGAGCAGGTGAAGGGTATCCTTGCCTCCGATAAGGCTGCTGATGCGCTGAAGGCTGCCGCACAGGCTTATCTCGATACCGTTAATGACGGCGATGCCAACGCTGCTGCTACCGATGCTCTGGTTGCTGAGCTGGCAAAGGTGAAGGATCAGTGCGAGTGCTGTGCAGATATTTATGAGAATCGTGCTTACCTCTCCAAGAAGTCCGTTTGGATCTTCGGCGGCGACGGCTGGGCATATGATATCGGCTTCGGCGGTCTGGATCACGTTCTGGCATCCGGCGAGGATGTAAACATCATGGTATTCGATACCGAGGTTTACTCCAATACCGGTGGTCAGGCTTCCAAGGCTTCCAACATCGGTCAGGTTGCACAGTTTGCTGCTGCAGGTAAGGCAATCGCTAAGAAGAGACTGGCTGATATTGCTATGAGCTATGGCTATATCTACGTTGCTCAGATCGCTATGGGCGCTGATATGAATCAGACTCTCAAGGCAATCAAGGAAGCTGAGTCCTACAATGGTCCTTCTTTGATCATCGGCTATGCACCTTGCGAGATGCACAGCATCAAGGGCGGTATGCAGAACTGCCAGGCTGAAATGGCTAAGGCTGTTGAGTGTGGCTACTGGAACAACTTCCGCTATGATCCCAGACTGGCTGCAGAGGGCAAGAATCCCTTCATTCTGGATTCCAAGGCTCCGACTGCTTCCTATCAGGACTTCATCATGGGCGAGGCTCGTTACAGTGCTCTGACCCGTTCCTTCCCCGAGCGTGCAAAGGAACTGTTCGTTGCTGCTGAAAAGTCTGCAAACGATCGTTATGCTTACCTGAGCGCTCTGGCTGGCAAATAATTTCCAATCGGTTTACAAAGAACCCGCATGGTCTTAACAGACCATGCGGGTTTTTCTTTGCGGATACAAAGCGACCCGTACGGAGCGGATACTATGCGGGTTCGTGTATATATCAAAAGAAAAACAGCTCCTCAAATTGCAGATCCAATGCAATGGCTAAGACCAATGCAAGCTTTGCGGTGGGTTGAAACTGTCCTGTTTCAATGGAACTGATGGTGTTGCGTGAAACACCTACCATCTTTGCAAGCTCTGCTTGAGAGATCTTCTTTTCGGCACGCACTTCTTTCAGGCGGTTTTTCAGTATAAGGGACACATCCATGGCCAACCTCACACTTCATAAAGATCGCGGAACAAAAACAGCGTCATTGCCACATCGACAACGACAAGGATAAGCGCAGAGACGATCGCCTTTTTGCTTTTCAGCGTGATCGCTTTGTAAATATCCATAGCGGTATCTACGGATAAGGCGACGATCCACAGCATATAATTCAGCTTGCCGGTCTGGATCACATGAACGATGGTAAGAATCAGCGCCACAGCATACATCACGATCACGCCCACACGCTGCGCATTGCGATCAATACTTAGCCTGTATAAATCGCGCTCTTTGTTTTCTTCACGGCTTCTTGATAAGATCTCATCTTTGGTCATAATGGAACTCCTTTCTGATTGCCAAGTGAACTTGGCATCTATCATGGTGATAGTATATGCACGCCAAGCGTACTTGTTACGATGTTTGCCAAATGTATGCTGCAAATCTGTGTTTTGCACAATCAAGAAAAGAAAATTCGATCCTTCTGTGTGCTGTATGACGAATTGACAACATCTGCATATTGTGTTACAATCAAAGTGTGAGGGTTCTTGTTCGTTTTGCGAATATATAGATACAAGTAACAGACGCAAAAAGGCAAACAGATAAAGGAGGGATCTCTATGAAATATGAACGCATGATCGCAATGCTGACCTGTATCGGATTGGGAGCAAGCGTGATTGCAACGGCAGTTGCGGTTGAACCTGCGGTTGCCAATGCTCTTTCGCTTACTACCACCACAACGACCACCACCACAGGTCTGGTCACTACCCTTGCGCCGCAGGATTACTGCGATATCTGTGGCGAAAGTATTCCCGAAGGAAGTGGTGTCAGAACGCCTCTTGGCTTGTTTATCTGCTCTGCCTGCAAAAATGCAGGGGCGGGCGGTACAACTGTCAATCCAAGTGGTTCGATTACCACTGCAGTGAGCACGGCTGTGTTCGGAGGACCGACAACTGCGGCGACAACGCAGACAACTGTCGCATTTACGACAAATCGGTTCACTGACGAAAGCGGCATTGTTTATTATGAATGCTACGCTTATGTCGGTGAATACCTGGCTTTGGATGACTGGCTTTGTGATCTTTCCTGTACGGTAACAGGTGCTGATTGCACGGTGAAAAACGGAATCGTGGCTGTTGAAAGCGAAGGCAGTTCTGTTCTGTATTTTTATGATGCAGAGGGTGTCTTGCTGTGTGAATACCATATCAAGGCGTTGGCGCCTCCGACCGTTACCGACGAAACTACTGCAGCACCTGATGATTCGACTTCACATCCCGTTTTGGTGACGACTTCGCCTTATTATCCCGAATATAATCCGTGGATCACCGATGAAGCGGGCGAAAGCTATTATGTCGGAACCAATGCATACTGCGAAACACGGCTTACCATGGTATCAAAGCCGGATCGGGATACCTTTGCACTGGGCGAACCGTTGGATCTGAGTGGGCTGAAGGTATTCATGACCGAGTATCGGAACTATAATCAACGTGATTATGATGTGACACCGGTGCTCGAGATCGAAACGGATTATGATCCCAATGTGGCAGGCTACTATACAGTCAGGGTGTACACCGATTATACTTGCGGCCAAGCCGGTACAACGGAAAGTCTCGAATGGATCGTGCAAGTGTCCGAGGATTACATCTATACGACTGTGCCCGAAGAAAACACTGGTGTGGGTACTACTACGCTGCCTGCAGCCGGTACTAAGATCACGACGACAACCACGACCACAACAACAACTCGTACAACCGTGACCACGACTACCACCGGTGATCTGCGCACACAGGGCGACTGTAACGGAGATTCTTTCATCAAGATCGATGATGTGGTATTGCTGTGCCGTTATGTAGCAGAAGATACGACCATTGAAACGGCTGCATTTCTGGTGGATAATGCAGATCATAATGCCGATGGAAAAGTGGATGCCAATGATGCCGGTTCTATTTTACAATATCTGGCAGGATTGAAGAAATAAACGGCAATTGCATTGTCATACAGCGGAGATCCCCATAAAGAAGAGCAGGAATCTTCTTTGCGGGGATCTCCTTTTGTCGGTGTGGCAGTCTCAAACCACACAGCTTGTGCAAAATCTACAAATTGAAATCAAAATTGAATGCGTAATTTTCTGTTGTCAAAGAGAGGAAATTGCTGAAAAAATATTGACCTTTTGTCTCGAACACGCTATACTATAAGCAATGTGCGTTGCGCACGGGCGCTGCGCAGAGATTTTGTCTTATAAAGGGAAAGGAAGCGGAGTTTCATGGTGTTTGAAAAGCTCAAGGAGATCATTCTGGATCAGATGGACGTGGATGAGGAGGATATCACATTGGATGCTGATATTCAAGAGGATCTGCATGCAGATTCGTTGGATGTTGTCATGCTGATGAAGACCATTTCTGATGAATTTGAAATGGATGTTCCTGATGATGCAGTGGATACGATCAGAACTGTTGGTGATATTGTAGATTATATTGAGGAGTATCAGTAACGATCTGTGAGCGAAAATGACACGAAAACGGCAGTGCTGTTGAGAAAACAGCACTGCCGTTTGTTTGTTGTTCTGTTAGGTCGCCGGAATCGGTTCGGCACGTTCTTCGCAGTATTCGCAGCGAATACGGCCGTCTTTTTCTACAAAGCGTCGAGGCAGATAAGTCTCATTGCCGCTGATGCATTTGGCATTGCAGCAGCAAAGCTCAGGGTATTCCTTGCCATGCAGAAGGGGCTGAACGGTTTTGCTTTCCAACAGCGTCATGATCAATGCCATACGGATATACATACCATATTGTGCCTGCTTAAAATACAAGGCACGTTCATCATTATCCACAGCGACGGCGATTTCATCAACGCGGGGCAGCGGATGCAATACGGCAAGATCGGATTTGGCATGACGCATTTTATCGGGTGTCAGACAGTAGATATCCTTTTGTGCCAGATACTCGGCTTCCGATGCAAAACGCTCTCGCTGAATTCGTGTCATATAGAGAACATCCAGTTCTCCGATTGCCGCATCCAGAGAGGATTCTTCCCGATATTCACAGCCGGAAGCTGCCAGTATTTTGATGATATACTTCGGCAGCCGCAGCTCCGGTGTGGAGATCAATACAAAACGATTGCCGGGATAGCAGGACAGTGCTTTGCAAAGAGAGTGGACGGTTCTTCCATATAACAGATCACCGCATAAGCCGATGGTCAGATGATCCAGTCGTTTTTTCTCCATATGCAGCGTCAGCAGATCGGTGAGAGTCTGGGTAGGATGCAGATGTCCGCCGTCGCCGGCATTGACCACAGGACAGTCGGCAGAAAGTGCAGCAGCCTTTGCTGAGCCTGCCATGGGATGCCGGATGATGAGAATATCAGAATAGGAGCTGACAACCTTGGTCGTGTCTTTGAGGTTTTCACCCTTGGAAACTGAGGAACTCATGGGATTGTCAAATCCGATGATACTGCCGCCCAGACGAATCATTGCAGATTGGAAGCTCATCTGGGTACGGGTCGAAGGCTCATAGAACAAAGTTGCCATGATCTTGCCGGCACAGGCTTGAATATAGCGCTGAGGGTGGGCATAGATCTCGGCACCCAGCTTGATCACCTTGTTCCACCAAGTAACGGGATAATCATTCAGATCAATAAAATGCGGATAGCGGCTTTCCATACATTTCACATTCCTTTCGGTCAGTGTTATTGGGGGTATCAAAGATATTGTGCAATGTCGTCCTCGAAATAGACGGCATACCAGACTAAGAACGTATAAACTGCCCAGATCTTGCGGCTGTGATCGGACTTGCCGGATTTATGTGCATCCAGCAGCGTTACCAGCTGTTCGGTATGGAAGAATTGTTCTGCTGCAGGCGAAGTAAAGGCGTCGCGTACCGTTTGATATCGGGTCTCCTCCTTGAGCCATACCCGAATGGGCACTGGGAAGCCCAACTTCTTTTTGGCAGCGGTTCGGGCGGTTTCGGGAGGTGTATCCTGTTTTGCTGCCAGACGCATGGCATATTTTGTGATATAGGGTGTATTTTCATCGGTGGAGCGTGTTCTTGTAACTCGATAGCGATGTGGGATCCGAGCAGCCAGCGACATGACCTCACGATCAAGAAAGGGAACACGCAGCTCCAGAGAATTTGCCATACTCATTTTATCGGCTTTCAGCAGAATATCGCCGGTCAGCCACAGGTGCAGATCGAGATACTGCATTTTGGTTACGGGATCTGCATCGGGGATCTGTGCATAGAAAGGCTTAGTAACAGCAGTAGGATGCGGAGCATCTGTTTCTGTTTTCAGCAGAGATTTGCGCTCTGCCGGAGAAAAGAGATAGGCATTGCCGATAAATCGTTCTTCCAGCGGAGTACCCTTTCGGATAAAGAAGTTGACACCTCGTCTGGCAGGGAGCTTGCGTGCAATGGAAGCGATCCTGCGGCGCAGACCGGCAGGCAGCGATTCATAGGCAGAGGAATTGGGTTCACTGTAAACATTATAGCCGCCGAAGATCTCATCAGCGCCTTCGCCAGAAAGTACGACCTTTACCTGTGCGGCAGCCAAGCGGCAGACAAAATACAGTGCGACAGCAGCCGGATCTGCCAGCGGTTCATCCATATGATATTGGATTTTGGGGAGCATATCCCAGTACTCGTCGGCGGTGATCACATGGCTGTGATTTTCCTTACCAATGGCTTGGGAGAATTGCTTTGCCCAACCGATTTCATTATAGCGCTCATCGGTGCCAAAGCCTACGGTAAAGGTTTTATCCACATTGGCAACAGCTGCCACATAGCTGGAATCCACGCCGGAAGAAAGAAAACTGCCTACTTCCACATCCGCGATTTTATGTGCTGTGACAGAATCCCGAAAGGTTTCGGAAATGGCTTTGACCCAGTCATCCAGCAGCGGGTGCTCGTCCGGAGAAAAATGGACATCCCAATAGCGTTGGATCGTTAACCCATCTTCCGCAGTATATCGGAACCAATGGGCAGCAGGAAGCTTTTTCACTCCACGAAAAAAAGTATCCTCGGTGGGGGAATATTGAAAGGTCAGATATTGTTCCAGTACAGAGAGATTCAGTTCCTTGCGGAAATGAGGGTGTGCAAGAAAGCTTTTGATCTCGCTGCCGAACAAAAAGCTATGATCCATTTCGGCATAATAGAGTGGTTTGATGCCGAAATAATCACGGCAGCCAAACAGAGCTTTCTCTTTTATATCCCAGATGACAAAAGAAAACATACCCCGCAGTTTTTCCGGCAATGCGGTACCGTATTGCTCATAGCCATGAAGGAGCACTTCGGAATCGGTTTCGGTACGGAATCGGTGTCCTGCGGCAATGAGATCGGAACGCAGTGCCTGATAATTGTAGATCTCGCCATTGAACACCAGTACCAGAGTACGATCCTCATTAAACATGGGCTGATTTCCCTGATCGGTGACATCAATGATCGAGAGGCGGCGGTGTCCCAATGCGATATCATCATCCAGATAGAATCCTTCGGCATCCGGCCCGCGATGACGGATACGATACATCATATCTTTCAACACACGCTCAGCCTCTGAAATCGTATTGGTGAATCCGGTGAATCCGCACATAAGGGGTTCCTCCTGTTATGAAACGGAATAGTAGTTCAATCGATTCTTATTATACTATATTTGCGCAATTTTGGCAAGAACATTCCGAAGATTTTCGCATAAAAAAACCGACCTGTTAAAAACAAGTCGGTTTTTGTATCTGTTAGCCCAGTTTATCAATGATTTTTGCCAGGAATTGGAGGATCGCAGTCGAATCCGTTGCACTGATGCCGGGGGTGCCATCGCACATATCAGCGTTGCTTCTGCCGGCGGGTGTGATGGTGATTTCGGGGTCCTCGGCGACATAACGGTTCAACAGAACAACGTCATCGATCTTGACAATGCCGTCACAGTTGGCGTCGCCGATGAGAACCTTGATATCTTCAGAGGTCGTTGTTGTGGTAGTCGTTGTAGTAGTTGTAGTGGTGGTTGTAGTGGTCGTTGTGGTAGTGGTGGTTGTAGTAGCGGACGGATCACCGTAATTGAGTACGTCATCAGGAATGACGACCGGTGCATCAAACAATACGGTGATGGATTCGATCTCGAATGCGCTGACGTTGTTGACCCACCAAGACTCAAACTTGAGGTAATCATAAGAAAGCTTCCAATCCTCGCCTTCTTTGGAGTAAACATTGTCATTGGCATCGGTCATGCCATCATCGAACATGATCTGAGCAGATTCCATCGTTGCGCCGTAAGAGATCTGCTGGCAAACCCATGTGTAATCCTTGCCGTCATCCACCTCAGTGAAATAAGCGTTGCAGGAAACGGCAATGCCGAAGCAGGCATCTTTGCCGGAGGCCGTACCCTTTGCCTTGACCATTACGCCGATGATCTTGGCGGCATTGCGGAAAGGCTTGATATCGATCATCCAGTATTCGCCCTGATCGCCGGAAGCAGGGGTGTAGAGCTTATCGGCATCATAGGTGAAATAGGTTGCGGTATCGGTAGAAGCACCGGTCATGTTCTTGAATACGGTTTCCAGCTGCGGATCAAACCAAGAGAGCGCGTTGCGATTGTAGTAGTTCATATCGCCGGCATTGGAAGAATCCCAGAGGATCGGGCAGATACCGTCAAAGCCAATTGCAGTCTCAAACAATGTTTTGATCCACAGACGGATATCTTCCTTATCCTTGCCCTCTTCAGTCAGAACGCCGCACTCACCGATAATTACCGGAACGCCGTTCGCAGCAAACTTCTGATAGAGGCTGTTGATATCGTTTCTCATTGCGGCGACTTCCGCCTCGGTGCCCCAAGTAGCGGAATATCCCCAAGAAGTACCCTGCTCTGCAATGGCAAAGGGTGGCGGAGAGTAATAGTGGATTTCTACGGCCAGCATATTGGCGCTGTCGGTAGGCATCTTAAAGCCGCTTGCCAGTGCTGCTTCGTGATTGGTATTGTTTGCGGGAATGATCAGCAGACGATCGGCGTTTCCGCCGCCTACTGCACGAACAGCATCAACAAAAGCCTGTCCCATTTCTTGGTTGAGATCGTAGGTCCAGCAGATCTCATTCCATCCGGCAAAAGCCAGATCCTGTCCGTAATCCTTGAAATAGGATGCGATTTGTGTCCAGAGGGTCTTGAATTTGGCTTTCTGGGAAGAACCCTGCCAGAGCCATGCGCCATCAACTGAAGACTGGGTCGCATTGATGGTAGCGCTGTTCTGGTTGTTGGTGGAAGCACCATCGTGATGTACGTTGATGATTACTTTCATACCTGCTTTGAAGCAGTAATCCGCTACTTCCTTGATACGAGCAAGGTAATCGGGATCGACATTGCCGCTGGCATCGATATTCTCGGTCCAGGTAACGGGAATACGGACAGTATCAAATCCGGCAGAGGCGATGCCTGAGATCATAGCGGCTGTGGTTCTGGGATTGCCCCAGCCTACCTCGGTGTCTACATAGGGATCATTGCTGACCCAACCCTTACAGTTGCCGGAATCAAAGGTATTGCCTAAGTTCCAGCCCATGCCCATGCTGTCTACCAATGCTACGGCATTGCTTGCAGCGGAAGCTTCCGGCACTTCAAAGGTACAGACGCCCAGTGCGAGGGAGGCTGTCAGTGCGGCAGAAACCAGCTTTTGAAACAATTTCATAGAGATCAGTCCCCTTTTCATGTAATATGGTAATACCAATTTACCACAATATTGTCCGAATGTCAAGCAATTTAGGACAAATGCGGAACGCCCCTCTGCCAAATTTTTGCGTCGGTTTTTGTACGCATTTCACAAATATTAACCGGATGATCCTTAATGCAAACTAAAATCCATGAGCAATATCGTTGCAAGAGGCAAAAACGTGCAACTTTTCGTGATTTCCGTGTGTCGACGGGGGTTCGAGGCAATAAAAAACGTGAACGGAGACAAGGATCGTTTCCGTTCACGTTAGGCAGCTTATTGTGTTTGCGGTCAGCTGTCGGATTCGGCATATTGGGAAGTGATGCCGAGATATTCTTCTAATGTCAGTCCGCTGTTATATACCCTTTCGGCAGTATCGGCACCCAGATAGCGGACATGCCATGGCTCATACTGATAGCCGGTGAGCTGCTCTTTTCCTTTGGGATAGCGGATAATAAAGCCGTATTTCCAGCAGTTTTCGGCAAGCCATTCGGCTTCCGGTGTGTTGGCAAAGCTATCGCCGGCATAGTTGATATCAAAGGCAAGGCCGGTCTGGTGTTCGGAGTGACCCGGACGAGCGGAATACAAATCGGCGGCAGCCTGCCCGTCACGGTTTACGAAACGAGTATAGGTCGCTTCCTGTGTAGCATAGGAGCGATATCCGGATACGATATTGATATCCAGCATTGCGGAAGCGGCAGCCAGCTGCATACGATCGAATGCAGCTTTTGCTTCTGCATTGATGCCGGGAGCATAATCCTTGGGCAGTGCATAGGTTTTATTGACGATCAGAATGCCATCCACATAGGTCACACCGTCGATCAGTTCAATATTCCCGGGTGTTTGTGCTGTATTGCCGGTAACTGTGACAGCAACCTCGGCATACACGGCAGGATTGTTGACGGAGGTGACTCTGATCGTACAGATACCGGCGCCAACAGCGGTGATATTGCCCAGCCAGTCTACGGTAGCAACAGATTCATCAGAGGAGGTCCATTTTTCGGTTTTATCGGTAGCGTTTTCCGGAGACATCGTAACGATGGGCATTTTGCTTTCGCCTATTTTAAGACTTACCGCATTGAAGGTCAGTTCGATGCCGGTAACGGAACCGGGCGCCAGTGTAGTGGTTGTTGTGGTGGTTTCTGTCAAGAAGGTGGTCGTTGTCGTCGTGGTGGTTTGAGCAGGTGGCGGCAGAGTGGCGTTGGGATCGCCGGAGACCGTGATATAAAATGTTTCACGGCTGCCGTCAGCACTTTGGGCAACAATAACAGCGGTACCCGGAGAAAGCGCGGTCATCAGATGCTTTTCGTCAATACTGATGATCGTATCATCGGAAACCGAACAGGTAAAGGGGGCAGTCAATGTTGTTTCCAGCGTACGGGATTGTCCTGTCTGCATTGTGATTTCATGGCTGTTGCCGGAGGTGCCGCTTTTTCCGGTGGAAATCAGCCAAACACCCAGAACCAAGCCGACCAGACACAGCAGCACCAGCAGAAGCATCGGTGCACCAAGGGCGCTTTGCTGCGCACCGGAATTGGAGCCTTTCTTTTTCGTATTCTTTGCCATATAAATAGATCCTTTCTGCTTTCAAGGGGATCGGTTTACACCGTTTTGATAATATTAGTATTATTATAGCATAGTTTCCCACATTTGTCACCTGTTTCGAGAAAAAAAGAAAGACAATGTTTTCCTGTCTTTTCAAAAGGATTTTAGTAGCTTTGCGGCGAAAACGCAAAATAAAGGAGCTTCTCTTGACAGGATGCTTTGTTTTTGGTAAGATACAGTTACCAGAGGGTTTCAGAAAGGATCAGAACGTGAAATGAACAAGCGCAATCTTTTGTCGATACTGATTTCAATTGTAATCAGTACGTCGAGTGCAAATAGTTATCTCTTGTTGGCACAGGAGATTCGATGGCTGTTTTTGCTGGTGCCGATGTGCCTTATGATGCTTCTTTTCGCAGGGATCAAGGGATATCAAACAAAACAGCTGCGGTTGATGATCTGTAATCATGGCGCAATATTGCTGAAAGCATTTTTAGGATCTCTGCCGCTTTCGATTCTTTGTCAGATTTTGGTTGCGGTACATTATCTGCCCGATCGTCCTGCGGATTTTATCTGGAGTTTGCTTTTGTGTATTGGTGTAGAGGCGGCTGTATTCTGGAACGGGATTTTATGTGTCTATTGCACTTCGAGTCAATTAGGCGTGCAGCAGAGAGTGATCGGACTGCTTTGCGGCATGATCCCCATTGCCAATCTGGCGGCACTGGGCATGATCCTCACAACAGTATCCAAGGAAGTACAATTTGAAGTGCAGAAAGAACAACGAAATCTGGCGCGCAAGGAACAGCAGCTCTGCAAGACAAAGTATCCGCTTTTAATGGTGCACGGTGTGTTTTTTCGGGATGCGAAATATTTTAATTACTGGGGCAGAGTTCCCCGAGAGCTGGAGCAGAACGGTGCTGTGATCTATTACGGCAACCATCAATCGGCTGCATCCGTGGAGGACAGTGCTGCGGAGCTGGCAGCGCGGATCCAAGCGATCGTCAGAGAGCAGCACTGCGAAAAGGTCAATATCATTGCGCATTCCAAAGGTGGTCTGGATTGCCGATATGCATTGGCAAAACTGGATGCAGCGCCGTATGTGGCATCGCTGACGACCATCAACACACCGCACAGGGGCTGCTTGTTTGCAGATTATCTGTTGACAAAAATTCCGGAGAAAGTGAAGCAGAAGGTTGCTTTTGGATACAACAGTACGTTGAAGAAATTCGGTGATGCCAATCCTGATTTTCTGGCAGCGGTGCATGACCTTTCCGCTTCCTTTTGTACTGCATTGCACACAGAGCTTCCACAGCCGCCTGAGATTTTCTGTCAGAGCTTCGGCTCTGTGATGCTGCAGGCAGGAGGCGGAAAATTCCCGTTGAATTTTTCTTATCATCTGGTCAAGCACTTTGATGGGCCAAATGACGGATTGGTCAGTGAGAAATCCTTTGCATGGGGTGAACGCTATACGCAGATCGCACCGCAGGGAATCCGTGGCATTTCTCATGGCGATATGATAGATTTGAATCGTCAGAACATTGAGGGCTTTGATGTGCGGGAGTTTTATGTTGCGCTGGTTCATGATCTGAAACAGCGTGGATTATAGGCGAAAAAGATGCAGCGGCATTGGTAAGGGACAGATGTCTTGGATCAATGCCGCTGCTTGTATACTCAGAATAATCCTATAAGCCAATCAATCACGCCGTAAATTACGCTTGCTGCGGTGCCGTACAGGATCACAGGGCCTGCAATGGTGAAGATCTTGGTGCCGACACCCAAGATAAATCCTTCTGTTTTGGATTCTACCGCAGCGGAGGATACAGCATTGGCAAAGCCGGTGATGGGCACCAGCGTTCCTGCACCGCCATGCTTTGCGATTTTCTCATACCATCCCAGTCCGGTGAGCAGAGCGGAACAAAACACCAGAATGACTGAGGTCCATGCGCTTGCGTCTTCCTTGGGTATTTCAAAGCCCATAAGAAATTGTGTGATGCACTCGCCAAACAGACAGATCAATCCGCCGATGAAAAATGCTTTTGGCAATGTGCAATACCATTTTGTTTTGATCGCGGTATCATGTACCAGTTTTTGGTATTCCTGCGGTGAGGGTTGCTTGGGCTGTTTCATATGCACATACTCCTTTTTTCAGCTTGTTCTGTTGGCAGTATGCACAGGATTTTTTGAAATATACAGAAAAACGGCAATGTATTCGGTTTCATACACTGCCGTTCTCTATTTTCCATCCTATTCAATTTAATAGGGAAGCGTGATGCGGTCACATTCCTCTAACGTCTGCATATCGGCAGAAGCCAGCTGACCCATGCTGAGGCAATATACATGATCTTCAATCGAGACGCAGCGGACATTGTCATACTGCATAAATTCCATTGGCAGAGCACCTGCTTCCACAAAGGCACCGTTTTCATAGCGGAAGAAATAATAGCCATTGTAGGCAAGCGGATAGCCATCGAAGGTAAACGAATAGACATCTTCCCATGTCCAATAATTGAGATCATAGTTGTAATGATAGAGCATAACCGGCACACCAATCAGCTGTTCTGTCACATTGAGATACAACGCATGGAAATCATATACGGCAGGACTGTCAAATTGAAGCATACCGCTCAGATCTCCGAATACATAGTCATCCTGCATGGTGAGGGTACCATCGGAAGCAGTTTCATACATCATCAGCTTCAATCCGTTGACAGCATCGGTCTGTTCCACGCCAAAGCTGAACAGCAGATCTTCCCACGGATACAGGAAGGTGCTGTATCCGGAAACCTTATATTCATCATCGATCACAAGATGTTCCGGATCGGTGCAGTCGATGGAGAATAACGGATCTGTTTGCAGGAAGGTAACAACATAGCCTCGTGTTCCTACAAAGTTCACAGCCTTGATGGTCTCTCCCGGAGCAAAGCTGATCTCATCGAGCTTATGCATCTCTAAATCAAAGGTATATAGGGTATTGGTGTCGGAATGCGCTGCAACACGGAAAACGCCATCATGTTCGCTCATGGAATACTGATTGAGGATAGAACCGTTGATCGTTGCAACACCAACAGGGGTAATCGCATCGTTTTCTACGGAAACACGGGTGATGCGTGTTTTTCCTTCTGTGACTACATTCAAATACAGACCATTATGACTCATATAGATATCATTGCCGCTGCCGGCGAATGCTTTTTGATCCAGTGCAGATGCGGTTTTGGCATCGACAATGGAAAGCAGCGTATAGGAAAGATGCGCACTGTATGTGGTCCATTGATCGGGAATAAAGATGTCATCAGCTGCAAGATAATTGGGGGATTCATTGCCGCAGCGAGGGACATATCCGTGCAGATCCTCTTCAGAAAGATCATCGGTGATAGGCATGATCTTTTCTGTGACCAGATAGAGTGTGCCGTCGATCATACGAGTGACAGGCTCAGAGCCTTCCTGCAGATAGGAACCGATTTGCCGCAAAACACCATCCTCACCGACAGTGAAAGTGACGGCAGCGATAAAATTGTCATCCTTTGCATGCCTAGCGCCATAGAGTACGGTTGCAAAGCCATCATGGAGATACAGCTCGATAGCAAATTGGATCTCTGTATTTTCGATGTTTGGTTCAATGTGAATAGGCTCTCCGATATCGCCGTGGGAAACAGGGACATACCAAAGTGTTTTACCCTGCAAATAATAGATGGCATTGCCATCGGTTTTCACGCAATCTGCCTCATCGATGCCTTGGGTCTGGGTGATGGTCTCGGAATGCTCGGGTTTGGCTTGGGTGCCGGAGTTCTGCATGTTATCTATCACGACCTCTTGCTCAGACGAATCGAAGAACTCATCTTCGAACACAAGGTCATTGTTTGCATCCGGAGCAGCCGTTGCTCCATCTTTTTTGGCATTCCAATTGAAGAGCGAAGGTCTTTTATTCTGTGTGCGAAGGGATGCCAGATACTGCACCTGCTGATAGAGCTTATGATAGCTGCCGGCATGTGTCATATAGCATTGTTCGGCACTCAGCGGAGGCTTTTTGGTATAATTCAGTGCACCGGCAATGCAGGTGACGATCAACAGACCGGCACAAAGTCCCGCCAAAGCACGGCGATTGCCTTGTTTACTATGAATGATGCTGTTTCTCTTTTGTGAATGCAATTGTTCTGTTATGGCATCGGGCAGCAATTGCGGCGGCACGGGCTGTCGGGCTAGCTCTTCCTTGAGCAATGCATCCAGCTTTTCATCGGTATCATATTCTTCATAACGCATAGGGCTCACTCCTTTGCTCTGTTACGTTGGGATCGGATAACAATTCACGCAGTTTTTGGCGGATCCGCAGCAAACGGCTGCGCACAGCGCCTGCGGTGCTGCCAAAGACATGTGCAAGTTCTTTTCCGGAATATCCGCCAAGCACCTGTAGGGAAAGCAGCAGCCGATCTTCATCGGGTAGCTTTGCCAATGCCTCGGAAAGCTCCGGGCGGGTAAATCCAAATTCAACGATCGGGGTGGTCGCATCGGTCAGCTCCACCGGTGCGTGTGCATATTCCCGCTGCTTGCGTTTGATTTTTGCCGTCAGGATCTTGAACATCCAGCTGCGAAACGCTTCCGGATTTTTCAAGCTGCCGATGCTGCGGAACGCATCCAGCACAGCATCGCTGACGGCATCGGCAGCATCTTCCGAAGAGCGCAAGGCACAATAGGATACATGATACAGTGAAGGATAGATTTTTTGATAGAGTTTGCCAAAGGCTGTGGCATCCCCATGCTGTGCCGAGGAGATCAGCGTTGAAAATGCCGCTTCATCGGAAGTTTGGGCAGCAGATGTTAGCGCCGTTGAATCAGACATAGAACCACCTCATTTCAAAGCACCCTAAAACCGGTTTCTGTCTATTGAGTGTAGGTTTTGGCATGATTTGTTACACTGCTCCATGAAAATTGGCGTGTTGCACAAAAGTGGAGTGATTACTTTGTACATCTTACCAACGGAATGGCTTGCGGAAGTGATAATGAGCAGCGCTTGTCAGCAAACGCAGCATCTCGGTTACCTGCATAGATTCGCTGACGCCGGTTTTGCACCAGATGACAAAATGCTCGCAATTATTGGTGATCATATTGTATTTTGCTTCACCCAGACGGCTTCTTGCTCGAGCAACGGTTTGTTCGGGGGTATATAAGTGATAGCCGAAGCTGTTTTGCAGGGTTTGTGCCAGATGATCGGCGGCATCATCGCTGCCGTTTCCATCGGGATCGACAGTGAAGGCGGAAGGATTTTGTCCTACACGCACAGGAGGAGCGCCGGGCTGAGGAAAGTCCAGTACAAAATACTCTGTGTCATTGCGGAGAAAATAGCGCAGCGAGGTGCAGTGTACCGTTGCAGGTGAAAGAGGATCACTGGCAGGGACGGCATAATGTACCACACAGGTATCGCTTACATAGATGCCATAATGCTCATAGGTGCCGTTTTTACGTACCACACCGATGATATCGCCATAACGAGCAGCCACAGGCTGCGGCAAGACAATACCATTCCCAGAAGGCAGAACCGGTCGGGCAGAGCGCCGTTGTATGGCAGCTTCCATTTCTGCTTGTGTACCGTGATCCACCACAGTATGAAACTGATCAATAATGCGGCAGACGCCGGTCACAACATGACGCTGCATGGTATAATTGCCTTGATAATCCAGATCCTCCCAGCAATAGTCTTTTTCCATTACGGAAAACTCGGTGTCATAGCGATCATGTTTCCGATCAGCAATGGCATCCAACCGATCGGCAAGATCACCGACACCTTTGCTGACAACATCCCAAAAATTCATAGTGACTCCTTTCGTTAGCGAAACGCAAAAGCGGCATGGATGATACACCATGCCGCTTTCGATAGTTTGTGATCAGCCGAGAACAACCTCGACGGTATGGGTCTTGCCATCGGCAAATACCGGCAGCACATTGCCCTCAATTGCGTTACCATCTACAGTAACAGCTTTCACACCCTTGCAAACATGATCAGGATTCTTCACAGTGATTGCATAGGTTGCGCCACGGAATACACGAGTCAGCTCAAAGCCATCCCATGCAGACGGAATGGAAGGATCTACCTTCAGGCCGTTCCAATCGGGGATAATACCCAGAATGTACTGAGAAACTGCTACGAAATTCCATGCTGCGGTACCGGTGAGCCAGCTGTTCTTTGCCTCGCCGTGACGGCTTGCATCCTTGCCGGCGATCATCTGAGCGTATACATAAGGCTCAGTGCGATGCAGATCGGAATACTTTGCTTCACGATATGCGGGAGCGATCTTGCTGTAATATTCAAATGCCTTATCGCCGTGGCCGACGAATGCTTCAGCGCAGATGATCCATGCGTTATTGTGGCAGAAGATGCCGGCATTCTCCTTGTAGCCGCCCGGATAAGTAGAGATCTCACCGTATTCGATGTAATACTTGGTGAAGGGAGGATTGTTCAGTACCAGACCGTGCTCGGTGTTCAGATACTTATCAATGCTTGCCAGTGCTTTCAGATCAGCACCGGTCTCTTTGCCGACACCGGACATGACACAGAAGCCCTGCGGCTCGATAAAGATCTTGCCTTCCTCGCACTCCTTGGAGCCCATCTTCTTGCCGAAGTCATCATATGCACGGATGAACCAATCGCCATCGAAGCCATACTCCATGATAGCAGCCTTCATCTTATCGATCTGTTCCTGTGCCTTGGCAGCCTCAGCCTCATCGCCTCTGATTTTGCAGAGAGCAACATACTCGGGACCTGCAAAGGTAAACAGGCCGGCAACCATCAGAGATTCTGCTACGCGGCTGTACTTTGCCTCGCCGTATTTCGGAGAGGTAGAGGTCTGGAAGGATTCGCCGGGAGTATCGGAGAAGCAGCTGAGGTTGATGCAGTCATTCCAGTCGGCACGCATTGCCAGCGGCAAACCGTGAGGACCGAGATTTTCAGCCACATGATAGAAGCTCTGCTTCAGATGATGCATCATGGTCTGAGCCTTAGACTCATCATTATCATAAGGAACCATTTCATCCAGAATGGAGTAATCACCGGTTTCCTTGATGTAAGCAGCAGTGGAAAGGATCATCCACAGCGGATCGTCGGAGAAATCGCCGCCGATCTCATCGTTGCCCTTCTTGGTAAGAGGCTGATACTGATGATAGCAGCCGCCATCCTCGAACTGTGTGGATGCCAGATCAATGATACGCTCTCTTGCGCGATCGGGGATCTGGTGTACAAAGCCCAGCAGATCCTGGTTGGAATCACGGAAGCCCATACCACGACCGATACCGCTCTCAAAATAAGAAGCGGAACGACTCATGTTAAAGGTGACCATGCACTGATACTGGTTCCAGATATTGACCATACGGTTGAGCTTATCTTCAGGAGACTTTACCTGATACTTACCGAGCAGATCGTTCCACATAGCCTTCAGTGCACAGAGTGCAGCCTCTACCTTTTCGGTAGTGTTGTACTGCTCGATCATAGCATAGGCGCGGGATTTGTTCATGGAACCGTCTGCATTGAACTTTTCAGCAACGGGATTTTCCACATAGCCCAGCATGAAGATGAGTTCCTTGGTTTCACCTGCTGCCAAAGTGACATTGACGCAGTGAGAAGCAACGGGAGACCAACCATCTGCTACGGAATTGGAAGGCTCGCCTGCCATTACGGTCTGCGGATTTTCGAAGCCATTGTAAAGACCTAAGAATGCTTCGCGGTCAGTATCAAATCCATCAATGGGAGCATTGACGGTATAGAAAGCAAAGTGATCACGGCGTTCTTTGTATTCGGTTTTATGGAACAGGGTAGAGCCTTCGATCTCTACTTCGCCGGTATTGAAGTTTCTCTGGAAGTTTGTGGAGTCATCCTGTGCATTCCACAGACACCACTCTACAAAGGAGAAGAGCTTGAAGGTCTTGGCGGCAGTGCCCTTGTTGGTCAGACGAACACGCTGGATCTCTCCGTTGAAATCCTGCGGAACGAAGAAGGTCACTTCTGCCTGCAGATCATTCTTAGAGCCGGTGATAACGGTATATCCCATACCGTGACGGCACTCATACGCATCCAGTTCGGTTTTGACAGGAGACCAGCCGGGATTCCAGATCGTACCGTTATCATAAATATAGAAATAACGGCCGCCCATATCAATCGGAACATTGTTGTAGCGATAGCGGGTGATGCGGCGGAGACGTGCGTCCTTATAGAAGTGATAACCACCTGCTGTGTTGGAAATCAGTGAGAAAAATGCTTGTGTTCCGAGGTAGTTGATCCAAGGATAAGGTGTTTGCGGAGACTGAATGACATATTCCTTATTTGCGTCATCAAAGAAACCGAATTTTTTCATAAGAGTGCTCCTTTTTTTGAAAAAAATTTGCTTAGGGAAAGACGCGGTGCGGTACAACACCGGCTTGTTCTGCATCGGGCTTATGTATGAATCCGATGCACGCACAATATATTACAATTATATCACAGCTTGCTGTTCTTTTCAAGCCCCTTTTTTAACGAATTTTCACCTATTTCATGTAGCATATTACACAAAAACCAAATGGAAACAGAGGCTTTGACGATCTGCATAGACAGAAATCACCATAAAGGAGGCTATCATGAAGCAAACTGCCATTTATGTCAGACAATCAGCAGACCGGGCAGACAGTGTCAGTCTGGAGACACAGGAGCAGCTTTGCCGCAGTGTATTGGACAGCAAAACACAGGTGATAGTTTTTTCTGATCGAGGATATTCGGGCAAAAATACCCAACGGCCTGGTCTGCGGGCCTTGCTTGCGGCGGTCAGACAGGGTGAGATCGGGCAGGTGCTTGTATATAAGCTGGATCGGATCAGCCGAAACCTGGCGGATTTTACAGAGCTGCTTCGGTTGTTTGAGCAGTATGGCGTAGAATTCCTTTCGCAGGCCGAGCGCTTTGAGACGACATCTCCCATGGGGAAGGCAATGCAGAGTCTGCTGATGGTTTTTGCACAGCTGGAACGGGATACCATATGCAGTCGGGTACGGGATGCCGTATTTTCTCGGGCGAAAATCGGATTTAATACCGGCGGGCCGCCTCCGATCGGCTATCATCGCATCCCGTTTCTGCTGATGGGCAAACATACACATATGCTGGAAGCAGATGAAAATGCCGCAAGGATCCATGCTTGTTATGCAAGCTATGCACAAGCAGAGAATTCCCTTTCCACCATTGCTGCCGCATGGAATAAAGAGGGCTTTGCAACGGCTCGGGGCGGGAAATGGAGTGCCGCATCCTTGGCAAGGATCCTTCGCAATCCGGTTTACGCACAGGCAGACAGTGCAGTGTATGCGTATCTTGCACAGCTTGGTGCAATCTTGTGCACACCCGATCCGCTGCCTGCGAACCACGGGATCTATCTGTACGCCGATCGTCGGGTGAATCATGTAAAATTCACGGCGCTTCACGGCACCTATGCCATTACGGCACCACATACGGGATTGATCGAACCGACGCTTTGGCTTGCTTGTCAAGAAAAGCTGCGGAAAAGTCGTACACGCCGTACCCTTGGCAGCGGACAGCGCACATGGCTGAGCGGAAACTTGTTTTGTGCCAATTGCGGCAGCGCTATGACAGTTGTGCAGGGAAGATACGCTCGATATCTGGTGTGCAGCGGCAAAAAGAGAGGAGTCTGTATGGGCGCAGGTGCGACATGGCGCTTGCAGGAAACTGAGCAGGCTATGGCTGATGTTCTTGCAGTGCAGTTAGCGCAGCTTGGACAGTATGGAGCAGCCGGACCGCATGTCGCTGCAAAGGAGGTCAATCAAGAGCTGGAAGCATTGCGGCTTCGGCGGATTCAGTTGATGCAGAATCTGATCCGATTGGAACAGGCACAGATCTCTGTGATCGCAGAGGCGATCGCGCAGCTGGATACACGGTGTAAAGAATTGGAACAGCGCCTTGCTGTCAGAATCAATGAAGCACACACACCGCTGCCCTTGTGGAATGATTTGACACAGGCAGAAAAAAAGACCATCGCAAAACACTTAATGCGTTATGCGATGGTCGATGGCGATACGATTCACATTTATTTACACTGAATTATTTCGCTTGTCCTAAGAATGCAGCACCGATAATGCCTGCATCATTGCCCAGCTTGGCGATGACGATATCGGCGTTCTTGGGAGAATTACGGGTATAGACTTCCTGCTTAACCAGTTCTTTGACAGGCAGCAGCAGAGCATCGCCTTCATTGCAGACACCGCCGCCGATGCAAAGTACATCGGGCTGGAAGATGTTGATGGTATTGGTGATGCCGGCAGCCAGACAACGAATATAGAAATCCACGACTTCCTTTGCAGCGGCATCACCGGCACGCATGGCATCGAATGCGATACGGGCAGTCACCTTCCCCTTTTCTTCTGCCATCTGATGCATCATGGATTCGGGATGCTGTTCCATGGCTTCCTTGGTCATACGGATCAGACCGGTTGCGGAAGAAAATACTTCAAAGCAGCCTTTTCTGCCGCAGGTACAAGGCGGACCGTCCAGCTGCAGAATCATGTGGCCCAGCTCTGCACCGGCGAAATTAGAACCGGAATAGATCTTGCCATCGATCACGATACCGCCGCCGACGCCGGTACCCAGAGTAATGCAGACTGCATTGTTGGCACCCTTGGCAGCACCGGCAACAAATTCACCGTATGCCGCAGCATTGGCATCGTTTTCGATGAATGCGGGACAGCCGGTTGCCTTGGAAATCAGTTCTACCATAGGCACATTGACAAAACCCAGATTGTTGGAATATTCGATGATGCCTGTTTCGGAATTGGCAATGCCGGGGGTACCGATACCGATCCATTCGATCTGCTCAGGTGTCAGACCTGCTTCACGGATGGCCTGTAATGCACAAGCGGCCATATCAGCAGCGATTTCCTCGGCAGGACGCGGACAATTGGTCTTCATAGATGCCTTGTTGAGGATCTGATAGGTTTCATCGACCACACCGGCAACAATATTTGTGCCGCCCAGATCGATACCAACATAATACTTCATAGATGTAAGCTCCTTTTGCGATTATTTCGGCATGGTTCTTGTACAGAGAATGGTACAGCCATGGCTGCGGATAGAATAAGCACCAAAGTTTGCCGGCAGGAAGATGGATTCACCGCGTGCCATGGACATGACAACGCCTTCTTCATATACCAGAGCAGCTTCGCCCTCTGTAACCATCAGATGGGTATAGGACACGCCTTCAGAGGCGGGGAATTTGGCATCACCGTAGACATTCAGCTCCCATGAGGTGAAGTAAGCGCAGTCTGCGATCATAGCGGAGGTATAGCCGTCAAAGGAAATGGGGGGGCGCTTCATGCGAGGCGGCGCAGCCCATGTTTTGGTAACATCCACAGCTTTATCGATATGCAGCTCACGGGGATTGCCGTCGGCGTCCAGACGCTCGTAATCATAGATGCGATAGGTAAGATTGGAACTTTGCTGGATTTCGGCAATAAGAATGCCGGCACCGATGGCATGGAGTGTACCTGCCTCAATGAAGAAGACATCCCCTTTATGAACAGGCACCAGACGGACATAATCCAGCAGGGTGTTATCCTTGATATGGGCGCGGAATTCTTCCTTGGAAAGCTCACGGTTGAAGCCATATGCCAGAGCAGCGCCTTCTTCGCAATCCAGAACATACCAGCATTCGATCTTGCCGTTTTCGCCGTTTTCATGCTCACGGGCATAGTGATCATCCGGATGCACCTGAACGCTCAAGTCCTGGCAGGCATCGATGAGCTTAATGAGAACAGGGAAACTGGAAAAATGTGCTGCACCTGCACCGACCAGTGTTTTCCAGTCACGTTCCAGATAGGTTTTCAGTGTTGTTCCTTTATCTACGCCATTGATAATGACAGATTGACCGGATGGATGGCAGGAAAGCTCCCAGCTTTCTGCGATCCGTTCCAGATCGCAGGGCTTTTTGAACTCCGTCCGAAGACGAGTTCCGCCCCAGATATAATCTTGAAATGCGGGCATAAGCTTTAACGGTTCCATAATATTTCCCTCCTGCAATAAAATTTTTCATTGGATGCATGAATCATCGGGAAGCTCTGAGATAAGCTGATGCAGTGCCAGAGCAGTTTCCATATTCACACCGGCAGTTTTTGCCAGTGCTTCGGGCGATGCCGCTTTGAGCTGTGCACGGGTCTTGTAGGTCAGCAGCAATTGCTGTGCCTTTTTTTCGCCGATACCCTTTACTTTTGTCAGAGTAAGCGTATAGCTGCTTTTTTTGTGCTTGGTTTTCATATATTGCACGGAATAGCGGTGCACTTCATCCTGGATACGGGTCAGCAAAGCGAAGGCAGCCTGCTTGTCACGAAGTGAAAGCTCTCCGCCGTTTGTAGCTATGGCTCGGGTACGATGCTTGTCATCCTTGACCATGCCGAACAAAGGGACTCTGATCTGCATTTTCTCCAGAATGGGTGCAATGGCAGAAACATGACCTTTTCCACCATCCAGCAGGATCAGATCGGGCAAGACTGCGAAGCTGTTTTTCTGCGGATCGGCAGGGGTATCTTCCTGCTGTGCTTTTTGATATTCGGTGAGTCTGCGGCGTATGACTTCTTGCATGGCAGCATAATCATTCTGTATTTCCTGTTCTCGGATGGAGAACCGGCGATAAGCAGATTTCAGCGGTCTGCCATTTTCAAATACGATCATGCCGGCGACCATGGCAGCTGAAGACAGATTAGAAATGTCATAGGCTTCGATGCGCAAAGGCGGGTGTTTAAGCCCCAGAACACGCCCCAGTTCTTCTAATGCCAGAAGCTCCTTGCCGGTGCGCCCCATTTGCAGTGAAAGCTTTTCGCTTGCATTTTGTTTGGCACGCAGCAGCAATCGGTGACGGATGCCCTTTTGCGGCAGAGAAAGTGTTACAGCATGACCTGCACGCATACGGAGCAGATCGCTGAGCAGTTCTGTTTCTGTGGGCATATGCTCCAACAGGATTGTGCGGGGCAGATCACGTCCTATGCGGCTGCTGTAATACTGCGGAAGGAACTCATCCAGCGGATGTTCGGCAAGCGCATTGCCGGAAAGATAAAAGGATGACTGGTCATAGAGTCTGCCTTCCCGATACATGAGCACAGAAATCACGGTCGTATCAGCCGATTGTGCCATGCCGATCACATCGGTATCAGCAGTAACAGCATCGACAATATCCTGCGATTCTCCTGCACGGCGAATGGCAGAAATACGGTCACGAAGCTTTGCGGCTTCTTCGAAATCCAGCCGTTCCGAGGCAGCATACATCCGCTGTTCCAATACGGTCACGGTATGATCGCCGCCGCTTTTGATAAACTGTACGGCATCGGCAATGGTCTGAGCATATTGCTGCTGCGGGACAGTGCCTCTGCAAACGCCCATACATTGTCCGATGTGATAATTCAGACAGGGGCGCTGCTTGCGAAAAGCAGCAGGAAAGCTTTTGCCGCAGGTCGGCAGCTGAAATAATCGATTGACGGTATTAACCGTTTGTTTCGTGACAAAGCCGCTCATGTAGGGCCCGAGATACTCGCCTTCCCCATTATTCTGCACCTCGGCAGTGATCTTTGAAAAGGGTGCCGGTGAAATCCGGATATAATGATACCCTTTGTCATCCTTGAGCAAAATATTATAAGGCGGTTTATGCTGTTTGATGAGGGAACATTCCAGAATCAGTGCTTCATATTCCGAGCCGGTTACGATAAAATCGTAATCATATACCTGTGAAACCATTTTCGCAGTTTTCGGGGTGTGATCCGGATGGTCACGAAAATAGCTGGTAACACGGTTTCTCAGATTTTTGGCTTTGCCGATATACAGGATCTTCTCCTGCTGATTCTTCATGATATATACGCCGGGCTCTGTAGTGAGCACAGCTGTTTTCTCTTGCAGGTAGGATAAGCGAGGATTCATACGTCATCTTCCTCGTAATCGCAGTCCTCATCCCAGTCCTCGTCCCAGTCATCATCTTCTTCATCCACACCGAATTCATATTCAAAGCTGTCGGTATCGGTGAGCAGCGTATTGGGATTGGCCTGGGGAGTCAGTTTATTAGCAACAGTAGAAGCTGTTTTCTTTAGCTTCTGGGAAACAGTTTCTTTTTCGGGTCGCTCTGCCAGCAGCGGAGAGTCTGCAAACATGGTCGAAGTAAAGCTTTTGGATTCGGCACGGTCGCCATAGCAATCCACGCTGACATCTTCATTGCGGAGCAAATGGATCATTATAGAGAAAAAGACAATATAGGCAAAGGCATTGAGCAGGATGCTGGCATATACACGGTAACCTGCCAAGCCCAGAAACATACCCGCAAGCATAACAGAGCAAACAAGGATAATGGTACGCTGAAGCTGTTTGCTTTCGGGTGCAAGCAGGAGCAAGGAAAATGCAATTCCGGCTGAAAAGAGCGTATGGAGGATGGTAAGCCAGAGGGAAAGTCCATTATAGCTGTCCAGCGGAATGAAATCAAATTCCAGCAGCATCAGTATGACTTCTGCGACGATATAGACGATCAGCAGAATCTTCATCGGAAGCCGCTGCCTTACCAGACGATCCATCCAGACTACACTGAGCGTGAAAAAGGCAAAGGCAAGCATTTCAATGGTATAGGCTACAACTTCAAAAGGGATTACATATTTTCCGAATTTTGCAAAAGAATAATAATAGATCAGACAAAGGATAATAAAAACTACAAATAAAATATTTGCAATACGCCCCAGCTTCATACAATCCAACAAGGTATATTGCCGTTTGGGTTCGGGCTTACGCTGCTGGGGCTCCTTCACGGCAGGGGTATTCTTTTTCGATTGCTTTGGCTGTTTATTCGCCATAGGCTGCCTCCTGTCCGGCTGGGAGTACATACATAGATCAATTCAGCGTCCGGCCTCCAGAGCACGTTTGCCGATATCGGTGCGCCAATGCGCAGCTTCGAAGGAGATCTCTTTTACAGCAGCATATGCACGCTGCAATGCGGTTTCCAGTGTATCAGCGCTGCAGGTAACGCCCAGAACTCTGCCGCCGTTGGTATAGAAAACATCATCCTCCAGCAAAGAGCCAGCATGGTAGATCAGTGCTTTGCTGTGCTGACCGTTTTCCTGCAGACCCATAATTGCCTTATGCTTTTCATAGGAAGCAGGATAACCGCCGCTTGCCATGATCACACAAGCGCAGGCACCGTTTTTCCAGTGCATGGGCAGTGTATGCAGCGTCTGTGCTTCTACAGCCTCCATAATATCCAGCAGATCAGTCTCCAGCATAGGGAGTACGACTTGCGTTTCGGGATCTCCGAAACGGCAGTTATATTCAATGACCTTTACGCCCTTGGGTGTTGCCATCAAGCCAAAATACAGACAGCCGCGGAAGCTTCTGCCTTCTGCATTCATTGCGTTGATGGTAGGCAGGAAGATGTTCTGCATACATTCCTCAGCAATTGCCTCGGTGTAGTAGGGGTTGGGAGAAACGGTACCCATACCGCCGGTGTTTTTACCTTGATCGCCATCCAGAGCACGCTTGTGATCCATCGAGGAGATCATGGGAGCAACAGTTTTGCCGTCGGTGAAGGCAAGAACAGAAATCTCAGGGCCGGTAAGAAATTCCTCGATCACCAGCTGAGAGCCGCTTTCGCCGAAAATTTTGTCTTCCATCATCGCTTTTACTGCTGCGATAGCATCGTTTTCATCCTGTGCAATGATAACGCCCTTGCCCAGTGCAAGACCATCAGCTTTGATGACGGTCGGATAGCTGTTCTGTTCCTTCAGATAGGCAATGGCACTGTCGGCATCGGTAAACACCGCATAGCCTGCGGTGGGGATGCTATATTGCTTCATCAGATTTTTAGAGAATACCTTGCTGCCTTCAATGATGGCCGCCGCTTTAGAGGGGCCAAACACCTTGAAGCCGTTTTCCCGCAGCAGATCTGCCATACCCATGACCAGCGGATCATCGGGTGCAACGAACACCCAATCCACAGAAAGCTCCTTTGCCAGAGCCAGCATACCGTCCAGATCGGTGGCGGAAACAGGGTAGCATTCGGCAAATTTGGCAATGCCGCCGTTGCCGGGAGCGCAATACAGCTTGGATACACGAGGACTTTCTGCCAGCTTCATGATGATGGCATGCTCACGGCCGCCGCTGCCTACTACGAGAACTTTCATATCTTCAACATCCTTTCGGTGGTGTTTTGTAATCGGAAGGAACACTGTTCCTTTGCAATTACACGATGGTTTTATCATGCAATTGCAAAGAAACGGCGTAAAGCCGTATGATACGGGTGGGTTATTCCTATCTGTAAGGTATGGTGCAGCCTGAGAAGAAGCGTTCTTCTCAGGCGTACATCATAACAGAACAGATCAGTGGTGGAACAAACGCAGACCGCAGAATGCCATCGCAATACCATAGTGGTCACACTGCTCGATGACGATATCATCACGAATGGAACCGCCGGGCTCAACAATATATTCTACGCCGCTCTTATGGGCACGATCGATGTTATCGGGGAAGGGGAAGAAGGCATCAGAACCGAGGCATACACCGGTATTCTGTGCAATCCAAGCCTGTTTTTCCTCTTTGGTAAAGACAGGAGGCTTTTCGGTGAACACACGCTCCCAAGCGCCGTCTGCGAGGATATCCATGTAATCCTCACCGATGTAAAGATCGATGGCGTTATCCCGGTCGGGACGCTTGACATCTTCACGGAAGGGCAGATTCAATACTTGAGGAGACTGACGCAGCCACCAGTTATCTGCCTTGGTGCCTGCCAGACGGGTGCAGTGGATTCTGGATTGCTGACCTGCACCGATACCGATCGCCTGACCATCCTTGACATAGCAGACAGAATTGGACTGGGTGTATTTCAATGTGATCAGAGAAATGATCAGATCACGCTTTTTCTCATCAGGAATCTCTGTGTTTTTGGTTACCAGGTTGGAAAGCATGCTTTCTTCATTGATGGCAAGATCATTTCTGCCCTGCTCGAAGGTAATGCCGAATACTTCCTTATGCTCGATGGCAGCGGGTTCATAGGTGGGATCGATCTGCACGATGTTATAGTTACCTTTACGCTTGGTTTTGAGGATCTCCAATGCTTCCTCGGTATATCCGGGTGCAATGACACCATCGGAAACCTCACGGGCGATCAGGCGTGCTGTGCAGGCATCGCATTCATCGGAAAGAGAGATCCAGTCACCGAAGCTGGACATTCTGTCAGCACCTCTTGCTCTGGCATATGCACAGGCAAGGGGAGAAAGTTCGCCCAGATCATCTACAAAATAGATCTTCTTTAAGGTATCGGAAAGGGGCAGACCAATGGCTGCTCCGGCAGGAGAAACGTGCTTGAACGAGGTTGCGGCACAAAGACCGGTCGCCGCTTTCAGTTCACGTACCAGCTGCCAGCCGTTGAAGGCATCTAGCAGATTGATATAGCCGGGATTGCCGGACAGCACTGTGATCGGCAATGCGCTGCCATCTGCCATATAGATGCGGGCAGGCTTTTGGTTGGGATTGCAGCCATATTTCAAGAGGCGTTCGTTTTCCATGATAATACGCTCCGTTTCTCGCCTTGCGGCGGTATATGTGTTAGGGAATGCTTGTCAAAATTATTCCGCAGCCACTGCACCGTAACGGTTTACGATCTTGCTGACGGCGGTTCCGTTTTGCGTATTGATATAACGCACGAACAAAGAGATTTTGTTATCGGCATTCAGGTTATTCCACAGCAGGGAGGTGAAGCCGTCGATATCATTGGGGATAGAGACCAGCTTGGGTTCGCCCACAAAGCTGGGCAGCGGATTGCCATCGCCTACATAGGTATGGATGAAGTGGCCCTGTCCTGCGATGGGATTCTGATAGGAGTAGGTAAAACGCTGGCAGGAGGAAGGATCTCCTTCGGCACTTTTGAGGATCGACAATGCATAATTGAATCCATCGTTCTCCAGACGGATGATGCCGGAAATACGAGGTGTATAATTGGGAGCATCCGGCTCGAATTCACGGGAACGGAGGCTCTGCTCAAAGGTAAACTGATGATCCATGCCATCATAGATGGTATCGGTCTGATCGCCATTGGTGACGATTGTTTTGTTTCCCAGAACACGAACAGGCGAATAAATGATCAAAGAAGGATCTGTGCACTTGCTGGGATCATAGGCCTCAGTACGCAGACCGTTGCCATCGGGGACAAAAATACGGTTGCGGGAATTTTCACTGCGTCCCATAATGAAATAGGCAGCCACAGCAGAAATACCATCGGCAGAACGGCCAAGAATGATGCCTCTGCCGGGATAGCTGTTGTTCTGAAGCTCCTGTGCCAAAGAAATCATAGCCATAGAAAATACCTCCTAAACTGACATAGGACAGGCTGTCGAGTCAGTATTTTTTGTTATTCTGAAATGATTACACGGCCGTGCTTGACCTTGATTTTTTCTTGACAGAACAGACGCACGGCTTCGGGCAGAATCTTCCATTCTGCTTCTTCCATGATACGCTTTTGGAGCACCTCAGGCGTATCGTCTGCCCGCACTTCTACTGCCTTTTGCAGGATGATCGGGCCGCCGTCGCAGACCTCGTTGACAAAATGTACAGTTGCACCGCTGACTTTTACGCCCTTTTCCAGCGCAGCCTCATGAACATGAAGACCATAATAGCCTTTGCCGCAGAAGCTTGGGATCAATGCAGGATGTACATTGATGATCTTGTTGGGATAGGCGCGGCAGATCGATTCATCCAGAATGGTCATAAAGCCTGCTTGGACGATCAGATCTGCATATTCCTGATAAAAAGCCTCCAGCATGGCGTTGTTATAGCTTTCCGCATCGGGAAATGCCTTGCGCTGGATGACGCGTGTGGGAATACCATACTTTTTGGCACGCACCAGTGCATAAGCATCGGGACGTGAGCTGATGACGCATTTGATACAGCCGCCGCCCAGTTCGCCACGCTCTTGGGCATCGATCAGTGCCTGCAAATTCGTGCCGCCGCCGGAAACCAGTACAATGATGTTTTTGCCGGGGAGTGTAACGCCCTCCAACGGATCGATCCATTCGCCGGATTCGGTGAATCCGACATTACGCTCGTCTGCCATATGCACACATCCTTTCGTGCTTATTCGATGATAACGCCCTCATTGCCCTCGCACAGCTCACCAAGGATATAAGCGGTTTCGCCTGCGGCCTTGAGTGCGGCAACGGTACGGTCGGCATATTCGGGTGCAACGCTGACGATCATGCCAACGCCCATGTTAAAGGTATTGAACATATCCCGTTCCGGAATATTGCCGGTACGGGCGATCAGATCGAAGATCGGCAATACCTGTACGGCATTTCTGGGGATCCGTGCAGTGATGCCGGAAGGCAGACTGCGGGGGATATTCTCATAGAAGCCGCCGCCTGTGATGTGGGAGATCGCCTTTACGGGTACCTGCTCCAGCAGAGAGAGAATCGGCTTGACATAGATCTTGGTCGGTGTAAGCAGCGTTTCGCCCAAGGTGCCTCCCAGATCTGCAAATTCTCTTGCAAGAGTCTGTTCGTTGATATCGAATACTTTACGCACCAGAGAGAAGCCGTTTGAGTGCACACCGCTGGATGCGATTGCAATGAGCACATCGCCTGCCTTCTGTGTATCGGGCTTCAAGATCTTCTGCTTATCCACAAGACCGACAGCAAAGCCTGCCAGATCATATTCATCCTCCGGATAGAAGCCGGGCATTTCAGCGGTTTCGCCGCCGACCAGTGCAGCACCGGATTGCACACAGCCTTCCGCAATACCGGAAACAATATCTGCAATCTTTTCGGGCACATTCTTGCCGCAGGCGATATAATCCAGAAAACACTGAGGCTTTGCGCCGCAGCAGATGATATCATTGACGCACATAGCCACGCAGTCGATACCGACAGTGTTATGGCGATCCATCAAAAAGGCGAGCTTCAGTTTTGTGCCGACACCATCGGTGCCGGAAACCAGAACCGGTTCCTCCATACCTTTGACATCCAGAGCAAACAAACCGCCAAAGCCGCCAATGCCATCCAGCACACCCTTGGTGACGGTACGGGCAACGTGCTTTTTCATCAGTTCTACGGCCTGATAGCCGGCGGTGACATCAACACCGGCTTTTTTATAGCTCTCGGAATAGCTATTCTTTCCATGTTCCATTCCGCAACATTCCTTTCGTATTTACTATTCCTGCCGGATGGCGGCATAAGGACATCAGTCCTCTTTGCCGGTCCAGCAATAGGTACAAAGCATATCGGGATCAATCCCCACTGCTTCTTTGACATCAGCAAGCAGATGGTATTTCAATGAGGTGAAGTTGAGCCGTTTTCGGATCTCCTCCACCATGGCATGATATCGTTCCGTATCATCGGTGCAGTAATCGTTGAGATATCGGTCATCGCCATCAAAATCACGAATGACCTGACGCGCAATGAGATCCATTTCTGATTTGGAACGGGAGAAGTTCAGATACTTGCAGCCGAACATACTGGGCGGACTGGCAGAGCGTACATGAACCTCTTTGGCACCGTGACCGTAAAGAAAATCCACGGTTTCCCGCATCTGGGTGCCACGTACAATAGAGTCATCCAGAAACAGGAGCTTCTTATCACGGATCAATGCTTCGACGGGAATCAGCTTCATTCTGGCAATGAGATTGCGCAGAGACTGATGCGCCGGTGTAAAGCTGCGGGGCCATGTGGGTGTATATTTGATAAAGGGTCTTGCAAAGCAGATGCCGCTTTCGTTGGCATAGCCAATGGCATGACCGTTGCCCGAATCGGGAATGCCGGCCACATAATCCACATCGATGCCTTGATCGCGCTTTGCCAGCAGAGCACCGCAGCGATTCCGCATCACTTCAACGTTCACGCCCTCATAGCAGGAGGTCGTGTAGCCGTAATAGATCCATAAAAAGGCACAGATTTTCATTTTGTTGTTGGGCTGCATGACGGTTTCACAATGCTCCGGGGTCATGAATATGATCTCACCGGGGCCAAGATCCCTGACATATTGATAGCCCAGATTCAGATAGGAAAAGGATTCAAAGCAGGCACAATAGGCACCTTCGCGCTTTCCGAGGATCATAGGAGTACGTCCCATGAGATCACGGGCAGCATAGATGCCGTCGGATGTCATCAGCAGCAGAGTCAGGGAGCCGTCGATTTTCGACTGCGCATATCGGATTCCTTCCGGGATGTTGTCGCATTGGTTGATCAGAGCAGCCACCAGCTCTGTATTGTTGATGACACTGCCGCTGGATTCGGTAAAATGACTTGCGCCATTACGGAATACTTCATCCACCAGCTCCTCGATGTTATTGATTCTGCCAACAATCGTCAGTGCATAGCTGCCAAGATGAGAACGGATCATCAGCGGCTGCGGCTCGGTATCACTGATACAGCCGATGCCCATCCGACCGATCATTTCGGTGACATCCTTCTCGAATTTAGTACGAAAAGGTGCGTTTTCAATGTTATGAATCGAACGCTGAAAGCCCATTTGACTATCATAAACGGAAAGACCGCCTCTGCGTGCGCCAAGGTGGGTATGGTAATCGGTTCCGAAGAACAAATCGGTTGTGCAGTCTTCCCGGGAAACGACACCGAAGAGACCGCCCATATTATGCCTCACCCATGAGACGCTTCATGATCTCCTGATAGGCCTCTTCCACGCCGCCCATATCTCTGCGGAAACGATCCTTGTCCAGCTTTTCATGGGTTGTGCTGTCCCAGAAGCGGCAGGTATCGGGTGAAATCTCATCGGCCAGAATGATTTCGCCGTGGAAACGACCGAACTCAATCTTGAAATCAATGAGGTCAATGTTCATTTTCTTGAAGAAGTTCACCATGAAATCGTTGACCATAAAGGCATATCGGGTAATGGTTTCAATCTCTTCCTTGGTAGCCAGACCGAGACCCAGTGCATAGTAATCGTTAATGAAGGGATCGCCCAGATCATCATTCTTATAGCTGAATTCCAAAGTGGGCTGCTTTAAGGGAGTACCTTCGGCAATGCCCAGCTTCTTGGAGAAGCTGCCGGCTGCAACATTACGGACAATGACCTCCAACGGAACAATGGAAACCTTTTTAACGATCGTTTCACGATCGCTGATTTCCTCTACCAGATGTGTGGGCACACCTGCCTGCTCCAGCAGCTTGAACATGAAGTTGGTCATTCTGTTGTTGATGACACCCTTGCCGGAGATGGTGCCCTTCTTTTCGCCGTTGAAAGCGGTAGCATCATCTTTGTAATCCACGATCACCAGATCGGGATCATTGGTAGCAAATACACGTTTTGCCTTGCCTTCGTAAAGCTGCTCGCCCTTGACAATGTTTTCCATAGGTTTTTCCTCCACAGTGTTGTTATAGAATCGGGTAAACGATAAACGAAATAAAAGTTGGCTGCGCTGTGCTTACAATGCAGCAAGCTGCTCTTGCAAAGCAGCATCTTTTTTCTGCACGCCTTCGATCATGGACTGCTTTCTGGCTCTAAGCTTTTCGGCCAGTTCCGGTTCGGATACTGCAAGGATCTGTGCAGCCAGCAGCGCAGCATTGGATGCACCGCCGATGCCAACAGTTGCAACCGGTACGCCGGGGGGCATCATCACTGTTGCCAGAAGGGCATCCATGCCCTCCAGAGCAGCGGATTTCATGGGGATGCCGATAACGGGCAGCGTGGTATGTCCTGCGATGACACCGGCAAGATGCGCAGCCATGCCTGCGGCGCAAATGATAACGCCGAAGCCTTTTTCTACAGCAGTCGCTGCGAATTCGGCGGCAATGGCAGGTGTGCGGTGAGCGCTCATGACATGTGCCTCAAAGGGAATCTCGAACGCCTTCAGCTCGGTGATGGCAGATTTTACGACAGGAAAATCGCTGTCACTGCCCATAATGACTGCAACTTTTTTCATGGTATAAATCATCCTTTCTGCTGGAATTGAAATTTATGATACCGCAGGGGCAGCATTTTGTGCAGCATGAAAGCGTGCAGCTGCTGAAAGTGCGGCTTGAGGGTCTTGAAATTCGGTATAAACAAAGGAGCCGTTTGCATTCTGCGCCATTGTCAAAAACATAGCGGTCTGCACGGTTTCAATAGGGTTATGCAGGTCATCCAGACGCTGATACCGGACTTGGATCTGCAAAAGATAGCAAGGGAATCCGGTGGTTTCTTTGGGAAGGATCCGACTGACATAGGCGCTTTCCAGACGACAGTTCAGATAATCGCTTGATAACGCCAGAGAGGCGGAATCCTCATTGCCGATCAAAGCGGGATCCAAAGGAGTTTCCGGAGAAACGAACAGATAGCTGAGAAAATAGGCAGCCGCATCCCCCAGTGCATGAAGAGTTTTGGCAGAGGAAACCTGCTGTATTTCATGCAGGAGAGGTTCCATGATCAGCCGGCGCAAGCCCACGATATGCTCGGAATGCCATGATTGATAGGAAAGACCATGTGCTGTCAGGGCTGCTTCGTAGGAGTTTTTTCCCTTCTGAAGCGAAAGCAGATCGTTCTCGTAGTGACATACTTCCCAGGCCTCTTCCGACCAGAGACTGCCGTCGCTGCGGTAAAGATGAAAGACGGACTGCTTCTTTTCCGGATCCGGCAAAGAAGCGATCCAGAGATCGGCATGGTCTTGCCGCGTGATATCACTGTATACAAAGGGCACTAATGTTTCGCCCTTCTGATTGATTATACCATATAAACGATTACCGCCGGTGCTTTCTTTTGCAATCAGAACAGAATCGCTCATGATTTGCAGGCTGGACCAATTTGGTGCTGTAAGCGCGCGGCCGCCGGGTGTGCGGATTCCCCAAAGACCGTTTTCGATATAGAGTTGTATGGCATTCTCCGTGGTCGGAGAATCTTCGGCAGGAGAATCGATCTTATTTCCTTCCAGCGCCATAGCAGCAATGGCGGCTGCCAGGCAGAGAATAGCGGCCAGCAGCACAAGGATCAGCAGCTTTATGCGGCGCTTCACAGGCTATGACACATCCTTCCTCTATGGTTAAGTTGCAGATGGATACAAGATCTTTCGCAGTTTATCGGATCGCACTGCAGCAGTCAGCAGAGGGAGGCCGATACACACAACAGAGATCAGCTCGCCTATCGTGACACCGATAAAGGCTGCCACAAAGGGTACATCCAAAAAGAAATACAGTTCCGCACCAACGATTAAGCCGTTGATGAGAGCAGGCATCAGTGAAGCCGGGAACGGCTTTTTGATACGATACATCAGAAAAGCAGCGATCACAGTTGCCAATGAACCAAATATCACATCCAGCGGCATACCGCTGAATAAATTTGCCGCCACACAGCCTATGGACAATGCTACACACCATCGCTTGCGGCTGATGCAGAGCATCATCAAGGCTTCGGCAAAGCGGATTTGTATCATACCGTAGGAAAGGGGCGAAAGCACTACTGTGAGTGCGGTGTACATGGCGGCGATCACGGCAACCTGTGTGATCATGGATGGGGAAATGTTATGTTTGGACATAAGGAAAAGACCTCCTTGTTTTTTTACGCTGGTTATCAAGAAAAACAGCGTTTTTGATGTTGTCGGATGAGAGAAAGCTTATGCTTGCTCTGCGATAGGCTCAGCGTCGGCTTCGGCTGGCGCAGGCATATTTTTCTCGGTTTCGCGCACGAGATAGATCGGACGATGCTTCACTTCCAGATAGGTTTTGGAAAGGTAAATACCGAGAATACCGGTACAGAACAGCTGCAAACCGCCTAGGAAGAAAATAGAACACATCAGTGTGGGGAATCCGTCTACGCTCTCACCGAACACCAGTGTTTTGACAATGGTGAAAATGACGATGAATACGGCGACCAGACAGCTGATCAGACCAAGCACCACCGCAATGGAAAGCGGTGCTGTGGAAAATCCGATGATGCCTTCGATGGAATAGCGGAACAAGCCCCAGAAGCTCCATGCGGTGGTGCCTGCAGCACGCTCCACATTTTCATATTCCAGATACTTGACACGAAAACCGACCCAAGAGAAAATGCCTTTGGAGAATCGGTTGTATTCGCTCATGGAGAGGACAGCATCCACCATCTGGCGGGTCATAAAGCGGAAATCCTGAGCACCGTCCACGATTTCGGTCTGAGAGATCTTGTTCATGATCCGATAGAACAGCCGCGCAAACCATGAACGCACCTTGGATTCACCTTTGCGGCTGACTCGACGAGTGGTAGCACAGTCATATTCGCCGCTGAGCACGGCTTCATACATCACAGGCAAAAAAGACGGCGGATGCTGCAGATCAGCATCCATTACGACACAGTAATCCCCCTTTGCATTCTGCAAGCCGGCATAAATACCCGCTTCTTTTCCGAAATTGCGGGAGAAGGAAATAAAGCGCATCCGTTCATCCTTTACGGCAAGAGCACGAAGATCACGCAAAGTATGATCCTTAGAACCGTCATCAATAAACAAATATTCAAAACGCAGCTCAGGATGCTTGTCCGTCATCTGTGCAGAAATTTTCGTGATTTCTGCATAGAAAAGGGGCAGCACCTCTTCTTCATTATAACACGGTACAATGACCGAGATCAGACTGGTTTTTTCCAAATCGGATCCTCCGTTCTTTCGCAGCGCCGAAAGGCCTGCAATATCGCATAAACATACACAATATATGATACCACAAGGCGCTCAAAAAAGCAAGAGCTATTCTCGAATTTGTGGAATTTTTACGAGGAGTTTCCCGATTCAGCAGAGCGTTTCGGCAAGCATGGTGGCGCAAAGCTCTGTTTGCGGATCAAATGCGGAAGAGCCTGCATAATCCAGCAGTGCTTTCTTCAGCAGACGCATAGCGGGATCGTCGGGACATTCCTCGGTACGGATGGTGCACACCAACAGCGATCCTTGCGTTACTTTTGCCTCGAAGATCAATCCCAGCCGATGATTGCGCTCAAAATTATCGATCATCTGCACGATCGGACGATAGCCGGCAGGCGCATCATCCAATATGGCACAATCGGCATGAGAAACAGGAACATACCACTGTGGTGTGGCATAGGCTTCGCTGAACATGGCACGGGCAATGGGGTGTTCGGATCGAATACAAAGTCCCATTGTGCCGACCGGCACTTCTTTCCCCATGGATTCGGAGATGCTGCGGAACATGGGGAAGCACCAGAAATCGGTGCAGTAAAAGCCTTTGATATGCTTTTTTACGGCTTGAGGCAGCAGCAGAACACGGCTCCCCTGCTGCAGATAGGGCATTGCTTCTGCCATGGTATGCACTACGGCAACGGCGGCAGATGCCATGGGGGGAGCTGCTGTCACAGGAGGCAGGATCGTGATGGCATAGCGATTGGTGATATCTTCCTCCGGCAGAGAAAGGATCAGCTCTGCTTTGCCTACGATATCGCTGCGCAGACCGAATCCGATTCCGCCCAGCTCATGATAGTCGGGTGCAGAGGCAGGAATGAGTGTAGTGGCTTCTGCGATGGCTTTGCCGTCACACCGCACGGTACAATACATGGTCTGTGCTTTCAGATAGGGTCTGGCGGTGCGCAGTGCAAGATGGATCCGCTGTTCTTCACCGGCAGTCCAGACATAGCTTGCAAACCGTGCCAACGGAACGCAATCGCCGCAGAAGCTGCGCCATTCTTTCGGTTCGATCAACCCTTTACTTTCCATAAACGCATTAAGCATTCCCACAAGTGCAGTGCCCTGCCCGGGGAAATCCTGCAGATCCAGCAGCTGGAAGCCTGCAATATGCGGGGAACGCATGGCAGCTTCAATCTCCATTTTATAGCACTCGCGGGAAAGCGCGCCGGAGCAGCGGAAGAATTCTTCTGCCTGCTCTGCCATGCCGGCAGCAGTAAGACGTTCCCGAAAAATCTCGAAGTTACGTGCTTGCAAGACGCCGGTATAGTGTTCGATCTCAGAGAAATCAGGATAAACGGCATACTGTCCGATCTCGTGCGTGACTACGGGGATCGCAGGCAAAAAGCCTTGGGACTCGGATGCCTGTACTTTTTTGATGCCTGTGCCGTATTGGATTTTGATCTCCGTTTGTTTGGCGTTTTTTTCATGGGATGTATAACGGATATTATTGGGGGAAAGCCATTCCTCATAGTCCCAGTCTGTTGATGGCGCAGCAGTCTGGATCTTACCGATCGGTGCATCGCAGGTGGCATAAGAACCACGGATCAGCTTGCCTTTTCCAAGACGCACACCTGTCCAGAAATCCTCGTTGGGCAAGGACAGCGGCATGTGCTGAAAATTATTGCTGCCCTGTGTATAAAGCGGTCTGGGGTCGGCTTTTCGCAGAATATCCAGAATCTCACGCAAGCGTTCGGGGCTTCCCCAAAGCTCATTGCCCAGAGAAAGCATGCAAAAGGAGGGATGGTTGCCATATGCCGCAGCAATGCGCAATCCTTCCCGGATCAGATACGCTTGTTCCTCAGCGTTGCATTCTTTCTGGTCGAGCCCATGAACAGTGCCCCAGAAGGGCAGCTCAGGCTCCAGATAGATTCCCATAACATCGGCTGCCGCAAAACAGGCTTCGGGCGGGCAGCAGGTATGAAACCGATAATGGTTGATCCCCCATGCCTTTGCGATTGCAAAGATCCGGATCCATTCCTCGATATCGCAGGGTGCGGCACCTTCCAGAGGGAATACAAGACCATCATGCTTGCCCCGCAGCATAATGGGGGTTCCGTTGACTTCAAAATGGTCGCCGTTGGCGGTGAAATCGCGCAGACCAAAGCAGACTGTTTCCGTATCACCGGATTCAGGCAGTGTCAATTGCATACGAATACAAATGGGCGTATATTCGCTCCACAAGGGCGCTTCGGGCAGAGGAATGGTCAGAGAAAAATGTCCGCTGCCATCGGCACGGATATTGAAAGTGCAGGGCGCTGCATCGGGAATGCTGTTTGGATGCTCTGATGAAAAAGCGACCCATCGGATCTGACAGGGTGTTTCCAACGCGCCACACAGGGTTCCCTTGACGGTTACGGTTTTGTTTGCTGCATCCGGGAAGGTGCGCAGCGCTTCCAGATGCAGCAAAGGCGATGCGGTCAATGTAACGGAATCCGGTATGCCGATCCAGTTGGTTTGGGTATCGGGCGAAGTCATATGACCGCCTTTGGTGGGATACTGAACATTCTTGATGCAGAGCACAAGCTCCATAGTGGCTTCTGCAAAGCCTGTCAGATCGTAGCGATGCGGCGTACAAAGGCTGTCACAGCTGCCGATGCGGATACCGTTGACCCACAGGGTGCTCATGCGGGTGCGTCCCAGTTCCAGTATAAAATGCATATCTGCCAAATCCGATTCGGACAGATCACTGCGGAGAGTTACGATCCTGCGCAGCCAGATCTGCCCTTCAAAGGGATATCGCTCGGTCAGATAACCGATCTCACGGCTGCTGTTCGGCACGCCAAGCTTTTGCTGTGCGGTCGTGCCCGGCAGCTTCATTGTCAGCGGATATTCGGCCGGAGGAGAGCAATAGTGACAAGGGGCAGGATCCATCATCAGATCCCATTCGCCATGGAATTCTTGCTTCAGATACACAATATAAGCTCCTTTCACAAGACAGGATGCGTGAAATCAATATATGGATTCATTATAGCATGAAGCTTGTGAAAAAGCAAGAAGCAGTGTTGTTTCTATTCTTCGATGGAAACGGAGATATGATATTCTGCTGTTCGGAGCAGCTCTTGCCACTGTTCTTGTGTGGGTGCTGAAAACAGGGCACAGCCATCCCGTAGGATCCCTTCGATCAGATAACAGAGATCGGCTCCCTGTACAGCTGTTTCCTGCATGGCGGCAGTCAGAAACGTTTCCAGTGTTTGCTTGGCGGCGTTTTGCCAAGCAGTTTGCCCATAGGATTCCGGCTTACATTTTGCCTTGAGCATCAGTTGTACTTGCAGTGCAGCTTCTCCTTTCGCAAAGGAGAATTCTGTACTGCTGTGCAGAACGGAAACCGCATATTGCTTTGCGTCGTTTCCTTTGACTGCAAATCGAAAGGTTTTCCAATCGTTGCCGATCAATGCTAGACCACGGCAGGCATCCTCGGAAAGGATCGCCGACTGCTGCTGTGCATTCCAGAGAGAAAGACACAAAGTATCGTTTTGCAGACAGGGTATAGCCGTGATCCCCGTGCCGCATTTCAGATCACCTGCAATAACAGCGGCATTGCGCAGAGGCAATATGCCGGTTTGCACTGCGGCTTGCAGCTGTAATGCATAATCGGTATCGTTCTGCGCAAGCAGCAGAGCGGCATTCTCTGTGGTGTACAGCACCTCGCAAGAAGGGGTCAGCCATTGTCCCGACAGGAAATCCTGCAGTGCGGTGATCATATTCCCACTGAGCATGATAAGAGAAAGATGCCCCGTATAGAGCGTTTTCTGTGTTTCGACCTGCAGTGCATCCAATAAAAGCACGGGTGTATCCGCCGCAGCGGAAAAGGCAGTTTCACCGCTGCTGTCACGAAGTGTACCGAGACAGCTCTCCTCGGTGTGAACCGCCAGTGAAGAGATATAAGCGCGATCACGCACCTCGGTGCAACCACATAGGAATGCTGTGCAAATCAGAATCCATAACAGAGCAAAGATGCGGTGAATTTTCATGTTGCTTTCCTTTCTGAAGATTGCTTGCCGGAGCGGGAGACGATCAGTGGGATGACAAATCCAAACAATAAGACAGCAAGGATCTGATATAAAATCGGAGGATTCCCCATTATAAATAGTATAGTAACTCCGAAAAGCAGTGTGCCGGTCAGCAGAGAAAGAATCGGTGTGGGGTGACTTTTCGGAAGCGGTGACCATATGACCTGCAGAAAAAAGGTCACACATAATACGCTGCAAGCCATAAGCAGCAGCTGCCAGAATCCGTCGGTATGCACTGCCTTAAATATGCGGGTTCGGGTGAGCAGAAGAAAAAACGGATTTCCTTTCCATTGAAGCAGTCTGCCGTTATGCAGGATGCCCATCAGAATGACAGGCAATGTCAGTGCAAGCTGCCCTCCAAGCCATTTACCGATGAAAGTGCGGCGTTTTTGCACCCCATCGGAACAGGGCAGACAGCAAAGCGGCAAAAGACCAAGCTCTGCGCCTTGCAGGAAGCCTTCCGCAAAGGCATTGCTATCTTGATAAACCGTGTTGGGCGTGTACAGCAGCAGAGGGTTTGCGTTGGGAATTGCGGAAAGGATCTGTATGAGCAATCCGACAGCCAATATGCTCAGCAGCAGGATCGCTGCCCGACCGGTAGTGCGCCTAGGCAGTGTCAGTCCATAGGTGGCTGCTGCAATGCAGAGCAGAACCGATGCCATGGGATATGCAGCCTGCAAATCATGCAGCAGCGCATAGATCTGCGAAAGCAGCTGAGATGCCGCACAAAGGGCAAACAGTGCATATCCCCATCGCAAGGCAGAAAAATGCAGTTGAAATACAGGCTTCAGCATCAGCGGAAGAAGCAGCAAAGTCTGAAATGCTACTGCGGCCAGTGTGCCCAAAAGATAATTGGTGCTGAACGGCATGGTACTGCAAAGCAATCGCAGGAAACGGCAAAGCAGCAAAACGGCTATTGTTTCTGTCATCTGTTTGTTTGAAGATGATGTGCTATGACTTGTCATGCTGCCGCACCTCCTCTACTGTGAAGTTTCCTTGAGAAAGCCGTCGGAATCCGATCCGGGTGATCACATCCCGCATAGCGCGCAGCGAAAACGGAACGGCCGGCGCTGTGATGGGAAAACCGAATACTTCGGTCGCACAGACATTATACAGCACCACCGTTCCCAGCAAACCGATTCCGCCGAGACCTAAGATAGCTCCCATAATTACAAAAGCAAATCGCAGTAAGGTGATCTGCTGATGAAGCTCCGGAACGACAAAACCGGCAGTAACGGCCAGTGCGGCAACAGTCAGCAGCGGTGTGCTGATCAGGCCGGAACTGACCGCAGCATCTCCGATGATCAGACCACCGACAATGCTGACTGCGCCGCCGACCGCTTTGGGCAGCCGTAATCCTGCCTCCCGGATGATCTCGTACATCAGCAGCACCCCTAAAGTTTCAGACAGCAAAGAAAAGGGTGCGCTTTGTTCGGATTCCGCAAGCAGAGAAAGCAGTGTCTGATTTAACAGATAAGGATGCCATACGGCAATGGCAAGATAGAATGCGGGCAGCAGAATTGACAACAGAAAGGCGGCGTATTTCAGCAAGCGGATCAATGTGGCATATGCCGGCTTGCAGTTATAATCGTCAATCGTCTGAAACGGTTCGCAGAACAGCTGTGGGACGATCAGTGCAAAGGGCGTGTTGTCGATCAGAACCGCGATGCGTCCCTCCAGCATTTTGGCGCAGACGACATCGGGACGTTCGGATATGCCTGTACCGTGGAAGAGACAGCTGCGTTTCTGTTCCAGATATGGCCGCAGATAACCGCTTGCCATAACGGTTTCAATGGGAGTGTTTTCCAATGTGCTTTGAATACGGCCAACCAATTCCTGCGGCACACGATCCCGCATATAGCACAGACAAAGGTCTGTGCGGGAAACCGATCCGCAAACGATCAGCTTTTGTGTATACAGCGGCGATTTCATCCGCCGTCGAAGCAGTGACATATTGGAACGAATGGTTTCGGTAAAAGAATCTTTGGCGCCATAGAGATTGACTGCGTCGGAAGGTTCGCTGACACTGCGACGATCATAGCCCTGTACGCCGAATGCATAGGCAAAGGATGCGCCCTGCACGATCAGTACGGCAAAGCCCGAATTGAGTGTGCGGAACAGATCCGCATAATTCTCAATGCGGATCCGATCAGTGGAAAGCAGATAGAATTCCTGCAGATAGGTCAGCAGAGCAGGGCCATCCGAAAATTGTTCTTTGATCGCAGCAAGAGGCCAGAAAATCAGATTGGTGATGATGCTGGTAGCAATCATACCTTCACAGTTGAGCAGTACACAGGAAATGCCGCCGACTGTGATGGGATTGACCATCAGATCAGAGGAGCCCGCTTCCAACGCGCGGATATGTGCCAGATTGTCTTTCAGATCAGGGCGGATCGGATCTTCCGACAAATAAGCGAGATGTTCTGTTGTAGTCATGTCATACAGTACCTCCTGCGCAAGCTCGTTTTTGGTAGTATGGCATGAATCTTGTGAAACATACCGTATATTATCAAAAAAGCCGTTGCGTTTTCGCAGTAAATATGGTATACTGAAAAGGTTCTCAGAAAAATAGAATGCGACAAAATCGTTACGGCTCAATCAGAAAGGGAAGTCTATGAAACAGAATAAAAAATGGAAGTTGTTTTGCCTTGCTGCTTTATTTTCCATCCATTGCACAGGCTGCGGTCTGATAGAAGATATTGATCCCAACCAAACAGGAAGCTCCGGTTTGGCTACGATGCCTACCGCTGCGACCAGCGCCACTACCACTGCAACCACCACGACCACAGCACCGCCTCCTCCCGAGAACCCGAAGGTGCATATGCTGGCGGTGGGCGATAATTTGGTACAGACCGCTGTTTATCGCTCTGCTCAGAAATGGTCGGCAGACGGTACCTATGACTTTACAAAGACCTATGAAAATGTAGCGCCGATCATTCAGGCTGCCGATGTTGCGATCATCAATCAGGAAACATTGATCTGCGGCGGAGATTATGAGATCAGCGGTTCCAATTTGAATTTCAATTCGCCTGTGGAGCTGGGCGATGAAATGGTGGAGATCGGATTTGATATCTTCACCCTTGCCAACAATCATCTGCTGGATAAGCGTATCGACGGATTGCTTTCTTCGCTCGATTACTGGGATGCTATGTCGAAAAAGCATCCGATTATGGCAGTCGGTGCCTATCGTGATGCAGCCGATCAGAATACGATCCGCATACAGGAGATCAATGGCATGAAAATTGCCTACCTTGCTTATACGGAGCATCTCAACGGGTATTCGATCCCGGCATCTTCGACTGTCAAGATCGGCAGCACTGCGGATCTTGTCTTGATCGAAAGTCAGATCAAGGAGGCGAAAACGATTGCGGATGCTGTGATTGTATCTGCCCATTGGGGCAATGAAGATACGCATATCGTTGCCGATCGTGTCAAGACCCTTGCCAATCAGATGATCGGTTGGGGTGCTGATGTGATCTTGGGCGGTCATTCCCATACCGCACAAACCATGGAATATGTTGATCGTGCTGACGGCACCCGCGGCTTTGTGTTCTATTCACTGGGCAATTTCGTTTCCGCACAGACCGATAACTTCAATATGATCGGCGAAATCGGAGAGTTTGATCTGACGCTGGATCTTGCAACCGGTGAGCTGCTGGTTGAGAATGTGCAATGCACCCCCGTGATCACACATTATGAGGATTCCAAGCTTAGCAATCTGCGGCTGTACCCCTATTCGATGTATACTGCCGAACTGGCAGATGCACACGGCTTGCCTTATGCGCCGCTGGGAACAGCCAAATCCTTCAACATGGGTGTTGTTGATGCTATTATCGAAGCGAACATTCCTGAGGAGTTCAGAAATCTGGATTGAATTGCTCATTTTCGGAATTGTAACATTTTTGTGAATCGTTTCGGCAGCCTTGACACAGAAAAAGGGATGCGATATAATAAATTTATGATTTTGTGAACAATTGGTTAAAAAATCGGAAAAAAGCCCCAAGAAAAGCAGGGTTGGCTTTTGTAATAATGAACAATTTCTGCGTGTTGAATTTATCAACATTTACAAAAAAGCTATCAAGCTCTTGACTTTGAGCGTCTCTGTCATTATAATGGTAGTGAGCCAAAGTATGCGGCTAACTATACCCTTTTGACAATCCGAGCGATTTTATCGGACAGATCAAATCGAAAAAACATTGCCAAAAGAAGGCAAAATGATGCAGTCAGCGATGCTGCCGGGTGCATCGAAATTTGAGGGCAGATACATAATTTCGTGCCGGACACGAACAAAAAAGAATGTCCTCATTATTACTTTTGTATATATGAAAAGGGTTTCATCAGCGGAATCCCTTGGAGTATATAAATTCAAATCATGAAAGAAGGAGGAAAAGAATGAAGGCGCAGAAGGCGGTCGCCTGCTTACTGACAGGTTTGCTGGCGGCAGTGTCGGTGAGGATATTCTGGCCGGAGACGGCTGCGGCGGATGAAACGGAAATTGTTACTGTTTCCATTAGCAGGGAAATAGCAGCAGAGGACGGAACATTTACCGCAACGGTTTCTCTGGACGAGTTGCCCGCATCGGGACTGTGCGCAGTGGATTTTGCGGTGGCATACGATCCGACTGTTCTGAGCATCAGCGATGTGGAATTGCTATACGACACGGGCGCGGACGACGCGGAAGCAGCAGTGAATCCGGACTTGGCCGGCACAGTCTTTACATGGGAAGATGTGGATGGCGAGGTGCGAATCCGCTGGGCAACTGCATTGAAGAATGCCGACTACTGGCTTCGCGAGGAACGTGCGTTTTTCACGATCAGCGGTCAGGTCAGCGCGGAAGCGCTGCCAATCAGCCGATGTGATTTGCGCTTGGTACCGGCAAGCAGAGAGACCTATGAAGGGTCCGGTGTGATAAACACACTTATTGTCGCAGGCTATGTTGACGCGGATGGCAATTCTTACAATTGTGAAACTTGGCTGAACGATGGCGTGGTATGGAAACCCGGAGACAAAACCGGCGTTACGATTGCCGGAGATGTGGATCTGGATGGGGCCATTACCATCAGCGATGCCATACAGCTTCACAAGCTGGTTGCGGAAGAGCGTACCTTAGGCGCCGCAGCGTACGCAAACGCAGACTGTGAGTCGGATGGTATATTGACGATTGCTGATGTAACGCTGATACTTCAATATCTGGACGGACAGATCGAAGGCACAGCACTCGGTATACAGTAAGACTCAGACACGGCGACTCCGCATTCGATAACCGTAAAGTTGTCGCGTGCAGGTATGAATTCCGTGATATGCGGCCGAGAGGCGCGTATCCACTGTAAGTCATTCATGGACCGGCACCGGCGGCACTACCGCTAGGAGAATGCCGGCGGAAAGCCGTAATCCCCAACCCCAATACACTTAAATTTATGTTTCAGAAAGGGCTGAAACAGAAAGGAACAAGTTGTTATGAGAAAGTTTATCTCTGCTGTCACTTCTCTCGCTATTACAGCGTCCGCTTTGACTGGCACAATGATGTTCGGCGCATCTGCTGCTGACACCACAATTCTGGAATTCCGTTCCGGCGATTCCAATGCTGTAACCGTTACTTCTGCTGACGTAGCAGCTGGCGAAGTTAAGATTCCCGTTAAGCTGTATGTTCCTCAGAGCACCGGTGTTAACGTTCTCTCCCTGAAGATGGCTATCAACGGTGATGAGACGGTTGGCCAGTACGAAGAGCACCTCTTCGGCAACTATGGCATTAAGATTTCCGGCGGTAAGTTCGCTGATCCCAACTGCTTCGATGGCGGTACTCTGAATGATGGCGCCAGCGCAGGTTATGCTGATTGGGTTGGCCCGATCTTCACCGAGGAGTTCTTCAACATCAACTTCACTCACACTGATGCTGTTCAGAACAACATCAACCTGGATGCTTATGCTCCTTTTGAGGCTGATGGCGAGAGCGGCGTGTTTACTTGGGATGAGTCCGTTTCTTGGGCTTACAAGTATGCTTTTGCTGAGTTCGATCTCGTTCTGCCTAAGGGTCTGGCAGACGGTACTTATGTACTCGACGTTTTCAAGGGCGAGTATGTAAACGCTGTTTCCATCGGTTCCGGTAAGCTTGAGTATGGTTCTACCAAGGTTTCCGGTATCGGCGGCAACGTTGATTACACCACTCGTGCTCTGACCATCACCGTTGGCGATGGCCAGTCTCAGAACACCACTCCTTCTTCTACTACTTCTACTTCCACCACTACTTCTAAGGAAGACACTCCGCCTGTAGGCGACGGTATCGTTTACAAGTTCAACACTGTTGAAGTTGCTCCCGGCGAAGAGGCTACTGTTGAGCTGACTGTTTCCGGTGACCCCGGTACCGCTGGTATGACTCTGTACTTCGCATATGACGAGAACCTGACCTTCGTGAAGAAGACTGCCGGTACTGCATATCGTACTGCTGTTACCTTCAACGAGAAGCTCGGTACTGTTGATGGTTCCCACGTTATGGCATTTGCATGGGGTGTTAAGGACAATCTGACTGCTGCTGACGGCGCTGTTGTTCATAAGTTCACCTTCACTGCTCCCACTGAGCCCGGCACCTACAAGATCGGTCTGTGCACCAATCTGGATCCCATCGCTGACGAGAACGGTCTGTACAACAGCGTTATCGACAGAGACGGTAAGGAACTGGAGTTCTCCGTTGTTGCCGGTGCTGTTGTAGTTAAGGATGCAGAGGAGACCACTACTACCTCCACTACTTCCACCACTTCTACTACTTCCACCACCTCCACCACTACCACCACTTCTACCACTCCTAATGTTGGTGATGGCGACATCCTCTGGGGCGACGTTGACTGCGATAAGGACGTTGATATCGCTGACGTTGTTAAGCTGAACAAGTTCAATGCAGGTAACACCGATGTTTCCGATCAGGGCCAGAAGAACGCTGACTGTGCATTCGATGGCAAGCTTGATGCTGATGATGCTCTGGCAATCAAGAAGTATCTGGCACATCTGATTAAGTACGAGGAGCTGGGCGACCAGTAATCGTTACCACAATATCCGTTATTCTACTGAGCGAAGATGAACGTTGTGAGTGCGCAGATATCCTGCGCACTCATAACAGAAAGGAAACAAAATGAAGAGATTCATTTCTGCATTGTCTTCCTTGTGTCTCGCCGCTACAACCGTAATTTCCGCATTCCCCGTTTTGTCTGCTTCTGCAGCCGGCAGTGCCGATTGGACGATCGGTAAAGAAACTGTCGCAGGCGGAGCTGAAGTCAGCGTTCCTGTTACCGTAAACGGTGATGAGGGTACGTCCGGTTTCATTGCCGATCTTGCATATGATTCTGCTTTGACCTTCTCCGGCATTACTTGGGGCGATGCTTACACCGGCGAGGCTACCATCAATGAAGATGAAGTTCGCGTGGTATGGGCAGATAATGATGGTGAAAATCAGACCGCAGCCGATGACGCAGTGGTTTTTTATCTGAATTTTACTGCACCTGCCGCTTCAGGCGAATATCCGATTACAATTGATGAGCTGGAAGTTGTCGATACTGATGGCGATCCGCTCACCATTTCTTCCACCAAAGGCGCTGTAATCGTAAAGCAAGTTGTTCCTGCAGGCTCTGTCGGCTGGGATATTGCCGAAAAGACTGTTGCAAGCGGTTCTAAAGTCAGTGTTCCCGTTACTGTTACCGGTGACATGGGCACCTCTGGCTTTATTGCAGATTTCGATTACAATGAGGCTCTGACCTTTATCGACATCACTTGGGGCGATGCTTATACCGGCGAAGCAACGATCAATGATAACGAGCTTCGTGTTGTATGGGCTGACAACAATGGTGATGATCAGACCGCAGCAGATGATGCTGTTGTCCTCTATCTGAACTTTACCGCTCCTGCTGAGAGCGGAACATATCCTGTAAGCTTCAGTGAGCTGAGCGTTGTCAATACCGATGGCGGTGAGCTGACTCTTGTACAGGATAACGGCGCAGTTATCGTAGTCGATGCTGAGGCTGGCTCTGTGAACTGGGAAATCGGCGAGGAGATCGTTGATGCCGGTGCAGAGGTGAGTGTTCCTGTTACCGTTACCGGTGATGCAGGTACTTCCGGCTTTATTGCAGATTTCGACTACAATGAAGCTCTGACCTTTACCGGCATCACTTGGGGCGATGCTTATACCGGCGAAGCAACGATCAATGATAACGAGCTTCGTGTTGTATGGGCTGACAACAATGGTGATGATCAGGCCGCAGCAGATGATGCTGTTGTGCTCTATCTGGAATTTGTTGCTCCCGATGCAGCCGGTACCTATGATGTTGAATTTGATGAGCTGTCTGTTGTGAATACAGACGGTACTCCTCTCACCGTTTCTTCTGAGAACGGTGCGGTCATCGTAAAAGATCCTTCTGCCGGTTCTTCCAATTGGGTTATCGGTGAAGAGATCGTTGCTTCCGGCGCAGAGGCTAAGGTTCCTGTTACCGTTACCGGTGACGAGGGTACTTCCGGCTTCGTAGTCGATTTTGAATACGATGAAGCTTTGACCTTTACCGGCATCACTTGGGGCGATGCTTATACCGGCGAAGCAACGATCAATGATAACGAGCTTCGTGTTGTATGGGCTGACAACAATGGTGATGATCAGACCGGAGCAGATGATGCTGTTGTGCTCTATCTGAACTTTACTGCTCCTGAGGATGAGGGTGAATATCCTGTTAGATTCAGTGAACTGGAAGTGGTCAATACAAACGGTGCTGCTCTGGCTCTTACGAAAGAGGATGGCGCTGTTATCGTTTTGAGTGAAACTACCACCACCACTCCTGCTGAGACTACTACCACTCCTGCAGCTGAGACCACAACCACTCCTGCAGCTGAGACCACTACGACTCCTGCAGCAGAGACTACTACCACTCCTGCAGCAGAGACCACTACCACTCCTGCAGAGACCACTACAACCGCTCCGATCCCTGAGGATCCGGGTCATGCCGTATATCAGATCGATGATGTGAACGGTTTGGCAGGCCAGACCGGTCTTCGTGTACCGGTATATGTATGGTACGATGAAGGCACTGCCGGCTTGACCATGCAGTTTGACATTGCTGACGGTTTCAAAATTACCGGCATTGAGTTCGGCGATGCATATGACAATGCTGAGCAGGTAGTTTGGAACGAAGAGGACTATACCTTTATTTGGTCTGATCCCAATGGTGAAAACCAGATTGCTCCGTCCGGCGCTGTAATCCTCTATCTGATCGTGGATGTTCCCGCTAATGCAGAAGAAGGAACAAAGTATCCTGTAACTTTCGTTCCCGGCAGTGTTTCTGTTTCGGATACCGATTCCAATGATCTTGAGTTCTCCACTGTGGATGGCTCTATCACCATTTTGGAAGTTCCGGTTACCGATCCCGGCAATGTAGTTTACAACATCGCTGATGTGAATGCTACACCCGGTTCTACTGTTGACGTTCCTGTCGAGGTTTGGTTCGATGACGGTACTGCATCCTTCTCTATGACTTTCGATATTCCTGAAGGCTTTGTGATCGAATCGATCACCTTCGGTGAGGAGTATGCTGAGAACGGTACATTTACCTTTGATCCTGAGACCAACACCTTGATCTGGACCAGCAATGATGGTTCCAATTACGTACCGGAGCCTGGTCAGCTGATTGCTACCCTGACTCTGACTGTTCCTGAGGATGCTGTTGTCGGTGAGGTTTATCCGATCACGATTACCGATGTTGTAGCTACTGACAGCAACGGCAATAATCTTGATTACACTGTGAACGAAGGCTCTATCACAATCGTTCCTGCTGAAACCACTACCACTCCTGCAGCTGAGACTACTACCACTCCTGCAGAGACCACAACGACTCCTGCAG
>JAZOCU010000038.1:0-59579 GCA_045596625.1 Oscillospiraceae bacterium | reverse complement strand
ACTTCCACTACTTCCACTACTTCCACTACGACCACAACCTCAGGCACCGATACAGTATGGGAGGACTCCTATCAGCTGTTTGATGAGGGGCATTACTATGTATTCGGCAATGTCTGCGGTGCTCCCGGTGAAACCGTAGTCGTTCCGATTATTATCTATGGTGATACCGGTACTGCCGGCACTATGTTCTACATTGATTATGATTCCGCATTGACTCCTGTTGACATCAAAAATGGTCTTGCCTATCGTCTGAGCATGACGACCAATGCAACCGGTATTCCCATGGCAGTCACTTGGGCTACCTCCAACGGCACTGACCTGATTGCTGATGACGGTGCCTGCTATCTGAATCTGCTCTTCACCATCCCCGATGATGCCAAAATCGGCACCAGCTATTCTGTGGGTGTCTGTGAACGCTATGATGATGATACCTTCACCGAGATCATCAACAGAGACGGTATCGCTTTGGATGTTCGTTTTGTTGACGGTTCCATTACCGTAGTAGAAGAGGGTGCAGTCGCACTCAACTATACCAATTATATCTTCTCCGGCGCCAATGAGCTTCTGAATCTTACCCTGTTTAACACCTTTGGTTCTGTTGAATGGAGCAGCAGTGATGAAACTGTTGCAACTGTCGATCAGAACGGTCTGGTTACGTCAGTGGGCGATGGCAGCTGTACGATCACCGCTACACATGAAGGCATAGAATATTCCTGTGCAATCCGTATCGGTCTGTTCGGTGATATCAACAAGAGCGGAAGAGTGGATGTCGAAGATGCAATGCTGGCTCTGCGCGAATATGCTGCACAATTGGTTGGCTCCGATTTCCTTCCCGAGGATCAGCGTCTGATTGCTGATGTTACCGGTGACGGAAAAAATACTGTCAATGATGCTATGGCGATCCTGCAGTACTATGCAGCTTCTCTGACCGGCCGTGTGGCCTCTTGGTTTGAACTGACCGGCAATCCGCTGGCTCCCGATGCTCCGTAATCTTTTTCATCATCAAGTTCGGCACGTTTTCTCTTGCATGAGAACGACGTGCCGTTCTTTTTTATATGAGGAAAAAAGGCAGAAAACCTGTTGTCTTTTTTGCAGTTTTATGGTATACTGAAAATATGTATTTATAACAAGGAGCAGATATCATGCGAATCTATCATGCCAAGCTGTTGCCTATGACAGCAACCGATCCTGAAAATGCAGAGCCTTTTTTCGGCTGGATCCGCATCGAACACGGTATCATCACGGAAATCGGCACAGGAGACTGCGAAGATCCTCAGCCCGATGATCTGGATGCACAGGGCGGTTTGCTGCTGCCCGGCTTTATTGATGCACATTGCCATCTCGGTATTATTGAGGATGGTGTCGATTTTGAAGGCGATGACTGCAATGAAGCAACCGATCCCTTCACACCACATCTGCGAGCGATTGATGGCATCAATCCTTTTGATGCCTGCTTTGCCGATGCCCGCAGCAGAGGTATTACAACAGTATTAAGCAGTCCAGGTAGTGCCAATGCCGCCGGTGGATCCATTGTTGCCATCAAAACGGTTGGCTGCTGTGTGGATCAAATGAGCATACGCACTGTGGGAATCAAATTTGCGCTGGGAGAAAACCCCAAAACTGTATATGACAGCCGCGATGAAATGCCTATCACCCGTATGGCGACTGCTGCACTGATTCGGGAAGGCTTATGGAAAGCCAAGCGCTATCTCTCTGATCTGCGTGCCTCAGAACAAGATAATGAGCTTTCTGCACCCGAACCGGATATGAAATCCGAAGCGCTGCTGCCGCTGCTGCGAGGCGAACAAATCGCTTTCTTCCATTGCCATCGGGCAGATGATATGGCAACTGCAATCCGGATCGCAAAAGAATTCCAGCTTTCATTGGTGCTGATCCATGCAACAGAAGGATATCGGATCGTCGAATATCTGGCCGAAGAAAACATTCCGGTCATTGTTGGCCCTTTGCTCTGCAATCGCTGCAAGCCGGAAATGCAGATGCTCTCTCGCAGCAATCCTGCAGTACTGTTATCGGCAGGTGTTTCCGTTGCCATCTGCACCGATCATCCGGAGATGCCGATTCAATATCTGCCGCTTTCTGCTGCCATTGCGAAAAAAGGCGGTCTGTCAAGCTATGAGGCATTGCGCTCGGTGACCGCACGGGCCGCTGAAATCGCGGGGATCCATGATCGTGTCGGCAGCATCGCTGTTGGCTTGGATGCCGATCTTCAGCTTTATGCTTCCAACGCCGATCCCCTTGCTTTGGAATCCGAACCCGAATGGGTCATGATACAAGGAACTATCGTCAGCCGAAAAGGAGAACCGCTATGAGAGAGATCCATGTAGATGAGATCACTGCTGCTGTCCGCCGGCTTTGTATTGAAGCCAATGCGGTACTGCCCCAATCGTTGGAACATTGTATCCGCTGTGGAAAAGAAAAAGAGCAATCACCTGCCGGTCAAAGTGTTTTTGATGATTTATGCGCCAATCTGGATGCTGCCCGTGAAACCGGGCTGCCGATTTGTCAGGATACCGGTATGGCAGTGATCTTCATGCGCATCGGTCAGGAGGTCCATCTGATCGGCGGTGCTTTGCGGGATGCTGTCAATAAGGGTGTTGCTGCCGGCTATCTCGATGGCTATCTGCGCTGCTCTGTTGTTGCAGATCCGTTGGAACGTGTAAATACCGCCAACAATACGCCTGCTGTTTTACATCTGGATATCGTGCCGGGAGATCAAATTCAAATTGATGTCTGCCCGAAAGGCTTTGGCAGCGAAAATATGAGTGCCCTCAAAATGCTGACACCGGCAGCTTCTGCCGAAGATATCATTGCATTCGTCACCGACACCATCAAAAATGCCGGAAGCAATCCTTGTCCGCCGATCGTTGTGGGCGTTGGCATCGGCGGTGACTTTGAACAATGTGCTTATCTTGCCAAAAAAGCACTCTGCCGTGATGTGGCAAAGCGCAATGAAAAGCCGCTTTATGCCGAATTGGAACAAAGAATGCTGGATGCCATCAATCAACTGGGTATCGGGCCGCAAGGGTTTGGCGGTACCGTAACCGCATTGGCTGTCAATATCGAAGAAGGTGCCACACACATTGCCGGATTGCCTGTTTCCGTCAATGTCGGCTGCCATGTCACCCGCCATGCAAGCTGTATTTTGTAAACCAAAGGAGGCGTTTTCTTATGGAATATCCGGAGATTCAACAGACTGCTGACACCATTGCTGTGCTCGGCAAGCCGCTGATGATCTATCTCATCAGTCAAAAAATCAATCACGGTACCCAGGAACTGATCAGCTTTAAGCTGGCTTTGGTTGTTTCGGATGATACACAAAATATCTCTGAGCTGGAATGCTTCCTCTATACTGCCGTAGATTGCGAATATCCCTATGATTTGGTGCTGTATAAGCAATCCGAATGGGATACGCTTACTGAGGATCCCCGCACTTTCGCTTGGTCGATCAAGCAGACTGGAAGTGTGCTGTATGGCTAGAGGATATCGTAATTCTGACAGCCGTCGATATTTCGATTGGCTTTATTATGCTACCATTGATCTGCGTGCGGCTAAACAGCTGCTGGAGGATCCAACTTGCTATAACATTGTTGCATTTCATTGTCAGCAATGTATCGAAAAGGGGCTAAAGGGCTATCTGCTCTGGAAACGCAATCGTCTTTACGATGGCCACAACCTGCCGTGGCTTTGCAAGCAGGCGATCCAAGAGGACGAAAGCTTCCAAAAATGGATGCAGGCTTCCGTATCCATCAACCGATACTACATTGAAGCGCGCTACCCTGCTGACTTCCTTTTGCAGCTTGATGAAGAAACCGCATCGGCTGTTACCATTGATACCACCGATATTTTGGAGCTGATCCATTCTCTCGTAAAATTCGATTTTGCAAGCTATCGTCCTAAAAAGCCTCGCTGATGATCACTCAATAAAGGAGCAATTGTGATTATGCTGAAAAAACGATTTGCTGCAATTTGCCTTTCATCCTGCTGTATGCTGATTTCTGTAACTGCCTGCAGCAATAACACAAAGGATGCCTATGACATCACAAGCTTTCAGGATGCAACAGCACGAAAAGAATTCAATACAGAGTTAGATCTGAACCGATCTTTGGAAACACCGGAAGCGATCCCCGATGACTTTTTCTGGTGCGGCGAAGCTGAGGATGCAAAATGCACAGGACAGGTTGCTGTCATGAATGTAGAATTCCCAGGCTATTCCGGTCAGAGCTATGTGGGCAATTTCACAAGCCCCGAAGATCAAGTCATATTTGAAGTGGAAATACCGGTTTCGGGTGTGTATGATCTGACTTTTCAGACCTGTGCAGGCTTTGCGGAAACCGCCAAGCAGAATCCTGCTATTGTCAACGGCACGTCTGTCGGTACGATCGTAACCGAAATGGGCACCAGCTTTTCGCAAAGCTCGGTCGCCGGAATTTATCTGGAAGCGGGAGTCAACGAAATCGCTGCCGGCACCGAATGGGGGTATTATTTCGTGGATCAACTGACAGTAACGCCCGGCAATCCCATCTCTGCCGATGTCTATCAGGTCACTGCTGCGCTTTCCAATCCCAATGCATCGGATCATGCAAAGCGACTGTATCAGTTTCTTCTGGATTGCTATGGAAAATATACGATCACAGGACAATACTGTGACAGCGGAAAATTCGGAAAAGAAATGACCCTGATCCATGATCAGACCGGTGAATATCCTGCGATGCTGGGCTTGGATATGATCGATTATACGCCATCTCGTGTGGAGTTCGGCGGTACCGGCAAGGCAGTGGATTATGCCATTGATTTCTATTGCAATAAGGGCGGTATCATTACCATGTGCTGGCACTGGAATGCACCAAAGCCATATCTTATCAATAATGCTGAGCATCCATGGTATTCCGGATTTTATACCGAGCACTGCACATTGGATCTGGATGCCATCGCAGAGGGTACTGATACTGTCGGAAAAGAATTGCTGCTTTCGGATATTGATGCAGTTGCCGAAGCCATGAAGCCTCTGCAGGAAGCCGACGTGCCTGTTCTCTGGCGGCCGCTTCATGAGGCATCGGGCGGCTGGTTCTGGTGGGGCAACTGTAAGCCGGAATCCTATCTCTGGCTGTGGAATCAAATCTATGCTGCATTCACCAATAAGCATGGCCTGAATAATCTGATCTGGGTATGGAACGGACAGGATAAGGCATGGTATCCCGGTGACGATACTGTCGATATCATCGGCATGGATCTCTATCCGCCAACGCATACCTACACTTCCCAGAGCAGCACCTTCGCTGAACTGACAACATGGAGCAACGAAAACAAGCTCATTGCTCTCACCGAAAACGGATGTATGCCGGATCCCGATCTGTTGGTACGGGATCACGCCATGTGGAGCTGGTTCTGCACTTGGGGCGGTGAGTATATTCATGAACAATATCGTGCCTCTGAGCGATATACTGAATTTTCCATGTGGAAAAAAGTCTATCAAAGCGAACATACGCTTTCTCTGGATGATCTCCCCTGCTTATGGGAGTATCCACTGCAATGACAAAAAACGACCTGAGTGAATACTCAGGTCGTTTTTCCTTTCTGTTGATTTTCTTACAACGGAATCTCAATAGGCTTATGCTTCTGATAATAGGTGATATGCGTAAAGTCCAGATCTCTTGCAAGCTGCTCCAGATCATTCATACCATAGGCAAGATACTCCTTGGCGTGCGTATCGGTACTGAGCGTAATCCGCTTTCCGCCCATTTCCCGATATCGGCGGAGCAAAAACAAGTCAGGATCGGTATACTGCGGCTCTGCCTTCCATCCCGAACCGTTGAATTCCAGTGCCTTATCCTTGGCGATCACAGTACGAAAAATCTCCTTGATCACAGGCAGATGCGGTGTCAGATCATAGCCGGCACGATCGGGCAGATAGCGCAGACCATAGGTCAGATGTGCCAGAATATCATAATAATCCGATTGTGCCACTCGCAGCACTTCATCGAAATACTGTGTAATCAGATCACGGATGCAGAGGGAAGAATAATCCAAAAAATAAAAATCCTCCATGCCGGGCAATTCATGGATCGAACCAATGACAAGATCGATCCGCGGATCTTCATAGAGTGTCTTGGCGATCATCGGCTCCTGCGGAATCTGCCCCAACTCTGTACCGCAAAGCAGCAGCAGTTCACCGCACCGTGACTGCATGGCAAGCGTTTCTTCCACAGAGTCTTCAAAGGTCTGTTTGCCGTTATGCATCACTCTGGAGCTTGGCGTTTCACCATAATACTCTGCAGGATAATAGTGATTCAGCTCACAGTGATCGGTAATAGCCATAATGCGAAGCCCCAGCGAATTTGCCTTTTCCACACGTTCTGCAATCGTATCCTGTGCATCGGGCGAATGATGCGTGTGGGTATGTAGATCCATGATCATTTGATTTCCACCTCAATTTGCTTTTTTCTGTTGAAGAGAGAACTGCCGCTGCCATGATCAAGCGCAGCAGATGCCAATCATATAACATACTTCTTACGACAATATAGTATACCATATTTTTCCGGGAGTTGCAAGTGCTGCAAAATTCCTCTTGATTTTCAAAACGGAATTTGTTATAATAAAATAAGTATCTTTATGATGTTAATTTCCAATCTGTTATCGGATTGCTATCTACCATATCACCGAAAGGATGAATTTCATGAATCAAGCTGTAATACTGGCAGGCGGACAGGGCAAGCGCATGAAGGCGCCTATTCCGAAGCCGATGTTCAAGGTACTGGGCGAGCCTATGCTGGAATGGGTGCTGAAGGCTTGTGAAAACGCTGATCTTTCCCGTATCTGTGTTGTTACCGGATATGAAGCAAAACAGATCGAGGACTATCTTGGGGATCGCTGCCGCACGGCTCTGCAGGCAGAGCGTCTGGGCACCGGCCATGCAGTACAACAGACTATTCCGTTCCTGCAGGAGGATACTGACGGCAGCACTCTGGTGCTCTGCGGCGATGCCCCCTTCATCGACAGCGAAACCATTGCCAATTCTCTGACAAGACATGAACAGGAAGGCAATGCGGTTACCGTTATCACCGCCAATGTGGAGCAGCCCTTTGGCTATGGCAGAATCCTGCGCACCGACAGCGGCATTGCCGGCATTGTTGAGGAAAAGGATGCTACCGATGCACAGCGTCAGATCACTGAAATCAATTCCGGCTGTTACTGGTTCCGAACTGCCGATCTGCTGACTCTGCTCGGCAAACTTACCTGCGATAACGCACAGCATGAATACTATCTGACAGACACCATTGCCATTGCATTACAGGAGGGTCTGCGAGCAGGTGCTTATTGCTCTCATAATCCCGATGTGGTGCTGGGTGCCAACGACCGCAAAGGTCTGCTGACACTGAATACAGCTGCACGAAATGCTGTGCTTCAGCAGCATATGGCAAATGGCGTCGGCTTTATCTGTACCGATGGCATCATCATTGAACGCAGTGTTCAGATCGGTGCCGGCACTGAGATCCTGCCCAATACGATCCTGCGCGGCAATACTGTAATCGGTGAAAACTGCGTGATCGGTCCGAACTGCGTCATCGAAGATACTGTCATCGGAGACAACGTCACATTGAATACCGTACAGGTCTATCAATCCACCATTGACAGCAATGTCAAAATCGGACCGTTTGTGCATATCCGTCCTGACAGCCATATCTGCTCCGGCGCAAAAATCGGAGACTTTGTGGAAATCAAAAACACAACTGTCGGTGAGCAGACTGCCATCGCTCATCTCGCCTATCTGGGTGACAGCGATATCGGCAGCCATGTCAATATCGGCTGCGGCTGTGTGACAGTCAACTTCGACGGAATTAAAAAATCCCGCTGCGTCATTGGGGATCACGCCTTTGTTGGATGCAACACCAACCTGATCGCACCCGTTTCACTGGGACAGCACGCCTATACCGCAGCCGGTACTACCGTTACCACCGATATCCCTGATTATGCACTCGCCATTGATCGTGGCATACTCCACGTCAAAGAAGGCTATACTCTTAAAAAATTCGCAAACCGCAGCAAAAAGGAAACGAACGAAAACGAATGAGTATTTTTGATTTATTCAAACAGATCGAAGCACAACAGCCCACACCCGCCGGACCGCCGCAATGGCTGATCGTGGGGCTGGGCAATCCCGGCAGTCAATATGCAAACACACGACATAATGCCGGATTTCTGACCATTGATGCCTTTGCACATCACTGCAATGCACAATGGAAAAAACATCAGTTCCGTGCCCATTGCGCCGATGCACAGTGCGAAGGCATCCGCTGTCTGCTCATGAAGCCGGAAACCTTCATGAATCTCAGCGGACAATCGGTACAGGAAGCCATGCAGTTTTATCATATTGATCCTGCGCATACACTGGTGTTATACGATGACATCACGCTCCCTGTCGGTGGTCTGCGCATTCGCAAAAAGGGTAGCGATGGCGGTCATAATGGTATGAAGAATATTATCTATCTTGCGGGTGCAGATACCTTTCCTCGTATCCGTATCGGTATTGGCAAAAAGCCGCATCCCGAATATCCACTGGCGGATTGGGTGCTTTCCGCTTTTACCGAATCTGATCGGAAAACGCTTGCCGAATCCGCAGAACGGGTAAATAAGGCGATCCCGTTGATCCTCAAAGGAAATATTGATCTTGCCATGAGCCGGTATAACGGCAATCCGCCAACGGAAGAATCACAATAAGCACGCTTTTTCTCAACAGAAAGACAAGAGGAGACCCATGCGTTTTTTTACTGAAGTCTGTGCATCGCTGCCCTCCGTCCAAGAGCTGCGGCGATGCCTGCAAAAGCATATTACACCGGTTGCCATGTCGGGCACCGCACATATTCACAGGGCGCAGATTCTGCTGACACTTTCGCAGGATGCGCCCGTTTTGGCCGTTGTATCCGATGAAGCACAAGCAAGGCTTTTGTGTGAGGACATCAATTTTATGGCAGGCAGATCTGTGGCAAAACCCTATCCTGCCAAAGAACTGAATTTTGTGGAGATGACCGGTATCTCCCGCGAATATGAGCAGCTCCGCATTGCTGCACTCTCAGCACTGCAAAACGGCGATTGCAGTATTCTGGTTGCCTCCGCCGAAGCGGCACTGCAATATACACTGCCGCCTGAAATCCTAAGACAATACACCTTTACGATCCGTCAGGATGAGGAGTATTCTCATTCCGAGCTCATTGCCAAGTTAACAGAAATGGGTTATGCACGCTGCGATCAGATCGATGCACCTTGTCAGTTTTCGGTACGGGGCGATATTTTTGATATTTATCCGGTGCAATCTGAACTGCCGGTGCGCATCGAGTTCTGGGGCGATGCAGTGGATAGTATCTCTCTGTTTGAACCGGAAAACCAACGCAGAACCGACCCGCTGGAAGCGGTCTCTATTGCGCCTGCGGTGGAAGCACTGGGGGATCTTCGGTCTCTTGCCGACAAAATCATGGCACTGAGCAAATCCATCCGAGGCAGCCGTGCAGCTCTTGTCAAAGTGCATCTGCTTGCCGATCATGAAAAACTGTGCAGCGGAATCCGTATTGCACATATTGATAAGTATTTTCCTCTGCTTTATGATACACCCGCTACCATATTTGATTACTGCAATGCGATCACCGTATTATGTGATGCCCCTTCTGTGATCGATACGATGCGCGGTGTATATACCCGAATTCAGGAAGACATCAAGCTTCTGATGGAGGATGGTACCCTTTGTCGTCAGCTTGCCGATTGCTGTCTGGATCCTACTGTATTCTGCGCCAAGGCAGAGAATACGGGGCTTGTTTGTATGAACACCTTTTTCGGTGGCTCCAATCTGTTTTCCTATCGCAAGCTGCTCACGGAAGAAACCTTGCAAAATGCACCGTGGGGCGGCAGTACCCGTATGCTTACAGAAGATCTCAACGAGCTTTGTAAACAGGGCTATGCTGTTATGGTTTGTGGCGGTACCGAAAAAACCTTGCCCATCCTACAGGAGGATCTGCAAACCGGTGGTATCCGGTGTGCTATTGCCGATGCGGACTCGCTGCCGCAACCGGGAATCGTTTTGCTTTGTGCCAGCGGATTATCCGGCGGCTTTACCTACCCTATGGCAAAGATCGCTTGTATTGCACAAACCAAAACACAAAACACCGTACTGCGCAAACGCCGATTCAAAAAAGGACAGGAGATCCGAGCGCTTTCCGAGATCGCTGAGGGTGATCTGGTGGTGCACGCAAGCCACGGCATCGGTCGCTTCATTGGTATCCATAAGCTGGAAATGGAAGGCATTACCAAAGATTATATCGCCATCCAATATGCAGGCACAGATAGTCTGTATGTCCCCGTAACGCAGTTGGATCTGGTCTCTCGTTATATCGGCGGCAAGGATGACAATACCGTAAAGCTCAATAAGCTGAGTTCGCAGGAATGGCAAAAAACACGAAGCAATGTGAAAAAAGCAGTCAAAGATATGGCAGCTCAGCTCATCAGACTGTATGCGGCAAGAGAACGTGCAAAGGGATTCTCTTTTGATCCCGATGATACCATCCAGCATGATTTTGAAGAACGGTTTCCTTATGTGGAAACCGAAGATCAGCTCAGAAGCATTGCCGAAATCAAAGCAGATATGGAACGTGATCGTCCGATGGATCGATTGCTTTGCGGTGATGTGGGCTTCGGTAAAACAGAAGTCGCTTTCCGTGCAGCACTGAAATGTGTACTTTCCGGCAAGCAGTGTGTGATCTTAGCACCTACCACGGTACTTGCCTATCAGCATTATACAACGGCTTTGCGCCGCTTTGAATCGGTGCCGCTGACGATCGAGCTGCTTTCCAGATTCCGCACCAAAAAACAACAAACCGAAATTCTCAAAAAACTGGCAAGCGGTCAGATCGATATCATCATCGGCACGCATCGTCTGGTGCAGAAGGATGTGAAATTCTGCGCTGCGGGTCTTGCAATCATTGATGAGGAGCAGCGCTTCGGTGTTGCACATAAGGAACGTTTCAAAGAAGCCTTCCATGGCATTGATATCCTTACCCTTTCAGCAACACCGATTCCCCGCACATTAAACATGGCTCTTTCGGGGATCCGTGATATGAGCGTTCTGGAAGATCCGCCGCAGGATCGTTATCCGGTACAAAGCTATGTGCTGGAATATACCGAAGGCATTATAACACAGGCCATCCAGCGGGAACTGAAACGAGGCGGCCAGGTCTATTATCTCCACAATCATGTGGAAAGCATCCAGCGCTGTGCCGCAAAGCTGCAAACGCTGATCCCAGACGCCAGAATCGGTTATGCTCACGGAAAGATGAGCGAACAGGAGATCAGTGAGATCTGGAGGCAATTGGTAGAGCATGAACTGGATATCCTTGTATGCACTACGATCATTGAAACCGGCGTGGATGTACCCAATGCCAATACACTGATCCTCGAAAATGCCGATCGCTTCGGATTATCTCAGCTCTATCAGCTCCGAGGCAGAGTCGGCAGAAGCAATCGCCGTGCCTATGCCTATTTCACCTACGAAAAGCATAAAAGCCTCACCGAAACTGCAGAAAAACGTCTGGATGCGATTCGGGAATTTACGCAATTCGGCAGCGGCTTCCGTATCGCTATGCGGGATCTGGAACTGAGAGGCGCAGGCAGCATTTTAGGCGGTCAGCAGCATGGACAAATGGAACAGGTAGGCTATGAAATGTATCTGCGGATGCTCAATGAGGCAATCGCAGAAGAAAAAGGCGAAACACCGCCCACACCGCCGGTTTGCTCCATTGATATTCAGATGGAAGCGCATATTCCGGAAAAGTATATCGAAAGCATGACCTCACGGCTGGAGATCTATCGCCGTGTTGCATTGATTCAATCAGAAGCCGATAAAATGGATATGGTGGATGAGCTGATCGATCGTTTCGGAGAACCTCCCAAATCGTTGATGGGCTTGCTGGATGCAGCATTGCTCCGAAATACTGCGGGACAGCTTGGCATCAAGGAAATCTCCCAGAAGCGAGGGGCATTGTTCTTCTATCTCCAATCCCCTACCCCCGAACAGCTTTCGGCCATGATGCGTACCTATTATGACCGTATCGCTTTCAATGACCGTGAAATTCCATATTTCATCGCCGTGCGTCTGAAAACCGGTGAAACTGCTGTTGCACTGATGAAGGAAGTGTTGCAAATTCTACAAAAAAACGCCGAGAAATCATGAATATCAAGTAGAATATAGTTATTTTTTGTTTGGTTTGTGTGAAAGTGCACAATAGATTTTGCTCATCTTTGTTAAGTTTGTGAATAGCTTTTTTGTGGAAATTGATGTATAATGAATCTATGAAATTAGTGCCGTTTTAAGTTGGCACGAGTATGGAGGAATGATTACCATGAAACTGAGAAACTTACTGGCAAGCCTTTCTGCCTGCGCAATCGCTGTTTCCGCTATGGCTCTGTCTGCATCTGCTGCTGAAGTAAAATATAATGGCGGCAAAATTGAGCTGAGCGCAGCTGCTGACGATACTAAGACATGGCAGTACAATCTGACCGAACTGGCCGGCAACGGCACTCTGACTCAGATCAAGATGGATCTGACCTGCCCCTTCGCAGCAACCGGTTGGGCCGGCGGCGGCGGTGCAGTCGGCATGAACTTTGGCACCGAGTGGTTCCAGGTTGATTTTGCTGCTGCTGAGACTTCTGCTGATAATTGGAGTGTTACTCTGGATATTCCTGCAACCTACAATGATGTTGCTCAGGATTTCTCCGACGGTATCATTCAGATCGGCTGGTGGTGGGGTGCCGGCGATACTCTGACCATTGATTCCCTGACCTTCGTATTCGAGGGCGGCACTACTACCGATGCTCCCGCTGCTGACACCGATAACGGCAACACTACTACCAACTCCACCGGCTCCAACACCGGTGATGCAGGTATTGCTTTGGCAGTTGCCGGTCTGGCAGTTGCCGGTGCTGCTGCATACGTTGCTCGCAAGAAGGACTAATTTCTCCTTGATAAGCGACTGATATTTGACAAGAGATGCCCTCTCGTTTTTCGCAGAGGGCATTCTTTTTGAATCGTTTTTGGAGGTAACATCATGAAAATGAAAAAAGCATTCGCACTGCTTTCTGCTTTGTGCCTTATGGGTGCGTTTTCAGGCTGCAGTGACAGCGGTTCTTCCTCTGAGGAAACCACCACGACCACCACAACAACAACGACCAAGGCAACCACCACGACTACCACAACAACTGAGCCTCCGCAGGAGCTTACCGTAGATAATAACGCGATCACCTTTGATACCGCTTCCTTCTACACCCTGCACTGCATGAATGAAAGCAACTTTGAGAACGATGAGGCAGAATGCAAGCTGTCCATCGCTGATGTTGACGGCGATCAAAAGGTATTGGTCGAGGTCATCGGCTATGATGAAAAGAATGGCGAATATAAGGTTCCAAAACTCGTATTCAATATCGCTGAGCTTATCGGCGTTGAGAACACCGGCAAGATCGGTCATATCAGTGTTGATTTCACCTGTGTAGCTAAGGATGTCTGGGAAAATGCAGACGGCACCGAGGCTCTTGTTGTCGGTAATTTCTTGGGCGCATTGGCCGGTAATCTCGCTGCTGAAAAGGGCACTGATGCTGAAGGCAATTTGATTCAGAATACTTGGGCAACCCACTTTGAATTCGCTCTGGACGATTGGGAGAACCCTGAGCATACCTGGCGTGTCGAGACCGATGTGCCGAAGCTGCTGGCTATGAACGGCTATTCCGATAACTATGAAGAAGCAACTCTGGTTATCATGCGCTGGGCACAGAAGAATCAGGTTGATTTCTATATCGATAATGTGACCTTCTATGATAAAGAAGGCAACTCTATGCCCATTATTTATGATGCTGAAGCAAATCTTGCTACAGACACCAACACCGATGCCGATGCCGATGCCGAGGCAACTACTCCTGCAGAGTAAAACAACATCGTATACACAAAAACAACCGCCTCTGGATCACAGAGGCGGTTGTTTTACCGCAAGAACCCCTGTCCGAATACAACACAGTATTCAGACAGGGGTTCATTTTTCTATCCAATCAAAGTTCAGCCCTTGTTCTGAGCTGCAACCAGACTATCTGCACCATACATCTTGCGTAGACGAGGCTTTTCAATCTTGCCGGTAGGATTCCGAGGTACATCTGCAAAAATATAACGGCGAGGACGCTTATAGCGAGGCAGTTCTTCACAGAAATGCTGCATTTCTTCCTCGGTGATCGTGCAGCCATCCTTTGCGGAAATAATCGCTGCTGCAATTTCACCCAAACGCTTATCGGCAAGTCCGATTACCGCTACATCCTTTACTGCAGGATGCTTACGAATAAAATCTTCGATCTGAACAGGATACAGATTTTCACCGCCGGTAATGATAACATCCTTCTTGCGATCCACCAGATAGACAAAGCCATCCTCATCTTCCATTGCCATATCACCGGTAAAGAGCCAGCCACCCTTCAGCACCTGCTCGGTTGCAGCAGGATCCCGATAATAACAGGTCATTACACCGGGGCCTTTGACGCAAAGCTCGCCAACATCGCCACGTGCTACCGGGTCTCCGTTTTCATCCACGATCTTGGATTCCCAACCATAACCTGCTTTGCCGATTGCTCCAACCTTATGGACATTCTCCACACCAAGATGTAATGCACCGGGTCCGATGGATTCGCTCAAGCCATAATTGGTGTCATATTGATGGTGCGGAAAATATTGCTTCCAACGTGTGATCAGGCTGGGTGGAACAGGCTGTGCACCAATATGCATCAACCGCCACTTGGAAAGATCATAATCCGCAAGCGAGACCTGTCCGCTTTCAATGGCATCCAGAATGTCCTGTGCCCACGGTACCAGCAGCCATACGATCGAACAATGCTCGTTAGAGACTGCATCCAGAATCACTCTGGGCGATACCCCATTGAGCAGCACTGCCTTACCGCCTACAAGGAAGCTGCCAAACCAATGCATTTTCGCACCGGTATGATACAGCGGAGGAATGCAAAGGAACACATCCTCTCGGCTTTGACTATGATGTGACTGCTCCACAGCACAAGCATGCAGCAAGCTTTCGTGATTATGTAAAATCGCCTTCGGGAAACCGGTGGTGCCGGAGGAAAAATAAATTGCAGCATCATCGGCATCGCTCAGAAATACAGAAGGAGAATTGCTGGGAAAATTGGCTGTCAATGCATCATAGCTCTCTGCAAAGCCGGGACAATTTTGTCCAACATACAGCAGCAGACGATCATTGCCAAGACTATCCACCAACGTTTCAACACGACCGATAAATTCCGGACCGAACACCAGCACGCTGACTTCGGCAAGATTGACGCAATACTCGATCTCACTGGCTGCATAACGGAAATTCAGCGGCACTGCAAGTGCACCGATCTTCAGAATACCAAAATAAATCGGCAGCCACTCCAGACAGTTCATCAGCAAAATGCCGACCTTATCTCCCTTCTTTACACCACGGGATAACAAGAATTGTGCAAAACGATTTGCCTTTTCATTAAATACTTTCCATGTGATCTCACGCCGATACACATTCGGACGTCTCGGTTCAATCAGCTCATATTCCTTCCATGTGACACGTCTCGGTTCGAGAATCGAAGGATTCAGCTCCACAAGACAAATATCATTGCCATATAGAGCAGCATTGCGTTCTAAGATTTCTGTAATTGGCATGCGTTTCAGATTCCTTTCAGAAAAAACTAATGATCTGTTTCATCTTTATTATTTTAACACTAAAAAGCGTCAAAGTCAAGAGGATTTCTGCAAATTACAAAGATCTTCCCGAAAAATCCGAAACGCAATGCGGATTGCGATAGCTATATGAAAAATATCTGTAAATTGAAAAAAGCAGTTGAAATTTTTGAAGAAATATGTTATACTATTAGATGGCGAAATAGAAATAGAAATAGAAATCGCCGATTTCGAAAAGAAAGGAGCAGAATTATGATTGACTTTTTCCGCAATATGTTTCACGCCATTTCCAATGTGCTGTTGTCGATCGGCATCATTGACATCATTGACATTCTGCTTCTGAGTTATCTGATGTACGCCGTACTGAAGCTGATCCGTGAAACACGTGCCGATCAGTTAATGAAGGGCGTAATGGTGCTGGTCATTGCCTATCTGGTCAGCGATGCCGTCGGACTGAAATCCATCAGCTTCATTACCGAAAAGACGTTAAGTGTCGGTTTATTGGCAATCATCATACTATTCCAGCCGGAGCTGCGGCGTGCATTGGAAAAATTCGGACGCAGTGCCTTTCGTGTCAATCTGTTTTCCGAAGATCGTGCAGAAGCCAACTGGAATTATGCCATTCCTATCATCTGTGAATCAGTCACAGCCCTTTCGGAAACCAATACCGGTGCCTTGATCGTTATTGAGCGCAGCACAAAGCTCGGCGAACAGCTTTCAAGCGGTACCATTCTCAATGCGACGCCCAGCCCCCAGCTGTTTGGCAATATTTTCTATCCGAAAACACCACTGCATGATGGTGCTGTCATTATGCGAAGCGGTATGGTTCTGGCAGCTGCTTGTTTTTTGCCCAGACCGCAAAAAGATGAATTCATCGATAAGGCATTGGGCACCAGACATCGTGCAGCAATCGGTATGAGTGAAAATTCCGATGCCATTGTGATTGTCGTTTCAGAAGAAACCGGTCAGATCTCTGTTGCGGAAAACGGTGTGCTGACTCGTAATTATACTGCCGATTCTCTGGAGCAGCTTTTACGCAATGCGCTGATCTCCATTGAAGATGAGCACTGGCGCAATAAAACAGGAAAGCTCCCCTTCTTCCGCTTCAAAAACGAGGAGAATTCCGGCAAGAAATCTGTTGCAGAAAGCCAAGAAACATCCAATGAGGAGGTGGAATCATGAGCCGTCCTCCATTTATCAAAGCATTGTCACGTGCATTTCTGCGTCCCACAAAAGAAAACGGTAAGCTGCTGATCTTTTCTGCCATAGCAGCACTGGTCATCTGGTTTTACATTTCTGTAACGGTTTATCCCTCTTATTCCGTTCAGATCTATAACGTGCCGGTCGTTGTGGATGTCAAGGATTCCGCTGCTGCCGGATATGGACTCAGTGTCCTTTCACCGCCAAGCGAAAGCCTGTCTGTCAATGTACAGATCTCCGGCGCAAGAACCGCAATCGGCGGTCTGACAAAGGATGATATCATCGCATATGTAGACTTTGATACCAATGTCACTGACACTGTCGGAACACAGAAAAGACCCATTCGTGTAAAAACCAAAAATGGTACCGTTCTGAACAACTGCTCGCTTTCCACAGAAACCGTTGAAGTGAAAATGGATCGTTTTCAAAGCAGCAGTTTCCCCGTCAGCGAGGTGCTGTATCCCGATGTAACGGTTTCCGATGAAACCGTTGTGTTGGATCGGGATGCCATTCAGTGTGATCCATCTACGGTTACAATCTACGGACCTACCTCAGCATTGGCAAGAATCCATCATGTCAGAGTCACCGTAACCGATATTGTAAAGCTTTATGAAACCAGAAGCTTCACCAATTGCAAGGAATATGATCTGATCGATGCTGACGGCAACGTCATCACAGATGCAGCCTTCCAAGTGCAGGCAACCAGCTTCGTTGTAAAGATCCCTGTATTCTACACGCATACCCTGCCGGTCACGATCAATCTTTCCGGCGTTCCTGCGGGATTTGATGAAGCACTCATATTGCAGCGTCTGCGCTTGAATACCGATCGTGCTTATATGCTGCCCGGATTCGGAGATGACCCTCTTTCCATTGTCATAGAAACCGACAGTATTGATGAAAAGGCGGCGCTTTCCAAGCTGGAATCTTGGAGCCTTGGAACCATTCCGCTGTCATCGTTAAATCTGGGTGGTACTCCCATTGAAGTTCCGGTGGTATTGCCCGCGGAATACACAGATCGTTCTAATCTGCAAACAGTTTATGTAACCATGGAGGAATCGAATCTGGTTGCAGGCACCCGCTGGATCAATACCGCCAATATTGATATCATGAACGGTACACCCAGTTATGATTATGAGATCCAGAAGGGCAGATTCCAGATCACACTGATCGGTACTGCCGAGGAAATCGCAGCGATTACTGCAGATGATATCACCGCAACAGTCAATCTTTATAATGCAGTGGTCTCCGAGGAAGGCACGTTCTCTCACGCTGTCACTTTCACTTTACCGAAACAAAGTAAGGGTGTCTGGGTCAGCGGCATTACAAAAGTCAATATCACTGCAACACTCAGTGAAGAACCCACCGAATAATGCGAGCGTATCAACAACAGAACAGCCGATGTATCCGCTTAGCGGACACATCGGCTGTTCTCTTTTCTGTCAATTGTATTTCAACGATTCTTCTTTGCAAAAGCTTCCTTTGCCACTGCAGCAATATTTTCTGCACACAGGCCAAACTCTTTCAGCAGTGCAACGGCAGGACCGGAATAACCATAGGTATCCTTTACACCAACACGATACACAGGTGCCGGATAGGTCTCTGTTACACACTCAGCAACAGCCGAACCAAGACCGCCTATGATGCTATGCTCTTCACAAGTGATCAGACAACCGGTCTCCCGGGCAGCAGCAGCAATCAGTTCTGTATCCAGCGGCTTGATGGTATGAATATTCAGAACTCTTGCAGAAATGCCCTCAGCTGCCAAGACTTCAGCAGCCTGCAGTGCTTCATTCACCATCAGACCTGTTGCCACCAAGGTCAGATCTGTGCCTTCACGCAAGGTAATACCCTTGCCGATCTCAAACTGATAAGTAGCAGGATCGTTGATCACCGGCACTGCCAAACGACCAAAACGGCAATATACCGGACCCTGATACTGAATCGCAGCCTCAACCGCAGCCTTTGCTTCCACATCATCGGCAGGATTCAAAATCACCATGCCGGGAATCGTACGCATCAGAGCGATATCTTCACAGCACTGATGGGTTGCACCATCCTCACCGACGGAAATACCGGCATGAGTTGCACCGATCTTTACATTCAGATGCGGATAACCAATGCTGTTGCGCACGATCTCAAAAGCACGACCGGCAGCAAACATGGCAAAAGATGACGCAAAGGGGATCATACCGGTTGCCGCAAGGCCTGCAGCAACACCCATCATATTCGCTTCGGCAATACCACAATCATAAAAACGATCGGGAAATGCCTTGCGGAACATACCGGTTTTGGTTGCAGCAGCAAGATCCGCATCCAGCACAACCAGATTTTCATATTTTTCGCCCAAGGCTACCAGCGCTTCGCCGTAGCTTTCCCGTGTTGCTTTCTTGATTACATCACTCATGCCAGTGCCTCCAATCTCTTCAGCTCAGCGGTCAGCTCCGCCATTGCCTGCTCATACTGCTCCTGATTGGGGGCAGTGCCATGCCAGCCGACTTGATTTTCCATGAAGGATACGCCCTTACCCTTGGTGCTGCGCTGAATAATAGCAACAGGCTGTCCGGTAATGCGCTCTGCCTCACGAAATGCACGCTCAATATCATCAAAATCATGCGCATTCATGGTGATCACATGCCATCCAAAGGCTGCAAATTTATCCGTGATGGGTTCCGGAGAACAAACCTCAGTAATTTTACCGTCGATCTGCAAGCCATTGTTATCTACGATTGCAGTGAGATTATCCAGTCCATAATGGGCAGCAAACATCGCCGCCTCCCAGACCTGACCTTCTTGGATCTCACCATCGCCGAGAATGGTATACACATGATAATTCTCATTGCGATGCTTACCGGAAAGTGCCATGCCGCAGGCTGCGGAAATGCCTTGTCCCAGCGAACCGGAGCTCATATCAACACCGGGAATATGAATGCAGGGATGTCCTTGCAGCAAAGCACCGATATGACGCAGCGACTTCAGCTCTTCCTTCGGGAAGAAACCGTTCTCAGCCAGCACAGAGTACAATGCCGGTGCAGTATGACCCTTGGAAAGCACCAGTCGATCCCGATCGGGCATATCAGGATTCTTCGGATTGACATACATAACAGAATAAAGATAGGTCAACAGATCGGCAATTGAGAGAGAGCCGCCCGGATGACCGGATTTTGCGTGATAGACACCCTCAATGATGCCCATGCGTACTCGGCACGACTTGATTTGCAGTTGCTTGCGAATCATTTCATCCATAGATTCATCATCCTTTCTATTTGCCGCCTATAGGTCGGCACCTTTTTTATTATACTATATTTCCCATATGATTGCAAGCAATTTTTGAAGAAAAATCACAGCCTCATTGGGCACCATATATCCAATCCAGAAAGCGTACCCACAAGCGAGTCTCCTTGATTGGCTCTAGATAAGCAACCGATGCAGCGGTATATAACGGCAATCTTGCAATTTCCAGCCCTTCCTTTGTGGTATAAAGCAGAGTTCCAACTTCTTCACCTTTGTCCAAAGGCGCTGTCAGAAAAGGCGGCAGCAGCAATGTTGTCTGTACATCAGCAGGGATCCCCTGCCATGCGATGAGTGTCAGCGGCTCTCTGGCATATACGCTCACAGAGGATACCGTGCCGCCTTCGATTGGAAGCGAGAGCTGTGTAGGCAGCGGTACGGTATAGGCTTTTGCATCTGAAAATCCATAATCATACAGCGCCAGATGATCTGCCCAATCATTTTTATCGTTCAGCGTCACACAAATCAATGTACTGCCATCCCGTTCACAGGCACTAACCAGACAGCGCCCTGCTGCATCGGTAAAGCCTGTTTTCATGCCAATCACCGTTTTATCCATGGTAAGCAGTTTATTGGTATTGGTCAGCGTGCGCAAATAAGGTGGATTGCCAAAACTCACCTGTCTGGATGCGCTGCCGCAAATCTCACAAAACAACGGATTTTGCAGCGCTTCTCTCGCCAGCAATGCCATATCATAGGCAGATGCCCCATGCCCTTGTGCATCCAGTCCCGAAGGCGAGGCAAAGCAGGTACGTGTCATACCGATTGCAGCGGCACGCTGATTCATTTTTTCCAAAAATGCCGGCACACTGCCCGCCACCGCTACGGCAGCTGCATTGGCTGCATCATTGCCCGATGGCAGCAGCATCCCCACGCATAGCGCATACTTTGTCACGACATCTCCTACTTGGAGCCCCATAGAGGATCCCTCTACCCGGATCGCCTGTTCATCCACCACAAAAGGATCCTCCAAGCCGCCACTTTCCAATGTCAGCAAGGTCGTCATGATTTTCGTTGTGCTTGCCATCGGAAGCTTTTCCTGCTCCTGCTTGGCATAAAGCACCTGCCCTGTTTGTGCATCCATCAGCACGCATGCCTTTGCGGATACATCGGGCGGCGATATCCGTGCCTTTACCGGATACCGCATCCATACTGCTGTACTCAGTGAAATCGAAAGCAATCCTGCAATCATCTTCATCATCATCCGATTCATAGCCCCATCACGCTCCAAAATCAAACTCTCATATGCTTTATCCTATGATTTCAGCATCCGACATAGACCAAAAATAAGCCCTGTATCGAATGATACAGGGCTTGGCAGGATACTGCCGAGTGATAAAGTATGGATGAAAAATGAAAGAAGGAAAGCAAATTATGAATCGCAGCAAGCATTACTCGCCGGTATTGGGAGTAACGGTAGCTTGTGTATTGACATTCTGCTTGGCAGCAACCTCATCAATTTCGAGGCCGAGCAGCAAAGAGGAATCGGAGCCATTGACCTTGGGCAGAACACCATCCCATTTTTCAAGCATTTTGTTCTGGAGCACAAGCTCTGTCAAAGAATTATTCAACAGTTCATTGGCATCAGCCTGTGCCTGTGCCTGTTCTAAGATCGCAGAAGCTTCTGCTTCCGCTGCAATGATCTTCTTTTGTGCTTCGGCTTCTGCGATGACGATCGCCTGTTCCTGCTCTGTTTTCGTTTTCAGCAGATTCTGTTCGGCAACCTGTTTCTGCTCGATTGCAGCATTAAACTCTGCAGAAAAATCGAAATTTACGATATTGAACTTTTCGATCAGTAAGCCATATTCCGAAACCTTCACTTCAAGATTTTCCTTGATCTCCTCACCTACTGCACTGCGCTCCGTAATAAGCTCTTCAGCGGTATAGCGGGCGGTAACGGATTTTACGCTCTCCTGCACTGCAGGCATCAGCACGACCGCTTGATAATCGGCACCGATATTCTGATAGATATGAGCAGATGACGCTGACTGAATTCGATAGTTGACAGCAATCGTACTGCTGACTGTCTGCAGATCTCGGGAAACAGCAGGTGCATCTACCTCATATACCTGAATCTGATTGCTGATATTCACAATATTCTGTACGAAAGGCAGTTTAAGATGGAAGCCTTCGCTCATACTGTTCTCGCTGACCTTACCTAAGGTAACCACAACACCGGTATGTCCGGCAGGTACAATAGCAGCGGAAGAACACAGCAGAATAATTGCTGCAAGTACAATAGAGAACACTACAATCAGTTTCCCTATTTTAGTTTTTCCACCTCGAGGCAAATTACCGGTAAATGTAGCGTTTTTCATAAAGTATAAATCCTTTCCGTATCGTCTTGATTCGGGCTGCCGTTTTGGAAACCCTATGACAATATATTACCATATTTCGTCACTGTTTTGCAAATCCGTTTAGCACGAGCTCAAAAACGAATTTTGAAAATTTACGTATTTTTCTCACGAATGCTCTCGTTTCCTCGCTTTTTCAAGCAGGTTCGATTTTTCATGTTTTTCTTGCTTTAAGATAATAATATCGGCGCAGATACGTGATATTTTTCAAAAACATTGATCCAAAATCCATTTTCCCATTTTATTGCAAAAAACTGCCTGCACCAACTACGGTGCAAGCAGTTTCTATGATAAATGGTTCTCTTGTTTACCCTTCCTTGATCCAAGCCTCCCAAACAGCCTGGTTTTCGCCTACAGTGGCTTTCCTGCCGTTTCGCACAATCGGAGTGCGCAGAAGCTTTGGATCTTCCAACAGCTTTTCAATCTGTGCTTCGGGCAGCAGATACTGGATCAATGCCGCATCGGGATGCTTCGAATCTACTAACAGCATCAGATCGCCTACCCCTGCAACAACACTCTCCAGTTCCCGACGGCTCAGACCCTTACGGGGCAGATCCACCAACTGAAATCGAATTCCTCGCTCACGGAAGAATCGTTCCGCTTTTTTGGTATCAAAGCATTTGGATTTTCCGAAAATCTGAATATTCATAGATTCCTCCTTAATCCGCAAGCTTACGTCCGATGACGGATTGCGGATAGTATTCAGCATACAGAGAAAGAATTTGACGCACCAGATACTTAGCATTCTTGCCGCCTTCAATAGCAGCACAGAACGCAATTTCCGGATTTTCAGCAGGTGCATAGCCGATTACAAAGCTGTCTGTGCCGCGAGGCGATTGCGGTGTACCTGTCTTAATAGCAACCGAAAATCCCAGATCATTCAGATCATAAGCTGCCGGCATCACTGTTGATGCAGCACCGATCATGCCCTGTTCAATATAGTAATACACATCCTCGGATTGCAGTGGGATCTTTGCGGCGATCATTGGCTCAGTAACCGATTCCTGCTCTGTCATGGCATTGTTCCATACAGAGTCGATCAAGTGCGGCTGATAACGCACACCCTCATTGGCAATGGTACTGGCAACCACAGCCATTTGCAGCGGTGTTACCTGCACCTCCGATTGTCCGATGGCTGCCTGCACGATCTCACCTACATACCAGTCAATTCCAAGACGCTGAAAGGTTTCGGGCGTGGCAAGATATCCGGCACTATCTCCGGATTCCAATCCCAACGCAGCACCAAGGCCATACAGCGTTTCATATTCTGTCAGCTTATCAACACCAAGCTTCAGACCAAGCTCGTAGAAAAAACAGTTGCAGGAAACTCGCAGTGCATTGGTCACATCAATATATTTATGATGACCGGTACAATGATAGGTCATATCAATATAGCGGTACTCCTGTGCACAGAAAAAGCTGGTGTGCCCATTGATGAGTCCGTTGTTCAGTCCGGCAGTGGCAGTAATGGTTTTGAACGTCGATCCCGGGCGATACAGACCATCTGTTGCACGATTTACCAATGGTGTATTGGCGCTCTGTGAAACAGCAGCATAATCTTCCAGCAAAAGATTCAGATCATATGTCGGTGCCGTTGCCATGCCCAACACAGCATTATCCGTGGTATCCAGCACCACAATAGCGCCGCAGTTGACATTTCTGCATTCACTGTCCGAAGCACGCAAATAGCGGCAAAAATCTGAAAGCATTCCCTGCAGATCCTTTTGGAAACCGCTGTCCAGCGTCAGTTGAATGGTATGACCGCCGATAGGCTCTTCTGTCACAGCAACCGACTGCACTTCGCCATCCGTCACAGTGATCTGCTTCGTACCGTTGATGCCGCGCAGCAAGGATTCACAGGCTGATTCCAATCCGCTTTTGCCAACCAGATCCGAAAGCGCATAATCCTCATGACCATTGTTCAGCAGTGCATCATATTCCTCTCTGCTGTAAATGGGGCCAACATATCCAATCTCATGAGGAAGCACATCACCCTGCTCAATCGTACGAATGGCCTCCTCTACCACATTGATGCCTTTCAGTGTCAGACGCATTTCCTTGATGCGAGTCACGATATCAATATCCACATCATTGGCAAGATAATATACATTGGACATGGAAAAGCTTCGCAGAATCATTTCATAACGGATACCGGCAAGCATCCGCTGCTCCTGCGGCGTATATTCAGAGGAAATATCATAGTCATCTATGAGCTTATCGATACAGTTTTCTGCTGTGGCATAGTCATTCAGATTCAGATTGGCTTTCAGTTTCTTTACATCGGATTCCCGATCCACCTCAAAAGCATATGGCTTTTCCGGCGTAATCGGCAGCGTATCATTCCAATCATAGCCTGCATCGGAAAGGATCTGTACAGTACGCAGCAAGATCGCATTGCCCTCCGCGCAATCGGATGGAAAATATGCTTTTTCCACGATCAGATTGTAGCCGATCTTATTGGATACGATAGCAGCACCGTTTCTGTCAACAATTTCGCCGCGTGTAGCCTGCATCACCTGCGAATACACTGTGGTATAGGTCACCGGAGCTTCTGCTTCTTCGCCTGCCACAAGCTGCACCATCAGCAGACGATAAATGCCAAGACCGACAGCTGTCAGAATCAATAGGATCAAAAAGCTATTGCGTATCAGCTCCGAAAGCTGACGAAGTACTTCTTTCATGCAGTACCAGCGCCTCCTTGCGAGGAAATCGAGTTCAGTTCTTCGGGATCAGCGTTTCTCCGATGGGAGAATCCCCAAACAGATCGGAAAATACGATCGCTGTATAGGCATCTTCAAAATCGTCACCCAGAGAAATCGGCAGCTGTTCTCCGGTTTTCATATTTTTCAGCTTTGCCTGTTTGGTTTCCAGCTCATTGGAGCCCAATACCAACAGATATTCCGCACCCAGCTTATCTGCATATTTCATTTGTGCCTTAAAGGTACGATTTGCCAGATCATATTCTACGCGGCTGCCGTTCTTTCGCAGCAGATTTGCCAGACGCATTGCTTCAGGACGTGCAGCATCCTCCATAGGTGCAATATACAGCTCACATGAGCCGGGCTGCAGAAATTCACACCCTTGATGCTCCATAGTCAGAATCAAACGTTCAAGACCCATACCAAAGCCCAATGCCGGTACAGACTGTCCGCCCAATTGCTCGATTAAGCCATCATACCGACCACCGGCACAAACTGTTCCTTGTGCCCCGATATCGGTGGTAATAAATTCGAACACAGTTTTGGTGTAGTAATCCAAGCCACGCACGATGGTAGGATCTACAATATAGGACACCTGCATTGTATCCAGTGCGCTGCGGAACACAGCAAAATGCTCTGTACACTCTTCGCAAAGATAATCAAGGATCTTAGGAGCACCGGCAGCGATTTCTTTGCAAACAGGACTCTTGCAATCCAGAATCCGCATAGGATTCCGCTGCATACGGCCCTGGCAGGTCTCACAAAGCGTATCCACAGAATCGGCAAAATATGCACGCAGCGCATCAAAATACTTGGCACGGCATTTTGGACAACCAATACTGTTAATATGCAGCTGAATATTTTTGAGCCCAAGAGTATCCAGAATCTGCTTTGCAACCATGATCACATCAGCATCCGCATAGGGCGAAGCACTGCCTGCCATTTCAATACCAAACTGATGGAATTCCCGCAATCTGCCTGCCTGCGGACGCTCATGACGGAAACATGAAAGCACATAAAACACTTTCTGCGGAAGCGCCTCTGCCAGCATACCATTTTGCAGCATTGCACGGATCGTTCCGGCAGTACCCTCGGGACGCAGTGTATATACAGTTTCTTTTGCAGTTACAGAATACATTTCCTTCTGCACCACATCGGTCGTTTCACCAACCGAACGATGAAACAGCTCTGTGGTTTCAAAGGTAGGCACACGAATCTCCGAAAAACCAAAGCATTCCGCGGTTTCCCGCACAACCTTTTCCACAGTCAGCCATTTGTGAATATTTTTCGGTGTTACATCCTCAGTGCCATTGGGTCTTTTCAAATAATTTGCCATATCAAACCTTCCTTTCCAATACACAAAAATTGCCCCTTTGAAGAAAGGGGCAATCGGTGAATACAAATAGGATCATACTCCGGGGTTGCCAATCTCACGCCAATCCAGATCGCCACGCTCCAAAGCAAGGATCAGAGCCTCAGCAGTTGCAATATTGGTTGCAACCGGAACATTATGCACATCACAAAGGCGCAGCAGATTCATATCGTTGGGATCTGCCATTTTCGGGTTATTGGGATCACGGAAAAACAACAGCACATCGATTTCATCGCAGGAAATACGGGCACAGATCTCTTGTCCGCCACCCTGAGATCCGCTCAGAAAACGCTTAATGGGCAAACCGGTTGCCTCACTCACCTGTTTTCCGGTCGTGCCTGTTGCGCAGAGTGCATGACGGGACAAAACAGCGCAATATGCAGTACAGAACTGGATCATCAATTCTTTTTTCGCATCATGAGCTATCAAAGCAATTGTCATTACGTAGTCATCCTTTCTGTAATGGAGTCAGAATATCCATTGCCATACGGCTGAAACACATCAACCGATCTTCACCGTCAGCGGAGCATTCTCTCCCCGCAGACGTTTGGAAATCGCATCAAATGCTGCGAGACTGGGCGCTGTGGAAGGAATCGGTTCACCCTTGCCGGTTGCAATTACCAGATCGTAATCTTCCGGCACCACACCAATAAGCTGGACGCCAATGGTATCAATGATCTCATCCAGATCACGCACAAGCTCGGCACCGATCGCCTTTTTGCTGACCTTATTGATAATCAGACGCTGACGACGGTTGCCGCGATGATAGAATTCATCAGACATCATCTGGGCATCACGCACACAAATCGGATCCGGTGTGGTCACGACCAGAATCAGGTTTGCCTGCTCTACGATATCAAACACATGGTTATTGATGCCGGCACCGGTATCAATGATGATGTAATCATAATATTTACGGATAGAACGGCAGATCTTGTTGATCTGCTCAACAGTAACGGAAAGGAAAGGATCCTTCGGTGCACAAAGCACAAACAGATTGCTTGCCATCGGCACACGGCTGACTGCATCCAGCGCAGATACCTTACCTGCCAGAACATCGCCCAGATCATATTTTATCTGACCGGTCATTCCGAAAATGATGTCGATACAGCGCAAACCGAAATCCAGCTCAATGATCAGAGTACGGCTGCCTTGCTTGGCAAGCGTATAACCGATACCGGCACAGATTGAGGATTTTCCGGTTCCGCCCTTTCCGGAGGTAACAGCAATCATTTTAGACATAAATATGCTCCTTTCCGGACGCTGTACAAACACAGTCGCCCACCTTACGGCAAGTCCCCCGCCGCAAAGCAATCAAGAATCAAACAAAAGAGAATATAATATACAGTGCTGCGTCAATCAGACGGAATTGCACATAAATAACTTATTCTATTATTATACCACAAATATCAGATTTGTCAAATCCCTTTTTGAAAAAATCCAAAAGATTGGCATTTCTGTGCGGTTTCTCATATACGCTTTGTGCATTTTGACAACAAATCAATTGCGAATCCGTTCACAATTCGGAAGTAACTTACACATTTTCAATGAATCACAACGCTATCGGTCTCAATTGGCGGTGTTTGAATGCGAATACTTTCAATGCAAGCACGGAATGCCTGCCGATATAGTCCGAATGTTTCGGCACGGCTTTTACAGGTAATGACATAAGCCACATCATGATGAATCAGCACAGCAGTCATACAGCGCATTTCCTGCCGAGCATCAGCACCGACAATGGCATATCCGAACTCCAAAATACAGGCATCCGTATCATGAATGGTCGGATACTCCTCGGAAAACACCACATATTGATCTGCGGTCCTCTCATAGGATTCCTTCACTTTTTTCATATACGATTCTACCTTTTCACCGGAAATGGCAATGGGATCATCGGTGATAATAATAGAAGCATCATCCTTGACATAGTATTCATCGAAAGAAGCAGAGGATGTTGTAGTAAAATCCCCGGGGATGCTGATGGTAAAATTCTCCGGCAAAGAAGATGGAATGATCACCATATCCTGACCAATACTGCTGAGATCGGAATCGGAGTTTTCGGATTTTCCGCTGCATCCGGTCAGAACTAGGCAGCAAAGCAACATACTCAGCAGTGCTGAAAAGAAGCGAGACATAAAAGGTTCTCCGTTCTGTGATAAAATTTGAAACATCAAAGCCGATGCGGGAACAAGTCTGCGCATCGGCTGTGGTATGTGACCAGACCTATAAGCCGGGTTCTGTCGGGTGCAGTCATTTATCTAGGCGATTCGTCGCCGAATCGCTCAAGCCGCCTTTGCAAATGCCCCGTCGAGCAAACGTTGCGGACATCTGCACCAATCGGCGTTGCATCGGGTAGGGTTTACATGGCAGCGTACTCTCATACGCTCCGGTGGGCTCTTACCCCGCCTTTCCACCATCACCGGCAAAAAATGCCGGCAGTTTCTTTCTGTTGCACTTGCCCTAGAGTCGCCTCCGGCTGCTGTTAGCAGTTACCCTGCTCTGTGATGCCCGGACTTTCCTCGTCAGCCTAAACGCTGCCGCGACTGCACAGTCTGCTCACACAGTAATTTTACCATAATACAACGAATTTGTCAAGCAGATTCGCAAAAAGAAGCAGCATTTTTCGCCTCTTTCCGCATCAGAGGATCCATTCCGGATCTGTTTTTTGTTTTTGTTTTGAGAAGCATCCTTCACAGCTCACAACGCACAGCGTATTCCATGCATCCCAAGAAGGCGATCCCTGTTATTTTTCTGTCGGATGCACACAGATCTGCGGATAAGGGATCTCGATCCCGTTGGCATCCAAGGCACGCTTCGCGGCCTCATATACCGAGCCGGATACTGAAAAATAATCCTCGCTGTTGACCCAGAATCCGGCACTGAGTTGTATCGCATTATCTCCATGGCCGGACATCACAACCACAGGCTCCGGCATTTGCAAAATCTTGGGATTTTCATTGAGCACATCCAGCAGGACCTCTCTTGCCTTATCGAAATCCGCATCATAGGCGATCGCAAGAGGTACACTTACCCGCAGCGTACCACGCTGCGAAAGATTGGTCATCTGACCGGAAGAAAGCATACCATTCGGTAAATAAACCGAGCGGTTGTCTCTGGTAATAATATTGGTATACAGAATTGAAACCGATTCTACATGGCCTTCCGTACCGCCTGCAATGATATAATCGCCTGCCTTGAAGGGCTTTGCAAAAAGAATAATGAAGCCGCCGGCAAGATTGGACAGGCTATCCTGCAAAGCAAGACCCACTGCCAGACCGGCAGCACCGACTACAGCAATAATACTGGTCATAGGAACGCCCAGAACACTCAGACAAATGATGCCCAGCAGCGTATACAGCAGAATCTGCAGCAAGGATTTTGCAAAGCTGGCGGCAGTACCATCTGCATTGGCACGATTCATAGCACGGGATACGATCTTCAGGATCAAACGGGAAAGCAGCATACCTACTGCAAAAACAACCAATGCCAGCAGCAGCGTGGGTAAAAAGGATTCAAAGCGATTCCACAAACTATTGAGAAAGCTTGCGGTATCTTCAACGGCTTGTGCTCCGGCTTCAATGGTCGATGCTGTGATCAACATAATTAGAATCTCCTTCTGATTTTTCCTGTTTAGATTTCTGCTGTTTTTTTTGCTGTGTATCCTTAATCGGAAGCACATCATCAAACAGCGCATAATATTTAATGGGGATATAACGATTCATATGGCATTTTCCGAAATACCATGCGGAAAACTGACACATCTGCACCAGATCCTCAAAAAATGCATGCATTTCCAAACGCTGCAGCGTATCCACACGCAAACAGTCTTTTAAGGAGGCAGGCGGCTCATGCGTAATGATATAATCCACTTGATTGCCATGCTTTTTCAGCGTTTCTGCAGCATGAACGATCTCCTCATAGGTCGGCTGTTCCCGTTCCCACCAATGCTTGGCTGAGCGGAACTCAAAATCCTGACTGTGCCCACCGCCGAAGGTGAAAAAACTGTGCCCTGCAATGGTATAGATCTCTCCTCGCAGCAAATGCACCAGATTCGGAGCAATGATCCGAGCCGTACCACCGTTCCATTCCTGTGTAGGATATTGCTCCAGAAGATCATAATTCTCATGGCAGCCATCCACAAAGGCAACGGTATAATTCAATGCAGCCAATTTTTTCCGAAGCTTTTGCTCCTGCTTGGAATCTTCCCAGAAAAATCCGAAATCACCGCATACGATCAGAACATCCTCCGACGTTGCTTTTTTCAGCAGACGATGACGGAATCTGGAGATATCTCCATGCGTATCTCCTGTGATATAAACCAATTGTTTCTCTCCTTTTTCTCAGTCGTCATGGTATCATTGTTATTGTAGCATATTTTTTTCGATTCGTAAACCGTTTTGCGAAAAAAACGCAAAAAGGTATTCCATTTTTTCAAGAAATCTGTTATAATAAAAATGATATGAAAAAATCTTGAAACAGGAGAGGTTTGCAATGAAACATATGCCCCTTCGTATCGTATCCTTTCTTATGACACTGGTACTTGGCATTGGGCTATTGCCAACAGATCATGCCAAGGCACTGAGCTTTGCTCCAACAGAACCCGTTGCCAGTGAAGCTGCCGTTCTGCTTAATATGGATCTCAACACGATCGTTTATGAAAAAAATGCCAATATGAAGGAAATGCCGGCAACGCTGACCCAGGTTATGGCTGCAATCGTTATTCTGGAAAGCGGCATCAATATTTCCAATGTAAAAATCACCGCAGAACAGAGTATGTTCGATCCGCTTTCGGATTATGATTATCCTACCGATCTGCGTTATGCCGGAATCAATTCCGGAGATACGCTGAGCATCGAGGATCTGCTGTATGCTATGCTGCTGACCTCCTCCTGCGAGGCCGCCACGATGCTTGCTCATTATTACGGCGACGGTGATGAATCAGTCCTTGTGGAAAAGATGAATGAAAAGGCTGCTTCACTGGGAATGCAAAACACAAGATTTACCAATGTCACCGGCTTATACAGCGCACGGCAGGTCACTACAGCCCGCGATATGATCCGAATGCTGTACTATGCCATGTCTGTACCGCAATTTGAAAAAATCGCTTGTGCAACAAACTATACGCCTGCCAATGCAGAAACTCAAGGAAAAAGCGAAACATGGGCGTGGAGCCATTCCAATACTATGTATGATCCGGATACCAAATACTACTGCGCCGGTGTCCGCGGCATCAAAACAGGAAATCTGCAGGAGGGCGGCAGATCCATTGCCTGCAAAGCCTCCCGCGATGGCAACAATTATTTGCTGGTCTGTCTGAATGCTCCGATGTATGATGAGGACGGCAACAATCATTTCTATCATCTTGAGGATGCTCGTACCATTGTCAACTGGGCATTCTCCCATCTTACCTACGAAAAGGTACTGACTACCAATACTGAGATTGATGAAGTGGAAGTGGCCAATGCCGATGGAAGCAATTTTGTGATCCTCAAGCCCGCAGAAGGCTATTCCTGCATCTGGTGCAATACCATGGATATCAATCAAGTGCAGCGGATCATCACCATTGATGAAAATGTGCAGGCACCTGTCAAACAAGGGCAAAAGCTGGGAACGATTCAGCTGCGTTATTCCGGAGAGATCCTCGCACAGATCGATCTGATTGCAGGAAACTCTGTGGAACGTTCCTTCTGGCGATATAATTTGAGTCTGATTCCCGGATTCTTTACATCACAGTTTTTGAAGATCGCATTGCTCTCTGCATTGGTACTGACACTGCTTTATGTCATAGTGTGCATCGTCTTTTTTGTGCTGTATAAAAAACAAAAGCAGCAGCGTCCCCGCCGTGTCAGCGGCAGAGGAACCGATCGCAGATAACCCAAACCGCTTCTTAACTGCATAATCCAAACGCCGCTTTGATCGATTGCGTCAAAGCGGCGTTTTTTCTGTTATGATTCATTGGTTCGTTCAAGATTACGGCAGGAAAATTCTGAGATCGTAGTCCATGCAGGCGGCTGTCGTTCATATTGTACGGCATACAGCCCGATCATAACACCGGTAAAATTGCCGGCGACTTCAGTAGAGAGATATTTCGTCTCCAGTGCACCCAAATCATAGGATATCCCATTGCATTCCGCTGAAAACCGATAAATGTAATTCTCGCCCTTAATATGCAGACATATTGTTTCGGTATGCATCGGCAAGGAAATTACAGGCGCATCATGTACCAGACTGCCAAGCTGTGCACGTCGAATCAATGTAAGCTGCTCTGCACTTTTTTGCAAAAACAAATCATAGTGCTGTGTCGGTGTCATATATAATGTCAGACCTGCATCCTGTGCCGCACAATCCATTGTACAGGAGACCTCAAAATTCATCTCCTTTTGACGAATTCCCACAAAGGTGGGAGAATCCTGCTGAGAGGAAAGTGTCGTTTGCGTACCGCAAAGCGAAATCCTGCCTTCCGAAAACCGATACTGCTCCATATGGGGATTCTGCAAAAAGCACCATTCCATACCGATACAGGTATTATGTAAGTCCATGGTATCCCAATGCTGCTGCACAATATGCTCCGGCATACGATCAGTTTCAACAAACATCGGTGTGGTACCGTTGCTGCCTGCTGTAAACCAGCCGTCAGAATCAAACGTCACAGGTACCAAAGCCACCTCTCGGCCTGTGATATGATGCATCACCCATGCATCGATCTGGCGAAAACACAGATGTACCATCCACCAATTGCCGTTTGCATCCTCAGTAAGATCGGCATGGCCGCAGCCTTGCAGCACATAGCCGCCCAGATTCCGATTGGTCAGCACAGGGTTTTTCTCATAGGATACAAAAGGCCCATACGGCGTTTCACCCTTTGCATATACAACCATATGCCCATATTCGGTTCCGCCCTCAGAAGCCAACAGATAATAGCTGCCGTTGATCCGATACAAATGAGGACTTTCCAAAAATCTGCCGCCGGTTCCCTGCCAAATACAACGTACCGGAGTTAATTTTCTACCGGTAGCAAGATCGATCTCGCATTGAACAATCCCCTTGTTTCCCCAATCATCGGTGCCATTGCTCATAAAATACGCACGATCTTCTTCAAAATACAAAGAAGGATCAATGCCATCCTGCTCTACATAGATCGGTTCTGACCATTCTCCATAGATGTCATCGGTATATACATAAAAATTACCGCCATGGGTGACATTGGTGGTAACCATATAAAACCTGCCCTTGTGATAACGGATCGTAGGTGCATATATACCACCGGTGGATCCGGCACCATGCAGCGGAAGCTGAGAAGGCCGTGTCAATACATGACCGATCTGCGTCCAATTGATCAGATCACGGCTTTCAAACAGCGGCACACCGGGGAACACCTGAAATGAACTGCAAACCATATAATAAGTATCTCCCCGCCGGCAAATGCTGGGATCGGGATAAAATCCAGTAATAATCGGATTCTGATATTTCATAGACAGCTCCTTTGCGTTACGGTTCCATAATAACGGAGGCCATTTTACCGTTTGTTGCAGTTAAAAAAACATCGGGAGAAAGCTGAATCTCTGTACCGAGCCGACCGCCGCTGATAAAGAGTTCTTCAAAGGCAGCAGCATGGGCATCCAGCACAACAGGATACTCTTTTTTCATGCCAATGGCAGTACAGCCGCCGCGGATATAGCCGGTTACTCCCTGAATTTCTTTCACAGGCAGCAGGCTTACGGATTTTTCGCCAATGCAGGCAGCCGCTTTTTTCAGATCCAACGTGGCATCTCCCGGAATCACAAATGCATAGTATCCGCCGCTTTTTCCTTTGCACATCAATGTTTTGAAGGTTTGCTCAATTGATTGTCCCAGCATATCGGCGATCTGTACAGCATCGCTGAATTCCTTGCAATCATAATAAATACAACGATGCGCCAGCTTTTTTTGTTCCAAAATACGCATGGCATTGGTTTTTGGCGGAGCAGCCATAGGGGCCTCCTTTCGGCAGCATCGGCAGATGCTGCTCTGTTCAACGGTAAATTTTGTGGCTTGCAGCCGGATACAGAATATGCTATACTAAAGAAAAAGGGGGCGAATTATGCGATTTCATATCTTGTTAGCAGGCGGTATCGCTGTTCTGTGTTATGTTTTTGTGCAACACTATATCATGAGGCATATTATAGCATTATTTCATACCGATCCACACAGCGTAAGTGCGCAATTGCTATGGGGTCTGAGCATCGGTATCTCCTTATTTACATTATTTTGTATGGCAAGCAACACGATATTGCCGGATATTTCCCTGCTGCAAAAAGGATTTCTTTTGATGGGTGCCATCCTGCTGGGTGTTCAGACAACTTGTCTCATGCTGTTTCTGGGCACTGATCTGCTCAGATTGCTGCTGAAGCTTTTTCCAATGGGAAATCGGATACAAGGATTTTTGGCATCGTTTCGTTATTGGAACGTACTTCTGCTGCTGATCACAGGTGTTGTCACAGGCTACGGCATTTTCAATGCAGAGCGGCTTCGCATCACAGAATATCATATTCGGATCGATAAGCCAATGGATTCTCCGCTGCGAATCGTACTTCTATCCGATCAGCATGAAGGAACTGCACTGCTGTCCTCTCATCTGAAAAGGACCGTTGCGCTCGCCAATCAGCAAAATCCCGATCTGATATTGCTTGCCGGAGATCTGTTTGATGAAAACAGCACGATCCGGCATCAGCAGGAAGCCTATGCCAGACTGTCTGCCTTGCAGGCACCGCTTGGTGTATATTATGTATATGGCAATCACGAGCACAGCCATAAAGAGAATAACAAAATCCGTAAAGAACTGGAAGCCATTGGAATTACAGTAGTGGAAGACAGCCATCATATCCCGGCTGATAAGCTGGTCATTGTAGGACGCAAGGATGCATCCGAGAAAAGAATGCCGCTGCATACCCTTCTGCAGGAAACAGATCCGACACTTCCGCTGTTGCTGATGGATCATCAGCCGACCCGATTGCAGGAGGCTGTTTCTCTGGGTGTGGATCTGCAGGTCTCAGGACATACCCATGGCGGACAGATCGTTCCGGGCGGTTTGCTTTCAGCCATATGCAACGAAGCAACCTATGGCTTATACCGAAACGGATCTTATCATCTGATCGTCAGCAGCGGCAGCGGTGTATGGGGTGTCCCCTTTCGGACTGCACGGCACAGCGAAATCGTTTCTATCACGCTATCCGGCAACAAATTCACAACAGCATCATTGTAACAAATTCGCTTTGTTTTGTCAACCGCTCAACAAAAAATGTCAAAAACGGTGCAGAATGTCACTTCTGCACCGTTTTTCTGTATTCGATATTTTCACTCGGAGATCTCAGCTTGCACGTTCCACACGGTTCAGCCAGGCTGCTGCCAGTTCCAGTGCGCTGAACAAACTGGTTCGCTCACTGGTCTGTGTAATCGCCTCCATCGGCTTAAGACTTTTATCTGTTTTCATCAGATAGCATTTGATTGCAGTAGCGGTTGCAATGCCGTTATCATCCTGCTCAGAAATCACGTTCATCATCACCACATACTCTTGTGCCATGCTGCCATAATAGATGCTTTTTCCGCATCGCACAACGGGTCTGCCCTTGTAGGTCAGCCATTGCTCTGCCATCGAAAATCCCTCCTTATTTTGTTTTCTTACCACGACATTGTAAAGTCTTGATCTGTATCAAAAATTTCCATATTGGAGATCAGCGTATTGACATAAGCCATGCGGCACTTGAACCGCACCACACCGTCCACAGCAATATATGCCTTCAATCCGCCGGCATCATAAAATGCGACATTGGTCTCACGTTCACCGTCTTGCCGCTTCAACTGAATCGAAACCAGCGGATCGCCTTCCGGTATGATCTCTTCCAGAATCAGATCCTCGGCAGCTGTTTTCAGCAGATAGGAATACAAAAGACGGAAGCGTTCGGTCTCCACCGGTTCACCATTGCGTGTAACAACAAAGTCCTGCTTGCCGGTACCGATACAATCAAAATCCAGCTTCAGATCGCCTGCCTCATAAACCAGCTTGCCGACATCCCATACATAGGTATCCACAACGATCATAGAGGTCACGTTCTCAGGCTTCAGATTCTCGTAGATCACATCATCGGCAGAAAAACCATAGATGCAGTCTACGGTATCAATATAGCCGTAATAACAGGTTACATCGCTTTCACCGATATCCGCATTGCCTTTTTTCACATAACTCTTGCCCATACGGAATACCGTTGTTTTTCTATCATCGGTCTTCATGGTGACAACAACGGAAGCATCCTCATCACCAAGACCACATTCAGCAAGCTGTGCCGCAGTCGGATGGGGATACAGCACTTCGGTAGCCATCAGACCATAAAGGCCATGGGTTGCAGATGCTGAGGTTTCTGCATTCAGCAGACAAGGAATGGGTTCCACCATAACATGTACTGCCGAAGAACCGCCGTTACTGTTGTGCGTATAAAACTCATCGAACTCAAAATAGAAGTCATAGTCCAGGTCTGCACGCTCGATACGCACAGATTCGACGATGGTATTATCATCATCCGCCTGCTCCTGTGTGACCGTAGTGCCCAGATAATTAAGCATATCGGCACGATATGGCTCAACAGATCCACTGGAAACCGTATACACCGTCGAATCGCCCTCAACCTGCAGATAGCTGTAATCCTTCACAGGTGAAATATCTCCCAGCAAAAAGCAAATGTCATCCTGCTCATCCACACTGAGCGTAACCCGAATGGGATGATCCAGACCATACTTTGCCAGATCACTGTCCGGAGTATCTCTCTGCACTACATCAATGGAAGTAAGAGAGGCGCAACGAGTCGCTAAGGTACGGATATCCACCGTATTCATCGGGAGATCCTCATATCCTTCAAGATAGTAGTTTTCAACCTCGACCACAGTTTCCATACCATTGGCATCAGTCGTTTTCTGCTCCTCGATCTTTCGGTTTGCAACATAATGCTCACCGTTATCCTTTTCTACTTCCACACGAGAGATAGCATCGCTTTCGGCTTTCCAAAGAGAAACTGTCTCGTTTGCGGCAACAGAGCTGCTGTCATCGGGATTTTCCTCCGGTTCCGTCAGCTTGAGCACGGCAAGACCGCCGCCCAGCACTGCCAATACACCAAGGCTTCCGAGCAGGGCTTTGGTGCCCTTGCTCAGACGCTTCTTTTTGGTATCCTGCGATTTGGTATCATGAACTGCAGTGAAAATATCAAAGGTCGATTCCTCCTCGGCAGAAGCTGCTGCTTCACGCTCTTCGGCAGAATCATTGGGGGTTTCAAAGCTATTATTCATCGGTTCTTTCTCCTTACATAGACCACAACGCCAATTACAGCAATGATCAGCGGAATCACCAGAACTGTAACATTACGGATTCCCTTGACCTGTGCCTCGGTGATCGTGATGGTTGTGGGATCCAGAGATTTTTCGGCAATAGTCAGAACACTTTCCTTACCGCATACTTTATTAAGTACGCCAATAAAGTATTCAGCATTGTTATAGGAAGCACTCTGGGTTACATAGTAATCCATAAACCATGCGGAGCTGAATGCCAGCACTCTGCTGTAAGAGGATGTTCCGATCTCATTATAGACCTGTGTTGCCATTGCTGCAATAACAAATTCACCGGTTTCTGCATTGCTCTCATCGAATTCCTCATCACTGTCACTTACCAGCGGATAGAGATAGGCAGTATCGTTGGTGGTGAGCAGTGCTTCGGTAGAACGACCGGAGTTGTTCTCAAACAGCAACTCCAGCGGACGGCAAAGCGGTGCAACGATAGGAAGCTTATTATCGGCAAATGCAGAATGATAGTCACTTTCGCTCATATTTACAACAGGAATCTGCATCATATTGCCCATTGCAGTGCTTACATATTGTGCAGTCTTGTCATCGCCTTCATAGATCACAGCATCGCCCACAGCCAGACCCCATGTTTCCAGTAAAGCATTCAGATTGGGTGTTTCCGTCTGATAGGGGCTGCCGAAATACACCAGATTTCTGGTATATTCGCCGCCGTTATAGAGGAAATCGGTGATCTTCTGCACCTGTGCCTCAGTAAGATCATTGGTAGGTGCACAAAGCACAGCCAATGCATATTCGGAAGGATCTAAGTGATCGTTGTTGATATCCACTTCGGTATACAGATAATTGTTTTTGTCCAGCAGCTCGATCACACGCTGGAAGTTGTAAGAATCATACTGATGATAGATCGCATTTCCATTGTTCTTGGTAATCACAGCAACCTTGATCGGGTTCAGATCGGTAACGCCCATAATGCCGGAGATCAGGGTCTGCTCACCGATAAAGGTATAGTTCACCACCTGGGTATAGGTGGTATAATCAATGCTGGATTCCTGACGAAGTACATCATCAAATTTTGCAACACGAACCAGTTCATCACAGGAAATCACGATATCGCCCTGCTCAAACTCGCCGTTATAATTTGCGGAATACTTCTTTACCGCATCGGGATTCGTGGTCATATCCACATACTTTACAGTGATATGCCCATTGGCTTCTGCCTTAAAGCGATCCAGTGTTTCGGAAATCACCTTAAGCATATTATTGCCTTGGAAATCGGATTCATTGGCAAGCACCACCAGCTCTACATCGCTGCTCAGCTGATTGAGATACGCTACCGTCTGTTCATCGATCTCATACAAGCCGCTGCTGGTCAGATCGATATCCCAGTTATAACGGTTATCCAGCACACCGCAGATGATATTCACAACAACCACGATTGCAATGAATACTACAGTGATCACCGTTGCCAATGTGCCGTATTTGAACTTTTTCATGCGCTTGACCCGATTCAGTGCACGCTCTCTCTCCTCAGCGGGAGTCAGACCCTGCTTCGTCTTCTTGGAAGGCTTTTCGGATGCCTCATTGGTTTCCTTATCCTGCACAGGGGCATCCTGTGCCTGATTCTTTTCATTCTTACTCATATGCGATACACCTCCTCAGCTCCAGCGTCTGCGCTCAAATACACGAATCGTCAGATAATTGAAAATCAGCGCAACACTAAGATAAAATACAACAGTCGAAACATTGAACAAACCACAGGTGATGGAGAAATATTTGGTATAGAACGAAATTGCGCTCAATGCTTTTGCAAGCCAGCTGATCGTAACCAAACTGGCGATCAGATCTACCATATACAATACCATCAGTGCCACAAAGCTCAAAACTGCAGCAGCAACTTGGTTTTCGGTCAATGCAGATACCAATGTGCCCACAGAAATAAAGGCAGCGCCCAATAAAAACAGTGCTAAGAAATTAGAAAACACAATACCCCACTCCACAGTACCGAAGCTGCTGAGGATCAAGGCATAGAGGAACGGCATCAGGATGCCGATCGTGTAAAGACACAGTGCTGCCAAATATTTACCGAACACGATTTCGCCCAGACTGACCGGTGCTGTCAGCAGCCCCTGTTCGGTCTTCTGCTTCTTTTCCTCACTGAACAGACGCATCGTCAAAATCGGGATCAAGAAAATGCAGATCATAAACATACTCTGGAACATACCGGACATATCGGTAGTAGCACTGTTCAAACAGCCCACATAGAAGAAATAGCCGCTGAACAGCCAGAATACTGCCAAAAAGATATACGCAATACCGGAGGTGAAATATGCTCCGATTTCTCTTCTGAAAATCGCACCCATTATGCCTCTCCTCCATTCTCCTGCGTCTGCGCAGCAGGGCTTTCGATCACAAGGCCTTCACCCATGGTGATCTTCAGGAACACATCCTCCAGAGTCAGCTCAGCGCTGCGCAGCATGAGCAGCGGCCAACCGTTTTCACTGAGAATAGAAAACAGTTCGCGACGAATATCCGAACCGGCAGTCGCTTCCAATTCATACTCATACACACCCGGTTCACGCTCCATATCCGCACGGCAATACTTGATGCCGTTGAGATTACGCAGGGCTCTTACGATATCCTCACGAGGACCTTCGACTCGTGCAATCACACGATGATCGGTAGAAATATTCTTGGAAAGATTATCGGTGGTATCATGGGCAGCGATCACGCCCTTGTTGATAATGATGATCCGATCGCATACCGCTTGAATCTCACTGAGAATATGGGAAGAAAGGATGACAGTATGATTTTTGCCAAGCTTCTTGATTAGAGTACGGATCTCTAAGATCTGCTTGGGATCAAGACCAACAGTAGGCTCATCAAGGATCAATACCGGCGGATTGCCGACCAACGCCTGTGCCAGTCCTACACGCTGCTTATAACCTTTGGAAAGATTCTTAATGATACGATCCTGTACATCATGTACCTTGCACAGTGCCATGACCTCGTTAAGATGAGCACGCCGAGGCAATTTGCATTTTTTCAGATCATAGATATAATTCAGATAGCCCTTAACGGTCATATCCAGATACAGCGGAGGCAGCTCCGGCAGATAACCGATATAGGATTTGGCTCGAATCGGATCTTCAAGAATATCCACGCCATTGATCAGCGCCTGGCCCGAGGTGGAGGAGATATATCCGGTCAACATATTCATGGTTGTGGATTTTCCGGCACCATTCGGCCCCAGAAAGCCGAGGATTTCTCCATCCTCAACAGTGAAGCTGATATCATTGACTGCATGCTTGTCACCATAATGCTTTGTCAGATTTCGTACTTCAATCATAGCATTCATCCTTTCATATTGTAATTTAGCACAGTACTGGATTATTGTACCTGCTATATGTGAAAATTCCGTGTTCAATGCACGAAAGTTCCTTTTGTCAGAATATCCGTCGGTTTCAAGACAGCATTGCCTCACGCAGCGTAATATCCTTCCGGATCTGTGCGGAAAGAGCATCCAAAGAAGGAAAGCGCATTTCGGGACGGATAAAGCGTGTAAGCGTTACAGAAAGCCATTTGCCTTCCAGCGCACCATTCCAATGCAGCAGATGCGTTTCGGCAATCGGTGTTTTGTCGCCGGTGACTGTGGGCCTTATGCCGATATTGGTGATTGCAGGCACGCAGATATCGTTCATTTGTACAAAAGAAGCGTATACGCCGAAACAAGGAACACATTGCCTCGGCTCAAATACTTGATTTGCCGTAGGAATGCCTATCGTGCGTCCGATATGATTCCCGTCGGTCACGATTTTTTCGATCCGATACTCAGCGCCCAACAGACGATTGGCTCGCTGTATTTCTCCGCTTTCCAGTAAAAACCGGATATGCGCTGAAGAAACCGGCATGGTACCTTCCAGACAATATTGCGGTACCAGTGCCACATCAAAGCCATAACGCTGTCCGTATCGCACAAGATCATTGGTGTCGCAGGCAGCATGTCTGCCAAAGCGAAAATCCTCGCCGCATACAACAGCGTCTACCTGTAATCGTTCTTTGAGAATGGTACGACAAAAGGCTGCACCCTCCAAGCCGCAGATTTCCTCAAAGGAAAGAGAATATACAGCCTTGGCGCCGCATTCGGTCAAAAGACTGCTTTTGTGTCGATCATCGTAAAGATACCGTATGATACGGTTCTGTTTTTGAGGCATTGTCTCTGCGGCAAAGGTTACCACATGACAGGCACCCAAAGCATTCGCCTGCAGCAGCACTTGACGATGCCCCAGATGCACACCGTCAAATACACCCAACGCAGCAACAATCGGTTGTCTGTCCGTTCGGATCTCCCGCTTCATATCAATGCTCCTCAAGATTTTTGAATACACGCAGCATATCGGTTTCAAACTCAGCAGATGCCAGCCCGATAAAACGATGGGCTTCATCATAAACCGCATAACGCTGTGCAGAGGTAATTCCCTGTAAGGTTTGCAGAGAAAGCTTTACGCCATTGCGATAGTGCTTTGCCTGTTCTTTGGATAACAAAAGCTTCGGCAATGACGAAAACAGTGATTCGGTTGGCAGAAGGATATCATCCAATTGCTGTTGCTGCATCACTGATTCGATCTCTGCAAAGCTATGGCAATCCTTCAACAAAAAGCCGCAGGCAGCTGTTCGCATCAAGGATGTCATGCAGCAGCCGCATCCTAACGCAGTACCGATATCATGCAGGATCGTGCGGACATAAGTCCCTTTTCCGCAGGTGATTTCCAGCTCACCTGTGCCCGATTGCGGATCAAAGGCAAGCAGCACAAGAGAATGCACCTCCACAATGCGTGCAGGCCGCTCTATGACCTTGCCTTCTCTTGCCAGATCATACAAACGCTTCCCATTGATCTGTACCGCGGAATACATAGGCGGGATCTGCTGAATGCTGCCCAGAAACTGCGGCAAAACCGAACGGATCTGTTCGTCGCATACATTCACTTCCGCAGTCGATAATACCGTACCGGTACTGTCCTGTGTATCGGTAACACAGCCCAGCCGAAAGCCGGCACGATAGCATTTTGTTTCATCCGGCAGGATGTCACAAGCCTTTGTCGCAGCGCCCACCAAAACAGGCAATACGCCCTCTGCCATAGGATCCAGCGTTCCCGTATGCCCAAGTCTGCGGATCTTCAGAATGCCACGCAGTTTTGCAATGACATCAAATGAAGTGAAGCCTTGGGGTTTATTCATCAACAGAATGCCGCTGCTCATTGTAACAATGCTGCCTCTGCAGCCAAAAGCAATTTCTTGCAAATCTCATCCGGTGTGCCATTGGAAAAAGAGCAGCCGCCTGCTTTTACATGACCGCCTCCGCCAAACTGCCTGCAGACTGCGGATACATCTGCCCGGTCACCGCCGCGCATGGAAACACGATAGCTGCCATCCGGTTGTTCTTTCACACAAATACCGATCTCTACGCCTGCGATCTGCATCGGAAGATTCGAAACACCATCGGTTTCCTCATCGGTTACAGAAAGCTCTTCCATCCACGCATAAGGCAGATAGATCAGCGCAACCGCATCATCCGCTGCCATCCGGATCGTCTGCATCAAACGGGAATCCAATGCCAGACGGCCTTTGGATTTCACATCAAACAGCAATCGGTTGAGCTTGGCATAGGGCAAATCGAACCGGCGCTTAATTTCCGAAACAGCAGCAAAGGTATCCGCCCCCGCATTGCTGAACTTAAAACATCCGGTATCGGTAGCCATACCGGTATACAGACAAAGCGCAAGCTGCTCTGTCAGCGGGATCTGCATATGCTTGAGCAATGCAAACAGCACCTCACAGGCTGCCGATGCTTCCGGATTCCAGTAAAGCGCCTTTGCATATTGCGTATTGGAGATATGATGATCGATACAAAGATCAACGGTTTGATATTCCTCGGCAAGAGCGCCCAGCAATTTGGGATCTGCCACATCCACAGCAATGACGGTTTGAGGCGCAAACTCCTCAAACGTAATGTTCGCTGTCAAATAATGATACAATGCCGGAATCGTATCATCGCAGCGCACACAAGCACGGATTCCCATCGACTGCAGCAGCGCATATAACGCATAGCCGCCGCCGATACAATCGCCATCCGGTGAACGGTGAATCAGAATATGCACATCCCGGCAGCTACGTAAAAACGAAGCTGTCTGTTCTGCATTGAGCAAATTCATCAACTATTTCCTCCGCCATACGAAAACAGGGCGATTTTCAAGCGCCCCGTTTCCTTTCGTTTCAAAACTCATCTGATTGCGGTCTGATCGGTGCTCCACCAATCAGCCCAAGATCATTGAGCTTTTCACTGATATCAGCAGCATAGGCTATCGAATCATCGGGGATAAAATGCAGCTGCGGCGATTTGCGCAGATCAAGCCGTGCAAACAGCTCACGGCGAATATATCCCGCAGCAGAACGCAGTCCCTCACAGGAACGCTCTGCCGCCTCCAAGCCCTGCATACTGGATACATAAACCTTGCAATGTCCCATATCACCCGAAAGTTCAATGCGGACAAGGGTCAGCATAGGTGCGATCCGGGGATCCTTCAGCGTAGGCAGAATCGCCGTCAACTCACGCATGATATCCTCAGAAACGCGCCCGATTTTATATCCTGCCATTGGTTCTCCTTTCAAGAAGCACCGATTACAGCGATTATCAGATCAGAACTGAATGGTGCTGTCGGGGTCGGGATTATAATAATCACCGGTAGTTTCGGTTTCGTTAAAGAAGCCCTCGGCATCAAAGATAGTTTCCTGATCCTCAGCTTCCGAAACGCTCAGTTCGCCCAAAATGATCCGTTTCACCGTATCAAAAAACATGATGTCAATAGGGCCGAGCTCTTCCCAAGCCAGTGCCTCATTGCAATATTGGATCATATCGGCATTACTCATTCTTTGAATATCCATGAAAACCTCCTAATCACGATTTTTAGACATTATTCTTCATTTCAGAGGGCCCGTCAATCCTCCCGATATTCCTCCATCTTGAACGCTTCCAGAATATCGCCTTCCTTCATATCAGAGAACTTCTCAAGCGTGATACCACATTCATAGCCGGTAGCAACCTCCTTGACGTCATCCTTGAATCGGCGGAGAGAATCGATCTTATCTTCTGCTACAACAATACCGTCACGTACCACACGGATCTGACACTGACGATTGACCTTGCCATCCAGCACATAGCAGCCGGCAACCGTGCCGACACTGGAAATATGATATACCTGCCGCACCTCGATACGAGCCATCTGAACTTCACGGAACTTCGGAGCAAGCATACCCTTCATTGCTGTGGTGATTTCCTCAATGGCATCATAAATGATACGATACAAACGAATATCCACGCCGTCTCTGGCAGCGGTCTCGGCAGCAACAGGCATCGGACGAACATTAAAGCCGACAATGATTGCGTTGGATGCGGTAGCAAGCATTACATCGCTCTCCGAGATCGCGCCAACTGCACCGTGAATTACGGAAACACGAACTTCATCATTGGTCAGACGCTCCAGAGACTGCTTCACAGCCTCCACAGAGCCCTGTACATCGGCCTTTACAATGATCGGCAGTTCCTTCATCTCGCCTTCAGCGATCTGAGAGAACAGATTATCCAGCGTCACCTTACGGTAGCTGCGGAATTGTTCTTCCTTCGCCTCATGCTTTCTCTGCTCGACCAGTTCTCTTGCCAGACGCTCATCCTCAACCGCATTGAAGATATCGCCTGCGCTGGGCACTTCTGCAAGACCTGTGATCTCAACCGGTACCGAAGGACCTGCTTCCTTCACAACTTTGCCTCTATGGTTGGTCATAACACGAACCTTACCCACAGCAGTACCTGCAATGATCACATCACCGGTATGCAAGGTACCGTTCTGCACCAAAATGGTAGCGATCGGACCACGTCCCTTATCCAGACGAGCCTCAATAACAGTACCCTTTGCATGACGATTGGGATTGGCTTTCAGCTCAGCCATTTCAGCAACCAGCAGTACATTCTCTAACAGATCATCAATGCCATCGCCGGTTTTGGCTGATACAGGGACACAAATGGTATCACCGCCCCATTCTTCGGGAACCAGTTCATGCTCAGTAAGCTGCTGCTTAATGCGCTCCGGATTTGCGCCTTCCTTATCCATCTTATTGATTGCAACGACAACGGTAATACCGGCTGCCTTGGCATGGTGAATGGATTCGATCGTCTGAGGCATAATGCCGTCATCGGCAGCAACGACCAGAATTGCGATATCGGTAATGTTGGCACCGCGGGCTCGCATAGAGGTAAATGCCTCATGTCCGGGAGTATCAAGGAACGTGATGGTCTTGCCGTTATGCTTGACCTGATATGCACCGATATGCTGGGTAATACCGCCGGCTTCCGATGCGGTCACATTGGCATGACGAATGCAGTCGAGAATAGAAGTCTTGCCGTGGTCAACGTGGCCCATAACCACCACAACAGGGCAACGCTCCGAAAGCATATCGGCAGAATCCTCTTCATCCACGATCAGACGCTCCTCGATGGTGACGATCACCTCATGCTCAACCTTTGCGCCCAGTTCTTCTGCGACCAAAGATGCGGTATCGAAATCAATTTCCTCATTGATGGTTGCCATAACGCCCAGACCCATCAGCTTTTTCATGACATCACGTACTTGCACCTTCAGTCGGCTGGCAAGCTCACTGACAATGATTGTATCGGGAATGAGCACCTTGAGCTGCTGCTTTCTGGCACGCTCAAGCTCTAAACGACGCAGCTTCTCAGCCTCTGTCTCACGCATCTTGCCGGAATGCTGCTGGCGGTTTCTCTGCTGTGATTTCTGTGTGATCTTTTGCTTCTTGACAGAGCCAAAGCTATCGCGTCCACGGCCCTGCGGAGCGATCTGCTCATAGCGTTCGTTATATTTGTCCAGATCCACATAAGAGCCACGGGTATCCACTGTACGGCGAGGCTGTCCTGCAGGCGACTCACTGCTTGCAAATTCGATCTGCATTTTGGTGCGCTCACCGCGCTCTTGTGCCTTGGCAGGCTTTTTCTGCGACTTGGGATTGGAACGCTTCTCTTGCGGCTGTGCAGTTGTGGCAGCAGCTGGCTTTGCAGGTGTCGGAGCAGCGACTGCTTCCTTCTTTGCGGGAGCAGCAGACTGCTGCGGTTTTGCCTGCGGTGCCGATGCTGCGGCAGCCGGCTTCTGCTGTGCTGCTTTACTGCTGTTTTGATTGTTGTTTTGATTTTTATTCTGCTGCTGTGCACGAGCAGCCTTCTGTGCAGCCTTATCTGCCTGCTGCTTGGCATATTGCTCGGCACGCTCTCTGGCACGCTGTTCAGTCAAAGCAGCCGTTTGCACGCGAGGTGCTGCTTCTGTCTGCGGATTTGCTTCCGGAACAGTCTGTTCAGAAGGCTGCTTGACAGCCTCTTTGGGCGCCGCTGCTTCTTTAGACACCGCCGCCTCTTCCTGCGTCACAGTCTCTGCCTGCGGCTTTGCTGCAGGTGCCGTTTTTACCTTAGAGGCTTCTGTTTTTGCCGCTTTTTTGGCAGCGGGGATCCGCTGCGGCTTGGCAGCCTGTACAGACGATGCAGACGCCGCCTCTTTTTCGGCAGAACGTGCCGAAGTATTGCGGCTTGCAAAATAGGCATCAAAGCTTTCTACTTGATACGCCTGTGTATAATGCTCAAGAATTGCATTCATTTCCTGTTCGGTCAAAGAAGAAGAAGGCTTTTTCACCTTCGTATCCCGCTCCTTCAGAAAATCGATCAGTTCCTGAGAAGAACGACCGAGAGAAGCGGCAAAATCACTCAGCTTAATTTTTATTGTTGGCATAGGCAAATACCCCCTGTTATGTTATCAGACGTCATTCGTAACTTCACAAGCATCAACCTTACTGCAGCCTTGCAGGGCATTTCGGAGCAATCGGGCAAATCCTTCATCCGTCACACCGAACACAGCGGTACGCTTGGTAAAAAAAGCAGTTAAGGCTTCCATAGAAAAGGGCAGCCTTTCGCAGGAAAGCTGCGGACAATGAAACCGGATCTCCTTTTCGGTACGAGCAGCGCAATCGGCTGCCAGCAAAATGCCATGCAGCGTTCCATGCTGTGCGGCATCTTTCACCGCATCAAAGCCGAGCACCAGTTTTCCTGCCCGACGGCACATAGTCATTCCGGAAAGAATCCGATTTTGTGCTGCATCAGGCATCAGCGGCAGCCTCCGTTTCCGAAAGCTGCTGGCGCAGGCTTTCATACACAGCATCGGAGATCTGACAGGAAAATGCTTTTTCCAGTCTGCGCGCCTTTTTCGCCTGTTCCAGACAAGCCATAACGCAACAGAGATATGCGCCTCTGCCTGCCTTTTTTCCGGTCCCATCCAGACAGATGGTATCATTCGGCTGTTTTACAATCCGGATCAATGTACGCTTTGGTTTCATTTCGCCACAGCCTACACACATCCGAAGCGGCACCTTTTTGGGTTTCATAAGCAGCGCCCCTTTCTTATTGATGGAGTCAGAAAACAGATTACTCCTCGGTATCCGCCTCAGAATCAGATGCAGCCTCAACCTTTTCAGGGTCGGGGTATTCGGGTCTGATATCGATCTTATAGCCGGTCAGCTTGGCAGCAAGCTTTGCATTCTGACCTTTGTTGCCAATAGCAAGCGAAAGCTGCTGATTGGGTACGATCACTGTTGCGGCACGCATGCCATCCTCTGCAAGCGTTGTAGAGATGACCGTTGCCGGTGCCAGTGCCCGGGTGATAAACTCTTCCGGATCCTCGGAATAGGGAATGATATCGATCTTTTCACCGTGGAGCTCACGCACAACAGTCTCGATACGGGAACGATGCGGGCCGATGCAGGCGCCTACGGCATCCACATTGGGATCCAACGAGCAGACTGCGATTTTGGAGCGGAAGCCCGCCTCACGAGCAATCGCGCGAATTTCCACAACGCCATCATTGATCTCAGGCACTGCCAGTTCAAACAGACGGCGCACCAGACCGCGATCCACACGAGAAATACGAACCACAGGCTTCTTCGCCTTATTGACAATACCGGTTACATAAACCTTGATCATCTGTCCCTCAACCAGAGTTTCACCGGGGATCTGCTCTTTGGAAGAGAGATACAATTCTGTTTTATCATATTCAACGGTAACAGGGCCATGGCCGGGTTCTACCTGTGTGACCTGCACCGAAATGATCTGATCTTCCTTGCTCTCAAACTTCTGGAGCATCTGCTCTCTGTTGATCGCACGCAAATCACCGCGGATAGACTGCTTTGCAAACTGTGCAATGCTGCGGCCGAACTCCGAAGGATCCAGTCTGCACTCCACAGAATCGCCGTCCTGTGCCTCAGGATCAATGAGTCTCGCTTCTGTCAGACTGACCTCATATGGGGTATTGGGTGTGCCATCCACAGCGGTTTTTTGCATCCACAGCGCAAACTGATGGGTGCCGGGATCGATCTCGATACGGAAATCCTCCTCCTCGCTGTAAGGATACGCTTTCTTCATGGCTTTCAGCATAGCTGCCTCAACCTTTTCCACAAGGAGCTGCTGCTCCACACTGTTTTCGCACTCTAACGCAGCGAGTGCTTCAAAGAACCCTTCGTTCATGACTGTTCTCCTCTCAATATTTTCAGAAGCAACCTTGCTTCCTGTCGTTCCAATCAATCCGTTTCTACATCCGAGCCGAAATCGAAATCCGCTAAACGAACAAATGCGATTCCCGAAAGGGGATACTGTGCCGCTTGCCCATCCACAGCAATCGTTACCGTTTCCTTATCACAGGAAACAAGTGTGCCGCACAGCTCCCGCACGCCGGATTCCAGCGGACGGATAAAGCGTACACGCACCTCACAGTCTTCACAGGCATCAAAATGCGTTTCCCGCAGCAGTTCACGCTCCACGCCGGCAGAGCCGACCTCCAACGTATAGCTTTGTGCAATCGGATCCGTTTCGTCCAGCAGCTTGTTCAGAGGTCTGGTCACATTTTCGCAATCCTGAATGGTCACAGCCTCATCCATGCGATCCAGCATCACACGCAGATACCAGCAGGCACCTTCTTTTTCAAAGCGCACATCCCAGACGATCAAGCCGTATTCATCGGCAATGGGCTTGACCAGATCATAAATACGAGCCTCAGTATTTCCGAATTTCTTCAGCTTCATGCAGTCACACCGCGCCCCATAAAAAATCGGAGCATCCTTTCTTTGAGCATAAAAGAAAGGCCGGAGTGTATCCAGCCTTTCTTCATACTTCATTCTATTGTAAATGATACCACATTTTTCGTGAAAATGCAAGCGCTTTTTTGCATTCACGCAGTATTTTTGCGCCTTGCACAATTTCCGTCATATTCCCCTTCGGTTTTTCATCATTTCAACAAGGCGTTACTGGATTTTTCCGTTATATTCCTCTACAACGGTATCCACAACCGACTGCCATTCGCTGCGGATTTCTGCCCATGTATCAGGCGTTCCCACATACTGCACCTGATTGAGGATCGCATCTGCCACATTGTTCATGACGCCTCTGGTTGCATAGTCGTAGGTTTCATTATACATCAGCGGGCCCATACCATAACCAAAATCAAATACCGTACTGATGGTATCGGGATCATACCAAGTCTGCATGAAATCATACTGTTCTTCGGTGATAAAGGCTGTGATCTTGCCCTGAGCATTGGTGGTTTTGATCAATGCCTTTTCCTTTGCGGCGGCCTTATATTCGGGATCTGTTTCTGCCAAACGCTGACATTTGATCCACATAGCGACCGCATCACCCTTATCTGAACCCTTGACCAGCATCGTAGCGCCGTAATTCATATTCAGATAATAGGTATCCGATTCCGGATCCTTCGGGAAAGGAACCAGGAAAATATCTCCATCGGGATTCTGCACATTGGATTCGCTCAGTGCCCAAGGTGCCATACCATAAAACAGCACAGATCCATCATTGGGGAAATAACCATACCAGGAAGGCGAAAACAATCCCAGCTTGCTGATTTCCTCCATCAGCAGCTCTGCACGCTCAATATTGGCACTCATGATATTGTTGGTGAACTTGGTACCGTCATACTTGATGACAGTATCACCGGTAGACTGCAGAATTGCTTGACCAAACCAGCCGCAGCAGCCATAACGAGTCCCCTCATCGCCGTTGGAAACAAAGGTTTTCATCATATCCATGAATGTATTCCAGTTCCATTCGCCCTTCAGATAAAGATCATAAGGATCCTTCAGACCTTCTTCCTCCATAAGGGTACGGCTATATGTGATCGCCAGCGGATCGGAAACAGCATACGGCACCACATAATAGTGACCGTTATACTTGAACATCTCTGCCATATGCCGCACATCATCAAACAGCGGATCCTCCAGATTCACATAATCGTCCAGCGGATCATACATTCCCTTTGTCACACCATTCGGAACAGCATCCCATTCATAAGGGAACATATCCACAGGATCGCCGCTGTTGATCCGGTTGGCAAGATCATCGAATTTTGTAGCATCCGTCGTAGCGATATATTCGATTTTTGCACCATACACATCCTCAAACAGCGTCAGCGCAACGGAACGATCGGCATTCCCCTTCGGATTCAGATCATAGGTCGCCATCCAATACACAGTCTGTCCGGAAATATCCGGATCATCGTTCTTGTTCACCTCATCGGTTGCAATGGAAACATCATCCTGAGACTTGGTACGCCCTTCGGAACTTTCATCACCGGAGCATCCTGTGACTGCTGCTGCCAGCATCATTGCCGACAACACAGCCACCAATTGTTTGAGCTTTTTCATTTCTCTGGCACCTCTTTCTCTTCTACCGGCATTTTTTTCCTCATTATATATGCAGCATCATACTGCAATACAGAGCTTTTCTGCCGTATTTCATTGTAATGATACCATATGCAGCACTTTCTTGTCAATCAGCCATTTCACCAAATACGCATCTGCATTTTGTTTATTTTGCACAATTTGTAAGATATTGCTCTTTTTTAAGATGCCAGTCCAAAAGAAAAAACCGCAATCCATCCGAAGAAGCATTGCGGTTTGGGATTCATTTTTTGAAATCACGATGCTGCTTGATCACGTGCAGCTGACTGCCGCGCAAATGTGCAGAAATCAGCTCGGCAAAGGTAACGGAACGATGTCTTCCACCGGTACAGCCAAAAGCAATGACAAGCTGCGGTCTGCCCTCTCTGACATACAAAGGGATCAGAAAATCGATCATTTCCCGTACTTTCGCAAGATATTCTTGTGATTCGGAAGAATCCATCACATAATCACGCACACATTCCTCACAACCGGTACGTTCACGCAGCTCCTCAATATAATAAGGATTGGGTAAGCAGCGGACATCAAACACCAGATCCGCCTCCATGGGAGCGCCGTATTTGAAGCCAAAGCTCATCACCTGAATCAGCATAGCATCGCTGATATGCGCCATAAACAATGCCTTTACCTGCTCCTTGAGCTGAGATGCAGACAGCAAAGACGAATCAATGAGAAAATCCGCATGGGCACGTACCGGCTGTAACTGTTCCCGTTCAAAGGCGAACGCAGCCGGCAGATTACCCTCAAACCGTTTAGACAGCGGATGGGTTCTTCTTGCGGTACGAAAACGATTCTGCAGTGTGGCATCGGAAGCCTCCAGACAAAGCAGCCGGCAATTCATAGGTTCCGAAGCGCCGATCGGTTCGGTTTGTCGAATAGTAAGATAGGCTGCCACCAGCTCCGAAAGACGATCGCAGGAACGGATATCGATCACCGCTGCCACACGAGAAAGTCGGCCGCCGCTTTCACGGCACATATTCACAAACTGCGGCAGAAACGAAAGCGGCAAATTCTCTACACAATAATAACCGATATCCTCCAATGCATTGATTGCACAGGTTTTGCCAGCACCGGCCATGCCGGTTACCAGAATAAATTCCATGATTTTATTGACTCCTTATGTAATGTGCCAAACGGCACAAAAAGCTCTGTAATTACAGCAATTCAGGCTCCAGATCCAGCGTATAACCGGTCTGACGATAAACAATATCACGCACTTGCTCACAAAGCGAAAGGATATCCTCGCAAGTGGCATTGCCGCGATTGATCACAAAGCCGGCGTGTTTTTCGCTGACCTGTGCACCGCCTACGGTAAACCCCTTCAGTCCGCATTGATCGATCAGCAAAGAAGCATAGCTGCCCTCGGGACGCTTGAAGGTGCTGCCGGCACTGGGATATTCCAGAGGCTGCTTTTCCTGCCGTTTGCGCATCAGCGTTTCCATCTGCTGCTTGATCTGTACAGGATCTCCTTCTTTCAGTTGCACAGTAACCTGCAAAATCACTGCATCCTGCTCCATAAAACAGGAATGCCGGTAAGACAATGCCAGATCTTCTGCTTTGATGATGCAGCGTACATTGTTCTGATCGAGCACTTCGGTCTGTGTTACGATCTGTGCCATTTCGCCGCCATATGCACCGGCGTTCATATATACAGCACCGCCAACGGTACCGGGAATCCCATAAGCAAATTCCAATCCGGTCAAAGAAGCCGACAAAGCAGCATTACAAAATGCTTTCAATGAAGTACCTGCCCATACAGTACAAACGCCATTCTCAGCGCTTGTGATCTGCGGAGCAGAAGAAAGCGTCAACACCACACCGTCAAAGCCGCTGTCGGACACGATCAGATTGCTGCCTCTGCCAATAAAACGGTGTGGCAGCTCTGCCTCCAATAAAAACTGCCGCAGGCGATAACAGGCATCGGCATCGGGCACAGTAATAAAAGCACGACAGGCTCCGCCCACATGAAAGGTCGTATGCGCAGACAACGGTTCATCGGCTGCAAAGCCGGCACCAACCTGTTTGCAAAGCGCCTCCAGATGATTCAGATATTGCATAAAATAACAAACTCCTTTCACAGGAGAAACAGGATTGTTCCTCAGTTGTCATGCGCTCTCAAAAAAGCAGATCCCCCGCTTTTTTTCTGCCATTTCCATAATACGATCTGCATCAAGATTCACGATCAGTGAATGCGGAAATGCAAGATCGGAAAGCAGCTGCTCCGCCAACGGGATCCTGCCCACCAAACCGGAAAAATGCGCATCGGTATTCACAACGATAGGGACTTCCATCTGCTTACACAACGAAAAGACTTCTCGTGCATTTTTCATAGCACCCGGTTTCCATTGGATCGAGCTTTCATTCAGCTCCACAAGCTTACCGTATTCCTTACAGCAGGATAGCACTGCACGATAATCACAAGGAAATGCGTCGGTGGTGCAATGTCCGATCACATCCACCGCCGGATGCTCACAGATCTTCCGATATCCCTGTGTGATCCGGGCAGATTCCCGTGGGAACGAAACGCAGCTTGTATGATAGGATGCCACAACCCATTCGCAAAAAGAAAGCTCCTTTTCGTCCATATCCAGTGTGCCCATATCATCAACGATATTCGCTTCCACGCCCTTCAGCAGCCAGACACCGGAAAGTTTGCGCGGCAGGATCTTATAATTATGAAAATGCCAGAGGTGTGGCGCATCCGGCGAAGCAGGGCCATGATCGGTAATCGCCATCAGACGCAGCCCTGTTTCGGCACCAGCCTGTGCCATTTCGGTCACTGTGGAATAAGCATGGGTAGAGGCGATCGTATGCGTGTGTAAATCAGCCTGTAACTGCAGCATGAATAATCTGTATTCCTTCCGTTCTCTTCGTCAATATCAGTAATATTGTAGTATTATAGTACGGCAAAGTCTTACTTAGAATGCATCAAAATCCGTAGTGGTCTCTGTACCTTCCATATTCACGCCAAGGCGCTGCATCAGCTCCTGTGCGGCATTATAGCCCATCTTCTTTTGACGGTTATTCATTGCAGCGACCTCCATGATCACCGCAAGGTTACGGCCGGGCGTCACAGGGATCGTCAGCGAAGGCGTTTTGACACCGAGGATCGTAGAATATTGGGTATCCACACCCATGCGGTCATAAACCTTGGCGCTGTTCCACAGCTCAAGCTGAATGATCATATCGATCTCCTGCGAGATCTTGACAGCACCCATACCGAACAGACGGCGTACATTGATAATGCCAATACCGCGCAGCTCCAAGAAATGACGAATATTATCAGGCGAAGTACCTACAAGACTGGTGTTGGAAACCTTACGGATCTCCACAGCGTCATCGGCAACCAATCGGTGACCGCGCTTGACCAGCTCGATGGCACATTCACTCTTACCGACACCGCTTTCGCCGGTGATAAATACGCCCTCACCGTAGATCTCGATAAGCACACCATGCCGTGTCACACGAGGAGCAAGATTATGATTCAAGTATGAAAGCAGACTGGTGGTGAAATGTGAGGTGGATTCCTGTGTCCGCAGCAGCGGTACGCTGTATTGCTTGGCAAGATCCAGCATCTCAGGGAAGCAGGGCAGACCACGGCTCAAACATAATGCCGTGATATGATGGGAAAACAGCTGTTCCAGATGCTGATAACGCTGCTCGGCAGTGATGGTGGAAAGATAAGCAAATTCCATTTTGCCGACGATCTGGATCCGCTCCGGATTGAAATACTCATAAAATCCCATGAGCTGCAAGCCGGGACGAGTGATATCATTCTCTGCAATCAGCACAGTATTCAGATCGCAGGGGGCATGAATGACCTCCAGTTGGAATTCATTGATGATCTCCTGCAATGTAACGGTAAACTGTTCGGACATAAACAAAGCCTCCTTCATAATGTTAGAATTGATACACTTCTTATATTTTACCACAAACCAGCGATTCTTGCAAGTACCAATTCCAAGTTTTTCACAGATCACCAGCGGTTGACAATCCCTGCCGGATTATGTTAAAATAGAAGGGAATATCGCTGCTGCATACGGCAGCCGAAATCTCATAAAAAAAGGAAGGTGGACTGTAATATGGTATCGTTTTCCGGCAAGGCAAAAGCAGAGATCTGTGCCGCACCGCATAGTCAAAAGGAACGCTTTGCATTTTTATACGGTGTATTGCTTTCAGCAAGACAGCTTCGTCCCGAAAGCATTATATTACAGACCGAATGTGAAACATTTGCATCGCTTTTGCCGGGATTGGTACAGGCTTTCTGTCCCATTGCCTGTTTTGATATTGAATATCGGGCAAGGAATCGCCGGCTTCCTCTTTGGATCTTTTCACTCAAAGAACAAGAGGCAGTATCGGCGCTGCTGAAGTGCTTTACCATTTCCCCGCCCGATCGCACACTGCAAATGCAGCAAATTTCCTCCGATACACTGCCGGCTTTGCTCGGCGGTATTTTTGCCATGAACGGCAGTGTGACCGATCCGCAGCGCGATTACCATCTGGAGATCGCTCTGCCCGATGCTGCCCTTGCCGCTGCAATACAAGTGTTGTTTGCACAGGCAGGCATCACCATGAAGCTGACGGTACGCAAACAAGAGACCATTCTTTATCTGAAGCACAATGAAGCCATCGGCGATGCCCTCACCTTGATGGGTGCACCCAATGCAACGCTGGATCTGATCGGGACTCAGGTGCTCAAAAATGTGCGCGGACAAACCAATCGGCGGACAAATTGTGATCTTGCCAATATTGATAAGACCGTACGTGCCGGCGAACAGCAGATCAGCGATATTCTTTTGATTGCGGAGCGGCAGGGCTTGGATACCTTGCCGCCTCCGCTTTGCGAAATGGCAAAGCTTCGGCTGGAAAATCCCGATGCCTGTCTGCGTGAACTGGGCGCTATGACCGACCCGCCCATTTCCCGTTCAGGTGTCAATCACCGATTGCAGCGACTGACGCAGCTCGCTGCAAAAATACGAGAGTCGGAATCAAAATAGAAAAGGAGACACACGATCATGAAAAAGAAACTGATCCTGTTTGATTTAGACGGTACGCTGTGGGATTCCTCCGCCGAAGTCACCGAAGCATGGAATCGTTGCATTCGGGAGCAGACCGACCGTCCCGAGCAATTTACTCTTGCGGATATGCACAACTTTATGGGCAGAACATTGGAGGTCATCGCCGCTATGATGTTTCCCTCTCTGCCTGAATCGGAGCAGCTTCGGATCATTCAGATGTGTATCGAAACAGAGCAGGATTATCTGCTCACACATCCTGCTGCCCTGTATCCCAATGAACAGGCTATTCTGACAGCACTTTCACAGAAATACGCACTGGGTATTGTGAGCAATTGTCAGGACGGCTATATCCAGATCTATCTTGCACAATGTGGATTTGCCGAACTGTTCTGCGATTTTGAATGTGCAGGACGCACCGGAAAATCCAAAGGAGAAAACATTCGTCTTGTAATGGAACGGCAAAATATCTCTGATTGTATTTATGTCGGTGATACGCAGGGGGATGCCGATGCAGCCCAACAAGCCGGCATTCCCTTTGTTCACGCAGCCTATGGTTTTGGCAAGGTAACATCCTGTGATGCTATGCTGCGATCGCTCGGCGAGCTGCCTCAAATTGTCAGTAGAATCTTCGCATAATCACCGTTTCTCATCCTTATCATAACAGAAAGGAGGACTGCATATGGTACCCTTTGTGCATTTGCACGTGCATACCGAATATTCGCTGCTGGATGGCGCATGCCGCATCGAGGCACTGATCCGACAGGTCAAGGCACTGGGACAAACTGCGGTTGCCATTACCGATCACGGTGTGCTGTATGGTGCAGTCCCTTTCTTTCAGGCAGCCAAAGCTGCCGAAATCCATCCTATCATCGGCTGCGAGATCTATGTTGCTCCCCGCTCCCGCTTCCAGAAGGAATCTGCTCTTGACCGTCGCCCTTATCATCTGACATTGCTTTGCAGATCCGAACAGGGCTATCGCAATCTGATGCAGATCGTTTCCAAGGCAGGTTTGGAAGGATTCTATCAGAAGCCCCGTGCCGATCGGGATCTGCTGGAGCAGCATCATGAAGGACTCATTGCTCTTTCGGGCTGTATCAGCGGCGAAGTAGCAAGGCTGCTGCTGGATGGCGACGAAGCTGCCGCCAAAGCAGCCGCTTTGCGGGATGAAGCTTTATTCGGCCATGGAAATTATTATCTGGAACTGCACAATCACGGTCTGCCCGAAGAAGCAAAAGTACGTGCCGGTTTGCTCCGTATTGCAGCGGAAACAGGAATTCCGCTGGCAGCTGCCAATGATGTGCATTATCTCAAAAAGGAAGATGCCCTGACACAAAGGGTATTGGTCTGCATCCAAACTGCAAGTACATTATCCGCTCCTGCATCCATGACCCTGCCCAACGAAACCTTCTATCTGCGTTCCACGGAAGAAATGAACACGCTGTTCGCAGATTGTCCCGAAGCTTTGGAGAACACAGCCAAAATCGCAGAGATGTGTCAGTTTTCGTTCACCTTCGGTGTGATCCGCCTGCCGAAATATCAGGCAGATGGCGTTGCGGATTCTGCTGTTTATTTCCGCAGACTCTGTGAGGAAGGCCTGCACCGCCGCTATGGTGAACATCCTTCGGAAGAAGCCGTTGATCGCATGCACTATGAATACGATGTCATCACTCGTATGGGATATGTGGATTATTATCTGATCGTCTGGGATTTCATTCGCTATGCCAAAGAGCATGATATCCCTGTGGGTCCCGGCAGAGGCTCGGGAGCCGGCAGTCTTTGCGCCTATTGTATCGGTATTACCGATATTGATCCGTTGAAAAATGGTTTGCTGTTCGAACGCTTTCTGAATCCTGAACGTGTAAGTATGCCTGATTTCGACATTGATTTCTGTATCGAAGGCAGGCAGCGGGTCATAGAGTACGTAGTACGCCGTTATGGCAGTGATCGTGTAGCACAGATCATCGCCTTTGATACACTCAAGGCAAGAGCCGCCATCCGTGATACAGGCCGTGCCATGGATCTGCCCTATGCGCTTTGCGATAAAGTAGCAAAATATGTCCCTCAGGAATATCACATCACGCTTGCCAAAGCCAAAGAGCAATCACCGGAATTACAGGCGCTTTATGAGAGCGATCAACAGGTCAGACAACTGGTGGATCTTGCCGCACAACTGGAAGGAATGCCTCGCCACGCTTCCACGCACGCAGCTGGTGTGGTGATCTCTGCAGTGCCCATTGCCGAACAGGTGCCGCTGCAAAAAAATGACGAGGCTGTCATTACACAATATACCATGACCATTTTGGAGCAGCTCGGACTGTTGAAAATGGACTTTCTGGGATTGCGTAATTTAACGGTCATCCGAGAAGCCGAGCGTGCCATTCAAAAGTATCAGCCTCATTTTTCCATGCATACAATCCCTGAAAATGATGCGGCTGTATTCCGTATGCTTTCCCGCGGCGACAGCCTCGGTGTATTTCAAATGGAATCCGATGGCTTGCGCCGTGTGCTCAAACAAATGGAGCCGCGCTCCATTGCCGATCTGACCGCAGTCATATCGCTGTATCGTCCCGGCCCCATGGATTCGATCCCGCAATATCTGCGCTGCCGCCGCCATCCCGAAACGGTGGAATATGATCATCCCCTGCTGGAACCGATCCTCAAGGAAACCTTCGGCTGCATTGTCTATCAGGAACAAGTCATGGAGATCTGCCGCAGTCT
>JAZOCU010000037.1:0-7301 GCA_045596625.1 Oscillospiraceae bacterium | reverse complement strand
ATGGCAATGAGGTTCCACCCGTTCCCATTCCGAACACGGAAGTTAAGCTCATTCGCGTCGACAATACTTGGATGGAAACGTCCCGGGAAGATAGATCGATGCCGGCACCAAAAGCCAGAGATTCACTCTCTGGCTTTTCCTGCATTTACTTTATTTTAATCTGGGGTATAGCCAAGCGGTAAGGCACCAGACTTTGACTCTGGCATTCGTAGGTTCAAATCCTGCTACCCCAACCAATAAGCCTCTGATGTGAAAACATCGGAGGTTTTTTATTGCAATTGTCTGCGGTATGTGGTATCATATAGGAAAACGGACAGATTGGAAAATAAGAATTTAAAGGGGAAGTAGATGTTTTTAAGTTTTGAATCTCAAGAAGATAGACGAGAATATGGTGGTTCGGGTTTTATTGAATTTCAATTTTGTAAAATGTCCTCAAAATCTAAAATTGAATCTATCGTAACAATTGACAATATTAAGCATTGGCAACCCGATTCACTTTATGTAAGCGATTATGATGAGTTTTTCAATGAGTATAGTCGGTTTTTTAATTGTGGGTTTTATAATAATATGAAAAATGGTATTATTGATATTTATGGTGTTAACTACTATACATCTGTATCTGTTGAGACAATAATGTCAAGAATAGAGAAAGACCAACCTAAAGATTACCATGCTTTATTAGACTGGTTAAGAAAATCAAAAAAATATAATGGGATTTATATTTTAGGAGTTTGACAAATCCCAATTTTTCGAACCCAATATCCTGTATCAACGGTTGTGACAGATCATCACAGACGCCTTTTTCAATATCAACTTTTTTGAACAACAGCATCAGAAAACATATATCATTTTATTGGTATCCATTTTATTATCTTGATGCAAGAACGATTTGATCTGCATGGAGGTGACTGAAATCAAACGTGTTATCAAAGTACTATGGAGTATGATCGGCATTTCGATACTGATTTTTGTGCTTGTCGTAGCGCTCTCAAAGCGGGATGCTGTGATATGGCGGACATTTTCCGTTGTTATGCCGTTGATCCAGATTTGTTTATTGGGGGCAGTGATCCTGACCGTGATCGACTACATGCGCTCCAAATGAGGAGATTGGTATTGCAAAAAGAGCTTGCATGGTTTCCCAATGCAAGCTCCTGTTGCTAATATGCCGATTTGATATGCTCCACATACTGCCGCATTTCTTCTTTTGAAGAAACAGCGTGTGTGCCCTGAATGATCTCTTGCTTTTTTCTTTCCGGAAGGGATGCAAATTTCTGCATTGCTTCCGGATTCATTGCAAGTGCCATACCAAGTCCGATCGGCATTTCGCTTTTTTCCATATTCCACCTCAGCTGAAAGACGGCGGCTGCACATTGGTTTTCGAGAATGGTGTTTGAGCAGGGGAAGGCTCAGACATACTGAAATACATTTTTGCCGCTTGTGTGGTACCGAAATCACGGTTCGAGCCGCTGTCCTGTACCTTGTTGAAGGCTTCACGGAACATGGCGTTATGGGCTTCCTCACGGTTGAGCAGGAAGTCGATGGTTTCGCGCACTTTTTTATCCTCGATCTGGCGGTAGAGATATTCATATACGACCTTAGCTCTCTGCTCAGATGCAATATTGGAAAGCAGATCCGCACAGAGATCTCCCGTTACACTGACGTAATCGCCTGTAAAAGAATAGCCGGAGGCGTTGATGAGACCGGGATTCAGTCCCATCAGTACATGTGTCTGAATCTCACCTGACGGCACTGCGGCTGCATCTACATCATGTCCGTTGAGCAGATGGATGGTCTGTGCCACCATTTCCATATGACCGAGCTCTTCGGCAGCGATATCCAGAAACAGATCCTTGATCTCGGGATCCTTGATGCGAAAGCTCTGGGACATATACTGCATGGCAGCTTTCAGCTCACCATTGGCACCACCCAGCTGTTCCTGCAGCAGTGCGGCGTATTGTGGATTCGGTTTTTCCACAGCAACCGGATGAAAAAGCATTTTTTCATGTTTGAACATAGAATCATCCTCCTTTTCGATAGTAGTATTGCCTTAGAATGACATACTATACTGATAAAAAGCTGCACGTCATTTTGATATCTTCTGAAAATCGGAATTTTTGTTGCTGTATTGAGGCACAGCGATATCACAGTGTTTATCGGTGTATCAAAGCCCTTTTGATGCCGTTGACAACTTAATTTGATTGTGTTATAATCATTCTGATGATTCATGGTGATTTGCTATAGTAAGGAAGGAACAAATGGGAGAAATGTGGAAAGAAAAAACTGTATTAATGAAAGTTTTGAGCGTTATTGGAATCATGGTTTCAATGTGCATTGTAGTGTTGGCTATTTTGCACTTGACAGGAGTTTTGGAAAATGCAGATAACGTATGTATACCATTACTTGCAGTACCGATGTTCATACAATCGATCGAAAACTGGAAGAATAGTAAAGTGACTTCATGTTTTTCTTTACTGGCAGCTGTTTTTATTTGTATTGTATCAATACTGAAATTTACAAGATAAATTGCTCTGCATCTTTGCGGTAATCGGAATAGCCGATCAAGGATCAACATTCATAGTAAGGTGAGGTGTGGTATGGAATTCAATGCTCAAAAGACAGCCGTGATATTCAAAGCTTTCTGCGATGAAAACCGCATTCAGATTCTGCGGCTTTTATCGGATGGCGAAAAATGTGCCTGCAAGCTGTTGGAGGAAATGAACATCACACAGCCCACGCTTTCCCACCATATGAAAACACTTCTTGACAGCGGAATCGTTCAAGGACGCAAAGAAGGCAAATGGATGCACTATTCCATTTCAGCGGAAGGCTTGGAAAACGCGCAGGAATATCTTGATTTTCTGAAACGTAACGGAAAAGAGGAATTATGATGACAAAATCAGAAAAGGCCTTGGAACTGTTTGCCAATGGCTTCAACTGCTCACAGGCAGTATTGACTGCATTTGCTTCCGATTTCGGACTTGACGAAACGCTTGCATTGATGCTTGGAACCCAGTTCGGCGGCGGAGCAAGAAACGGGGAAATGTGCGGTGCGGTATCGGGCGCATTGCTTGTGTTAGGCTTGAAATATGGCCATTGTATCGCATCAGATCACGAACAGAAATCTCGTGCATATGAGATTGCTGTTGAATATACGAAGCGTTTCAAGGAACGCAACGGTTCTATTGTCTGTCGTGATTTGCTTGGCTATGACCTGACAAACCCTGAAGAAATGGTTTATATCAAGGAGAAAAATCTGTTTGGAGATATCTGCCCCAAAATGATTCAAAGTGCAGTCGAGGTGCTGGAAGGCATCCTTGCCGATTATGAATAAAACAGCCGTGTGAAAGCACGGCTGCTAAAAAACGCAAAACATTGATACATTTCAATGTTTGAATATAATGTAGAGAGGGGATATCCTATGGAAGCACTCAAAGCAGGCTGGGATTTTTTTCAGAACGAACTTCTCGGTATGGCGTGGTGCAATCGGCTGATCGGCATGATTCTGAACTCGCTTGGTTTGGATACAAGCGAAATAATTGGGGGAAGCGTGCAGTTTTTTCTTTATGATATCATAAAGATCATGGTGTTGCTTTGTATTCTGATTTTCATGATCTCGTATATTCAGAGTTATTTTCCGCCGGAACGCACCAAGAAGATCCTCGGAAGATTCCATGGTATCGGCGCGAACTGTATTGCAGCATTGCTTGGTACGGTAACACCATTCTGTTCCTGCTCGTCGATCCCACTGTTTATGGGATTTACAAGTGCGGGACTGCCTTTGGGCGTAACATTCTCATTTTTGATTTCTTCGCCGATGGTGGATCTCGGTTCTCTTGTGCTGTTGATGAGTATTTTCGGTTGGAAGGTTGCTGTGATTTATGTTTTTGTGGGGCTGGTTATTGCAGTTATAGGCGGTACATTGATAGAAAAGCTGCATCTTGAAGATCAGGTGGAGGCGTTTATCAGAAACGCCAAAGCCATGGAAACACAGCAAGAGACGCTGCGTTTCAAAGACCGCGCAAAATATGCCGCACAACAGGTCTTGGATACTGCCAAAAAAGTATTCCCATATGTTCTGATCGGTGTCGGCATTGGTGCTGTGATCCACAACTGGATCCCCGAATCATTTATTATCAAGGTTCTGGGAGATCGTAATCCGTTTGGTGTAATTCTTGCAGTAATTGCAGGTGTGCCGATGTATGCCGATATTTTCGGTATGATTCCGATTGCGGAAGCTTTGCTGTCGAAAGGCGCCTTGCTGGGCGTTGTGCTTGCATTTATGATGGGCGTGACAACACTTTCATTGCCGTCGATGATTATGCTCAGAAAGGCGATCAAGCCGAAATTGCTCGGTATTTTTGTTATGATTTGTACTGTCGGAATGATTCTTGTAGGGTATTTCTTTAATGCAATGCAAGGATTTATTCTATAAATTCAGGAGGGAAATTGTTATGGCATTATTTGGTTTTGGCAAGAAAAAGGAAGAACAATCGAAAAAATCCTGCTGTTGTTGCGGCGCATTGGAAGCAGAAAAGACATCTGATGCCTGTTGCAGCAACAGCGCCGATGCAGGAAATACCTGCTGCGGTGAAACGGTTGATGGGATCTGCTGCATCAAGGTGCTGGGGGCGGGCTGCAAGTCCTGTCATGCGCAGTATGAATATGCAAAGAAAGCAGCCGCTGAAATGGGACTTCCCATTGCAGTGGAATATATTACCGATATGGAAAAGATAGTGGCTTACGGTGTCATGCGTATGCCTGCCATCGTTGTGAATGAAAAGGTTGTTTCGATGGGCAAAGTCTTGAAAACTGCCGATGTAGTGAGGCTGCTGGAGGAAGTGGGTGAGTAATACGAGAAAGATAGCTTTTCTGTGTGTGCATAATTCCTGCCGCAGTCAGATCGCCGAAGCACTCGGAAAACATCTTGCAGCGGATGTTTTTGAAAGCTACTCTGCAGGTACGGAAACGAAGCCGCAGATCAATCAGGATGCGGTCAGATTGATCAAGCAGAGATATGGAATCGATATGGAGCTTACACAGTACAGTAAAACCATCGATGAGATCCCGATGCCTGATATTGCTGTTTCAATGGGCTGCGATGTGGGATGCCCGTATATCGGCAGAGCCTTTGATGAGAATTGGGCACTTCCGGATCCGACCGGAGAAACGGATGCGGTTTTTCTGGAAGTGATCAATGCTATTGAAGAAAAGATCCTTGCATTGAAGTCGAAATTACAATGAATACGAAAATGAAGAAGGATCAGCGATCCAAAGTATCGGGTCAATGTTAGATATCTGCAGCAAAGCGCAAAAAAACAGACAGGAATGCTTATGCTAACCTGTCTGTTTTTGATTGCTCGAACTTCGGTGCTATTTATCGTTGCATTTTGGGGGAACTTATGATATAATAGGAAAGAAATCGGCAGCAGATGGATGGCCAGGTATTTCGCCATGCTTCTGCAGCGCCGTCGCTCGTTAAGAGATAGGAGAAAATGAAGATGCGTAATATTTTAGTCGCTTATTTTTCCGCAGAGGGAACTACGGCAAAGGTTGCACAACAGCTTGCCGATGCTATCGGTGCGGATCTGTTTGAAATCAAGCCGCAGCAGCCCTATACCGCGGCAGATCTCCAATGGATGAATCCGTTGGCGAGATGCAACAAAGAAAAATTTGGCAAAAAAGATGTGCCGTTTGAGGGTGCAATACAGAATCTGTCGGATTATGATCTGATTCTCATCGGTTTTCCCATATGGTACTACTGTGCTCCGAATATCGTGAACACCTTTGTGAAGAGCCATGATTTTACCGGTAAGAGGATCGGCTTGTTTGCGACTTCCGGCGGCAGTGGCATGGGAAAGACCGCCGAAAAAATGAAGCCTTGCTTAAATGGCAATGGAGAGATCATAGATGCAAGGCTTTTTCAGATATCTGTCAGCCAAGAGGAACTGAAAAGTTGGGCAGATTCACTTTCCGCAGAATCAAGCAAATAAATTTATGTTGGGAAGTTTCAGCGCAGAGAAAAAGTCCGGATCAATATCAGAATGGAGTATCCTATGAAATCGATCACAGAGCATATTCATAACAGAAGAAGTGTCCGTACGTTTAACGGTCAGGCACTTACTGACCATGACAAGGCGAAATTGAGTGATTTTTTCAATAAGACAGCCAATCCGTTTGATATTCCCGTAGAATTCAGATTTCTGCACGCAAAGGAGCATGGTCTTACTTGTCCTGTTGTCAGCGGTACAGATCTGTACATTGGCGGAAAAATCAAGTGTGTGCCCAATGCAGACGTAGCGTTCGGGTTTTCTTTTGAGGTACTGGTGTTGTATGCGCAGTCCCTTGGAATCGGTACTGTCTGGCTGGGCGGTACTATGAACCGTTCTGCCTTTGAGCAGGCGATGCAGCTGGATGAGGATGAAAAAATGCCTTGTGCCAGTCCGCTTGGATTCCCGGCAAATAAGATGTCTTTGCGGGAAAGCATGATGCGAAAAGCGATCAGGGCAGAGGAACGTCTGCCATTTGGATCGTTATTCTTTGATGAAGCATTTGAAACCCCTTTGACCAAGGAAAAAGCGGGCTGTTTGCTGCAGCCGTTGGAAATGGTTCGCCTAGCCCCTTCAGCGGTAAATAAACAGCCGTGGCGAGTGATCGTAAAAGGGGATGCTGCACATTTTTATCTGAAACGCAGCAAGGGCTTTGGACGTGATGCAAAGCTTGATATGCAGAAGATCGATATGGGTATCGCATTGTGCCATTTCGCGCTAACTGCGGAAGAATGCGGTTTGCATATCATTTTCGCACAAGATGATCCAAAACTGACATCACAATCGGATGTCGAATACATTGCCTCTTATCGGATCGTATGAAGTGCGTCGGTAATGAACGGGATCATAGCATAGTCGTGTCTTCGAAACAATAAAAAGCAGAGTGTTGATATCAGCACTCTGCTTTTTGGTTTATTCCAGACCGGCTAGCTTCTGCAGGATTGCAGTTGCATCATTGGCATTCACTGCGTTGTCTTGATTGTAATTGGCATTGGCTATGCCTTGCGAAGTTACAGTGATCTCGGTATCTTCTGCCACATAGCGGCATAACAGCACAACATCATCAATTTTCACGACGCCATCGCAATTGATATCTCCGAGCAGAAGGGCTTCCGGCTCTGTTGTTGTTGTCGTTGTTGTGGTGGAGGCAGATGTTGTTGATGATGTTGTTGGCGTTGTTTCAGAGGTGGTAGTTGTTGCCTCAGAGGTGGTAGTTGTTGCCTCGGAGGTGGTAGTTGTTGCCTCAGAGGTGGT
>JAZOCU010000036.1:0-40656 GCA_045596625.1 Oscillospiraceae bacterium | reverse complement strand
CGTTGTATCCGGCGTTGCATCCGACGTTGTATCCGACGTTGTATCCGTCGTTGTATCCGGGGGCAAAGAATTCTTGTCTGTAGGATTTGGATTCATGGATCGATCTCCTTTCCGTTATAGCGTTTATTATACGGTATTTCTTTGAATTTGTCAATATTCTGCACAAATTGGGGTGGATATGATCGTACCGTCATCCATCGCACAAAACGACTGCGAATCTATGTCAATGAAAAGCGCAAGCGGCACTGCCGCTCGAACAGATGCGTCAACTAAGCACTTTACAATTTATTAACAACAGGTATCGGTTAAGTAAAATAATTTGTTTTTGTCTATGGTTGCAAATTTGCATGAATGAGAAAGTCGGGTTGCTTCATTTTTGTGTAAATGCGAAAAAAATCGGTTTTTGTATTATTTTGCCTTGACAAAGCGGCTGAAATTCGTTATGATTAATATGCTGAATGGCAAAAAATACTTATGATAGGGGAATTTTTGCATGAATCCAAACAGAATAAAAAGACGATTCGCAACACTGCTTGCGGGTGTCCTGTCCTTCAGTGCAATGATCGGTACGTTTGACCGTGTCGGCATAAGTGCCGCCGAGGAAAAACCATTCATTTCTGATACGGATGGCAACGGCAAAATCAACATCGACGAATCACAGATCCAAGTGGATATCACAAAAGGTGTCGGCGTGAACGGAACCAGCTTGGATGCTGTTGTTCTTGCTGGTGAGTCAGTGACAAACAATGGTGCAATCCAAGTGCCGCTGCTGAGTAATGTCAGCCTTACCATGGAAATCAGCGCTGACGGCTTGACCGAAGACATGGTATCCAAAATGGAACTTTTGGTTATTGCAAGCAATAACGCCAGCGAGCCTTACAATGGCTCTTTGACAGCATATACCGAGAAAACATATTCTTATACTGCACCTACCGGTGATTGCCCCTTTGGTACCTATACCGTAACATTTCATTTTACGGCATATGGAACCTATTTGACCTTCTATACAAATAGTTTATCCGACGTTACCGATTTGAAATTTCATGGTGGTGCAGTGGTTACCAGCCTTTCCGGTTTTAATATAATCGACGTTGATACACCTCTTGAAGATGTGATGATGCGTGTACCGATCAGATCTGATATTTCTACCGCAGTATACAAGAAATGGGCAACCCGTGTGGCTGTGTATATCAATGCTGTGTGCGAGTTGACGGGCTTACGTCACAAAAAGTATCTGATTGTGATGAATGACCCCATAGATTCTTATGGATTGTATTGTGGTGATGGCATCATAGGCTACCATACGGATGCGTCCAAGGAAATACTTGACTATAACGCCAACGGCGAAAACATCCTTACTTGGGCAGAAATCCACGAAATCAGTCATGCGCACGGCAAAGAATCCAACTACGGAAAATGGTACTATTTTTCCAACAACGGTCAAAGCTCTGATGAGTTGTACACGAATGTGCGCAGCCTCACTGCGATTCAGAACTGCGATAATCTGCAGGACACCTTGATTTCATTCGGAAATGATGTATTGCCCTATGATCGTATTATGACCCCGGAGCGCAGGAACGGCGATCCGCTGATAGGCATGGCGGCAAACATAATCAACATTGCCTATGAGAACGGTTGGGAATTCTTGGAAGAATTCTTTCGGTTTGAAACAGCATATCTTCCTGAGGATTATGAAGCGGTGATCGATGCATTCAAGGCATTCACCGGAATCACATTCGCTCCACACAAGAAAAATTATAAAAAATTTGCAATGAGCCTCTATGCTGTGTATGATCTTGCAAAGAAAAACAAGAACATTTCTGCGGAAGAAAGCTTTACAGACTATCTGAACAAATATTTTTACAATTCTGTAACCGGTGACAATTGTGTCACGCAATATGTGAAACAATGTATCAGCGAGGATCTGTACCCGATTCAGATCACGAAGCAGCCCGCTGATACATCTGCACAGAACGGTACAACTGTCAAGACCTCTGTCACCGCAACCGGTGATGGTCTGAAATATCAGTGGTATTATTGCAATGCAGGCAGCACTGCATTTATGGAATCGAAGAATAAAACGAAAAATTACGTTGCTACCATGACGGACGCTGCCGATGGCCGTAAGATCTACTGCGTGATCACCGATGAGAACAACAACACATTGCAGACAAATATGGCGACCCTGATCATGGATTCTCCCATTATGATCACCAAGCACCCCACCAATGCATCCGCACTGAGCGGCACTACCGTTAAGACCTCTGTTACCGCAAGCGGTGATGGTCTGAAGTATCAGTGGTATTATTGCAATGCAGGCAGCACTGCATTTATGGAATCGAAGAATAAAACGAAAAATTACGTTGCTACCATGACGGACGCTGCCAATGGCCGTCAGGTTTACTGCGTGATCACCGATGCAAACAACAACAGACGGCAAACCAATCCGGTGACCCTTACCATGGGTTATCCTGTAAAGATCACCAAGCAGCCCACAAATGTCTCTGCACTGGATGGTTCTACCATCAAGACCTCTGTTACCGCAAGCGGCGATGGCCTGAAGTATCAGTGGTATTATTGCAATGCAAACGATACCGAATTCCAGGCATCGGTCAATACAACTGCAACCTACTCAACGACTATGGGCACCTCTGCCAACGGCCGTAAGGTATACTGTGTGATCACCGATCAGTATGGAAAGAGTGTTACGAGCAATACTGTGACGCTGACCATGGCTTATCCCGTAACGATCACCAAGCAGCCTACCAATGCATCCGCACCCAGCGGCACTGTCGTCAAGACCTCTGTTACCGCAGTCGGTGATGGTCTGCAGTATCGGTGGTGGTATTGCAACGCAAACGATACCGAATTCACCGTGTCGGACAATACGACTGCAACCTACTCTGCTGTCATGGATGCAACGGTTGATGGCCGTCAGGTCTGCTGCTTGATCACCGATCAGTATGGCAAGAGCGTTCAGAGCGATACGGTGACCCTTACTATGAAAGAAGTCGAGGAAACCACGACCACCACGACTACCACGACCACAACTACCACGACTACAACTACCACGACCACGACTAGCACGACCACGACTACCACGACTACAACCACAACTACCACTACCACAGAATCCCTTACACCTTCCTTGAAGGGTGATGTCAACTGTGACGGCCTTGTCAAGATTGATGATGTGGTTCTGCTCAATCGTTATATCGGTGAGGATACGACAATCACCATTACTGCACAGGGTATTGCCAACGGCGATTGCGATCACTCCGGGCTGATTAATGCAGAGGACAGCGCAATGATCCTCCGCTATCTTGCAGGGCTGGATACACTCAGAGCATCTGCGAAAACGGTTTCCTCATTTATAGCAAGAATGTTCAGAGCAATACGGTGACTCTGACCATGAAGTAAGCGACTGACATCCATAGAAGATGAAAACAGCAATTGCGATGAACCCGAAAGGCATTACGCCTTTCGGGTTTTCTTTTGCGTTTTTGCAAGCGGTTTTGATAAAATTTTCATATTCCTCTTGACAAAGTGTAACACCGATGATATAATTGTATACATATAAGTTATACGATTTAGACTTTCCATGTCGTCCGGAAGGCAGGAAAGTGTTATCCGAGGAGTGTGCACATTTATGAACATCAACATCAGCAATGCATCGGGCGAGCCGATCTATCTGCAGATTGCAAACCGGATCAAGACGTTGATATTGGAGGGAAAGCTGAAAGAGGGCGAAGCACTGCCTTCTATGCGAAATCTCGCAACAGAACTCCGTATCAGCTTCATGACCACAAAGCGTGCCTACGAGGAGCTTGAACGTGACGGCTTTATCGAAAGCTATACCGGCAAGGGTTCATTTGTCAAGGCGCAGAACTTAGAGCTTTATCGTGAGGAGCAGATTAAGCGTATCGAAGCCCTGCTTACCGAAGCAGGTGATACAGCTCGCAAATGCGGCATCACCATGGAAGAACTTCACGAATTACTTGACCTTGTAAACGGAGGGGAATAAAATGATCGCATACGAAAATGCAATTTCGCTTTCGGGTGTCACCAAACGGTATGAAGGCTTTACGCTGGACCATGTCAGCTTTACTGTACCCAAAGGCAGTATTATGGGATTTATCGGGCAGAACGGCGCAGGCAAAACAACCACGATCCGCAGTCTGCTGAACATTACGAATATTGATGAGGGCGAGATCAAACTGCTCGGTCTTGACCACATTGCAGAGGAACAGGCAATCAAACAGCGTATTGCAGTGGTGTTTGATGAGCTGCCCTTTCACGATTTATTTACTGCCAAGGATATGGCACGCATTTTCGAGGGTTTGTATCCACAGTGGGATAACGCTGTATATGCGCAGTATTTAGAACGTTTTCAGCTGCCTGTCAAGAAAAAGCTGGGGCAGTTTTCCAAGGGTATGAAGATGAAGCTGCAGATCGCCTGTGCCCTTTCCCACAAAGCAGAGCTGCTTGTGATGGATGAGGCCACAACCGGTCTTGATCCTGTGGTGCGTGATGAGATCCTGCATCTTTTTATGGAGTATCTGCAGGATGGAGAGCGCTCGATCCTGATGTCCTCGCACATCACCTCGGATCTGGAAAAGATCGCTGACAGTGTGGCATTCATCGACAAGGGCAAAATCCTGCTGACAGGCTACAAAGATGTCATCCTCGAATCTCACGGCATTCTCAAATGCAGCAAGGAAGAAGCACAAGACATCGATGCGGCAGATATTGTCAGCATTCGAACCAACAATTTCGGTGCAGAAGTCATGGTGACCGATCGCAATGCCGCTGCCTGCAAATACAGCGGTAAAATCATTGATCCTGCAAGTCTTGATGATATCATGCTTTACTATGTTCACAAGGGTGAAAGGGAGTGGTCATGATGACAAAATTCCAATCGCTTCTGTACCGTGAAATGCGGATCTGCCGAAAGGGCAATATTCTGCGGACCGTGCTGCTGATTCTGTTTACGGGCATGATGTGGGGCATGCTTCTGACATTCCGTTTCGGTGGCCTTGCAGATACGGCAGAGGCCGCAAACGCACTGGATCTGATGGTGAATAATGCCATTCTACATACTGCGTTGATCGGCGTTATGGTCGGGCTTGGCCAGGATGAGGTTTTCAAATCCGATCTGAATGCAGGCTGGATGAGGTATTCCTATGCGCTGGCAATCACTCCCACCGATCGTGCTTTGGTCAGAATCGTGCGCTTATCCATCCTGACCGCCGCAGGCATGGTTGCTGCTTCGCTTAATATCATCGGATTTTGTGCCTTTATGGATGTTCCCTTCCGCATGGGCTATATCACGCTGCAATTTCTTGCACTGGATTTCATGCTGGTCATCGAAATCATCAGCGAGTTTTTCGTACTTGCCGCAAGAAGCTTGCCCGAAATGAAAAAATACAATGAGTGTGCAGGCTTGGTTTCCTTTGGGCTGATGATGTTATGCATTCTAATCTTTATCAAAACAAGCGGACTCACTATAGATAAACTGAAGGACGATACATTCGTAGCGGAGCTAATGGGTGGATTTGACATCTTCGGCAAACTGACAGGCGATATGCTGTTGTGGGTGATTCCTCTGACTCTTGCGCTGATCGCGATACATTTCGTCGTGATCCGTTACCGCTTTCGCAACGCCTACACAATGGCAGCCGCAGTCAAAAAGGGAACAGTACAAAACGCCCAAGAAACGGCAGTCCTCTCCCGTCCCCACAGTGAACCCGTAGGCTTTCTATACAAAGAGATCAAACAGAATCGGGCTGCTGTTATAGGTGTGGCACTGCTGCCCTTAGGTCTGATGCTGTTTGCTGTGCTCATTGTTGCAGCAGCCTTTGCCTTTAACAGAGAATCCTTTGATGTAAGCTATCAGGAAGTGATAACCGGCAAACTGATGTTATTCATTACCCTTGCCATCGGTTATTTTATGGCAAGCGGCGTGTTGACAAGTGTGTTTTTGGGAGATGATAAAAAGCTGTGGGCATATTTTGTGGCTTCCACGCCCACCGGCGTCAAGGGCTTTTTGTATTATAAATACGTGCTGTGCTTTGCTATGAACGGAATGTACATGGTAGCGTGGATCTTTACCAACAGCATTATGAATACCCTGCAATATGCGCTGCTTGGCACAGAAGCTCAAAGCATGAACAACATCGTATTGGCAATCTTTTTTGCCCTGCTGTTTTCCAGTGCCATTGATATCCCTTTTATTGTGCGTTTTGGTGCCAAAAAGGGCAACACCATAAAGTTGTGGGTCATGATGGCGTTGGTTTCTGTTGCGATAGTTGGATTTGCATTGCTGCCTGCGAGTATTTCCGATATGATTTTGGAAGTATTCGTCAAACTCTATAACGGCAAGGCAAACGATGTACTGATGCTGTTTGTCAGCCTTTGCCCGATGATCGTACTGGCGGCATATGTGCTCTCTTATAAGATATCGTGCAAAGTGTTCATGAAGGGAGTGGATGCGTATGACAAATAAAAAGCTCGAAGCCAAACGACTTGTTATCTTCCTGCTGCTGGCATTTGCCCTTTCATGGATCCCTGCGATAATCTTTAATCGGGTATTCGGATACCATGAGTGGTTTGAAACCAACAAACTGCCTGTGCTGTTCTGGTTTGTAGGCTATGGGCCTGCGCTTGCAAATATCATCACCCGCAAGCTCACCAACGAGGGTTGGCACGACAGTATGCTGCATCTGCGGCTGAAGGGGAATCTGAAATACTACCTGATTGCCGTATTGCTGGTCAGCGTGATGAGCCTTCCGCAGGGCATCCTTGCAACGCTGCTTTACGGCAGCGGTGACTTCTCTGATCCGGGAGCATATTTTACATGGCAGGAATTTGTCAGCACGCTGCTGCTGGTTCTCACCACCTCTCCGCTGATTGCGTTCAATACCTTCGGCGAGGAATTTGGCTGGCGAGGCTATATGAATCAGAAAATGGAGCCGCTGATCGGCACAACAGGAACCGTTATAGTCGGAGGCATCATCTGGGGGCTTTGGCACGCCGAGCTGACTGTGGCAGGACATAACTTCGGTACCGATTATGCAGGATATCCTTATCTTGGCATCATTGCTATGTGCGTCATGTGTACATTCTGGGGCATGGTGCTGATGTGGCTGACCAAAAAGACAGGCTCTGTTTATCCTGCGGCGATCTTCCATGCCATGATCAACAACGGCGGTTCGATCACAAGTCAGCTTTTCATCAGCGGCATTCCGGAGGATTTTATCCCTACGATCCCGCAGCAGCTGATTCTGTCCATCCCCACATTTGCGATCTGCCTTGTGTTCCTGATCCTCATGCTTCGGGATCACAAAAAGCAGAAAGCTGCTCTGCAGCCGCAGACGCAATGATATGGATCGATCAACGATATACAAAAGACCCGTGCAGATGTGATATACACTGCACGGGTTTCATGTTTCTATTTGGCAAAGGGGGGGATCCTTCGTTAGGCGCATCCGCCTTTTGCTGTTTGCAGGGATTCATCCTTGCATTTTACTGTTCAGGTACTGTGCCGTACTGCAGCGCTGTTTCGCTGTCGTTATAGCGCATCGTCCATTTTGCCGTACCTGCCAGCAGATCGGGAATGCTGCAATCGCACAGCGCATCCCAAGAACCGAGATACAGAGTATCACCATCTGCAGCGACAAAGTCCAGAGCCTCCAGCTGCTCATAGACATTGCCCGCAGGGGTGCTGCCTTCCCATTGTACAGTGGGGATGGCAATTTCTGCCAGCGGATCGCCTTGCCGATCGTATATCATCAAGGGCAGCAGCTGCGGCGAGTCAAACTCGGTTGCGGTCAGAATAAGATAGTCATTGGTGCAGGTGAATTTCGGATAGTTCCAGTAGGAGCCTTCCAAAAAGGGTCTGCTTTCTCCTGTTTGCAGATCATAGATGTGGAAGGTTTCTCTCAGTACACTGTATCCCTGTGCATTGGTCACATAGACTTCCTTTGTATACACGATCTCATTTTCGCAGATGGCATATTGGGTCGCATCGGGGATCAGCTGTTCCACAGCACCTGTTTTGGCGTTGATGCGGATGACACCGCTGTATTTGTTCAGAGGATCCTTCCAATCCGCTTTGACTTTGAGACAATAGACATAATCTCCCACTGCATTCAGATCTTTAATTCTACCGATGCCTGTATTTTCCAGCACTTTTTCGGTGCTCAGCACACAGGTCAGCTTTCCGCCGGCGATATCATAATGATAGATGCCATATTGCTGATATATGCTTGTGGTGATTTCCTCCGGTGCTGCACCATATGCATCCACACACTTATTAAAATCGGCAGCGATCCAGAGTGCTCCACGGTGCGCCGTGATCCTTGCAGAGCCGGCGAAGTCTTTCAGCGTTTCACTGAGTGTTCCATCAAAGGATACCAATTCTTCCAGTCCTGTCCCATCGGGGGCATAGCGTATCAGAATTGGCTCTGCGCCTTCATACCGGTTCACGATCTGATTGGGCCGCGCTTCCGGTGCGGCAGCATCGGAAGGATATTTGATGACCATCTGATACAGATAGCCGTCATAGTATACCGCTTCATCGTAGGCGTTATGATATCGGGTATTGCGAGCGGTGCAGTATTCGTTTCGGTGGGTGCATTCGGGCTTGGCGCAAAGGATAACGCTTTCGCCGCTTTGGTTGTCGGCATATTTGAGCACAGAGGTAATGAATCTGCCATCACTCGGCACGCCGATTCTGCCGAAATAGTAAAATCCGTTTTCGGCTTTGATCATTGTGGAGGGCAGCCCCGGCGCATCGGCTTCGCCTGTCAGCTTTGCGTTGAGCAGGGAGGCATCGCCGTTGATCTGCTCGGGCGCGGATTGGGTTTGCGTGTCGCCGATTGACTGTGCAGAATCTGAATTCTGCTGCGGCTGATTCCGATTGTTCCATGCGATGCCGAAAGCAGTACCGCCTGCAGCAAGGCAAATTCCAAGGGCAGCGATCATGAAAATCTTGTTCTTCTGTTTCATAGACAAAACTCCTTTCGATTTCGGGTTTCTATATGGCAAACAAATCAGCATACCCGATTTCGTGCAGGCGCTTTTAGCTTTTGTAGGAGTGCATCATTTCAACAGTGCGGCTTTGTATAAGATGCCGATCGCATGGGTATATCTTTCAGCAAAACAAGACCCCCATATCCGATTTGCGTGGATATGGGGGTCTGTGTATCAATGGGTAGGGGAGGGTTTTGCGCGGATGCTCAGAGTGTGGTGATCAGCTTTGCGAGATAGCGGAGGATCAGTGTGCTGTCCTCGGCATTGAGCTTGCCGGTATTATCGCAGTCACCGTTGAGGATACCCTGGCTGGTAATGTTGATGGAAGTATCTTCACCGACATAACGGTTGAGCAGTACCACATCATCGATCTTTACAAAGCCATCGCAGTTGACATCGCCCTTCAGCGTGGGCTGAGGCTCTTCTGTGGTGGTTGTAGTTGTCGTAGTCGTAGTGGTGGTCGTTGTTGTTGTAGTTGTGGTTGTGGTGGTTGTGGTGGTTTCCACGATATCTTCCTTGGCGAAAACGACATAATTGATGACGTTATAGCCTGTGGTGTTAGAGCCCAGCGTGATCTCCTCACCGGCTTTGAATTTCTTTTCATACAGCTGCATGGTGACATCATTGCTGGTGGCAACGGTCATAGAAGTCTGCTGCCAGCTGCTGACCCAATCGGGGATGGGGGTCAAACGGGTATCCAATGCCACATAGACGATGATATCCTTGGCAGCAATGCCTTGGCTTTGAATACCGGTATAGGTTTTGGAATCGCAGGCAGGCTGGATATGCTCAGCACCCAGCAAAGCATCAGGCACCGAGATGAAGGTGAAATCACGGTCGCCGAAGATCTTGCTGCCGACAGCCAGATTCTGCTGGATATGCCAGTTGGTGCGGTTTGCGTAATCGTTGATCACAAGAGAATCGATCAGCTCACCGGAAATGGTCGGCGCAGTGGTGGTGGTGCCTTCGCCGTTGATGGCGATGACAGGGCGTGCAGGCAGAGAAGCATCGGAGCCGAGATAGAAGCTGGGATGCGGAGGCTGGTTATAGGAGGTTTGCTCGGCAGAGACCTGCATACGATACTGTGCATCATGCATCAGGGTAGTAATACGGTGCTCAGTGGGCGTGGTCGTGCAGTAAACACGAAGGGATTTGTTATCGCTGGTACGCAGGATCAGCTCTTCACGCCAGTCACCGAACAGATCGGCAGTCAGATTGGGCGTGGATTTGGTACCGTTATTGGAATCGCAGCCATCAGCGGTAAAGATCGTAGAAATATTGGAGGGGCTGTTGTATTTGGAAATATTGATCCAATCCAGCAGCTCACGCTCCAGATCGCCGTCCCAGTAAATGAGGAAGTTCATAGCGGGGCGGTTTTCACCGATGGATTGACCGGAGCCGTTATAAACACTGCCGGATTGTGCGCCCCAGAATTCACCGCCGGGGTTGCCTGCATAGATATTGCCGGCAGCGCAGCGTCCGGTATCCTTGGAATGGGTGTAGTGGAAGATCCGGTTGCCGTTGGCGGCATCGATCAAGGAAACACCATAGGGTGCGTGCTCATGGCAGACCCACAGCTCCTGACCGGGTCTGTTGGGCAAAAAGTCGCTCAGGTGCATGGCATCGCCGTGACCCAGTTTATTACACCAGAGCACCTTTCCGTTGTCGTCGATACAAACAGCGCCCAGAATGAGCTCTTGGCGGCCATCGCCATCCACATCAGCGGGCATACAGTTATGGTTGCCGTCGCCATAGCCGGCAGCAGAAGAGTTATAACCGGTATCATAGCCCCAGCGCTTGACCAGCTTTTTGTTGATGACATCATAAGCTACAACGGTCATACGAGTATAGTAGCCTCTGACCGAAACAGCACTGGGATGTTCACCGTCGCAGTACATGACAGCACCGAGGAAGCGGTCGCAGCGGTTGCCGTAATCATCACCCCAGGTAGACTTGGAGACTTCCCCACGCGGATACTCGTAGTTCACGGTATCGAGTGCTGCACCGGTAGCACCATCAAAGAGGGTATAATACTCGGGGCCGCTGAGAACATAGCCGCCGCTGTTGCGATAATCCTTGGAAGCATCGCCGATGACTCTGCCGATACCATCCACAGTACCGTCAGCGGTTTTACAGGTCATTTCTGCCTTGCCGTCGCAGTCGAAATCGGCAACGAGGAACTGGGTATAGTGTGCACCGGCACGGATGTTCCGTCCCAGATCCACACGCCAGAGCTTCTGACCGGTCAGTGTATAGCAATCAATATACACATTTCCGGTATAGCCGGACTGTGAATTATCCTTTGCATTGGAAGGATCCCATTTGACAAAGATCTCATAGATGCCATCGCCGTCCACATCGCCGGTAGAGCAGTCGGAAGGAGAATAGGTATAATCCGAACCGCCGGCAGGTACATCCATAGGAATATTGAAATAGTTGCCGTTTGTACTGAGCGTGCAGGTATCGGAGGAGATCACCGTATTATCCACAACGGTATCCACACGATAGATCGAGAATGCATTGCCGCCCTGATCCAGATAGCAGGTTGCCATATTGGCATCGCTGGTATAAATGAGTTCATCGCCGCGATAGAGCTTGAATACGGTATTGTCCGCATCATTTGCGAGAAAACGCCAGCTTACCATCATGCCGGAGCCGGTATTGACTGCGGAAATGCCTCTGTTCAGATATTCCATAATCGGGACTGCGGCAGCCTTGGTGGATTGTGCATTCCAATCCATCGGTGCAGCAGCGGCGGTCAGCACCAATGCAGCGGCGGCAGCAAGGAATCGTTTGCCGTGTCGAATCATTTCAAATCACCTTTTCTTTCATGGATTGAGGATTGTCGATGTTCACTGATACCATTATAACGTATCTGTTGAAAAATGTAAATGCGGTTTTGCGTCCTAAACCTTACTTATTGCGTCATAAAGTATGCATTTACACTGCATGGATGGGAGAAACGGAAGGGATCTTTTGGATCCGGCGCAACAATGTGCATACATTCCTCCATTATATTCTATTATAAGCAGGATCGCGCCGTCCGTCAATTCCAATCTGTGCTGTGTTGATAGCACAATACAGCATTTTCGGTCAGCGGATCGGAACGGAGGGGGGAGAGCGTGCCGTTGTTACAGTGGGGATAAACAAAAAAACACGCTGCCTGATGGTCAAGCAGCGTGTTTTGGTTTGCAAAAGTAAGATTACTTCAGCTCGATGGTTGCACCGGCATCCTCGAGGGTCTTCTTCAGAGCCTCAGCATCAGCCTTGGAAACAGCCTCTTTCAGAGTGCAGGGAGCACCCTCAACAGCAGCCTTAGCCTCCTTCAGGCCGAGACCCAGAGCATCCTTAACAGCCTTGATAACGCCCATCTTAGCATCACCGAAGGAAGTCAGAACAACGTCGAACTCGGTCTTCTCAGCAGCAGCAGCCTCGCCGCCTGCAGCAGGACCTGCAGCAGCAACAACAGCAGTAACGCCAAACTCTTCCTGGATAGCGTCAACCAGCTCTTTCAGCTCCAGAACGGAGAGAGCCTTGATATCTTCGATAAACTTCATAGTCTTTTCGGAAGCCATGATAATTCTCCTTTACATAATAAAAATTGATTTGGTGGAAACAGGTCATTAAGCAGCGCTTTCGTTCTTGTCCACAAGAGCCTGGAGCGTTGCGGCCAGCTTCTGGTAAGGGCCCTGAAGAGCGCCAACCAGCTGTGCGAGCAGGACATCCTTGGAAGGTACCTTGGACAGAGCCGTAACACCGGCTGCGTCGTAAACCTCGCCCTCTACGAAACCTGCCTTGAGCTGGAACTTACCGTCAGACTTCTCGGCATATGCGCCCAGAATACGAGCGGCAGCAGTCTGATCGTTGTCGGAAATTGCAATTGCGGTAGTACCTTCCAGTACATCATCGAACTGCTCATAACCAACATTGTGCAGTGCAAAACGGAGCAGAGTGTTCTTCTGAACAGAATAGGAAACGCCTGCTTCACGCAGCTCGCGACGCAGCTTGGTATCATCAGCAACGCTGATGCCCTTATAGTCAACGAGAACGCAGGAAACAGCATTCTTGAGCTGTTCGGTCAGAGCCTCGACCTTTGCTTGCTTTTGCTGCAGAATCTTCTCACTCGGCATTGAATTCACCTCCGAATTTGAGCTTGCGAAACATGATTCTGACGCCGGAGGCAATAAAAAAGCCTCTCCCGAATACATGGAGAGGCGGATGATATTCATTCGTTTTCACGTAAGAAATCAGCCGGCACTCCTCGGTCGGACTTCCAAGCTTGCGCTATGCCGACTGTCTTTGGAATACGGGATTCGTCATGATTATCACAATCACAGCTTTATCAGTATATCACATCTCTGAACGTTTGTCAAGTCTTTTTTTTATGAAACCGAAAATTTTTCCTGTTTTTGGGCAGCACACAGGGATTCTTCCGCCGTTTGCAGCAGAAGCTCCGAGACATTGCTGCCGCCCATGATGCGGGCGATTTCCCGGATGCGTCCTTGCTGATCCAGTGCGGTGACCTGGGTTTGGGTCGAGGAATCATCGCTTTGCTTTTCGATCAGCAGATGATGCTGAGCCTGTACCGCAAGCTGTGCAAGATGGGTGACACAGATGACCTGCCGATGTGCGGCGATCTCCCGCAGCTTGATACCGATCTTCTGTGCGGCACGTCCGCTGACACCGGTATCGATCTCATCAAAGATCAGTGTCGGAATAGCATCCCGCTGTGCGATGACAGCTTTCAGCGCCAGCATCATACGGGAAAGCTCACCGCCCGAAGCGATCTGTGCAATGGGTTTGGGGGGCTCTCCGGGATTGGCGGAGATCAGGAACTCCGCATGATCCATTCCATTGGGCATCAGCTTGCCTTGGGTCAGAGAAACCACCAGCTTGACTCTCGGCATATCCAGATTGGCAAGCTCTTCGCCCACACGGCGGGCAAATTGCTCAGCAAGCATTTCTCTGTGCGCTGTCAGTGCCTTGGCGTGCTCAGTAACACTGTGCAGCAGCCGTTGTTTTTCGGCAGCGAGCTGTTCCATCCGATCGGCAGATTGTTCAATGGCATCGATCTCGGCGGTGGCATCGTCCAATTGCTTTCGCAGGCCATCGGCATCGGTATGATAGCGTACCATGAGCGTATTGAGTGCATTGCGTCGTTTTTCCAAAGCGGCAAAGGCAGCGGGAGAAAGCATTCCGCCGCCGAAGGCAGAAAGCTCATCGGCAATATCCCGCAGCTCGATATTGACTGTTTGCAGCCGATCGGCAAGAGGCTTTGCGTCCTCGGTTCCGGCAGCGAGCTGCTGCAGCAGGGCACAGGCAGAAACCAGTGCATCCGAGATATTCTCCTCACCGTCTGTCAGCATCCGGCATATGGTTTCGGTCAGCTCTGCCGTTTCCTCAGCACGGCTGGCGGCAAGGAACTGTTGTTCCAGCAGGATATCTTCCTTGGGCTGGATATCCAGTGCGCCGATCTCCTCGATGATCGTGCGGAGTGTTTTGAGTCGGTTTGCCTTATCCAGCTCTGCTTTTTTCATTTGATTGAGCTGTCTTGCCACAGCCTGCAGCGCTTGAAATTCGGAGCGATAGGCCTGCAGCAGGGTATCGTCGTCACCGAAGCGATCCAGCACCTCCAGATGCCGTTCGGGTCTGAGGAGGATCTGGTTATCATGCTGACCGTGGATATTGACCAGCGTTTCGCCCAGCTGACGCAATACGGCAACGGGTGCGGTACGTCCGTTGACACGACCCACACTGCCGCCGTCGGCAGAGATCTCACGGGTCAGCAGCAGACTGTCATCCTCCGTATCGTAGCCATACTCTCTGAGAATGGCAGCCGTATCCTCGGCAATGGGAGAAAACAGTGCCGAGATGACGGCTTTTTTGCAGCCGCTGCGTACCATATCCTTGCTGGTACGCTGTCCCAGTACTGCCTGGATGCCGTGGATGAGAATGGATTTGCCGGCACCGGTTTCGCCGGTAAAGACATTCAGCTTTTCCTCCAGCGGGATCACAGCCGCAGGGATCACTGCCAGATTTTCGATGGATAATTCCTTTAACATGACGACCCCCAGATATGGGACTGAAGATCTGCCGCCAGCGTGCGAGCCTGCTGTTCGGAACGAGTCAGGACAAAGATCGTATCATCTCCTGCGATGGTTCCGACGATCTCGGGCAGCTCCAGAGCATCCAGTCTTGCGCAGGCAGCCTGTGCGGTGCCGGCATGGCAGAGCAGAACGACCGTATTCATAGCATGATCGACTTTTTTCACCATATCGGTCAGGATCCGCTGTGTGGTATCCGCTGTGGGACGGCAATAGCGATGTCCGCCGGATGGTGCCGGTTCTTTTCGCAACTGCAGCTGGCGGATATCACGGGAAATGGTAGCCTGTGTGACAGGAAAGCCTTGTGCCGCAAGCAGATCCTTTAATTGTTCTTGTGTAGTAATATCCTGCTGAAGGATCAATGACAGGATACATTCATGTCTTTTGTTTGCCATGGGTCACTCCTTTTGCAGCAGCAGATCGGAGCTGACGCTTTTCAGAGGCTGCATCAGCTTACCGTTGAGCGCATCATAGAAAGCATAGCCCTTGAAATCGACCAGCGGCATGGTATGCGAGGAACGGGTGACAGAAAAAGACTGTCCCTGACGGATGGTGACCTTGCTTTGACCATCCACATGAACGCCGAGCCCTCCGCGGTCAGAGACCCGATAGGTCACGCGGATCGAGCGCTGCGGCGCAAACAGCATCGGTCGTGCAAAAAGAGAATGCGGACAGATCAGATTCATTTCGATCAGAGACAAATAGGGCTCCATGACGGGGCCGCCGGCAGAAAGCGCATAGGCACTGGAGCCGGTGGGCGTGGAAAGAATAATGCCGTCAGCCCGGTATGTACCAATGAGCAGCTCATCCACAAACACGGAAAAATCGCAGATCTTTCCGCTTAATCGGGAGGCATACACATCATTGAGCGCATGATAGGTGACACCATCGTATTCACCGCCTTGGAAGGTGGTTTGCAGCATCATCCGATGGCTGACGGAATAATCGCCGGTAAACAGCTGGTCGAGCAGGGAAAGCTCATTGGCCTCCAACGCAGCGATATAGCCGAGTCTGCCGGTATTGATGCCCACAAGCTTTGCTTTTTTTCCGAGGATCGCACCGGCACACCGCAGGATCGTACCATCACCGCCGATGGCAACGGCAAAATCCGCATTTTCCATGAGCTGTTCCCGCGGCACGAAATGAATGGATGGGATTTCGGAAAACTGCTCCCGATAGCACTCCTCCATCCACAGCACCGCTTGCTGCCTGAGAAACTGCCGGCATACCAAAATTGCTGTCTGAAAAGCATTTTTCTTTTTGAGATTCGGCCAAATAACGATGTTCATAGCATTGACCATCCTTATTAGTATGAGATAGCGATCCCAACGGATCGGAGATCATTGCGGCTATGGTTTTTGCACCAGCAATAAAAATTCGGTATTGCCGCTGCCCCCTGTAATGGGAGAAGGACAATCGGCAAGGGGGATCAGACCGACCTGCACCGCAGCATCGCGGATATTCCTCAAAACCTGTGCATGTACCTTGCTGTCCCGCACGATGCCATGCTTGCCGATGGCGCTGCGTCCGGCTTCAAACTGGGGCTTGACCAGCAATACTGCTTTGGCACCGCTTGTCAGTAAGGGCGGCAGCAGGGGCAGGATATAAGTCAGTGAAATGAAAGAAACATCACAGCTTGCAAATGCCGCAGGCAATCCCTTGGTATCGGGTGCAAGACTGCGGATATCGGTGCCTTCCATCACAGTAACCCGCGGATCATGGCGGAGCACTTCTGCCAATTGATCGTGTCCCACATCCACAGCCAATACATGAGCGGCACCGTTTTGCAGCATACAATCGGTAAAGCCGCCCGTTGAAGCGCCGATATCCAGACATTGCAGCTCTTTGAGTGAGATTCCGAACCGGTTCAGTGCATGGGCAAGCTTCAGACCGCCTCTGCCCACAAAGGGCAGTGATGCAATCAGCTCCAGAACATCCGATTCTGCAATGATCCGGGATGGCTTTGTACAGACTGCGCCATTGATTGTTGCGTGACCTTCGGTGATGCACATTTTCGCACGGGAGCGTGTATCGCATAATCCACGCTCGACCAATGCAAGATCAAAGCGCATCGTCATGGGTGACCTCCGTAACAAATGCGGCGATCTCTTCGGCGGAAAGTCCGGAGAAAGCAAGGCAGCGTGGAACAGCTGCATGACGTACAAAGTCATGGATCGCACGGCAATGGTAGGTTCCGCGGAAGCCGTTTCCAAGAAGCTCAGCTGCGAACTTTTCACCGATGCCGCCTTCGGCATAGCCTTCTTCCAAAAAGATCACGTGCTGATACTGCATGGCGATCGCAACCGCATTTTCCGGAATCGGGAACACGGTATTCAGCTTGAGCATACCGCAGGAGATCTGTCTTTCCTGCAGTGCGGCTCTTGCCTCATAAACCGCAGAGGTCAGTCTGCCATAGGTGACCAGCAGGGTATTGTCAGCCGGCAGGTGCACGTATGTGGTGTTGCATTGTTTACGGTCAAACTGCACATGATCCGCACCGCGGGGATAGCGGACGCAAACCAATCCGTGATCCTGATACAGAGCCTGCTGCATACAAAGCCGCAGCTCCTCATAGGTTGCGGGAGAATAGATCTTGATCTTGGGGATGGTGGTGAGCATTGCGATATCAAAGATACCCTGATGGGTCTCGCCGTCCTCACCGACGATGCCGGCACGATCGATGCCCAGTACCACATGATAGCCGGCAATGGCGATATCATGGAGCAATTGATCGTAGGCACGCTGCAAAAACGTGGAATATACCGCAAACACCGGCATCATGCCCATGGAGGCAAGTCCGGCGCAGAAGGTTACGGCATGTTCTTCGGCAATGCCCACATCGAAGAAGCGATCCCGATGCATTGCGGAAAAGAACTGCAGACCGGTGCCGTATTTCATGGCAGCCGTCACCGCACAGATCCGCTTGTCCTTGGCAGCAAGCTTTGCCAGCTCCTGTCCGAATACCGTAGAGTAGCATTCATCGGCAGAAACTTCCGGATTTTTCGACATCAGATCGATCTTCGGAATGCCGTGATATTCACCGGGATTCTGTTCGGCAGGCGCATAACCCTTACCCTTGATGGTGTTGATATGCACCAGCACAGGACGATGATAGCTCTTGGCAACAGTCAGCACCTCATCCAAGGCTTCCAGATCGTGACCGTCAATGGGGCCGAGATAGACAAAGCCCATATTATCGAATAAGGTTGAGCTCCGGACGACATTTTTGCGGATGGTATCCTTGGTGTTTTTCAGCACACCGGCAATGGGCTTGCCGATCAGGGGGGTACGATCCAGCACACGCTCTACCGCCCATTTGGTGCGGACATATTCTGTTTTATTGCGGATGCTGGAAAGATATTTCGCAACAGCGCCTACATTTTTGGAGATGGCACAGTTGTTGTCGTTGAGAATGACGATGAGATTATTGCGGGATTTTCCGCCGTTATTGAGGCCTTCATAAAACATACCGCCGGTAGCGGCACCATCACCGACCACTGCAACGGCATAATGGGAGCTGCCGCTGATACGCATTGCATCGGCAATGCCGCAGGCGGCAGAAACAGCCGTACCGCTGTGACCGGTGACAAAGCTGTCATGTGGGGATTCCGCAGGCTTGGGAAAGCCGGAAATACCATTCTCCTGACGCAATGTGGAAAACCGATCCAGTCTGCCGGTGAGCATCTTATGGACATAGGTCTGATGACCGACATCCCAGACGATCCGATCATCCGGCGACTGAAAATTGCGATGCAGTGCAAGGGTCAGCTCCACCACACCCAGATTGGATGCAAGATGACCTCCTGTTTGGGTCACAGTATCGATCAGAATCTCTCTGATCTCCGAACAGAGTGCTGTACATTGTGCCGTATTGAGCTCCTTGAGCTGTGTCGGCAGCTGCAGGTTATGCAGCGATACAGGCTCTGTCATATTCAGTTGACGTTCAATACTCATGCTAATTTCAATCTCCCTGCCGATGGGGCAGTTTTTTTAAGATTTACGAGACAGCAGCAGCTTGGTCAATTCCATCAGGAAATCGGAATCGGGCAGCTGTTCCAGAATTGCCAGTGCCTCCTCGGTGAGACGCTGTGCTTCCTGCTGTGCCTGTTCCAGTCCGTAAAGCGAGACAAAGGTATTTTTATTCTGCTCAAGATCACTGCCGATGGGTTTTCCGAGCAATTCTTCGGTGCTGGTCACATCCAGAATATCGTCAACGATCTGGAATGCAAGACCCAATCCGGCAGCATATTGTGTGGCGAGCGCCAGTGTATTGTCATCGGCGCCGGCAGCAATACAGCCCATACGGCAAGCAGCAATGATCAGTGCGCCGGTTTTGTAGGCATACATCTGCTTGAGCTCATCCAGCGTGATATCGGTGCGGGTCTCGTTCTGCAGATCGATCTGCTGACCGCCGCAGGCACCATAGAAGCCCGTTGCCTTTGCAAGCTCCAGCGAGAGGGCAACTTTTCGGGCATCTGCGATCCCTTCTGCCGCAGCGATCCATTCAAAGGGGAGTGCAAACAAGGTATCGCCGGCAAGCAATGCGGTGGCATTATCAAATGCCACATGGCAGGATGGCTTGCCTCTGCGAAGGGCATCGTTATCCATTTCCGGCATATCGTCATGGATCAGGGTCGCGGTATGGAGCAGCTCCAGCGAGCAGGCAACAGGCAGCATCTGTTCTTCGGAACCGCCGCAGAGCTTGCAGAATTCCAGTGCCAGCATCGGACGGATCCGTTTTCCGCCGGCAGAAAGAGAATACCGCACTGCATCCAGCAGGGTCTGCTGGGGCGCATTTGTTGTCTGCGGCAGCAATCTATCCATGGTTTGCTCAATCAGAGCAATATTATTCTGCATCCGTGCCCGAAAGATGGCTTGCGTCATCGGACAGTGCCTCCTTTGTTTTCATTGCGTTTTGATATTCCGTTACCGAAAGCTTGGCTTGTTCGAGTTCCTTGCGGCATTCGGCAGCAAGCCTTGCGCCTTCGCCGTAGAGTGTGACAGCTTCTTCCAGAGAAAGACCGCCTGCTTCCAGCTTTGCGGTGATCTCTGAGAGCTGCTGCATTCCCTCTTCAAATTTCATGATCGGATTTCCTCCTTATGCATCATCGGGCAGAGATCCCGTCACGGCAGCCGTGCAGCGGCCGTCCGCGAACTGGATGGTCAAGGTGTCTCCGATCTGCAGGGTATCCGCAGAACGGACAAGGGAATCTTCCCGATAGACCAGTGCATATCCACGTCTGAGGATCGCAACGGGACTGACCGCCTCCAGCCGATCGGTGACATGAATCCATTGCTGATGATATTGTGTGAGCCTTTGCTCCATGGCATTTTGAAACCGAAGCATCAGCTTGGAAAATCGTTCTTCCTGCAGCAAGACCTGCCGATCGACCGCCTGCAGCTCCAAGCGGGTTTTCAAGCGCTCCAGCGCAGCCTCCTTGTTCTCACAAAGTGCAAGAAACGCCATATTCAGGGCGAGCATACGCTGCTGACAAAGCTGCATCAGCGCACGGATATCCGGCACAGCGAGCTCTGCAGCCGCCGAGGGAGTCGGTGCACGCAGATCGGCAATTTCATCTGCAATACAATGATCGGTTTCATGGCCTACCGCACTGACCACAGGTACCTTTGCATGGTAGACCGCATGGGCGACTTCTTCGGACTGAAATGCGGAAAGATCTTCGGAAGAACCGCCGCCGCGTCCCATAAGGATCACATCGCAGCCATCATTGCCGGCGATGGTCAGTGCCTCAGCAATGGAACGAGGGGCTTGTTCGCCCTGTACCAGTGCAGGATAAATGCAGACGGTTCCCAAAGGATATCTTCGGGTCAGGATCTGCAGCATATCCTGCAAAGCGGCTCCGCTGCGAGAGGTTACGATGCCGATTTTTTTCGGCATGGATGGCAGCGGCCGTTTGTGTTCGGGATCAAAATATCCGAGCTTACTGAGCTTTTCACGTCGCTGCTGCAAAGCGAGTGCCTGTGCACCGACGCCATCGGGCTGCATATCGGTAACATTCAGCTGATAAACGCCATCCCGCTCATAGACAGTCACTGCGCCTTGGAGCAGCACGACCATTCCGTTTTGCGGTGCAAACTGGAGTCTTGCTGCATGGGAGCGAAACATCACTGCCCGCACGGAGGCTTCTTCATCCCGCAGAGAAAAATAGCAGTGTCCCGAACGGAAATTCTGTGTAAAATTAGCGATCTCTCCACGCAGCAGCACCATTCTCAGTGCCGGGTCCTCAGCAAAGCGCAGAGAGACATAATGATTGAGCTGACTGACAGTCAATACAGGCATATGGCTTCACCTCTGTGGCGCAGAGCAGCATACAGTGCAACGCCTGCGGCATTATCGGAAGAGAACGCAGGCTGTGCAAAGCCGGTTTCCATCGGCAGTGTCTGCAATGTCCGGCGGATATGCTTGTTGGACATGACACCGCCGGCATAGAGCACAGAAGCATTCGGATATTGTGCAACCGCAGCCTTTGTCATTTCGAGCAGGACTGCGGCAATGGTATTCAGACAATATTTGGCGATATCACAGGGCGGAGTACCCTTTTGCAGCATCGCACGGCATTGGTTTTCCAATCCGGAAAGAGAGCAGCAGCCATTTTTGAGCTTTACGGCAGCATGCTTTGTGCTGCTGCTGTCCTGTGCGAGCTGTTCCAGCGCAGGACCTGCGGGAAATGAGAGCCCCAGCATCAATCCGACACGATCCACAGCTTGTCCTGCCTTCAGATCCAGAGAAGCCGAAACCGGTGTGATCCTCAGGCATTCCTGCGGATGCGGAGTGCACAGAACGCAATCGGTAGTGCCGCCGCTGACATGAAATGCCAGAAACGGCTTGCGGATAGGCGACAGCCAAGCCAGCCGATCGGCAGAATACAGAGCAGCCAGAATATGTCCCATCTGATGCGAGGTCTCATAGAGGCGGCAGCCGGTTGCAGCTGCCAGTGCACGTGCCACGCCATGACCGCTCAGAAAGCAGGGCATATAGGAGCCTTCCATCGAGCGGGGTGCCGTAGAAACACCAACGGCATCAAGAGCGTGTTCGCCGCATTCTGCGAACAAAGCCTCCAGCAAAGCGGGCAGCTGCTTGGTGTGATGGAATACCGCATCGCTTTGCCGCAGACCTGCCTGACCATCGGGTACAGGCAGCAGCTGCTTTTTTTGCAGGATGCTGTTTTGCTCTGCATTGAGCCATGCACAGGAAGTCGTATAATTACTGGTATCGATCCCGAGATAATTCATACAGCTTCTGTGGGTGTTTGGGCGGGATGGTCCTTGACATAAGCGCCCAGCAGACCGTTGATAAAGCTGACATCGACCTGATAGGTGTATTCCTTTGCCAGAAGCACCGCTTCATTGATCGCAGCATTGGTCGGGGTGCCGTCATCATAGAGGATCTCATACAAGGCGATCCGCAAAATGGTACGATTGATCGCGGGGATCCGATTGATCTCACGGGATTTGCTGTATTGACTGATGATGGCATCCAGCGCATCGGCATGCAGAAGCGTACCGTCAACCAGCTCCTTCACATCATCATTGACAATGAGATCCTCGATTTCCTCTGCGATCTCATAGAGCGCTTCTATGGGATCATCGCGCAAAAGCTTTTCGAACAGCAGTTTGAATGCGCTGTCTCTGATTTCACGTCTTGTTATTTGTTGCATAAACGGTTCCTTTCGTGTGATCATCCGGCAAAGCAGATGCCATCTGCAATGACATGCACCTTAGATACGATCACGCCGGTCATATTCTGCACATTTTCCTTGACATTCATCTGCACCTGTTCTGCCACACGGGGCAGACGGCAGCCGCTGCTGAGGATGATATGCACTGTAATTTCAGCCATATCGCCTGCAATACGAATGGAAACAGGGGCGCTGCAGCCGAACAGATTGCATTTTTGTTCTGCCAGACGCTCAACGCCTTCAACCTCCGTGACAGCGATCCGGGTGATCGTGCGGATCACATTCTCAGAAATTTTGACGGCGCCTGCGGTCGATGCTTTTTTCGGATACTGATTGCTCATAAAAAACCTCCATTCTATTGTGCTGACAATTTTGAGGGCACAAAAGACGCAGCAACGGGCAGCAGTACAAAAAGGGTACCATCGGATGCCCGTTGTTTCGTCCTGATATTCATACATAATTATTATAGCAAATTTTTTTTGATAACACAACCTTTTTTTCAAAAAAATCAGAGCAATCAAAAAGATTTTTCTTACGGTGCGGTTTCATCGGGCTGCTGACCGGAAGCGACTTCAAAAATGCGGATGCCTTCGGCAGGCACTTCCGCCTCGCTGAGGATAATATCCTTGATCGCAGCGGCTTCGGAGGCATTGAGCCCGTTGCTTTCCACAACGACCTTTGCCGAGCTGCCGTCCAGATAGACCACACAATCGCTGAAGCCCTGTGCAAGGATCAGGCTTTCGATCACACTTTCGCTTTCAATGAGCTGTGAAAGCGCTACTGCATCCAGCGCATTGGTTACCATTTCGTCATCACTGAGATCACCGCCGCCGATGATGCTTTGCAGGGTTTCCACCGCAGTATCACGGCTTGTCTGTTTTTCGAGTCTTGCCTGTGCAAAATAATCGGAACCGGTCGTGCCGTTGACCAGCTCGGCAGCACCGTATCCGCCTTGATCGGCAGCGGTGTTCTGACTGCTGCTTGGATTCAGATCGGAAGAACCGGCAGGGAGCAGACCGTTTTCCCCTGCGAGTACATAGTTCAGATAGACAGCTACGCCCAGCACCAGCGTCAAACAACTGAACAGGATCTGCTTTTTTCCGATGATGATTGTGGGTTTTTTCATAAAAACGCTCCATTCTGCCGCTTAGGGCGATTGATGATCGGGATCATATTTGCCGACATAGATATCGGCTGCGGGGATATTCAATACGGTAGAAACTGCTTTGGTGACCTGTTCTTTGATCGTGGCACTGTGTCCGCCGCTGCAAAGAACGATGACGCCTTGTACAGCGGGGTATTCGGTTTTTTCGATCAGCGGTGCCTCATCGCCGTTTTGTCTGGTGATCACGAGATTGTGCTCTGATTGTGAGCCGCGATCGTTTTCCGAAGCCTTGACTTCCTCTGCATAGATCTGTGCAGCAGTGCTGTTGACGGTGATCATGACCTGTACATTTCCCACGCCTTCCAGCTGCATCAGCATTCTGCCAAGGCGCTGCTCCAGCAGCATTGCATAATCCTGATCGGCGGCAGATGCAGTCGATTGTGTTGGTGCAGCTTCGGATTGTGATCCATGGGAAGACAGCAGCAGGTCTGAAAGAGCAATACAGCCGATCCCCAGCAGACCGATTCCCACCAGCAGAGAGATCCCATGTTTTTTGTAATAAGTACGCCATCGCATCCGAATCGCTTGCAGGTCCATATTCACTCCTCCTCCCATGCGGTGACATTCAGATCCGCACCAAGCCATTCATGCAAATATACAGTACCCGTGAGAATATTTCCGCTGATTGCAGCCTCATTGATAACTATGCTCCCATCCTCCTGAATATGCACATCCAGCGCTTCCACGACACAAGGCGCATTATGCTCCGCAAGCTTTTGATTCAGTGTAGTGATCAGCTGAGATTCGATGCTGTCGCACAGCAGGGTATCGGCGGCGTTTTGCAGATCTTCGGATTGCGTCTGTGTATCCGCAGGCTGCAGTGCCTCCATGAACGCGGTTGCATCCCACGCACGCAGCGGAGAAAGCATCCCGATCATCAGCAGCAGCGTAAACAGCCATCGGATCTGTTTGCCGAAGCGTTCCATCGGAATGATGCCTTCTGCAAGGGATAATCCCAATGCGATGGTACAAGCGGCAAATATGGAAGCTTCCGGTGTTGTCATATGAGATTCCTCCTTAAACTATGTGCCTTTGAGCAGCAGCAGCATGAGTGCTGTGGACAGGATCATCATCATACCGTAGCTCACAAGGATCGCAAACACTGCCGAGAGCACAGCCTCGGCATTCCGATATAATCTGGTCAGACAATCCGAACCGGTAAGATCGGCCAGCAAGCCGGCAGCGGCAAACAGGATCCGATAGAGAACGACCGTGATCAAAGGGGGCAAAAGCAGCCATGCGATCGCCAGAATACCGATCACGCCGATGCCGCTTCGCAGCAGACCGATGCTGCCCTGTACTGTAGTATAGGCTTCGGAAACCGCACTGCCTACCACAGGAATCAGACCGGCGCTGAGCAGCTTTGCGGTTTTGGCAGATAACCCGTCTGCGGCAGCGGCAACAAAGCTTCGGATCGAAAGCAGTGCCGCAAATAACGCCATCACCGTGCTGAGGATCCAGACAACGGCTTTCCGTGATGCATTGACCAATCCGTTCAGGCGCATTGCCGGATTGATGCAGTCAGCCATACCCAGTGCAGTGCTCATCTGCAAAAGCGGAAACAGCAGCTTGCCGGTCAGCAGACCGATCCCTTCGGTAAGAAACAGCAGAAAGATCTGATAGCCTGCGCCTGTTGCCACATGACCGCCTGCCGCCAGAAAGGATGCAAACAGCGGAATAAAGCTTAGCATAAACAGATTTCCTTCCGCAAGCGCTGCGGCAGCATCGGTCAGACAGCTGCACAAGGGCGCAGCTGCGGTACCGATACAAAGCAGGATGCAGAGCATCTCAAATAAGCGGCGGATCCCTTTTTCCTGTGAAAGACTGTCGCCCAAGCCGCCGAGTCCTGCACAAAGTATGGTCAGCGTCAGCAAGGTACCGAGCAGCCGCAGCGGTGTACCGGCCGCCTGAAGGATCATATCCCCGATCGCACGGAAGCAATCGGCAGGCGAAAGAGAAAGCAGTGCTTCGGGATTCTCTGCTGAGATCCCATAATCCTCCAGCATCGACTGTGCCTGATCGGGGAGCGGTAAAGCATCGGTGTTGGCAGCATCGGCAAGATAAGAAAGGGGATCATCAAGCGCCTGTGCACAAACGGGTTCTCCATAGCACAACAGCAATAGCAGCAGACTCACGATCAGGATACAGCGGGTATGCATGACAGCACCTCCTGAAATAAAGCGAGCAGCATCTGTGCAGAGGGCAGAGCCAGCAGCAGCAAAGCGGTTTTTCCGGTAAGCATCACAGCCGTTGCCAAGGCGGATTCGCCGGCATCCTTGCAGACATCCGCTGCAAGCTGCGTTACGCAGCAGATGCCGATTGCCTTGCTGAGCACTGTGATATGTTCACTTGACAATCCGCTTGCAGAGAGCAGCTCGTCCAGCTGTACCAGCAGCGGTGAAAGAGAGAGTATGGCACAGGTCATGACGCCACAGGCAAGCAGCAGGGATAATAACACGCCATGCTCCGGTGCATGCTGCCGCAGCAGCTTTGTAAACAATACCGCAATAATGCACAGACCGGCGATTTGCAATGCAGTTACCATAATCCGAATACCGTCTTGACGGTTTCAAACAATGTTTCGATTTCTCCGATAATGAGCATCAGCACAACAATGAGACCGGCAAGGGTAGTGAGCATCGCTTGCTCCTCACGTTCGGCACGCTTGAGCACCAGATTCAGGATCGCCACAATGATACCGATTCCGGCGACTTTGAAAATCAGATCAATTTCCATAACGGGAAGCTCCTTGATAGGAAGACTAGAACAGCAGGATCACCAGAAACAATCCTGTGAGGATCCCCATGGTACGATAGAGCGATCCATGGGAATCTGCTTGTACCGCAGCCTGCTGCAGCATTGCGGAAAGCTGCTGATCGTAGAGCGCCAGTGCAGAAAGCTGTCCTTCCAGATCCGTTGATCCCAGCGTATGCCCGAGACGATACAGCAGGGAAGCCTCCTCACGGGAAAGATCATGGCTTTGAGACACCGCAGTGTTCCATGCGGCCGGGAAATCCGAAGGATCAGCGACGGCTTTGCGAAGAAAGGGCAAAGCGGTATAATCGGGATCATCGGCAAGCGTCTGCATCAGCTCCCGGACTGTCGGCAATGTATAGCGCAGATGTACCGTGATCGCATTGAGCATTCTGCGAAGCTGCTGTAACCGAATGACACGTCTGTGCAGCCCATCTGCAGCATAGCATCCGCACAGCACAGCAGCACTCAGCAGCAATAAGAGGCCGCACAGCTTCATAGATCCTGCATAAAACGTCTGACGGCGAGGATCTGACCGCATTGACTGCCGCTGCCCAGCAAAACGGCATATTGAAACGCACCTGCTTCGATCAGGCGGCGAATCTGCGGTCTTGCGGTCAGCTCCTGCATACTGCCGGCATGGGCGGAAGCGATCAGCCGCACACCGGTATGGATCGCCTGCAGCATTGCGTCGGTTTCCGCCAGATCACCGATCTCATCGCAGACCATGATCTGCGGAGACATGACCCGCACTGCCATCTGGATTCCGACTGCTTTGGGATAGCCGTCAAAGACATCGGTCATTTCGCCCAGATGGAATTGAGATACGCCATGCTGCATGGCAGAAAGCTCACTGCGTTCATCCACCACGCTGATCCGGTACATTCCGCCGAGAATCCGGCACAGATCCCGCAGCATCGTGGTTTTTCCGCTGGCGGGAGGCCCTGCCAGCAGAACGCCGCAGGGCTTTTGGGATAATACACGCCGATAGAGCTCTTCAGCGCAGCCTTCGATCTGAGAGGCGATGCGGATATTCATGCCGCTGATGTAACGGATGGTTTCGATTTCTTCCTTCTGCATCACAGCGGAAGCGCAAAGCCCCACACGATTTCCGCCGGCAATGGTAATATAACCCTGCCGCAATTCCCGCTGATAGCTGTGCACGGAATGCTCGCAGATATTTTTGAACATGGCATCCAGCAGGATGCGGGTCACGGCGATGCCTGCATCGGGGCGATCGGAGAACGTACCCACAGAGGTCAATACCCGTTCTGCACCGCTGAGAACGATGCGCATAGAGCGTTCGGCACGCAATCGGATCTCCTGTACCTTGGGGATATCCCGCGGAGAGAGCATCTCCAGCGCGCTTTTCAGAGGCGCAGGAAAATAGGGAACAGCCTTGGTAAAACTGCTTGTCTGATTCATAGCAACAGCCTGCCTTTCGTAATGAGCTGTTTTATCCTATGTCCTTCGAGGACAAGATATGACGCAGAAAAAAGAAAAAACGGTCAAGCCTTCCGTAAAGGGAAGACCTGACCGTTGCAGATCGTAAGCAGATACAATTACAGACCGATATTACCGGTGCTGTCAGCATTGAAGAACTGATTGCTGCTTTCGGTATAGTAATCGTTTTCTTCCAGAGAGGTGAAATCCTCATCCTCGGGATCGGGAAGTCTGGCACCGCAAACACCGCAGAAGATGTTCTTTTCCGTATTTTCGGCATCACACTTGGGGCACATTTTATAACCGCGCAGTGTGTTCAGCTCAAACTTCATTTTCTTGATACGGCGGCGGCGAGCGTCAATATCATCGCACAGCGCACGGAATACAGCAGGATCCTCATCAGGATTTTTGTAATACTTTTTGCCAAGATCGGCAAAAATTTCCACGATACGCTCCTCTTCATAAAGAATCTTGCGCTTGAGGTTATTGACCTCAGAAATATTTGCGACCTTTTCGGAAGCACCCTTGCCGATATCGGTCATGCGATCAAACAGTCCCATGAAACACACTCCTAAATCAATGATTAAGGAAACCTGCGGCAGCAATGTTTGTTTGTCCAATGACAAGTAGATCCTCTGCAGCAAAACCGTCTCCAGATTTTGTAATAAAAACGAACGGGCCAAAAAGCCTGTATCGTTTGAAAGCTGTGCGTGCAAACCGTTCACAGCAAAAAAACCTTATCTTTATTATACACGATTCTCCAAAAATGTCAAGAGGAAAGCGACGCATTTGGTGATTATTGTGTAAAGTGCAGAAAAAAGTACAGCATATTGCACAAAAGCGGCAATACGTTCAAGGTTTATGCGTAGATGTCGGTATCGGGAACAATGGTAACGCCGGCAGCCTGCAAAGCAGCAATACAGCGATCGTTATCTTCGGTGCGGAAGATCACATTGGCGCAATTGGGCTCACGATTGACGAAAGCATACATATATTCGATGTTGAGACCGGCATCCACGATGGCGCACATTGCCTTTGCCAGACCGCCCGGCGCATCATCCACCTTTGCACCGACAACCGGTGTCATGCTGACGATAAAGCCGGCATTCTGAATGACCTTGCAGGCCTCCTCGGGCTTATTGACGATCAGACGCAAAATGCCGAAATCGGAGGTGTCTGCGAGATTGAGCGCACGCATATCAATCTGATTCTCATACAGAGCAGTGGTAACAGCCGTCAGACTGCCCTGCTTATTCTCGACAAATACGGAAATTTGTTGGATGGTATTCATAACAAAAGCCTCCTTAATAAATCAAAATTGACGTTATCTGTCAGTGGAGCTTTCTCTTATCTACCACACGCACTGCCTTGCCTTCGCTTCTGGCAATGGTTTTGGGAGATACGAGATGAATCTTGGGATTGATGCCCAGCATGGTTTTCATCGCACCGGCAAGCTCTCTTTCCTTGGACTGAAGATCCTTCACGGTATCGGAGAACTGCTCAGGCGTCAGCTCGACATAAACATCAAGGGTATCGGTATTATTGACACGATCCACTTCGATCTTATAATTGGGAGAGTAGCCCTGTTCGATGAGGACGGTTTCGATCTGAGAGGGGAATACATTGACGCCGCGGATGATGAGCATATCATCGCTTCTGCCCATGGGCTTGCACATCTTGATGAGCGTTCTGCCGCAGGCACATTTTTCTCTGGTCAGCACACAGATATCACGGGTTCTGTAACGCAGCAGCGGGAAGGCTTCCTTGGTGATGCTGGTGAATACCAGCTCGCCTTTGGAGCCTTCGGGCAGGACTTCACCGGTTTCGGGATCGATGATCTCTGCGATAAAGTGATCTTCATTGATATGCATACCGTTCTGTGCGCTGCATTCAAAGGCAACGCCGGGACCGCTGGTTTCGGTCAGACCATAGATATCATATGCCTTGAGACCGAGAGATTTCTCGATTTCACGGCGCATTTCTTCTGTCCAAGGTTCGGCACCGAAGATGCCGGCTTTCAGGTTGATATCATCTGGGGTATAACCCATCTCGTGCAGAGTCTCACCGATATATGCGGCATAAGAGGGCGTACAGCACAGGATTGTGGATTTCAGATCCAACATAAACTGGATCTGACGTTCGGTGTTGCCGGAAGACATGGGCAGAGTCAGACAGCCGACCTTATGAGAGCCGCCGTTGAGACCGGGACCGCCTGTGAACAGGCCATAGCCATAGCAAACCTGACAAACATCTTCTTCGGTGCCGCCCACTGCTGTGATGGCTCTTGCGCAGCAATCTTCCCACAGATCAATATCATGCTGGGTATAGAATGCAACAACACGCTTGCCGGTGGTACCGCTGGTGGATTGAATCCGCACACACTCGGAGAGAGGCTTTGCCAGCAGACCATAGGGGTAAGCATCCCGCAGATCGGCTTTGGTGAGGAAGGGCAGCTTGTGCAGATCGTCGGTGGAACGGATGTCATCGGGGGTCACACCCTTCTTGTCCATCAGATCACGGTAATAGGGCACGTTTTCATACACATGCTTCACCTGTGCCGCAAGACGTTCATCCTGCAGCTTTTTCATGTCCTCACGGGACATGCATTCGATTTCTTGGTTCCAATAGCGTTCCATTCAGAATGATCCTTTCATGTTTTATTTCAGAGATATCGCAGTATGGTTTGCGATGTTCGCATTTCAAATTAAAGGACAGCACGACCCAATGCAAAAGCAGTTTTGTTCATGTCGAGGAATTTGGAAGGCACACATTGCTCCAGAGCCTTCTGCCACACCGCCTCATCGATCTCCATTTTTTTGGATACCACGCCCATCAGCACCACGTTGGATGCTTTTGCGCTGCCTGCCTGCTCGGCAAGGGCCAGGGCATCCACAGCGGTGACATCCAGCTGCATGCCCTTGAGCTTTGCGACGATTTCCTGCGGATAGCTTGCCGCACCGGTAATCACAGGCATCGGATCCAGTGTTTGGGTAGAGGTTACAATGCTGCCGCCCGGCTTTAAGCAGCCGGCCCAGCGGGCAGCCTCCAGCAGTTCAAAGGAGATGATGATATCTGCCTCACCTTTTTCAATGGTGGGAGAGTGCACAGCATCGCCGTATTTCACATATGTCACAACGGAACCGCCGCGCTGAGACATACCATGCACCTCACTCAGCTTGACCTCATAGCCCTGCTGCAGCAGAACATTGCCCAGAATACGGCTGGCAAGCAGAGAACCCTGTCCGCCGACACCGACGATCATAATTGATTTTGTTTCCATGATATTAACTCCTTATCTGATCACTTGAATTCGAAAGGCGGATCTGCCTTTTGAATTCCGTGTTGCATATGATTTCACAGGCAATTATTCACCGATGGCATCGAATTTGCACAGCTCCTTGCAGATGCCGCAGCCAACGCACTGGGTATGGTCGATGCAGGCCTTGCCATTCTTCATGGAGATGGCGGGGCAGCCCAGCTTGAGGCACATTTTGCAGCTTCTGCACTTGTCGTTATCTACAGCCAACGGTGCATTGTGCTTTACGTGCTTGAGCAATGCACAGGGACGGCGGCTGATGATGACGGAAGGTTCATCGGCAGCCAGCTCTTCGGTAATGGCCTGTTCCATTTCGGCAAGGTTATAGGGATCAGCCACACGAACACGCTTGATGCCAACGGCACGGCACAGATCCTCCAGACAGACCTTAGCGGCAGGATCCCCCTTGAGGTTCATACCGGTGGTAGGATTCTGCTGATGACCGGTCATACCGGTAATGGAGTTATCCAGAATGATAACGGTGGAGTTGGATGCATTATAGCTGATATTCACAAGACCGGTAATGCCGCTGTGCATGAAGGTGGAATCACCGATGACAGCAACGGATTTCTGCTCGGAATCGGCACCCAATACTTTGTTGTAGCCATGGAGTGCGGAAACAGAAGCACCCATACAAATGGTCCAGTCCATTGAGGAAAGAGGTGCGGCGGCACCCAGCGTATAGCAGCCGATATCGCCGGAAACGGTGATCTTATGCTTTGCCAGCAGATAGAATACACCGCGGTGAGGACATCCGGCACACATGACAGGCGGACGTACCGGCAGCTGCTCGGGATAGGGGGTTGCAGTCAGCGTTCTGCCCAACAGCTTTTCTGCGATAATGGCCTGATTCAGCTCACCGATGCAGCCGAAGATCTCCTTGCCCTTGCAGGCAATGCCCATCGCTTTGCAGTGTGCTTCCAGAATGCCGTCCAGTTCTTCAATGATGTACAATGTTTTGCATTTTGCGGCGAAATCGACAAACAGCTGCTTAGGCAGCGGATTGGTCATGCCGATCTTCAAGTAATTTGCCTGATCGCCCAGTGCATCCTTTGCATATTGATAGGCAGCACCGCAGGTGATCACACCGATCTCGGCACCATGATCTTCGATGCGGTTGAAATCAGCGGTCTCTGCATAGGCGATGAGCTTTTCGGTGCGTTCTTCCACGACCACATGACGGCCTTTTGCATTGGAAGGCATCATGACATACTTTGCGGGATCCTTCACATAGGGCCGCAGCGGTTGTTCCTGACGGTCACAAAGCTCCACAGCGCTCTGGGAGTGTGCCACGCGGGTAGAGGTGCGCACGATCACGGGCGTATCAAACTCTTCGGAAAGCCGGAAAGCCAGCGCAGCAAAATCCTTGCATTCCTGCGAATCGGCAGGCTCCAGCATCGGAACCTTCGATGCGATGGCATGATGACGGCTGTCCTGCTCGTTCTGAGAGGAATGCATGCCGGGATCATCGGCAACCGCAATGACCAGACCGCCGTTGACACCGGTGTAAGCCGCGGTATACAGCGGATCGGCAGCCACATTCAGACCAACGTGCTTCATAGCGGCAAAGCTTCTTGCGCCTGCCAGAGAAGCGCCCAGAGCGGCTTCGAGAGCAACCTTTTCATTGGGTGCCCATTCTGCATAGACCTCGTTGAATTTGGCGACTTCCTCTGTGATCTCGGTAGAGGGCGTGCCGGGATAGCTGGAAGCAAAACGGCAGCCTGCTTCAAACAAGCCTCTGGCGAATGCTTCGTTGCCAAGCATGAGCTTTTTCATGTTATTTCTCCTTTTGATTGAAAATTCAAGTGCAATTGCAAGGGGGTAGCTGCTGTAAATATTGTACCACTGCATCCTCGGTATTACTGCCGATGATAAGATCGGCAGCAGCGCGTAAGGCAGGGGTTGCATTGGCTACGGCGATTTTCAGATCGCAGGCCTGCATCAGCGGCAGATCGTTGTCGTTGTCACCGAAGCCGGTGAGATGACTGCAATGGAATTGCTTCCGCAGCAGCATGGCACCGTGATATTTCGTTGCGGTATCGGCAGAGATCTCCAGATACCATCGCTCTGTTTCATAAACATCCCGATAGAATGTCACGGCAATGCCATTGACAGTCTGCAAGGCTTCTGCCAAGGGACGCAAGCGGGCTTCGGCATCTGTCATGGAAAGATACACCACATTGTCAGCGGCAAGTGCCGATAGCGTTTCTACTTGCCGGAAGGGTTTTTCATAGCGATCACGCCGTTCTTTGTAAAACCGCTGCATGGCAGGATTGGTCAGCTGCGTATAGCAGCAGCGCAGGATGCCATCCTCTATGCAGTAAGCGAAGCCATTGGCTTGTGCCTGTTCCATTGCGGCAAACACAGCGCAGCAGGCATCGGGCCGGATCACTGCAGCATGGCAGATACGTTTTGACAAAGGATCATACAATACGGCACCGTTTTGCAATATCATGGGATATTGCAGCGGCAGTCCGCGCAGGATCGGCAGGACAGAATACATTGTGCGGGCTGTTGCAATGGTAAAGGGAAGCCCCTTTTGCAGCAGCGCCGAGAGTTGTGTGTATGCATGATCCGACAGTGTCGCATCAGGTTGGAGCAGTGTGCCGTCCAGATCGGAAAGAAACAGACGATCTGTCTGACGCTCAATCACGGGAAGGCTCCACAGGGGCATAGCGGATGCGCAGATTGGGCAAAGCAGCGATCGTTGCATATGCATTCTGCAGACCATCGGGCAGGGTCAGATCGTTCTGACCCGAAGCAGGCGGTGCAAACAGACGCAGTGTCAGAACGCAGGCAGAATCTAACGGTTTTTCAAAGAATGCGGGCATCAGATCCACAAATCGGACATCCGGTGCCTTATGGAACCAAGTACCGTTGAGCTCCAGCATATAATTGCCCTGATCGTCAAACTGCAGCTCACAGAAATGGGGATTGCCTTCAAAATGGATGGTCATGGCAATACCTTCGGCATCCTCAGCGCCGCCCCAGCGCAGCGTTGCCGGCAGTGAAGCCGTACCGCAATCGGTGATAGCAGGCAAAAACAGATCATCATGCAGCCATTTTTTATAGGTGTGCAGCACAGGCTGCTCAATGCCGACATTGCTGTTGGCTGGATCTTCGATTTCAAGGCCCAGTCTGCCTCTGTCACGGAACTGATAGAAGTTGATGGCAGAAAGCCAAGGCTCTTTTTCTTCTTTCACAAGACGGAAGAAGCCATCGACCATATCACATTGGGCATAGGGACCGGTGACATCGCCATCGGCATTGAATTCGCTCATGACCATAGGCTTCGGCACACCGCCGTTGAGCTGCAGGTAGCGAAGATAGGAACGATGGGTCATTTCATAGGTCTGGGCATAGCTGCTTCTGCTGTGGGAATTGCCGCCCGGCTCTGCGATATCATAGGGCCAGCCCCAGTGCAGCGCCATATATTTGTCAACCGACCAGATATCGGCAGCAGGAATGGTCTTTGCAAATTCCTGTTCCTTTTCGATCTCGCAGCCGTTCGGATCCTTGATGCCGTCAAGGCAGATGATCGTCTGGACATTGGGCGCATGGGCACGGATGACCTCGCTTGCATGGACGAAGAAATCCGCAACTTCCTGATAGGAGCAGCGTTTGTTGAAGGAAAACCAATTGCCGGTCGCCTCATGATTGAGCCGCAGCAGCAGTCTGCCGTAAGGACGCAGATCCTCGGCAATTTCGATCAGATGGTCATCGCTGACATGGGGATCCACAGTCAGCGTCAAGGTCACATCCTGCCCGTGCGAGCGGATATCCCGCATCTGACGGAACACCTCACTGTTCCGGTCGCCGCCTTTGCCGCCGGTATAGGGGAAATAGTCGTCATAGGGAAAATCCCAAGCAAAGCTGACATCGGGGCTTGCATGCACAACACTGGCACGTCCCGGCCAGCCTTCATCCAGAGGATAATAGCAATACATCAGATTGACGCTGCGATGGGGTCTGCCCAGCTTTCGCAGAATATAATCCTGGCAGACATATTCGCCGCGTTCACTGCCGTCGGTGAGGTCTGCCGCACAGATCGCGGGCCCCATATGAATGCGGTGCAATTGGAGATTCATGGCAATCGTTTCCTCCTAAAAATACAAAACAGGATCAGACCGCAAAATAGCGATCCAGCAGTTCACGCTTCAGTTTCCACAGCGGCTCGGAAAGATCCACATAATATGCATGGGGATTTTCAAACCGCTTGACTTCATCCCAGATAGTATCCAGCTGCTCGGCACAGTATCTGCGGATCTCGGAAAGCGTGGGTGCATCATAGACATAAACACCCTTTTCAAAGATCGGCACCTGTAATTTTTTGGCGATGAAATCGGTGAGCGTTTTTCTTTTGTAGGTGAATTCGGGATCAAAGATCACATAAGGCTTGGTATCGTCGATGATCTCATCTGCCAATGTGATGACATCGGCAATTGCCATACCGGTTTCGCGGTCAAAGAGCCGCCATACGGTCTTGAAGCCCGGATTGGTGATCTTCGCTACGTTTTCCGAGAGCTTGATCTTGGGGATCAGCACCTCCTCCGATGCATCGGAAGCAGCGGCGACCAGCTTATAAACGCCGCCGAACACCGGCTCGGAGCGGGATGTGACAAGGCGTTCACCGACACCGAAGCTGTCAATTTTTGCACCTTGCACCAGCAGATCCCGGATGAGGTATTCATCCAGCGAGTTGGAGGCGATGATCTTGCAGTCTTCAAAGCCGGCTTCATCCAGCAAGGTGCGGGCTTTTTTGGAAAGATAAGCAATATCACCGCTGTCAATACGGATACCGCAGGGACGATGGCCTTGTTCCGCCAGCTCCTTAAAAACGGTAATGGCATTGGGTACACCGGATTTGATGACGTTATAGGTATCGACCAGCAGTGTGCACTGATCGGGATACACGGCTGCATAGGCACGAAAAGCTTCCAGCTCCGAATCAAAGAGCTGGATCCAGCTGTGTGCCATTGTACCCATGGCAGGCACTTGAAAATCCCGTTCCGCAAGAGCGCAGGCGGTGCCGGAGCAGCCGGCGATATAAGAAGCTCTTGCGCCATAGATGGCACCGTCATAGCCGTGAGCACGACGGGAACCGAATTCCATGACAGGTCTGCCCTGTGCGGAACGGACGATGCGGCTGGCTTTTGTGGCAATCAGGCTTTGATGATTGATGGAAAGCAGCAGCATGGTTTCAATGAGCTGTGCCTGAATCGCGGGACCACGTACAGTCAGAAGCGGTTCATTGGGGAAGATCGGGGTACCTTCCGGAATCGCCCAGACATCGCAGGTGAATCGGAAATTCGCCAGATATGTCAAAAAGGCCTCGGAAAACAGATGCTTGCTTCGCAGATATGCAAGATCCTCATCCGAGAAACGAAGCTGCTGCAGATAGGTGATGACCTGCCCAAGTCCGGCCATGATCGCATAGCCGCCTTGATCCGGCACCTTACGGAAAAACAGATCAAAGCAGGTAACAGTATCTCCCAGATGGTTTTCCAGATATCCGTTTGCCATGGTCAGCTCATAGAAATCCATGAGCATGGTCAGATTGCGTGCAGCGCAGCCTTGGGACAGTTGATGTTTATTCTCCATACAGCACCTCGCTGATGATTTCGATGCCGGCATTTTCCATGATCTGCAAAGCGCAGTTGTGGAACAGGGCAGCATCGTGTCCGGGAGCGTCATAGGTATCGCAAAGGGAAGCCGCCACAATGACTCTTGCCTTGCGATTATGCTGATTGTAATAGGCCTTCAGAGCCAAGCCAAGCTGCAGCAGACAGATGTCGGTGCAGCAGCCGCAAAGCAAAAAGGTATCCACCGAAGCGGTTGCTTCGAGATAGGGCAGCAGATCGGGTGCAAGCAGACCGTTGGTACAGTTTTTCTTCATCAGACGATAGCCGCCGATCGCCTGCAGTTCGGGAACGATCTCGCATTCGGATGTTTCCAACAGGCAATGGGGCGGAAACGCCGAAAACTCAGCTGCATCCTGCGGATGGGCATCGGTAAAGGCAACGGAAGCGATACCTGCCGTATTGCATTGCTGCAGCAGTTCCCCGATCTTGGGGATCAGCATTGCCACGCGGGAAGATGCCAGTGCACCTTCATAGCAGAAGCCGTTTTCCATATCGCTGATGATCAGCAGTGTGTGATCGGAAGCAAGGGAAGAAAGTGCCAGGGGCTGATAGGTGTTGGGGATCCACTGATTTGCCATAGCGAACAGACCTCTTTTCTGTATTTCAACAGGCATCGGTATGAAAGCCGTGCGGATCTGCACTGGTGAGCAACATCCGCACGGACACGAACAGGATATCAGTCGATGGTGATGATCTCGCCGGTCAGATCACGGCCGCCGCATACAGCATTGGATTCATCGGTATCGATATGCATTGCCAGAGAGAACTGATCGGATACACGAACGACGGTATCGCCCAGAACGGCACTGCGGTCGGGGGTTTCCAGCTTGACCCAGACGATCTGCTTATCCTTGACGCCCAGAGCCTCGGCATCGGCAGGTGTCATATGGATATGGCGCTTTGCAATGATGATGCCCTCAGAGATCTCGACTTCACCGCAGGGGCCGACCAGCTTGCAGCCGGGAGAGCCTGCCACATCACCGGATTCACGGATGGGGGCAGCCACACCGATCGAACGGGCATCGGTAGCGGAGATCTCGACCTGATCTGCGGGACGGACAGGGCCAAGAATAGAAACATTGTTCAGTGTATTCTTGGGGCCGACAACGGAAACACGCTCCTCACAAGCGAACTGACCGGGCTGAGAAAGATCCTTTTTGGGAGTAAGGGTAGCGCCCTCGCCGAACAGAACAGCCAGTGTTTCAGCAGTCACATGGACGTGACGAGCAGAAGTTTCAACGATAAATTTCATTTGGAACATCCTCCTAAAAATAGTGATAATGGCATGGTGGCACCGCTACAAAGAGCACCGCCGATACATCATTTATTCTACTACATTTTCTGTGATTCGTCAAGGACTTTTTTGCAGCAGTGTATCCATCTGCGAACGAAAAGCGCTTTGTAAGTCTTTGCGGGAAAAATGGAATTTTCGTTGGATTCTCTTGCAAACGACATGGAAATATGGTACAATATAGAAGTATCGTTGTTTGCATGCATAACAGCAGAAAGGAATATAACCGATATGAGTGAGATCCGGAATCCTCTGCTTTGGGAAAGCGGAGAACAGAAAATCGCATGGGTAAAAGGGAATATGCCCTTGCTGCGCAGTATTGAAGCGGAATTTGCACAGGAAAAACCTTTTGTGGGTCTGCGTGTGGCCCTTTCCATTCATCTGGAGGCAAAAACGGCTTATCTTTGCCGTGTATTGGCAGCAGGCGGTGCCGAGATGTATATTACAGGCTCCAATCCGCTTTCGACGCAGGATGATATTGCAGCAGCACTTGTCCATGGCGGATTACATGTATTTGCATGGCATGGTGCAACGGAGGAAGAATATCGTGCCCATACACGTCGGGTCATTGAGATCGCACCGCATTTTATTATTGATGACGGCGGAGATCTGGTGTCGCTGATCCATTCTGAGTATCCGCAGCTGCTTGCCAATGTGATCGGCGGCTGTGAGGAGACCACCACAGGCATCCTGCGCTTAAAAGCAATGGCGAAGCAGGGTGAGCTGCGTTTTCCGATGATGCTGGTCAATGATGCAGACTGCAAGCATCTGTTTGATAATCGTTATGGAACGGGACAATCGGTGTGGGATGGCATCAATCGCACGACCAATCTGATTGTGGCAGGCAAGACCGTAGTTGTTGCAGGCTATGGCTGGTGCGGTAAGGGAACAGCAATGCGGGCCAAGGGCATGGGTGCTAACGTGGTTGTGACCGAGATTGATCCTGTAAAGGCGATTGAAGCGGTGATGGATGGCTTCCATGTCATGAAGATGGAAGAAGCCGCCGCAATCGGTGATTTCTTTGTGACGGTTACGGGCTGTGATAAGGTGATTACAGAAAACAGCTTCCTGCAGATGAAGGATGGCGCGATCCTCTGCAATGCCGGCCATTTTGATGTGGAAGTAGATATGGCTTGTCTGCGCAAGCTTGCAGTCAAGGCGTTTCCTGCACGCAACAATATTATGGGCTATACGCTTCCTAACGGCAATACGGTATATGTGATTGCCGAAGGCAGATTGGTGAATCTTGCCGCAGGAGACGGACATCCTGCTGAGATTATGGATATGAGCTTTGCGATCCAGGCGCTGAGTGCGGAATATCTGGTAAAGCATCACAAGGAGATGACCGAAACACTGATTTCGGTGCCTCGTGCAGTGGATCAGAACGTAGCATGGCGCAAGCTGCAATCTATGGGCATTGCGATTGATACCCTGACCGAAGAACAGGCTGCATATCTTGCAGGCTGGGAGGGCTGAACAGGAGGAGCGGTTATGAATATGACAGCAGAAGAAAAACTGCAGTATTGTCTGCAATATGTAAAGGAGCGGATTTCGTTTCAGCCGGAGATTGCATTGATTCTCGGCTCGGGACTGGGTGGATTTGCCGATACCATTGAGATTCGGGAAGTGTTGCCGTATCAAGAAATCCCGGGATTTCCGCAATCCACGGTGGCAGGTCATGCCGGCAGATTTGTATTCGGCTATGCCGAGGGTGTGCCGGTGGTGATCATGCAGGGCAGAGTGCATTTATATGAGGGATATGATCCTGCCGATGCTGTATTGCCGATTCGTCTGATGCATCTGCTTGGCGCAAAGGTGTTGTTTCTGACCAATGCGGCAGGCGGAATTCATTATGATTTTCATGCAGGCGATCTGATGATGATCACCGATCATATTTCTACATTTGTGCCGTCTCCGCTGCGCGGCAAAAACATGGATTCACTTGGAGTACGGTTCCCGGATATGAGTGAGATTTACAGCAAGCGGCTGCAAGGCATCCTTCGCAGAGCAGCCATGGAGGAGAACATTCCTCTGAAAGAGGGCATTTATGTTCAGACACCGGGACCTGCCTATGAGTCTCCGGCAGAGATCCGGATGTTCCGTACCTTAGGTGCCGATGCAGTGGGCATGAGTACTGCCATTGAAGCCATTGCGGCACGGCATTGCGGCATGGAGATCTGCGGGATCTCCTGTATCAGCAATCTGGCA
>JAZOCU010000035.1:0-26872 GCA_045596625.1 Oscillospiraceae bacterium | reverse complement strand
ACCAATAGGTCTGTTTTCCTCTGGCAAACGAATATCGGGAATATAGTAATCACCACAACGGATATAATTCAGTTCCTGCATAATATGTTCCTCCATAATATCAAAAGAAAAAGCGTTAAGATAAAAAATGAGTGATGCTCGGTCTTTCGACCTGGCATCACTCATTTTTCGTTGTTGATTACCAACCCCGTCTGACAGATGCCGTAAAATAGTTAAATTTTTGGTTTAACTGTTTTACGAACACCCATCATTATGCAGGATTTTTGTAGGACAAGGAATAGCATTGCGGTGTTTTGTCGAAGCATAGGTAATAAGAAAACACCTCCTATGGCATTGTTTCACCATAGGAGGTGTCTGCTTGGGTTAGAGGTGCGTATCAAATGGGGAGAGTATCTGTTTCATAGGACAGACTTCGTGTTAAGGCTGACCCAGTTCTGCAAAGTCGATGAGACCCGCAAGGAAACCAAGGATCTTGACGGTATCCGAAGTGTCGATCTTTCCGTTAAAAGCACAATCGGCATTGAGGAGTCCTTGTGCGGATACAGAGATCGTCGTATCCTCACCGATCAGACGGCTGCCCAATACGACATCATCGATCTTCACGATACCGTCGCAGTTAATATCACCGAACAGTGTTTCAACGGGAGCAGGCTCAGGAACGCGGAAATCAACCCATAGCTCTACGGTATCATCCGAAGCGGCATATTTGGGATGATCGGTGTTCTGAGAGCTTAATTCGGAGGCGGACAACGCCTTATTATAAACACGGACAGACGAAAATTCCGCTTGTGACGATCTGCCGGTATCGGGGCAAGCACCGATCGTCAGATTATAATTGGAGTGTGCGACACCTTCCGTTGTACCGGTCGCTTTTTCAGCAAGCATCGTGCCATCTGCGTAAATACGAATCATATTGTTTGCGGCATCGTAAATACCTGCGATCTGATGTTCTTTACCGATCCAGCTGTTTGCCATGGAATCGGGCATGGTGTAATAGAGGCTTCTCCATTCACCGCCTGCGTAGATATGGAAATCCAATGAGCCGGGTCTTGTGCGCAATGCCAGCGCATTATCGCCCTTGCCGGCAAACATATTGAATTCCGGATTGCCTGTGGGTGTTACATTGACTTCAATGGTGAAGGAGTTTTTGCCTTCCAGAGCGGCGCCAAGGCTATTATTGGAAGGAATCGAAACAGAGCCGGACATCACAGACTGATCACCGTCTGTTTTCAGTGTTGCAGAAGAAGTAACAGGAATAATGATTTGATTCTTACTCTGATCCTGGATGAAGGCATTGATGTTGCGATAGGGCTTGGAAGCCTCGTTAAGAGCTTCTTTGGAAGCCTTTCCGGATACAGGGATGAGTGTATATTCCCATTCATATACCTTTTTGCTGGATAAGCAGTATTGCGACAGAGTACCTTGACCACAAGTTGCGCTGCCGGTACCCATCGAGCCGTAATCGATGCTGAGAATGGTTTCTTTTCTGGGTGAAAGCTCATAGACATGGTTAACAGCGCCAAGATCAGTGGGTGTGAAATGGAGTGCACTTGCTTCCAGCGGATTGGTAGCAGCAACCAGCAAGCCGTTGGCGTGATCGCTGCCGGTGACGGCGATCCACTTCACATCGGTGAGATTACCGCAGTCATCGACCTTCATATAGGGGAAGAACATCTCGGAAACTGTGCTGGACCATACTGCCTGACGTCCGTTGGTCTTTCTGTCATTGAAGGTTTCCACGGGACCGTTGCCATACCAGCTGACATCTTCAAAGCCGGAAGGCAACGTCATCATTGAACCGACACGCAGGAAATCTCCCATACCGGATGCAGTTGCATCCACAGACATTTTGATGGTGACTTCGCCGGATCCGTTAATGGTATATACGATGGTTTCCTTGGTATTGCCGGCATTGGGTAGTGTGAGATCGGCAGTGATCACAGTCTGACCATCTTGGTTTTCACTGATATTCACACGATCGACCTGAACACGAGCAGCAGCATACTGCCAATTGGGATCAAAGAGCTTGCTCTTGGCAGAATTGCTGTCGTTTTCGACATAGCCTCTCCAGAAGTTGGGAGCTGGGCCATTGGCGATCAGCAGTTCACCCTTGTAGTAATAGGAGTTCATGGTGCCGGTTGCTTTATCGAGGATAAAGGAGAAATCAGCACCTTTGATCTCATATCCTGTGTTGGTTTCGGATACGGTAACTGTCTCTTTGCTGATGACAGGAGCACATTTGCTTGCTGCTGCCGGAACTTCAAACTGACCGTAAGCGATTTCTGTATCGGATGCGACCATATCGGTAGCGGTTTTGGTGAAAACAGAAATATTGAGATAGAATTCGTCGCCTGCCTTAATTGCAGAGGGCATCACGAAGGGGACAGTGATGGTACCGGTTGTCAGGGGAGCGACATTCGCATTTTCGACGATACCGTCATTTACGACAAGACCATTTCGGAGCAGCTCCCAGCGAACGGTATAGTCGCTGAGGTTTTTGAAGTTGTTTTCGTTATAAACCGAGATGGTTCTGTTGTTGATCTGTTCGGTATCTGCGCTGAACCAGAAGTTTTGATATTGATATTTGACTTCAGCAATTTCAGGCTGCGGAGTTCTGTCGGGGCTGACAAGACCATTCTGACAGAAGCTGTTGTCGTTGGGATTATCGCCCCAGTCGCCGCCGTATGCAAAGAACGTGCCGGGACTTTCTTCTGCATAAAGATTCTTATGGGCATAGCTTTGTGCATAGTAATCCCAGAAGCTGCTGCCGCTGATCATATCGCTGCTGCTGTAATCGAGCCACAGCAGAACAGAAGCATCGCCGGAGGAAATTGCGGGTGTTGCGCTGCGCTGTCCATTGATTTCATTCTGAGACAGTGCTTTGGAGTAGATGCGGGCAATTGAAATCTGACCGGAAACGGTTCTGCCGGTTTCCGCATCATAGCCGACACCCACAGGCTGTGTACCGGCAGCAATACTGTCAGCGACATTACCGGATTTCATCAGTGTACCATCGACATAAATGGAGATAGCACCTTTATTGTATACGCCAACGACCTGATGCCATTCGTTGACCCAGTTTGCGGGAAGATCACAGGATACGGATTTCCATTCTCCGCCATCATAGATGAAGAATTCCAGACCGCTTCCTACACTTCGGGTTTTCAGTGCAACCTGCTTATCGCCCTTGGAAAGCAAAACGCTGTTGGATGCGGTGGAAGCCGGTTTGATCATGACTTCAAAGGTAAATGCCTTTCCGGAACCGGAAAGTGCTGCGTTAAACTTAGCGTTATCATCCATAGCGGTATAGCCGCTGAAGGCTTTGCCGCCATTGAGGCTGCCATTACCGGCGTTGCTGATCCAGCTTGTCTCAGAACCATAGCTTTTACCGGTATTGCCAATGGAATCTGTGATTTGGTAGGAGGGGTTGAGTGTATCGAGACTGACTGCTCTGGACTGGTCTGCCCAGTCCCAGATAAAGCCGCCCAGCATATTGTCGGCACTGCGGATCGGATCCCAATATTCTTTCAAAGCGCCAACAGAGTTACCCATTGCGTGGTCATATTCGCACATGACATAAGGGATCTTGTTTGCACCGGCTCTGCCCCAAAGGCTGCTGGAGCCGGGATACATATTGCTTGCCATATCCACGCCCATGGAATCGCCCTGACCTTCGCTGTGAACGGGTCTGGTGGGATCGTTTTTCTTGAAGAACCAGATCATATCCCGGAACATACCGTTAGAGGTATTGGGATCACTGGTATAGACCATTTCATTACCGATTGACCAGGAAATGATAGAAGGATGGTTTTTGAGTCGTTCAAAGGTAGTCAGCGTACGATCCATGCCCAACTCATAGAACAAGCCTTTGGCATTGTGATCACTCATCAGAGCGTGGCTTTCCATATTGGTCTCTGCCATCATATACATACCATATTTGTTGCAGAGCCAGTACAGATAGGAGTCATTGCTGTAATGGGAGGTTCTGATGGCATTGATATTGTTTTCCTGCATCAGACGGATATCTTCTTCCATACATTCCTGCGTCACAGCTTTACCGTTGAAGGGATCGGTATCATGACGGTTCACGCCTTTGAGCAGCAGACGCTTTCCGTTGATGGTGATCGGCTTCCAGCTTGTGGTTGTGACTTTATAATTGGAATCGACCTGTGTGGAGGTGAATTCGATTTCACGGAATCCGAGCTGTGTTGATATCGTTTCCACAGCAACACCGTTTCCGTCAACAAGCGTCAAGGTCAGAGCATAGAGATTCGGGATCTCTGCAGACCACAATTTCGGTGCTGTGACCGTTTGACTGAGACGGAAGGTGCCGGTTTTTCCGGAAGCCACCTCATTGACCGGAATGGTCGTGTTGCCGATAATATTCTTACCGGCTTCATCCAGAACGGCAACATCAATACTCCAGCCGCTGTGTGCTGCAGTAGAAAGATTCTTTACATCGACCGAAAGATTCAGAGTAGCGTTGGTATAAGACGAATCCAGATCGGTCTGTACGGTATAATCGCTGATATGCACCAGAGATTGACTTGTGAGGAAGACATCTCTGAAAATACCGCCGTCATAGATCATATCCTGGCCTTCAAACCATGTGCCGTCGCAGAATTTGTGTACCTTGACACCCAGCGTATTTTCACCATTGGTCAGATAGTCGGTGATATCAAAGTGATGAGGGCTGAATGTGTCCTCACTATAGCCGACTTCTTTGCCGTTTACATAGACATAATAAGCAGATTCCACACCTTCAAAATGCAGATAGACACGTCTGTTATCGGCAGTCATTGCGGAATCGACAGTGAAGGTTTTTCGATACAGTCCGACAGGGTTATAATTGACAGGGGCTTCCGGTACAGTGACATAATCGTAACCGCTTTGCCACGGCATGATAACATTGGCATAAATGGGGAAATCGAAGCCTTGGCAGGTCCAGCTCTTGGGAAGCTGAACGGTTTTCCAGCCATCGGCACGGTTGACGGTATATCCGTGATTCATAGATCCGGCATTCAGCAAAGGCTGTGCCTTTTCTTCGTTCTGGAACACAGCAAGCTCCCAGTCCTCGGATTCACCGGTCAGCATTTGCATATAAACAGAATCTTCTCTTGCATTGTAATCCCAGACAGCAGCTGCGGCATCGGTTGTGGAAGCAAAGGGGATCAGGGTAAGCGCAGCTTCCTCACGGTTGATGCCGTACACGTCCTCACCGGTGACATTTCTGCCGTTGAGATCGGTATAATCTTTACCGGTCCATTCCTTGTGAGTAAATTTACGAGCATTGACATTTGCGGATAAAGCCGGCGATAATCCTTTGGATGAAGTACCGGCTGCAAGCACAGGGAGTTCCTGCAAGGGTGAGGATGCAAACAGCAGTGTCACTGCAAGCAGGAATGATGCAGATCGTTTGGCGGTGTTCATATTTCCCTCCTATTTCTCTTTCAGATCTCTTTGTAATCAAATGCGGATGCCTCGGTTTTGCGATGGAATATAGTATAGTATAGCATACAGTAAGAGGCGGTGACAACGAGTAAAATGTTTATTCGGTGGACAAAATGAAGATTTTATCAACAAATTAACATAAATACAAAAATGTTCCGGCGATATGCAAAGGAAAACAGGCGCTTCGATGCTTGCAAAAGGGCAAGAGTCATGCTATAATCAAAAGGAAGCGTGCGGACAAATAAATGCATTTGTAGTTTAATGGACAGAACGGGGGAACGATATGCGCAGAAGATGGTCGATATGCTTGAGTGCTGCGATGTTGTTTTTATGTATCAAAGCGGCAGCAGCCGAAGAAAACTTGCTTGGCGATGTGAATGCAGATGGACAATGCACCAAAGCAGATGTCATATTGTTATCAGAGTATTTGCTGGCATCCGATACAGCGATTGTGGCGGATCCTGCTGCGGCAGATCTGAACAGAGACACGGTTCTGGATGCACGGGATCTGTCATTGCTTAAGAGAATGCTTTTTTCTGAATCGCCGGCATGGATTCTAGAGCCAAAGGGTACGATACACAGCGGTTATGCAACGTATTATGGCGGTGGTTATGAAGGCGGCTGTGCTATGCTGGATCCTGTTTCTAGAGATTACTGGATCACTGCTATGAACCTTGCGGATTATAATACGGCGCAGCTTGCCGGGGCCTATCTGGAGGTGACAGGCGAGCTCGGCTCGATACATGTTTTGGTCACAGATCTCCTGCCTGAGGGAGCCAAAGGAGATCTGGATCTTTATGTCGATGCCTTTCCGCTCATTGCGCCTGCTGAAAAGGGGAAAGTGCCGGTTACATGGCGCATTATACCGTTAGACAGTGCTGAGAATGCGCCGATGAGTTATCGATATAAGGATGGCTCTACGCAGTATTGGTGTGCAGTGCAGGTGCGGAATCATCGGTATCCCATTGCAAAGCTGGAGTATCTGAATGAAAGCGGTGAGTTTATAGAGCTTCCGCGGCGCAATTATAATTATTTTGAAGCCGAAGCGGGCTTGGGAAACGGTCCATTTACTTTTCGTATTACAGATATATACGGACAGGCTGTGATCGATTATGATATCCCTTTTACACCCGATGAAATACAGCAGGGCAATGTGCAATTGCCGAAATAGCACAAATAGGGAGGTGCAGCATGACAGAAGTCGTAGCAGCATTGATTTGGGATACGAAAGACCGGTTTTTGATCTGTCAGAGACCGGCACACAAAGCCAGAGGCTTGCTGTGGGAATTTGTCGGCGGAAAGGTAGAGCCCGGAGAAACCAAGGAAGAGGCATTGATTCGGGAGTGTAAAGAGGAGCTGGATGTGATCCTGTCGGTTAATGGGATCTTTACGGAAGTGATGCATGAATATCCCGATATCACGATTCATCTGACGGTATTTCATGCTGCAATTGCAGAAGGCGAGCTCCGTTGTCTTGAACATCAGGATGCCCGATGGATCACTGTGAAGGAGATCTCGCAGTATCGGTTTTGTCCGGCAGATGAGGCGATCCTTGAAAAGCTCAAGTTCGGAGCCTGCTGAGAGCATCTTCCATCCGATTGTATTTGCTTTGGGATTCAGAAAGGAAGCATTTATGAGAATATTGATCATTCGTCACGGAGATCCGGATTATACCATTGATTCTTTGACCGAAAAGGGACATAGAGAAGCGGCAATGCTTGCTCGGCGGATCGCACCGATGGATGTTGCGGCGTATTATGTATCCCCTCTTGGCAGAGCGCAAAAAACTGCTGAATATACGCTGAAACAATGCGGTCGTACTGCTGAGGTACATTCATGGATGCGGGAATTTGATGTAAAAATTCTCAGTGAAGAAACAGGAGAACTGCGTATTCCATGGGATATGCTGCCGGAACATTGGACGAATATTCCGGCATACTATGAGAAGGACAAGTGGTATACAGTACCTGTAATGGCGGAAGCAGAAATGGAACAAGGGCTTGCAGCGGTTCACAAAGGTCTGGATGCGCTTTTGGAACGGCATGGCTATGTGCGCCAACAGAATTATTATCGGGCAATCCATCCCAATGAAGATACGATCGTGCTATTCTGTCATTTCGGGGTCGAATGTGTTATGCTTGGACATTTGCTGGGAATTTCTCCCATGGTGCTGTGGCATGGCATGATTGCAGCTCCGACTTCTGTCACAACGGTGATCACCGAGGAACGTCGAGAGGGGATCGCAAGCTTTCGTATCAATGCATTCGGGGATATTTCTCATCTTTATGTGCATGATGAGCCGCCTGCTTTTGCGGGGCGTTTTTGCGAGATGTTCAGCAACCACGAGCAGCGGCATGATTGAAAGAAGGCGATCGGATGCATGATATCTGGAATCCGTGGCATGGCTGTAAGAAAATCAGCGAGGGCTGCGATCATTGCTATATGTATTATCTTGATCGTATGAGAGAAAAAAAGGGCTGTGAGATCTATCGCACCGGGAATTTTGATTATCCACTGAAAAAAGACAGAAAGGGTAATTATAAAATCAAAAGCGGTGAAAAAATCCGGGTTTGTATGACCTCAGATTTCTTTTTGCAGGAAGCGGATCCGTGGCGTGATGAGGCATGGGAAATCATGAGACAGCGCAGTGATGTGATATTTTATCTGCTTACCAAGCGTCCGGAACGGGTTGCAGAACATTTGCCGAAGGATTGGGGCGATGGTTGGGAAAATATTTTCTTTAATGTCACAGCAGAGAATCAGTACCGAGCAGATGAACGGTTGCCGATCCTGCTGACCCTTCCTTTTCGGCATAAGGGTGTGATGTGCGCACCGTTTATCGGTGCGGTGAGTCTTGCAAAGTATCTGCAAACCGGACAGATCGAGCAAGTCGTTTGCGGCGGTGAGAACTATGACGGTGCAAGGCCATGTAATTTTGAATGGGTAAAACAGCTGAGATCTGAATGCGAGATGCATCATGTATCCTTTACGTTTATGGAAACCGGAACAAAATTTATCAAGGATCGAAAGCTGTATACTTTGCCCAATAAACGGTTGCAATCGGAAATGGCATATAAATCGGGTATGAATTATGCAGGAACACCGATAAAGTATCATCTAACCGATGCATGGGGCAGCGAGATCCCAAAGGAATGGCTTTATCAGCCGTATTTTCGTGAGAGCTGCTTTCTCTGCGGCAGCAAACCGATCTGTAATGGGTGTGCACAGTGCGGAAAATGCAAATGATCCGGCATTGGTCATATGATAAAGATTGGTATTTCTAAAATAATCTTTTTTGTTGCGACAAGAAAGTATCAAAAAAGATATGCAGATGATATTCTCGATGACATTGATGCGATATAATAAGGATGCAATTGGTTTTATCGTATGTAAGTGCAACGAGGAGGATATCATATGAAACTGAAAAAGACATTTGCTGTTGTTTCTGCGTTGGTTTTACTGACGGGATGCAGTGAAAATGAATCATCGACCGATGTAAGCAAGGCAGAAACGTCAAAAGCAGAAACGACTGCCACGACTACGTCTGTGCCGGATTCTCAAATCGAAGAAAACAAAGTGCCTGAGCTTGCTGGGTATTCTTTGCTGTGGCACGATGAATTTGACGGCACAGAGCTGGATGAATCCATTTGGAATTATGAACCCCATGAACCCGGTTGGACCAATCAGGAGCTGCAGGAGTATACCACATCGACCGACAATGTGTTCCTGCGTGATGGCAATCTGGTGATCAAGGCGATCAAGACACAGAAGGACGGTGCGGATTACTATACTTCCGGCAAAGTGACTGCACAGAATAAAAAGGATTTTCTGTATGGTAAGGTGGTTGCCAGAGCCAAAGTGCCGGAAGGAAAAGGCTTGTGGCCGGCAATCTGGATGATGCCGAAGGATGAGGGCTACTATGGGCAGTGGCCGAAGTGTGGAGAGATCGATATCATGGAAGTACTGGGCAGCCGTGTCGATACTGCATACGGTACGATTCATTATGGCGAGCCCCATGCGGAGCAGCAGGGTACTTTTGTGTTGGAAAACGGCAGCTTTGCAGATGATTTCCATGAGTTTTCCGTGGAATGGGAACCCGGCGAGATGCGTTTTTATATTGATGGCGAGCATTATCATACCGTAAATGATTGGTTTACCGCAGTGGATGGTGCGGATGAAAAGCCGTATCCCGCACCCTTTAATCAGCCTTTCTTTGTGCAGATGAATCTGGCAGTTGGCGGTACATGGCCCGGCAATCCCGATGAAACAACCGATTTCAGCAAGGCAGAATTTGAAATTGATTATGTACGAGTGTATCAGAAGCCGTCTTATGACACCAATGTGACCAAGCCTGAAGTGGCCTATCGTGAGCCGCTGGAAGATGGCAATCTGATCTATAACGGTGATTTCGCAGAGAACGAAGATCTGACTGACGATGTAAACTGGAAGTTCCTGCTTTTCGAAGGCGGCGAAGGTGCTGCTGAGATCCGTGATAATATGATGGTGATCACCTCTGAGAATGAGGGCACTGTAGATTATTCGGTACAATTGGTACAGCCCGAGCTTCCGATGATCCGTGGGAAGAAATACCGTGTCAGCTTTGATGCATGGGCAGATGAGGAACGTGATATTGTTGTATGCGTCTCTGCACCGACCGCAGGATGGATTCGTTATCTTCAGGATACGACATTGACAGTTCCTACGGAAAAGAAGACCTTTACCTATGAATTTGAGATGGACAGCAAGAATGATCCGAATGGCCGTCTGGAGTTCAATCTTGGTCATCGTGGCTCTACTGCTACGGTTTATATCGCCAATGTACGTGTGGAAGAGATTGCGTAATGCAATGAAAGCAAACGAAAAAGCTCCTTGGAAAGAAAAACCAAGGAGCTTTTTTGTTATGTAGTAAGCAAGGGTCGGAAAGAAGATCAGTCTTCCCCTTCCGTATAGTCGAATTGCTCAGCGACTTCAGGTGCCTTACAGAATTGGGTTTCATAGAGCTGGGAGTAAATACCGCCCTGCGCAAGCAGCTCCTTATGAGAACCGCGCTCTGCGATCACGCCATCACTGATGACGAGAATTTCATCGGCGGCAAGAATCGTAGAAAGTCTGTGTGCGATCAGAATACTGGTTCGTGAGGTGATCAGCGGTTCAATGGCATCCTGTATTTTCTGTTCCGAAATAGAATCGAGCGCAGAGGTCGCCTCGTCAAAAATCATCAGAGCAGGATCCTTGAGAAGGACTCTTGCAATAGAAATACGCTGTTTTTCACCGCCGGACAACTTCAGACCTCTGTTGCCGACAAACGTATCAAGACCGGCTTCCTGCTCCTCGATAAAATCAAGGATATTGGCTTTTTTACAGGCATTGAGCAGTTCTTCTTCGGTTGCATCCGGCTTCGCATAAAGGAGATTTTCACGGATCGTGCCATTAAACAGATAGGTCTCCTGGCTGACGATACCGATATTGTCTCTGAGATAGTCAAGGTCGATTGTTCGTACATCCATGCCATCGAAGGTAACACGGCCGGAGGTCACATCGTAAAGACGGGGGATGAGGTTGATCAATGTACTTTTTCCGGAACCGGAGGGTCCAACAATTGCAAAGCATTTTCCACTGTCCAGAGTAAAATTGATATCGGTAAGAATCTGACGGTCTTTTTCGTAGTAGAAGCCAACATTCTCAAATGTGACTTGCCCGATTGCTTTTTCTTTGGGACAGATGGCATCTGGTGCATTTGCGATTTCAACAGGCATATCGTAATACTCAAAAATACGGGTAAACATTGCCATAGAGCGAATCCAATCCACTTGAATGTTCAAGAGCTGATTGACCGGGCCATACATTTTTCCAAGCAAAGCGACCAGTACTGTGATATCACCGACTGTCAGCGAGGCATCATACTGCATCATCAGAATACCGCCGGCAAGGTAGAGGAGCATGGGGCCGATGCTGGAAAAGGTACTGAGAGCAACTCTGAACCAGCGGCCTGCCATGCTTTCGCGGATATTGAGCTGGATCATACGCTTGTTGACAGCTTCATATTTTTGGTATTCGGTTTGTTCCATGCCGAAAAGCTTTACCAAAAGCTGACCGCTGACTGACATGGTTTCATTGAGAATCCCATTGATCTCATCACTGCATGCCTGAGATTCGTTGGTAATAGACCATCTGGTTTTGCCGGCGCTTCTGGTAGGAATTACAAAAAGCGGAATCACAGCGATTCCCACAATGGCAAGAATCCAGCTTTGTTGGAACATGACAACCAATGCAACGATCAGGGTGATAGAGTTGGAAAGAATACTGGTCAGCGTACCGGTAATGATCTGCTGCACACCGGAAATATCACTTGTCATTCTGGTGATGATATCGCCTTGATTGTTGGATGTAAAAAACCGCTGCGACATTTTCTGGAGGTGGCGGTACATGGTATTGCGCATATCATAGGTAATATGCTGTGCGATCCATGTATTCATATAGCTTTCAAGAACACCAATGAGATTGGCGCCGAGTGTGACAGCAAGTGAGAGCAGAATGAACAAAATCAGCTTTTGCATGCTTCTGCCGATCAGACCTTCATCAATAATCTTACCTGTTAAAACAGAAGGCATCAGATTTAGGATGGAGGAAATAAGGATTGCAGCAAATACCACAAGCATCTGTTTCCAATAGGGCTTGAGGTAGGAGAAAATGCGTGCAAGAAGATGCTTTGTAACTTTGGGACGATTCTTTTTTTCCTCTTCGGTGAGGAAACTTTGACGTCTTGGACCGCCGACCGGTGGCATTTTCATCACTCCATTCTAACGAATTTACTGGATTGCGGAATTTCAAGGACAAATCGCTTCCGTCCAGTACTCTTGATTGTAAATATCGGTAAAGCAGTAGGTGATTTTGAGATCCCCATCACCAACGCTTACATTGCTGATTTGCATATTGTCGGTAACCGTCATCTGATTGCCGAGGAAATAGCTGTCAATGTAACTGCCATCGTAGGTATAATAGTCACAAATGAAATCGAGGGTATCACCGATTTCCAAGGTGATCAGGCTCTTGGCGATAGTATCGGTTTCCTTGTTGACATAATCGGTGGTGGCACCTGCAATATAGCCGTTGGGATTTTCGTGATCAAATACCAAGATCAGGTTCACACGCTCGTTGTTTAGCAGAGCAGGAACATAGCCGGAGATCGTATAGGTATCGTCATCAAACTCAGTCGTATCGGTGTGATAATACGCCACAGGCTGACCGTTGATCGCAAGCCAGGTATGATCTGTGTCTGCGATCAGATTGCCGTCATCGTCGAAATCGAATACATTATCGAGACCCATATCCACATAGCCTTCGCCATCATCATAGAACAGATTTTTGTCAAGATTGTGAACAAGCTCCCATTGATTCTCGGGCAGCTTCATGATATATTGACCCTTGCTGTTCTTTTCCCAGACGAGATTGGTCGGATCAAAATAGTTCATTGAGACATATTGTGCAGTTGCGTCGGCTGACAATGCAGTTTCCTGCATATACGCAGTGTTGGAATCATCCAGACCTTCAATGGTACGGTCTGAACCGCTGCTCATGAAGCTTCCGAGCAGTTGGGTGATCATATCCGCACTGCCTGAAGCGCCGTTGCTGCTCATCATATCCAGCAGAGAGGTAAGGGGTGAGGAGGTACCGCCGGCTGCTACCTGTCCGGTAGTTTCGAGACTTGCAAACTGCTGAATACACTTGCTGTATTCGGAATCCATGCCGATCTGCTTGTAGGTACTGCAGGCAGTATCTACATTGGAAGTACGACGATAGGGGAAATAGATTGAAACACCATAGGCGTTGCTGATGTTGGATGAAGTACGGTTATATTTGACTGCATTACGGATTGCATTGCTCAGAGCTTTGCCTTCGCTGTTATTCATGTTGAGTGCCAGATGAGCAAGATCGACCTGATCGATTTTCGAACTGGATGCGAATTCACGCGTAGTATATCTGGCATCGGAAACTTCTTTATATTCCTCGTTGGAGAGCTTGTTGCTGACGGATTTTGCAAATGCATTCAGTTTGCTTGGCACTGTGTTGGTGAATTCCGCCAGATCCACAATAGAGAGTGTCGTCTTTTGGCCGCTGCATTTTTTTGCACAGGTCGTCACAAAGTCATCAATGATATTTTTACCGATCTCCACTGTGGGCATAGAGGTGTTTTTGCCAAGGGCAGTCAGCCAATCGGTGTAATACCAGCCGATGCCGGGCTCTGTTTCTTCCGAAGCGATCATATAATCCGCATGATCGTTCAGCATCAGAGCCGTTTCAGCCGTTGCCATCAGACAAGCATCAAAGCCAACGAAATCGAACGTAACGCCTGCTTTGGTCAGTGCGGAATCGATCTCTGCAAGATCCATGGAACCGCTGCCGGATTTCTTTTCGTCATAGCCGAAACCGCTGACAGAACCGCCGCCGTGATCCCACAAAATGAGCTGATTGCGGTTAGCGGGGAAATTCTGACTGCAATAACGGATAAAGGAAGTCAGCGTATCGGGATCGGTCATAGCCTTGGTGCCCATATCTGCTTCCAAACGGTTCAATTTTCCGTTTTTGATCTGATAGATCTGATGAACCTGATTGCTGATACCATTGATCTTCCATTGCTTGCATCCGCCGGTATAAAGGATCAGATTGACATGATCATTAAAGGAGGCAGCTGCCATTTCTTGGATATCGGAAGATGCCATACCACTTTGTGATTCCAGATCGGTGCCGCAGATATAGACCATAATGGTAACAGTATCTTTTTTGCTGCCGAGGATTTGGGTATATTTGGCACGGGAACCTGATGCAACACTGGTATCCACAGAGGTTGCTTGATTGGCAGCATAGTTGTCTGATGTACCGTTGTCGAAGAGATTGCCTTGGTTCTGATCGCTTGTGCTGTCGCCGCCTTTGAACATGCTGAAAAGGGCAAATCCGATCAACAGAATGGCAGGCAGACTGATGCCTCCGCCAATGGCTGCACGTTTACCGACACTGCCGGTGCGATTTCCGGAATGACCGGTATGCGATCCTACAGGGCCGCTGCCCAGACCGTTTCCGCGTCGGTGGACACCAAATCCGCCGGATGTAACATTTTTTTGTCTGCTGCGAGGTCTTTTGCGTTCCATTATATTCCTCCTGATATAGATGATATTTCCATGCTGTCTATATTGTATCCAATTTGTCGGATTTTGTCAAGATTGGTCGATAATGTTTTGCACAATAATATATTATACAGCAAAGCCGTCTGTTTGTAACAGACGGCTTTGCATTCATGTGAGGGGATATTATGCCATACCGCAAAGGGCAGACAGGATGAACGGGATCGCAGAAACTGCGATCGATGTTACAGACAGAAAGCGGATACTTATTCTGTAACCGGGAACGATGTGATCTTGCCGCAGAGATAATCGGCATGCAGCAGTACATCTTCCTGATCCAGATCACCGCTGCCGTTGAGATCGGCAGGGGGCAGAAAATCAATGGTCTCGGTTATGAATGCCTGCTTCATCAGAGAGAGATCACGACCATCGACCATATTGTCATCGTTGAGGTCACCGTGGATGAATTTTCGTTCCGGGAATATCAGCTTCCACCAAGCGATGTTGAAGAGATAACCGCTGCCGCCCTTAAACACAAGATACATATCATGGACACCGGTTGTGGATGCAAGCGCAGTACGCTGTGTTGCCCATGTCTGCCAGCCTCCGGTTGCGGCGACCTCGCAGGTACCGATGAGCTTGCCATCGGGAGCATCCAGATGGATCTCGATGTAAGAGCCGCCTGCATTTGCGCCAAGACGCAGATCAATTGCATCGGCACCATTTTCAAAATCGACATTCTGAAAGCCGATGTAGTCGCCGTTTTCGATATAAGCAACATTCAAGCCGCCTTCACTGCAATTTTCGGTCTGGATACCGGACTGTACCGAATAAGAAATGGCATCGACCTGAGAAGCGGAGCCGCTGACACGCAGCAGATGTTCGGATTTGCTCAGCACTTTGCCGGATGCATCCGTGACATAAATGCGGTATTCCCCGGGTTCGGAAGGTGTTTTGATTTTATCGGCAGTACCGTTTGCCTTTGTCATGGCAGCGCCGGTCTTGAAGGTTGTTGTGTCGTCGGGAGCGATCCAGACCGTTTTATCGGAGCCTGCAACACGGATCGGCAACAAAACCTCTCCCTTTGCAGCACAGCTTGCCGGGAAAATGTAATCGGCATCGGTCATCATGCCATTGGGCATAATGGAACGAAACTCATCCTGCAAGCCGGAACGCAGACAGATTTCATATTGTGCTTGCGGCCAGACATTATCGGGAACAACGATCGGGTCCTCAATGGTGGAATCGGGCGGATTGACACCCATTTTACGGACCGTGGCATACGTGCGCAGAATTGTTAAGTGGTGTTTCTGACCGTAATCCTCGCAGTTGATCGTATAGGTAACATTGGGACTGATATCCAGTACATTATCATTTTCTTCAATATAGGCAGTACCTTCATCGTTATGCAGCCCATAGGTCGGCTGATAAGCGCCGGCTGCGGGAATGCCTTTGACATAGTTTTCGTTGATGACAGTGCCGGGCATTTGTCCGATCGTATAGATCGCACCACTGTCATGCAGACGGTTCAGAGAATCAATGACACGGTTATAGCAGATCATATTATCGCGACAGGTCTGGGAGTCCTTGAAGTTACACCAGCCCCAACCGAGATGGATGCCGTTATATGCGGTTTTCTTGATCTGGTTGCGAAGGATCTTGATCGAGTCGGCGCAATAGACAGTGATTGCTGCACAACCACCGAAACCATGGACCACACTGATATCATAGAGCAGATTATCTGTGACAAGATCATTTTTGCATACACCCTCAACACCGGCAGGATACTTTTCACGATTTGAGCCGTTGCCGTCACCGATATAGATATGCTGCGGATGACCGATCGTGATGCCGGATGAAGTGATATCGGTAATGTAGTTGCCGGAGATCGTACTGTTGATGACATCGTTTGTCATAGAAATACCGTCAGCACCGCTATGCTTAATGACATTTCCGGTAAAGGAGATCGAATCGCTGCCGGTGATATGCACCATTGCAGGCAGCGTATCTACCATTTCGTATGTTTTGCTGTGCCAATTGGAATCGGCAAAGGCGATATAGGTCTGAGCTGCCTGACAGGTGGCCTTGCCGTGTGAACCCGCTACTTCAGTGAGCTGGTAATCGGTGTGAGCAAAAGTGATGCCGCTGAAGCTGAGATTCTTGACGCGAGCAGTATTGGATTCGCCGGCAATGGTGATGAGCTGTTCTGCAATGGGTGCTTCCACATCGGCAGTGCTCATATCCTCACCGGGCAGGGGATAGTAATACAGCATTTTTTGGGTTTTATCAAAGAAGAACTCACCGGGAGAATCCACAAAGCTGAAAGCATTATAGATCGTGTGCGTGCCGCTGGTAGAGAAACCGGCGCCCCAGCCGGGTGTTTGTGCAATTGCACCGTAGGGCTGCTGCATATAAAGTACGAGAGAATTGCCTTCAAAGCGAAGATCACGGGAACATACAATGTTTTCATTCCATGTTGTTCCATTTACGACTTCAAGGTCATCTTTGTTGGATTCGATGGAGGGAAAATCACCGGGATTATATTTGATGCCGTCGCTCTTTTTACCGGAATCCCAAGCCCAGGAAGCCTGACCTGCATTGACATTATAATCACCGTATCCGCCCTGTGCCTGTACAGTAATGCTGCCCATATTGGCACGATGATCATTGACATAGAGATTACGCAGCTTGATATCGCGATCCAATGGTGCTGCATAAAGTGTATCATTGTATTTGCTCCAGCCGGTAACCTGTGTTGCACCGCTGATGACCGGTGTTTCATCCTCATATGCCTCATAGCGGATGGAATAGCCGTTTGTAGCAGAATCACGAAGATCAAAGACAACGGGTTCTGTAATACGATAGGTACCTTCGCGCAGATACACCACGATATCGCCCTGCATATTTTGATTGATCTTGCGGACTGCATCACGGGCGGCAGAAAGCGTGCGGAATGGTTGTGCCAACGTGCCGGGGTTTGTATCGCTGCCATCGGGCGAGACATACAGCTCGGCAATGGTCTCTGCTGAGACATTTTGTTGCTGTGCAGCAGGCAGAGACAGTGGAGTGCCGGTCAGCATCAGACTGATTGCCAGCATCACAGCGCCATTCCTCAGATGATGAGATTTGCCAATTCTTTTGGATATCATAATAGAATCCCCCTAAAATATTTTTTTATGAGCTCAGTCTTTGGCATATGACTTGCTCTGTGTCTCATTATATCGCATAGCAGCTGCCTTTGCAATAGCAAATTATCAAATAAATGAAAAAATATAAATTTACGATTGCTGTATACAGATTGTAAATGGCTTCCCATGCTTCAGGGCACAATTTGGCAGGATCATCCGCTGAGAAAATATTTTTAATAAAATCTCAAAAAGTATTGCAATTTATAGGATTCTGTATTACAATGGCAGAAGAACAATGTTATCCTGCAGACAAGGGATTTTGTGCGATCGGAAAAGGAAAGAGAGGTTCAGAGGAATGAACGGATTTGTAATGGAGAGAAAGCTTCTCCAAAAAGCAGTTGCCGTGCTTTGCAGTGGTGTGATGCTTTGTGCAGCGATGATCCGGAGCAGCAACACCTTGCAGTTTACGGCATCACAAAACGTATATGCAGCGCAAGCGGCATCGGATGCGATATCTTCTGAGATCGGTCTGGTTTGCAATTTATATTGTGTCGGTGACAGTCTGAATGCAGATCATGCAGCTTTGCAATGGGCAACAACATTACCTGTCAGCCGATATATACTATATCGTTCTACAGAACCGGACACAGGCTTTGTACCTGTTTATGAAGGTACAGGTACTTCATGGTCAGATGTAGGACTGACACTGGGACAGACATATTACTATCAGCTGGCGGTTTGTGAGGAAGCTTCAATCTTTTATTCTTCGGTCAAATCACTGACGCCATGTGCAGCGCCTTCCGAATTGGATACATATGATAATCAGCGTGGCAGCAATCTTGTTTATGAAACAAGCGGCACCAAAGTGGGGAATACATATTACAGCTATGCGCTGCGGAGTCATGCAGGCAAAAATGATATCTACCTTGCAGAATCCACTTCTGCGGACGGAAAACATTTCGGTGCTGAGCGTGTTGTTGCCGATGACAGCCAGAATGCAGATATGGCAAGCTGTAAGATTGAATCCATACACATTGAATATGCTGCAAAAGCCAATAAGATCATCGTATGGGCACATTGGGAGCTGCCCAGCGGATATAACGACGGCAAAGCGCTGGTGATTACCGGTACACCCGGCGGTGAATTCACGGTGCACCATGTATACAATCCTTTAGGGATCCAGGTGCGCGATATGGCGATCTTTTTTGATGATGACGGTACAGGCTATCTGATCGCAGCCGCCAATGAACCCGGACAGGGTGCCAATGCCACTATTTATATTTTTAAGATGAATGACAGCTTCAGTGATGTAACGGAAGTCGTGAAAAAGCTCCATGAAAACGAGTACCGCGAATTCCCCAATCTGATCAAGCGAGATGGATATTATTTTCTGTTTACATCCCAGGCAGCAGGCTGGTATCCCAGCAGCGGTGCTTATACGGTGACGGATGATCTATATGGTGAATGGAGCGAGCTGCGCAGTATCGGCAACACTTCAACCTTTTCATCACAATCCGGATGGATTGTGAATCTGCAGAACCGCAACTATCTGATGCACGCGTATCGGTGGCTACGTGCATCGGAAACCAGCGGAACGACCTTGTGTCCTCTGTATTTCGATAACAGCTTTGCTTTCTATGACTATTATCCTTCCTTCCGTTACAGCACCAAGACCGGAGAGCTGTATCCTGTACAGGAAGGCACACTGCTTTCACAGGATCGTCCCGCAACGGCATCTCTGGCAGCGACTGCCGAACACAGTGCTATTCAAGCGGTGGATGGTTCCTATCAAAGCTACTATGCAGCGATCGGCGATACGATGAAATGGCCATTCTATTTGCAGATCGATCTGGAGCAGGTTTGTTCGCTTGCCAATATACAAACCTCATGGTATATCTGTAAAGGCTCTGAAGGATATTATACCTATACGGTGCAAACCAGTCTGGATGGCGAACACTGGACTACGATTCTTGAACATACCGATCATAACAGTGCCATTGTCAACAGTACCTATGGCTTCAATAGTGATATGCTTTCCGGTACTGCGCGCTATGTCAGACTGAATGTGCTGAATGCGACTTTACACAATAATCCCAACAACTGGTATACACCAACGATATATGAAATGAAAATCTTCGGGCAGGCGTTGTCGGCAGGCACTGCTCCCTTACCGACAGTAGAATACGATTTTGAAACTGTCAACGGTACTGTTGTACCGGATATCAGCGGCAATCATGGCGATTTGCAGCTGTTTGGCAATGCAGCGCAGGTTTATGATCAGCAAAAGGGCAGTGTATTGTATTTGGATGGCTCTGATAATACATTTGGACAATTGCCTGATGGATTGCTGGAAGGCTGCACGGATTATACGGTATGCATGGATGTGAAATCGGCTTCAACAGGTGACTTTTTTACCTTTGCTGTTGGCAAGGACCGAAATCAATATGCCTTTTTCCGTGTAGCGCAAGACCATTTCCGATATGCTGTCACAACCAATACATGGAGCAATGAAAGCGAAATGCGCTATGATCTGGATGCAACTGCATGGCATCGCTATGTATTTGTGGTAAATGGCGCAACGGCAACACTATATATTGACGGTATCAAAACAGCAGAATCCACAGAGATCAGTACGCTGATTTCGGATATGGGCAGTGGTCTTACAGGGTATCTGGGGCGCTCATATTATGAAGAGGATGCAACCTTCCACGGTTATTTGGATAACGTAAAGATCTATCGTACAGCGCTGCATCCCGATGAAGCAGCAGCCCTTTTCTCAGGCAGCGTCAGAGGCGATGTGGATGCCGATGGTGCATTTCGTATGGCAGATCTGGTCATGATGCAGCAATATCTTGTTGGAAAAGGTAGTCTCAATGACTGGCATGCCGGTGATCTGTCGGAGGATGGGGTCATCAATGCAGTGGATCTTACCTTGATGAAACGTTTGATGCTGTATGGCAACTGATCCATGACAAAGGTGCATAACGATCAATATTAAAAAGAGGCTGTGCCAATGGCACAGCCTCTTTTTTATGGATCAGGATATTATCAGTGCCCATGCAGCTTGTCTGCAATGGGGGATTATGATATCAATTTCCAAGGAGCATTCTTTTCATAAGGGTCATATCCGATGCATTCAGGCAGTCATCCTCATTCATGTCGCCTGCCTTCCAGTTTGCAAGCACAGTGCCGGGGACAGCCGTCATCCATTTCTGGAGAAGCACCAGATCTGCCATGTTGCACTGTTTATCCATGTTGACATCGCCGCGAACAAACGTGTTTTCGGAAACGCCAAGGGCGATGTAGCAGACATTGTTTCCGTTACCGCCGTTTGTGCCGAGTGTATAGGTTTGCCCCTTTTTCAGCTCTGTCTTGTAGACTCTCAGAACAAGTTCATTGTCAAGTACAATGAATTCCTCTGTGTCGGTAAGGGTCGAGAACCATGACGGAAGGCCCATATCCACAACTCTGGTATCGGTTGCGATATATAATGTCATGTCGTCGCCTGCGATGAATGTGCCAAGATTTTTCGCATACATTTTGGAATCACATGCCGTTCTGATTACTTCAGCGCCGTACAGTGCGTCCGGAATGGAAGCAGTATTGATGTCACGATCACCGAATATGGAAGACCCTACTCCGAAATTATCGTATATTGACCAGTCAGAACGATTTTCGCTGTCATACACAGTCAGTTCGGTGAAGAGCTTTCCGCCCTCGATCGGTTCTACAGCACTCTTGATTCCGAAATCTCCTGAAACTCGGAAACAGTCGATGTATAATGAGCTCGGCAGTGCGGAATTTGCGATAAATTCGATTTTGTTATCACCTTTATTCAGTGTGATGGATGTGGTAACGGTCTTCCATGTGCTGTATGAGGAGGTGTTAGGCAGAGAAAGTGTTTCTACCTTTTCGCCGTTTACATAGAGGTCAACATTGCCGATATCCGCAACGGAGGAATATCGCAGCGTCAGATCGAATGTGCCTGCTTTGGCGCTGTTTACATAATCTCTTGCAGCGGCAGTATCCTTGGTGCCGAACTTCATAAAGCCCATGCCCCAGCAGCCGGTTACGCCGCTATTACAAGCATTGGTCACGTTCTCCTCAATGTTCTTTCTGTCATAATATTCAGCTTCGTACTGACGAATGCCGGTATAGGATTCGGGGAAATCGGGAGCAATCTGCGTTGCCTCACGGTAAGCAGTCTGACGGCCTGTTTCATTTCCTGTACAGGATACGCTGATGTCAATCGGTCCATTATGCTTTACGGTTATGGTGAATGTACCGTCAGCGTAGGAGGTCGTTACTTCACTCTTCTGCTGGTTGAAGCCTCTGTCCTGCTGCAGAGTGATCGTCGGTTCGGATGCACAGCCGTGGATCTTAATCACATCGGTTTTCAATGTTTTTGCATCATCCTCGTCATAGTTGCTGAGGTAAAAATCAATGTGATCCGAATACTCATTGATCAGACCGGCACTATAACGCGGGTATTTCAGCTCAATCTGCTTGCAGGTGTTGTATTTCAGGTTCAGATAGCCGCTAGCTTCAGAGCCGGTTTTGTAAGGATTATAGGTTACCCAGCTGTTTTCATTTCTGCCGGCGTAGATATTGCCTGTGTAATCTTGACTGTAAAGCTTGTTGAATTCATCCTGCTTTGCCTGGATGCTGTTCCATCTTGAAGGGATTTGCGACTGTTTGATCTGTACGGGGATGGATTTGGCAAGATCATCTGCCAGAGCATACACAACGGGGATAGTCTGGTATCTGCCGGTGGACTTAAAGGGATTATGATTATCCTTTAAGTTGCCGTCATTTTCGGCACGGTACAGACCTTCGAACATATTCTTGTAGATGCAGTATTTATCATCGTTGCTGCCGCTGTTCACATCTTGGATGACAACGACCTTGGTTCTGCCGATGACTTCTTCTCTTGAAGGAATGCGGATCGAACCGTCGTTGAATTTTCTGTAAATGTCGAGAACGGTGTTCTGATACTGATCATAGAAGGACCAGTTTCTGATCTCGTAGCCTTCCTGATCGCGCTGGATCCAGTTTTCCTTGATGCAATCTGCCCAGATCAGCTCGGGACCGTCAATTACAGTCATGCCGTTTTGTACCATGCGCTCCAGAAGCACCGGTACAGAAGTCACGAGTCTGTATTGATCCTTTGTCTGAGGGTCCAGATCGCCGCCGACCCAAGGATAATCCGACCAGCCGGTGTCGTCCCAGCGCACACCGAAGTTTCCGCAGTAGCCGGAAATGTATGCACCGTAAACTTCACTTTCTACGGCAGCGATATAGCCGGACTGCGTATATTTTTCCTCAAGGATCAGGTTTCCGGCATAGGTACGTGCGGCCCGTTCCCAGTTGGAATTGGTTTTCAGCATCGCAACGGGATTCAGCTGTGAACCCCACTGGTTTTCACACCAGCTGATATCAAGATAGCCGCCGTATTTATTGCAGAGCTTGAGCAGTGCAGAGAAGTGATCGTATCTTTGCTGATACGTTACGGGGAAATCCTGAGAAGCGAATCCCCAGAATTGTTCACAATAATTGTAGCCTAGGAAGTTCGGATAGTCACGGAAAAATTCGCCGAAGATCGTGTTGTCAAGGTCGTCGGTTGCCTTATAGTCAGGGAAGTGGCATTGTCCGCCGCTGGCAGGCTGGATCATTGTCCAGACGCCTTTGTCTGCACAGGCCTTCATCCATGATCTTGCGGTTTCAATACCATCCTGCACCATGAGCCATTTATGCTCCGTGCTGCTCCAGTTAATAGAGAGGGACAGGTTGAATACCACATAGGGCAGAACATCCTCCGGAACAAGCTCAATGATCTTTTCGGGATCGGCGTAGTTCCAAGAATCAATGTGGATGATCCACATGGGTGATTCATTTGACAGCACACGGCGGAAATTACCGGCTGCCTCAGCGGTCAGAGGTTCCATTTCAAGCGTGAACGAATTGTCTGATCCTGTCAGAGAGGAAGGCAGGCTGCTTGGGAGCAACCCGGTAAGCATACTGAACGCCATAACGGACGAAAGCAATGCTGAGCATACTTTTCTGAGTTTCATAGCATGACTCCTTTACTTATAATATGGACGTGATGATGATGAGTTTCAGCACATCCTTTTTCGGCAAATTTTGCCTGCTTCTTTATTATAACATTTTTGTCGGCGATATCAACCAATAAAGTGCAGGAAAAGTGGATTTTCTATAGGTTATGTATAATGAGCGCTGCAGGGAATGTTGTTGATTTCATTGCAAAAAAACAAACCGGTAGGAGATTGCTCCTCAGCCGGTTAGATAACGTGTGATAAATTTTTTAGGGGGTGTTGCATTACAATAAACAGTTCCTTTCTTATTATCGGTGTGTATATCGATCATATCGAGATTACTGTCGCTGCCGGAAGCATACAGATCATCAACAGAATGTCTCTCAACAATTGGGAAAGTTAGTTCATCAATTGTTGATAATTAGGATGTCACGGAAGAATCCTGCGTAATCATTCAAAGCTGTATATTGGGATTTTTCGACATTTTCAAGAGTGGTACCCACTCGTCCTCTATGATTTTCTCGCCGGTCAGCCCAAATCCATGTTTTTGATAGAATGAAATACCCCGTGTGTTATATTCAAGCACCCAGAGCCATGAAGCTTTCTTATGGCTGACGGCATAGTCAAGCAGTTTTGCACCGATACCATAATTCTGAAACTGCGGTTCAACAAATAGCTTTTTAATTTCATCGCCGGAAATACGGATGATTCCTTTCACTACACCATCATCATATACAAAAGTATTGCTAAGTGCTTCTGTACCTTTCGCATATTCAGATGCCATATCCAAAACATTCAGTTCCCCAAAATAGAATAAATCGTTGCGGAAGAATGGATAGAAATTAACACGGTAATTCGTTATGATGATCTCTGCAATACGAGAAGCGTCTGTTTCCAATGCCGGTCTGATAAAGCCCATTTTCATCTCCTGTATTCAATACAATTTTTTTCAGCAATACGATTTCCTATATTATACCACACCCACACCGAAAAAGCAATTACCTGCGTACGGATCAATTGATACGGAACACATTGTGGTGTTTGTAATAAAATTTCGAAATGCACTTGACAAAGTATAATGAATATGCTACAATCAAATTGGAGGATATGTATCGTTGGTCGAGTATGATGAGCGAATCATTTTCATAGATTTGTATATGTCGATAAATGGAGGTGAGTCCGATGCACAAAAGTAACGCTGAGTCAGAAACGAACCATTTTGGAGGAGTAAATATGAAAATAATACTTTGTACGCTTTGCTTTACCGTACTTGCAATTTCTAATTTGTGCCATTCCAATGTAGTTACTGCGGAATCTAGCATCACGAATGTTTCCTATACAAAACTGCTGGAAATGAGCGATGACGAGGTTGCAGAATCTTTTCAACAGCAATACCTTCAATACTTTGAATGCGGATTTGGTGATAGCTCGGACAACGATGAGGAAAAATTCTCCGTTTTGCTGCAAGGGGAAAATAACTCATGGCGAAACAGATTTCTCTCAGGAGACGAAACACCATACTTCGATCTGAATGTTTCTGAAGATGTTCCTTTGGATGCTTCTTTGACAGCAGATGCATTCGGATATCCTGCAAATTGGCGGATGGAACTGTATGAAGGTGAAATATGGGGTGACGAGGCCTCCGGGTATTGGGAACATAAGGCGCATGCATATCGTGTTTACTGTTCCACCGAAGTGTTTGAGGATTACGAGTTATATATTCGGATGCAAATTGCTGGTGAAGCACTTGCAAACAACGAAAACGAATTTTCTGTCATCAGATACAGTGACCCCTTTGCAGTTCGTGCGCCGCTGAGCGGTGAACCAATTGAAATTACAACTACAACAACCACTGCCGCAGCTACCACCACAGTAACCAATGCAGCAACTACAACGACTGCAGGCAGTGTAGCAACAGGTGATGCATCTGTTTTCTACCTGATGCTTGCCGGCATCAGTGCTGTTGCAGCGCTCTGTTTTGCAAGAAAGCGAAAGTCTGCATTTCCGATGTAGTTTTGCTTCAGCGCTTCCTTGCAGAAGATCTCGATATTACCGTATCACTCATGGGACAAAGCAATGCAGATGCGGATGGTGATGGTGATATTAACGCTTCGGATGCAACTTATCTTTTGCGTCTGCTGGCAGGCTTGGATCCGATTGCAGAAGCTTCTGCTGGGAAAATTGATTTGAAAATGATATGTAATGTTTCCGCACAAAAGCTTATTAAAATGCATTTGGGTTAGTTACACGAACGCTGTTATGAATTTCCATGGCAGGTACAACCTGCTTCATTGAATTTGATAATCAGAAGGTGGCTGACGCTTTTGAGGTAACGGCTTGTGACGATGGTTGGGGATAGAGACATAGGGTCACTCCCTTTCCGTGAATTGTTTTTTCTTCGGGGATTTCGAAAACTGTGATAAAAACGTGTGATTGGGGCGACTGAAAAGGTCGCTCCGATTTTTTTACAGTATACAATGAATACTGTAATTTATCAAGGTACTATGACAATCAGTCTGCCGGAATGGAGCATCACCGTTCTTGGTTTATGTTATACCAGATTTCACTCCATATCGTAACAAAAAGGAGCGCCCGCAGACGCTCCTTGCATTATTATGATGATAGATTATTCCTCATCTCTTCTTCTGCTCTTTGCCATTGCATAGATACCAAGAGTACCATTGCTGCGGCTGCAAGCATGATGTAGTTGTAAACCACGCTGTAACCTGTCTGGGGGAGATTTACCTCGCCGCCGTCGGATTCAGTGCCAACACCTGTGAATGGATCGATGTTGTAAACGTCCAGAATGTTGCCTTCAGCATCTGTCAGAGTAATCATTGCACTGCCGTCAGCGGTGTACTCGATTTCTGCATTTTCTGGCGTTACGCCTGTCTTATCTGTATAATCCTTCACTGCCCAATCGCAAAGTTCCTCATCAAATGCGATATGAGTTGGAGTGGTTGTTGTAGAAGTACTTGTAGATGTACTTGATGTTGTTTCAGTGCTTGTGGAAGTACTTGTACTTGAAGTTGTGGTTTCAGTTGTTGTAGATGTAGTAGTACTTGATGTAGTGGTTTCAATGCTTGTGGAAGTACTTGTACTTGATGTAGTGGTCTCATTG
>JAZOCU010000034.1:0-1567 GCA_045596625.1 Oscillospiraceae bacterium | reverse complement strand
CGCAATGCCCTTGCAGTCTGTCGTTTCCGCCGATGTAATCGAGAACGATTTCGAGATTACCTATGACGGCTGGTGCGGAACAGATGACACAGTGCAGCTGACGGCGATCGATGGAATCGGCTATGGCGGAACGAGAGGAATGTCTGTCAGCGGCAGAACATCAACCGAAAAGGGTGCAGCATCGGATAAGCGCTTTTATCTGGCAGGCGGCATCAAGTATGAGTACAGCGTGCAGGTCAAGAGCGAGACTGCCGAGACGTTCCGTATGACACTGACCTATCAGGAAGGTGAAGAAGGCGAGATCGTCACAAAGACACTGGATGTCAAGAAAGCAGCAGCAGGTGAGTGGACAAAACTCAGTGCAAATTTCAAGGCACCGTACAATGCGCTGGATATGACAGTATCCATTGTGACTGACAGCACCAATGACTTTGTCTTTGATGAATTTACAGTCACAGCAAACCAGAAGGTCGATCCGAATGCAGCATATGCAGCAGGCGGCGGATTGAAGGATGCTTATGCAAACTATTTCCGCGTGGGCTCCGTATTGAACGGCAGCACAGTACGCAACTCCGGAATTACGGCAAACATCCTGAAGAACTTCAACTCGATCACCTTTGAGAACGAAATGAAGCCGGATGCAACCATGTCGAAGGCGAATTCCAGCGGCAACAACATTGGTGTCAGCCTGAACAGCGGCGCAGCGATCTTGGATTTCTGCGAAAAGAACGGCATCGGCGTTCGTGGACATACATTGGTATGGCACAGCCAGACACCGCAGTGGGTCTTTAAGGAAGGCTTCAATGACGGCGGCGCATGGGTATCCAGCTCTACGATGGATGCTCGTATGGAAAGCTACATCAAGAATTTGTTTGCAGCCGTAGCAGCACAGTATCCGACGCTGGATCTGTATGCATATGACGTAGCAAACGAGTGTGTATCTGATGATTCCAACCGTACCGCAAACCACGGTGGAGCACGTGAGCCTGGTTATGGCAACGGCGCATCACCATGGGTACAGATCTACGGCAGCAATGTATTTGTAGAGAAGGCATTTACATACGCAAGAAAGTATGCACCTGCAAACTGCAAGCTGTTCTACAATGACTACAATGAGTATTGGGATCATAAGCGTGATTCTATTTACAGCATGTGTAAGTCTCTGTATGAGAAAGGTGTACTGGATGGCGTTGGCATGCAGTCTCACATCAATGCAGACTACAACGGCTTCAGCGGCGTACAGTCCTACACCACAGCACTGAAGAAGTATGCAAGCATCGGCTGTGAAGTACAGATCACCGAGCTGGATATTTCCAGAGAGAATGGTAAATTTACCGATCAGCAGCAGGCAGACAAGTACAAGGCATTGTTCCAGCTTGCAATGGAAGTGGATAATGTAACTGCAGTCTGCGTCTGGGGACCGAACGATGCCAATACATGGATCGGCTCCGAGAATGCACCGTTGCTGTTTGACGGCAACAACCAGCCCAAGACCGCATACAATACGCTGCTCAATCTGGTACCTACCTCCGATTGGGGCGATGGCGATAATGTCAGCACCGGTGTT
>JAZOCU010000033.1:0-9087 GCA_045596625.1 Oscillospiraceae bacterium | reverse complement strand
TGCAGGTTTACGATGGTTTTCTTGAATTCTTCCGTGTAACGAGTGTTTTTCTTTCTTGGCATTTCTTTTTTCCTCCAGGTGTTTTATTCTATTATACCTTGTCTTTCCTTTTTTGTCCACTTTTTTAGTATAGCACCAGATTAAGCTATTTATGGTTGCATTTAAGAAAAGAACTCCATAAAATATATCACGAATATGCCATCAGTGACTGGGAAGCCTCGCTATCTAAAATTAAAGAACGTTTGGAATATGATTGGAAGAAAAAATTATTTTTGATACTATCTGATGGTTGGGTTTATGAGGGATATATAGATGAAATACTATCTGTACTTGCTGAAACAGACGGTCTTATTGAGGATTTTTATATCGTTACGCCTGAATATGATAAATTTGCGGTGTACTGTTCTGACGGAGATTGTATTTTAATCTTTGAGAAATAGTAAGATGCTTATAAATTCCAATTTATAAAACTGAATATGATTACATACCCGTTTTCTATGTAATCTATTTTGTTCAAGACAGACAACACTGTTATACAAAATAGATAACAGAGCCTAAAGCCACGCAATTACGTGGTTTTTTGCTATTCTGGCACCGAAACTTTTTATATAAAAACCGCAGATGACATTTTGCCTTTTCAGCCTCAAAAGAGGATTTGAACGGGCGTTTTTTCATTTTCAAAAGAATTGAGAGCAGAATTCGGAAAGAAATTCCCGAATTCTGCTCTTTTTTGTGCGAAAATCTTTCACAAAGTTTCTGGCGGTTTCTTGTTCGTTATGCCGATAAAATGAAAGAGAGATGATGCCCATGTCTAAAGACAGAAAGAAAATCACATTCAATGCTCTGCTCAATCACAAGGCTCATAACTATAATCCGATGCAGATTGAAGTGGAGAAAGTCATTCCTCTCTACGGTAAGAGGTTTGAGCAGATGAAGAATCATCCCTTGGATGACTGCCCCGAAATTATCGAGAACAGAGAACTGATGTATATGACCTTGTGGTTATCCCCTCAAGCTGTGCAGATGGCTGTGTGTAGGTCTGCTGTGCCTGATAGCTTTGTGCCGGAGGTGTATGTACTACGGGTGTTTCCACCTTCGTTTCCTTTACCTCGGTCACGGTTTCGGTCGTTTCGGTTACGGGATCGGCGGGAGCTTTGGTGCCGCATTCGGTGCAGAACGCCACGCCGTCCGCTATCTCCTTACCGCATTCGGTACAGAATTTTGCCATTTCGTCACCTCTTTCTGTGGGGGCTATTTACATTATTTTTCAGCTACATAGTCGATTGTAATGGTTAATTCCATATCGGGACTTAATGCAAACATAAACTTGATTTTGTTTCCATCGAACTCATAGCTCCAGTCGCCCTTTGCACCTCTTGCCGAAGTTTCATTTTCGTAAAAGGTATCAAAATCTGCAATCCGGTCGCTAAAGCTGCCATCTATTTTTGCAAGACGGATTCCGTCAGTAGAAACCGCCGCCGTTGCATCGTAATATTTCTTCATCATCTCTTTGGTATCTACGGTAGAAGATCCCTGATAAACAATGCCGATTCCTCCGGCTAAAGTACCCGTACTTTCTGCCTTTTTAAGCTCCCAACTGTCGTCGGGAACAACGTCGATCGCCGAGGAGAACGGTGTCACCGTCAACACGGTGAGCTATTATCTCAAAAAGGCGTACAAGAAACTGAACGTCCACAGCCGAAAGGAGCTTGCCGAGCTGCTTGATGGGTTGGATGAGGAACAGACAGAATAGAGCAGTAACAAGGCACCGTTTCATTGAGACGGTGCCTTGTTTCTTACCTACATTTCTGTTTCGTCAGCAAGGTTTATTACTGTTTTTTCATGCTTGATGGCATACTGAACTGTCTGCCATGCACCGCCTTGTTCTCGCTCGATACAGCACAGAACGAGATCGGCACGGTCAACCATTTCACGGTTATGGATTTGGATCGCCGCCTTGGGATGTGCCTTCGATTACTTGCAGTAGGAATCTGTTTATCTGCTAACGAAGTACCGAGAATTGCTCAGATGTTTGGTCTGGATACAAGCGTGAGAGTCAATATCGCAAGACTTCGTACCAAAGGTTTTATGGATGAGGGCAAATATCAGGAGCAAAGCAAGGAACTGAATAATAAGATCAGAAAACTGCAAGCCGAGCTGAAGAAAATAACACGCTCCGATGATGAAGATGATGTTCTGGAACAGCTGGATATGCTTGTCGATTACTTTGAAAAGCGAGAGCATATGATGGTATCCTTTGAACCGGAAACCTTCGACAGCATGGCAGATAAGATCACAGCCAATCAGAACGAGCTAACCTTTCATCTGCTCGGTGGAATTGAACTGAAAGAAAAGATATAGCACTTGTGACCAAAAATCACAAGTGCTTTTTATTGCATATAGTGACTGGATTTCAGCAGAGAGTTGTGGTATGCTTGTGAACTAAGGAGGTGAATCGAAATGGCAAAAAACCGTAAGTTCCCATTCGGATACATGATGAAGAACGGAGAAATCACAACCAATCCCAAGGAAGTACTGGCGGTAGTGACAATCTTCCGCAGTTATCTGAACGGAGATAGGCAGACGTAATATCTATCTTACACGTCGTATTCCGTCATAATCTGACTGGGTGTTTTCTTCAGAAGTGTCATTACCGGAATCAAGCCGAATACAATAGAGAGCACAAGCATCCATATTAACAATAATGAGCCTAGCCACAAGGGATAATAGATTGCTTCTTTCATCAGATAGCCGTACCGACTGATACGAATGAACCATAGCGTGCCACTTCCGATCAAGTGTCCAAAGCCAATCGTTGCACTACTGATAACCAGATTTTCCACAAAAAAACGAAACATAACATTCTTTGCAGTGACTCCAATGCAGCGATACAATCCAATTTCTCTAACCCGCAGCAGTATATTTCCACGCATGATCATATATATGCAAAAGCATAGTACAATTACCATGAGCAGCCACAGTACCAGGGAGTTTACGCATTCTCTTTGAATTGTCTTGACATTCAGTTCATACAACAGCTTGGGCGATATATAGCTATGCGGCATGGAAGACGGAGCACTAACATCGGCAAAGGCTTGCTCTAAATATTGTTCGGTTGTCTCCGGGTCTTTCGAATGCAATACCGCATACCCATCATCATTAAAGGCACGGAGACCATATCCTTCTGTTGCACCAAAGCTGAGTCCACAAGAGATGTAATCTTCAGGATGAAGGATATATTCATATTCCGGAGAATAAGAAACAGTATCGGTATCTAACAGCGCATTCACTACCTCATAAGGATCACCGTAATTGAGTATCGCTTCAGAGAGTTCCAACTCACTCGGATATCTTCCATGTTCTTGTTGATATAGTGAAGCATAGTAATAATCAAAATTACCGCAAAGCTCCATCACAGATATATACCACGCCTCTCTATTGCCGTTGCAAATCAATTCCTGATAAGCGTTATAAGCAACTGTTTGCTTATGTTCTCTGCAATATAACGCATAGTTCTCATACTCTGCATAGTAATCATCAAGATATGCATATTCCGAATCGAAAGCGTCAGCGGCAGCCTTATCAATATCGTTTTCCTGCAGCCATGTTTCATATGAGTATTGAATATCAATTACTTTTGAAACGGACAATGACATGCCATTCAACCTGATATTCTCACCCACTGCAGGAAGTGCTTCGCTTGTTTCAAGATTCATACGCAAAACTACTTGTCCTTTTGGCACAACCATGCCATATGCTTCACCTGTTTGTATGGATGCACCATAACCCTCTTTCAACCGGAACCGTGCGAAAAAAAGCTCATTTCGATAAATTGCATATTCGTCGGAATGTACAATGCCTGCAATCGTGAATGATGATTGATCTATGGGCGAGGTTGCAGTGAATCCCAATAGCGATGAATAATCGTTGAAAAACGAAAACCTACTGTTGAAAATTATCGTGTCTGCCACTGCTGTGGTAATAATTGCCTCGTTTTCATTGAGAGCGGTGTTCTTTCCACATACAAGTTTATTGTCTGCACACAAACGATCAAGCAAAAGAGATCCATGAAATGACACTGTAGCAATTTCATCCCAGAAATCAGTCAGCTTACTTTCCGGTTCCGGCAAAGTGATAAAATACGTCGCATCACCAAAGTGTTCCTGATTGGTAAAGCTCACTTCATCAATACCGGATTCTGAACTGCCAATGGCTTGAAGAATTTCCTGTGCATGTGCTTCGTCAGGAATGTATGCATAAAATGAGTTGGCGTTATTTGCGTGTTTTGCATTCTTGATATCCCTGATGCTTGTACCGTAAAATGCTGTCAGCATAACCAGTACAAAAGCAAACAAAAACAAACAAGCACGAAGAATCCTATGACCACTCGTCCCGCTTCGAACCGTTTGCCACCCATAGCGCATCGAATTTTTCCAATGAAACAAACGACCAACCAATCGACGTTCCATTGCCGGAAGCGCTTTGATCTGTATATCATCCGATACATCCAGTATCTGCTGCACAGCTGCTTGATCGAAAACGCCCTCCTTGAGCGTGACTTCTGAATCATCCGATATGATCTGTACCTGCGGTGTTAGGATCTTCAGATACATACTTCCTTGATGTCTGACAACAATGATATCCATCGATTCTTCCGATGGATCACCATAACAAGCAATCCTACCAAAAGCAAAGGATTCTTTGTGTTTTTCCAGTTCACCGAGATATATGGTATTTCTACTCTGTATCCTGCATGCGGCGGTTTGTGTGTTTTCGCGAATACTTTTCACAGAACCATCCGCCAGTTCAATGATTCTATCGCAGTAGCGATCCACCAAAGCAGCTTCGTGGGTCACGAGCAAAACCAGATGCTCCTTACCGATTTGACGCAACAATTCCATGACCAGAATTGTATTCTGCTCATCCAAATTTCCCGTTGGTTCATCTGCCAACACCACATCCGGTTTTTTTACGATGGCGCGGGCAATGGCGATTCTCTGCTGCTGACCACCAGATAAGGTGTTCGGAAACCGTTGCTCATATTTTTCCATACCGACCTGCTTCAATACAGATTGAACACGCGCGTTGATATCCGCTTCATCACGCAGTCCGGCAATTCGCAGCACATTCGCAATATTATCGTATACTGTCTCGGACGGACTCAGGTTGTAATTCTGAAAAATATAACCGATGTATTGATTTCGTAGCAAGTCTCGATTATGTTTCAAATTTTTTCCGTGAATTAGGATTTCGCCGTCCGAGATATCGGAAAGGCCGCCGATAGCATTCAAAAGCGTTGTTTTGCCGCATCCACTTTTGCCAAACAGCGCAACAACTCCTTTTGATGGCAGTTCCAGTGAAATGTGATTGATTACATGAATTTCATTTGCTTTTCCACGGTTAAAATATTGATCTGCGTTATTCAAGGAAATCATGTTGACACATCTCCTTTCAATGCTTGCTTAACGGTAGCTCCGAATAACATTTTCATCTGATTATTTGTGACTCCGAATGTAATGAGAATCAATCCCAGGAAGATAAAGAAATAATGCATAGGTGATAAATACATTATCAATCGGCTGCCGAATGCATTACGATATATGAAAAAGCGTACTGTTAATGTAACGATTGCTGCCAACACCATGGAAACGATCATACAAACGCATACTGCTAGCTGGATGGTTTGCACTTTTACGCCGATCGAACGCATAATGCTGACATCACTGCCCAACACAGCCATATTTCTCTTCATACCAAGTTTTACAAAAAGCATGAGAAAAATCACCAGCACGAGCCATATCAATACCATTAAAACTGCACTGAATAAATAGGATGAAATGGCATCAGAAGGCGGTGCATAGGTTGTATCCGACGAAAATGCAATATAACCTGCTGCGTTAAGTTGTTCTACTGCTGCAGTCAGTTGCTGTGCGGTGGAAAAATACAACGAGCATTGCGTATAGTGTTGATTTGCATATGCTTCAATTGTCGGCAATACTGTATATGGATTGATCACAATTGCAGTGCCGTCTTCAGAAATCATATCATTATAACAAATTGCATTTGTTTCATAAGTCAGAAATGCTTCCGATTCGGCTAAAGCAAAATCCATTGTGTTTTCTTTTGATTTGCAGCGAAACAGGCTTACTTGCATAGCAATACTATCAGTGGATTCTTTCATGTATTGTGCAGCTGATGTCAGCTTGATAAAAGCCTTATCCTTTGCTACATCGAAAGAATACGTTACAGAAACCAACGTATCGCTTCTGAATGCCTCTTCCTTATCGCCACCTTGTATGGTTATTTCGCCTGATAAATATGCGCCTATGTAGGCTGTCGCGCAATTGATTCGATAACCTTCCTGTGTGAGAATCATTTTTCCCATCTGATTGTTGTCAGTAAAATACTTCACGCCTACCACAGTATATTCCAGTTCATTGGCTTTCAGTGTGGTTATCTGCAAATGATTCTTGCCAAAGAAATCTGCCAGTGCATATGGCACATATATCATACATTCAGAAACCGTTTCAGGATAGCGGCCAACATCAGGTTTCCCGAGATCTGAATCTGAACTCACCCAAAACGGAGCTTCCTCATGGACAAACAAATATGATGATGGGTCCTGCATGAATTGATTCCAATGATAAAAATCTACAGAATCGCACAAAATATCACAAGGCAAAACCTTTTCTGCTCCATATGCCTGTGCCAATGCACTAGCTTCCTGAGCGGAAATAGCTTGTCCATCTTGCTTTAACACTACTACCCTTCCTTTTTCGGGCTGAAAAAGAAAATGCCGATCTGTCATTAAATTTTTTACGGATTTACCTATGATTCCTGTAAACAAAAACAGGCATAAACTTGCCAGTGTAAGAAACAGACATAAAAACACCGAAAGCTTGGGCTTGGAACGGAAAATCCTCCACCCCAGAGCAATACCGTTACGCACAACATGCTGATCTGCATTCTGCTGCAAAGCGTTCTTATCTTTAGGGTTTGGCTCATGGTCAGTACTTACTTCAGATGCTTTTAGTCTTCTATCAGAGACTACTTCACCATCATAAATACGAACTTCTCTTGTAGCATACGGCGCAATTTCATCAACATCATGGGTAACTACCAGAACCAGCTTATCTTTTGCTACTGTCTGCAACAGTTTCAAGATCTCGGCCGATGTTTCCGCATCCAGATTACCCGTTGGTTCATCCGCCAGAATTACAGGACAATCTCTTGCCAGAGCACGCGCAATTGCTGTTCTCTGCTTCTGTCCGCCGGAAAGATGACTGCCTCGTTGATGTGCGTGGCTCGTTAATCCGACCTTTTCAATTAGATCCATAGCATGCTTCCTTCTTGCTTGCACATCAGCGATTCTCATCAATGCCAATTCGATATTTTCCAGCACAGTAAAGCTGTCGATGATTTGAAAATCCTGAAAAACAAATGAAATATACTGCTGCCGATAGTTTTCCCAGTCTTTCTGACCAAAGTGAGAAGTACTTGTACCACAAATCAGCAGTTCACCTTCTTCATAAGAATCCATACCGCTGATCACATTAAGCAATGTAGTTTTTCCAGAACCCGATTGCCCTGTAATCGCAACCAGTTCTCCCACATTAAACGAAAGATTAACACCACGAATGCCCACTGCAATTGTTCCGTTGGCAGTATAGATTTTTCCGATGTTTCTTAATTGTATGAAGTGCATAATCGTACCTTTCTGCAATCCTTGATATGTGAAATGCAAAAATCCGCATGGTATCGGCAATTGCTCATCATCGTTCCCGTTTCCGATGCATTGACGATTCATGCGGAATTCTGTTTTATACGCCGGAGCGTGTATAGTTGAGAATGCTTATAATCAGAAGAAGTTAGTTCTCCTGCTGTGCTTTCTCTGCGAAGGCAGTAGCCAGAAGTGCTTCAATCTCACTTTGCGTATAAGTCTTGTGAACACCTTCCAGTTGCGCACGCTTGAACTCTTCGTTTTCTGCTTCAAAGCCGTAGAGGCTATCCCAAGACAAGCAAAAGCAGTTGTAAAACTTCGCATAACCACCATAACGGACTTCATCAATGCTGCTCCATGCCTCTTCCAACTCAATATAAGCAGAATACTTCGCATTGTAGTAGTATTTGCCTGTGTCACTCAAATAATAGGCATCCAAAGATTCAAACTCATACTGATCTTCTTCCCACAGGTTGGCGAACATTTTAAAATAAAGCTTGTCATTCTCCTCAAAGGATACGGGATCTTTCCGGAACAGAACGGCAAGAATGACAACAGCTGCCACAATCAATGCAGCCACAATGCCAAAGACTACATACATTTTCTTTGATTTGGTACGCCCACTTGCCATAAATCAAAAGTTCCTTTCACTAATCAGTACGACCAAGTACCATAACACCATTTAGTGCCTGTCAATTGCCCACCGGTAAATTTACTATAGGAATACTGATACGGAGATAATGGGATGTGTTCACTAAAGGTTTCTGTAATCAACATTCCAGATGTTGAACTCCATTTGCCAGTCCATGTTGCTGTATTTGCATTATGCTTAACACCGCACAGAGTTACAAGTCGTTCTCTCATGGCCTCGCTGGGGCTTTTATCATTAGAAAGACATTCCGAAATAAAAAGTCCCGCAATACTGATGGTTATTCCTGCAGTAGTATTTGCAATTCCGACGACAGAACTTACTGCGGTCAACATAATATTAACAGCAGTTGACGGATTACTCTGATACAGCGTTTTCAACTGTTTCATGGTATAGCTTTTGCCGCCAGACGATATTGTAGTGGCCGGATCAAGCGTCCAATAGTATAAAATAGCTTGATATTTGTTGATATATATCTTACGCGATGTCCAAACACCGGACAGGATACAAGAATTCGAAAGTTTCTGACAATCCCAAACACCATAATTCTTATACGAAGTCTTATCTTGGTTTGGCTCAATTTTTAAAGTATAAGAACCGGTTTTGTTGGAATAGCCACGTACACACGCATAATAGTCCTCAAACCTATCCATCTCGACAACCATTGAGCAATTATCCTTTGAATCGATGCATCCGTTGTCGTTAAAACCACGTCGCA
>JAZOCU010000032.1:0-26386 GCA_045596625.1 Oscillospiraceae bacterium | reverse complement strand
TTGCACTTCTTCCATGCCAGAATGATAGTACAGCAGGCAGAATAAGTCAATCAGAAAGCAGCCTTGCGATATCCTGACAAGGCTGCTTTTGAGCTTCGGTAAGCTGTGGGATTATATTGCCAAATGAATTTTGGCATATGCCTGTGCGATATTCAAAATATGATCACCGATTCGCTCAAAATCGGTAAGCAGTTCCGAATACAAAATACAAGCCTCTGCCGAACAGTGACCGTTACGCATACGATCCAGATGCTGTTCCCGATAGTTGCGTGTCATATCGTCCATCTGCTGCTCCATAGCAGCGATCGCGGATAACCACTCGGTTGTTTCGGTATTGCGGCTGCTGATCTCATTCAATGCACGTTCTGTGATCGTCTGCATTTCGATCAGCTCAGCCTGTGCTTCTTTTGAAAATACAATGGATTTCCGAAGAATGGTTTCCAGATAGCCTGCAATATTCAGTGCATGATCTCCGATGCGTTCTGCATTGCCGGTGATCAGAAAATATTCTTCAATATCCGCAATGTTTTCGCCGTTATGATTATTTACCAGGATTTTTGCAATATATTGTGAGATTTCCTTGTTCAGTGTATCGATGATGCTTTCTGTTTCCTCAACAGCCTGCAAGACATGGTTATCGGAGTCAATGACTGCTTGAAAGCTGCGCTTGGTGTTTTCGCCTGCCAGCGTAATCATGCGATGGATCTCTGAGCGCAGCAGATCCATATGAATTGCCGATGCGCCAAGGGAGGTTCTGTTTCTGCCATATTCCTCGGTCAGTGCAGACAAAGAGGGCGCAGCAATTGGTTCTTTGGCTTCCGGCAGCAAAATCAAAGCAAGCTTTGCCATCCAATGTCCCAGCGGAAGCAGAAGCAATGTGGTAACAATATTGAAGAGCGTGTGCATATTGGCAATTTGTGCAGCTGTTTCATTGGGTGTTATTGCTGCAATCCAATCTGCAAGCGGCAGCAGCTGACATAGTATCGTAAACAGGATCGTGCCGATGATGTTAAAGAACAGGTGAATGGCCGTGGTGCGTTTTGCATTGCGATTGGTTCCCACAGATGCCAGCACCGCCGTAACACAGGTGCCGATGTTCTGGCCAAACAGGACATATACTGCACTGGAAAAGGGGATCAATCCGGCAGCAGCCAGTGTTTGCAGAATGCCAACCGAGGCCGATGAGGATTGAATGATGGCGGTAAAGACTGCACCTGCCAGAATACCCAGCAAAGGATTGGAAAAACGAGTCATGAGTGCTATAAATGCATCTGATTCCCGCAAAGGCTCCATGGAAGAACCCATAATATCCATGCCGATGAACAGAATTCCCAAGCCGGCAATTATTTTTCCGATATGGTGCAGCTTTGGAGACTTGAGAAAGATGATCATTGCGACACCGAAAATGGCAAACAGCGGTGCGATAACATTGACATCCAGTGCGATGAGCTGACCGGTGATCGTCGTACCGATATTGGCACCCATGATGATCCAGACTGCCTGCTGCAAGGTCATCATACCGGAGTTGACAAAGCCTACGGTCATGACCGTAGTGGCAGATGAAGATTGGATAACAGCCGTAATGGCAGCACCTACCAATACGCCTAAAAGCCGATTGGCAGTTAATTTTTCCAGGATCTTTTTCATACGGTTGCCGGCAGCAGCCTCAAGACCGTTGCTCATCATCTGCATTCCATAAAGGAAAAGGGCAAGACCGCTGAGTAAGCCTAATACAATCGAAGCATTCATTTTATAATATTCCTCCTTACCAACAGAAAACAGCGCATCTGTTTTCCAAAACGATCGGATGCGGGTGGCATCGGCTATATTATATGGAAGAATCGTCGTTTCGTCAATGGCATTGCAAAAAGTTTTACGTCGGTTTCACATGGATTTAATATGCCCGTTAAATTGTAAAAATTCTCGTAAGATTGCGTAAAAAATGCATATCGCAAAAATCAAAGAGGGTGGTCTCGACGGTGGAAAGACTGCATATAAGAAAATTTGGAATTGTTTATGGGAATCTTTACAAATTCAAACGGATATGCTATAATAAACGAATACGCCAATCTCATCAAAAAGGAGTCTGTTTATGGGGACCATTGCACTTTGTATGCTGGCTTTTGGCCTTTCTATGGATGCTTGTGCAGTTGCTATGACAAACGGAATGTGTTATCGGAACCTTAAAGCCGGGCAGATTCTGTCAATCGGAGCCTGCTTTGGCATCATGCAAGGGCTTATGCCGTTGATTGGCTATTATCTGGGCACCTTTTTTTCAGATATTATTTCTGCCTTCGATCACTATATTGCGCTGATTTTATTGGGCTTTATCGGCGGTAAAATGCTGTGGGAGGCATTGCATCATGAGGATGAAGAAAAGCCCGAAGGTTCATTTACATGGAAACTATTGCTGCTGCAGGGCGTTGCTACCAGCATTGATGCTTTGGCAGTCGGAGTAAGCTTTGCAGCATTGCCCAATATCAATATTCTGTCTGCTGTATTGTTGATTTGCGGCATCACATGGGCTTTGAGCTGCTGTGGTGTGCTGCTTGGCAAGCGATTTGGTTCTCTGCTCAACAACAAGGCGCAGATTTTGGGCGGAGTGATCCTTATCGGTATCGGTATTAAAATTTTTGTGGAACATATGTGGTTTTCATAATCATACAGGAAGTCTCTTAATTTGAAACAGATGGGAGAGAAACGAATATGCTGGAATCCAATCTGCCAACGCCGTGTTTTTTGATCGACCGTAACCGGCTCAAAGAAAATCTTACCATATTGGATGGGATCCGTAAACGTGTGGGCTGCAAGCTGCTGTTTTCACAGAAAGCGTTTTCGTGCTATCCGTTTTATTCAATGATCGCACGTTATCTGGATGGCACTTCCGCTGCCGGAGAATACGAAGCACAGCTTTCGCATTTGTATTTTCATGGTGAAAATCATGTATGTGCTGCTGCATACCGTGCCGAGGAGATCGAAACGCTTTGTGGGATCTGCGATCATATCGTATTCAATTCTCCCACACAGCTTCGTCGGTTCGGAGGACAAGCACAGGCAGCAGGATGTATGGTAGGTCTGCGTATCAATCCGGAGATTCCGCTGCAGCAATGCTCCGATTATGATCCCTGTGCACCGTTTTCACGTCTGGGCACAACGGTAGCGCAATTCCCTAAGGCAGAACGCAAAATGATCACAGGTCTGCATGTGCACGCTCTTTATGAGCAGAATGCCGATGCATTAGAGCAGCTTGCAGAAGCTGTGATCCGGAAATTCGGGCCGCTTTTGCCGGAGCTTCAGTGGATCAATCTGGGCGGCGGACATGCTTTGACTCGTCCCGAATATGATATAGACAGGCTGGAACAATGCTGCCGGCATCTGCAGGATACCTATGGTCTTACGGTTTATTTGGAGCCGGGAGAAGCCATTGCATGGCGAGCAGGTTACTTCATTACTTCTGTGCTGGATATTGTGGAAAATCAGATGCCCATTGCGATTGTGGATGCCTCTGCGGTTTGCCATACGCCCGATGTTACAGAGCTTGGTTACTACCCGCCGCTGCAAAATGCAGGAGAACCGGGTGAGAAGGCCTATACGGTACGGATTGCCGGCAGAAGCTGTCTGCCGGAGGATATATTCGGTGATTATTCCTTTGATCATCCATTGCAGATCGGAGAGCGGCTGGTGTTTGCCGATATGGCGATCAACACCATCACCAAAGCAGTGATGTATACCGGCATGCCGCTTCCTTCGGTGGCGGTGCGGGAGCCGGATGGAAGTTGTCAGGTACTTCACAGCTTTTCCTTTTCTGATTACAAGAATCGGATGTAACATATCGAACAGATCGTTTTCCTCTGAGAACCGTCACTCATTCTTCGTCGATTGCATATGCTGAAAATGGCAGTCTGATGCCGTTTCCTATCGAAGAAGGGAGAAGAATATGGAGGAATTATCATCTCTTGCAGCACTTGCTGTGGGCGAGCACGGATATGTCCGTTCGGTATCTCTGCCGTCGGTCATGCAAAAACGGCTGGAAGCCTTCGGGCTCATTCCGGGAACTGAAGTGGAATGCGTGATGCGTGCACCCGGCGGTGAGCCTTCGGCTTATCGGGTGCGAGGCGCAATATTAGCGCTTCGTCATGCGGATTGTGAACAGATTCAAATTGCTTCAGCATCGCAGAACGAAACGTCCGCTGATCTGACCATTGTTCTTGCGGGCAATCCCAACGTGGGAAAAAGTACTGTATTTAATGCACTGACAGGCATGCGGCAGCATACCGGAAACTGGTGCGGAAAAACCGTTGAAAGTGCAAAAGGAACGCTGACGTTTGGCGGCAGAACCATTCAGCTGTTAGATACGCCGGGCACCTATTCTCTGCTTTCACAGACAGCTGAGGAAATTGCAGCGCGGGATACGCTTTGCTCTGCTGCATATGACTGCGTGATTTGTGTCTGTGATGCGGTTTGTCTGGAGCGTGGCCTGATCCTTGCCCTGCAGATTCTGGAGATGCGTTCGGATATGGTGCTTTGCGTCAATTGTATGGATGAAGCAGAGCAGAAGCAGATCCGCATTGATCTGCCACGGCTTTCCAAACTGTTGGGGATCCCTGTTGTGGGTGTTACCGCACGGAATAAGCATACACTGCGTCCGCTGCTGGAAGCGGCAATCAAGCAGGCAGAGCATCCTTCGGAGGAAGCTGCTGTGATCCGATATCCCGATGTGGCTGAGCGTGCCATTGCCATTGCAAGAGAAGCGATCACACCGTATTTTCCTGCACAATCTGCAGTATCCTCACGCTGGGCGGCAGTGCATCTGCTGATGCCCGGCTTTTCCTTACCGGAACAGTTTTCGTTGGCTTCTGCGGAATGGAAAATCGGATTACATCGTGCCGCCAAATTGCTGCATGAGGCATCGGTGACACCGCAGGAATATGAAAAGCTGATTGCAGCAACTGTGATCCTGCGTGCGGCTGCCATTGCACAAAAAACTGTGCAGATATCACCGCAGGCAACATTGCGGGATCGGAGATTGGATCGGGTCGTAACAAGCAGACGTTTTGGCTGGCCGCTGATGGGTTTGCTGTTGTTTTTCGTATTCTGGCTGACTATTATGGGTGCGAATGTTCCATCAGCATGGCTGTTTGAAATTTTAAGTACATTTTGCAACGGGATCAGCGGATTTGCAGATCGTGCAGGGATTCCATGGTGGTGCAGCGGAGCGCTCATCGATGGTGCTTTGCGTGGCACCTGTTGGGTGATATCGGTGATGCTGCCGCCTATGGCGATCTTTTTTCCGTTGTTCACACTGCTTGAGGACAGTGGTCTGCTGCCTCGGATCGCTTTCAATGCCGATGCCGGTTTTCAGCGATGTCGGGCATGCGGCAAGCAGTCATTGACTATGGCTATGGGATTTGGCTGCAATGCGGTAGGCGTGACGGAATGCAGGATCATTGACAGCCCAAGAGAGCGGCTCCTTGCGATTTTGACCAATAGCTTTGTTCCCTGCAACGGCAGATTACCGCTGCGTTTGGTGGGGAAACATTTTGAATCGATAGAGAAAGTGAGATTGCCTAATGGTTGCATTGCTTGCTAAATTGTGTATTCCCAATGCATCCGATTATCGGGATCCAAAAGTACGGAAGGCATATGGGATCCTGTGCTCGGTGCTGGGAATAGTGCTGAATCTTTGCCTGACGGCTGCCAAGTGCATTGCAGGCTGGCTGAGCGGTTCGATCGCTATTATTGCCGATGCTATGAACAATTTATCGGATGCGGCATCCTCGTTGATTACACTGCTGGGCTTTTGGTTTGCCGGAAAAGCACCGGATCCGGAGCATCCCTTCGGACATGGCCGTATGGAATATCTGGCAGGACTTGCTGTATCCGTTCTGATCCTTTGGATGGGGTTGGAGCTGCTGATATCTTCGGTGAAAGCACTGCTGCATCCCGAACCTGTGGAAGGCTCCCTGCCGGTGATTCTGGTATTGGGCATCTCAATTCTGGTAAAGGGCTATATGTTCCTGTATCATCGGGCGATTGCAAAGAAAATAGATTCCGCTGCAATGAAAGCAACCGCTGCCGATTCGGTCAGCGATGCGGTATCCACATTGGTAGTATTGCTCTGCACGCTGCTTTCTGTGTTTTTTGGCATTCAAGCCGACGGCATCTGCGGTATTTTGGTTTCGGTGTTGATTCTGCGGACAGGCTTCGAGGCAGCGAAAGATACGATTTCGCCGCTGCTGGGTGAGCCGCCTTCCAAAGAGATGGTAGAGCAGATCGAAACCCTTGTCCTTTCTCATGAAAAGATCGTGGGTGTTCATGATCTGATCGTTCATAATTACGGCCCCGGCAGAGTAATGATCTCTCTGCATGCAGAGGTGCCTGCCAATGAGGATATCTTTTTGCTGCATGATTTGATCGATAATGTGGAGCGTGAGCTTTCTGAAGCGTTTTTCTGTGAGACAGTCATTCATATGGATCCCATCGCTGTGGATGATAAAGCGGTATCGGCCATGCATGCGGCACTGATCCGTATCATTCATTCGGTGCATGAGCAGATCTCCATTCATGATTTTCGTATGGTAGAGGGCCCGACACATACCAATCTGATTTTCGATGTCTGTGTGCCTTTTTCTTTCTCTATGACCGATGCTGCGTTAAAGCAGGCAATCAGTGATGCGGTAACAGCGCAGTTTCCGCATTGCTATACAGTCATAAAGGTGGATAAATCCTATGTTTAAGCAAGAGACAGCCATGGAAAAGGAAGCGTTTTCTTTGCAATGTCCCGTATGCCATACTGCACTGCAAAAGGAGACTGCACGATATATCTGTGGGAACAGACATAGCTTTGATCGTGCTCGTTCCGGTTATGTGAATCTGCTGCTGCGGCAGCGTCATCGCCTGCGGGGGGATGATGCTGATATGGTAAGAGCACGGCGTGCCTTTCTGGAGCAAGGATGGTATGTTCCTTTGTTGGATGCCATCGAAAAAGCAATGCTTGGATACTGTACTGCATCCGATCCTGTGATTCTGGATATTGGCTGTGGAGAAGGATGGTATTCCTGCCATCTCGCATATGTTTTTGCGCAGCAGGGGCGTCAGCCTGTCCTTGCAGGCTTCGATATCTCAACCAATGCGCTTGCTTATGCCGCACGACGGGCAGGGGCAGAACAGAACTTTGAAAACCATTGGGCAGTGGCTTCCATCAATCATCTGCCGGCAGCGGATCAAAGTGCGGATTGTTTGCTGAATCTGTTTGCTCCCTGTGAGCCGAAGGAATTTGCTCGGGTACTGCGAAAAGATGGAATCCTGCTGCGTGCAATTCCTTTGGAGCGGCATTTATGGGAACTGAAAGCGGCGGTATATGACCGACCTTATGAAAATCGGCCTGTGTGGGAAACGCCGGAAGGCTTTGTCAGTCTTGCAAGGGAACAAATCGAAACCAAGATTACGGTGAGCGGGGAGTCGCTTCGGAACCTGTTTGATATGACACCCTATGCTCGCAAAACTTCACCTGAGGATCGGGCAAAGCTGCTTGCGATCCCTTCTTTGTCGGTGCAGCTTGCGTTTGGATTGCAGGTGTTTCGCAAGGCGTAGCAATACCATAGCTATGCAGCAGTGCAGACAGTGCTTCTCTGCTGTATGATGCTTTGCTGTATCGCAGGATCAGCTGTTTTTCACCATCAAAAGGCATAATAAACCCTCCTTGTCGGATACAATGAATCATTCGATTCTATGCGGCAGGGAGGTTTTTTCATGTATGCAGCAATCTATTGCAGGAAGTCGGTGAATACTCAGCGCGGCGAATCCATGCAGAGTCAGATAGACCATTGCAGAGCTTGTCTGGCAGCGCACCGATCTCCGGAGGAGGCGGCACAGGCATGGGTTTATCAGGATGAGGGCTTCTCCGGGGCAGCCTTGTGCCGACCGGCTATGCAGCGGCTGCTTTCGGATATCCGTGCAAGGATCATTCATTGCGTGGTCTGCTATCGACTGGATCGCATCAGCCGCAGTGTCAGCGATTTTACAGCGCTGATGGAAGAATTTGCACGTTATCAGGTCAGCTTTCTTTGTGCTAGCGAGGAATTTGATACCGCCAAGCCCATGGGCAGAGCGATGCTCTATATTGCCTCGGTGTTTTCGCAATTGGAACGGGAAACCATTGCGGAACGAGTGCGGGATAATATGTATACGCTGGCAGCCGATGGCCGCTGGCTGGGAGGGCCGCCGCCCTATGGTTATCGGATCCTGCGTACAGCCTTGCCAAAGGCAGTTTCGCATCTTGTCGCATCGGAATCGGAACTATCCGTGGTGCGGGATTTGTTTCATATCATGCAGCAGCATCGATCGCTGGAACTGGCAGAACAGAAGCTCAAGGCATATCGCAATCGGAAGGGGAAACCCTTTTCCCGCCGCTATCTGCGCGCGATACTGCGAAATCCTGTGTATGCCGCTGCAGATGCCGATACTGCCGCATGGCTGCAGATCCATGGCTATCAGCTATGCTTTTCACCCTCGGAGCACTGTCAAAACGGTGTGCTGATTTATGGCAAGCATCCCAACCACGCCGCTGCCGAGACCGTTTGCCTTGCGGCAGAAGGGATACATCCTGCGGTTTGTTCGGGCACAGAGTGGTGTGCTTTGCAGACAGATGCAGCATATGTACATCCTCGCCGCAAGACGATATTATCTTCAGGCTTGCTGCAAGGACGGCTGCGATGCAGTCTCTGCGGTGATGTGATGCAGTGCAAAAAACGAAGCGGCAGAACTGGACAGTATGATTATCTTTGTCGGGCAAAAGCAAGAGCGCATTCCTGCCATTGTCCGAATCTGCAGGGTGCGGCAGCCGATGCCGCTGTCTGGAATGCTTTGTTGATCTATTTGCAGTCATCAGAAGGGAAAGCGCTGACAAAGCTTTCTTTTGCGGGACAGCTTGCGGTATGTTCTTTGGTGGTGGAGTCCGCAGAATGGAACGGAGAAAAACTGACCTTGATGCTGCGTCGATGAATGTTCCCGGACGAGGCGGATTTCCGTCGCTGCTGGCAATTGCGACCATCTTTTTTACAGGGGCAAGATTTGCCTCTCTGCAGGCGGCTGCTGTTCTGACGCTGTTGATTTTGCTAAGCATCGCCATCACCTTTTTGGCATCGGGGATCCTCACTGCCACTGTGCTGAAAGGCGAGGCTTCCTCCTTCGTACTGGAGCTCCCGCCATATCGTCGTCCGCAGATCGGAAAGGTTTTGGTTCGGTCTGTTTTCGAACGGACATTTGTTGTACTGGGTCGTGCGGTGATGACTGCTGCGCCGGTGAATCTGCTGATCTGGGTGATGGCAAATCTGCGTCCGGGCGGTGTATCCCTGCTGACATATGCAGCTGAACTGCTTTCTCCTTTGGGATGGCTGATCGGGCTGGATGGTGTATTGCTGCTGGCGTTCCTGTTAGGATTACCTGCCAATGAAATCGTGCTGCCGGTGGCGGTTACGGTCTATACCGGTGCTGCACAGCTGACCGATTATAGTTCACTTGGGGCATTGCAGCAGATTTTGGTTGCCAATGGCTGGAATACTGCAACAGCCATCTGTTTTCTGGTATTTACGCTGTTTCATTGGCCTTGCGCCACGACACTGCTTACGATCCGCAAGGAAACAGGCAGTTTACGGCACACCGCCTTTGCTTTTTTGTTGCCTATGACCATCGGCATTTTGCTTTGCGCAATGCTGCATGGCTTGCTTTCCGTATTCCTTTGAACGCTGCTTGGCGAACAGGATATTTCCGTGGTTCTGACGGAAATATCCTGTTTTTTCGTAGGATTTTCTATTGTTCTGCTGATAGATAAAAAAGCGGAAACAGCTTGACAAAAAAATGGGATTGTGCTATAATGATTTTTGTGGATGTACAACTGTCCGTCATACACGGAATCGTAATCGAAAAAAGGAGGCGTTGACATGGACGGAGAACAACATTCTATTGCAGAAAACTGGGTCGTGGTTGACGCTTCTGTTCTGCCGGAGGTCATTCTGAAGGTGCTGACCGTCAAACGAATGCTTGCCAATCGGGAAGAAAAGAGCTCGGCTGCGGCTTGTCGTGCGGTTGGTATTTCGAGGAGTGCTTTTTACAAATATCGTGATTCTGTTTTTGCATATGAGGAACAGATGAAGCAGCGTGTGTTTACACTTTCCTTGCTGCTGCACGATCATTCCGGTGTGCTTTCGGGTGTGTTGACCGTTTTGTATGAGGCCAATGCGAATCTGCTGACAGTGAATCAGAGTGTTCCTGTGGATGGTGCTGCGATTGTTACAGTATCGTTCCGGATGGATGATGCTGCACAGATGCCGTTACTATGTCAATCGTTGCGTGCGTTGGATGGCGTTGCAGAGGTCAAGCTGCTATCGGGCTTTTGATACAGGTTTTTAGTTTTGCAGAAAGGAGGCTTTTCGCAGATAAAAAGCGAAAAGCAATAAGAACATGAAGAAATTTGCAGTGTTGGGTTATGGTACGGTAGGTTCCGGTGTTGTGGAGCTGTTTTATAAGAATCGTGCAAAGATCGAGCAGAAGGCCGGTGAACCGATGGAGGTAGGTTATATTCTGGATCTGCGTGATTTCCCGGATTCTCCCTATGCGGAGAAATTTACCAAAACCATTGATTCGATCCTTGCGGATCCGGAAGTTGCTGTGGTTGCTGAGTGCATGGGCGGGGTAGAGCCTGCCTATACTTATCTGATGCAGTGTCTTGCCAAAGGCATCAGTGTGGCGACCTCCAACAAGGAGCTGATTGCGCAGAAGGGCGCTTCACTTCTGGCAGAGGCAAAGGCGCATTCCTGCAACTGCTTCTTTGAGGCAAGTGTGGGCGGCGCAATTCCGATCATTCGTCCACTGCACCGTTGTCTGGCGGCCAATGATATTTCAGCTGTTTACGGTATCCTCAACGGCACTACGAATTTTATTCTTGAAAAAATGCTTTCCGAGGATATGGATTTTGAAGCAGCTCTTTCGCTGGCGCAGGAGCTTGGTTATGCAGAACGTGATCCCGGTGCGGATGTCGATGGTCACGATGCCTGCCGTAAGATCTGTATTATTTCCTCTTTGGTATTCGGCAATCATGTGTATCCCAACAGCGTATCCACAAAGGGAATCCGCAATATTTCCCTTGCCGATGCAGAGGCTGCCGATGCATTGGATGGCGCCGTAAAGCTGATTGCTTCGGTGCAGCGTTTGGAGGATGGCAAAATTCTGCCGATGGTGCAGCCGATGTTTGTCCCTCATGACAATTTGCTTTCTCGCATTGACGGCGTATTTAATGCGGTGATGGTCTGCGGTGATGGCTTTGATAAGGCTGTGTTCAGCGGCAGAGGCGCAGGTAAGCTGCCGACTGCCAGTGCGGTATTGGGTGATGTGATCGAAGCTGCCAAGCATAGCAGAACTGTCTTTTCGCAGAACTGGACAGAAAGTGAAACACAGGATTTTGTGGCTGACCTTGATGCTCTTTGCTGCGGTATGATGATCCGTACCGAAAACAGTGATGCCGAGCATCTTGCGGAGGTGGTGGATGCCTATTGCGATGAGAAGGGTTTGGAAGGTTTTATCGAGGCTGCTACATTGAAGGAAGGTGCTGCTTGCTATACCGGTATTTTGAATGCACAGCAGCGTGATGAGCTGCTTGCAGCGTTGGCACTTGCCGATTGCAAGGTCATAAACTGGATGCCCGTGCTGACAGTATCATAAGTATCGTAATGCTAAAGATCCCCTTTGAGCTGCAAATTATGCATTGCTCAAAGGGGATCTGTGCGCAACAGACTTATTTGGATTTTTCGGCGATGTTCTTTTTCGGACGCAGCTTTGACCAGAGCAGAATAATGATCTGCGCAGGAATGCCGATGATAAATACCGGCCAGAAGTTGTATTCATAAAAGGAGATATACAGAACACCCAGAGTTGTCCAGACCAGTATGGAGATGATCAGATAATTTCTGCGTCGGTTAAACCAGACCGAATTGAAGATCAGCCAGACAATTGCGGTCAAAGGAATGGCGTAAATGAACATATAGGGGGAATATTTCAGATCAGGTACAAAGATATCCAGGATCACAAAGAGGATCGTTGCGATCAGCCACACCAATACACCGGCCATACCGGCAATGATCAGACGATTGCGGGTAGCGATTTTCTGATCTTTGACAGATGCGTTTTTATCCTGCCGCAGGGTTTCCTCCATAGACATCACAGGTTCATCCATGGGATCCTTTACCAGATCGTCCAATGTTACATGATAATGATCAGCCAACTGCTTAAGCACCAGCAGATCCGGCAATGATTCTCCTCGTTCCCATTTGGATACCGCTTTATCGGAGTAGTGAATCAGCTCAGCAAGCTGGAGCTGTGTGAGATGATTTTGTTTGCGCAGCCGGCTCAGATTGCGCGCTACGATTTGTTTCAGCTCTGCCATATACGCCTCCTTGATTGCTAATGATTCTATTATACCACAAAAGAAAACAGAATGCAAGTACGAAAATACGCCAGTTCTCCTGTGGGTAGAGTCGTAGAATTTGCAATTTCTTCCAATTCTCCCTATCGTTTCCTTAAATGAATAGAGGATAGCGTGACAAACGGTTCGAAAAACAGTACAATATAAACATAAAGAAATGCACCGAAGGTGCATACAGATCAATAGAAGGAAAGAGGCTGTTCTCATGGAGAAGCAATATGTGATCGTAACGGATACGGGCTGTGATCTCGCACCGGAGATGTTAGAAAAAATGGGCGTGCTTTGTGTGCCGCTGAATGTGTTTATGAAGGATAATCCGGCGCAGCCCTGTACCTTGACAGGAGCTGCGTTTTATAAGGCATTGCGTGAGGGACAGATCGCTTGTACCTCTGCTGCCAATCTGGGCAGATTTCGTGAAACCTATTGTCCGCTGCTTGAGGCTGGTAAAGACATTCTCTATCTGTCGTTTTCCTCAGCACTGAGCTGTATGTTTGCAACAGCAAAGCTTGCCGAGGAAGAACTTTCGGCAGAATATCCCGATCGGAAGATCATTACCATTGATGGGCTTTCTGCCAGTATGGGACAGGGCTTGCTGTTGTATTTTGCTGTGCATCAGCGTGAAAAAGGTGCAACCATTGAGGAACTGGAGCAATATGTGCTGGATCACCGTCTGCGGATCATACATTGGTTTACAGTCGATGATCTGATGTTTCTCAAGCGCGGCGGCCGATTGAGCAGTATGGCTGCGATTGCCGGCACACTGCTTGGCATCAAACCGGTATTGCGTGTGACGCATGAGGGAAAGCTGGTAGCGTTTAGTAAGGTGCGAGGCAGAAAAAATGCACTGTTGGAGCTTGCAAAGCATTTCCACGAGGAAGTAGAGGATCCGGAGCAGCAGGTGTATATCAGTCAGGCGGATGATATGGATGCTGCTTTGCTGGTGAAGGAGACCTTGGAAAAGGAATATGGCGCCAAGAATGTTTTCATCGGTGATATCGGTGCTGTCATTGGTGCACATGCCGGTCCCGGTACCATTGCTCTGTTCTATATGGCAAAGGAGCCGCGCAAGGCAGATGCCTGAGTTTTTACTATAACAAATGCTTATGCATTTGAAAGAATCGGCGAAAGAGAGAAGACATCACTTCTCTCTTTTTTCTTATCCGTTACGATTTGCGGCAGTATATTCGATTTTTTGCACTTTCTTTTGCGTTGATAGAATGATCGAACATCGGAAACACGCATTAACCTATTGACTTGACAGGCTGCTGCGTGGTATACTGTTACCAATCTGATCGGTAGCAAATTCGTCACTTAAAGGAGGCATATCCATGCGTAAGATTTATAAAACCGCAGATCAGCTGATCGGAAGGACACCGCTTCTGGAGCTTACCCGCATTGAAAAAGAACTTGGACTAAAAGCAACGATCCTTGCCAAGCTGGAATATCTCAATCCGGCAGGCTCTGTCAAGGATCGTGTTGCCAAGGCGATGATCGATGATGCTGAAGCCGCCGGGAAGCTGCATCCGGATTCCGTTCTGATCGAGCCTACCTCCGGCAATACCGGTATCGGTTTGGCGGCAGTTGCAGCGGCACGCGGTTACAGAATCATTATCGTAATGCCTGAAACAATGTCGGTGGAACGTCGTCAGCTGATGAAGGCATATGGTGCTGAGCTTGTTCTGACAGAGGGTACCTTGGGCATGAAGGGAGCCATTGCAAAGGCAGAAGAACTGGCGGCAGAAATCCCGAACAGTTTTATTCCGGGACAGTTTGTGAATCCGGCCAACCCCAAAGCACACAGGGAGACCACCGGCCCTGAAATTTATGAGGATACGGATGGCACGGTCGATATTTTTGTTGCAGGAGTCGGTACAGGCGGCACTGTAACCGGTGTTGGCGAATATCTGAAATCCAAGAATCCGGCTGTCAAGGTCGTGGCTGTTGAGCCTGCCGCATCTGCGGTGCTCTCCGGGGGTATTGCCGGCCCGCATGAGATTCAAGGGATCGGTGCAGGTTTTCTTCCCGATGTGCTCAATACCGAAATCTACGATGAGATCATTCCTGTTTCCAATGCAGATGCATTTACTGCCGGAAGGATGCTCGGAAAGAGCGAGGGCATTCTTGTGGGAATTTCCTCCGGTGCCGCAGCCTTTGCTGCAATTGAACTTGCAAAGCGTCCCGAAAATGAAGGGAAAACGATCGTGGTTCTTTTGCCTGATACCGGCGACAGATATCTTTCGACCCCGCTGTTTGCGGAATAATAAAAAGCAACGGTGTCCTATATCCGGACACCGTTTTTTTGTCGTGCAGATGCAGGCTGCGGCTCGGTGGGCGGTGCCTGCGGTGTGGTCGTGGATCCTTCATCCATGGGAAATAGCCTCCTTTGTTGTGATTTGGGTATGAAAAAAGCACCTCCTAAGAGATGCTAGATTCCGTATTTATTTCTGCTCTGTGCCAAGCACATTGCGTTCAATGCGATCTTCAACACGCCGATTCATCCACATCAGCGCTTCTTCGATATGAGTTAATGCGCAGGCATTCTCACGGCAAGCGAAAGGACCGCTTTGGAAACCTCGCAGACGGTCACGAACGATCTCCAAAAGGTCTGTGTCAAGAACGCCGTGTGTACTGGCTGCTTCTTTGCGTGGACCGTGTTGGAATTGAATGCAAAGAAGCGGTTCTGTGTTTTCGTCAAAGTTTTCGGCAGGGTAGATGTCATACGCATGGTTCGCATTGCCGGAGCCGGTATCATCTGCGGCAAATACACGGTTCAGCTTCTCTCGCTTCTGGATGGTGCTCAGTTCTCTCATGGTAAATTCCTCACTTTCTTGTTTTGGGTATGAAAAAACCGCCTGACAAATCAAGCGGTTTTTTCTATTATGGAAATAGATTCTATCTCATTCGCCAGAACACCGATGCCGTCAATGTTAATCATATCCGACGTTTCATCAATATCATCTGCCCGAGCACACCACTTTACAAGCCCCTTGTATTCTCGTCCATTCAGACAGCGAACAAAAACAGCGTGATTTTCATATTCAAATACATCAATCATTTTTACCCCTGCCTTTCTTTGTTGGAACAAGATGCGTTCCGGTTTTTGAATAATTGATAAAAGCCTGATTCGTTGGTGTCCCCGATCGTCCGTCGATTCCAAGCATTATGTCTGTTTCAATAAGCTCTTTAAACTTGGAACTTGACGGTACGTATGTCACATCACCTGTGGCATAGTAGCGGTTGATAATTTGCTGTGCTGTTTCAAGATCGACTGTGAGATAGCTTCTGCCATCTGGCTTAGCAAGTTCTCCTTCTGCAAGCATATGTCGTGCTTGCTTTTCCGGATTGATGGTTAGTGGCAAACTGCCAGATGCAACTGCTTGTTTTAAAAGTTGTTCGTTATCTGTTTCTATTATACCACTTTCCGCAGATTTGTCAAGGCGTTTTCGGGTCTGTTCGGCAAGTTTTCGCTTGGCAGCAGCAGAGGCCTTTGCAGCAGTGCTTCTGCCCTGTGCGGGAGTCAGAATGGTGGGCTTTTTGGCTCCTGCATCGGCACGGAATTTTGCATTTTCCTTGATGTAGTCATCATGGAATGACTTTGCCACGTTTGCTACTGGTGCATTGGCTCTGCGGCGGATGGTTTCAAGGGAAACGGTAGGATCCTCCAGCGCATGGGCGACTTTCTGCACACGCTCTGCGGGGAAGGCTGCCTGCTGCGGTCGGATGTGGATCTCACGCTGCGCATCAATGCGCGGTGTAAAGGGGTAAATATGATGTCCGGCGGTCAATCTTTCACAATGTGTCCTTTCTTCCTAACGGTTTGATTCCGATTCCGGGCAAGCAATTTGTACAATGGTTTCGATCATCTGATGGAGCAGTTCTACCTGTTTGGTTGCAGCAGCACGGTAATAGACTTCTTTTCCCTCTCTGCGGCTGAGGATCAGTCCGGCTGCACGAAGCTGCTTGAGATGGTGAGAAACGGCAGGACTGCTCATATCCATCATGTCGGAAAGATGCAGAACGCATTCCTCGCAATGGCACAGAATCCAGAAAATACGGATACGACTGCTGTCGCTCAGCAGCTTATACAGCTCAGCGATGCTCTGGAATTCATGCGGCTTTGGCATATGGTCAAAATGATGTTTGCCAAGACAGATACGGGCATCATCGGCAATGGGCTCATACATGAGACAGTTCCTCCTGTTCTGAAAACGGCTTTACATAGAAAACACGAATGGCATTGAGCACTGCAAGGATCATTACGCCTACATCAGCAAATACCGCAAGCCACATATTGGCAATTCCCAATGCGCCAAGAAGCAGACAGATCAGCTTAATGCCGATGGCGAAGGTGATGTTCTGACGGACAATGCGCATACAATGACGGGAAATTCGAATGGCAGCTGCAATTTTTATGGGATCATCGTCCATGAGTACCACATCGGCGGCTTCAATTGCGGCATCGGAACCGATAGCACCCATAGCGATACCGATATCGGCTCTGGAAAGAACGGGAGCATCATTGATGCCGTCTCCCACAAAGAGCAGTTTTGACTTAGGTGCTTGCTGTGAGAGCAATGCTTCCACCTGTGCAACTTTTTCATGGGGAAGCAATTCGCAGAATACCGCATCCGGTTTTACCGCTTGGACAGTTTCAGCTGCAGTTTCTTTTCGGTCACCGGTGAGCATCACTGTATTTCGGATTCCGCAGTGACGCAAAGCTTCAACAGCGATTTTTGCGTTCGGCTTAAGCTGATCGGTGATGAGGATTTGTCCTGCATAACAGTTGTTGACTGTGAGGTGAACAACTGTGCCAAGTTCACTTTCTGGCGGACAGGGAACACCAAGCTGCTGCATCAGTGCTCGACTGCCTGCTGCCACGGGACAGCCATCTACCACAGCCGTGACGCCCTTGCCACTGATCTCGTGGATTTCCTGAACACGGCTATGGTCAATCGGTTTACCATAGGCTTGCTGCAGGCTCTTGCTGATCGGATGTGAGGAGGCGCTTTCGGCATATGCTGCATATTCCAGCACCTGTTCTTTTGGGAGGGTATGGTGACAAATCTCTCTTACAGCAAAAATTCCTTTTGTGAGTGTTCCGGTTTTATCAAATACCACAGTATCGACATAGGAAAGTGCTTCCAGATAATTGGCACCTTTGATAAGGATTCCCATTCTGCCGGCACCACCGATGGCTGCAAAAAAGCTCAAAGGGATGCTGATGACCAAAGCACAGGGACAGCTGATGACCAAAAAGGTGAGTGCACGATAGATCCATTCGCTCCATAGTGCGGAGGTATGCAGGAAAACCATACGAAACAGCGGCGGCAGGATCGCCAAAGACAATGCGCCAATGCAAACAGCAGGTGTATAATACCTTGCAAATTTCGAGATGAATGCTTCGGATTTTGCTTTGCGTGCACTTGCATTTTCCACCAGATCAAGGATTTTTGCAACGGTCGAGTCTTCAAATCCTTTTGTTGTTCTGATCTTCAAGACGCCGTTCAGATTGATGCATCCGCTGATGACGGCATCCTTGCAGCTGACCTCTTGGGGCAGACTTTCGCCGGTGAGTGCGGCGGTATCCAATACGGAACAGCCTTCGATTATGATTCCATCCAGCGGAATTCTTTCGCCGGGCTGCACAATGATCACGGTGCCGATGGCAACCGTTGCAGGATCTACCTGTATCAGAGTACCGTTTTCTTCGATATTGGCATAATCGGGACGAATGTCCATAAGCTTGCTGATGCTTTTGCGGCTTTTCCCTACGGCATAGCTCTGAAACAGCGCACCGATCTGATAAAAGAGCATGACAGCCACAGCTTCACCGTAATCGCCGCTGCGTGTTACTCCGATGATAAGTGCGCCAATGGTTGCTGCTGTCATTAAAAAGTTTTCATCCAACATCTGTCCGTTGCGGATGCCAAGATACGCCTTGCGTAAGATGTCGTAACCAATGATCAGATAGGGGATGAGATAAAGAGCAAAGCGCAGAAGACCTTCTGTCGGCAACAGCAGAAGAAGCAGCATGATAGCACCTGCAAGCAGGATACGAAATAAAAGCTTTCGCTGTTTTTTTGTCATAGTTGCCCATTTCCTTTCCTAATACTGTGGCGGGATTGCCGTATCAGAAAGTGATTTCGCAATCCGGTTCAATGGTTCGGCAGACCTTTTGCGCTGTCCGCATTACTGCATCGGGATCTGCATTGACTGAAAATTCCACAGTCAGCTTTTGTGTTATAAATTGGATTGATGCGTGTTCAATGCCCTCGATTCGTTGGAGTGCGATCTCCATTTTATTGGCGCAGTTTGCGCATTCCACTTCAATATGATAGCTGCGTTTCATGATAAATGCTCCTTTCGATTTCAAGATTAAACAATCGTTTAATCGTTATGATTACTATAGCACATCTGTTTTGATTTGTCAAGCCTTTTTTATAAAAAAATAGAGAATCAAAAAAACACTCTCTGCAGGAGTTTGCAGAGAGTGTTTGAAAATGTCAGGCTTTTCCCAGATCCTCATAGGTTAGGAGGCCGGCCAGATATTGCAGAATGGCAACGGCATCACTGGTATCCACCTTATCGTTGACAGCGCAGTCGGCGTTGAGCATGCCTTGGTCTGAGATGCTGATGGAGGTATCCTCAGCGGCATAGCGGTTGATCAGAACCACGTCATCGATCTTTACAACACCATCGCAGTTGACATCACCAAAACGAACATTGCTGGGTTCCGTCTTGGTTGTCGTGGTTGTTGTTGTGGTGGTGATGGGGTCGCTGGGCTGGGTGGGAGTACTGCCGCTGCCGGCAGGCGGATTGGCACTGATAGAACCGGTACCCACACTGCCATCGGGCTCAACACCGAAGATCAGCGTACCATTTTCATAAACAGGAATTTTATCGGTTTTGATATTTGTATCATCATTGAGTCCCTTTGCGGAATAGTCGTTTGAGGCATCCCAGCCACTGCCGTAATTGGGATATACGAGAGCAAGCAGGATCTCGCACTGATGCTGACCCTCGGAGATCGGCAATGCGACACGACCGTCGGGGAAGGTGACTTCAATATAATAGATGGAGCCGCTATACTGCTTGGGAGCGGAGATAACTGCAGGCTGATAGCTGCCATACATTTCGGATTGGTTGCGGTCACAGCGGATTGTGAGCTGATCGGCGGTAAAGCCTGCATCCAGAACCTCGCTGAGATCGAGATAATAGCGCATAGAGAGGTTATCTGCCACACGAGCCGGCCATGCAGTATGATTTGTGAACTTCATGCTGATTGTAGAACCGGAATCACTGTTCTTGATTTTGGCTTCTACATAGAATTCATCATCTCTGGTTTCGGGGTAGGGGAAATTCGGATCGGATTTTCCGCCGTATTCAGAGATCATTTTGCACAGTAGTGCAGTATAGGCAGCGTTATAGTCGGTTGCCACCTCGTTGTTGATGTAGTTGTTGCGATCGTCGACATAGCTGCCGTTTTGCTCAGGGCCGCCCACCAATGCGCCATACAGGATATGACGGCTTTGATCGGGATCAAAGGTGCTGTTCTTCCAGGAGCCATGTGCGGTACGATGGTGTGGGTTCAGAGGAGCAGTTTCATCAAAGCCGACAATATAGGCTCTGTTGTCGGGGTTATCGCCCAGACAGTAGTTGATCTGAGTTTCGTAGAGCTTTTTATAGGTACTGTATTTGCTGTCATCGGCAAAGAGAGAATCGGCAGCCACAGCAGTGATAAAGCCCACACCGCAGGCATAGCGCAGACAGCCCCAGTTTTGGACATAAACAGCGCCGCCGGGCAGCAGATCCGATGTGTTGTTCCAGTATTCCAGATGCTTTCTGACCTGCTCTTTCCAAGTGGCATCGCCGGTGTTGATCGCATAGAGCAGAGTACCGCCCTGCTGTACATCATCCCAGCAATGTGCCCAGGAATACTTCAGATCATTTGAGCCGAGTTCCGTACCGAGCTGAGGGATATAAGAAGCAGCTTTATCCAGATAATCCTGATTTTTCGTTGCGATATAGAGCCAGTTGGCACACCAGAACAGTTCATCATAAAAATGAGAAGAACGATAGAAGTTTGCCGCATCGGAGTTTTGATAGGTATCATCACTTCTGTCGGCATCTGCCATTTTGAAGAAGTTCTCTGCATGAGCGAGATAATCCTTCAGAACAGCATCATCCACGCGTCCCTGCAGTGCACAATAGCCGGCAGCCAGAGCTGCGCCCATTTCAGCAGTTACCGCAGAACAGTTTCTGCCTTCGAGATGACCGCGCTTTCCGGTAACGCCCTGATCCGCCATACCATATTCCAGCAGCTCCACAGGTCCCCACCAGCTATGGTCATTCTGTCCGTTTCCGACCTGGTAGATCACACTGTCGCCCAGATCGCAATCAGCCAGATAATCCAGTACCCACTTGAGATTATTGACATAGTTGGTCATTTCACCGCAAGCTTCCACGCCATCGGCATATTCATACAGACCCCATGCAAGCATTGCAGCGGAATAGGACATCGGCAGATTGAATTTGACATGATCGCCGGCGTCATACCAGCCGCCGTTGATATCATCATCGACAGTAGCGTCACTGCGCCATTCCACACGATTCCATTCGGGCAATTCGCCGGCCTGCTGACATTCATAGAAATAGAGCGACATTTGCAAAGCTTTTGCATAATCAATGTCTGAGGCGGCAGATACTGCGGCGGTACCCGGCAGCGTCTGTGCACCGGTTATCAGCATGACAGCAGCGGAAACGACCGCTTGTACCCGATGCATTTTTTTCATAACACATTCTCCCTTTCATCATAAGTCGGGGCATAACGCTCCTATCATTTAATTATGCCATATTTTTGCCGAATTGTCAAGAATATTCTGGGTGCTGTCGAGAGAAAAATCATCGTGCTTCGATCGGCGAGGGTATGTTTTTCCGGATCAGACACAAACTATGGCGCAGAATGATATGCTAAAGTATGCGCTCATGGAACTTGGGGCGCTTGCGGGATTTTGTCAATCCTTGACATTCTGTTCGGGATATGGTAAAATATGAACGGAAGAAAATGACGTTTTACAACGTCTGGAGTTTATAATTACACCCGTGTGCTTTTTATGAGCATACAGAGAGGAAGGATTTCCCCTATGCTGACAATTGATAATCTGCAGTATTCTGTGGCGCAGGACGGCAAAACCACCGGCATTCTTCGTGGGATTGATCTGACTGTGGAGCAGAATCATTTTATGGTGATTACCGGCCCTAACGGCGGCGGCAAAACAACACTTGCCAAATGCATTATGGGCCTGGCAGAGCCGACAGGCGGTTCCATTATGTGGAACGGACATGATTTGACGCATTTGTCGATTACAGAGCGTGCCAAGCTTGGCGTGCGCTATGGTTTCCAGCAGCCTCCCCGTTTCAAGGGGATCACTGTCAGAGATCTGCTGACAGTAGCTGCCGGCAAAGATCTCAGCCACAGTGAGGAATGTGCTTTGTTGACTCAGGTAGGCCTTTGTGCAAAGGATTATCTGAATCGTGAAGTGGATACTTCTCTTTCCGGCGGTGAGCTGAAGCGTATTGAAATCGCGACGGTACTTGCCGGCAATGCATCGCTGATGATTTTTGATGAGCCGGAGGCTGGCATTGATCTGTGGAGCTTTACCCGTCTGACAGAGACCTTTGGCAAGCTGCGGGATCGCCGTAATGCTACGATTCTTATTATTTCCCATCAAGAGCGGATTCTCTCTATGGCGGATACCATTCTGATGGTTTCCGATGGCAAGATTACGGGCAGAGGTACGCCGGAGGAGATTCTGCCGCAGATTACCGGTGAAACCGTTTGCTTCTGTAAGGCGCTGGATGGCAATGCGGAAGGAGGCGCAAAGGCATGAATCAGATTGATAAGAATCTGTTAGAAACCGTGGCATCGCTTCATGAGATCCCGGAGGGCGCATATAATATCCGCAAGGATGGCAAAAGTGAGGCCCGAAACAGTACGGCAGCGATCCAGATCATACCAAAAGAAGGTGTGGATGGCATTGAAATTCACATTGCTCCGGAAACAAGAGAGCAAAGCGTGCATATCCCTGTGATTCTTGCCAAAAGCGGTATACAGGAGACTGTGGAAAACGATTTCTATGTCGGTGAAAACAGTGATGTTCTGATTGTAGCGGGCTGCGGTATTCACAACAGCGGCAGCGATGACAGTGCACATAGCGGAGTGCATACGTTTTATGTGGGCAAGGGTGCGCATGTAAAATATGTAGAGAAGCATTACGGCGAAGGAGAAGGTACCGGTTCCCGTATTATGAATCCGAAAACGGTTGTGTATCTGGAGGAAGGCTCCTCTATGGAGATGGATATGACACAGATCCGCGGCATTGATTCCACCAATCGGGAAACGACCATCCATGTAGGCGCAGGTGCAGAAGTCATTCTGACCGAGCGTTTGCTGACACACGGTACTCAAAAAGCGGAATCCCGCGTAGATATTTTCTTGGATGGCGCCGATTCCACTGCTCGGATTTTGTCTCGTTCTGTGGGACAGGATCAGTCTGAGCAGATCTTCTTCCCATGCATGACCGGTAATGAGAAATGCTTTGGCCATGTGCAGTGTGACTCGATTATTATGGGAGATGCTCGCATCAGTTCCATTCCGGCGATCCGTGCCAATTGTGTTGATGCCCAACTGATCCACGAGGCAGCCATCGGCAAAATTGCCGGCGATCAGCTTCTGAAGCTGATGACGCTGGGCTTGACCGAGGAGGAAGCTGAGGAGCATATCTTAAACGGCTTCTTGAAATGAGATGCTGTATCAAAATAAACGCAAAACACCGAAAAGCCATAATGATGCTTTTCGGTGTTTTGATTTTGATAAAATATGGCTCCCGAACCAAAATGGAATCGGGAGCCATGCTTAATTACAATTATGATACAGGATCGTTTGATTATGCATTAGGCAGATCAGCAGGCACAGCGGCAGCAGGATCGGCAGCCTCAGCAACAGGTGCTGCAGCCTCAACAGGAGCTGCTGCAGGGAGCATACCCATTTCAGCCATCAGACGCTCCAGCTCGGAATCAACCTTTGCATTGCGCTCCAGTTCTTCGAAGGTAGCAACCTCTTCGGGCTTGCCGGCACCGGTGATCTCAGCAAAGGCAGAAGCCTCAGCTTCTTTACGCTCGATGCGCTCTTCCATCTTGGAAAGCTTATCGAAGCCGCTGTTGGTGTCGATACCGCCGAGGGTCTTAGCCAGCTCCTTGGTGGTGTCAGCCATCTGAGAACGAGCGATCAGCATAGCCTCACGGCTCTTAGCCTCCTGCATCTTGGACTTGAGCACCTCGACCTGATTGCGGATTGCTTCGGTCTGGTTGGAGATGGTTTCATACATTTCACGATAATTTGCTACATCCTCATCGGCCTTGACCTTGCTAGCCAGAGCCTTCTTTGCAAGCTCAGCATCGCCGGCTTTCAAAGCAGCCTTTGCACGATTTTCCCAGCTTGCGGCAATGGCACAAGCATTACGATACTGCTTTTCGACCATGCGCTCGCTGGCAACAGCCTTGCCCAGAGCCTGTGTAGACTTTGTCAGTTCCTTTTGCATATCGAGAATAATCTGCTTTACGAGCTTTTCGGGATCCTCAGCCTTATCGAGCATATCATTGATGTTGGCTTTGAGAATATCGCTGATTCTGGAAAAAATACCCATTTTTGGTGTCCTCCTAAACCGCATACATTTTCAAACGGTGACCAATGCACCGCTTATTGATATTATACCAAACTTTCCATACTTTGTCAAGTGGAGTTTATATGAATCGACAAGAAAAGTATTGTGAAGGAAAGTATGGCTCCATACTTTTGGCAGCCGTGTTCTATTTTTGAAAAAAATAGATTTTCTTTGAAAAAAGGCTTGCGTTTTTTGTAAAAATGTAGTATACTAAATTTGAATGCGATTTTTGCAAGGAGGAGTCCTAATTATGATAGATTTATTTCCCGTTGCTGCACTGCTTGCAGCTGAAGAAGTGCCTGAAATGGATGCAACATTCATTACAGCAATGACTATCACCGGCCTTTCAGTGGTGTTTGTCGGCCTGTTGATCTTGGTTGGATATCTGACCCTTTCGGGTACTGTATTCAAACGGTTTGGTATCGGCACTTCCAAGAAGAAAAAAGAAGCAGCACCGAAAGCAGCACCGAAAGCAGCGTCGAAAGCAGTATCCGAGCCTGCTGCACCGATTTCCGCTGCATCCGATGAAGATGCGGATGAAATAGCAGCAGTTATTGCTGCTGTTGTAGCTGCTATGAGTGCTGAGGACGGCAAGACATATGCGGTACGTTCTGTCAAACCGGTACGCCGTAGCGGCGGCGGACGTTCTGCTTGGGCACAGGCAGGGCTTTCTGATCTGACAGCGCCCTTTTCCATTCAATAAGCTGAGGTGAGTGACGATGAGTGAAATTCTGAATACGTTTTTAGAAACTGTAAAGGGGCTTTGGCTGGATAGCGGCTTGAATGCCTTATTTGCCGATGGCGGTTGGAAGAATCTGGTTATGATCGGCGTAGCGTTGCTTTGTATGTATCTTGCCATCGGCAAGGGTTTTGAGCCGTTGTTGCTGCTGCCAATCTCTTTTGGTATGCTTTTGACCAATCTGCCTTTTGCTGCAATGTATCATCCGGAACTCTGGACGGGTGAGATTGATTTCGGCAATGTCCTGCATGACGGCGGTTTGCTGGATATCCTATACTTAGGTGTTAAGCTGCAGATCTATCCGCCTTTGATTTTCCTTGGCATTGGCTGTATGACGGACTTCTCTCCGCTGATCGCCAACCCTAAGAGCTTTTTGCTGGGTGCCGCTGCACAGGCGGGTATCTTCTTTACCTTTGTGTGTGCGGGTGTGCTGGGCTTTAATGCGCTTGAGGCTGCTTCGATTGCAATCATCGGCGGTGCCGACGGTCCCACAGCAATTTATGTTTCCAGTAAGCTGCTGACAGGCGAAGGCGCTGTGAGTACCGGTAATATTGCATTGGCTGCATATACATATATGGCGTTGGTACCTGTAATCCAGCCTCCGCTGATGCGTTTGTTCACCACCAAAAAAGAACGCATGATCAAAATGGAACAGCTGCGTGTAGTATCCAAAACAGAAAAGATCATTTTCCCCATTGCGGTTACTTTGATCATTTCTCTGCTGGTACCTTCCGCTGCACCGCTGGTTGGTATGCTGATGTTCGGTAATTTGCTGAAGGAAAGCGGTGTTGCAGCTCGTCTGGTGGATACCGCACAGAATGCACTGATGAACATCATCACGATTTTCTTAGGCATTTCTGTTGGTGCTACCACACAAGCGGATAAGATCCTTAACTGGAGCTTCCTTGGTGTCATGGCATTGGGCGTTGCAGCATTTGCGCTGGGTACGATCAGCGGTATTCTGTTCGGCAAGATCATGTGCATTGCAACGAAGGGTAAGGTCAATCCGCTGATTGGCTCCGCAGGTGTATCTGCTGTACCGATGGCAGCACGTATTTCACAGAAGGTCGGTGCTGAAACGGATCCTACGAACTTCCTGCTGATGCATGCTATGGGCCCCAATGTAGCGGGCGTTATCGGTTCTGCTGTAGCTGCCGGTGTGCTGCTGGCTGTTCTGGGCTGAGAACGGATATCGGGTGAGAGTAAAAGGCTGAGAAGACGGTTTCTTCTCAGCCTTTTTCATTTGATTAACGACAAATAGGAAAGCCACTTTTGACGGTTTCATCAAAAGTGGCTTTTTCCATTTTCATATGGATCATTGGCATTGCGTGTTTGTGGAAAACAACAGAGCAAACTTATCTGTGTCGTCCGCCGCCGCCATGGGAATGTCCACCGCTGGAACGGTGAGATCTGCCGCCGCCACCGCCGCCGCTGCGGCCGCCGCTG
>JAZOCU010000031.1:0-13259 GCA_045596625.1 Oscillospiraceae bacterium | reverse complement strand
AGATTGCTCGCCGCTATGGTGGAATTGGCAGACACAAGGGACTTAAAATCCCTCGATGGAAACATTGTACCGGTTCAAGTCCGGTTAGCGGCACCATAATCGGGCCCCAATTGTGATACTTTGTGTATCATAGTTAGGGTCCGATTTCTTTATGCAAAGCTGCAATTTTCAAGTTGAAGGCAATGCTGAACAGTATACAACGCAAGAAAATCATAGCAAACAGCATACATCTGCCTGTTTATTCCTAAAACCAACACAAATTATTCATGATGTTTTGCCGGTTTGTGCTTCTGTATAAGCAAATTATTGCTGATTCGTGTCTGTTTTGTGCTAAAAGATGTCCTGTGCGTTCTATTTATAACAATACAATTATGTTATAATTTTAATAGTTTCCCAATTCGCTATAGGAATTCTGATCAATACGAAAGGAGATCAGCAATCATGAAGAGTTTACATTCAAAGCTCATTGCAGGCATTCTGACACTATCTATGTGTCTTATGTCTACTTCGATCTGCAGTGCAGAGACGTTACGTACAAAGAACATTTCGATGACCGATGCTGTTGAAACCTTAGGAGGGATCACAATCAAAAACGATCAGATCAGTAATAATAATTACAAGGATACTAAGTATAATAATCCGATCTCCTCAGAATTCTTCTGTGCTGATCCTACCGCAGTAGAGTATGAGGGCAGATTATATGTGTATGGTACCAACGATCATCAGCAATTTGAGGCTGCCGGTCCCGATGTGGATAATACCTATGAAAAGATCAAGTCGCTTCTGGTTTTCTCGACCGATGATATGGTCAACTGGATCTATCATGGTGAGATCAATGTGGGTGCTGTGGCTCCTTGGATCATGAATTCCTGGGCACCTACAATTACCTCTCGTGTAGAGGATGATGGGTTGACCCATTTTTATCTGTATTTCTCCAATAACGGCACAGGTGTCGGTGTGATTACCTCAACCGATCCGGTTGGCCCTTGGAGCGATCCTCTCGGCAAGCCGCTGGTTTCCTCCAGCACACCCGGCCTGAAGAATTGTCCCAATCCCTTTGATCCCGGCGTGGTCATTGATGAAAATGGTGTTGGTTGGCTCTCTTTCGGTGCCGGCAAAGCAGCCAACGGCAGCGATTTTATGCCCGGATCTGCAAGAATTGTCAAGCTTGGCGATGATATGGTATCCTTTGCCAGCGATTTTGCTGAGATCCCTGCACCGTATCTGTTTGAGGCTAGTGAGCTTAACTATATCAACGGTACTTATGTGTATACTTATAATACCGACTGGAATGATCATTCTGTAGAATGGCCTTATGATTGCCCTGTGCCCTCAGGATGCAGTATGGTCTATATGACAACCAAGACGCCTCTGGATACCGATAGCTGGGTGATGCGCGGCGAGTACTTCCAGAATCCCGGTACTGCCGGCTTTGATTACTCTAACAACCATACTCATCTCCATAAATATCAAGGCGAATATTACATTTTCTATCACACCATGATGCTCAGACGCGGTATGGGAATTGATGGCAGCTATCGCAGCCTTGGCGTTGATCAGATCGAAGTAGATGAAAGCACCGTTACCTTCGAAAAGATCGGCGGCACAAAAAAAGGTCCTAATGCAATTGTAAAAGTGGATCCTTTTACCGATCAGATGGCAGCAGATCTCAATGGTACTGCCGATATCTCCTTTGACACATCCGATATCCATCGTCCAATCGTGCTCAGTGACGGCAAGGGTGCTTGGATCAGTGTGAAAGATGTACAGTTTACGGAATCGGATGTTGTCGATGTCCCCGAAGAATCTACCGATCCGGTACTGACGGATGTAGATACCATTACTTATCACATTACTGTGAAAGACGTAGATATGGAGACTACGATTTCTATGTATCCTTCGAACGGTGATGGTGATGATTGCGTCGGCTCTGTTAAGGTTACCGGTCCCGGTATGTACACCATTACTTGTGACATGGGCGGCGCTGCATATTTCATGAATATGGGCTACTTCAAGGCTTCGAACGATGCGTTGATCACTTTTGATATCGACACAATTACGGTCAATGATAAGTATGACTTTGATATTGGTGCTGAGCTTACCAACACCAGAGAATGGGCTGATGGCCTCAAGAATATCTGGAATGGTTTTACTGACGGCGATAAGGTATACGCATCCGACTTTGCCGAGTTCCGTTTTGACGGTACTAAGGAAGCCATCGGATTCTATGCTGCTCCGATCACAGATCAGGGTAATAATGATTCCGCGCCTTTGCTTTCTGTACCTGTAACCTTCTTTGCCAATGTCAAAGGTACCGGCAGAATGGAAGTTCGTCTGGATGCGCCGACCGGTGATCTGCTCACCAGCATTGACTTTGATACACCCAATCAGCTCTCTACCATTTACAATCAGGAAGTTGCTCAAATTGGTGGTACGCATGATTTGTATTTCGTATTCTCCGATGCCAACATCGCTTTCGATGGCTGGCTGTTTGCTCCTGCTGAGGTCGAATCTACATCGTTACCCGGTGATGTCAACACAGATGGCGTCATTAAGATCGATGATGTTGTAATGCTCAATCGTTTGCTTGGTGAAGATACTACACTGACTATTACACCGCAAGGCATTGTCAATGCCGAGTGTGACGGCGTGAAAGGTCTGAATGCCGACGATGCAACTGCTATTCTGAAATATCTCGCCAAGCTGATCGATTCACTATCCTCATGATAACTTCGTTTATTCAATAGAAACCCTCATTTACCGGACTCGAATACCGGAATGCCTGCTGATTATCAGCAGGCTTTTTTCTTTCTGAAATTACATTGCAAACCAATATCGGATATGATATAATAAACTTGCGAGTATCAACTCAACAAACTTATGAGATCCATCAAGGTCAAAGGAGGTCTCTGTTATGAAGTTTTTGCATCTTGCAGATTTGCATCTTGGCAAACGTATGAATGATTATTCCTTGCTGGACGACCAGATCGATGCCTTGCAGCAGGTTGTTGCTATGGCAAAGCAACATCACGTTGATGCAGTATTACTGGCCGGCGATATTTATCAGAAGGCATCCCCTCCCAGTGAGGCTATGGCTGTGTTTGATCAGTTTTTGCAGGAGCTTACTGCCTTGCAGATCAAGGTGTTTATGATCAGCGGCAATCATGATTCCGATACGAGGATATCGTATTTTTCCACACTCATACGAAACGCAGGCGTTTATGCCTCTCAGCGATTCGATGGCACGCTGCAGCAGATTCCTGTTGAAGATGCTCATGGTACTGTTGTCATTCACCTGCTGCCCTTTCTGAAACCGGCTCACGTTAAGGCTTTCTATCCCGATGAACCGATTCAAACTTATGAGGATGCTGTGCGTTGTGTTCTGGCAAATTCTCCGATGCAGATGAATGCCCGCCACATTCTGCTGGCACATCAATTTATCATCGGTGCTGAATCCTGTGATTCGGAGATCAATGCTGTGGGCGGTCTTGATCAGATCAGCGCTTCCTTGTTTGATGCTTTTGATTACGTTGCTCTGGGCCATATTCACAAGCCGCAGCAGATTCGTCGAGAAACCATGCGCTATGCTGGTTCCTTGTTGAAATATTCTTTCTCTGAAGCAAACCATCATAAGAGTGTTTGTCTTGTTGAAATGAACGAAATGGGGAATGTTTCTGTTTCACTGCTGCCACTTAAATTCCGTCATGATGTCAGAGAAATTGAAGGCACATTGGAACAGATGATGCATGCCGATTATTCCGAAGATTATGTACACATCATTCTGCATGATGAAGTTGTCCCACCCGATGCCAGGATCTCGCTGCTGACTGTTTTCCCCAATATGATGAAATTCTCCATTCAAAACAGCCGTATTTCCGAGGCGTTTGAAGTGCTTGCAAAGGATAATATCGATGATAAATCCATACGACAGCTCTTTTGTGACTTTTATATGCTGCAGAATAATCAGCAAATGCCTCCGGAAAGTTATTTTGATGTTCTTGATGAAATCCTGTTAAAACTGGAGGGCCAAGAAGAATGAAGCCATTATTACTGACGATCTCTGCATTCGGCCCCTATGCCGAGAAAACTGAAATTGATTTTTCGATATTCGATGGGAACGGCATTTTTCTGATCACCGGCGATACGGGAGCAGGAAAAACCTCCATATTCGATGCGATCAGTTATGCACTGTATGGCAGTGCATCCGGTGGCAATGACAGACGCAGCGTCCGCTCTTTACGCTCTGATTATGCTGCATCTTCCACAGAAACTTTTGTATCATTTACCTTTGAGCATCGTGATGCGATTTATACAGTCAGGCGCAGTCCCGAATATGAACGTCGAAAGCTTCGCGGCGAAGGTACCACCACAAAAGCCTCTGAAGCTTCCTTTTCCTGTCCCTCTACAGGAGAAATGCTGACAAAACAAGAAGAGGTCAACCAGCGGATCCATGAGCTGCTCGGATTGACTCGCGCACAGTTTGCACAGACCGTTATGATCGCACAAGGCGATTTTCGTGAAATCCTGACTGCCAAAAGTGATGATCGGAAAAAGCTATTTCAAAAACTCTTTCATACAAGTATTTACGCTGATCTGCAAAACGAACTCAAAGAACAAAATTCGATCCAAAAAAATAAATTGGAGCAGCTTCAGCAATCCATTGCGATGCTGGTGGAACGTATTCAGCCTGAACCGGACTTTCCTCAATATACTATGCTGCTGCATCATTGCGAGAATGATATCGCTTTAGAATATGTCCCAACACTCTTACAGGATCTGCTCGAATATGAAACTGAGCATAAAACACAACTATCGGCACAGCTGCAATCGACTGCGAAGGAAATGGAAATACTGACGGCTCAGCTTACCGAGGGCAAACAGCATAATCAAAATCTGAAAGATGTGGAAACACTGCTGCAAAAGCAAATGATCCATCAATCCTCCTTACCCGATATCCAAGCCATGCGTGAGAAACTAATGCCTGCACAGCGTGCACTTCACATTTTGCCCAAGGAGACTTTGAGCAAACAAGCGCAAAAAGCACTGCATGATGAGACCGCAAGACTGGAATCTGCGCAGAAAACCTTACTAACCCTCGAACAAAAGCTGCCTGATGCTGAATCCGCTTTCATAAATGCCAAACAAAACTACGAACAACGTCACTATCTGGAACAGCGTACTGCTGAATTAGAAGCCTGTTTGCCATTGCTGCAAAGTTATGTAAGCTGTAAAAAGGTTCTGCTGCAAAAAAAGGAAGCGCTGGAACAAGCTTTACTTGCCAGCACCGAGCAGGAATCTTACTACCAAACGATCAAACAAGCATTTTATCGCAGCCAATATGGTCTGATCGCGGCGGAATTACAACCCAATACACCTTGCCCTGTCTGTGGTGCTTTGGAGCATCCGTCCCCTGCTGTGCTCTCTGCGCACGCTGCTACGCAGACTGATATGGAAGCTGCCGATCAAGCAAGAACTCAAGCACAAAAACTTCTTGAGCATACTGTCAATGACCATAATGTACAGGAAAACCAGATGAATCGGATTCGTGCTGCACTTGCTGAGCACAAGATCTCTCCCGATACGGAACAGTCTGCATTGCAGGAACAGATCACGCAATGCAAGGAAAAGATCCGGGATATTCAGACCGCATTTGAACAGGCAGAGTCCAATCGTTCACAAATACTTTCGGCTATGGAAGCGGCACGGACACAAATCCATGCAGCTTCGCAGCGCTTAGATGCTCTTGAAAAGCAATATAACGAATCTTCAGCACAATTTCTTGCAGCAATAGAAGAAGCCGGATTTGCTGATGTGACTTCCTATGAAAGCGCTAAATGCTCTGAAGCACAGATGCAGGATATGGCAGAGGCAATCGAATCCTATCAGAAAGAGGAGGCAGCCATTGCCGCTCAGTTGGCCGCTGCACAGGAACGTGCAGCAGGAAAACCGTTTGTTTCTCTCTCTGCAATCGACGAAAAATACAAAGCTTGTAGCGATCGCTATGCTGTATTGCTGGATACGGAAAAAAGCTGTTATACAAAGCTTGAAATCCACAAAACGGTATCCTTTGCTTTGGAGAAAGCTAAGAAGAAGCGCTTACAGATCATAAACCGTTATACTATCCTTAATGATCTGTACCGCACCATCGCCGGACAAAGCTCTCAAAAAGCAAAGCTTTCCTTTGAAACCTACGTGCAGCAATATTACTTTAAGCGTGTGATCATTGCTGCAAATCGAAGACTTTCAACACTTACAGATGGAATGTTCACGCTGCGCTGCAAAGAAGAAGCGAAAAATATGCGGGCACAAGTTGGTCTTGATCTGGATGTGCTTGATCGCAGTACAGGCCAATGGCGGGATGTCTCTACATTATCCGGCGGTGAAACCTTTATGGCATCCTTGGCTTTGGCATTGGGCTTATCCGATGTGGTGCAGGCACAAAGCGGTGGCATTCGTCTTGATGCAATGTTTATTGATGAGGGTTTTGGTTCTTTGGATGAAAATGCATTGCGACAGGCTCTGGATCTGCTTTCTGATCTTGCCGATGGCAAACGGCTTATCGGTATCATCTCTCATGTTACCGAGCTCAAAGAACGTATCGATCGGAAAATTCTGGTTCGAAAAACGATTCACGGTACAAAGCTCAGTATTGTGCTCTGATCAAGATTCTTCTCCGGATTCACTATTTACCTCAGAAGCATCTTCATCCGTTGTTTTCGTTAATCCTACAGCGTATTCATACAGCTCCCTGAACCATTCAACACATTTCAAACGGATACGATATCGCTTCGGATTCATGGTCATATCACATACCGACTCATCAAAATATTCTTTCATGATTGCAGATGGTGTTTCTGCTTCTGTCACAGCGGGGATACATAATGACGGATACATCACGCACCACCAGTTCTGTCCTTCGCCTTCTCCAATCAGCAGACGAAGTGCTTGATACCGGCCTGCCGGCAGCGTCACATCATCATAAGTACGAATCGGAAATGTCATCTCACAGATCTCTGCTTGTACAGCATCATAACAACCTTGCGCCTGTAATGTTTCCTCTGCGATTGACTCAATGATTGAAAGACGAGCTTCCAGCTCTTTTGCTGCTGTCTTTTTGCTCTGTGCTGTCGTCGTCCATTCCGCTGCACGAGCAAGTAAGGCATCCCGCACCAAAAGCTTATAACTTTGATCTTCTTCAGAATCGGAATTTGCCAAAATATGCAGGCGCAATATGCCATCTTCAATTGTTTTCAGTGTCTCTGCTGTTTGTACCATCTCAGCAGTAACCGCCGAAAGCATTATAATACATATTGCTAAAATCAGTTTTTTCATGGGTGTTTCTCCTTAATTTCGATTGGATACTGCCAGTATGGACTGCTATTGATCTACTTATACAGTAAAATTCACCATTTTTTTACTGTCCAGATGAATGGATATCGACAGCATGATATTTTTTTCACAGGTCTATTGCTTTTTTACGTAACATCATGTATAATAATTAAGGTGTCGTGTATACGGTACACCATAATGATTCAAACGGCATTTTGCTGTTGATAATTGAGGAGGAAATCATAATGCTGGTATCCGCAAAAGAAATGCTCGCAAAAGCAAGAGATGGCAAATATGCTGTCGGTCAGTTCAACATCAATAATCTGGAATGGACAAAAGCAATTCTGCTGACTGCCCAGAAGCTCAACTCCCCTGTTATCCTCGGTGTTTCCGAAGGCGCAGGCAAGTATATGGCAGGCTATAAGACTGTTGTCGGAATGGTTCAGGGTATGATTGAGTGCCTGAATATTACTGTTCCTGTTGCTCTGCATCTGGATCACGGCTCCTTTGAGGGCGCTAAGGCTTGTATCAATGCAGGATTCTCTTCTGTCATGTTCGACGGCTCTCATTACCCGATTGAGGAGAACATTGCTAAAACGACTGCTCTTGTAAACGCTTGTGATGTTCTGGGTATCTCTCTGGAAGCTGAAGTTGGCTCCATCGGCGGCGAAGAAGACGGTGTCGTTGGTGCCGGCGAGTGTGCTGATCCCAACGAGTGCAAGCAGATCGCTGATCTGGGCGTTACTATGCTGGCTGCCGGTATTGGTAATATTCACGGCAAGTATCCGGAAAACTGGGCAGGTCTTTCTTTTGAGACTCTTGCTGCTGTTAAGGAAGCTGTTGGTGATATGCCTCTTGTTCTGCACGGCGGTACCGGTATTCCCGAGGATATGATCAAGAAGGCAATCTCTCTGGGTGTTGCAAAGATCAATGTTAACACTGAGTGCCAGCTTGCGTTTGCTGATGCTACCAGAAAGTATGTCGAGGCCGGCAAAGATCTTCAGGGCAAGGGCTTTGATCCCAGAAAGCTGCTGGCTCCCGGCTTTGATGCTATCTGTGCTACTGTTGAAGAAAAAATGCAGCTGTTCGGTTCTGTAGGCAAGGCTTGAGCGATACACTGTGTTGCTGATCAAAAGGCGGAATCTCTTATGGATTCCGCCTTTTTTATTTTTTTTTGTGAAATGCTCTTGACAAAATGAATTTTCTATGCTATAATGATTAAGCTGATTCCGAACGGAGAGGTGTCCGAGCGGTTTAAGGAGCTGGTCTTGAAAACCAGTGATGCAGCGATGCACCGTGGGTTCGAATCCCACCCTCTCCGCCATGTCTTTTCGTATTATATGATTTATCGTTCACCTATTTTGGAGAAATACCCAAGTGGTGAAGGGGCTCCCCTGCTAAGGGAGTAGGGCTCGAAAGGGTCGCGAGGGTTCAAATCCCTCTTTCTCCGCCAAAAAATACCGCAAACAAATGGTTTGCGGTATTTTTCTTTTTGTCAAAAAGGAGGAAAACTAATGATAAAACTAAGTAATTATCTATTCAAAACCGTTCATATAGTTGATACTGCCGGTGATGAATATGATGGTTATGTTGACACATACACATCTGCACCGGACAATGATGGAACTGAAGAAAGCATTGGCATCCTCCCTGACAAAAATGCAAAGTCAGGTATCGAGCTGTATGCTTCTGAAATCAAATCCATTGAGATGATTGAATGAGAAACCATCTGACTATTCAGGTGGCTTTTTTATACCTCAACGAAGAAACCATTGGCAGTGCGGAAAGTGAAATTGCATATATAAACAATGATACATTATAGTAATTTCCTTATACCTGTTATCAGAAGAAAGCTATTTGATTTTTCTGCTGTCGTATGTTAGAATATAATTAGTTTCGGTTTACACAACGATCATCATAAGTTGTGCGAATTTTCTCTTTATAAGAATTCCTATTGACTTGGATTGCTGTTTTGTGTTATAATAGCAGCATACTTTTCATCTATTAAGGAGGACTCTATGATACAGTATCGCAAATTGCTTGCCGTACTACTCACAGCTACCTGTGCTGCAATCACTATGCCGTCAATCGATGCCGCAAGCGCTGAAGACGTGCTTTATGAGACAGGCTTTGAAAACGATGAAATCATTTTTACCGGCCGAGGCGGAGATGAAGTATTGGAAATCAGTACTGAGGTCGTTCACAGCGGTGATTATGCTTTGTGTGTTTCCGGCAGATCGGAAGGCTGGCATGGCCCGCAGTTTTTATTAGATGATTTTTGTCAGCCTTTCGTTGAATATACGATCGATGCTTGTGCAAAAAGCGAATGGTACAGTACGGTCAATCTCAGTATGGAATATACAGATTCCGATGGCATTCGCCGTTACTCCAATCTGATGTCCGTACAGGGTGATGCTTGGGTGGAATTCTCCGATGTCAAGGTCAGCTTTACGGATGATGTTACCAATGTCTATGTTTATTTCGAATCCTCTGACAATATGTGTAAGCTGTATGTGGATGATTTTGCGCTGAAAGCAGCTCCGATCATCCCGATTCAAGAAGATCTTCTTTCTTTGTCTGATCTTTATTCTGAGCATTTCATAATCGGCTCCGGCATTATGGGATCGAATCTTTCCTCCCCTTCCTTCATGGATCTTGTGGAAAAACATTTTGATCGTTCTATCACCTTCGGCAATGAGCTGAAACCCGAAAATGTTCTCGATCAAGCCGCTACTCTCGCTTACATGGAAGAGAATAACGGTGATGATACCAATCCGCAGGTCACACTTTCGGCTGCACGCAGCCTGCTCAATTACTGTAAGGCAACCAATACACCGGTAAGAGGACATGTGCTTGTCTGGCATAGTCAGACGCCAGACTGGTTCTTCAAAGAAGGCTTTTCTGATTCCGGTGCTTGGGTAGATAAGGAAAAAATGCTCAAGCGCATGGAAAACTATATCAAGAATGTATTTGAAATTCTTGAGGCGGAATACCCTGATGTGAATATCTATGCATGGGATGTTGTCAATGAAGCATGGCTGGATTCCGGTGATCCTCGTACGCCCGGCTCTGATAAAGCTTCCAGCGGGCAATCTGCTTGGGTACAGGTGTTTGGTGACAACTCTTTTATTGAACCTGCTTTTGAATATGCAAGAAAATACGCTCCTGCAGGTACAAAACTCTATTACAACGATTTTAATGAATACATTGACGGTAAAATGAATGCCATTTATAATATGGCGATGGATCTTAAGGAAAAGGGTCTGATCGACGGAATTGGTATGCAGGCACATCTGGATGTCGGCTTCCCCTCTGCAGCACAGTTCAAGACGGCTCTTGCCAAATACGTATCTACCGGTCTGGATGTACAAGTCACTGAGTTGGATATCACGACTACTGATACCTCTGCTGCCGGTCTTGAGAGACAAGCTCAGATGTACAGCGATATTCTGGATGCTTGTGTGGAATATTCCGACCATGTTTCCGCTGTTGTGTTCTGGGGTGTTACGGATGATCAAAGCTGGCGCAGTAATCAAGTACCGCTGCTTTTTGATTCCGGATTCCAAGCAAAGCCCGCTTACTATGCTATCATTGATGGTATGGAAATGCCGGATATCATTACTACAACCACAACCACTACCACCACAAGCACTTCTATTTCTGATCAACGAACACCCGGCGATGTCAATGACGATGGTGTGATCAAGATTGATGATGTTGTGCTTTTGAATCGCTATATCGCTGAGGATACTACAATATCGATTTCTGACATCGGCATATTGAATGGTAATTGCGATGGTGCTGATGGAATCAATGCAAATGACGCTTCATACTTGCTGCAATATCTTGCCGGTCTGATTTCGATTGATGACCTGGTGTAATTCTTTCCGATTATTCCAATCCCTTCATCCTATCATACTCTCCTGCGAATCGAACCCCGTTATGCGTTGCGTAACGGGGTTCGATTTTTCTATAATCGCTCAAAAATAAAAGCAGCCACTTGTGTAAGAGGCTGCTTTTATAGAAATTACTTTACTGCATCTGATTTTTCATCAAAGAAGGAAACCGGATAATTGGCTTGTACTTCAGAGACAAATCCATCCCGAATCATTTCGATCATATATCCGACAATATGAGGATCAAATTGCTTACCTGCATTCTGCTGCAGCTCATCGATAATGGATTCTGTATCCATATTGCCACGATAGCAACGGTCACTGCTCATGGCATCAAAAGCATCAGCGATACAGATAATACGAGCACAAAGCGGGATCTCTGCTCCTTTTAATCCCGAAGGATATCCTTTGCCATCATATCGCTCATGGTGGAAGCGGGCACCATCCTGAATACCGGGAATCGCTGTGAAATTTCGCAGCATTTGTGCTCCTAATGTCGTATGAGATTTGATCAGCGTATATTCTTCCTCTGTCAACTCGCAATTCTTTTTCAGCACTGCATCAGAGATTCCGATTTTACCACAGTCATGCAGCATAGAAGTATAAAAAATATGCGAAATTTCTTCGCTGTCCAGCTTCATTCGGAATGCGATTTCTACACTATATGCAGAAACACGTTGAGAATGACCCTTGGTATAGGAATCTTTGGCATCAATAAAGCTAGCAAACGTATCCATTGCCTGATTGATAATCTTCATGTCCAAAGTTTGACGCTTAATATAGCTGCGTGTACGCAGATATACAGCAATATGTGCAATCACAGCCACGATCCATGCAAAGGCAGCCACAAGCAATACCACAAACACCTGTGTATCTCGCATATTGGTAATATGGTTACCGGAAATAGTATATCCCTTTAGCTGCAGAATCTGCTGTGAATATATTACAGCACCAAAGGTTCGGGTATCCATTTCATCGGGTGCAAAGGAAACCACACCATTTTCACTGGCCAATGTGCCGTTCCATGCACTGTCAATATAAGCATCACCATCAAGCTCCAATGATACTGTCCAGTTATCAAACTTTGCTTTCGGATCGATCTGCATTACTATATCATACTGCGCTCCCATAGGCGCTTCGGGATGGAATGTACTGTCGTACCATTCCTTGGATACGGTAAGCGTTAACGAAAGGCCATTCTTAGGCATTGCTTCGGGTGAATCAAAATAATAAACATGCTGTTTTGATGATACAATGGTGCAATACAAATACAATCCGCTGAATCCGAGAATAATACAGAGCAATGATATTAAAATGATTCGCAAAAAGACACGATTCTTCTCCATAGCACTGCTCCCCTCACAATAAGCATTTTTGAAAAATCGCCTTGATATTGCTATTATTATAGCATATCCAATCGTCTTTGTCAATCAACAACTATTATTTCTTGTATTATCTACGACGTTTACAAAAAAGAGAAACTGTCCGAATTGGGACAGTTTCTGATATTGCATCATGCTCGATTGCCATACATTTTATCATAATAATCACGGTATTCACCGGAAATGATGGTCTCCCACCACTCTCGATTCTCAAGATACCATTGGATGGTCTTCTTGATGCCGTCTGCAAACATGGTTTCCGGCAGCCAGCCAAGCTCTGTGTGGATCTTGGTCGGATCAATTGCATAACGCATATCATGTCCTTTTCGGTCTGCCACATAGGTGATCAGACTTTCCGGCTTGCCAAGCTCTTTGCAGATCAGCTTTACGATATCGATATTACGCATTTCATTATGTCCGCCGATATTATACACCTCACCGACTCTGCCCTTCTGCAGGATCAGATCTATTGCTTTGCAATGATCCTCCACATACAGCCAGTCACGTACAATCAAACCCTCTCCATACACCGGCAGAGGCTTATCGTTGAGCGCGTTTGCGATCATCAGCGGGATCAGCTTTTCGGGAAAATGATAAGGGCCATAGTTATTGGAACAGCGGCTTACTGTCACAGGTAGTCCATAGGTTCTGT
>JAZOCU010000030.1:0-44114 GCA_045596625.1 Oscillospiraceae bacterium | reverse complement strand
AATGCCTTCTGATAGACATTGAAGGTGACATCGTTGCTGATGGCAAGCGTCATATCGGTTTGCGTAAAGCCGCGCTCCGCGATCCATGACGGTACGGGTGTCAGACGGGTATCCAATGCAACATAGAGTGTAATCGGCTCTGCTGCTTTAAGGACTGCCAGCTCTCCGGTATAGTTCTTGGAATCACAGGCTGACAAAACATATTCTGCGCCCAACAGTGCATCGGGTACAGCGGTATAGGTGAAATCACGATCTCCGAACACATTGCTGCCAACCGCAAGATCCTGACGGATCACCCAATCGCCGCTGTTGGCGCTGTCAAACAGCTCCATGGAGGCTATACAGCTTCCGCTGATCTCGGTTTTTATTTCAGTCATCAAGCCACCGGCAACCAAGTTCTTAGGCCAGCTGCCGTACCAAGAATATCCGGTACGCCGTTCCTGACTCAACTCTGCCATTGTATCATGGATTGAGCCGTCACGATCCACAAACATCGGCTTATTGTTATCCAGACTATAAAATCTCGCCCAGATAGGACCTGCGGAAGGATCCTGCACGACAATGCGATCATCGCCGGTGCTTTCCACCTTAATGCCCATGATCTTCACCTTATCCATCCAAGTGATGGCGGCATTGATCGCAGCAACGATTTCATTTCTTCCGTTCACTACTTTTTGCAGAAACTCCACAATGCCGACACTCTCGCTGGCGCTGAGGGAAGGCAGCTCATAAGCACGTGCCGGAGCAGGCTTGAGCGTAAACTCATCATGCTGCTGGCACCATGCCGTTTTCACGCCGTTCTGCTCAATCTGCATATCCAGAATACACTGCACGCCTTTCTCCACAGCCGTTTTGGCTCTGCCGGCGCGGTTATCGTCAATAAAGGTAAAATCGCCTGTTTTCTGAGAGATCTCCAGCATGATATTCAGAACACGCACCATTGCACCGTCGTTAAAGGTAATATGTGCATGATATGTTCCCGCATCATTGAACACCTGCGGCCATCCGCCATTGGCATATTGACCATTCAGCAGCAGATCAACACCTTTCATACAGGCATTGAGATAGGTCTGATTGCCGGTTTTCTGATATACCCGGGCCAATACACGGATCTGCGAGGTTGTTGCTTCATTATCAATTGTAGATTTTGCCCAAGAGCCGGTCTGGGAGGTATCATCCATCGCCTTGCGCCATCCACCGTCAGAAAGCTGATACTGCACGATCGTATTGGCAAGAGAAATCGCCTCATTGGAGCTGAACCAATCTGCTGACTTTTTCAGATAGCTGCCCCAGTCATAATCGGCTGCCGATGCCGTATAGCCAAACGAGAAAGGTGCCTCTGTTCTGAGAGTATCGTAAGGCGTCATTGCTGCGCCCAGCATTGCTGCACTCAGAAGCAGCGACAAAACGGTACAACCATATTTTTTACGAGCCATAATCATTCCCCTTTTATTATGGCAATATCCTGCCATTTTCCATTAGTATACCAATAATCGCTGCATTTTTCAATATGCTATCCTAACTTTTTTATGCCTAATTGTGCAATAAGACGAATTTCTTTCAAAACGACGTGTTATCGCTGCAAAACGCGAAAACCTCTGCCGAAAGCAGCGAGAAATATTCACTAGTTTATGATTGACATAAAGAAAAAAATATGGTATTATATACAGGAACGGATTGTGTTCTCATGATGCAAACTCACACAAACTCCGAATCAAATCTGCAAAGCAAAGGATGATTTCATGCTTAACCCCCATTACTGCGAAGCACTGGTCAAACGTGAATCGGAATCGAATTCCAAGACAATGCTGATCCTCGTAGGAGGCTGCTTTCTCACGCTGGCAGCAGCTGTCATCGCCTTATTCACCGGGTTTCTGATCCTGCTGCTGTTTTCTCTCGGATTTGCCTTCGGCACATGGTATCTTTATACCAATGAGCAAGTAGAATATGAATATGTTTTCAGCGATGACGAACTGGCGATCACAAAAATTATCGCGGAACGCAAGCGCAAACCGATGATCACAGTTTCTCTCAATCGTGTCACTGCATTCGGAAAGCTCTCTGAAGCCGAACCACTGCAGGATCATGTCACTTTGGTATTGGCGTGCCGCCGACAAGATGAGGAAGCCTATTTTATGCAGCTGACACACGACTCTCACGGTGAAGTACGGCTGCTTTTTACACCGACTGAGCGCTGCCTGCAATATTGTTCCGATCACTTGCCGCGTACCCTGCGATTTCGGTATCAATCCGCAGAAATAGTATCATAATCCACCATTCAATCAAGCATTCCATTGCCATTTATGGGAAAGGAGCACGTTATGCGACTTGTAACACCCGATATCATGCGAAAAATCGAAGAAGAAGCCGACCGTCGAGGACTCTCATATGATACAATGATGGAACGTGCCGGCCAAGGTCTTTCCAGCTTTTTGAGTGATTTCGCCTCGCGGAATCAGCTCAAAGAAATCCTTTTTTTGTGCGGCAGCGGCAATAATGCCGGCGATTGCTTCGTGGCAGCACAGATCCTTGCTTCACAATTCCAGATCACAATCTGTATGGTAAGCGGCGTCACAAAAACACGTCTCGCTTATGCAAAATTCAAACGGCTTACCGGCATGCGTATCTTAACAGATTTCCGACAGATCGAACAGGCCGTGCAGGATGCACAGCTCATTGTGGATGGCGTGTTCGGCACCGGCTTTCACGACACTCTGAGCCCTCAGCTGCAGCGGCTGTTTGCGCTGGCTGAACAGAAGCTCTGTGTCGCGGTGGATATCCCCAGCGGCGGAAACGGCCTGACAGGTGAAGCTTCTCCCGGTACCATTCACTGTGATTATACCGTTACCTTTGCTGCCGGAAAATATGGCATGATGCAAGAACCCCTTCTGGCCCACTGCGGCGATATCGTACTGATCGATATGGGTATTCCGGAGCAGATCTTCGAACAGATGGATTATCAGATGTATATGCTTGCCGAACGTGATGTCCATGATCTACTGCCCAAAAGACCACTCCATAGTCAGAAAGGGATGTTCGGCAGACTGCTCTGTATCGCAGGCTCAACCAGAATGCCCGGCGCAGCCTTGCTGGCAGGCAATGCCGCAATACGCTGTGGTGTCGGCACGATTTGTCTGGCATCCGTGCCGGATGCTTGTCACCTAATGGTGGCCAATGCGCCCGAAGCCATGATCCTGCCGCTGAAGCACGATGAAGCAGGATTGCTGACGGAAGATGCGTTGCCGACTTTGCTGGATTATGCCAAACAATGCACTGCAGTTTTGATCGGCTGCGGTCTGGGACAATCGGAATCTGTCAGAAATCTGGTTTGCAGGTTGATTTCACAATTGGAATGTCCCATTATTTTGGATGCAGATGGTCTAAATGTCATCGCATCCTGCATAGATATATTACAGAAGGCAAAGGCTCCTATCATTATCACACCGCATCCGGGCGAAATGAGTCGTCTGCTTGACTGCTCTATCGAAGAAGTACAGAAAAATCGATTGGATAGCGCCAGATCCCTTGCCCAGAAGTACGATATTACAGTGGTGCTCAAAGGCGCCGGAACCATTATTGCCACGAAAAATCGCGCCTATATCAATACAACAGGCAATTCCGGCATGAGCAAGGGCGGAAGCGGTGATGTACTTGCCGGTATGATCGGTAGTCTGATCGCACAGGGCATTGATGGAGAATCCTCCGCTCGTATCGCAGTCTATCTCCATGGATTAGCAGGCGATGTAGCCGCCAAAGCCTTCTCCCGACGTGCGATGCTGCCTCGTGATATCATCCGACAGCTGCCGAAAATATTTGCTCAGATGGAGCAAACATCAGACTGATAATCAAAAAGAAGAGGACATTCCTCATAAAAAACAACGGTCGTCGAATGCAAATTTATCTTTGGAGGTTGCTTTGATGAAGCCCATTGTTTTTATGAAGAATGTCCTGCTTTATGCCATGCCGCTGAGTATGCTGCTGCTTTCCGGCTGTGGATCAGCCGCTGCAGAAACGCCATTCTCTCCGAAACTGGATGACGCATATTCAGTACAGGCAGAGATGACCTATCAAGATGACAATGAAGCGAAACTGCTTTTAACGCGTTATGGCGACGAAAACTGGGATGCTGCATTTTCTGAGCCATCCGCACTTGCCGGTGTGATCCTCAGTTTTGAAGGCGATGCGGTCAGTGCGAGCTATAAAGGACTATCTTTTACGATTCCCAAAACGGCCTTGCCGGCTAAATCTATGCTGGTATTACTCATTGACGTATTGGATGCGATCGCAGAGGAAGAGTCGATTCCATGTACCAAAAATGATGACGGTACATGGACTGTCAGCGGCGAAACCGAGGGTGGCAATTACACATTAACGTTCCAGCAGGATGGCACGCTTGCCTCTTTTTCCATTCCCAATCAGCCTTTAGATATTCAATTCAGCGATTATCACCCAAACAGCACCGGTGAGAGTGCTGTCACAGGTACTGCTGAAAGCAGCGAAACTTCCGCCACGGAATCAACTGCCACAACAGGAACAAGCGAATAATCATGTAAAATGGCAATATATCAGAAAAACCTGAGAAGACTTTTCCTTCTCAGGTTTTTGGCGTCATAACGACAAATCAGAATTCAAATATACTTGATTCCCGCTTTATTCTGCTTCGCTTGCACTTTGGACGCTTTCTTTTCCGGAAACACTGTGGCTGTACCTTTGCGGATGATCGCTGCCTTTATCCCTCGTCTTGCGGCTCCGAGTGCAGTAGCAGTCACACAGCCATATTCGTCCAAACCACACAGATGCAACATTTCATATCCATTTTGCTGTATAAGCTCACGCAATTTTTTATTGGAAAGCGCATCGCCAACAAGTTTATCAAAACAGTATTCTGAAACGACATCCAATCCGCTAAACAGTTCAGCGCCTTCTGTTCCTGCAATGGAATAACCAAAGAGCAGGCGGTTGGTAGGCAAATTCTGAATAATGTGACGGATATATATAATGTCACAGTCGTTTTCGGCGTATTGATGGATCAGCGCATTGACTGTGGTGGTGAGTTCCGCTGTATTGTAAGCGAAGATATCTTTTCTCTTCTCATAAAGATAATCGTTTTGCATATCAATTACAATCAGTGCAGTTTTCATGTCCACTATTCCTCCATAGTAATAACAATACGAGTTTCAACAAATACAAAATAATGATAGCACACCCGCAAGGAAATGTCAACGACATCCAAACACAAGATCGCAACGATTCTTATATATACCATCGTTTTTAAAAGAAAAAAATAGTTGGTCTCCGAAGAGACCAACTATTTTTATTTGTGGAAATTACTGGGGACCCAGCTCACCCAGAGTAAGGAGACCAGCCAGATACTGCAGGATAGCAGTACTGTCATCGGAATCGATCTTACCAGTGTATGCGCAGTCAGCATTCAGAACGCCCTGTGCAGTAACATTAATGGTAGTATCTTCAGCAACGTAACGGTTCAGCAGAACAACGTCATCAATCTTAACAACGCCATCGCAGTTAACGTCGCCGTAGAGGCTAGCCTCGGGATCAGGATCAGGATCAGTACCGGGACCGGGAGGATCAAGCTCAGCATTTGCCTCGTCCTCCAGGAAGCTCATGATCCATGCAAACGGAGAGTTCCAGTTGATGGTAACCTCGTTTACAGACCAAGCCTCGATAGAGTCAACGTAGCAGAGCTGAGATGCAACCTTACCGCGAACATAACCTGCACCAGCAACGTAGGGATCCTGCATACCAGCATTCGGGCCACCGGACATAACACCGGCAGGTGCATACGGGAATGCGGAATCGAGCTCATGGCTCCAGAATCTGTGGTGAGGATTGATGCAGTGGTAAGTACCGTAACCGGTAACATAGGAGAAGTCCATAGCGTTACGGCCAAAGATGTAGTCCATAGCTTCAGAAGCACCGTTCAGATACTTAGCATCGCCGGTAGCGCTGTAAGCATATGCCATAACGATCGCATTGTTTACAACCATGGAGTTGGAACCCCACTCATAGCCTTCAACAACAACGCCAGGTCCGAGGTTGATCGGATCTTCAAATGCAGTGCCCTTGTAAGGAATACCGAAGCCCTGCTCTGCTTCCTTAGCAACATATGCGTCAGCAGCAGCAACGATGGAATCGCTAATAGCAGCAGCCTTGGATGCTACCTTATCGGAGTTCAGGTACAGGGACAGAGTGCCCAGACCAGCAGTGTTACCCCAGTTGAAAGAGGTGAAGGAACCGCTGTTCTCACCGCCATCGAGGCTGTAAACCAGCTGATATGCTTCCTTGTAGGACTCAAGATCAGTCAGGTACTTGGAATCGCCGGTAGTGATATACAGCTCGCAAGCTGCCCAGTAGAAGTCATCAGCAACATTGTTATCGCCGTAAGCGCCGCCGCCGATTGCCTGATCCAGAGGAGCATACAGCTCAGGATTTGCCTTTGCAGCTGTATAGGTTCTCTCTGCCATTTCAAGACATTCTTTAGCGTAAGCAGCATCATAATCTTCCCACAGACGAGATGCCTGTGCAGCGGAAGCAGCTACGTTCAGAGTTGCAGCAGTGGACGGAGGCTTTACAATACGAGTAATACCGGCCCAGTCCTTGCTATCCATGTAGTCCCAAGCGTGAACGGCAAGACCGGTCCACTTGGAGTCATGCAGCTTATGGAATACCATGTCGGTGTACTTCTTGGTATCCTTACCACCGCACATAGAAGTGTCATAAGTCATGGAATAGCTGGAAGGAACGAGCATATCGTAGAACCAATCCAACTCAACCTTACACTCGTCGAGAATATCAGGAGCGCCGTTGCCTGCTTCAGGAACTACGACAACACCGGACTTGTCTGCGAACTTGTCGGCAGAGGTGTTATTGTTCTCGTTGAGAGACCACTCGTACATATTCTGGAGAGTCCAGACAGCGATACCGCCGTTAACAACGTACTTACCGTGGTCACCGGCATCATACCAACCGCCGGTAGCGGTGATCTGACCGTTAGACTTCTGAACGTCGGAACCGTCGTTCTTGTAAGCCTTGATCCATGCGTTCTGGATGTATGCAGTATCAGGGTTATGACCTGCCTTATCAGCCAGAATGTCCTTAGACGCATTCTCACCGGTAGAGGTGATGTATGCAGTATCCTTTGCGATACCGGAACGGTTCTGATAGAAGTAGTTGACAGCATTGGTCAGAACGCCTTCATAAATATCATCGCCGATCACGAAATCATAAGAATCACGAGTGGTACCACTGGTTGCGAAGTAGTAGGTACCGGGTGTGGTAAAGTCAGAGAAATCGAAAACAGCAGTGTAGAAACCGGAATCCTTATCCAGTGTGCTGCCGCCCTTAGCGGTACCGGAGTAAACTTCCTTGCCGCTGTTGGCATCGATAATGGAAACCTTCTGATTGCTGAAGCTGGAGGCAGCATGATAAGTTGCCTTCTTGTTCAGATTGGTGTAGTAACCAACCTGGTTACCGTGCACACCATATTCCGGAACTTCTGCCGGAGGCTTGTAGTCATCATCGTCTCTGGTCTCATTGACCAAGCTCATGTTGTCAAACTTCAGAGTCGCACCGTTGGGCATACAGTCAGTAGACTGGTGCTCACCTGCGCCGCCGAAGTGGAATGCCCACTCAGCAACTTCCATTTCACCGGAAGAAGTGAAGGTGGAATCGATGACCAGAGTCTGATTTGCAGTAACAGGAATCGGATCCCAAGTGGAATCGAAAGTGTTGCCGAATCTGCCCTGGTTGTCGCCCATACCATTGTGCCAGAGCTCAACGCTGCCGCTCAGGTCACCGATCTTAGTGTAGATGGAACCGGTAGCATCAGCAGTGATCTCAGCCTTTACGGTATAAACATCACCGGAACGAATTCTGAGCTTTCTGTGACGGAACTGCGCATCCCAACGAGATGCACCGCCAACATCAGTACCACCGTTCTCAATGATCTTAATGTTGTAAGTACCGCCACTGATAGAGAATTCGAGCTGTGCAGGCTGGGTGACGCAGGTATGCCAAGGCAAGCCAACGCCATCGTCGAAGTCAGTCATACCAAGCAGCTCGCCGGCAGATGCGGTCATAGCCATGCCCGGTAAGACAGCGATAGAAGCGCTTGCCAGCATTGTAGCTGTCACAATACCGCTTGCTACGCGTTTGCCGAATGATTTTTTCAGCATGTGTAAATACCCTCCCATTTTTTGTTTATATAACCGAAGCCAGTACAAGCTTCAAATTATACCGAAAGATAACGTACAGCGCACTGCATGATATCCTTTTCTCATTGGTTCATGATGAAAAGTACGTATGTATGAAGTTTCCAAGCACCGCAAAGCACTCCCCGTGACGAGTTTCTTCGCTCAATATTACTCATTGTAATATTATCGCTGTTATTTCCACGTAGCTATCACGCAGTTATCACTAACGATATTATAATACATCTTTTTGCGCTTGTAAAGTGAATTCCAAAACTTTGTAGGAAGTGAAAAAAATGGTTGCAAGTTTTTGTGCATCTTGACCAACGAAAAAATTACATGATTTACATTTTGTATATAATAAGTATGATTTTACAAGCTTTTGCAAGAAAAGGCAAAATCGCAACAGAATACTATGAGTTTAACTTACACGAAATCCTGCTGTAAATACAGCGTTTTTTGTCGGATTTGTTGCTTTTCAAAAAAGCACTTGACAACTGCGATAAAATGTGGTACAATCACTTTGTCGCATTAAAGCTTTGCAGTGTTGCTACTACACACCGCTAAAGTGATATGCAAAGCAATCTATACTATTTATAAAGGAGCTTATCATGGAGAACGTCTTTACCCTATTGATCGTGCTGGTTTATGCGGCACTGATGGTGACCATCGGCATCATCACCTCCAAACGAACCCGCAGTGTGGATGACTTTGTTTTCGGCGGTAATAAGATCGGTCCGTGGATGACCGCTTTCGGATTTGGTACGGCATATTTTTCTGCCGTCGTATTCATAGGTTACGCAGGACAATTTGGATGGAGCTACGGTATTTCCGCCGCACTCATCGGTGTTGGTAATGCTGTGATCGGTGCTACCCTTGCATGGGCCGTGCTCGGTAAACGAACCCGCCTGATGACCAAGCATCTGGAAGCGAAGACCATGCCCGATTTCTTCGAAAAGCGTTATGGTTCCAAAGCAATAAAAACCGCTGCTTCCCTGATTGTTTTCCTGTTCCTGATCCCTTATACCGCCTCGGTTTACAACGGACTTTCCCGTCTGTTCGCCATGGCATTCAACATCCAATCAGATCATGCCTATGAGATCATGATCGTATGCATGGCATTGCTCAGTGCAGTATATGTCGTACTGGGCGGCTATTCTGCAACTGCCATCAACGATTTCATTCAAGGTATCATCATGCTGATCGGCATTTCCTGTGTTGTCGGCTGCATTGTAAATTATCAAGGTGGTTTGTCCGAAGCAGTTGATAAGCTCGCTGCAATTTCTGACAGCTCTGTGCCGCAAGGATCTCTTGCCTCTCTGCTCGGCCCTGATCCCATCAATTTGATCGGTGTCATCCTGCTCACCTCACTGGGCACATGGGGACTTCCTCAGATGGTACATAAGTTCTATGCGATCCGCAACGAAAAGGATATTACCCGTGGCATGATCATCTCCACGATCTTCTGTCTGATCGTTTCCGGCGGCTGCTATTTTATCGGCGGCTTCGGCAGACTCTTCTGCACACTGAATCCCGATGGAGACGGTGATAAAACGATCATCAAGCTCCTCGCCAATGGCAAACCGGAATTCGACGCTATCGTTCCTTCCATGCTGGAAGCCGCTCTTCCCAGCTTGCTGATCGGTCTGGTGGTCGTATTGGTACTGAGCGCTTCTCTCTCCACATTGTCCGCATTAGTGCTCACTTCCTCCACAACCATGGCACATGATCTGATCCGTCCCGCATGCAAGGGTAAGCTGAGCGATAAAAACGAGTTCGTCGTCATGCGTGTCCTGATCGCCGTATTTCTGCTGATCTCCGTTCTTGTCGCTCTGAACAAGAACGCTTCCATCTCTGCTCTGATGAGCTATTCCTGGGGTGCTCTTTCCGGATCCTTCCTGGGTCCGTTCATCTGGGGACTTTATGGCAAGCGCACCACGAAAACCGCTGTATGGGTCAGCTTTGGCATGGGCATCACACTTACCCTTTCCCATATGTTCATCTTCTCGTTCTTCCCGCAGCAGTGCTCCGCAATCGTCAATTGGGCTGCTTCCCTGCCGCTGAATCTGGCATCTCCGATCAACGCCGGCGCTGTTCTGATGATACTCTCCATAATCGTTACTCCGATTGTTTCCCTGTTTACCAAGCCTTGTGAGCAGAAAACTGTTGACCACGCCTTCGCTGCATTGAAGGAATCGTAACACCAATTTATCCAAAAGCCGCAGACCACGCTCCCGACAAGCGTCTGCGGCTTTTTTACGCTATGCGAATATCCATCCTCGCGCTTTCGGCATATAGCACAAAAAGAATAAGACAGTAAAAGGAATATTTTCTGTATCGTCGAGACGAAAAAGCAGAATGACCCCTTGCAAAGCTGCAGAAAATATGATATAATAGTACCGCACTTCGCACGGAATGAGCACAGCCGCCCGGGTCCGATGGCAGCATCGGCTGCGGTTTCTCCTTGTGCCGTCCGGAGGTCAAAACCAAATATTTTTTATTATCTAGGAGGATTTATCCATGGGCGTAGTATCTATGAAACAGCTCCTCGAGGCCGGTGTCCACTTCGGTCACCAGACCAGACGCTGGAACCCCAAAATGGCTCCCTACATTTTTACGGAGCGCAACGGCATCTACATTATTGATCTGCAGAAGACCGTTAAGAAGCTGGAGGAAGCATACGCTTTCATCCGTGACCTGTCTGCACAGGGCAAGTCCGTTCTGTTTGTCGGTACCAAGAAGCAGGCTGCCGATTCTATCCGTGAAGAGGCTCTCCGCTCCGGTTCCTACGATGTCAACGCTCGTTGGCTTGGCGGTATGATGACCAACTACAAGACCATCCAGCAGAGAATCAAGCGTCTCGAGCAGCTCCGTGCAATGGAAGCTGACGGCACCTTCAACCTGCTTCCCAAGAAGGAAGTCGGTAAGCTGACCCTCGAGATCGAGAAGCTCGAGAAGTTCCTCGGCGGCATCAAGGATATGGGCAAGCTTCCCGGTGCACTGTTCATCGTCGATCCCCGCAAGGAGAAGATTGCTGTTTCCGAAGCTAAGAAGCTCTGCATCCCGATCGTTGCTATCGTTGATACCAATTGCGATCCCGATGATGTAGACTACGTTATTCCCGGCAATGACGATGCAATCCGTGCTGTCAAGCTGATCGCAGGCACCATTGCAAACGCTGTGATCGAAGGCCGTCAGGGTGCTGATATCGCTGATGCTCCCGCTGCCGAAGCAGAGGAAGCTGCTGCTGAGTAATCCTACGAATGTTATCTGCGCCTTTCGCATCCGCTGAAAGGCGCAGCCAATAAATACGCTGCCGCAACCGGCAGCAGGAGGAGTATTGTTATGGCTAATTTTACTGCAAAAGATGTCAATGATCTGCGTAAGTCCACCGGTGTTGGTCTGATGGACTGCAAGAAGGCTCTGACCGAAGCTGACGGCGATGTCGAGAAGGCAATCGTTCTGCTGCGTGAAAAGGGTCTGGCAAACCAGGCAAAGAAGGCTGATCGTGTTGCTGCCGAAGGCGCTGTTATCGCTATTGTAAACGAGGACAACACCGCCGGTGCAATCGTTGAAGTTAACTCCGAGACTGACTTCGTTGCTCAGAACGAAGAGTTTATCGGTTTCTGCGAGGGTCTGGCAAAAACCGTTCTGGCTACCGATCCTGCTGATCTGGAAGCTCTGAAGGCTGCAAAGTTCAACGGCACCGATATGACTGTGAAGGAAGCTCTGGATGAGATCTTCCTCAAGTTCCGCGAGAATCTGCAGATCCGCCGCTTTGCTCGCGTTGAAGGCATTGTTAAAGAATATGTTCACTTCAACAAGAAGGAAGGCGTTCTGGTCGTTGCTTCCTGCGAGGCAGGTGCTACCGCTGCTGTTCTGGATTGCCTGAACGATGTTGCTCTGCAGGCTGATGCTATGAAAGCAACCTATCTGACTAAGGAAGAGGTTCCTGCCGATATCATCGAGCAGGAGAAGAAGATCGTTATGGCTCAGATGGCTGACGATCCCAAGATGGCTAATAAGCCCGAGGCTGTTCTGGCTAAAATCGCTGAGGGTAAGCTGGGCGTTTACTACAAGGATAACTGCCTGCTCTGCCAAGAGTTCGTTAAGGGCGAGGGCGAGACCGTTGAGCAGTATGTCGCAGCATGCGGCAAGTCTGCCGGCAGCCCCATCACCGTTACAAGCTTCGTTCGTTTCATCTGCGGCGAAGGCATTGAAAAGCGTGTTGACAACTTCGCAGAAGAAATTGCCAGCATGATGAAGTAATTTCTACAAACGCAAAAGCACTTCCGATTTCATCGTCGGAAGTGCTTTTTTGGTATCCCGGCATTGCATTTTGTCCATGAATATGATATAATTCTTTTGATTTATGTTCGAAGGGAGTACCGCTATGATCCGTGAAATTACCCCGCAGGATTTTGAGGGTCTCATGCATCTTTATATGCAGCTGCACGATAACCCATTCCCCGAAATCACCGACGAAGTGCTCGCTGTCTGGCATACCATCTGTGAAGATTCCAATCATCATATCATCGTTGCAGAGGAACAAGGAACGATCATTTCCTCATGCGTCTGCGTGATCATCCCGAATCTGACCAGAGGACAGCGGCCCTATGCACTGATCGAAAACGTTATTACCGATATCGCATACCGTAAGCAAGGCTATGCATCTGCCTGTCTGGATTACGCAAAAGCAATCGCGATCCAGCAAAATTGCTATAAAATGATGCTGCTGACCGGAGCAAAACAGGAAAGCACACTGCAATTCTATGAACAAGCCGGCTATAATCGCAACGACAAAACTGCGTTTATTCAATGGCTGCCATGATCTTGTTTGATATCAGCGGAAAAATACGGAAAAATTCCGAAAAAACTATTTTTCTCCTCATTTCCTCTTTACAGAACAAAAATAATCGTGTATAATAGATGTATATAGATTTTTGGAGGTGTATCCAATGGAGCCGAAATATAAGCGCATTCTCCTCAAATTAAGCGGGGAAGCTCTCGCAGGCACCAAGAAAACCGGTCTGGATTATGATGTCATTACTCCCATCTGTCAAAGCATTAAAAAATGCTCCGATGCCGGTGTGGAAATCGCCATCGTCGTCGGCGGCGGCAATTTCTGGAGAGGTCGTTCCTCCGGTGCAATGGATCGTACCCGTGCCGATCATATGGGCATGCTGGCAACAGCAATGAATGCTCTGGCTCTGGCCGATGTACTGGAATCCATTGGCTGTGCTGTCCGTGTTCAGACAGCCATTATTATGACACAGATCGCTGAACCATATATCCGTAATCGTGCAATGCGCCATTTCGAAAAAGGCCGTATCGTTATCTTCGGCTGCGGCACAGGCAATCCGTTTTTCTCTACCGATACCGCTGCTGCCCTTCGTGCTGTTGAGGTGGAAGCCAATATCCTGCTGAAGGCTACCATGGTCGACGGTGTCTACGATAAGGATCCCAATCGTTATGAAGATGCCGTCAAATATGACGTACTTTCCTTCGATCAAGTACTCAGTGGCCAGCTCGCTGTTATGGATAGCACTGCTGCTACGCTCTGCCGTGATAATAATATGCCGATGCTGGTTTTTGATCTGGCTCGTCCCGATAATATTTTCGATGCCGCTATGGGTAAAACCATCGGCACACTGGTCTCTACCAATCCGCAGGTATGAACCCTGCCGTACATTCATACAATAAAACAAATCACAAGGAGTACAATCATGATTGAGATTATGAAAGAAAAGCTCGACCACTGCGAAAATCGTATGAAAAAAGTGATCTCCCGTTTGGCCGATGAGTTCGCAACCATCCGTGCAGGACGTGCAAATCCCGCCGTTCTGGATAAGATCCAAGTGGATTATTACGGAACACCTTCCCCCATTCCGCAAGTTGCTTCTGTTTCTGTTCCCGAAGCAAGAATGCTCGTCATTACCCCTTGGGAAACCAGCATGATTCGCGAAATCACCAAAGCGATCTTGAATTCCGATCTGGGTATCAATCCTACCGATGACGGCAAATCCATCCGTCTGGTCTTCCCTCAGCTCACTGAGGATCGCCGTAAGGAGCTTTGCAAAACCATTAAAAAATACGGTGACGAGGCAAAAGTCAGTGTGCGCAATGAACGCCGTGATGTCATCGAAAAATATAAAACGATGAAGAAAAACTCTGAAATCACCGAAGACGACCTCAAGAATGCCGACAAGAAGGTGCAGGCTTTGACCGATCGCTATACCGCAGAGATCGATCAGCTCGTTTCCGCAAAGGAAAAGGAAATCATGAGCCTGTAAGGCTTGCCGCATGACAAAAGGTTGGGACACGCACCGTTGCTCGTTCCTGCCTTTTGTTTTTTGAAGCAGGAAAAAATCCTCGTGAAAGGATGAACAATATTGGCTAAGCCAAAAGCAAAAACACCTCCTGTTCCCGCCGAATTTCTGCCTAAGCATATCGCCTTTATCATGGACGGCAATGGCAGATGGGCAAAAAAGCGCGGTCTGCCCCGCACGGCAGGTCATGTAGAAGGTGCTCGCAATTTCAAGCGGATCGTCCGGTACTGTAAGGATATCGGCATCGAAAACATCACCTTCTATGCCTTTTCTACCGAAAACTGGAAACGTCCCGATGAAGAGGTCAGCAAGATCATGGAGCTGATGCGGGAATATCTGGTAGAAGTCAGAAAACATATGACCGAAAATACGCGGCTGATCGTTCTTGGAGATAAATCCGCCTTTTCTCCCGATTTGAAAAGCGGCTTTGAGTCCATCGAAGAAGATACCAAAGATTTCAAGGAAATGACCTTAAATCTTGCTGTCAATTACGGTTCTCGCCATGAAATGGTCAATGCCTTCAAGCAGCTTGCTCAGCAGGTCAAGGATGGCTCGCTGCAGCCCGAGGATATCACCGAAGAGACCATTTCCCATGCGCTTTATACCAAAGAGCTGCCCGATGTAGATCTGATGATCCGTCCCAGCGGTGAGTTCAGGATCTCCAATTTTCTGCTGTGGCAGTCTGCCTATGCAGAGCTGTATTTCTGTGATACACTCTGGCCCGATTTTTCTTCCAAGGATGTTGACAACGCGCTGATTGCCTATGCCAAGCGCAATCGTCGATTCGGCGGGCTGTAATTCTTTTATACGATTTCGGCTTCTGTTCATCTTAGAAAGGAGTGCGGCGTTCCACAGCCGCGTGCATCATGACCACTCGATTAATTTCTTCCGGCATTGGTATTGCCCTTGCTCTTGTGGTATTATTCTTACATAATACCTTTCTGTTCCCCTTATGCATCGGTATTGTGTCGGTCATTACCCTGTTTGAATTTTACCATGCCAATGATATGCAACATTATAAGCTCTCATTCTTTTCGGGTCTTACCTATGCACTGCTGCTCCCGATCATGTCGGTGGGTGTTGTGGCAAGATATAAACTGCTGCTGACTGTCATTTGCAGCATCATTGTGCTCTTTGATTATATCCTGCACCAGATGCGTATGAAATCAAGAAGCTTTTTCTGTATCCTTGCAGGTATGTTTTTGATTCCCAATGCACTTTCTTCTGCCGTGATTCTCAATCACAGCGACGAAAAGCATGGCATCATTTATGTCGTGCTGGCTTTGTGCGGTGCATGGGTAGCCGATTCCAGTGCCTATTTCACCGGCACTTTTCTCGGAAAGCATAAGCTCTGCCCCAATATCAGTCCCAAGAAAACCGTAGAAGGCTTCTTTGGCGGTCTGATCGCCAATGTAATCGTATTTGTTCTGTTTGTACTGGTCTATGGAGCCATTATGAAGCAGCAGGGAACTCCTATTACATATAGCTGGTTTTCTATCGTCATGCTGGCTCTGGCCTGCGGTATTCTCGGTACCATCGGAGACCTCAGCGCTTCAGTATTAAAACGCCAGCTGGATATGAAGGATTATGGCAATATTATGCCCGGTCACGGCGGCATTTTGGATCGCTTTGACAGCGTTCTGCTGGTGCTCCCATTCTTCTGTGCATATATCATTTCTATTGGCTTATTCGGTACATAACCGAAAGAAAGAAGGCATACTATGACGACAAGTGTAGCAATTCTGGGTTCTACCGGAAGTATCGGCACACAAGCCATCGAGGTTGCACAGATGCATCATCTGCATGTAACCGCATTGGCAGCCAATACCCGTGTGGATGCGCTTGTACAGCAGGCACATATCTTGCGACCTGAGCTGCTTTGTATTGCCGATGAAACACGCTATCCTGAGCTCAAGGAGGCGGCAGCCGGTCTTGGTTGCCGCCTTTTGGCAGGCATGGAGGGTCTGTGTGAAATTGCAGCACATCAAAGCAGCGAAATGTTACTGAACTCTGTGGTTGGTATGGTAGGACTGCTTCCTACGCTGACTGCCATCGAAGCGAAAAAGCCGATTGCTCTTGCCAACAAGGAAACCCTTGTGGCAGGCGGTGCCATTGTAATGGATGCTGCGGCAAAAAACAATGTCCCCATTTATCCCGTTGACAGCGAGCACTCTGCCATTTTTCAGTGCTTGCAGGGAAATCGCCGCAAGCAATTGAAAAAAATCATCCTCACAGCATCCGGCGGCCCGTTTTTCGGAAAGAAAAAAGAAGAACTGCAAACAATTACTGTGGAGCAAGCGCTGCAGCATCCCAACTGGAGCATGGGAAATAAAATTACCATTGATTCTGCTACACTGATGAATAAAGGATTGGAATTTATTGAGGCGCGCTGGCTCTTTGATCTGACACCTGATCAAATCGAGATCGTCGTGCATCGCCAAAGTGTTCTGCATTCTGCTGTTGTATATGAGGATGAATCCATGATCGGACAAATGGGCGTACCGGATATGAAAATCCCGATCCAATATGCTCTGCTTTATCCGGAACGACTTTCTTGTCCCACAAAACCGCTTTCTCTTACAGATTACGGTACTCTGACCTTTGCAAAGCCCGATTTTGAAACCTTTGATTGTCTGACAGCCTGCATCCGTGCCAGTGAAATGGGCGGTTCTTCTCCCTGTATCGCCAATGGTGCGAATGAAGCTGCCGTGGCTGCTTTTCTTGCCCGAAAGATCTCTTTTTTGCAGATCGGCAAGCTTGTGAACACAGCCATTGATACACTCCCATCAGAGCCGCTTACCTGCTACGAAGATGTAGTTCGTGCCGATCGTATGGCACGGGAATTTGTTGCTGAACATCTTACAATATAATTACCTGTTGTCTCTTGAAAGGAGCAATCCATGAATATTCTTTCCATCCTGGCTGCGATTCTTTGCTTCGGCATCATTATTCTCGTGCATGAGCTGGGACATTTTCTTGTGGCCAAAAAATGCGGTATCCGTGTGCTGGAATTTGCCATCGGCATGGGACCTGCTCTGATCAAAAAACAAAAAGGCGAAACTTTGTATTGTCTCCGGCTGCTGCCCATCGGCGGCTACTGCGCCATGGAGGGCGAAGACGAAAACAGCGAAGATCCCAGAGCATTCCGCCGTCAACCAGTCTGGCAAAGAATCCTGGTAACTGTTGCCGGTGCTGTTATGAATATCATTCTTGGATTTGTACTGATCATTGCTACAACCTGTATCGATACCGGCATTACCTCTACTACTGTCTCCAGTTTTCATACCAATGAAGCCGGAGAAAGCACTGCTACCTCTTCTCAGTGGCTGCAGCCCGATGACCGCTTTATTTCTATCAACGGACTGCATATTTTTACTGCAACGGATATCTCTTATGCCCTGCAAAACGATAACTGCGAAACCTTTACGGTCGTTGTGGAACGTGCCGGCGAAAAGGTCACGCTGGAAAATGTAAAATTCTTAGATACTGCTACCGAAGGACTGCTTGATTTTTATGTCTATGGACAACAGAAAACCTTCGGTACAGTGCTGTCACACAGCTGCCGCGAGATCCTCTCGACCGCACGTCTGATCTGGATCTCTCTGATGGATCTGATCAGCGGAAAATACGGTTTTCATGATCTTTCCGGTGTGGTGGGTATTGTGGATACCACTGCACAAATCGTAACACAAAGTCCTACACTGCGGGAAAAGCTGCTGTCACTATTCTCGCTGATGTCCTTCATCACGGTCAATGTGGGTATGTTCAATCTGATCCCATTCCCTGCTCTGGATGGCGGCAGACTGGTCTTTTTGATCATCGAAGCCATTCGCAGAAAGCCTGTTAAGGCTGAAACAGAGGCAAAGATCCATTTCGTGGGATTGGCTTTGCTGATGCTGCTGATGATCGCCATTACCTGTCAGGATGTGTTCAGACTGTTTCAGAAATAACCATTGTCTCATCAAAAGAGGAGGCGAAACACGATGAAGCGCCTGAAATATGCCTGCCCTTTCGGTGGAAAACAATATCCCATTTATCTGGCGCTGGCTGCTGCATTTCTTACACCACTTCTGTTTTTGGCTCTTGACCTGAAAATCGATACTACAATTGCCGCTTTTTTCTTGGCACCTCTTATCGTATTGCTCATCTGCTTTTGCTATGAACAGCATCTCACACCCGATGAACGTATAATCGTGTCGAGGATCGAACCGCCGCTGTGGAATATCGCCACGCAGGATCTGATCGACGAAATCCGTATGGCGGAAAATAAGGATGCCAGAAATGAAATGCTCGCTGCCGGAGTCATTGCCGCCGGAATATGTCTGTTCATTACAGTAGGCATCGGGTTTTCGACGGTTACAGTGATCCTCTGCCTGTTGACCGTGCTGGGCTGCATCGTTGCTTTTCTCTATACACTGCAAACATCACAAATATGGGCACAGATCGACGATTCGGCTGTGTTCATAGATGTACCCATCCACCATATGTATGATGTGAAGCACAGCTCGGGCCGAAGACGAGGGCTCATTCCCTATGAACCAAGGATATGGTATGAAAGCTATTTCGTTTTCTATCTGCATGACGGCAGATATGTGCTTCATGCACCCAAAGGATCAGGCGATGCGAAAACCGTTCGCCTTGTCAAATTCCGCAATCACATCCGCTGGATGCTGCAAGAATAAAAGGAGTGTGTTTTTATGCGTAATCTGCACCCGGTAAAGGTGGGAAACTGCCTGTTAAACGGTGAGCACATTTATATTCAATCTATGCTCAATACCCGATCGGATGATATTGAAGGCTCTGTGGCGCAGGCAAAGGCTCTGGAAACTGCCGGTTGTGAGATCATTCGCGCTGCCATTCCCGATCAGAAGGCAGTAGCACTCATCCCTGCCATCAAAAATGCCGTGTCCATTCCTTTGGTGGCAGATATTCATTTCGATTATAAGCTTGCTCTGGCTGCTGCCGATGCAGGTATCGATAAAATTCGCATCAATCCCGGCAACATCGGATCAATGGATCGTGTGAAGGCTGTGGCAGACAAATGCCGCGAAAAACAAATTCCCATCCGCATCGGTGTCAATTCCGGATCGCTGGAAAAAACACTGCTCGCCAAATACGGCGGTCCCACACCCGAAGCGCTGGTGGAAAGTGCCATGCAGCATGCCGCTTTGCTGGAACACTTCGATTTCGAAGATATTGTCATCTCAATCAAATCTTCCAATGTCAAAAATATGATCGCCTGCTATCGTCTGGCTGCGGAGCGCTGTCAATATCCGCTGCATCTGGGTGTCACAGAGGCCGGTACCGCCAGAATGGGACTGATCAAATCTGCTGCCGGCATCGGCTCACTGCTCTGTGACGGCATTGGCGAAACCATCCGTATTTCACTGACTGCCGATCCTATACAGGAAGTAGAAGCTGCCATTGATCTGCTCAAGGCAATCGGATTGCGCAAAGGCGTTACTTTGATCTCCTGTCCTACTTGCGGCCGTACCAGAATTGATCTGATTTCTGCTGCCAATGCCGTAGAAAAGGCTCTGCGCAGCTGCAATAAAAATATCAAGGTAGCTGTCATGGGCTGCGTTGTGAACGGTCCCGGCGAAGCAAGAGAAGCGGATATCGGCATTGCCGGCGGCGATGGCTGTGCAGTTCTGTTCCGTGGAGAACAAATTCTGCGTAAAGTGCCCGAATCCGAGATCGTACCGGCACTGCTGGCTGAAATCGAACAATTACCATAAAAGACGGCGCCTGCCGTCACACCCGAACTGACAGAAAGGACTCGATCTCTCATGATGCAGACACTGCGTGAATTCCTGCGTGAATACAGCGCAAAGCTCCCAGATGTCATATTAAACGGCAGAATTCGCCGTGTGATGGCCAATGCCGATCGTTCCCGTTTATATTTTGAAACCGAATTCGATGCCCCAATCCCCTTTGCTGAACTTTCGGCATTTGAAACGGAGCTGACAGACCGCTTTGGAATCCAGGCGGTCCGTTTGCTTTGCCGTTATCCTGCAGAAAGCCTTTCTGTTTCCGTATTGCCCGATCTGTTTCTCTCTCTGCGCCGAGATCTGCCTATGATCAATGGCTTTCTCGAAAATGCAGGACTTTCTCTCGAAAATGATATTCTTACGATCACGTTAATGCATGGCGGTAGCGATATCTTGGAATCCACTCGGTTTCGTGAGGAACTCACACGGGCAATCCGTACCATTTTCTCACGTAATCTGACCATTCGCTTCGACGGAGATACCCAGCATATCTCACCCGAACTGCACCAATCCATGCAGGCAGAGGTGCTGGCTACCCTGCCGCCGCCTGTTCTGCCCGCAGAGCATCAGGAAGCAGAGGCTTCCCCTACCTTTTCTGTACTGCAAAACGCCATTCCTGCCGATGCTGCTCCCATTCAGCTAAAAGCGCCGGATAAGGAGGATCTTTCTGTGATCTACGGCAGAAAGATCAGGGAAACGCCCGTTCCGATCTGCGAGGTGGTTGCCAATCTTAATACCATCGGCAGAGTATGTATCGCCTGTGAGGTGTTCGGCGCAGTGGATACCCGCACACTCAAGAACGGTAAAACGCTGCTGACATTTCCTGTCACCGATTATACAGGCAGTCTGTTGGTGAAGATGTTCCTTGATGAAGAAAAGCTTGCCGATTTTCCTGTGAAAGAATGCAAGCGTGGTGCCAATCTGCTGATCTACGGCGCTGTCGCTTATGATGAATATGATCACGATATTATCATTAAGCCCAACAGCATCAGTGCCTATCAGCCCGAACGCCGGATGGATGATGCGCCTGTCAAACGTGTTGAGCTGCATCTGCATACCAATATGTCTGCAATGGATGCCGTCAATTCTGCAGAAGCACTCATCAAGCGTGCTCACGAATGGGGACATCGTGCGGTTGCCATAACCGACCACGGTGTTGTACAAGCCTTCCCCGAGGCTATGAATGTCACCGCAAAAATGAAGGATTTTCGTGTCATTTACGGATGTGAAGCATATGTCGTCAATGATCTGGAGCTTGCTAAGGTCATTGATCAGGCAGATCCGCGCAGTATTGAAGAGGAAGTCATTGTTTTCGATGTAGAAACCACAGGGCTTTCCCCCGCCAACGATCGCCTCACAGAGATCGGTGCAGTCAAGGTCAAGGGGCTGCGGATCATTGACAGCTTCCAGACCTTTGTTAATCCCAAGCGACCGATCCCCGATAATATTACAGAACTGACAGGTATCACCGATGAAATGGTGCAGAATGCGCCGGAGGAACAGAAGGCAGTTGCCGATTTTCTGGCATTCTGCGGCAATAATCCTGTACTGATCGCACATAATGCAAGCTTTGATACCGCCTTTTTGCGTGCGGTGTTTCAGCGGCATGGCATTCAGTATCCCTTTGTCACACTGGATACACTGGTGCTGTGCCGGGCAATGCTTCCGGAACTTGCAAAGCATAAGCTCAATATTGTAGCAAAGCATCTGAAGCTTGGAAAATTCGATCATCACCGTGCCTCTGATGATGCCTGTATGCTGGCAAAGATCTACATCGCACTTTCAGAACGGCTGATCAAAAATCAAAAGCTGTCCACATTGGCGGAATTCAATACCAAGCTGCCTACTATCGATCCGAGAAAGCTCAAATCCTTCCACCAGATCATTCTGGCAAAGAATCAGACGGGTATGAAGAACCTGTATCGTCTGGTTTCATACAGTCAGCTGGATTATTTCTACAAAAAACCGCTGATCCCCAAATCGGTGCTCCTAAAACATCGGGAAGGACTGCTCTTTGGCAGCGCCTGCGAAGCCGGCGAATTGTTTACGGCAATCATTGAGGGAAAGCCCGAAAAGGAACTGCTGAAGCTTGCTGGCTTCTACGATTATCTCGAGATCCAACCCATTGGCAATAACCGATTTATGCTCCGCAGCGATAAATTTCCGGCACAGACCGAGGAAGATCTGCGGGAGTATAACCGTACAGTACTTCGGATCGGTGATAAGCTGGGAATTCCTGTTGTTGCTACCTGTGATGTGCATTTCATGGATAAAAAAGATGCCATCTACCGTGAGATCCTGCAATCAGGCAATGGCTTTGACGATGCCGGTGATCAAGCACCGCTGTATTTCCGTACCACCGATGAAATGCTGGAGGAATTCGACTATCTGGGCGACCGTGCCTACGAAGTCGTGGTGGAAAACCCCAATCGCATTGCAGATAAGATCGATGCCTGCCATGCCATTCCGAAAGGTACCTTCACTCCCTCAATTCCCGGTGCGGAAGAAGATCTCAAACGTATTACTACCGAAACTGCCGAAAGCATCTATGGCTCACCGCTGCCCGAAATCGTACAAAAGCGTTTGGACAGAGAGCTTGGCTCGATCATCAAGCATGGCTTTTCGGTACTGTATATGATCGCTCAGAAGCTGGTTGCCAATTCCGAGGCACATGGCTATCTGGTCGGCTCCAGAGGCTCTGTTGGCTCCTCCTTTGTTGCCAGTATGGCAGGTATCTCTGAAGTCAACCCGCTGGTGCCGCATTATGCCTGTCCACAATGTAAATATTCCGAATTCATTACCGATGGCACCTATGGCTCAGGTTTTGATCTGCCTGCAAAAGACTGTCCGAAATGCGGTACCCCATTAAAACGTGACGGTCATGATATCCCCTTTGAAACCTTCCTTGGCTTTGATGGAGATAAAGCGCCCGATATCGACCAGAATTTTTCAGGAGAATTCCAGTCCGAATCCCACCGCTATACCGAAGAGCTGTTCGGCAGAGCCAATGTGTTCAAAGCCGGTACCATCAGCGGTGTGCAGGATAAAATTGCATACGGCTATGTAAAGCATTATCTGGAGGATTGCGGCATCTCCGTAAACAACAGCGAAATCAACCGTCTGGTAGCCGGCTGCGTCGGCGTTAAAAAAACCACCGGTCAGCATCCCGGCGGTATGGTAGTTGTACCCGAGGATTTCGATATCTTTGATTTTACCCCCGTACAACAGCCCGGTGAACCGGATGAATCCGGTGAAACAAATGTTATCACCACACATTTCGATTTCCACAGCCTCCATGACACGATCCTGAAGCTGGATGAGCTGGGACATGTGGTACCTACCTTCTACAAGCATCTGGAGGATGCTACCGGCATCAAAATCGCAGATGTGCCCGCAACAGATCCCAAGGTGCTGCAAATGTGCACCGATTGCTCTGTGCTGGGTGTAGACGAAAAAGAAATCTACTGCAAAACAGGCAGCCTCGGTATTCCCGAAATGGGTACCGGCTTTACCATCGGTATGCTGCTGGATGCAAAGCCCAAATTGTTTTCTGACTTTTTACAGATTTCGGGACTCTCTCACGGCGAGGATGTATGGCTTGGCAATGCACAGGATCTCATTGCCAATAAAATCTGTACCATTTCCGATGTGATCGGTACCCGTGACAGTATTATGACCTATCTGCTCTATCACGGCGTTGAACCAAAAGAGGCGTTTCAGATCATGGAGGATACCCGTAAGGGAAAAGCCCCCAAGACCTTTACACCCGAACGCATCCAAATGCTCAAGGACCATAATGTTCCGGATTGGTATATCGAAAGCTGTCTGAAAATCAAGTATATGTTCCCGAAGGCACACGCCGCAGCCTATGTTATTGCCGCCATCAAGCTGGGCTGGTTCAAGCTCTATAAACCACTGGAATTCTATACCGTTTACTTTACCGTAAGAGGCGATGATTTTGATGCTGCGCTTGCCGTACAGGGTATCGGTGCTGTGCGAAACAAGATCGATGAACTGGACCGCAAAGGTAAAAAAGAACGCTCTAAAAAAGAGAATGATCTGATGGATATTCTCATGATCGTCAATGAAATGATGTCGAGAGGCTATGAATTCCTGCCGGTAGATCTGTATCATTCCGAGGCACATCGCTATAAAATTGAGGATGGCAAGGTGCGCATCCCCTTCTCTGCCATCGACGGCATCGGCGGAAAGGCTGCCGAAAAGCTCTATGAAACCGCTCAGAAGGGTGATTTTATCTCTGTGGAAGAATTCCAGATCCAGAGTGGTGTATCAAAAGCTATAATCGAAACACTCGATCAGATCGGTGCTTTAGGCAATCTGCCAAAATCCAATCAGCTTTCGCTGTTTTGACTTGACTTTTCTGTAGTATCGTGGTAACATGATACCATAGTAACGTAGTAACACGCTAAAGTGTCAATATAACCGAAAGGGTATCAATTATGAATCGCTTTGATTTAATTACGCCGGAAGGCACCAGAGATGCACTCTTTGCTGAATGCACTCTGCGTCGAGAGGTAGAATCTCGTCTGCGTCATTTATTTGTCGCCAGAGGATATAGTGAGATCATCACACCGACACTGGAATTCTATGATGTTTTCAATCGTGAGGCAAGACCCTTCCCTCAGGAGAAAATGTATAAGCTCACCGACAACAAGGGCAGATTACTGGTGCTGCGGCCCGATAATACCATACCAATCGCCCGTGTCTGTGCCACGCGTCTGCGCGATGCGGCACTTCCGCTGCGCTTATACTATAATCAGAGCATTCATATCAGTTCGCCCTCTCTCAAAGGCAGAGATGATGAGGTCACACAATCGGGAATCGAACTGATCGGTTCTGATTCCCGTATGGCAGATCTGGAGGTCATTGCCGCTGCTGTGGATGTGCTGGCTTCCTGTGATACCGAATATCGTCTGGAGCTTGGCAATGCAGCATTTTTCCGGGAACTGACCGATCAGCTGACTGTTTCCAAGCAGCTCAAGGAAAGCATCCGTGATTATGTAGAGGATAAAAACTTCCCTGCCTTGGGGGATCTGCTGGATACCTTGCCCGCATCTCCCATTACCGAAGCGCTGCGTATGCTGCCTCGACTGTTCGGCGGCGAAGAGGTCTTTGAAAAGGCTGCTGCACTTTGTCCCGGAGAACGCTTTGCCGCAATTCTTGATTCTCTTAAGAGTCTTTGGCAGACCGTAACCCAAATAGCAGGAAAAGAACGCGTTACAGTGGATCTGAGCATGGTACATCGCACCGATTATTATACCGGTATGATCCTGCGCGGCTATCTTTCCGGCTATGGTGAAGAGATCCTTTCCGGCGGCCGTTACGATAAACTGATCGCTGAATTCGGCTATGACGTTCCGGCAACCGGCTTTGCCGTCAATGTGGATGCGCTGGTCAAGGTGCTTTCCAAACAGAATGCTGCCGATCCGGCCGCAAGACCGGTCAGCGATGTGCTGATCTGGGCTGCACCCGGGTTGGAAGCCAATGCCATTGCTGCCGCCGAAACACTCAGAGCCAAAGGCCTTGTCACAGAGCATTCTCTCTGTAATACCCTTGCTGAAGCACAGGCATATGCCAAAGCACAAGGCATTCAGAACGTATTTCCCATTACCGATGCAGAAACGGAGGACAACGCATGAGCCGTCCATTACGAATTGCTCTGACCAAGGGCAGACTGGAAAAGGATACCCTGGGTTTACTGGAAAGTCTTGGCTATGACTGCGAAATGGTACGCAATAAGGGCCGTCGTCTGATCCTGCCCATTCCCAATGGCAATATGGAGGTCGTTCTTGCCAAAGCTGCCGATGTCATCACCTATGTGGAGCACGGTGTTTGTGATCTGGGCGTGGTGGGCAAAGATACCATCATGGAAATGCAGGGAAAATTCTATGAATTGCTGGATCTGGGGTTTGGCAGATGCAAATTTGCACTTGCCGTCAAAAAAGGTACTGATTTCTATAACGGTTTTTCCGTCAAGACCATTGCAACCAAATATCCCAATGTAGCCAGAGCATTCTTTGAAAGCAAGGGCATGGATATCGATGTGGTAAAGATCGAAGGCTCTGTGGAGCTGGCACCTTTGCTCGAACTGTCCGATGGTATTGTGGATATCGTGGAAACCGGTACAACGCTGAAAGAAAACGGTCTGGAGGTCTTTGAGGATGTATGCAAAATCTCCGCAAGATTGATCGCCAATACCGTCAGCATGAAGCTGCGCCAAACCGAAATCGAAGCGCTGACCACCAATATTGAACGCTATTTTGCCGAGCATCCCACACATTGACTGCTCGGATGCCCGACGATTTTACATATTCCCATCCCGAAAGGAGGTAGGTTTCCTTTTTGTCGGAAACCATATCAATCATGCAAATGATTCGCTGCAACGGAACCGATGAGCTCCGCTTTTTAGAGACTTTACGCAGCCGCAGCACCGCTCCCGATCCTGCTGTGGTCAATGCCGTTACCGATATTCTGGAAAATGTACGTCAGAATGGCGATGCAGCTGTGCGTGCCTATACCGAAAAATTCGACGGCAAATGTCCCGAAACCTTTGAGGTCGATGCCGATACCATTGCCGATGCGCTGGAAAAAGCCGATCCTGCATTTGTAGAAGCTTTGCTCAATGCCATCGAAAACATCGCCGATTTTCACAATCGGCAAAAAGAACAAGGCTTTATCAATACCCGTGATGACGGTGTGATGCTGGGACAAAGACTGCGCGGTCTTGCCCGTGTGGGACTGTATGTGCCCGGCGGTACCGCAGCATATCCTTCCAGCGTATTGATGAATGCCATTCCCGCAAAGATCGCAGGCGTTGGTGAGCTGATCATGGTAACGCCTCCCGGCAAGGATGGCAAGCCCAATCCCGATATTCTGGTTGCCGCTTCGCTGTGCGGTGTGGATCGTGTTTTCCTGATGGGCGGTGCTCAGGCTGTGGCAGCACTCGCATATGGAACAGAATCCATTCCTCGTGTGGATAAAATCGTAGGCCCCGGCAATATTTATGTTGCAACCGCAAAGCGTCTGCTTTACGGCGTAGTGGATATTGATATGGTAGCAGGTCCCAGTGAGATCTTAGTAATGGCAGATGATTCTGCGGATCCTAAATTTGTAGCAGCCGATCTGATGTCCCAAGCAGAGCACGATGTATTGGCTTCTTCGATCCTCGTTACCACCAGCGAACGTGTGGCAGCAGAAACCTGTGCCGAAATCGAGCGTCAGCTGCAATATCTCTCCCGTGCTGAGATCATAAAAAAATCACTTGCCGATTACGGTGCAATCCTCATCTGCAACAGCAATGCACAGGCTGTCGCACTTGCCAACGAGATCGCGCCCGAGCACTTGGAAGTACTTATGGAAAATCCGCTGGAATATATCGGCAAGCTGGATAATGCAGGCTCTGTGTTCTTAGGTGCTTATGCTTCTGAGCCGCTGGGTGATTACTATGCAGGTCCCAACCATGTTCTGCCTACCTCCGGCACAGCAAGATTCTTCTCGCCCTTGTCTGTATACAGCTTTGTGAAGCGTTCCAGCTATATTTATTATACGGAAGAAGCACTTCGCTCCGCAAAGGATGATATTCTCTGCATTGCCAACAAAGAGGGTCTGACCGCTCATGCCAATGCGGTTGCAGTACGTTTTGAGTAAGCGCGCTAAGGAAGGATGCTGAAACTATGTTGCAATTACCCGAAAAACTCACCGCACTCAAACCCTATGATCCCATTACGGGCAATTATACTGTGCGGCTGGATGCCAATGAATCCTATTTTGATCTTCCCTTGGTGCTGAAAGCCAAAATCGCCGATCGCATCGAGGAAATCGATTTTAACCGCTATCCCGATCCGCTGGCAACGCCTGCCATTGAAGCCTTTGCTTCCTATTACAATGTACCTGTGGATTGTGTCACTGCCGGAAATGGCTCCGATGAGCTGATCTCGATCCTCACCAGCTGTTTTTTGAAGGCAGGCAGCAAAATCGTAACCCTTTCGCATGATTTTTCCATGTATCGGTTTTACGCCTCACTGTATGAAGTTGAGAACATTCCGGTGCTGAAAAGCGATCATATGCAGATTGATGTGGATGCATTGATCGCTGCTTGTCAAAATGCCGATGCTGTGATCTTCTCCAACCCCTGCAACCCCACCTCTTTGGGACTGCCCCGCAATGAGATCAAGCGTCTGCTGGATGCAGTGTCCTGTCTTGTGATTCTGGATGAAGCATATATGGATTTCTGGGATCAATCGGTCATGGATTGGGTCAATGATTATGACAATCTGATCATTTTGCGTACCTGCTCCAAAGCAGTAGGACTTGCTGCCGCCCGTATGGGCTTTGCTGTGACAAATCCGAAAATGACCGGTCTGCTGCGTGCAGCCAAATCTCCCTATAACTGCGATGCCATCAGCCAGATCATCGCAGCAACTGTGCTCAGTGAAAAAGATCTGCTGCAGCATTGCCGCGATGAGATTATCCTGCAAACACAGCGGCTCTATGCAGCCATTTCCGCACTGGCCAAGCGGTATCCTGCATTGCTGGAAACCGTTTATGCACCCCGTACCAATTTTGTATTTATCAAAACCGCCTATGCCCGGGAGATCCATCAGGCTTTGCTGGAACAGGGAATCGCAGTACGCTGCTTCCCCAATGGTCTGCGGATCTGCTGCGGTACACGACGTGAGCATACATTGCTTCTGAATGCGCTGGAAAATATCCTCCAGCCCAAAGATTGATGTCAGGGAGGTGCTTGTTACTATGAAAACTGCAACGATCACACGGAACACCAAAGAAACACAGATCACTGTTTCTCTTTCTATGGATGGCAAGGGCAACAGCAATATTACTACCGGCATCGGATTCTTTGATCATATGCTGACTGCTCTTGCACGGCACAGCGGGATCAGTATGGACATCCGTACTGTTGGCGACTTGGAAGTAGACGGGCATCATACCGTCGAAGATACCGGTATCGCATTGGGACAGGCGCTTGCTGAGGCACTGGGCGATAAATCCGGCATTGCACGCTACGGCAGTGCATATATCCCCATGGATGAAGCACTCTCCTTCTGTGCAATGGATCTGTCCAACCGCCCTTATCTGGTATTTCAAGGCAGCTTTACCAATGCCATGATCGGTGGCTATGATGCTTGTCTGACCGAAGAATTCTTCCGTGCCGTAGCAGTCAATGCCGGTATCACCTTGCATCTGAATATGCTGTACGGCAGCAATGATCATCATAAGTGTGAAGCGCTCTTCAAAGCATTTGCGCATGCACTCAAGACTGCAATTCGTGAAAATGAGGATGGCAGTGTTTTATCAACCAAAGGAGTATTATCATGATTGCTGTCATTGATTACGGCGCAGGCAACCTGTTCAGTGTCTGCAATGCACTGAATTATCTGGGAATGGAGCATAAGCTTACGAAAGATCCTGCCGATCTGCTGGCTGCTGATGGACTGATCCTTCCGGGTGTGGGTGCTTTTCCTGCCGGAATGCAAATGCTGGAGAAAAGTGGACTGACAGAGGTGATCCGTGCAGAATCCAAGAAAAAGCCTCTGTTGGGCATCTGTCTCGGAATGCAGATGCTGCTTGAGGAAAGTGATGAGGTAATGCCCTGCAAGGGATTGGGACTCATCCATGGTGAAGTCCACAAAATTCCCTCGCAGCGTGTCATCATTCCCCATATGGGCTGGAACGAACTGGTGGTTACACAGCAGAATTGTCCGCTGCTGAAAGGCATCGAAACGCCCATGTATACCTATTTTGTCCACTCTTATCAAGCGTTCTGCGAGGATAAGAACATCATTGCGTATGCCGATTATGACGGAAAAATTCCTGCCTTGATCACCGATGGCAGCTACGTTTACGGCGCACAGTTCCATCCCGAAAAATCCGGTGAGCAGGGACTGCAAATGCTGCGAAATTTCGGAGGAATGCTTTAATGTTTATTTTACCTGCAATCGATATCCATAAAGGACAGTGTGTACGGCTTTATCAAGGCGATTATGCAACTGCACAAAAGGTTGCTGCCGATCCGCTGGAAACAGCTCGTTCCTTTGAACAAGCCGGCGCACAATGGATCCATATGGTGGATCTGGACGGTGCCAAAGCAGGATATCCTGTGAACACAGAAATCTATAAGAATATTGCTCAGAATACTAACCTCAAAGTTGAGGTTGGCGGCGGCATTCGTACATTGGAAACCATTCGGGCATATCTTGATCTTGGAATTGCACGTGTCATTCTGGGCTCGGTTGCACTGAAGAATCCAAAGCTTGTAGCCGATGCCGTCAAGGAATTCGGCAGCGAAAAAATCGTAGTGGGCATTGATGCCAAAAACGAAATGGTAGCTACCGAAGGCTGGCTTGAAACTTCTGATGTCAACTATATTGATCTTGCCCAAGAAATGATCGGTGTGGGTGTGCGCTATTTCATCTTCACCGACATCTCAAAAGACGGTACGCTTTCAGGTGTCAATGCACAACAGCTCAAAGCACTTGCTGATGCCACTGCCGGCCGGTGCAATATCATTGCCAGCGGCGGTGTACATACCATTGCCGATATTATTACGTGCAAAGATCTGGGGCTTTATGGAACGATCTGCGGAAAATCCATCTACCAAGGCACGCTGGATCTTGCAGAGGCAATTCAGACAGCAGAAACACTGCAAATCCGCCCGATGCAGATCGAAGATTATCCGGCACTGTATGCGCTCTGGGTTTCCTGCGGCAATGGTCTGAACAATCTGGATGATTCCGAAGAAGGCGTTGCAAAATATCTCAAACGCAATCCAACCACTTCATTTATCGCAGAAGAACACGGTCAACTGATCGGCGCTGTGCTTGCGGGACATGACGGCAGACGCGGTTATATCCAGCATATGGCAGTGTCCGAATCCTGCAGACGTAGAGGAATCGGCAGCAAGCTGGTTGAAGTATGTCTGGATGCAATGCGAAAAGAGGGTATCCATAAGGTCGCACTGGTCGCATTCAAGCGGAATCAGCTCGGAAATGCGTTTTGGGAACAGCAGGGCTTTACATTGCGTGAAGATCTTAACTATCGAAATCTTGCACTTTCCGATATGATCCGATACGATCCCGAATGATAGATAAAGGAGTAGCAATATGCTTGCAAAAAGAATTATCCCTTGTCTGGATGTACGCCACGGAAAAGTCGTTAAAGGCGTCAATTTTGAGGGCGTAAAGGATGTCGGAGATCCTATTGCCTGCGCTGCCGAATACAACCGTCAAGGTGCCGATGAGCTGGTGTTCTATGATATCGTTGCCTCACATGAAGGCAGAGGCGTTTTTTTGGATGTCGTACGGGAAACCGCAAAACAGGTGTTTATTCCCCTTACCGTAGGCGGCGGTATTGCCTCTGTATCTGATATGCGGGATACGCTGCGCGCCGGTGCCGATAAAATCAGCATCAATTCTTCAGCCGTGAAAAATCCCGCACTGATCTCTGAGGGTGCGGAACTGTTCGGTTCTCAGTGTATCGTCGTTGGCATTGATGCCAAACGCAACGGAAAAGGCGGCTATACCGTTTATGTCAATGGCGGCAGAATCGATATGCAAATCGACCTGATTGAATGGGTACGAGAAATTCAGGCAAGAGGTGCAGGTGAGATCTGTCTCAATTCCATTGATACCGATGGCGTCCGCGGCGGTTTTGATCTGGAAATGCTACAGGCTGTTTGTGCCAATGTAACCATTCCCGTCATCGCAAGCGGCGGCGCCGGTAAGCTTTCTGATTTCGCTACGGCATTTCAAAAAACCAACGCCACTGCGGCTTTGGCCGCTTCCTTGTTCCACTTCGGTGAATTGACCGTGGCTCAGGTCAAGGAGGACTGCCGCAGTAAGGGAATCATTGTAAGATAAACAAAAAGCCCGTACCCACGGGCTTTTTTCTGCGTCTATGCATGGAAAACGATCAATTGCATACACTATACATAACTGTATCCTATGCTTTTTACCTCAAGGAGGAACGGAATGAAACGACAATCCGGCGCATGGCAGTTTTATAAACGCACACTGCTCATCGCCATCCCGATCACCATACAAAATCTCATCACCAATTTTGTAGCGCTCATTGATAACATTATGGTAGGACAAGTCGGCACTGAAGAAATGTCCGGTGTTGCCATTGTCAATCAGCTTATGTTTGTATTCAACATCACCATTTTCGGTGTCATATCCGGTGCCGGCATTTTTTGTGCACAGTTCTTTGGCAAAGAGGATCATGACGGTGTACGATATACCTTCCGGTTTAAGATGCAAAGCGCTTTATTGGTCACGATACTCGGTATTCTGGTATTTTTATTACTGGGTGATCCGTTGATCACCATGTATCTGCATGATGCAGATAAAGGCATTGATCTGGAAAAAACCTTCTTCTTTGCCAAAGAATATCTCGCGATCATGCTGGTAGGGCTGGTGCCTTTTACACTGGAGCAGATCTATGCCAGTACCCTGCGGGAAGGCGGCATCGCTACACCGCCTATGGTAGCCGGCATTATCGCGGTGATTCTCAATACCGTACTCAATTATCTGCTGATTTTTGGAATCGGGCCATTTCCTGTACTGGGTGTAAAGGGTGCTGCCTATGCTACCGTCTTTGCACGCTTCATACAAGCCGGCATCGTGATCATATGGGCACACACCCATAAAAAACGGCTGCCCTTTATGGAAAAGCTCTATCGCTCTCTTTATATTCCCGGAATGCTTCGAAAACGGATTCTGATCAAAGGACTGATTCCGCTGACTGCAAATGAATGCTTGTGGTCAGCCGGTGTCGCAACACTGGTGCAGTGCTATTCCATACGTGGTATTGATGTGGTAGCAGGATTGAATATTGCCAATACCGTAGTGAATCTGTTTAATGTCTTGTTTATCGCCTTTGGATCGGGTGTTTCTGTGGTCATCGGACAGCTGTTGGGCGCCAATGATCTGAAAAGTGCAAAATTTGCGGCACCTCGTCTGATCTGGTTTTCCGGCGGAATGTGTATTGTATTGGGTGCGCTGATGGCTTGCTTTTCCGGCATATTCCCCCAGGCTTATAATACTACCGAGGATGTCCGTTCTCTGGCAACCGCCTTCATCCTTATCAGCGCAATGCTCATGCCGATCCACGGGATCCTGCACGCCACCTATTTTACACTGCGTTCCGGCGGTAAAACCGTCATTACCTTTTTATTCGACTGCGGTTTTTCATGGGGGATCATCGTTCCTCTTGCCTATTGCCTGGCGCATTTCACCTCGCTGTCGATCCTCACCGTATATTTCTGCTGCCAAGCCATAGAACTGATCAAATGTGTGATCGGCTTTGTGCTGATCAAAAAAGGCGTATGGCTTTCCAATATCGTTTCTACACCCACAGAAACAGCAGAAATTTAATATAAAAGATACTCAAGCAATACGCCCATCGTTTCGATGTGCGTATTGCTTTTCCGGCTGATTTGCTTTGTCATGCCGGAAGAGACCTTTGAGGCAACAGACTGAAGACAACGCTCTGTGCTCCTGTGAAACCCCCATATGTTTCTATGGAAACCGCTTGCAAAAATATTGGGGATATGCTATACTGTAAGATGATGTCGTTTGAATAATTTTACAAGGAGTATCACAATGATTCAAATTGATCTGAACAATCTCGACCGTTTCTTTCAGAAAAGTGAACTGATCCCTGCCATCTGCTATGAGGTGGATACCCAAACCGTACTGATGCTTGCCTATATGAACAAGGAAAGCTTAAAACGTACCCTCGAAACAGGTTACACCTGGTTCTGGAGCCGTTCCAGACAAGAATACTGGAATAAGGGTGCTACCAGCGGCCATCTGCAAAAGGTCGTTTCCATCTTTGCCGATTGCGATGACGATACCCTGCTGGTCAATGTCAGGCAAACTGGTGTTGCCTGCCATACCGGTGAATACAGCTGCTTTTTCAAGGAACTCTATCACGATGCAAAGGAGAATGTACAATGACTGTTTATCAAGAGATTTTTGAGGTAATCAAGGCTCGTAAGGCCGCTTATGATAATGGTACCGCCGAATCCAATTCCTATACCTGTTATCTGTTCGATAAGGGCGTGGATAAAATCTGCAAAAAGGTCGGAGAAGAAGCCTCTGAAACCATCATCGCTGCGAAAAATAATGATGTGCATGAGCTTGCCAATGAGATCAACGATCTGATCTATCATCTGATGGTGCTTGCTGCCAATCAAGGTCTTGAGTGGAGCGTGGTAGAGGAAATCCTCAACGAACGCAACGAAAAGATCGGCAATCTTAAAACATTCCATACAGTTGATAAGAACACCTGAAAACCTGCACAAAATCCTGCTGTGGTGAATATATTGTGAAAGAGGATTCTGCCGCTTTCCGCTGCGGAATTCCCAATTCTAGCCACAGGAGGAATTTCTATGAGCGAATACAACCCGAACGATGCCGCCTGCAATATCGTACCAATGAAAGTGGATCGTGTCTTTGACAGCTGCAGCGATAAAGACTGCATCACCAATGTTCAGGTCACATTGGAATGCGGTGAGCTTCCGCAGTCTATTACCTTAGTCAAGACCCGCTGTGTATCCATTGAAAACATCTGTATGAATGTGGAGCCGATCCCATTCAACCGAGGATATTATTCCGTGGATCTCACATTTACTTTCGGTGTCGAGCTGTTGGCTTATGAGCGCGCCTGCGATTGTCCCATCGTGCTGCGCGGCTGCGCTACTGCCGCCAAAAGCGTGATTCTTTATGGCGGCGAATCCAACACCAAAACCTTTTTCAGCAACGGTATGCGCATCGGCGAGACCAATAGCTGCTGTGAGGTCGTCAATCTTCCCACTGCCGCAGTACAGTGCGTAGATCCCATTGCATTGGAAACCAGAATCTCCGGTATGTGCTCCAATCATGAGGATGCCGGCTGCTGCTGCCGCCGCAACGTACTGCTGACACTTGGCGTATTCTCTATCGTCGAGCTTTCAAGACCTGTTACTATGATGGTTGCTGCCTATCCATATACAGTACCGAAAAAAACCTGCTCCTGCGAAACAGATTCGCCCTGTGAAGTATTCAGTCGCATTTCGTTTCCGACAGAGGAGTTCTCACCGCAGGGAAACACTGCTCTTGATTCGGGCACCTGCGGTTGCGGCGGAACCCTTCTCTCTGCCGATTACTGATCCATATTCATCGGAAGCCGCATGAATGTTTCTGCAATCCATGCGGCTTCTGAAATCCGTTGGCAGCAACAGATTGCCGGGAACGGGAAAGGAGCCTTTATGCCAAATTATACAGAAGCTGACGCTCGCATTGATGTCCTGATCGAAACACTTGAGGAAATGGCTCATGCCTATTATGATCTGGACAACCCTATCGCAGAGGATTATACCTATGATATGCTCATGCAGGAACTCAAAACATTGGAAGCAGAGTATCCTGCACTGCTGCGTCCCGATTCTCCGACCCAGCGTGTGGGAGGCAAAGCATCGGGACGCTTTGAAAAGGTAACACATACCGTACAAATGGGAAGCTTACAGGATGTGTTTTCTTATGAACAAGTAGCGCAGTTTCTTGTACGTGTCAAGGAAACCATTCCGCAGCCTGTCTTTACTGTAGAACCCAAAATCGACGGCCTTTCTGTTTCTTTGAAATACGAAAACGGCATTCTTATCCAAGGCTCTACTCGCGGTGACGGTTTTGTAGGAGAAAATGTCACTGCCAATCTCAAAACGCTGCACAGCATTCCCCTCAAGATTGAAAATGCACCTGCACTGCTGGAGGTGCGCGGCGAAGTCTATCTGCCTCGTGCCCAGTTTGAACAGCTTTCCGCACAACAGGAAGCGGAAGGAGAACAGCCCTTCAAAAATCCGAGAAATGCTGCAGCCGGCTCTTTGCGCCAGAAGGACCCTGCTGTAACTGCAAGCAGAAAGCTCCGGATTTTTCTTTTCAATATCCAGCAGATCGAAGGACAAGCGATCACCTCGCATTCCGAATCGCTGGAACTGCTGAAGACTCTGGGATTCCCGGTGGTGCCCTATTCCATCTGCAATGCCGATCTTACCGAGATCAAAGCCGCTATTGAGGCGATCGGTGCGCAGCGAGGCACCCTTCCCTTTGATATTGACGGCGTTGTAATCAAAGTCAACAGTCTCGCCCAGAGAGAACAACTGGGCAGCACTGCAAAATATCCCAAATGGGCAGTGGCTTATAAATTTCCGCCCGAAGAAAAAACCAGCCGTCTGCAGCGGATCGAAGTCAATGTGGGACGCACCGGCGTGCTTACGCCCGTTGCGGTTTTTGATCCGATCCTGCTTGCCGGCACCAGTGTATCCCGTGCTGTTCTGCATAACCAACAGTTTATTGAAGAGAAGGATATTCGTATCGGCGATATGATTCTGGTTCGAAAAGCGGGCGATATCATCCCGGAGGTGCTCGCTTCTGTGGAGCATCAGCCCGAAAGCATCCCTTATCGGCTTCCCGATACCTGTCCGGCCTGCGGCTCACGGGTCAGCAAGGATGCCGATGAAGCGGCTGTTCGATGCTGGAATCCTGCTTGCCCTGCACAAGTATTTCGTGCCATCGTGCATTTTGCTTCGAAGCCTGCTATGAATATCGATGGCTTAGGACCTGCTATTCTTCAGCAGCTGTTGGACAACAAATTGATTCAGTCTCCTGCAGACTTATATACACTGACCGCCAAAGAGCTGCTTTCGCTGGAAGGCTTTCAGCAAAAATCTGCCGAAAATCTGCTGCAAGCCATTGAAGCCTCCAAGCAGCAGCCGCTGGATCGTGTGATTGCCGCACTGGGGATCCGCAATATCGGACAAACTGCCGCTGTGCTTCTGTGCGACCATTTCGGCAGTCTGGATGCCATTCAAAATGCCTCAGAGGAGGAAATCGCTGCCATCGACGGCTTCGGTGCAATCATGGCAAAATCGGTAAAGGATGCCTTTGCAGAGCCGCATTTTGCTGCACTGCTTGCAGCGTTGCAGCAAAATGGACTGACCATGCAATATGAATCCAGACAGAACAATGATCGCTTTACCGGTTTGACCTTTGTGCTCACCGGTACGCTGCCCACACTCAAACGAGAGGAAGCCAAAGCTATGATCGAAGCCTGCGGCGGCAAGGTTTCCGGCTCTGTATCGAAAAAAACAAGCTTCGTGGTTGCCGGAGAAGAAGCCGGCAGCAAGCTTACAAAAGCAGAATCCTTAGGCATTCCTGTGATCGATGAAGCAGAGCTGCTTCGCAGGATCAAGGAATAAACTGCGTACAAAAACAAAACACACGCTATCGCAGACAAAACAGAATAGCGTTGGGGGGAAGGATTTCTCAACTGCATAAAACATACCGACTGATCCTGCAAGAAATGCAGATCAAGATATTTTATGTTTTATCTGGAGGGTTATCACTATGCAAAATCGAAAGAAGTATTTCGCACTCTTCGCTGCTGCGATACTAACAATTGCTGCAGCAAGGCCTCTTGCTGCCATTGCGGCGGTAAACTATGCATCGGCACGTCATCTTGCAGATGCACTGACCAAAAACGGTGAAATGACCACCGACGATGACTACAACGGTGATCATGTGATCAATGGTATCGATCTTACACTTCTCAAGCGCGCACTGCTGCAGGAGGAAGAATCCGGCGAGGTAACAGAGAAAACCATTACCGATATCGCCGGCACCTGCAAGCTGATCGGCAGAACACTCGATCAAAACGATGTAACATGGCTGGTGCAAAGCGGATCTGCCGTGGAATGTACAATAACCGGCACCAAAGCAAGTGTCACCATCACCGGCGACGGCTGTGTCTATTCCGATGCCAAATATCGTCCCCGCTATGCAGTTTATGTGGATGACGAACTGCTCACCGATGTGGTGATGGGTGAGCCGGAACAGACTGTCCAACTATTCTCCGGCACTGCCAATCGCACCGCAACGGTAAAGATCATTCATCTTTCCGAAGCCAATAACGGTGCTGTCGGTGTCAAGCAATTCGATATCACCACAAGCGCTTCTGCACCCGTGAAACCTACTGCCAAAAAAGATCTTTCCATTGAATTTATCGGCGATTCCATTACTTGCGCTTACGGTGTTGAAGCGGATTCGCAGTATCTTCCCTTTGAAACAGGCACCGAAAACTTTACCCTGTCCTATGCCTATCTCACCGCCGGATTGCTCGATGCCGATTACAGTGCCGTTTCCTACAGCGGTCACGGCATCATCTCGGGCTACTCCAACGACGGTACGATCAATACAGATTCTCTCGTACCCGATTTTTATACCGTGGTAGGCAAGCCTGCCGATTATCAGGCAGAATGGGATTTTGATGCCAATCCCAATGATATTGTGGTCATCAATCTTGGCACCAATGATAATACCTATCTTTCTAAGGACTATGAGGGCCGAGGGCCATCCTTTACCGAAGCTTATGTGGATTTTCTCACCCTGATCCGTGAAAAGAATCCCGATGCCCATATCATCTGTACGGTCGGTACAATGGGCTGTGCAGAAGTATATCCTTATATCGAAGAAGCCGTTGCGGCCTTCGGTGATGCCAAGGTCAGCAGCTATCTCTGTGCAACACAGGATATGACCAACGATGGTCTTGGTGCCGATTGGCATCCCTCTCCCGTGACGCATCAGAAGAGTGCTTATGTATTGGCTGACAAAATTGCAGATGCCTTGGGGATCCCATGGGATGAGATCGGTCTGGATGCCGCTGCCGACCGCACCTATGAGGTCATCAATGATACCGCTGCAGGCATCTATGTTTCTTCTTATGTAAACGAATACGATAACTCGCTGAATGTCGGCATCACGACCGGCGGCGATACGCCCGAGGCTGTACAGGCATTTGTATCCGGCTTATCACTGATCAATGGAGAATATGAACTAAAGCTTACCTGCAATGTAAACACCACAGCCGGTATCCCCTATCGTCTGCGCAGTGCTGCTGATCCCGATGTTGTCTATCTGGAGGATACTCTTGATTGCTCCGGCGGTTCCGTTACCATTCAGAAAACCATTGCGATGACCGGTGCCGATGAATGTGAATTCGTATTTGATCTGGGCGGTAAGGATTCCTATCAGTTTAATATTACCGCGATGTCAATGTTCAAAATCTCATAAAAGAAAGGGCTCTATATGGAATATATTCTGGCTTCGGCCTCTCCGCGCCGTCAAGAGCTGCTGGCAAGACTTCCCATTTCCTTTACGGTCGATCCCGTATTCTGCGATGAAACATTGCCTGCGGATACTCCTGCCGCACAGGCTGCCGAGCTGCTGGCCGTCCGAAAAGCCGCAGCGGCAGCACAACTGCATCCCGATGCCGTTGTGATCGGTGCAGATACTACCGTAGTCATTGAGGATACCATCCTCGGCAAACCAAAGGATCGGGCAGAATGCTGTGCCATGCTTACACTGCTTTCCGGCAGAACCCATAGCGTTTATACCGGTGTGGCGATCTTCTGGAAGGGCAAAAGCCTCAGCTTTACCGAGCAGACCGATGTCGGATTCTTTCCGCTTTCCGAACGAGAGATCAGCGCATATGCCGATACCGAAGAGCCATATGACAAAGCCGGTGCTTATGGCATTCAGGGAAAGGCCGGCTTATTTATTGCCGGTATTCATGGCGATTATTACAATGTCATGGGGCTTCCCATTGCAAGACTTTATCGGCAAATGAAAAAATTGGGTCTATGTAGTTGACAGATCCGGAAAAATCCTGTATCATTAATAAGATAGCCCAACATTGGAAAGGATAACATATATGATTTTATTGGACGATATTCGGAATGAATTGGTCAACGCCCGCCCCGAAATCAAGGAGCTTGGTGAAGTCCTGCAAATTGCACGTGCAAAATCAGATCTGGAAGATCTGCGGATCCAAGTGACTTACGAAGGCTTCTGGGATAATCCCGAGCAGTCGCAGAAGGTGATGCAGCGCATCCGGAATCTGGAAAACAAGATCGATCGCTTTGAAAAGCTTGAGGCATTGCTGGAGGATACCATCGGCATGATTGAGCTTTGTCAGGAAGAAGATGATGATTCTTCCAACGAAGAAATCATCGCCGATGCAGAGCGCTTCAAAGAGCAGCTTGCCGCTGAAAAGCTCAAAACCCTGCTCACCGGCGAATATGATAATGCCAATGCTATCTTGACGCTGCACGCCGGCGCCGGCGGTACCGAAGCTCAGGATTGGGCGCAGATGCTTTACCGTATGTATAACAAATATGCGGAAAGCCATGGCTTTAAGGTCGATTTGCTGGATTGGCTGGATGGCGATGAAGCAGGTATCAAGTCCGCCTCCTTTATGGTACAGGGCGAAAACGCCTATGGCTTCTTAAAATCCGAAGCCGGTGTACACCGTCTGGTGCGTGTTTCCCCCTTTGATTCCTCCGGCAGACGGCACACCTCCTTCTCCGCACTGGAGGTCATGCCCGAAATTGCCGATGATGTTGAGGTGGATATTCGCCCTGAGGATATCAAGATGGATGTGTTCCGTTCCAGCGGTGCCGGCGGCCAGCACATCAACAAAACAAGCTCGGCAGTTCGTCTGACCCATTTGCCGACAGGCATTGTAGTATCCTGCCAGACCCAGAGAAGCCAGTTCCAAAACAAAGATTATTGTATGAAAATGCTGCGTGCGAAGCTCATCGAAATCAAAGAGCGTGAACATCTGGATAAAATTTCCGATATCAAAGGCACTCAGCTTAAAATCGAATGGGGCAGCCAGATCCGTTCTTATGTGTTCATGCCCTATACATTGGTCAAAGATCACCGCACCGGCTGCGAAAACGGTAATGTACAAGCTGTCATGGATGGTGAACTGGACTCGTTTATCAACGCTTATCTCAAAGCGCTCTCTCACGGCACGCTGCAAAACGGCAGCGGCGGAGACGCTATGTGATCTGTTGCATCATTAACAAAAGCTGCTGTTGCTCTATAGAGACAACAGCGGCTTTTTTGTGCAGATTTTTTCATTTCATTGTCTCGGTTCATCCTGCTTTTGTAGGTCTGCAAGAATATTCGGAAATCTTGGAAATCGACTTGACAGTAACGGTTGTTTTGTTGTAAAATAATAATGTATATTTATGTGAAAGGATGATTCAAAATGGGTCTTACCCTTACCGAAAAAATTCTCTCTGCCCATCTGGTGGAAGGTGAACTGATCCGTGGTACAGAAATTGGTATCCGCATTGATCAGACGCTGACACAAGATGCCACCGGCACCATGGCTTATCTCGAATTTGAGGCAATGGGCGTTCCGCGTGTCCGTACCGAACGTTCTGTTGCGTACATCGATCATAACACTCTGCAAAACGGTTTTGAAAATGCAGATGATCATCGCTTTATTGGCAGCTGTGCCAAAAAGCACGGCTTGTTCTTCTCACGTCCCGGCAACGGTATCTGCCATCAGGTTCATCTGGAGCGTTACGGTATTCCCGGAAAAACACTGATCGGTTCCGATTCTCATACTCCTACCGGCGGCGGTCTGGGTATGCTGGCAATCGGTGCAGGCGGTCTGGATGTTGCAGTTGCCATGGGCGGCGGCGCATACTACATTACATGTCCGAAAATCGTAAAAGTTGAGCTGACAGGAAAGCTCTCTCCTTGGGTTGCTGCCAAGGATGTCATTCTGGAAGTGCTGCGTCGTATGACCGTTAAAGGCGGCGTCGGCAAAGTCATCGAATATTGCGGTGAAGGCGTCAAAACCTTAACTGTTCCGGAACGTGCTACCATCACCAATATGGGTGCCGAGCTGGGTGCTACCTCCTCAATTTTCCCCTCGGATGAAATGACACGTGATTTCCTGCGTGCACAGCAGCGTGAGAATGTCTGGACACCTCTGTCTGCCGATGCGGATGCTGTTTATGATGAGTGCATCACCATTGATCTGAGCGCATTGGTTCCGCTGGCTGCTTGCCCGCATTCTCCCGATAATGTAAAATCCATGGAGGAGATCGGTACCTTGAAGATCGATCAGGTCTGTATCGGTTCCTGCACTAACTCCTCTTTGCTGGATATGATGAAGGTTGCTCATATTCTCAAGGGCAAGACCGTTCATCCCGATGTTTCCTTGTCTATTGCTCCCGGCTCCAAGCAGGTGCTGAATATGCTGGCAGAAAACGGCTGTCTGGCAGATATGATCGATGCCGGTGCCCGCATTTTGGAAAGCGCTTGCGGTCCTTGTATCGGTATGGGACAATCTCCCAATTCTGCAGGTATTTCCCTGCGTACCTTTAACCGTAACTTTGAAGGCCGTTCCGGCACCAAGGATGGTCAGATCTATCTGGTATCTCCCGAGACTGCAGCAGTCTCCGCACTGACCGGCTATCTGACCGATCCCAGAACACTGGGCGATATGCCTGCATTCAAGCTGCCCGAGGTCTTTACCATCAATGATAATATGCTGACACCACCTGCTTCCGAAGCTGAAATGGAAGATGTGGAGATCCTGCGCGGACCCAATATCAAACCGTATCCGGATACGGCTCCGCTGCTGGAAACCATTGAGGCTCCCTGCTCACTGAAGGTCGGTGATAATATCACCACCGATCACATTATGCCTGCCGGTGCAAAGATCCTGCCGCTGCGCTCCAATATCCCCGCTATTTCCCAGCACTGCTTCGCTGTATGCGATGAGGCATTCCCTGCCCGTGCAAAGGAAATGGGACAAAGCATCATCGTAGGCGGCGCAAACTATGGTCAGGGTTCTTCCCGTGAGCATGCTGCCCTTGCACCGCTGTATCTGGGTGTAAAAGCGGTACTGGTGAAATCCTTTGCCCGTATTCACCGTGCAAATTTGATCAATGCAGGCATTCTGCCTCTGACCTTTGTCAATGAAGCAGATTATGACAAGATCGCACAAGGTGATACACTGGTACTTGCTGATATCCGCAAGGCTGTGGAAGAAGGCAAAACCGAGCTGACCGTTATCAACAAAGCCAATGGCGCACAGATCCCTGTTCTCTGCGAGCTGACCGGCCGCACTAAGGATATCATGTTGGCAGGCGGTCTGCTGGATTATACCAGAGAGCAGCTGAAGTAATCGACTTAGGTTGCCGTAATTTTATTGGGAAAGAAGTGTAAATAACAATGTTTCCGAATACAATGGCAGTGCTGCGCACCATCCGGATCCGCTCTTGGACCGATATCGTGCTGATTGTGATTGCCGCTGTAATGCTTTGGGGATTACAAACCCTGCTGCCCAAAATTTTTCCGAATCTTTCGGAAAATGCAGTAAAATGGATCACCTATATTACCGTATTTGTTTTTTCTTTGATTTGGGTGTTCTCAGTACCTGTACCCTGATTTAGATTGATGTAAAAAGGAGTTTTTCCAATGGATAAAATCAAAATGACAACACCGCTGGTCGAAATGGACGGCGATGAAATGACACGGATCCTCTGGCAGTGGATCAAGGATATCCTGATCACTCCCTATGTGGAACTGAATACCGAGTATTACGATCTGGGCCTTGCTCACCGCGAGGAAACCAAGGATCAAGTTACCTTCGACAGTGCAGAAGCAACCAAGAAATACGGTGTTGCTGTCAAGTGCGCAACCATCACTCCCAACGCTGCCAGAATGCCCGAATACAATCTGACCCAGATGTGGAAATCCCCGAACGGTACCATCCGTGCCATTCTCGACGGTACGGTGTTCCGTGCGCCCATCCTCATCGATAGCATCCGTCCCGCGGTTCGTAACTGGAATAAGCCCATTACCATCGCGCGTCATGCTTATGGTGATATCTACAAGGCAACCGAGTACCGCGTCCCAACA
>JAZOCU010000029.1:0-10057 GCA_045596625.1 Oscillospiraceae bacterium | reverse complement strand
ATGCAGGATGGTGAAGGTCATCAGGAAAAGCCGTTCATTGTGGCTGGTCAGGCTCTGCAGCATGGCATTGAAATCCGTGGTGTAGGTATTCAGATCACTGGGCAGGATGTCAATGTCATAGCCCGATCTCACGGCCTTTTTCTGCTCGTCGATTTTAGAACGGTTCAGGTCAGTCAGCTTGTGCTTGACCATCTTGATGGCTTCTACATGATCAATGGACTGGATGTGCATGGTGACGACCTGGGTGGTCTCCATGTTCAGGAAGTCAACCAGTACACGATCATCCAGTTCTGCGGCGAGGATGTGCAAATAGCTGACAGTTGCCATCTTCTTGCCAATGTAGAAGCGGTGGGGGTCCTTGAAGTATAGACTGGAAGGCGCAATGAAATCCTTGGTGGACAGACCACTGGCGGGAAGCCACTTCCAGTCAAAATGGAAGGCCGACTGAGGATCATCCATATGGAGAATACGGTACAGCAGTTCCAGCCGCTGCTTGCCATCCATGGGTTCGCCCCTGATGCCCAGCCGCTTGTAGTGGTTAAGCATCTGTAGCTCTGTCTGCTCCAACCGTACCTTGGCACTGCGCAGACTATCCGCTTCGATGGCAATGGTGGCGTATTTGGTGCGCTCAATGGCGTTGTTGCCTTTTTCCACCTGACCCATCAGCACACCGGTCATCTCATCACGGACGTCGTTGTGGCCGTCCTCCTGGGGAGCCATGATCAGATTCTTCTCGAACTCTTCTTCGTTGGTCTTGATGTTCGGATACGAATACTGAATGAAAACCCCCGGCTGATAGAAATTCTGGATTCCGCTCCAGCCGCCAAAGATGGCGTCCTTATCGGAGTCCTGGGCCTGCTGATAGTTAATGTCAAAGAACCGAACCGTTTTGGAGTACAGTTTTTCAGTAACCCGACAGATGCCATCCGGGTACATTCGCAGGTAAGGAATTGTCTGCTGGGCAGACTGGGGATGCTTGGGCTTGGCGACTTGCGCCTTGATCTGTTCGATCTGTTTGCGCTCGGCGCGGGTCAACTGAACCTTGCGCCGCTCTTTTCGCTTATTTCGCACCTTGGACAATACGGTTGACCTCCTTTTCGATCTGTGCCTGCTTCATCAGCGCAGCATGGACATTCTCAGTTTTGTAGGGCCGCTTTTTCGGGCGAATGAAGCGGCTCTGAATGTAGTAATGCAGCACTTTTTCCAGCGGCTGGCCATTGCGCTCATACATGCCGAAGAAGAAGAACGGCATCACGACGCAGATCATGACGATCACGGCTGCGCTGCTGGGCAGGACGTTGTTGAGTAAGAAAAACAGCGGCAATCCAACGAGGATTCCGCTGCCAAAGCAAATCAGCTGCCGCGCAGTCAGGTTGAACAGAATCTTGGTTTTGACCTGCGACAGATCTTTTGAAATGGGGACATAGGCAGAGTGCGCCATAGATACCTCCTGTGATTAGTGGGCGTTGAAGATGCTCTTGCTGAGCGAACTGGTTTTGAACAGGGTGAAGCACAGCAGCACAGTATAGCCAATACAAGTCCAGATGGCCTTGATGACATCGGCTTCCGTTGTAATGCTCTGCACCAGCACCGCATATACCGCAACGCAGACAATGATCAGGAATGCCTGGAAACCCAAGGCAAACAGGCTTCGCAGGTAGTTCTGACCCATCTGCGACCATTCACGGTTGCCCAGCGTTGCCATGGGAATCGGGGCGATGGATGTGACAAGGTAAATCTCGATCGTGCGGCCATAAACAATAATGAAGATGCAGATCGTCAATATCCAAGACAGGATGCCGATCAGCGCGGACTGAATCCACAAGCTGAACAAAGGTCCGATCTCCATAGCCATGAGCCTTGCTTCCATATCTGTGATGACACTGCTCAGATCGAGGGCGGTGTCGGATATGATGACTCCGGCTGCATTGTTCACGACGGCCTGTGACAAGTCGAAGATACCCATCACGATGTCCCATGTGCTGGTGACAAGCACAACGGCGATAAAGCTTTTGATGACCCACTTGTAAATCTGGCTGACATCGAAATCGTTGAGGTTGTTTCGGTCAACGATCATCTGGATCAGCTCCATCGCCATCACTATGGCGAGCAGGATACCGGCAATGGGAACCACAACATTCTGGGAGAGGGACTGAACCATCCCAAAGACACTGCCATTCCAGCCTTGCGGTGTAGCTCCAACGGTTCCGGCGATATCTGCCACCTGGTCGTTGATGCTGTCAAAAAGCCCGGTCAGATTGCTCATGATACCGCCGACCAGCATCTCCTTGAGCCATTCCGTCAGCTTATTCCATAGGAATTCCAATCAGATTTCGCCTCCTTTCGGGGTTATCCGGGGCTTCCCGAAGGAAGCCCCGGAGAGCCGATCAACCGAAGAGGCTGGACAGCATGGGAACGAGGACAGCACCCACGATGGCGACACCCGCCCCGGCCATGAATTGCTTCATGCCCTGGCTCTTGCTGCCGGGGTTGTCGTTACCATAGCCCTCCAGAAGGTTCACAACGCCCCAGACGCCAAGGCCAGCACCGAGCGCGATAACGAGGGTGGACAGGGTAGAAACCGCAGAAGTGAAGAAAGCCATATTTGTTACCTCCATATTTCAATCTTTTTTTGTTGTGAGGGGAAAAGAAAAAGGGGGCGACCATTTCAAAACAGAGTAGAAATGGCCGCCCCCGGCAGCAGGTGATGATATTCAGTTATGGGAGGAGATCGGTTCCGCGTCATACGCCGCTTAGTTGGGGTATTCCCAGGACATGATCAGGTCATCAATCAGCAGACAGGCCTGTTCAGCATTGATCACACCAGCCGCTGCGCTTTCCAGGACGTTGTTGATATTGACCAGGTGCAGACGGAACATCTGCTGGCGCTGGTCTTCGATGACTTCAGCCATGGCGTCACAGCGATCAGCGTGGACGGAGATGAGCGCACGCTGCATCTCCAGCAGAGAAAGCAGATCGGGGCGGTGATTCTGCTTGCTGCGTACACTTTCGGCGGTCTGAATCATCTGCTGCATGTCCGCCTCAAAATCCTTCGCGTTCTGGGTCTGTTCCTGGGTGGCATTCACGTTTTCATTGATCTTGGTCATTTTCTTGTTCCTCCATTTCTTCATTGACGTCCACCTCGTACACGACATACGCCTCATCCGGGCGCAGCTTGAGACGGGCGGAGAGATACTTTTCGATGTTGAAAGCGTTCCGGGGATCGGCGTCTGATGTGAAGCGGTAGTTGGGATGTTGGGTAATGTCAAACTTGTCCGAGAAGAAAGGTCTGACGCCGCGCAGCTGCAAAATGCACTTGCGTCCGTCCATCACCGCCAGCTCATCCATGGACATCAGAGATTTGCCGAGTTTCTGATAATTCAAGCTGTGGGAGGTTTCCCGTCCACGGCTTTCACCTGTGTTGTACGTGTCAATCGTCTCTTTGCCCAGCGTTTCCTCCAATTCCTTGAGCGTTGAACGCTCTTTGCCGCCGAGAAACAGCACACTGTCCATGTTGCCAATGATGGTGTCGCTGTTGTCTTTGTACAAAGCCTTGAGCTGTGACTGTGCCTGCAGGATCAGGCACGCGGAGATTTCACGGCTGCGGATGGTTGCCACCAGCTTTTCCAGCTTGGGGATTTGTCCGATGTTCGCACATTCGTCGATCAAGCAGCGGACATGAACCGGCAACCTGCCGCCATATACATCATCCGCTTTTTCACAAAGCAGATTGAATAGCTGCGTGTAGCACATGCTGACGAGGAAGTTGAAGGTATCGTCGGTATCCGAGATGATAATGAAAAGCGCCGTTTTACGATCACCCAAGGTATCCAGCCCCAGCTCGTCATAAGCTGTAAGGTCACGGAGTTCCTGAATGTCAAACGGCGCAAGACGGGCTCCGCAGGAGATCAGAATACTCTTAGCGGTTTTGCCGGCTGCGAGCTTATACTTGGCGTATTGCCGCACGGCAAAATGCTGCGGGTTCTTCTGCTTCAGACGCTCAAACATGATGTCAACAGGATTCTGGTAGTCCTCATCGTCCTCCCTGGTATCCATTGCGTTCAACATGTCAATGAGCGTGGAGAAGTTCTGTTCTGCTTCGGAAGCCTCATAGTGGATGTAGCCAATCAATGCAGTGTACAAGAGCGTTTCAGCTTTGACCCAGAAGTCGTCGCCCGACTTGCCGTCACCTTTGGTATTGGCGATCAGCGTCGTAACCAGCTTCAGGATATCCTTTTCGCTGCGTATGTAGGCAAAGGGGTTGTAGTGCATGCTTTTCTTGAAGTTGATGGTGTTCAGAATCTTGATCTGATACCCCTTCCGCAAGAGCAGCTTGCCGCACTCGACCACAATGGACCCCTTGGGGTCTGTCACCACGTAGCTGGAGTGGCACTGCATGAGATTGGGTTTGAGGAAAAAGCGGGTTTTACCACTGCCCGAACCGCCAACCACAAGCACATTCTTATTTCGGGCGTGAGCCGGATTCTTGGGCCGGGAGGACATCATCAGCCGCTCCGTCTGCGTCAGGATCACGTTCTTCTCAAAGACCGGATCGGTGAACGGTCGGATGTCCTCGTTCGTACCCCACCGGGCAGAGCCGTACTCTTCATTTTTTCGGTACTTTTTGGCGTTCTGGGCTTTGGTATAGACCGCCAGCCGCAGGAAGGCACCTACGACCAGACCCACCAGCAGATCAACCGGGTGAAAGCTGGGCAGGATGCTCTGGAAGGCAGCAGCCAGACCATCCATCAGGTTCAAAACCTTTTCGAATGCGTTGATACCTTCGGCAAGCCGCCAGCCTTGCCCCAGCTTTGTAGCGATCAGGCCGATCACCACATACGGTACATTCAGGATCAGCAGCTTCTTGATGTTCATCGGCTACGCTCCTGACTCTTGTGCTTGGTGGGATCTCGATTGGCGACAGCATCGCGGAGTGTCTGCAGCAGCTTGCGGATCGAAGGGCGATTCTGCTTCTGGGCGCGGTCGCTGGCATATTCCTTCAGGGCAGAAGTGATGGCATCGGCGTCGCGGGCCTTGAAGAAGATCAGGTATTTGGGCTTGTCGCCTTTAACCTTCTTGATGGCGTAATCGACGCCATACTTTCGGGCAATGCGTTCAAAATCCTTGATAGCCGGATTATCCAGCTCCACATTGCTGACGCCCTGATTCTGCGACACAAGCTGCTTCACGGTTTGCTTTCCGTGAGGCGTCACATCTTTGTGTGGCTTGTTCTGCATATGTGCAAGCACCTTCGAAAAGGCACTTTTCAGCACCCTGCCGGTCAGCTTGCTGCTGTTGATTGCCAGGGTAACTGTTCTGTTTTCAATATCTTCCTGCAAGATGTTCACCTCCTTTCTGGTTCAGCAGGAAGATTGGCATGTGCCAGGGCGGCACCACCAACCGATGTAGCAGGTAACGAAGCATATTTCACCTCCTTTCAGGCATAAGAAAACGTCCTTCTGAAGGGGAAAGAAGGACGTCGGGCAGTTATGTTATTTTACTTGCGCTTAGGTGCTGCAGCCTTACGCTTGCGGCGACCCAGCAGCAGAATCACACCGGCAGCACCGGACAGCCCAACGCCGATCCAGGTCAGAGCCGTGGGCGATACATCCACACCGGTTGCAATACTGGGATAGTTCACAAATCGCTTCAGCTTGGTGGGAACGGTGTACTTTTCGTCGATGACGATCTCAATGGTATCGTCACTGACGGCGAAGCCTTCCACCGTGGCCGTCTCGCGGATGGTGTACTTACCGGGCATCAGGCCGTAGATGTACACAACGCCGTCCTCGCCGGATACGACTTCCTGAACCACCTTGCCCTTCTCATCTTCCACCACAAAGGTAACGCCAGCCAGGGCATTCCTGCGGTTGTCGGACTTGAAGAACATGTAGGTGCTGGGGATGTTGATGAGCGTGATGGGATCGGGTTCCGTCCAGTCGGCACCCACATGGAGCAGGTAGTCCTCCATCCGGCTATAACCGTCAGGTGCAGCCGTTTCGCGGATGATCCAGTCACCGTAATCGAACTGGGTGAACAAGAATTCACCCTTCTCGTTACTGGTGACGGTTTCCACAACCTCATAGGTGACAGCGTTCAGCAGACTGAACTCCACACCGGGGAGGAACTTGCCAGAGGTATCGACCTTGATGAACTTGACACGCTTCTGGTGGTTGACTACCGTCGCCATGGGCGTACCGGTGCTGCGGAAGTTGGCGTCTACCTTCAGGGTAATCTCTTCCTTACTGGCCAGATAACCATCAGGGGCTTTCTGCTCACGGATGGTATAACTGCCGTAGGGAACCTTGTGGAAACGCACCTGACCATTGGCGTCGGATGTTGCCACGGCAAAGCGATCACCAAAGGCGTCAATCAGGGCAAACTCAGCACCAGAGAGGGGCTTGCCGTCCTGATCGACCTTCTGGATCAGCACTTCATTGGGAACATTGACGATCACAGCCAGCGGTTCTTCCGGATTGAGGAAGGTGCCGTCCACATTGACCTGCACATCCATCTCGGCAGGGAGATAACCAGCCAGCGGGCGGGTTTCCACGATACGATAGCTGCCGTGAGGAACCTTTTCAAAGGTTGCGATACCGCTGCGGTTGGTTCTGACGGTCATCAGCGTGGAACCGTCAGGGCGAATCAGGCTGAACTCCACCCCAGAAAGCGGAGCCTCGTTCTCATCGCACTTGGCAATGGAGAAGCGGGTGTAGTCATCCCGAATGGTTGTGGTTCCAGTCACAACGCCATCGCTGTCCACAGAAAAGGACATGATGGCATCATTCAGGGCGTAGCCATCCGGAGCGTAGATCTCGCGGAAGGTGTAGCGACCGGGCGTCACCGGAATGCTGGCAATCCTGCCGTATTCATCAGTGGTGTCACGGTAGACCACTTCACCCTTGTCGTTGTATACCTCGATCACAGCACCAGGCAGGGTCTTTTCACCGGTGATGTCGGTCTTGGTGAGGGTTACTCTGCCATGTACCAGATCATTGTGAATGGAGTCAACCAGAATCACACGCAGCACGTTCTCATCAGATGCCTTTCGGTCGGGGGTGATGGACAGATCGTAGCGGTCAGCGCTCATCTTCCAGCCAGCCTTGGCCTGCAGCTCCTTAACATAGTAGTCGCCATGAGGATAGATACCCTCAAAGGTCAGCATACCATTGCGGTCGGTTGCGCCGGTTGCCACCAGCGTATCAGCCATGAGCGTACCATAGGCATAGGGCATGTCGTGGGTACGGAACAGGCCGAACACAAAACCCTCGCCGGGGGCGGTGTTAAGAATGGACTTGACGCCATTCTTGCCGCTGCTGATGGTGCGCAGTTCGTCGATCTCCTTCATCAGGCTGATCTTCGCGGGCAGACAATCGTTGCCGACTTCCACACGCAGTTCCACCACGGCGGTATGGTCATTGGCATACGCCAGATCAACCGGAATGGGAGCAGGGTCGAAGAAATAGCCTTCGGGAGCCTTGATTTCCACCAGCTCGTATTTACCCAGAGGCAGTTCCTTGGAAGCATCGCCGCCCTGTTCCGTGGTGGTGATGGTGTCCACCACTTCACCCTGCTGGAACCAGACGGTGCCATCCTTGCCGGTGATGGTTTCGGCAGCGCGAACCTCAAAGACCGCACCAGCCAGATAACCTTCCTCGTACTCAGGCGTATGGACTTCGTTACCCCAGGCGTCCTTGGTTTTCTTGAAACCAACCAGCTGCAGACCGGTTTTATCCAGCAGGATGCGGCCCTTGACGGGATCGTTGGGGATTTCGATCTCCAGTTCATAGGTCTGACCGGGCTGGTCGCCGTTGTTACCGACGAACACGGAGAAGTCCTCGGTACGGATCAGGTAGCCTTCAGGGGACTTGACCTCCTCAATGGTGTAAAGGCCCCAGGTGACGGTTTCGGGGAGTGTGACGCTGCCGGTTTCGTCCGTGGTGAAGGTGTCGATCACCTGCTCACGGGGGTAGAAGACCTTCTGCTTCACATACTCGCCAGCTGCATCCTTGAGCTTGAAGGTGGTGTTGGAGAGAATGATGGTTTTACCGGTTTCGCTGTCAGTCTTGATGAATTTGAGGCGGTACAGGATGGGCTTGTCAGAGAGGGTCAGCGGAGGCGGATTCACAAGGCTTTCCGTACCGTCGATTTCAAAGGTGATGGGGCCTTTGATCTCATAGCCTTCCTTGCCCTTGGTCTGCTCCAGAACATAGATGCCGTAAGGCAGCGCCTTGGTCATGGCATAGCCGTTCTTATCCGTCTTCAGCACATCGCGCTCAAATTTCCGGGCATTCTCATAGGAGCCTGCCGCTTTCAGATATACTCTGAACTCAGCACCCTTTTCAGGGGTTTCCACGCGAGTAGGATCGGCTTCCACGGTATGCTCACCCAGAATCTTCACGATAGCCTGCGCACCGTAGAGGATTTCGTTTTTGATGACGCCCTCATAGGTGACAACCGCTTCCTCAGACTGCTTTGCAGCGCTTCGGGCATCCACGATGATGGAACCCTTGGCGGGCTGATAGCCCTTGGGCGGCGTCAGCTCGATGACCTCATACTTTCCAGGCCAGAGGTCATCCGTGGTAACGGAAGCATCTGCACCAGCGGTCAGGAGAGAAGGAACGACCACATCTCCCTTGCTGTGTACCACATTGCCCTGACGATCAAGGATGTTCTCAGCAGCAAGCACTTGGAACTCCGCACCGGTCAGAACACCGTCGCCGCGAGTGCCGGGAACCGCAGCAGTATCGCCGTCGTACTCATTCACATCGCGCTTGTACAGCTTCAGCTTGACCATGACGGGCTGATTGGTGACAGCAAGTTTTGTGGTTTCGTCGCTGTGAACCGTGGCGTCCAGCAGGATTTCCTCAAAGACATAACCAGCGGTGCTGTTTCGCTCCTGAACGATGTATTTACCCTTGCGCAGCGGCTCGGTCATGGCGATGCCATTCTCATCCGTCACGATGGTAGTGGCAAGGCCGGAGCCATACTGGTCATTGTAGTACACATCGAACACAACGCCAGCGATGGGATTACCGTTGCGCCGGTCTGTTTTGGTCAAACTGATCCAGCCCTTGGTCGGCTCATTCTCCACGGTGATCTCGTAGGTGCAGAAGTTTTCCTCGTTGATCACCATTTCGGTGGAAAAGCCCTTGTCAACAAAGTGTTCAGGAACCTTGGTTTCCTCGACTTTGTACAGGCCATAGGTCAGCAGCGGAGATACCGCTACACCCTCTGCGTCAGAAGTGATGACTGCGACCACCTCGCCATCGCCATCACCGTTGTGGGACGGCAGACCGGAAATCCGCGTGATGGTGAACTCGGCACCTGCCAGGGCTTCGCCGGTCAGTTCATCCAGCTTGCGGATGCGCAGAACACCCTGAATGGGCTGATTGGTTACGCTGAGATAAGTGGTTTCATCCGATTCCACCATCGCAGTCAGTTCCACCAGATCGGAGACATAGCCGGTGGCTTCGTCTACCTCCTGTACAAGGTACTTGCCCTTGCGGAGTGCGGGGGACGTTGCGACGCCGTTTTCATCCGTTACCATGCTGGCAGCAAGGCCAGAACCAAACTCGTCGTAGTAGTAGATGTTGAACTGAACACCGGCAATGGGGTGACTGTCCAGACTGTTGGTCTTCGTCAGCCTGATCCATCCCTTAGTGGGTTCGTTCTCTACAACCACTTCATAGGTTTTCAGGTTGTCATCCGCAATGGTGACGTCCACAGAAAAACCGTTGTCCACAAAGTGTTCAGGGACAACGGTTTCTTCAACCTTGTAGACGCCGTAGGTCAGCAACGGGGATTCAGCAACACCGTTTTCGCCAGTGGTGATCACAGCTACCACTTCGCCATTGCCTACACCATTGCAGGAAGGCAGACCAGAAACGCGGGAGATGGTGAACTCCGCACCAGCCAGCGCATCGCCGGTGAGCTGATCCTTCTTGACGATCCGAATCTTGCCCTGAATGGGCTGATTGGTCGCTTCCAGCTCGGTTGTTTCGTCAGAAGAAACCACCGCTTCCAGCTCCACCAGCTCGGCAACATAGCCTTCGGG
>JAZOCU010000028.1:0-1821 GCA_045596625.1 Oscillospiraceae bacterium | reverse complement strand
TTACGCAGGAGATACCGCGCGTATGCATAGCTTTATCTTCGGCACGGTGATGCGTTTTCTTTCAATGGAGGGCAGTGTTGCAGCCGCTCTTATAGCTATGCTGTCGATCGCCGCAGAAAAGAACTCAAGCACCGAAACGCTCGTTTACTCCTCACGCAAGGGCAGAAAGCTGTACATCTACAAGCTGGCGGCATCAATGGCGGTTTCGGTCATAGCTCTTGCAGCAGTTGCAATGGTGACGATGCTCCTGCTCTTTATTTCAATTCCAGTTGCGCCTATCATGGAAAGCAGTGTGTGCAGTGTTTTTAACTATATAAATGACCATTTAGCCGGATTGCGCCCCTTTGTCACATGGCAAGACATGACGGTATGGCAGTATATGCTTGCTTCTCTTGGTGTGAGTGTCCTTATGGTGCTGTGTGCCTGCCTGTGCGGCTATGCGGCGCAGATTATTTGCCGAACAACCTACATTGCTTTCGGTGTGCTGATGATACTTACCATACTGCCAATGTTTTTGGCAAGTATAAGCCCGTCCGGAACGATCATTTGGATTTTGTCCTGCTTGTCGCCGGTGTACCTCTGGCAGAACCATGAGGTCTGGTTTACCGATGGCGGCGGAGCGTTCGTATTTGTAAATTATGAACTTGTTGGTATGGCGTTTGCTTTGCTTACAGCAGCGGTGTGCGCTGCCGTATCAATAATCCTTGCGAAAAGGAGTGATATTTTATGCGAAGATTAAGATATTTGCGAGTGCTGGGTAAGGAGACCGGCAGACTGTTGAATCTCCGAAGCCTTGCTATTGTTGGTGTTCTGACGGTTATATTCTTCTTTATTTTCATGGAGTATTATTCGGATTTTACTCACTCACACAGTGCATATGAGGAATATGCGATAGCACAGCGTATGCTCGAGGAATACGATGATGAGATTGATGCTGATGAATATGCCGATTTCAAGACATGGCTGACTGAATATGAGGATAATTGCGAAGAATGGATAGTTGGTAATCCCGTATTTGAAAATGTGGGAGTGTACAGCTACGCTGATTATGAGGAGCTTTATCACCGTGGTCACGCAGCGGAGGTAAGCAACGAAGAAAACAGAGCGATATGGGCGCTGCTCGATGATGAGTGCGACTATGCTCGTTTTTATGTGCAGGCTCACGAGGAAATCGATATAGATTACCAGATGGCATTGGATTTTGCTTCCAATACTGATCTGATCCCTTCGAAGCAAGGTAACCCTCACAAGTTTGCCAGAGAAGTAGAGTATTATGAATCCGGAGAATACAAGTCGGTTTTTCCCGATGCAGTAAATATCTACACAGAACAATATCTGGCTTACCTTGCGGTGCTGTGCGTACTGAGTGTGATGTTTATTGCCGCTCCTGCCGCTGTGACTGATCGCATAACCGAAGTGGATAACATTCAGCGTTCCACACGCCACGGCAGACTCACTGCTGTCACAAGGCTTGGCGGAGCGGTGCTTGCATCTTTTGCTGTTGCATCGGCTGAGATACTTGTTGCGACAGCAATCCTGTTTGTACGAAGCGGATGTGGTGTTTTCTGGAACTGCCGTATGGATTCATTCATGTCCACAGATCGTAGTTTCAGCGCTACTACATTCGGGCAGCATTATGTCGGTAGTGTACTGATCATCGTTGGGCTGAGCATGGCGGCATCGTTGCTTTCCTGCGTGATGTCTTCTCTCAGCCGCAGCATGGTCAGCGTCATACTCAAACTGGCACCGACATTTATCGTGTTCACATTCGTATGCAATGGTGCGGTGAACTATCGCGGGATGTTCTCAAATGTGCTGTAC
>JAZOCU010000027.1:0-4595 GCA_045596625.1 Oscillospiraceae bacterium | reverse complement strand
ATTTGTCTGACGCTCCATCTGGACAACGAGAATTTCCCCACGGTAGAGATCCGGTTGTACCGCTATGATGGTTCTGTGTGCCTCGCAGTTGTGGACGGAGATCCCGTTTCCCTGGTTACCCGTTCCTCCGTTATGGAGCTTGTGGAAGCTGTGCAGGCAATTGTGCTGAACTAACCGCGGTCTTTACAATACCAACCGACGTTTCTGGATGATAGGATCCTGGTTCTGGACACGGTAATTTGCGTTATTGCTGGAATCGCTGTTCTCTCCGAAGCGTAGCCTTTGTCATCTTTGAAACTTAACAGGCATCAATCTTCATCAAAGCGCATCAAGATCTTTGATCCTGATGCGCTTTTTTGTGAAGAAAACTACCGGACAGATGAAGCATACAGATAGCGGCATGATTCTGATAGGTAAGTCATAAAAACATATGGAAACCCTTGACACTTCCGAATAAATGCAGTATGATATGTAGCGTGCTACACTTTGCGAAGGGGGTATATATTGTGACGAAAAAAGATATCGGTTATCTCATCAAAAGCATAAACGACAAGCTAAAAGTGAAAGCCGATGCAGACTTAAAACATTATAATCTCACATTGGCGCAAAGTCGTGTATTCGCTTTTTTGCACAGCAACGGCGGACAAGCTACACAAAAAGAGATAGAAGTGTTTCTGGAGGTGTCGCATCCAACGGTTGTGGGTATCGTTTCAAGGATGGAACAGAACGGTCATGTTACAACCTGGATCGACGAGCAGGATAAACGAAATAAAATCGTCAAGCTGACGGAGGCAACGGAAGCACTCAGTGTGGATATGGAGAATAATATTTCTGCCAATGAACAGAAAATGTTGGCCTCTCTTTCGACCGAGGATGTGGAGCGACTCAGAGAACTGCTGCTTGTTATTTACGAAAATCTTGAATAAGTAAGCCGATGCACCATCGGCTTTTACTTAGATACAATGTGTAGCGCGCTACACTAAAAGGAGGAACCTATGATCAAAACATTAGCAAGGAGTCTGCGTGAACATAAGAAGGGCTCCATTCTGACAATCTTTTTGTCGATACTGGAGGCGGCATTTGAAATATTGATACCGCTTTGCATGGCCGACATCATCGACAAAGGCATTGACCTGGGCGACATGGGCGCCGTATGGAAATATGGTATTGCACTATTGATATTCGCCGCGCTTCAACTTTTTACAGGTGTGCTTTCGGCGCATATTGCCGCAAAAACTTCGGTAGGCTTTTCTGCCAATCTCCGGCAGGACATGTACGATAACGTGCAGACCTTTGCTTTTTCCAACATCGATAAGTTCTCAACCGCATCCATTGTTACCCGCCTCACAACTGATGTTACCAACATTCAGAACTCTTATCAGATGCTGATTCGCATGGCGATCCGGGGCCCGATTATGCTGATTTTCTCCATGGCCGTATCTTTCAGCATAAGCAGCTCTATTGCCTGGATTTTTCTTGCGATTATTCCGGTGATGGCTGCTCTGCTGCTTCTGATTGTCAGAAGCGTACACCCTGTATTCAGTCGTGTTTTCCGTACGTATGACCAGCTGAACAATGTGGTGCAGGAAAACATCCGGGGAATCCGTGTTGTAAAATCCTTCAACCAGGAAGATTACGAGATTAAGAAATTCAAGGGAATATCCAAAGATATTTATAACGATTTTGCCAAGGGTGAGAGACTTCTGGCCTTTAACTCTCCCATTATGCAGTTCTTTATGTACGCGTGCATGATTCTCATTTCGTGGATTGGTGCGAAAGCCATCGTTGCCAGCGGAAACAACGCCGCACTGGGTATGACAACGGGTGATCTGACCGCTATGTTTGCTTATGCTATGCAGATCCTCATGAGCCTTATGGCGCTTTCCATGGTGTTTGCCATGATGACCATATCTTTGGCTTCTGCACGCCGTATCGCCGAAATATTGGATGAGAAAACCGACATAGCAAATCCTGACCAACCCGAAATGACAGTAAAAGACGGAGCTATCTGTTTTGAAGGGGTTGATTTTGTCTACGCTTCCAAAGCCGATAAAAAAGTGCTTGATAATGTCAATCTGTCTATCGCTTCCGGTGAGACCGTCGGTATCATCGGCGGTACAGGCTCATCCAAATCAAGTCTTGTGCAGCTGATTCCTCGCCTTTATGACGTAACAGGAGGACGCCTTATGCTGGGCGGCATTGACGTCAGGAACTATGACCTTACTATTCTTCGCAATGCTGTTGCCATGGTGCTGCAAAAGAATGAACTGTTTTCCGGCACGATTAAGGATAATCTGCGTTGGGGAAACGAAAACGCAACAGATGCAGAGATTGAACACGTTTGCAGACTTGCCTGCGCAGATGAGTTTATTCAGGGATTTCCTAATAAGTATGATACTTATATTGAGCAAGGCGGCACCAATGTATCGGGCGGTCAAAAGCAGCGTCTTTGCATTGCCCGTGCCTTGCTGAAGAAACCAAAGGTTTTGATTTTGGACGATTCCACAAGCGCGGTGGATACCAAAACCGACGCTTCCATTCAAAAAGCCTTTGCCCAGCACATTCCTGACATCACAAAAATCATCATTGCCCAGCGTATCAGCTCGGTACAGCATGCGGACCAAATCATCGTTCTGGACGACGGTAAGGTCGTTGCCGTTGGTAAACATGCAGAGCTTTTGCAAAACTGTGCGATTTACCGGGAAGTATATGTATCCCAGCAGAAAGGAGGCGAAGAACATGAATAAGAAAGGAAAAATGCCGCCTATGGGCAACATGCCTGAGGGTATGCCGCCCAAAGCGCACTTTGACTTAAAAACACTGGTCAGATTGCTTTCTTATATGAAGGATTACAAAGGAAAGCTGATTTTTGTTGTTGTCTGCATATTGCTCAGTTCCATTGCCTCTGCCGTGTCCTCTCTGTTTTTGCAGTCCCTCATTGATGACTATATCGTGCCCTTGCTCAGCACCTCCGCACCGGTGTTTACGGAGCTTTTGCAGGTCTTGCTGATCATCGGCGGTGTCTATCTGATTGGTGTTCTTTCCACTTTGTTTTATAACCGCATTATGGTTACCATCGCCCAGGGAACGCTCAAAAAAATCCGTGATGAGATGTTTGAAAAAATGCAGTGGCTTCCCATCCGCGCATTTGATACCCGCACCCACGGCGATATTATGAGTCTTTACACCAACGATACCGACACGCTTCGTCAGATGATCGCAATTTCCATGGCGCAGCTGGTTTCTTCTATATTTACCATCGTTTCGGTGTTCATTTGCATGCTTTATATCAGCGTTTGGCTGACCCTTGTTGCAGTTGTTGTGCTCTTCCTGATCCTGCAAATTGTGAAGGTTATCACCGGTAAAATCGGGGTGTTTTTCATGATGCAGCAGAAAACACTTGCCGATGTGAATGGCTATGTGGAGGAAATGGTAAACGGGCAAAAGGTTATCAAGGTGTTTTGCCATGAAGAAAAGGCGAAGGAAGAACTGCGTGAGAAAAACAAAGCTTGGGCAGTCAGTGCTGCAAACGCAAACGGTTATGCCCATTCTATGATGCCCATGATGAATGCACTTGGATATGTGCAGTACATTATCATCGCGCTTCTCGGTGCGTATATGGCAATCGCAGGTGTCACCAACCTCGGTCTTACCGGAACAGGCGTGCTTACCCTTGGTATGATTGCCTCCTTCCTGACACTCTCCAGAAACTTTACCAACCCCGTTTCTCAGATTTCAAATCAGTTTAATTCCATAGTCACTGCACTTGCCGGTGCATCCCGGATCTTTGCGTTTATGGACGAAGAACCGGAAACGGATGATGGCTATGTGACCCTTGTCCATGCCAAAGAAGAAAACGGTGTCCTGTGTGAATCCGAAGGCAAAACAGGAATGTGGGCATGGAAGCATCCCCATCACGACGGAACGGTCACTTATACAAAGCTGGAAGGCAGAGTGGTTCTGGACAGTGTGGATTTTGGATATGTCCCCGAAAAACAGGTGCTGCACGACATTTCCCTTTATGCCGAGCCCGGACAGAAGATTGCCTTTGTAGGTGCGACCGGAGCAGGTAAAACCACCATTACAAACCTCATCAACCGCTTTTATGATATTGCCGACGGTAAGATACGCTATGACGGAATCAATATCAATAAAATTAAAAAAGCGGATCTTCGCCGCTCTCTCGGTGTTGTTCTTCAGGATGTAAACCTGTTCACGGGAACGGTTATGGAGAATCTGCGGTACGGCAATCCGGTTGCAACCGATGAGCAGTGCATTGCCGCCGCAAAGCTTGCCAATGCCGACGGATTTATCCGTATGCTTCCCCAGGGATACAATACCGTACTCAAGGGTGACGGAAGCGGACTTTCCCAAGGTCAGAGACAGCTAATTTCCATTGCCCGTGCTGCTGTTTCCGATCCTCCGGTCATGATTCTGGACGAAGCCACATCCTCCATCGATACCCGTACCGAAGCATTGGTGCAGGATGGTATGGATAAGCTGATGAAAGGCAGAACTGTGTTTGTCATTGCCCACAGACTTTCCACCGTTCAAAATTCCGATGTGATTATGGTGCTTGACCACGGACACATCAT
>JAZOCU010000026.1:0-80554 GCA_045596625.1 Oscillospiraceae bacterium | reverse complement strand
CACATCTCTTCCGGTTTGTCAAGTGCTTTTTTCATTTTCTCGAAAAAATTTCTTGCACTCACCGTTCCTTATGCAGTCTTTTTCGCCGCCTTCGTGAGGCGACTCACTTATAATACCACATCACCTGCCGATTGTCAAGGGTTTTTTCGATTTTTCTTCGATTTTGGCGCATCGCACAAATCATCAAATGAACTTTAAGAATTTGCAGTCATTTTGCCTTGCGCACCTACAATTTCATACTTTTTTCTGCAAAAAACGAGCAGTATGCCAAGCGGCATACTGCTTTGTTTTCATTCTGTTTTCTCGGAATCGGCCACATTCACCACCGGCAGCTTCTCTGCACGGATCCGACTAATCCAATTATCCTCATACTCGAGCAATGTATAGCGAACACCTTCATGCTCAACAGACGGTGTTTCGCCGCTTGCAGGGATACGCCCCAGCAAATGCACTACATAGGCGCTCATTGTATCAAAGTCCTCACCGCATTCCGCTTTCACGCCCAACGACGGCAAAATATCCTCAGGATCCGCAGCGCCGTCAATCGAGAACACGCCCTCAGACAGCTCTGTCAGCTCTGCCTCTTCATCATCATATTCATCCTGAATACTGCCGACGATCTCTTCAAGAAGATCCTCCATCGTCACCATACCCGCAGTGCCGCCATATTCATCCGAAACGATTGCAAGCTGGATCTTTTCGCGGCGCATTCGCTGAAATACATCTCTGCATTTGGCAGATTCAGGGACAAATACCACCTCACGCATCAGCGGCAAGATCGGATGATCTTCTGCTTCGCCCATCATTGAAAGCAGATCTTTCACAAGAACCACGCCGACGATCGTATCGATCGTGCCATCATAAATCGGAACTCGGGAAAATCCTTCTTCACGGATCACGGCCGCAACGCCGAATACCGTTGCATCCTTGGGCATAGCACTCATGTCCTTGCGATGCGTCATGACCTCCGATACCATGACATCATCGAACGCAAAGATATTGTTGATCATATCCCGCTGGCTTTCTTCGATGACACCTGTCTCATTGCCTGCATCCACAAGCATCCGGATCTCCTCCTCGGTCACGACCTCGGCATTTTCCGATGCCTTTATGCCAAAGGGAAGACAGATCAGAGAAACACAGCCCCTTGCCGCCCAGATCAATGGCGCAAGGCACAACATCAGCATTTGCACCGAGCCCGATGCAAGCCGTGCAAATTTCTCCGGTCGGCGTGATGCCAGTTGTTTTGGCAGGAAATCGGTAAAAGTGATCAACACAAACGCTGCGACCAGTGTGAGTATGATACCCGCCAGCAAGCCCGCTTCCCAATCAGGAAGTATTTGCGCAAGCTGACTTCCAAAAATTCCGAACGTCAACATACCGATCCACACAGCAGACAGCACCCGATGTGCCGTAAAACATAAGAGTAATCGGCTCGGCGCAGTCAATAATCGATCCAGCTTCTGCCAGCGTCGATCCTCTTCGGCAAGACTTTTTATACGCGCATCATTGACTTCAGTCAACACAGCCTCACAAGCAGAGAACCATACACGCAGCACGCAGCATACAATCAGGAAGGCGATCAAAATCCACAATCGGTCACCATCGGTATCCATGAAGAAAAAAATCCTTTCTATCTCAATATTTTCTCGTGAGAATCCATATATATTATTCTATTATAGTGCATTTACCGCAGAAAGTCAAGTCGTTAGCCCGATTTCCCCCAAAAGTCATCGTTTGTCCCGCTGCCGGTGTTATTGTGTTCACTCCGTTGCGGTTCCGATGCAAACAGGAGTATGCCGATAAGCATACTCCTGTTTCTTTTGGTATCAACCCACCAGACCGGAACGCTCAATACCCTCTGTAAAATGCTTTTGAAGGCAAGCATAGAGAATCAGCATCGGTGTAATGGAAATCAAGCATCCGGCTTCCAGCCAGACGATTTTTTCACGGGCACTGACCTGTGCATTGGCATTGTTGAAAATTGCAAGATTCAATGTAGAATCCAGATTCTTCAGCACCAGCGCAATCGTCTTTGTATTAAGGAAAAATGCACTGCTGACATAGTAATCATTCCAGTACCAGACGATCGAAAACAGGAATACGGTAAGAAACGAAGATGCAGCATTGGGCACCATAACACGCAGGAAGGTATTGAACGGGCCGCAGCCATCCAGATAAGCGGCATCCTCCAGCTCCTTGGGCAGACCACGGAAGAATTGCCGGAAAATGAAGATCATCAGACCCGCACGAATACCGTTTGCCATCATAGCAGGCAGATACATCACCGCAAATTGATCGATCAGATTGATGGAACCAAACATAAAGTTGCGGAACGTATTATACAGCGGGATAGAAAGGATCTGTGTCGGCACCAGAATCATCAGAATGACTAAGCCAAACAGAGCATCTCTGCCTTTAAATTTGAATCGAGCAAACCCATAGCCGGTAATGGCACAGGTGATAACCTGCAGGAAGGAACAGCCGATATTCAGCACCAAGGTATTGAAGATCGGATTTTGCCGATCACTGATCGGGTTTGTCAGTCCCATTGCATCAATGGTCTGCTTCATGATTTTCAGCGTCACATTCCGAGGGATCCACATGACCGTGGGATCGTTCATATCGCTGTTGTCACGGAAGCCATAGCTGATCATAAACATCAGCGGTGTCAAAATAACAAAGCCCAATCCGAACAAGATCAGAAAACGGAATACCGGCCAGCACTTTTCAAAGATGATCTTGCGGCGCAGATATGCAATCTCCTGCTTATTCATGCTCTGCATTCGGATCTTCATCGCCTGCTTGGATGTCATACCGGAGCCGACTTCTTTCTCCTCATGAACCACAGGTTTTGCCGATTCGGGAATATATCCTTCCGGCAACAGGTTAGGACGTTCCGAAGGAACGACGGATTTTGCCGAAGGCTCGATCGCTTCCGATTGATCCTCAGCCGTTTGGAGCAGGGCATCCTGTGTATCCTCCTGCGACGGAATCATTTTTTCGTTATCCATTCTTCACAGCCCTCCTCACTCTACTTCATAGAAGATAAATCGGTTAACAATCGCTGTGATGATGCCGACAACGATTATGACAATGGCGAAATAGCTCCACGCCATGGAAGCGGCATAGGCATAATCCCAATCCAGCTGCTTATCCAATACACGGATCATAACGCTGTTATCGGTTGCGGTAAAGGAATCGATCACAGTGTAGATGAAGTTTGCAAGGATCATAGGGCTGACATAGGGCAATGTGATCTTCCAGAAATATTCCCATGCGGTTGCACCTTCCATAGAAGCCGCTTCCTTTGCCGATACGGGAATATTCTGCAAGGCTGCCAAAAAGATCAGGATCTGTATGCCGGAGCTCCAGACAAGGCCAAAAATATCCGTTGTCACGGTATTGATAACCTCACTCAGGCTTTCACTGATGTTCATAACGCCCAGAAATTCCAGCAGCTCATCCACGATATCGGTTTCAAACAACGTCGAAAATTGTGCACCGCTGTCTACACCGGTGCTGCCCATATCACCATTGATGATGTTGTATACAGGGCCGGTAGCAATAATAACAGGCAAAAAGAAGATCGCACGGGCAAAGCCTCTGCCCTTGAATTCTTGATTGAGGATCACGGCAATGAACAGGGAAAACACTAAGATCATCGGCGTTGTCAATGCGGTATCCTTCAATACACTCAACAGGTTCTGCTTGAAATACGGATCCATTGTAAATGCATATTTGAAATTGCTGAGCCACGCCCAGCCTTCCAGAGGAAGCCATTCCTTATGCATACCGCCCACATCGGGCTTGAGCAAAGTGTTATCCATAAAGCAATAGCAAAAGGATTCCACCATCGGGATCAGAAACCACAGCAGGATTCCCACAAGCCACAGAGAAATAAAGCCATAGCCGTAGAGGGATTTTCTTTTTTCATATGGAATTTTCATTCAAAAACCACATCTCCTTCCTCTACATAATCACGCAGATAACGGGTTTCGCCGTCACAGGTCACAGAACAATCCGACAAATTCACCGTTGTCGTGACGCCATTGGCATATTCAGTCGTAATGAGATCGCCTTCTCTTTGATAGCTGATGATATGAGAATCGCTGATCTTTTGCAGGATATCACGAGTAAAACGGTCATATTGTGCAGCGCTCTCGATCCAGTAATCGTAATAGGCGTAGTAATAAATATCGAAATCCGTATCCTTGAGATCGCTGGTTTCGGCATACAACATATCAAACCGCAGATTGCTGCCGGAAGCCAGTGCCAGCATGACCAGACGTTCAGCATCAGCACTGCCGTTGACCGCTTCTGTGGAATAAGGCAGCACACCATGCAGCACCATCTGATACAAAGGAATATCCTCATCCAGCACATCAAAGCCGCTGGAATAAAGCGGAACATCGGTTATGGTCGTGGTATAGGGCAGCACATAAGCGTTGGGATCCTGCGAAAGGACCGCACCGACCTCTGTTTGCAGCAAACCAAGGCTGTCGCGAATGATCTGCATAGTCTGCTCACGGGAAGTTGCCGATTTTTTGCCGTAATCACCGTACAGCAGCGTAGACATCTCACCGATGCTGACACTTTGGAAGCCTGCTGCCTTATAATTCTTCGCAAGCTTTTGATACAAATCGGCAAACGTAGTGGGCGAAAGCAGAGACATGGTCTTTTTCTCGCCATAGGGCACGCCGTAGGCACGCTCATAGTCCACAATACGGGCAAACGAGCCGGATACACGCACAGCGGTATCGGTCAGCGAGAAATATCCGCTGCCGGAATAATAGGCATGATTGTTGACCGTCGGATACCATTGGATCCCGTTGGCATCCATATAATCGGTCAGCTTCACAAAATCGGATTTTCCGCCCAGCGTACCGGAAGCTTTTGCCTTAAAATCCACCTTGCCGCTGATGCCGGCATTGGTCCAGTTGTTCAGAGATACGACCAGATTTTCAGCACCTGCCGTATTGAGCTTTTCTAAGATTTCCCGTGTTTCCTCATAGCTGGTCATACTGGTTTTCATGAACACAGGGAATCCAAGAATATTCCGCTGCTTCAGCGTGCCGCCATACACATCCACATAGCAATAGGAGGTGTTGGCTTCTGCCTTTTTGGAAACGCCTTCTTCCTCCATGAGATACTGACGATACCGTGCTGCGATATCGACATAATCCAGCGTTTCTGCGCCATTTTCATTGATCTCATCCTCAGCGCACAACGGATAATAGCGCACCTGCATGGTCACAGGCTGCATTGTTTTTTCATACACATCCAAAGGATTAAGCTGATCTGTGCCCAAATAATAAGCATCATTGCTGCGTGTAATAAAAGAGAAATAACAAGTGTTGTATTCGGTGTTAGACTGACCGGTTCCGCTTACTGCCGCATTGATCGTACAGTTGCCATCGCCGGAGGTTGCGACTGCAAGCATGGCATTTTCGCCCTTTACAATACCATACATGGGCATAGAAACACCCTCGGTAACAGGGGCTTTGGTCTTGGGAACTGCTGTCACATCCGAGCCATAGACCGGCTGACTGTATGTTTTTGCACTATATTTCTGATTATTGAAATTGATAACCGCTCCGCTTCCATCGGGAATGACAAAATAGCCTTCCTCTTCCGAATCTGCTGCACCGAAGGCGTTCAGCATACCGATCTGATGCGTCAGAACCGGAGAATCATCCCCATCGGGGCCATATTTTTCAGTAATATCAGAAGAATCAATGGTCACCTCAAGATAATCCTCACCCAGCACATAGGAAACGGGGATTTTAATACCCACCTTACGGAAATTATAGGTCACCTTAATTCCGTTTTTGATCTCAGAGGTAGTAATTCCCACCTTGCCGGTATCGCCGGAACGTACCTTGGTAACAGATCGGGCATCGATCTGCGCAGCATGAAGGATCAACGCCGAGCAAAGCTCGGTTGCCAGCGCAGGCGTTGCAATAGAATCGCCTGCAGCATTGATCGGAGATGACCACCAGACATAGCCGTTTTTCTTGTTGATCAAGGCAAAAACATCTTCCGGCTTTTCATCATTGTCCTCATCGACCTTTTCTTCATCCCATGCATAAAAGGCAAGCTGATCGTTTTCAGCGACAAGCTTCATCTTTTCGAACACTGCATCCTCGGTACGATCAATCCAAGTATTATCATCCTCTTCTCCGGCAGCAGCATCGTTATCCGCAGAATCCACCGCCGCATTTGTTTCCGTATCGGCCAATGCAGGCATGGAAGATACACATACAGGCAGCAGCATCGCTGCAGCCAATACACAGACAAGTGCTCTTTTTTGTTTGAACCGCTTTTGCAATATCTTCACCGCCTTTACACTCGTACCCGATACAGGATCTCGGTATAGATAGAATAAACGAACACATAAACCTTCTGGAACAGACTGAGCATCAGTACTGCCAGAAACAGGATGATCAGCATTGCAATCAATGTCAGCACGATAGCGATCACGGTTTTGGTAAAGGTATACTGATGCACCGCCTTGATGGCAGAAAACAACAGCATACCGGTCCAGATCAGACCAATGTAATAAACCGATGTAAAGAATACGCCTTCATCACGGATCAGAATATGAGAAAGCACAGTGTTGACAAAGGTAGATACAATATACGGGATCAACGCATACGAACTGTAAATGCAGATATTCTTCATCGTGCCTTCGCCGTCCAGCAGCGTACACACCGACCAGTTGCCCAATACCCACGCCAAAAAGTACACCACGCTCCGCATGATATACGGCACAACACTGAACATAGCATCCGGCAGCGGACGGAACTGATATCCGCACCAGCGATCATAAGCAATCAGGGCAAGGAATAATGCGAATATGATAATAAAGGTATAAGAAAGCTTTCCTGCCTTTTTCCAGCGGAGGTCCTCAAAGCCTTCAAAAGGATGGAAAATTGCATGTTTGACAAATTGGGGCTGTGTTAAATCCAACATAATGAAAGCACCTCCTTATTCTTCTTCCGGATGCACAGGAGTAGGCGTTGCGGCATCCAATGCCTTTTTCCGCCGTTTTTTCAAATAGCTGCTTCCCACTTTCCAAAGGATCAAGAGTACAACGACACCAATCAGGATCCAAGTGAGATTTGCTTTCAGAAATTCGGAACGATACCGTTCAAATGCCTTGTTATAGCGTCCGGATGCGTCCGCCTTTTTGGCGTATTCCATGGCATCCTTATATCGGCCCATATTATAGTAAGCGCTGGCAATACCCAGATAAGCACGGCGATAGTTTCCATCGCGCTTGAGCACCTCCAGCCAAGGCTCCAAGGCTTCCTCGTAATAGCCGCCGTTATAGAGGGCTGTGGCATCGTGCACGATCTCTCCGAATACCGTCTGTTCAAAAATCGTTACGGTACCTTTACTGGAATCCAGCACATAAATGGACTCACAGTTTTCACCCATTGTCTCCACCGCAGCAGCACTGCCGGCATTGAATGCACCGACCATATCGCCGGTGGTACCCATAATAAAGAGCAGATCGGCTTCCTCATCATACTGGAACACACGGCCTGTCGTAGAATCCAGACAATTGATAGAACCGTCATCACCGATATCAATATCCACGATCTTGGTTTTATAGGTCACACCACTGTACCATGTGGAGAACAGATCGCCCCATGTATAATTGGACATATGCCCAAACAGATTATAGCCTTCCGGATTGACCTTCTTTACGATATCGGTATTGGAGCTGCCGGAGGACGTAGAGGTATAGATAAAGCCCTTTTCGGTATCAATATCAAAGTTGTCGAAAGCGGTAGGCGTACTTCTGGCACGACGCTTCTTTTCTTCCTCAGAAGCAATGGCGTTCCAGAAGTGATTGGCAATGACCTCAGCAGTCGCTGCAACGCTGTTTGCACCGTAATAACCGATAAACTCACCGTTACGATCAAACATCGCCGCACCCTTTGTGGTATTGTTCAGCACGATATAAATATTACCCGCATTGTCGCAGAGAATTTTCTGCGGCAGGAAGGTCAGCTGCTGATCGTAAACCGTAGAGGTCGGCTTGCCGATCTCCATTTTCACTTCATTGGATGCAGGATCCACAACCAGTGCACGGCCGTTCTCATTATCGGCAATATACAGCAAGCCGGTATCGGGAGAAACATAAACGCCCTTGGGATTCTTCAGAGAGGTCTTGGAGCCATCAGGCATTGCAAAGGTGCTCAGCTCCGCAATGATCTCTGTAAATTCCGAATTGACCTTCAGGATCCGGTTGTTGCCGGAATCCACAATGTAGAATTGATCGTCAGCGTCCTTATAGAGGTCGCTGGGTGATTTGAACGCTGTGGTGCCCAGATCCAGACCGGATACCGCACGTTCCGCCAGATATCCCGCCTGTGAAGGCACCGCTTCACCCAGATAGTTGTAGTTATACACATCATACGGCTCATTGGCATGTACCGGAGATGCCAATGCCGAAGCCGTCATGATAACGCACAAGCCGGCAGATGCGATCTGCCGCAGCAAATGTTTTTTCAAGAGTGATCTCATCCTTTCTGCCTTTGATGCGCCGCAGCTTAGTCTTTAATGCCGGAATGCGCCATGGTTTCCATGACCTGGCTCTGGGCCAGAATAAAGAAGAGAACCGGCGGAACAAAGAGGATGACGGCCGCCGCCATCGTAACGCCTTGACGGGAAATACCGGCAGATGCTGCCTGTTGGATCACTGTGGGCAGCGTTTTGAGCGCTTCATCATAGACCAAAGAACCGCCGGTGATATTCCATGCACCCTGGAACGCAAAGATCGCCATTGTCATCAGTGCCGGCTTCTGATTGGGGATGACGATGCGCCAGCAGATCGAAAACAGATTGGCACCATCCACCTTGGCAGCCTCGATCATCGCATCGGGGATCGAGGTCATGCTCTGACGCATGAGGTACAATCCCATAGAGGATGCCACTGCCGGAAGGATCAATGCGCGATATGTATTGATCATATTCAGCTCAGCCATAACCATGTATTGCATCAGATAAATTACATTACTGTTATAGAGCAGGGCTAATACGATAATATTATTGATCAGCTTGTTGCCGGGGAATTTGCATTTGGAAAGACAGAATGCCGCCATTGAAGCAAATACACACTGCAATACCGTAACAGCCACTGTGACAAATACACTGTTGGCGACATAACGGGTGAAGGGCACCCACATGGCACTCAACACACGATAGGTATCCTTGAAATTATCCAGTGTCGGATTGAGCGTATACCACTTTGGTGGGAAAATAAACATCTCATTGACCGGCTTGATACTATTCACGATCATCAGCCAGATCGGCAGCACCATGAATGTACCGAGCAGAAGCAGAAAGAGGAAGATGGCAATTGTGCCGCCGATCTTACGTCCGGCTCTGCGGTTGGATGCTTTGAGCTTTTTCGGATCCTTCATCTTCTGCCTCCTTAGTCCATATATTTGCCGAGCAGATTGCTGATGAGCTTGTTGATCAGATACATTACAACAAACAGCACCATACAGATTGCAGAGGCATAACCCATCTCATAGCGCACCCAGCCGTAATCATAGGCGTGCGTCATGATGGTATGAGCGGCATAATCCGTGCTCGGGAAGCCGACGAGGTTTCTTGCAACGATATCGGCGGTAAAAGCAGAAACGATCTGCATGACTGCCGCAAACATCAGAGAAGGTCCCATGCCGGGAATTGTGATGTAGATCAGCTCCTGCCAGCGATTCTTGATTCCCTCGATGGCACCTGCCTCATACTGGCTGCGATCAATGTTCTGGAATCCTGCACGCATGGCAAGGAAGCCTGCACCCATGCTGACCCAGAGCTGTACGATGATCACAACGGTCAGAATATATTTGGAATCCGTCAGCCATTGGATCGCAGAGGTCGTAATGCCCAGATTCATCAGCGTGGAGTTCGCAATGCCATAGCTGTCACCGCTGAAGATCAGCTGCCATACGGCATAAACACCGGATGCCATGGAAGGCGCATAGAAGATCAAAGTAAAAATAACCTTGAGCGTCGCATTCAGCTCATTGATCAGCCATGCCAGCAAAAAGCTCAGAAAATAGCTCAGCGGGCCGGTGAAGATGGCAAACACCAATGTAACACGGATCGCCTTGACAAAAATACTGTCGTTCAGAAACAAATTATAGAAATTGCTGAGTCCGACCCAGGTAGGCGGATACTGCACCATATCAAAATCGGTCAGACCAATAGGCAATGACATCACAACAGGAATGATCGTGAAGGCTAAAAACATCAGCATAAAGGGAAGCATCATCAGATAGGCTTCCTTATTCTGCTTCATCTGCAGCCAGATCAATCTGCGCTGTTCCGCTTTGGATTTCACACCAATTGCTTCCTTGTCCAAATGGGAATCCTCCTTTTTTCGCTTTACGCATTCATTTTTTAATCAGTTCAGGATCATCAGCTTTCGAGACCGAGATTTTCACGTTTTCTCATGATCTCGTCATTCATATCGCCGTTATAATACATCAGCGTATCGCGCGGATTTTCGTTGGAGTTAACGGTTTCACGAAATGCATTCATAATGTTGCGGGTCACAGCATAGGAAGAAGGCAGGATCGGGATTTCATCCAGTGCCTCCCACTGTGCCAGCAGCACATCCAGCTCGGAACTGGACCAATTGAGCTGCTGCAGAGCCTCCACATTTGCAGCCTCATAGCGTCCCATCTGACCCAGCAGGCCCTCCAGATTCATGCCGTATTCCGTCTGTACATCAGCAGAACAGAACCATTTGACGAAGGTCCATGCATTCTCCTTGTTCTTGACCTTATCAAAGATCACAGCACCGGAACCGCCGGAATTGGATGCATGATTCAAGGTACCGTCCTCGGCAAGCGTACCGGGCATGACGGTAAAATCCCACAAACCTTTGATCTCGGGTGCAGCGACTGCAAGCTGATTATAGAAACTGTAATTTGCTACGACCATCGGATACTGTCCGGTACGGAAATAGCTGTATGCATCATAAGTCTGAGTGAATTTATAATCGCTGTAAAAATCCGTCCATTTTTCAAAGCACTGGATCGCAGTGACGGAATCGAACTGTGTTTTGGTCTGCTCCTCATTATAATAGTTCAGACCGGATTGCAGTACAAGCGTTGCAAAGGTATGGCCGGATTCGGTGGCGGCTGCCACGTTGGTCGTCGGCAGGATCAGTCCCACGCCCAGATGATTTCTCTGAAGACCGGGCAGCATATCGATCAGGTCATCCCATGTGCGGGGAAGCTGTGTATAGCCAAGCTCCGTGAGAATATCGGTACGATAAAAGAGCATTGTCCAGCTTTGAGTCAGCGGCATGCCGTAAACGCCGTTATCATATGCATACAGCACCGTAGAATCGGGATGATATGCCTTGGTAACCTCGTCAAAATCAGGGAACTGCTTCATATCCACCAGCAGACCGCGGCAAGCAAGGTTCACAGGGAACTCGCCGCCGAGGAACAAAGCCACATCGGGTCCTTTTCCGGCAAGCGTTGCTTCCACCACACCGCCGACCACCAGATTCACCGAAACGGGAATATCGGGGTGCTGCTGTGCAAATTCATTTTCCACAAGCTCCTTGACCACCAATGCCTGATCTCGTCCCAGATTGACCCAAACATTGATCACATCTTCTTCATCGGCTTCGATATCCGAAAGCGTTGTATAATCCTCGGTAAAGGAGCCGATGAATGCTTTGAACTGGAACACAAGCTGCTTGAAAAAGTTGGATTTGAGTGATGTAAATTCCCGATCTGCAGAAGCAATTTCGATATAATCAATTTCCAGCGGCTGATCACGGTAATCGCAGATAAAGGTGGAAATTGTAGAGATATTATCCTTGATCTGCTGCACATAATTGGGAATTCGGCTGGGCTTTGCGATGCATTTATCAAGTATGACATACATTCTCTGCAACGCAGCCGCCTCAGAGCCCAATGTACCGGATAACGCTTCGATCCCCTGCTGTGCCTCTTTCAGCGCAGCAGAAAGACGTTTGAAATCATCCAGCAAGGTAGGGATACTTTCTTCAACATAATAATCGTTATATTTATCGGGATTGGGGCCTGTCAGCATGAGGATCTGCTTATAGCACACATTCAGATCCGCAACAACGCTTTCCAATCGGCGCATGGATTCCCCGATCTCACCGGGCATCGCCTCCAGCGTAATGGTGTGAGATTCTCCGCCGGTCAGATACACATAGACATAATCGTTGTCCGCTGTGGCAACAGGCGTCAGCTGCCAATCTGTACTATAATAGAATTTTATCTGATTCATCGCACTGTTCTGCACAGTACCGTCAATCAGCACACGGCGGTTGGAATAGAAGCCGCGCATCACATCCTGACAAGCCTTGATACCGATCTTATACCAGCCATCACCGGTCAGTGCATCCGCAGGGATCTCCCAAGTGATCGTTTGTCCTGCCTGATCCCAGTTGGCACCGCCGATGGTATTATATACCATTTTTACAGGATCGGAAGGAGATACGGTATAGCTGTTGTTATCATAGCCGGGATACAGCGTAGAGGAAGATTTATAAATGGCATTTTCGCCTTCTAACCGATAGAGTGTGGAGGGCGTTGCATCCAGCTCAGCCTGGGTAGGTGCCTGATACTCTGCAGCGCCCTCAGGCTGACAGAATCGGATGGTTTCCAAAGCAATATTGGCTTTGATGCCGCTGAAGGTGATCGTATGCGTACCTGCTGTCAGATAAATCTGCAGCGGATCATTGAACAGACCATCCTCATCGTAGACAAAGGCGGTCTGCCATGTGGGCTTTTCGATCTGCGACGGACGCACCTGATTGCCCCTGGAATCCGTTTTGATCTCGGTTTTATTGATAAACACCTTGTTCAGACAAATACGGGATGCCGATTCAAAGGGAGATTCCCCATCCAAAAGCATAGAAAGCTCTACCTCATTGGAAGGAGATTCCATAGCATAATAGGAAAGCTGCATGGAATACACACCGGTTTCCGGCACGTTGATCTCATAGCTCACACTGCCCTCAGGACTCTCCCAAAGCAATACGCCATCCTTTTTCTCAGCGCCTTCGCCGGCAGAGCCGACAGAAAAGCTGCCGTTTTCAGCGGTCTTGTAATCGGCACCGCCAAGAACGATCTCCTGAACGGGCCGAGGTTCGTTCAGATGACTGTCATAGTAATCGCTGTAACTGATCTCCTGCTCATAATACAGCTCATAAAGCTGATCATCTTCCGCAGTGTTCCGCTGCACAGGATCCGCTGCCGCACTGCAAACCACCGGCAGCACAAAATTCACTGCGAGCACAGAAGCAAGCATTGCGGACATCCATCGTACCGTAGTCTTGTTTCTCACTGTTTTTCCGCCTTTCTGACAGCATTGCAAAGAAAATATTCTCTCTGTTATGCTGCGGATTTTCATCAAACGCCATAATCGGCAACGCAGACAGACTTCATCTATCCACACTTTTCTATATTAGAATATTATAACAAATCTCACAGAACTTGTCAAGATAGTAAAAAGTCTTTTCTTCTTTTTCAAAAAAATTCGGCATTCTATACAAGAGGGATGGAATTTTATTGCGAAATCGAACTTTGTTTGTATAAAATTGCGAAATCCAAGCTTTACAGATGATTCCATGATATTTTTTTGAAAAAGCTCTTGCATTTTTTCAGATTTATGATACAATAGGAGATGACCGATCATCGCATCCGCAACGGTCGGAAAATAAATACGGAGGTACAATCATTATGGCATACATCATTTCTGACGAGTGCATCCAGTGCGGTGCCTGTGTTGATGCTTGCCCCGTTGAGGCAATTGCCGAGGGCGATGGCAAGTATGCAATCAATGCTGACACCTGCATCGAGTGCGGCGCTTGCGCCGAGGCTTGTCCCGTTTCTGCTCCTCAGCAGGCATAATCCGGGAACACGCATCCAAAAAGGGTACGGTTTGGCGGCGGCAGCGCAGGCTACCGCCGTTTCCGTTTTCCATACTGCTACTGTTCGTATTACAGCAATACGTCATATTCACATACAGTTTCAAGTCTGAAAAATCAAGGAGGAATCTATGAGATTCATGAAACGTTCCGCAGCACTGCTGCTTTGCGCTGCTGTACTCGGCTCTGCCCTGACATTTGCATCCTGCGACCGCAGCAACACACCCGATGAAAACAGCAAGCCCGCTGTAACGGCATATGCTCCCACAGTACCCGAAAATCCCATTGATCCTTCCGTAAAGGGCGAGACCACGGAAGCTGCGATCGGAGATACTGTCAATTATCAGGAAAAGATTTCCGTAACACTGGATAAGGTCGTTGAGATCGATGTCGCCGGCGGTACGGGCGGCCGTGTGCTCTGCGCAGAAATGACGATCGTCAATAATGGCGATAACACCTTGGACTGCAATACCCTTACCCACTTTATCTGTGCCAAAGAGGGCGAGGAGGATGACTCCATGACCCGCAGCACCACCGCTTCCATTTTCGCCAGAAAATACTACACCAAAATCGGGAGCGATCTGCAGAGCTTCAATTCACCGATCAAGTCCGGCGAAACGCTCAAGGGATATGTCTATATGCTGGCGCCTGCTTCATGGAAGGAGCTGACGGTCGCATATATCCCCTATAAATATTACAGCAATGATAAGGTGCTCTTTACCATTGATGAATCCAAGCTCACTCATTATACCGAAAGCTTCAGCTGATCACAGGCTGTCATATCAAGCATCAAAACGCCTCCGGAGGGTACAATACATACTCCGGAGGCGTTTTTGCTATTTCAGTTTTTATCGTCAAGATAGGCAATGGGATCAATATAGCGCTCATTTTGCAGCAGTTCAAAATGCAGATGTGATTCCATAGCCGATTCCGCATCCGCCGTGTCCCCTACGGCACCAATGGCCTTACCGCGTTCCAGCACCTCACCGGCGCTGACTGTCAATCCCTCATTGAGACCGCAGTATCGCGAAACAAGGCCGTCCGCATGAAGGATCGTAACGCAAACGCCCCATAGCGGATCCCGTTCCACTGCCGTTACTGTGCCATCGGCAATGGCGTATACTTCCGTGCCGGCTGCCGCAGCAAGATCCACACCATTATGCGTCTGCCAAACACCTGTGGTAGACGATTTTACCAGCTCACCGTTGGAAAAGGGCTGCAGGATCTCACCGGAAACCGGATAAACAGGGTGTTCTGCCGATGCAGTGGTCTGTGCTGTCACGATCGTCGTTGCAGTTGTAGATGTCTTTGGCGGAAACATCGCAAGCACATCCTGTGCCGCCGATGTTGCAGCAATGCCGGTTCCGGAGGGCATTGTGACTGTTGCAGATGCCGCAGTGGTTTCAGTCATTTGCGGCACAGTCGATGTGGCTTCAGCCACAGTGGTGACAGCCGCCCCATCGGAAACGCTGCTTTCGGAGACGGCAGGTCTTTTGGGCTTTCCGGTTTCGGTATAAGCATACCAGCATGCCGCGCCTACCATTGCAACGCATAACGATAATGCCACATAAAAACCTTTGCCGGACATGGCTGTGTGTTTGGTAGTATTCATAATGAGATCACCTTTCTGTATATGGAATCCTTATGTCCCTTGATGGGCTTCCGCAAGTATTCTTACCGGATCCGGTGAAAATATACAAGCAACTTGTTTTGTTTTTCTCAGCGCCGCATCTTCCCGATTTCCTCAAAGGAGTCCGTTGCCTTCTGCATATCGTTTTTCATTATGCAAACGAAAATGATCGGATAAGGTTTTCCTCTTGCACTTTGTCCGGCAATATGCTATAATATCACAAATCATAAAAAACGGAGGCTTCCTTTATGCGTACTGCTGCAATCTTCAGTCATAATATGGTGCTCCAGCGGGAAAAGCCCATCCGCATCTGGGGCGATGCCGTCACCGGCGAACAGATCTGCATCACATTAGGGGATTCTTCAGTCACGGTCACTGCCAAAGAAAACCGATGGCAAGCCATACTCCCGCCCATGTCTGCTGCCGTGGGACTGACCATGACCATCCGAGGCACTGCCGATACCATCACATTCACCAATATCGCCATTGGCGAAGTATGGCTCTGCGGCGGTCAAAGCAATATGGAATTCGAGATCCACAGTGAACAAAACGGCGAAACACTGCTGCAAACATTAACACCCGATTGCGGTGTACGCTTCTACTATACACCCAAGCAGCGCATCAAGGATGAACAGTTCGAAGCCATCGAACGCAATACCTGCTGGAGCGAAGCTTCTCCGGAAGCTTCCCGTGCATGGTCAGCCGTCGGCCTGTATTTCGCACTGCAGATCGCAAAGACGATGGATGTCACTGTGGGCCTTATCGGCTGCAACTGGGGCGGCACCTCTGCCAGTGCATGGATCCCGAGAGAAACGCTGGAGGAGCACCCCACCCTGCATCCCTATCTGAAGGACTACGATGCTGCCATGGAGGGAAAATCTCTCGAAGAGCATATCCGGGAATACGATGATTATATTGTATATCAGGATGCATGGAACATCCGCTGCGGAGAATGCTATGCCAACGAACCCAGCTGTTCATGGGATCGAGTCCTGGAAGTCTGCGGTGAATCCCGCTATCCCGGCCCGATGGGGCCCAAAAACGAATATCGCCCCGGCGGACTGTATGAGACCATGCTGTCAAGAGTCTGCCCCTATACGCTGCGGGGATTTCTCTATTATCAAGGAGAATCCGACGATCACCGTCCCGATACCTACGCCCTGCTGCTGTCAGCTTTGATCGGAAAATGGCGCAGCGACTGGCAGGATCCTACCCTGCCCTTCCTGAATGTACAGCTCCCCATGTTCCGTTATCGGCACGATCCCGATTATCAGCACTGGTGTAAAATCAGAGAAGCGCAGGCAGATGTTTACCACGCTCTGAAACACACGGGACTTGCGGTGCTTGCCGATTGCGGCGAGCTGGATAATATCCATCCCACCGAAAAGAAAACCGTAGGAGAGCGTCTGGCATTACAGGCACTCTGCGAGGTCTATGGCATTATCGGCAAAGAAGATGCCTGCGCCCCTATGTATCGGGATCATTATGTCATCGGCAGCACCATGGTCATCCGTATTGAAAATGCTGCACAAGGTTTTGCGCTGCATGGCGAACCCACAGGCTTTATGCTTGCCGGCGAAGACCGCTGCTTCTATCCGGCAACGGCAGTGCTTATGGAAGAAAAGATCCTGCTGACCGCAGAAGAGGTATCGACACCCTGCTATGCACGCTATGCTTGGTCAAATTTTACAGAAGTACATATCTACGGCCAAAACGGTCTGCCTCTTATGCCCTTCCGCACCCATCGCACCGATGCGTTCTGAACATCAGCGACTGTTTTTTCAAACCGCTGCCGGTTTCGATGCAAAAAAATGAAATCTGCTGCCCTGTTTCGACAATGTCCGACAGGGCAGCTGTGCTATACTGGATCTATCAGATTGCAAAGCAGTCTGATCGTCAGATCGACATTGTGTTCTCCGAAAAACACCCTTTGCCCCATGGGCGCCCCATGCTGCTGTTCTCTGCAGATGGGGCTACTTTTTTTCTCGGCAGAACGCCTCGTAACCCTTGACAATATCACCCTGTATATGATACAATAAAATATCATGTACAGATGATTCTGTGCGGAAAGGCGGTTGATTCTGATGGCAGATCTGTTCTTTTGTCCCGAACGCTGGGAACCCGATGCCATGATTCCCACCAATATTGCAAAGCGGCTCACCGTTGCCGGCTTTGACGGTAAGCCTGCCGAAGCTTGGCAGCTGGCAGATTGGTGGTATAACTGGACAAGCATCCTCTCGAAAATTCCGATTGAAAGCGGCTGGCTCGAATCCGGCGAGGAATATCGCTTCTGCTTCTGGCTCAACGGCGGCGAAAACGATCGCTATGACGAAGTGTGCTATCTGGAGATTTTCGGTGATAACTGGGAGGACCGTCTCACCTTCAAACTCAATCGTGATTTCACAAAGCCTGTGCTTGAAAAGAACGGCTGGCTGCTGTATGCCATTCCTTTTGTGGCACCGGCGGCGGCTGAAGCACTGACCTTCCGTTTTGTCGCCTGCGGTGCCGTATGCACCATCGCCGGCATTCCCGATCTGAATATCGCTGCCTGCGAGGCACTCGAACCCGACCCCAGAAATTACGACAGACCGCAGCGGCATAACATCGTATTCCCCGATGGCTGGGATCGCTCACACAAGGATATCCTCGTGCTGAAAACAGGCAAAAAGACTATAACATTGTCTAAATCCGTATTGAAAAAAGCGGCGGTCATCACCGCTGCCGCAGCAGGCTGCTTCCTGCTGGGAACACTCATCAAACGGAAAAAATAAATGTGCTTCGCGTCGGCTGCCCGATGGCTCTTGCATCAGCGCCGGCGCGATGCTTTGTGTAAAGATACTGCATCATGGAGGAAATAATATGAAACTTGGTATGGTTGGTCTGCCCAACGTAGGAAAAAGCACGCTGTTCAATGCACTTACCAACGCCGGTGCGGAATCCGCAAACTACCCTTTCTGCACCATTGATAAGAACGTAGGTATCGTTTCAGTGCCCGATTCCCGTCTGGATGCGCTGGCAAAATGCTATCAACCAAAAAAATTCACGCCCGCAACCCTTATGTTTGTCGATATCGCAGGTCTGGTAAAGGGTGCTTCCAAGGGCGAAGGTCTGGGCAACCGTTTTCTTGCGGATATCCGGGAAATGGATGCGATCATCCATGTGGTACGGTGCTTTGAGGACGATAACATCGTACACGTTGACGGCTCGGTGGATCCCGCCCGTGATGTGGAAGTCATCAATCTGGAGCTGATCTTTTCCGATATTGAGCTGCTGGAACGCCGTATTGACCGCACTAAAAAGCTCGCAAAAGGCGATAAGAAGTATCTGGCCGATGTCGCTGTCATGGAACGTCTGCTGGAACATCTTACCGAAGGCAATCCCGTCCGCAGCTTCGATTGTTCCGAGGAAGAGTTTGCTATGCTGATCGAAACACCCTTCCTCACCGCAAAGGCTGTCATCTATGCCGCCAATCTCTCGGAAGCGGATTTCTCTTCCGATTATGAAAACAATCCCCATTATCAGGCTGTCCAAGCGATTGCTGCCGCAGAACAAGCTGCCGTATTCCCGATCTGCGCACAGATCGAGGCTGAAATCTCCGGCATGAGCGAAGAGGATCAGGCGATGTTCCTCGAAGAGCTGGGACTGCAGGAATCGGGTCTGAGCCGTATCATCCAAGCAAGTTATGCTTTGCTGGGTCTGATCTCCTTCCTCACCGCAGGCAGCGATGAATGCCGCGCATGGACGATCACCAAAGGAACCAAAGCACCGCAGGCAGCCGGAAAAATCCATACCGATTTCGAAAAAGGCTTTATCCGTGCCGAAGTCATTGCTTTTGATGACTTCATGGCAAACGGCAGCATCAGCGTTGCGAAGGAAAAAGGTCTTGTGCGAATGGAAGGCAAAACCTATGAGGTCGCCGACGGTGATATCATCACCTTCCATTTCACCTCGTAAATCTGCATACAAAGCCGACAATCCGACCGGATGCTGCGTCGCTGTTTCTTGTAAGAATCGCCAAAAGCATGGAAAAACGGCATAAAATCAAAAAAGCGGACTTGACAAAGTCCGCTTTTTGTGTTATGATTGTACTACCTCTTTGCGGAGGTGTCTTTTTTATGCCTATTTACGGCTTAAAAAGCAAATCGGTATCCCGCTTGTGTGGTGCTTGCACAACGCCGGAACGCTCCGCATCACAGAGGGAGGCAAACTTGTTTCGCATTCGGCACAACGCTGCTGTATATGCGAAAAATCTGATACAGGAGGTGCCGACAAATGCGAGTGAAGATCACTTTGGCTTGCACTGAGTGCAAACGCCGGAACTATGTTTCCAAGAAGAACAAGAAAAATGACCCCGACAGAATCGAACTGAAAAAGCACTGCAGATTCTGCAACAAGCACACCACGCATAAGGAAACCAAATAAGAACGCAGCTGAAGCCCTTTCCGACTCTGTGTCCCGCTTTTGGGGGACAATGTCGGTACTGCTTCTCGAAAGCGCTCGGATGACAAATTCCGCATCCGCAGAATGAGCGCAGAAAGGAACTAGCAATGGCAAAGGACAAAGAGCTGAAAGCCGCTTCCGAAAAGAGCGACAAGAAGGACAAGAAGCCGAAAAAGCAAAACGGTATTGTCAAATGGTTCAAGGATCTGCGACTGGAAATGAAGAAAGTCGTATGGCCTTCCAAGGAGACCGTTTTCAAGAACAGTGCAGTCGTGTTTGCTGCCATGCTTTTGTGCGCAGCCTTCACTTTCCTGCTGGATCAAGGTTTCCTGTGGCTCTTCGAGTTTGCAATCAGCGGCAAGTAATCGGCCAATGAGCACTCAATCCAAAACAACAAATGCGCTTTTGCGCAGAAAGCGGTGGAAACGCAATGACGAATGAAACCGGTATCGGCCCGGCACAGTGGTATGTACTGCATACCTATTCCGGCTACGAAAACAAGGTTGCGCAAAGCATCATGAAGCTGGTGGAATACCGCAAGCTCCAGGATATGATCGTGGAGGTGCAGATTCCTACCGAGCAGGTTCGCGAGATCACAGACGGCAAGGAAAAAGAAGTCACCCGAAAGATTTTTCCCGGCTATGTTCTCGTGAAAATGGTTTATACCGATGAGATTGCATATCTGCTCCGCACCATACGGGGTATGACAGGCTTTGTCGGTTCAAACCCCAATGACCCTGTTCCCCTTTCGGAAAAAGAGGTCGCCGCTTTGGGCGTGGATCTCGGACAAGCGGTACAGGTCAACATCAGCGTCGGCGATATCGTCCGCATTGCAGGTACTGCAATGGATGGCTTCACCGGCACCGTACAAAGCATTGATGCGGAAAACGGCATCTGCAATGTATTGGTATCCATGTTCGGTCAGGAAACTCCGACCGAGCTTTCCCTCAGTCAGGTTATCCGCTTAGACTGATTCATTGACAGACGGGGCAGTATCACTGCAACCCCGTCCGTGGGAGAGATAACGTCAAGCAATACGTTATCCCGCCATACACCACATTTATTGGAGGTTAATCACCATGGCACAGAAAGTTGTCGGCTTTGTAAAGCTTCAGATTCCGGCTGGTAAGGCAACCCCTGCACCTCCGGTCGGTCCCGCCCTCGGTCAGCACGGTGTTAACATCATGGGCTTCTGCAAGGAGTTCAATGAGCGCACCAAGAATGATGCCGGTCTCATCATTCCGGTTGTCATTACCGTATATGCAGACCGTTCCTTCACCTTCATCACCAAGACGCCGCCCGCACCTGTTCTGATCAAGAAGGCTTGCGGTATCGATAAGGCATCCGGTGTGCCCAACAAGACTAAGGTCGCTACCATCACTAAGGATCAGATCCAGAAGATCGCTGAGCAGAAGATGGTTGATCTCAATGCCGCTTCTCTCGAGGCTGCAATGAGCATGATCGCCGGTACTGCTCGTTCCATGGGCGTTGTCGTCGCAGACTAAGAGGCTCGTTTTCCAAGCATTTACAACGGAACCCAATGCCTGCCCCTGCGTCTGCCAGTGGGAGGAATCATTCCGCTATCCGACCGCAACATTTCCGGCGGTCGGTACACCACGATTGATGATAAGGAGTGTTCGATAACATGAAACACGGAAAGAAATATGTAGATAGCCGCAAGGCAATCGAAGCTGCAAAGCTCTACGAGCCGAACGAGGCTCTGGGCACTGTTTGCCAGCTCGCAAAAGCAAAGTTCGATGAGACTGTTGAGGCTCATATTCGTCTGGGCGTTGACTCTCGTCACGCTGATCAGCAGGTTCGTGGCGCAGTTGTTCTGCCCAACGGTACCGGTAAATCCGTTCGCGTACTGGTTTTCTGCAAGGAAGATAAGTATGCCGAGGCCCAGGCAGCCGGCGCAGAGTATGTCGGCGGCATGGACTATGTAGAGAAGATTCAGAAGGAAGGCTGGATGGACTTTGATGTCGTCATCGCTTCCCCTGATATGATGGGCGTTGTTGGTCGTCTCGGTAAGGTGCTCGGACCTCGTGGTCTGATGCCGAACCCGAAGGCAGGTACCGTTTCTCCCGATGTTGCCAAGGCAGTTTCTGAAGCTAAGGCCGGTAAGATCGAGTATCGTCTGGATAAGTCCAACATCATCCACTGCCCGATCGGCAAGGTTTCCTTCGGCGCTGATAAGCTCGAGGAGAACTTCAACACTCTGGTAGAAGCTGTTGTTAAGGCAAAGCCTGCTGCTGCAAAGGGTACTTACCTGCGTTCCATCACCGTTGCATCCACCATGGGTGTCGGTGTGCCGGTACAGACCGCTAAGTTCAGCGTCTGATTCAACAGGTCGTTTTCGTAGCGGAGCAGAATTCTATTTTATGTATTCTGCTCCCTGCGATTGCTTTTGATTTTTGAAAAAACACTTGACAAGCTCTCAGATTCGTGATATAATAATCTGGTTGAATTGATTTATGAGAAATTAGCTCAGTTGGCAGAGCATCTCCCTTTTAAGGAGAGGGTCGAGGGTTCGAACCCCTCATTTCTCACTCATATAAAAAGAAGCCGCTTTTATAAGCGGCTTCTTTTTATCTGTTTACGAATCCATCCGGCGCATTGAGGGTTCTTTTGTTACAAATTGGTCACTTTACGAATGGTCGAACTGCCCTTTTCCAGCGAAACAATACCGGTACGGCAGATCTCCAGAATCGTATAATCCCGCATCAAATTGATAAAATCGTCGATTTTTCGAGTTTTTCCGGTCAGTTGAAACACCATGGCCTCTCTTCCGTAATCAACAGTTTTTGCGCCAAAAGCCTCTGCCGCCGCCCGAATCTCTTCACGGCTTTCGGCATCATTCTGCATTTTGATCAACAGCAGCTCGCGGCTCACCGAGTTCTCTTCGGTCAGCTCACGCATAAAACAGACGTCCGGCAGCTTATACAGCTGATTGATCAATTGCTGCTTGTTTCCCTCTTCACCGTCAAATGTAACGGTAATTCGAGAATAGTCATTGGATTCCGTCTCACTTACAGTTAAGGCACTGATATTGAACTGTCTACGACGAAACATACTGGTCACTCGGTTCAGTACGCCAAACTGATTTCTTACCAGCACCGCAATGATGTAGCGATTCATTTTACATCCTCCTGACATCACATCAAGTTATTTCTCCGACAAGATACCTTTTTCTCAGATCACACCATAGATTTACGTATCCTGTCCGTCATCCTCTGCGCTCAGAGATGCGAGCAATCCGCCCTTTGCTATGATATTCTGGATAAATGGCGGAAACGGCTGTGCCTGATAGCATTTCCCGGTCGTCAGATCGGTAATAATACCGCTGTCAAAATCGATCTGCACTTCATCCTTGGCGTTGATCTCTTCTGCAGCCGCCTCACATTCCAAAATCGGCATCCCGATGTTAATGGCATTGCGATAAAAAATACGTGCAAAGCTCTTGGCAATAATACAGCCTGTGCCGCAGGTTTTAATGACAAGCGGCGCATGTTCGCGGGAAGAACCGCAGCCAAAATTCCAGCCTGCCACAATCACATCACCGGGCTGAACCTGCTTGACAAAATCACGATCGATATCCTCCATGCAATGCTGTGCAAGCTCCTGTGCATTGGGTGTATTGAGATATCTTGCCGGAATGATCACATCGGTATCCACATTATCGCCGTATTTGAATACAAATCCCTTTGTTTCCATGATCAGTTCTCCCGATATTCTGTAATATAGCCTGTTAAAGCACTGGCAGCAGCCGTCAGCGGAGATGCCAGATATACTTCGCTTTCCACATGACCCATTCTGCCAACAAAATTACGATTGGTGGTAGCAATGCAGCGTTCTCCTGCTGCTAAGATCCCCATATAACCGCCCAGACAAGGCCCGCAGGTGGGTGTGGATACCACGGCACCGGCATCCATAAATGCGGTGACATAGCCTCGTTCCACGCATTCTCTCATGATCTGCATGGTTGCCGGAATGATAATACAGCGCACACCATCTGCAATTTTCTTGCCTGCAAGCACGCGATAGGCCGCTTCCATATCTTCCATTCTTCCGTTGGTGCAGCTGCCGATCACCACCTGATCGATCTTGATTTCCGAAAGCACTGCGGCAGGTTTGGTGTTTCCCGGCAGATGCGGACATGCTACAATCGGTATCATCTGCGAAAGATCCATCCGGATCACCGTTTCATATTCCGCATCCGCATCCGCAGTGTATATGACAGGCTCACGCTCACAGCGATCCTTCATATAGGCAAGCGTTATTTCATCCACAGGGAAAATCCCGTTTTTGGCACCGGCTTCGATCGCCATATTGCAAATGCAAAGTCTGTCATCCATGGAAAGCGACGCGATCCCTTCACCGGTAAACTCAAGGCTTCGATACAGCGCACCATCCACGCCGATCTGTCCAATGAGCGTAAGGATCACATCTTTTCCGCTGCAATTGCAGGGCAGTTGTCCGCACAGTTCCACCCGAATAGCAGAGGGCACCTTGAACCACGCCGTTCCTGTTGCCATGCCTGCTGCCATATCCGTGCTGCCGACACCGGTGGAAAATGCACCCAATGCACCGTAGGTACAGGTGTGACTATCGGCACCGATGATGCAGTCTCCTGCAGTGACAACTCCCTGCTCAGGAATGAGTGCATGCTCAATGCCCATTTTTCCCACATCATAAAAATGACTGATGCAATGGGTACAGGCAAATTCTCTGCACTGCTTCGATTGCTCCGCAGCCTTGATATCCTTATTCGGCACAAAATGATCCAGTACGATCGCGATCCTGTCCCGATCATATACGGCAGAGAATCCGGTCTTGTAAAACTCGTTGATTGCCACAGGTGTTGTAATATCATTGCCCAGCACCAGATCCAGCTTTGCATTGATCAGCTGTCCCGGCGCAACAGAATCAAGACCTGCATGCGCCGCCAAGATTTTTTGCGTCATGGTCATGCCCATAGCATTCGTTCCCCTTTCCTTTGGTCATATTATAAAATGCACTCAGCAAAGCACTTATGCTCGCATGAATAATATCCGTATCGGTTCCGGCGCCCCAGAACAGTATTCCATCAACATCACGAATGCCGATATATGCTGCTGCTACACTGCCGGAGCCCATCTCCTGCATACTATGCTCGGTATAGACCTGCAGCGTATATTCCACACCGGTATACTGCTTCAGCGCATTGCTGACAGCATCCAGCGAGCCGTTACCCTTGGTACATAACGTCGTTGTGCAACCGTCCTGCAAAAACGTGATCTCGGTTTCCACGGTTTTCCCTTTGCGGGAGAAATGCACCTCGGATACGGTTATGAACGGATCCTGCGGGAAATACTGCGCCTTGAAGATCTCAAGCACCTCAGAAACCTTCAGTTCCTTATGCTCCCTGTCAGAAATTCCTTTGCAGACATAGCTTAGATGCTCCCGCATACCGGGCGGCAGAATATAACCATATGCCTGCTCCAACAGATATCCGATACCGCCCTTGCCGCTCTGGGAATTTACACGGATCACATCCGCATCATAGGTGCGGCTGATATCTCTGGGATCAATCGGAATATACGGCACATTCCATTGATGCATCTGTTTTTCTTCACGATATTTCATACCCTTTGCAATCGCATCCTGATGGCTGCCCGAAAATGCAGCAAACACCAAAGCACCTGCATAGGGGGAACGCTCATACACCCGCATTCCTGTGCAGCGTTCATACGCCTCCACCAAAGCCGGCATATCGGAAAAATCAAGTTTCGGATCCACACCATGTGAATAAAGATTCATCGCAAGAGTGATAAGATCCACATTGCCGGTACGTTCTCCGTTTCCGAACAAGGTACCTTCCACACGATCTGCACCGGCAAGAAGCGCAAGCTCAGCATCGGCAACGCCGGTACCTCTGTCATTATGCGGATGCAGCGAAAGCGTCACATATTTACGATATTTGAGATGTTTGCTCATGTACTCCACTTGACTTGCATACACATGAGGCAAACTCATTTCCACCGTCACAGGCAGATTGATGATCACATTATTCTGTGCAGAGGGCTGCAGTACATCCAGCACCGCATTGCAAACCTCCAAGGCATATTCCGGCTCAGTACCTGTAAAGCTTTCCGGAGAATACTCAAACCGAAAATTTCCATCGTATTCGGATGCAAGCTGTTTCACAAGCCTTGCGCCATCCACAGCAATCTGCTTGATCTCCTCCTTGGATTTACGGAACACTTGTTCACGCTGCGCCACACTCACAGAATTATAAAAATGAATGATCGCACTGGGCGCACCCTTGCAAGCCTCAAAAGTACGGCGAATAATATGTTCACGACATTGTGTCAGCACCTGTACCGTCACATCCTCCGGGATCATATCCCGATCGATCAGTGCGCGCAAAAATTCATATTCCGTATCCGATGCGGCAGGAAATCCCACTTCGATCTCCTTGAAGCCTACCTGCAGCAACACCTTATAGTATTCCAGCTTCTGTTCCAGACTCATGGGGATCACCAGGCTCTGATTGCCGTCACGCATATCCACACTGCACCAGATTGGTGCTCGTTCAATATGATCTTTTTTCATCCAGTCAAAGCAGCAAATCGGCGCAGGATAATACCCTGCACTATATTTACTGGCATCCATCATAGTCATCACAACCTTTCCTCGTAATCGATAAAATCAGTTCGATTTTTTGGAGCAGGCATATACAAAAACCCGCCCCAAAGCCTTTTCAAAAACTTTGAGACGGGTGCAGATTCCTCATACACTCGCGGTACCACTCAAATTGCACGCGTTTGCCGCAAAGCATCCGCTGTGCCACTCTTTTTCGAGGTCTTTACACAAAAGAAAACCTCTATGCACTCACGTAGCCTGCACGGAAAGCCCTACTGCGTACTCTGCTGCAGTACAGAGACTTTTGGGAACTTTCGGCTCGGAAGGGAGGGGAATGCAGCAGTCGTTTATCGGGCTCACACCATCCCCGATTCTCTGAGAAACTCATTGCGGCTTCCTGCTTCGTCACAGCCTTTATTGTTTTGCATTATAGCACGTTCCGCCACGTTTGTCAAGACCCATTTTCAATTTTCCACCCATTTTGAGACCGACGCAGATGCATTATCGGTCACTGCGGCTGACAGAACAGCGCACGCTGCGACAAGCACCTCGACGAATCTTTCCAATCGGCTTCCATGATACCTCGAATGGGAGTATGTTTTGTTTATCGCACCAATTGCATATGCTTGTTATAACGAAAAGCACCGCATTTTCCGCAGTGCTTTTCAGCAGCGATCAATCTACTGTGATTTTTATATCGCCCGTGTCAGTGATAATTTCGCATCTGCCGCCGATTACTGTTTTGGGGACATCCACACTGCCTGTATCGGTTTGCGTAATATATACCTTATCGGTGAGCAGGCTGCCTTTCACATCACCTGTCGCTGTTTTGACGAAAATCTCGGCTGCATCGGAATCATCAAAATTCACATCGCCCGTGCTTCTCTCTACGGCAACCTTTTCCTCAGCAATCACATTCTTCATAGAGAAGTCACCCGTGCTTCCGCCCGATATCACGTTTTTGCATTTGGTATCGATTATGTACGTCTTGCCGGTGGAAACATTGATTTTTACATCCCCCTCACAATTTACATCGGATACAGTCACGCTGCCCGTTGAAACGGAAAGGTCGATCACTCCTGCGAATATATTTTCAACGCGAATATCTCCCGTACTTGCCTTTATTTTCATCAAATCCGAAACAGAGGCAAACGACCTCACAGTACCTGTACTTAATGAAATGTCAATGCCCCCAAATGTAAAGTCGTTCGGTATTTCAATATTTCCGGTGCCTTCGTTTATACAGAGTGAAGTGTATTCCGTTGCCGGCAGATAAACCTTTATTTGGGATGCATTGAAATTTATGCCGATATGTTCATACCATCGTCTTTCATCAACGACATCGATGATCAGTGTGCCTTCTTGCACTTTAACGGAATACTTAATATTCTTCTGTTCATTGCAGACCACCTTACACATCTCATCATCAGAAGCGGCAAAATGAATATTTGCAGTATCCGTATTCATCAATATGGCGTTGAATTCTTCGCCGATCTCATAAGTGTTCGTTTCATATTTATCTGTGCTTATCTTGGTAAAATCCCAATGATATACCATCATAACTGCCGCAAACATCATTGATCCGATCACCACAAGAGATATTGCTATCAAAAGCCAAATCTTCATTTTTTCGGTCATTACGCTTCCTCCTTTTTCATAAAGCAGCTTTTAATCCATAATACAAGTTTCTTTGTAATCCTCAGAAGGCCCTTTGTTGCCGCCTTGCATCCGAAAAACATAAAAATCGAGAGTCCGGCGCAAACAATTCCTGCACCGATTATAGCAATCCCCGTAAGAGCATTGCCGCAGCAAGCAAAGACAATTCCTGCTACAACGCCGCCAAACGCACAGCCAACAAACGAACCGAAAACAGCCCATAAGGAAATTGCCCAAGACCATAACACAATATAAAGTGAAAGCATTATACAAAATGCAGCAGCAGCCAACGAAAGCCATAAAGGAGAGCCAAGTATCAAAAGCACGATTTCCCATGCTTTCAGCCGTTTCTTTGGTGTTATTTTTTCTTTTACAAGTTTGGCAAGCGGAATATCATCCACGATTTGCGATGCAATCTCATCCACGGAACCGATTTCGGAAACTGCCTCTTCTTCCGTAAGCCCTTCTTCCATTCGATCATCGATCATTTCACTATAAAAATTCATGCGTTCTTCAACTTCGTCCTGCGGTAGCCCCGCCAATCTATCATGCAGTGACAAAAGAAAATTATGTTTGGTCATGTGGCACATCCTCCTTGGTTACAAATCGATATATCGATAGGATTTCATTCCACTCCGCCTTGAAATCCTCAATCCGTTTTAAGCCATCTTCGGTTATATGGTAATATTTCCTCAGCCTGCCGCCATGTTCTGCGGTACGGACAGTCAGCATATTTGCCGTTTCCAAGCGTTTCAGAATGGTATATAAGGTCGATTCGGAAAGCGCAATATACGGTTTCATATCTTTTATGATCTTATAGCCGTATGAATCTTCGCTCTTAATCGCTGCTAACACGCACACATCCAAAAGACCACGTTTTAACTGAACATCCATATTATACCTCCCTTCGTGTAATACATCATAACACGAAGTATTGAATTTGTCAAGGGGGCAAAAACACAAAAGAATTAACTATCAAAAGAAGCCCCACTCAGGCAACAGAGTGAGCCGCAAAAAAGAAAAGTGCCGAAAATCTTTGATTTTCAGCACTTTTTGGCGCGCCCGAAGGAAATCGAATCCCCGACCTGCTGCTTAGGAGGCAGCTGCTCTATCCTACTGAGCTACGGGCGCATTCATTTTTTGTATTATAGCACAGATTTCCGCCATGGTCAAGTGCTATGTGCCGCAAAGCCTATAACATAGGTTAAAATTCTGCAAAGTCTTTGAAAAATACTTGCTTTTTTCTGCAGGATGTGATACAATAAAACGGTATAGATTTCTACTCTATCCACGAAAGGATGCGGATCAATACTATGGATAATATCGCTACGATCGCAAGAGAGCGACTTTCGCTGCTCTTCGACAACGGCGCATTCACCGAGCTGGATGCGCTCAGACAAGAAAATGATGCCCCTGCCGCAGTAATCTGTGCGCAAGGCTATGTAGACGGTCAACCCGTTTGCGCCTTTGCACAGGCCCCCGATATCAACAGCGGTGTGCTGGGCAGAAATACAGCCGGAAAAATCAAGCGGCTGTATGCACTCGCCGCAAAAACCGGAACGCCCGTTGTGGGAATTTATGATTCCAACGGCGTTTATGTAGACGGCACAGCCGATGCGCTCACTGCATATGGCGAACTGATCGCATGCACTGCAAAACTTTCGGGCGTAGTGCCGCAGATCTCTGTAATCGCCGGTGTCTGCGCAGGCAGTGCTGCTCTGATGGCAGCGGCTGCAGATTTCGTCCTCTGCACCGAGCAGTCTGAACTGTATCTCACACCGCCCTTCGGCACCGATGCCGCAACAGCACAGACCGCAGCAAAGAACGGTCTTGCCGCTGCTGTATGTGCTGATACCGCTGCTGCCATGGAACAGGTTAAGGCATTGCTTTGTCTGATGCCTTCCAACAATCTGGCCGGTGCACCGATCTGCGAGTTTGCTGCTCCTGCTGTGGCCTGCACAAAGGATGCTGTCATGAACGGCATTGCCGATCAGGGCTCTTTGCTTCCGTTATATGAAGCATATGGCGATACCGCCTGTACTGCACTGGCAACCATGCGTGGTATGACAGTTGGTCTGGTTGCTGCTTGCAGCAAAGAGGCTCTGACTGCTGACGATGCTGCTAAAATCGCTCGTTTTGTTCGTACCTGCGATGCATTCTCTGTGCCGGTGATCACGCTGCTGGATACACCCGGCTTTGCATGTGATACCGATGCTGCCAGAAACGGTTCTCTTCGTGCAATGACACAGCTCTGCGGCGCTTATGCCGAGGCTACTACCGTAAAGATCGCAATGGTCATCGGAGAGGCTTCCGGTGCAGCGTTCTCTGCAATGGCCGGCCGCGGTGCAGGAAGCGATCTGCTGCTGGCATGGGATTGTGCTGCAATTGCCCCCATGCGTCCCGAGGCCGCTGTGGAGTTCTTGTGGCATGATAAGCTCAAGGGTGCTAAGGATGTCAATGCAACACGCCGTACATTGGCTGATGAATACTGCCGCACACTGGCTTCTGCCCAGCAGGCAGCAAAGCTCGGCGCCATTGATAATGTCATCGCCCCTGACGCTACCCGTGATGCACTCATTGCCGCCCTGGATATGCTGGAAGGCAAGCGTATCAGCCGGATGCCCAAAAAGCACAGCAATATTCCCTTCTGATTCCCTATCGGCTTACCCGTATTCATATAGAAAATCAAATCTTAGGAGGATCTCATGAAACAATTTCGTGTGACTGTCAACAATAAGCAATATGATGTAACCGTAGAGGAGCTGGGAGCCGGCGCTGCGCCTGTTGCTGCTGCCCCTGCTGCCCCTGCTTCCCCTGCCGCTCCTGCTGCCCCTGCCGCTCCTGCTGCCCCTGCCGCTCCTGCCGCTCCTGCTGCTGCACCGGCAAACGGCGAGCCCGTTTCTGCTCCTATGCCCGGCACCATCCTGCAGGTAAAATGCGCTGCCGGTGATGCAGTAACCAAGGGTCAGGTTCTGTTTGTACTGGAAGCCATGAAAATGGAAAATGATATCGTAGCTCCCAAGGATGGTACCATCGTTTCTGTCAACACCACCAAGGGCAGCAATGTCAACCCCGGCGATGCACTCGCCATTCTGGGCTGAGAAAGCGAGCTCTGCCATGCCGAAGATCAAAATTACAGAAACCGTCCTGCGTGACGCTCATCAATCTCTGCTTGCAACCCGTATGCCCACTTCCGATATGCTGCCCATCCTTTCGCAGATGGACAAAATCGGTTTTCATTCCATTGAATGCTGGGGCGGTGCAACCTTCGATTCCTGCCTGCGTTTTCTGGGTGAAGATCCGTGGGAGCGTCTGCGTCTGCTGAAAAAGCATATGCCCAACACCAAGCTGCAAATGCTGTTCCGCGGTCAGAATATGCTGGGTTATCGTCACTATGCTGATGATGTTGTGGAGTATTTCGTGCAGAAATCCATTGCAAACGGTATTGATGTGATCCGTATTTTCGATGCGCTGAACGATATCCGCAATTTGCAGACTGCGATCAAAGCAGCCAAGAAGGAAGGCGCTCATACACAGGTTGCCATCAGCTATACCACCGGCGAGATTTTCACCGATGAATACTTTGTAAAGTATGCAAAGCAAATCGAGGAGGCAGGTGCCGATTCGATCTGTATCAAGGATATGGCCGCACTGCTGACTCCGTATCATACGGAATCTCTGGTGAAGGCTCTGAAGAAGGTAACCAACCTGCCTATTCAGATCCACACGCACAGCACCTCCGGTCTTGCCTCTATGTGTCTGATGAAGGGCATTGAAGCCGGTGCCGATATCATCGATACCGCAATGAGCCCGCTGGCTCTGGGCACTTCCCATGCTCCTACCGAGTCCATGGTAGCTGCTTTGCAGGGCACTGAATATGATACCGGTCTTGATCTGGTTGCGCTCAGTGAAGTACGTGATTACTTCATGGGTCTGCGCAAAAAGTATATTGATGCAGGTCTGCTGGATCCCAAGATGCTGGCAACCGATGCCAATGCCTTGATCTATCAAGTGCCCGGCGGTATGCTTTCCAATCTGCTTTCTCAGCTGAAGCAGGCAGGCAAAGAGGATCAGCTCACTGCCGTTTTGGAAGAAGTACCTCGCGTCCGCAGCGATGCAGGTTTCCCGCCTCTGGTTACCCCTTCCTCCCAGATCGTTGGTACACAGGCTGTATTCAATGTCATCATGGGCGAACGCTATAAAACTGTTACCAAAGAGTTCAAAGGCATTGTCCGCGGCGAATATGGCAGAACGCCTGTGCCGATCGATCCTGCATTCCGCAAGCAGATCATCGGTGATGCAGAGCCTATCGATTGTCGTCCTGCCGACCTGCTGAAGCCTGAGCTGGATACGCTCCGTGAGGAGTGTGCCGAGTGGCTGACACAAGAGGAAGATGTGCTCAGCTACGCACAATTTGGTCAGGTAGCTGTAAAATTCTTTGAAAAACGTCGTGATGAGCAATTCGGTCTGGATGGCGTTCATGGCGATGCACAAAAACAAATCCATCCTGTCTGAGCAATGAATATTATCGGCAAGCTGCACTCTGCATCTCTGCCGCATCACCGATTTGCAATCAGACGGTGCGGTTATTGAAAGGAGTAGTTGGCTTGCCGATTTGTATTTCTAAAGATCTGCCCGCTTATCAAGCACTGTTGAATGAGAAAATCTTTGTGATGGGCGCTGAACGTGCTGCCCATCAGGATATCCGCCCGCTGCGGATCCTCATACTCAATATCATGCCCAAAAAAATCGAAACCGAGATCCAGTTGCTTCGTCTGCTGAGCAATACCCCCTTGCAGGTGGATATTTCTCTGCTGCGATTGGAATCGCATGTTTCCAAAAACACAGCACAAAGTCATATGGATGCCTTCTACACCACCTTCTCGGAGATCCGCGAGAAGTATTATGACGGCATGATCATTACCGGCGCACCCGTAGAACAGCTCCCTTTTGAGGAAGTGGACTACTGGACTGAGATCTGCGAGATCATGGAATGGTCCAAAAGTCATGTGTTCAGCACCCTGCATATCTGCTGGGGCGCACAAGCGGGTCTCTATTATCACTTCGGTGTACCGAAATATCAATTGGAACAGAAAATGTTCGGTATCTTCCCCCATCGGGCCGAGGTAGAAAATTCGCTTCTGCTGCAAGGCTTTGATGAAATCTTCGATGTGCCGCACTCCCGTCATACCGAAATCCGTCGGGAGGATATCGAAAAAGTCGAGGCGCTGGAGATCCTCACAAGCTCTGCTCTTTCCGGCGTGCATATCGTTGCAAACCGCAACGGCAGACAGTATTTCATCACCGGTCATTCCGAATACGATCGCAATACCCTTGCCGATGAGTATTTCCGAGATATAGAAAAAGGATTGCCGATCGCAATCCCCTACCGCTATTTCCCCGATGATGATCCTGCAAAGCAGCCTCGCTTCACCTGGCGCTGTCATGCCAATCTGATGTTCTCCAACTGGCTCAATTATTGTGTCTATCAACGCACGCCCTTCGATCTGGAAGAACTTGCTCTGCGCAACTGGACCTGGGAAATGGATGCGTGATTCTCTGCAAGCACACACTGCCATTTCATGCTGTGAAAGGAGCATCCGCAATGGACGAACAACAAATCCCTAATCCTTATAACGACCCCGACTCTTTTTATTCCAATCACGGTCAAAACAATATGTACTATCAACCGCAGTCCAAGCAGCCCATCGGCTTTGCCTTAGCCGCTTTGATCCTTGGTCTTGTCAGTTTTATTGGCATTTGCTGCTGTATCAATGTGCTTACAGCACCGCTGGCTCTTATCTTCGGTGTCATTGCTCTTGCAAAAAAGCAGGGCGGAACCGGAATGTCTATCGCCGGCATTATCACCGCAGCACTCAGTATACTGCTGAGCTTTGCACTCCTGCTCTCCTTCTGGGATATGTTTGAACATTCCGAAGAAATCGCCAATGACTATGTACATCTGATCGCCGAACGGGATGAGATCTTCCCCGAATATGAAGAAACCGGTGAACTGCCTGATTTTCTTACCAAATATCTGGAATCGCCCTATTCCGATTTCATGGGGAAATACAATGTCAATATCTACGATATTATGGATGCACTGCTGGTCAGCTACAAAAACGGTGATTTCGATGAGCTGGATGCCTATGATGCTCTTTACAGCAGTATGGATTTCAGCAGCACCGCTGCCTTCCCTTAAACAAGATTGCGCAACACTGCATAGAGTAAAAAGATTCCCAGAACCGTGAACCAAAACACACGGCTTCTGGGAATTATTTTTTTGGGCTTTCCCAAAACGCCACACAGCAGTTCCACATACCCGATCAGCCCAAGCACCACTGCAAGCGGTATGAAAATATGATGCCGGAACGCACTGATCACATCCCCTTTGCAAATGGCGAATACACTATGTGTCATCCCACAGGATGGACAAAGCAGACCTGTCAGTGTCCGGAATATGCAAGGCGGCATATACGGCATCACCCATAATGCATAGCAATTTCGTATCAGCAGCAGCAAGCCGAATCCCCAAATCGGCATGGCAGCGATCACGATTATTTTTAGTATCTGCTTGATTTTTTCATTGCCACTGTGCATCGAAGCTGCCCCCTTCCGCCGATGGAATATTGATACTCAGAAAATTTTTATCGTTTTTCGATAATTTTCTATTGACAAACAGGAAATCGTGTGCTATACTGATACCAAGAAATACAAAGGAGCGTGACACATATGTCTATCAAATGGAGTCAACCCAAATCCCTATTCCTCACACGAATTCTGATCTACGTCATATTTTGTATGCTGATCGCCGGTATTGTGATCATCCCGATCTGCACGGAATGGTATGATGCAGTATCCGGTCAGCCACCCATCGCCATGGTCTTGAATATCTGCGGATATCTTTGCGATGCCATCGGTTTTGTTGCAATCATTCAGCTGCACCGTCTGCTGGGAAATATCCGAAAGCAAGAGATTTTTACGGAGAAGAATGTCACCTGTCTGCGAATCATCGCATGGTGCTGCTTCGGCATTGCGATCGTTTGCGGCGTATTGGGATTCTGGCGTTCGCTTGCTTGGCTGATCACCTTTGCCGCCGGCTTCTTCGGATTGCTGATGCGTGTACTAAAAAATGTCTTCTCGCTGGCTGTAGAGCTGCGACAGGAAAATGATTATACTATCTGAGCACAGAAAGGAGCTATTATGCCCATTATCGTAAATCTGGATGTGATGATGGCAAAGCGGAAAATTTCTGCCGGAGATCTTGCAGAACGCATTGATATCACGCCTGCCAATCTCTCAATTTTGAAAAACAACAAAGCCAAAGCGGTTCGATTTTCCACACTGGAAGCTCTTTGCGAGGCGTTGGATTGTCAACCCGGCGATCTTCTTGCTTATACCAAAGAAGATCTCCCATAAACGAAAGGAGAAATCCTCATGTTGCCTCAAAATACAGATAACATCTCCTATATTCCCATTCCCATGCTGCAAAATCCGGCGGAACGGAAACTGCAGAAAACATCATCCCGCAGCTTTCGCAAGCATGATGCCATATCAGCATTATTTTGTCTGCTGTTAGGTTTTTTGTTCATACGCTATGTGCTCTGCCGCACTGATGGTTTTTACACCTCGATCTTTTATCTGCTGTTGTTTTTCAGCGAGACATTCTATCTGCGCAAATCCGGCTATCACATCAAAGCAGGACAAGCAATCCAAGGTGCTTTGATTTGTGTGTTTGCACTTAGCTTTTCCTATACGGCAAGTGTGCATCTGCATGGATTGAGCTTTCTGTTCCTGACCGCAGCACTGGCTTGGTGGATCTTTGCCGTAGGTCATGGATGTTCTCATGTCACGCAATATTTCGGATTTCATCTGCCGGCCGCCATGATCACCTATCCTATCGAAGAACTGGGCGCTGCTGTGCCGGCAATGGCAACCGGTATCAAGGATCCCAAACGGGCAACAGCACTGAAAGCCATGTTGATCGGTCTGGCTGCAAGTCTGCCGCTGACGATCGTTGTTGCCGCCTTACTCTGTGAAGCCGATGCGGGCATTGCACATCTTCTCTCTGAAGCAACAACGTTTTTATCGGAATATATTGGGAGCTGCCTGTTGCAGATCGCTTTTGGTATTCCCGTGGGTATCTGGCTGTTTGGCAGTTTATATGCCGCTTCTCATCCGCAGGAGCACCCGCTGCAAAGCGATGACGTCTGTATCCGGAACATCAAGGCATTGGAGTTGTTCCCTCGTATGGGCCTTTATGCGGCTGTTACGCCAATTTGCATTCTGTATCTGCTGTATCTCGGTTCGCAAGCCAATTATGTTTTGTCTGCATTCATTGGTAAACTGCCGCAGACGATGACCTATTCCGAATATGCCAGACGTGGATTCTTTGAGCTGTGTTTCATTGCCGTCATAAATCTGGCAGTGATCCTTGTGCTGACTGTATGCAGCAAAAAAGAAGCAGGAAAGCGTCATGTTGCATTAAAAGGCTATTCCGTCTTTCTTTGCCTTTGCACATTGTTCATTTTAGCGGCAGCATTCGCAAAAATGTTCATGTATATCAGCGCTTACGGTCTGACACAGCTGCGCCTGTATACCACATGGTTTATGGTACTGCTTGCCGTGATCTTTATATTGATCTTCCTGCGTCAGTTCATACAATTTCCAACAGCACGGATCATCGTCACAACCGGCACGATCCTTCTGACCGCTCTTTGTCTGGTGCGTCCCGATGCATTGATCGCAGAATACAATCTGACCCGCTGGGAGCAAGGCACACTGGAATCATTGGATGTCGATATGCTCTGTGCACTTTCCGATGATGCCTATGTCGTGATGCTGCAGCATCAGGATCAGCTTGACACATGGCACTGGGAGTCGATTGAAACTGCAATCAAGAACCGGATAGTACATATGCAGTATAATCCGGAAGACAGCGGAAATTTCTCTTCGCAGCGTCTGCTCTCCTTATATGAGGAACAATGCCATGAAAAAGAATAAATGGATCGGATATTTTCTGCTGAGTGCAGTGCTGCTGACTGCCGAAATTCTCATCGGCTGCTTTGCCGGCGGCTGGATTCGTTCCTATCTGGGCGATGTTCTGGTGATCTTATTGATGTATACGATCATACGCAGTATCCGGCCGCAGATCCGGCACACAGGGCTCCTCCCTGTTTTACTGCTGATGTTTTCCTTTCTGGTGGAAGGCTTACAGGCATGGGGAGTTGTTGATCGGCTGCACATTACAGCGCCGCTGCTGCGCACCCTCATCGGCACATCCTTTTCATGGATTGATATGCTCTGCTATGTCATCGGATTTCTGCCGCTGCTTCTTTGGGAATTGCTCCGGACATTCAAAAAGAAAGTGCACGCACCGATCGACTGCCGACAATAATGGAGCAACCCGGATCGCTGCCATCTTTCTATGCAGCACAAGATTCAGCCCATCAAAGGCAGATCGCACTGAAAGAGTCTGGCTGCATTTTCTGCAGTGATCCTGCCGATCTCTGTCAGCGAAACCCCTTTTTCTCGTGCCATTACAGCTGCCGTTTCGGTGAGCATAGTGCTGTCGCAGCGCTTGCCCCGATAGGGTACCGGCGCCATATACGGACAATCTGTTTCGATCAAAAGTCGTTCCGGCGGTACTGCCTGCAGTGCCGCCAACGGCTTTTTGGCATTTTTGAATGTAATCACACCGGTAAAGCCAATATATAAGCCAAGATTCAGCACCTCTTTTGCAGATTCCGGCGAACCGGAAAAGCAATGCATCACACCTCTGGGACGATAGCTTCGCAGGATCGGCAGCATATCCCCCATGGCATCTCTGCAATGCAAAATCACAGGCAGATCCAATGACTTTGCAAGCTCCAGCTGTTCGCAGAGCATTTTCTGCTGTGCTTCGCGATCAAAGCCTTCATAGTGATAATCCAGTCCGATCTCACCAATTGCCTTGACGCTTGAATGCGCTGCCATTGTTTTCAGCTGCTCCAGATAATCGGCAGGCGGCAAAGGGCATTCGGGATGCACACCCACAGCATTGATCAAAAACGAAAACTGATTTGCAAGAGAAAGCCCCTGCTGTGCCGATTCCAGATCAGAAGCTGCAAGCATACAGCGCACGATTCCCTTTTGCGGAAAGCTTGTAAGCAGCGATTCCCGATCATCATCGAAGGCAGAATCGGTATAATGTGCATGACTGTCGAAAAGTATCATTTGTTCTTCCATAGATGGATCGATCCTTTACAAAATGTTAACAGTTTATTGAAACAAACATCTTTTTTTAAAGTAAAAACTGTGATATACTAAAGTCAATGATAAGAACCTCATTTGATATTTAGGCACGGAAGTGGACCTCACTCCCGTGCCTTTTTCTTTTTATTCAGAGGATTCCGTCTGCGGCTTCCTTGCATTGGCAAGCATCAGCTTCACACGATTTTCCTGATTGACCTTCGTCGCACCGGGATCATAATCGATCGCAGTAATATTGGCATGGGGATATGCATTTTTGATCACACGCATCATGCCCTTAGCGACAATATGATTCGGCAAGCAGCCAAAGGGCTGTGTGCAGATGATATTTTCCGTACCGGATTCCGCCAGTGCTGCCATTTCCGCAGTGATCAGCCAGCCTTCGCCCATGCTCACACCCTGACTGATATAACGATCTGCCAGATGACGCAATTCTTCAAAATCATGAGGCGGATCGAACACGCCATGCTTTTTGATCACATTGATCTGCTGCTTCTGCATCCCATAGATCAGCTTGTAACCGATACCGTTGATCATGGTCTTTTTATTGCGATAGCCATAAAGCTTGCCATCCACATTGGTGCTGATCGCACAATACATGACAAATTCCAGCAAAGAAGGAATCACAGGCTCGCAGCCTTCTGAAAGCAGATACTCCTCCAAATGATTATTGGCAAGCGGCGAATATTTGACATAGATCTCTCCGACAATGCCGACACGAATTTTGTCTCTCTTTTTACGCTCGATCTTTGCAAAATCATCGAGGATCGCACGGTACAGCTTTTTCGTTTTCAAATATTCATTGGTCATAAACGCTTCTTCCAGCCGATGCTGCCAGCGTTCCAATGTTTTTTCGGTCTCACCCTTTTTCAGCTCGTAAGGGCGGCACTGATTGGCAACCGACATCAGCAGATCACCGTAAAGCACTGCATACAAAAACTTCAAAAAGATCGGTGCAGTCAGCTGGAATCCCGATTTCGGATCCTTTTCCAAACCGGAAAAATTCAACGAAATGACCGGCACCTGCGGAAATTGCTGCTCCAATGCCTTTCGCAGCAAATGAATATAATTGGATGCTCTGCATCCACCGCCGGTCTGTGTGATCAGCAAAGCTGTGCGGTCGGGATGATATCGTCCCGATTTCAGCGCCTCCATAAACTGTCCGATTACCAGCAGCGCAGGATAGCAGGTATCATTATGCACATTTTTCAAGCCCTCATCCACAACAGCACGACTTGCGGTGCGCAGCAGCTCACAACGATAGCCATATTTGCGCAGTACACTGATCAGCAGTTGAAAATGCACCGGCAGCATATCGGGCACCAGAATGGTATGGGTTTGTTTCATTTCGGGCGTAAAACGAGCAGACATGGTATTAAAATCCACCTTTCAGGGGTAAAATTGCATTTTTTCGGATCATATTTCCGCATCAGTCTTCCATAGCGTCCAGTACGATCTCAAAGGGGAAGCCGAACGCTGTCATCACATCGGGCTGCGTCACAATCAAAGGAAAAGGCCGCTGTATCAAAACGCCGTCTTTCCGCCGCACCTGTGCTTGCAATGCCCCACATCGGATCTGTTCTTGTTCACAAAATTCTGCAAGGCTCGTACAAAATGCATCAAACAGATCATTGCCCTGTGTCAATGTATATTGCTCCGACCATTTTCCGGTCCAGAAGCTTTGTTTGCGCTGCACTTGTGTCACAGGCACATCAAAATCCCGTTCGGAAAGCCGGCAAAAGCCGTTGATGATAATCTTGTCGCCCATACGTTCATATCTGCCGCAGCGCACCTTCAGACGCGCCTCTTCCTTGATGATATCAATATATGTGCGTGCCAGATCTCTGCCATGCTGAAACCTGCGGCTTCGAAAGTCGATCTCCTGTTCACCGTGCTGCTGTACTTCCTGTCGCAGCTGTGCAAAGAAATCCATGCAGGATCATCCTTTCTGTTTTCTCCGTTCTTTGTGGTAACGCATACAGCTTAATTTATTCTTCCATCGCTGCCACAAGGCTGCGCAGCCGAATTCTTGCCGCACCCAGATTGTTGATCTCATCGATCTTGAGCTGCGTATACAGCTTTCCATGGCGTTCCAGGATCGAACGGATCTCATCGCTTGTCACCGCATCAATACCGCAGCCAAAGGAAACAAGCTGCACCAGCTGCATATCCGGCTGAGATGCCACATAATGCGCTGCACGATACATTCTTGCATGATACGTCCATTGATTCAACACCTGCAGTTTTTCATCAGTATGCGCCAGTTCTGCCACAGCATCCTCGGTGACTACCGCCATGCCGAGACCGGTGATCAGCTTGTGAATACCATGATTGATCTCTTTGTCAATATGATAAGGACGACCGGCAAGAACAATAATTTTCTTGCCTTCTGCCCGTGCCTGTGCAATGATCTCCTGTCCACGAGCTGCCACCGCTTCTCGATATTGTTTTTGTGCGGCATAGGCAGCATCCAGTGCAGCATTGATCTTACTCTGAAGCCGATATCCTGAAAGGCTCCGCTTTAAGGCACGCGCAACACCCTTGGGATAGTTCAGATCCATATAAGGCGTAATGAAATTACCGGGGGTCAGCTTTGCGTTATTTGCACGCAGCAGCTCCGGATAATAGGCTACAACAGGACAATTATAGTGATTGTCACTTTCTCCCTCATCCACATTATAGCTCATGCAAGGCCAGAAGATAAAGTCCACCTTCTGTTCCAGCAGATCCTCGATATGGCCATGGGCAAGCTTAGCAGGATAACATACCGTATCCGAAGGGATGGTATGCTGTCCTTGATAATACACATTACGGTCGCTTTCACGGGAAAGCACCACACGGAATCCAAGCGTTCGGAACAGTGTTGCCCAAAACGGCATCTGCTCATAAAAGCTAAGCGCAAGCGGCAGACCCACAACCCCTGCATAAGCCGCACGATCGGCATTGGGATCGGAAGCATCCTGTGCGCCGCATTGCAGAATGCTCTGATATTTATAATCATACAGCGAAGGAATGGCAGAGGATGTACCTTTTCCTGCACCCTTTTCGCAGCGGTTGCCGGAAATATATCTGCTGCCATCGGCAAACCGCACGATATTCAGCGCACAATTCGCCGTACAGCCACCGCAGTTTGCGCCGGTCGAGGTGTAGGAAAACTGTGAAAGTGCCTCTGCCGAGATGAGCGTACTTTGCTCCGGGATATGCTCCTTTGCATACAAAGCGGCACCGAATGCGCCCATCAGACCCGAAACAGCCGGACGAATGACCGGTCTGCCCAGCTCCATCTCAAAAGAGCGCAGCACGGCATCATTCAAGAATGTACCGCCCTGTACAACAATATTCTGCCCCAGCTCCTCTACGGATTTTGCACGGATCACCTTATACACCGCATTTTTGATGATAGAGGCGGAAAGACCGGCAGAGATATCCTCAACCGTAGCGCCTTCCTTCTGCGCCTGCTTCACAGAGCTGTTCATAAATACGGTACAGCGCGAGCCAAGATCCACCGGATGCTCGGCAAACAAACCAAGCTGAGAAAACTCCGCAATATCATAACCCAATGCCAGTGCAAAGCTCTGAATAAACGAGCCGCAGCCCGAAGAACAAGCCTCATTCAGCATAATGCTGTCAATGCTGTGATTGCGGATCTTAAAGCATTTGATATCCTGTCCACCGATATCCATAATGAAATCCACATCCGGACAGAAATAGGAGGCTGCCTTGAAATGCGCAACCGTTTCTACAATACCATGATCTATGCCAAGACCTGCACGGATCAGATCCTCGCCGTAACCGGTTACCGCCGAAGCGCAGATCTGCAGATCGGGATGCTTTTGCTCATAGATCTTCTTGAGCTGTTTTACGATCCGATCCAGCGGCTGACCGCGATTGGCTGCATAATGTGAATACAACAGTTCGCCGTTTTCTGTGATCAGCACAAGCTTCGTGGTGGTGGAGCCGGCATCGATACCCAGAAACGCCTTTCCTGTCGTTGTTCGCAGATCGGCAAACGGCAGATCATGCTGTTTATGCCGTGCGATAAATTCTTCATATTCTGCACGAGAAGCAAATAGCGGCTCACTTGTCACGGTTGCAGTCACTGCAACTGCTTCCGAAACCTTAGTCAACGCCTCAGAAAGTGTCATGCCTTCTCCGGATTGCTTTGCAAACATGGCACAACCATATGCCACAAATACCGGCGCATTCTCAGGAAACACAGCGTGCGCCTCATCCAGCTCCAGTGTACGGACAAACGCCTGCCGCAAGCCCTGCAAAAAGGAAAGCGGACCGCCTAAAAACAGCACCTTTCCTTCAATGGAACGTCCCTGTGCCAGACCCGAAACAGTCTGATCCACAACCGCTTGGAAAATACTTGCTGCAATATCCTCCCGTCGGGCACCTTGATTCAAAAGCGGCTGGATATCGGATTTTGCAAATACGCCGCAGCGGGATGCAATAGGATATCGCTTCTCAGCCTTTAGCGAAAGCACATCCAGTTCATCTGCGGTAATTCCCAGCAGCGTTGCCATCTGATCGATAAAGGCACCGGTACCGCCGGCACAGGAGCCGTTCATACGCTGCTCTGTGCCGCCGGTCAGAAACATAATTTTGGCATCCTCACCGCCCAGCTCGATCACAGCATCCGCATCGGGATAATCCTGCTTGACAGCGATAAACGCTGCGTGTACTTCCTGTACAAAGGGAATGCCTGCACTCTGAGCGAGTCCCAGACCGGCAGAACCGGTAATACAAACAGAGAATACTGCATCCCGATAGGTTTGTACCAATGCCTCCAGCTGTTCTGCCACTGTTTCTCTCACACGGGAATAATGACGTTGATAACAATGAGACAGAATTGTTCCTTGTTCATCCAGTACAACGGTTTTTACAGTGGTTGAGCCGACATCAATGCCAAGCGAATATTGCGGCTGATTCGTCACGACGACCTCCTTGCTATCCGATGCAAGCCATATCCGCATCGGTGAACCAATAAACAATATATCCATGCGCCGCAGAAAGATTCTCCACAGCGTATACATATATCAGTATACCATATTTTCGACAAAAAGAAAAGTCTTTTTTTCTCTTTTTGCAAAAAATCCCTTCATATGCCAAAACGCATTAAACGCCAAACTTTTTTTAACAGAAAAACAAAAGTTATTCTTGAAATGTTCATAATTTAATGGTATATTAAATAATGGACTGTTAGTGCAGTTCGAAAAAATGAGGGGAATATTTTGGAAAAAGGTGATGAACATGAAAAGAAAAACATTTCACCGTGGACTTTCGCTATGTACTGCTGTTATGCTCACGCTTTCGGCAGCATTCCTGTCCACAAGCAGCGGTCCATTGACGGCAAAAGCAGCATCCGCTGATATTACCGACACCATGACGTGGGATACCGTGCGAATTGACGGAGGAGGATTCGTAAACGGTGTCATTTCCGGCAAAACCCAAATGTATGCACGTACCGATGTAGGCGGTGCCTACCGCTTCGATCATCAGCAGCAGAGATGGATTCAGTTGATGGGCTTTATCAACGAAGCAGACCGCGGCTTTTTAAGTGTAGATGCCATGTGTATGGATCCTACCGATGAAGACACCATCTATCTGCTGTGCGGCAGCGCCTATTTCAGCGATGCCCGCACCTCCATTTTCAAATCCACCGATGCCGGTAAAACCTTTACCGAATATGACGTGACGGATTTGATTCAGGTACACGGCAACGGCGATGGTCGTCATCACGGCGAAGCCATTGCGGTTGATCCCGATAATCCCAACGTACTCTATTGCGGCGGCGATGTCAGTGAAAACAATACACCTCTGATCTGGTCGCAGGATGGCGGTAAAACTTGGAAAAATGTCGATGGTTACAGCAAGCTCGGCTATTTCGCCAAAACGACCAACTGGCCCACATGGACCTCACATATTGTCAGCAGCATCACAGACGGCGCATATAACACCCAAAACGGTGTTGCCTCTGTTCGTATTTATGACGGCAAGGTCTATGTAGCAACCTCTATTACCGGTCAGGCCAATGTTGTGGTTGCGGATGTCGGCTCGGATAACTTCAAAGCGCTTAGCACAAATCTGCCCACCAATGTATTCCCGTCCCGTATCAACCAGGATGCAGACGGCAATCTGCTGATCACTTATGTGGCAGGTCTCGCATTCGGAAACGGCTCCGGCGGCATTTTCCGCTACAATGTCGCTGATGGCTCTGTGGATGATATCTCCCCTGTCGGCAACAGCTTCGGCGCCTGTCTCAGTATGCCCGATGATGCCAACACACTGATTGCCACCACTTGTGCTGTCTGGAGTGCTCAGAACTGGGAAAGCGACAACACCTGCTGGGGTGAATGGCTGTATCGTTCGAGCGATGGCGGTAAAACATGGGATACGATCTATCCCGGCAAGATGAGCGGCATCTGGGAATGGAACGAAGAAGCAGGCGAAATGCAGCAGTCTCAGCTTTATGATTTCCTTCATGACGGCGGATGCAGCTGGATCTATGGCAAAGCGATCCACTGGAGCGGTGCACTGGCGCTGGATCCCAAGGATCCTTCCAGAATGTTCGTGACATCCGGTAACGGTATGTTCCGCTGGGATGGCATCTGGACCGATGATCCCGTTGCAACCTTCCATGCAGCAGGCATCGAGGAAGTCGTGGCGTTGGATATGTGCAGTGTCCCCGGCGGCAACAGCTATTCCGCGATCGGTGATTACGATGGCTTTATCCATTCCAATGTGAAGGAAAGCGGTTTGCAGTATCAGCCCAATATCGGATCTACCGCAGCCATCGCCTACTGTCCGCAGAATCCCGATGTAATGGTTCGCGTCAGCGAAAACGAAGCAAAGGGCTATTATACGACCGATGGTGCCAAAACTTGGAAGGAACTGAAGGTACCCAATGGCGGCGGAAAATGTGCGATCACCGAGCTGAAAGCAGGTTCCTATCGCATCTTCAAATCCAGCAAGGATAATTCCAGCGTTTCTTATTCCGATGATTTCGGTGCTACATGGAGCCAGTGCACCGGATTGGAAGGTTCCAAGACCGTTTATCTGCAGATAGAACACGAGGATCCTTCTACTATATACGCATATACCGCACAGTATAATGAATATTGGTTCTACGATCAGACCAAATCCGAGCCGACCTTTGAAGATGCCCATTATGTCTTTATGGTCAGCAAGGATTACGGTAAAACCTTTACTGCTACCGATGTCTGTGTATACGATCAGTGCGATGTGGCAAACCGCATCGGATATCTGGGCAAGGGCGAAATGGTGCTGGGTGCCGGCTGGTATGGTGCATATCATGTCACCGACGGCGGTGCTTCCATCGAAAAGCTCGACAGTGTATATTACTGCAAGACCATCGGCTACGGCGCTCCCGAAAAGAAGGGCGGATTGAACACGCTGTATATGTACGGCAAGCCGTCCGAGAGCGATCCCGAAGGCATTTACCGCTCTACCGATGCCGGTCAGAGCTGGGTCTGCATCAACAAGGATCACCTCTATGGCGGCACCGGCAACGGTAACTTCCTTGTCGGTGATATGACTACATTCGGCAAGGTCTATATGTCTACAGTCGGTGCAGGCATTGTTTACGGTCAGCTCGGAACTGCTTCCGACAACACACCCGATCCGGATCCCGGTACTGATATCACGCCCGATCCCGATACCATCTGGGGCGATGTAAACTGTGACGGTGTTGTCAAGATCGATGACGTCGTGCTGCTGAATCGTGTGATCGCAGAAGATCCCGATGTCACCGTCACCACAGAGGGTATGGCAAATGCAAAGGTCAACGGCGAGTCCAATGTCGCTGCGACAGATGCTGCCAAGATCCTGCAATATCTCGCCGGTATCATCAGTGCAAATGAACTGAAGCCATAACAGCTTCTGCAAGCAAACAAAAAGTCTCTGTACCTTTCCGGGTACAGAGACTTTTTTGCGTTATCGGCATCATACTTCACAAAAAACCGTTGACAACTTCTGTGCGATGTGTTAAAATTAAACTATTATGATAGAAAGGAAGTGTCGCAGTATTATGGCACAAAGAATCGTACTCAATGGGATCTCCTATCATGGAGCAGGCGCTGTGGCAGAACTGATCACAGAAATCAAAAGCAGAGGCTTTCAAAAAGCATTGGTCTGCTCGGACTCCGACCTGATCCGATTTGGTGTAACCGCTAAGGTTACGGATCTGTTGGAGCAAAATCAGCTTGATTATGAAGTGTATTCCGAGATTAAGCCCAATCCTACCATCCGGAATGTCCAAAATGGCGTTGCGGCATTCCGTGCCTCCGGCGCTGATTATATCATTGCAGTAGGCGGCGGTTCCTCTATGGATACCGCAAAAGCCATCGGTATTATCATCACCAATCCCGAATTCGAGGATGTACGCAGTCTGGAAGGCGTTGCTCCTACCAAGAATCCCTGCGTCCCGATCCTTGCAATCCCCACCACAGCCGGCACTGCTGCCGAGGTCACGATCAATTATGTTATCACCGATGAGGAAAAGGATCGCAAAATGGTTTGCGTAGATACCCATGATATCCCCATTGTTGCTTTTGTCGATCCCGATATGATGAGCACTATGCCCGCCAGTCTGACAGCCGCTACCGGTATGGACGCACTCACACACGCCATCGAAGGTTTCATCACAAAGGCAGCTTGGTCTATGACGGATATGTTCCATTTGAAGGCAATTGAAATCATTGCAGCATCACTGCGTGGAGCAGTATCCAATACGCCTGAAGGTCGAGAGGGTATGGCACTTGGTCAGTATATTGCAGGCATGGGATTTTCAAACGTCGGTTTGGGTATCGTGCACTCTATGGCACATCCTCTTGGTGCCGTATATGATACTCCCCACGGTGTTGCCAACGCAATCATCCTTCCGACTGTTATGGAATATAACGCCGAAGCTACCGGTGATAAATATCGCTATATTGCTGCCGCAATGGGCGTACAGGGCACAGAATCCATGAGTGTTGCGGAATACCGCAAGGCTGCTGTGGATGCTGTCAAGCAGCTTTCGCTGGATGTTGGTATTCCCGCCGATCTGAAGGAGATTGTCAAAGAGGAAGATTTGCGGTTCCTTGCAGAATCTGCTTATGCTGATGCCTGCCGTCCCGGCAACCCAAGAGATACTTCTGTGGAAGAAATCGAAGCACTGTATCGAGCTCTCTTATAAGCACAAACAACAGCCTGAGAAGAATGTGGTTCTTCTCAGGCTGTTGTTTTTCATACAGTGTTCAGAGTCGAAGCGTAAAGGTGCTTTGCTCTTCATTCCATTGGATGCCTGCAAAGGGATCATCCTCAGGCGTACCGGGCTGCTCTGCAGGGGTGGAGGCTACAGCAGCAAAAGGCTCTTCTGCAGGCGGCTCTGCTGCTGTCTCCGGAACCGACTTTTCAGTTCTGGGTGCAGGTGGTTGATCCGGCAGATCGGGAAGATCATCCAACAAGCTGGCACGTAGTCTTGCTTTGCGCTCCTCAGGTGTTTCACGCATACGCTGTTTGCGCTCCCGATCTTCAGGAAGATCAGGAAGATCATCCAGCAGACTGGCGCGGCGACGTGCCTTTGCTTCCTCAGGAGAAAGTTCCTTCTTCTCGGGCTTCGTTTTGGCTTTCTTCTGCTTTTTCGGCTTTTCCTTGGCCTTGGCAGCGGGCGCCTCTGTCGGTTCATCTTCCACAGGAAGCTGCGGTAATTTTGCATCGGGATTCACCGGAACAGACTTCTTGCGAGCCTCTTCCAACTCACGTTTGATGCGCTCGGCGTAATTCAGCTCCTCGTCCTCATCAAAAGTGCGATACTTGCGACCGACTGCAGGTGCTTCCGCAGATTCTTCCTCTTGGATCGATGTGGTGTTCTCCTCCACATCAGCAGGTGCAGGCGACTCCGTCTCGGCAACAGGGCGTTTGGACTGTGCTTTGACCGTCTTCGGAGCAGGTGCTGCCGATTCCTCCACTTGCATCGAAGTAGTATTATCTACATCAACAGGAGCCGATGCGGAAACAGCGGAAGATGTGGATTCTGTCGGCGCTGTCTTGACACGAGAAGCCGCTTTCTTCGTTTCCCGAACAGGCTTTTCTGCAATCGCAGCGGAAGGTTCTGTCTCCACTGTTTTGGGTGCGGCAGATGCCGCCGGCGCTGCTTTCGGCTTAGGCTCCGTTGCGGGGATTGCAGCCGCAGAAGGCGGTTCCACATCCCAAGGTGCCGCCATCGGTCTTGCTGCCGGCTTTTCAGCAGTGGGCTGCGATACAGCCGGTGCTGCCGGCGAAGATGATGCACGGAATAAGAAATCGGGATCCGAATTTGGAACAGGTGCTTTTTCCACAACACGCTGCGGTACAGGCGGAGCCTGTCGCTGTTGTTTGGGTTCTTCAAAGGTCGATTCCGGATTCGATGTAAGCTTTACATACTGCATCTGCATATTATGCTGTTTTGCATAACGCTCAGCAAAGGTGCCCTCTTCAGCATGGAGTCGGAAGCGAGGGCAATCAGTAAAGGCATTTTCTCCGATTTCCGTCACAGATGCAGGAATCGCAATATCTGTCAGATTCGCACAATGGCTGAAAGCAGAATGACCGATTCGGGTAACACCTTCGGGAATGATGATTTTCTCGATACCGGAATGATAAAATGCTTCGTTGCTGATCTCCGTCAGCGTAGAGGGAAGATGCACTGTTTTCAAGGAACTGCAGCTGCTGAACATTGCATGGCCGATTTCGGTAATGCCATCATGGAGCTTTACCGTTTGTAATACGGAACAGCCATGAAAAACATAGCCTTCAACTTTGCGGATCGTGCCGGGCAGCTCAGCGTATTCCAATTGCTCGCAATAAGAGAACGCACCATGTTGAATGCGTGTGAGTCCATCGGGCAGACGAACGGCCCGCAGCGGAAGCTGTGCAAATGCAGCAGAACCGATGCAGCGTACACCAATCGGCACATCCACCTCAGGCTGCGTAGTGTTGGCATGCAGCAGAATATTGGCACCAACAATCGTAAACGGCTCATTTCTGCGGCTGAGCCAAGGCGTATACGCAAACGCATCCACGCCGATTTCGGTAACCGTAGAAGGAATCGAGACATCCGTGAGTACACCGCAGTTTGCAAAGGCATTGTCTCCAATGCTGATGACACCCTCCGGGATCACCGCATTGCGCAAACCACCGCGTTCAAAGGCACGGGGGCCGATCCGTCGTACACCGATCGGGATCGGGCTATATCCATCCGCACGGATCAGAAAACGTCCGACAATATAATGGCCGGCAGTCATGCGGAACAAAGGCGTATCTGCAAATGCATTGCCGGAAATTTCCAGCACGCTGTCCGGAATATAGGCTTCGCAGAGACTGCTGCAATTGCGGAATGCGTTCTGATGAATATACTTAGGGCCATCGGGAATGACGATGGTACGCATAGAAGAACAGCCACAGCAAACACCATCACTGATCGATTCCAGCCGTGAAGAAAATCGCAGCTCTGTCAGAGACATACAATCCCGAAGTGCTTCATTCTCCATAACCTTCAAGGTGTCGGGCATATAGAACCGCCGCATCGCAGTACAGCCCTGAAATGCGTTTTTGCCAACGATCTCGATGCCTTGGGGCAGAATCACCTCCAGCAGAGGACATTCACGGAACGCAAAGCGGCCGATACGGCGCAATGTGCTGGGAAGATAAATGCGCTGAAGACTGCGGCAGCCGTTAAATGCATAACTGCCGATTTCCACAACGCCCTCCGGGATCACAACGGAGACCAGCTGCTTATTTTGTTCAAAGGCACGGTTGCCGATGCGGATCACGCCCTGCGGCACCATAATATCACGAACATTATACTCCTGCGTATATTTGCGAAGCACACCATATTCGATGAAAAACGAGGGGTTGCAGCCTCGCAGCAGCGTTGCCTCTTTTTCGGTATAGCACATGATCCCATGCTCAATGGCAAACTGATGTGCCACGCTGCCGGTACATGTGGTGATGATCTGAAGATGGTTTTCGGTACCAAATGCAAAAGGATGAAGCTTTGTCACCGAGGGCGGAATGATCACGCATTTCAATTCGGAACAATCCGCAAATGCATCTTCACAGATTTCAGTCACAGTTTCGGGAATATAAATCTGTGTCAGAGAAGTGCAGCACGCAAAGGCCTCCCTGCCGATGGTACGCAAGCCCGGAGAAAGCTTCACCGAAGTCAGCCCCGTACAGGCATAGAACGCCCTTGTATCAATATGCCGAACACTTTCCGGAACCTCGATCTCCTGTAAATGAGAGCAGCCGGAGCAAGTGCCTCGTGCAATGGTTTCCAGTTGAGAGGAAAACTTCAGTTGTTTCAAACCGGTGCAATTACAAAACGCCCACATGCCGACACTGTCGCAGGTATCGGGAATGACAACAGAGGAAAGCACATGGCAGCCATCAAACGCATTCGGGCCGATCTGCCGCAAACCGGGCACCAGTTCTACCGTCTCCAACTCAGCACAAAGCGCAAAGGCTTTTTCTCCGATCGTAAGCACCGAGGAGGATAAGGCAACACCGTTGACATCGGTCATGGTAAAAGCTTCATCTGCAATTTCGGTTACATTTTTGGGTATTGAAAGCGTTTCATCTTTTTTACGAATACCAAGCCGACCTAATGTGCCGGCTTCCTCATACTTCAGCAAAACGCCGTTTTTAATTTTAAACCCCATTGTTTGCGCCTCCTGAAAGTTCTTCGATTTTGTTTTACAAATTACTCTGCCATCTTAACAATTATAGCATATATTCCTAGGAAATTCAAGGGGTTCCGGCAGGCGCATACGTAGAATTATCGCCCTCTCTTTTGTGCACATTGCATACAAAAAGAGAAAGCGTAGGGAAAATCATAAACAAGATAGAGGAAATCCGATGTAAAAAAGGCGTCCTCTTTTGCAAGAGAACGCCTTTTGCAGACAAAAGCAGAGATCAGCCGGCCAGATCGTTGTACTCGTTGAGGAAAGCATCCACAGCAGAGTAGATAGCAGAAAGGGATTCCGACCACTTTGCAATACCCTTGGAAGCGGAACGGACACCGTTCTCATTGTTATCCAGCAGGGTGGTTATGTCAGCCGAAACAGCATTGTAGAAGTCATAACGAGGATTTGCTCTTGCAATCTCATGGCACTTCTCCAGCATCTCCACCATTTCCTCGGTCCAGCCGTAATCGGTGTAGAGCTGCTCGGAAGCCAGAGTCTGTGCACGCTCGTTGGTAATGGTCACACGCTTGCAGTCAGCAAACTTAGCAACACCCTCGGGATTCTGGCCGCCCTTCACCATGACGAAGCCGTCCAGACCGCAGGGAACATAATACTCATCGGAATTGGGATCCTTCGGCATCGGTACGAACATGACATCCTCACCAAACACCTCAGACCACTGTGCCTTCTCACTGTAAAGCTTCCAGCCGCCGGCAGGGAGGAACAAGGTCTTGCCCTCGCCGATATACTGCGGCATTTCGGTCCAGCCGTAATCGCCGACACCGATTGCAACGCAGTTGGTGGTGCCCAGTTCATACATCCAATCCTGTACACGAGCAATTGCGGGATCCTTCAGATTATTGACCAGCTTACCGGATTCATCCATACTGATGTAAGGTACGCCGCAGGTAGCGGACAGACCGGCCTCGAACCACCAGCCGTCAATACCGTACTGACCGTTCTCGGGATCAACAAACTGCTGCAGCATCTTCTTGAATGTATCCCAGTTCCACTCGCCCTTTTCCAGCAGCTCGGCAGGATCATCCAGACCGTTCTCCTCGATGGTCGTACGGTTATAGATCACCAGGCAGTTGTCACCGGTGACAGAGTTGACGATTACATAATGCTTGCCGTTCCAGACAAACTGATCCATCGTCTCCTTCATATCAGTCCAGAGATCACTTTCGAAATCAATATAGTCATCGATCGGAACGAACATATCCTTGATAGCGCCCTTGGGGAATGCATCCAAGTCGCTTGCAGGATAGAAGTCGATGCCCTCGCCACCATTGATGGCATTGGCAAGAGAGTCATAACGGGTATTCCATTCAACAGGATGATATTCGATCACGCCGCCGTAACGGGACTGGAAAATTGCCAGTTCGATAGGCACATTCTTACCGGAGCCATCGGGATTGATATCCCAGTTTGCCATCCATTTGACTGTTTTGTTTTCAAGCTCACCGGTCAGACGTGCGTCTTCGGCAGCGATCTCAGCAACCTCAGCAGCGGTAGCGGAATCAAGAGACTTATAGCTGGATTCTTCTTTGCCGCAGCCAAACATTGTAAAAGTCATGCTGGTCAGCAGCAAAGCAGCAATTGCCATTCTTGTTTTTTTCATTCGTAATTTCCTCCTAAAATAATCCTCCAAATCAAATGCGTTGCAACTGCGCCAAACGCGCAAGATGACAAATACACAGCTTCATTATACCAAAATTGCCCTCCATTGTCAATGGACAAAACGCTAAATTGCATCGAGAAAATTGAAAATTTCTTGTGATGTTAACTAAAAAGAAAGCGGAAATTCTATTTTGTATCGTAAAAACATACGGCACATCCGAAGATGTGCCGTTATTCCAAAGCGATCACAGAACAGCTCCCGACCGGAAGCTGTTCTGCGGACAAAACAAAAACTGCCTTTGACAGCTCCTGCATTGTCACTCCCGACCGTCCCGGAGCATTCTGATGCCGCTTGTTAGTAGTATATGTGAAAGAAGGGGAAATGCAACAGGTAAATATTAGTGTGAAATTGCGCATTTCAGCCCAGCGATTCCACATCCTCAAAGGTCATTTGCGGATGGAGCGCAAGATTCAGGCTGTCGGCAATGAGCTTTGCCGCATTTCGGATCAGCTTGTCAATATCACGAGGCGTCACCATCATATTGGGGAATGTCCCGATATGCACACCGGGATCCGATGCATAGCTGCGCACGATCGTATGCATGTCCACAACCGTAGGCACACCGACAGCAATGACCGGAACGCCCAATGTTTTGCAGCTCAGTTCTTTCCGTTTGTTCTGCACACCGCTGCCCGGAGAAATACCGGCATCTGCGATCTGGATGGTCGTTCCCAGACGTTTCAGATCCGAACAGGCCAACGCATCGACTGCTATGACCGCCCGAGGCGAAACCGCTTCCTTCAGTGCTGCAATCAGCTCGGCAGTTTCAATGCCGGTTTGCCCCAATACACCGTTTGCCAATACACTTACCGGACGCAGCTGATGCAGAAAAGCAAGTTCAGGATCCTCAACCTGTAATTCATGCCGCAAGTGCCGTGTTGCAAAAATCCTGCCGGCAACCAGCGGTCCCAGTGCATCAGGCGTGATTTCCTGATTGCCAAGTCCTGCCACAAGAACATTCCCTTCCGGCAAAAATCGGCGCAGTTCTTCTGCAAGCTCCTCGACCTGCAGCCGATAGCTATCGGAAAAATGGCTGAGCTGTTCACATTCCAATGTAACATAACGGCCCTTTCCTCTGCCGATCGTCTTCCCATCCTCGTCCCTTTCAATGCAGATCTCGGTGATGCGAAACGCCTTCCCTCTTTGTTCCATCCGAATGCCGCTTTCCTGCGAAAGCGCTGCTGCCTGTTCCAATGCAAGATCCGTTCGATTCTGCATCATCTATCGCCTCCTTATTTGCGAAATCCTCATCGGTTGTGCAAAACGCCGAAAATCCATGTGGAAATATTGAAAATATTCCTCTTTTGCCTATTGCATTTTCTTTGGAAAAATGGTAGAATATTATTTGGTTTTGCAGCATAGCCATGTATACGGTCCCCACCCGTAGCTGGCGGTCGGCCCCGCCATAACCGACTCGCTCATACTGTATGCCGCTTTTCCGAAATTATACTGCCGCATCAGATTCGATGCCGCAGTGCCTCAAACTTTGTACAGCCGTTTGCGGTCAGCGTCGGCTGTGGCATTGGTTGTACATGCTTTGATGATTTTTGAAAGTTCGAGAAAAGGAGTTCCAAACAATGGCAAACGCAAAAGTGAATGCGCCCAAGAAGCGCCCCACCCCCGAAAAGAGAGATAGATTCAACGCTGCTCGCGCTGCACGCAACCGCGCAAACCGTTCTGCTCTGAAAACCGCAATCAAGAAGGCAGCCAATGCCTGCTATGTTGGCGGTGCTGATACTACCGCAGCTGTTCGTTACGCAATCAAGCGTGTTGACCAGGCTTGCGCAAAGGGTCTGCTGCACAAGAACTGTGCTGCCAGAAAGAAGTCTCAGCTCATGAAGATGCTGAACAACGCAAAGTAATTCATAACACATCACACAAAAGCAAAAAGCTGCCGCAGATCAAATGATCTGTGGCAGCTTTTTTCGCTTTTTGAACGAATCCGTTGGGTTTTCCGGTCTGCGCCTGCATATTTTCTTCCATAACGGACAGGATAAGGAAAAAGCAAACGGAGGTGTTTTCATGCTCAATGGTGTGCTGCGGGCAGCAGTGCTGTATCCTCTTGTCATATTTGCCGTGCGATTTATGGGCAAACGACAAATCGGTGAGCTGCAGCCCACAGAGCTTGTTATCACGATCCTTGTCTCCAACATTGCTACGTTGCCGGTGGAGGATCAGAATCAGCCCTTGCTGTTAGGGATTTTGCCGGTATTGGTGCTGATCTGTTTTGAGGTGCTGATGTCCGGTGCGGCATTGCGTTGGAGAAGCCTGCGCCGATTGGTTTCCGGCAGACCGATCATTATTATCCGCAACGGAACGATCGACCAAAAGGTCATGCGTGCGCTGCGATTTTCGCTCGATGATCTGATGACAGCACTGCGCAGCGGTGGTGTATTCGATCCGAATGAAGTACAGATGGCTGTGGTGGAGACCAATGGCACTGTTTCTGTTTATCAGAAAACAGCCTTTCAATCGGCTGCAAAAGGCGATCTGCTCAATGAATTGACCGAAGACAGCCCTCCTGAGGTGCTCATTGCCGACGGCAATATCAGCCCCGAAGGCTTGCAGGCTGCAGGTTACACACAAGAAAAGCTGCAAAAGCTCCTCAAAAAACATCAGATCGAACCGGAACAGATCTTTTTGCTGACAGTCAATCAGAACGGTTTGCATTGTCTTGTGCGAAAGGAGAACACAAAATGAAGCAATCTGCCTTTACCAGAGTCCACGCAAGTCTGTTGATTCTGTTAGGCATTGCGATCCTGTTGTTTTCAGGAATGCGGATCGTATCGTATCACTGCCGACAACTGCAGCAGCAGCTTACAGTGATCAGCGAAGCTGCACTGCAAGAAGATATGGAAACAGCAGAAGCCGCACTGCAAGCCTTTCAACGTCAATGGGATGAAAGCTGTCCGTTACTGAAGCTGTTTGTGCCAAGGCAATCTGTCATGGATCTGAACACAACTATTGCAAAGCTCCTGCCGCTTGCACAGGCAAACAGCGAGGAGCTTAGTGCAGAATGTCATGCGATCTCAGCGATTTTAGAATGGCTGCAGCCGCTGCATTAGCATCCTTTTGATGCAAGGATCTGCTCTGCACAGCGGATACCATCCACAGCAGCAGAAACAATGCCGCCGGCATAGCCTGCACCCTCTCCGCATGGGTACAGACCATGCAGCCCGATGGATTCCAGTGTTTCGGGATGCCGCAGGATCCTGACGGGAGAGGAGCTGCGGGTTTCCGGCGCAGTCAGCACAGCATCCGGCTGATAAAAGCCGTGAAGCTGGCGATCCAGCAAAGGCAATGCCTGCCGCAGCGCATCGCAGACAAAAGCAGGCAGTGTCTGCTCTAAAGCACAAAAACGGGTGCCTAGCGGATAGGTAGGCTTGACTCTGCCAAAACCGGTCGAGCATCTTCGCTGCACCAGATCCTCTGCAAGGATCACCGGTGCTGCACCGCTCCTGCCGCCTGCCGCAAAAGCTGCCTGCTCAATACTGCGCTGTAAAGCAACGCCTGCCAAAGGCGCACTGCTTCCGAAATCCGCAGGGGTAATACCCACGAGCAGGGCACTGTTTGCATTGCGCCCATCACGGGCAAACACACTCATGCCATTGGTCACGACCGTTTCCGGCTCAGAAGCACCGGCCTGTACCGTTCCGCCCGGACACATACAAAAGGAATAAACGCCTCTGCCATCCGGCAAATGCACCGCCAGCTTATAGCTTGCGGCACCCAATGCAGGATGCCCTGCCGCTTTTCCGTAGCACATCCGATCAATATCCTGCTGCAAATGCTCCACACGCACACCAAGCGAAAACGCCTTTTGTGCCAGAGGCAATCCGCATTGTTCCAATGTTTCAAAGATATCTCTTGCACTGTGGCCCGCAGCAAGGATCAAATGATCGGTTCGGAGCGAATACTGCACACCATCTTGCAGATATTCCACGCCATATAGCGTATCGTCGCTTTGCTGATATCGCAAAAACCTGGCACCAAAGCGCACTTCACCGCCAAGCGCCTCGATTTTTTTCCGCAAGGCAGGAATACAAACAGCAAGCCGATCCGTTCCGATATGAGGCTTGGCATTCCAGAGAATCTCCTCCGGTGCACCGCACTCCACGAAGGTGTTCAGCACCTGCCGAATACGGGGATCTTTTGTGCCTGTATTGAGCTTTCCATCGGAAAACGTACCTGCGCCGCCTTCCCCGAATTGAAGATTGCATTCCGGATCCAGCTTTCCGGTCAGATGATACTGCTTTAAGATCGCAGTCCGCTTTTCCACTGATTGTCCACGTTCCAATACAATCGGTGCAGCACCCGCCTGTGCGAGGATCCACGCAGCAAACAATCCGGCAGGGCCGCAGCCTACGATCACCGGACGATGCGGCAGCGTGGTCTTTTGATATTGCGGCATACGATAGGGCTTCACGATGATAATATTCTTATCCGCATGATGCTTTTGCAAATGTTCATAAACAGCAGCTTCATTGTCTGCCACCACATCCACGCTAACGATAAAATGCACTGTTTTGCGTGCATCCACAGCACGGCGGAACAGCGATACCCGCTGCAGCGCTGCAGCGGGCAGCCGCAGTGCCTTGGCAGCGGCGGCAATCAGATCGGCCTGCGTATAGGAAAGAGGCATCGAAAGATTGGTGATACGCAGCATAGCCACAGTCCTCCTTGGAAAACAACAGGCTGCAGGATCCAATGTTTGCAGCCTGTCGGGGATATTATGTTGCCTTGACAAAATACATCTGATTCTCCATCTCAGTTAGAACGAGCTGGTCATTCAAAAGGTTTGCAGTAATCGATTGACCATCAACAGTAAATACAGCATTGCCGTTCTCCTCTGACCAGATTCCGGTCTCTGCCTCCGCACTAACAGAGGAACGCACAGATAAGGTACCGTCTGCGCTCACTGTGATCCGAAAGAAAAGTGGCATGCCAAGTTGTGCTTCCAGATCGGCAAGAGGGTATTCTACGCCATCCAACACAACTGTCGTACAATTCCAGATGCCCAGATATTTTGATCGGACATTGCCTGCATCGGAAGAAGCTGTGGCAGTGGTCAATGTGGTGGCTTGTGTCGTAATTTCCGTTTGATTTCCGGTGGCAGAGGACACAGTCGTTGTGGTAACAGCTTCTGTTGTTGTAACAATGGTCGTGGTGGCAGCTGTTGTAGAGGTTGTAGTTGCAGTTGTGGTGGTAGTTGTAGCGGTAGTTGTGGTCAAAACCGGTTTGCTTGCAGGCACGGTTGTCGTTGTTGTCTCTGATGCGGCGTTGCTACTTTCAATGGCTTGCTGCGGTTCTGAGGAATCCTTATTGTGATTGCATCCCATCAGCACACACGCTGACGCAAGACAAATTGCACAAAGACGGAACCCTCGCTTCATTCGTTTCATAATAATACCGTTGCCTTTCAATCTGCGGAGGCGGAGGTGTCCATCCACCTCCGCCTCTTTCTCTGTAACGTTTTCTATGGACTTACTGATCTTCTGCATATTTTACCAGCGCCTGTACAATATCAGGATACATAAATTTTGCAGTTGAGCGATACAGCAGACCGAAGTTTTCTCCGCTGCCGCTGAAGGCATTATTATCCCACCAGCAGCAAGAAATGCCTCTGGCACGGGCAGCGGCAACATAATAGGCAGCAAATTGCACCCGCTGTTCCAGATTATCCTTATTGAGCGCACCGAATTCTCCGATGAACACCGGGATCCCGTTTGCGATAAACTTGCCGTAAAGCCGATCCATAAAATTGGTGATCTCCGCACAGCTCACAGTATCATCCACCGAGAATTCTTTGGTGCCGGTAGTATTCAGTGCAAAATTATAAGGTGTATATGCATGAATGGAAACAATGATCTTATTCGTATTTTCTGCGGTATCCGTCGGCAGCACGAACAAGTCGCTGCAAGCGCCGTCTACGGAAGCGCAATAGCCGGGACACATCAGATAACGCTCCGCATTGAAACCGCCCACGCCACGCACCGTATCTACGAACAACTGATTCAGGGTATTGATGCAATTGGCGGCATCCTTGCACTCTGCACTGTTGGGATCCAGCCACCATTCATAATTGGTGCCCACAAGACGAGGCTCGTTGAGGGATTCCAGGATCAATCGGGAATCATATTCCTTGAAGGTTTCTGCGATCTGCGTCCAAACAGAAGTCAGATAACGCTTGGAGCTTTCCAGATGTGCACTATCGGGATAATAATAAGCTTCCGCAACATCATGGTGTGTGTTGAGGATCACATACAGATCGCATGCCAATGCCCAATCCACGACCTCCTTCACACGAGCCATCCAAGCCTCGGAGATCTTAAAATTCTCATCCACATGATTGTGCCACGATACCGGAATGCGGACTGTATGGAAACCGGCTGCCTTGATTGCTGCAAAATATTCGATTTTGGTCATCTGACCGCACCAAGCCTTTTCATAATCCAGCTCATTGGAAAGATGATTGCAATCGCTTGCATCAAAGGTATTGCCCAGATTCCAACCAAGCTTCATATCCGCAACAAACTTGAGCGCCTCATTTTCCGGCACCGGATACTGATCCATTTCCAAATCGGGAATCATAGTGCTCTCTCCTCCCAGGATCTGATCGGGATAGGAAAACTCGGGAATCGAAGTTACGCTCTCAGATGACTCGTCGCCCTTGGTACAAGCCGTACTTCCTGCGAGCATCATCACAGCAGAGCATAACAGCGCAAACATTTTTTTCAAAACAAACATCCTCCTTTTTCACATCGGTTGCTCAGGATAGTATACCATGAAACGTAAAAAAAGTCAACGTGTCACTTCCACATCACAGAAATGGCACACCGAAAGATCCGCAAAATTACTTTTTTGCCTGTTTATCATATGATTTTCACATTCATGATTATAATAAAATCAAAGAGCAGTGCCGCAGACCCCAAATACGCTGCCGCAGCTGCATATAACAATAGAAAGAGGTGCATGACTATGTTCCACGACAACGAACATGATAATCTGCAGGAGCCGATTCATAACCCCTATGAACAGCAGCCGCCTGTATCGGGCAGCTATTATTCTCCTCGCTCCGGCGACGCTGTACCGCCGGTCGCCGAACACGATCCTGCCTCTGTCACACCGAAGCGCTCCTCCTACAAAGTGCTGAAGGCGCTTGGCATTTTTGCCGGCATTGCATTTTTATCCTTTGCTTCGATTCAGTGCTATCAGTTTGCTATGGAAAACGCTTCCTTGAAGAAGTTCTTCGGAAAAGATGACAGCTTCACGGAAACGCTGGAAAAAACAGAATCCGGCAGCAAAAAAGAAAATGCCGATCAAACTGATAACAACACCGGTGGCAAGCCGGAGCAAAACAATGCAGATTCTGTCGTCATGCAGGATTGGATCGAACTCGCCGCCAGAGAGGATGCCTTGAGCATTCCCGATATCGTCGATAAGGTTACCCCTTCTACTGTCGGTGTTTCATCCACCTTTGTCTGGGAAGAACGCTATAATGATATGTGGGGCTTCGGCTCGCCTACTACCTATGAACGGAGTGCACCCGCAACCGGAACCGGTATCATTATGAGTGCGGATGGTTATGTGCTCACCAACGCCCATGTGATCTACGCTGAAGAATACGGCGGCGTTGCAAAGGAAATTCAGATCGTTCTCAACGAAGACTATTATCAAGGAGAAACGCAGATCGCCGCAACGATCGTTGGCTATGATACCGAAGAAGATATTGCTGTGCTGAAGATGAACACCAAGCAGCAGCTCAAGGCTGCGGAATTCGGTGACAGCGATGCGTTGCGTGTCGGCGAGCTTGTGATCGCCATCGGCAATCCGCTGGGCCTTGATCTGTTCGGATCCGTTACCACAGGTATCGTTTCGGCATTGGATCGCGAAGTCACCATCAACGAGGTCACAATGTCGCTGATCCAGACGGATACCGCCATCAACTCCGGCAACTCCGGCGGGCCCCTGATCAACAGCTATGGACAGGTCATCGGCATCAATTCCTTGAAAATGCACAGCAGCTATTCCGAAACGACCATCGAAGGACTGGGCTTTGCGATCCCGATGGCGCATGCCAAAAAGGTCGTTGATGATCTGATCAACTATGGCTATGTCCGCGGCAAGCCTGTGATCGGCATTACAGGCCGTGACGTTTCCGAGAGCGTTTCCCAGGCATATGGTCTGCCTATGGGTGTATATGTCACAGAGCTTACCGAGAATGGTGCTGCCGATCTCGCCGGCGTCAAAGTGGGCGATATTATCATTGCGGTCAACGGCGAAAGCATTTCTAATTACGATGAACTGAACGCCGCAAAAAATGCATATGCGGCCGGTGATACGATCACCATTACGGTTGTCCGCAATGGCGAAGATCACGAGTGCGAGCTGATTTTGCAGGAGAAAAAACCCGAGCTTGCACAATAATATCGAAATCGTTCATGGTTTTGTTCCATTCTGTAACAAACACCGCCTATGGTAATTACCATAGGCGGTGTTTGTTTATCGTTATGCGTAATAGAACAGCGCTGTTCAAGAATCAAGAAACAAATCCGGAAAGTGGCAGTCCCAGACCCTTAATGCCATCGGCAATGATCTTTGCAACGACATTAGCACCGGTCTCGGTGAAATGAGTGAAGTCTGTGCCGCCGGCGGTAGTAGAACCCATGTAGTAGCTGTATACGGTATTATATGCCGTATTGTTGAACTGCGTGGTCATTGCCTGACCCAGATCAAAATACGGGATATTATACTTTGCAGCCAGCATCCGGCAAGCAGAATCGATGTTGCGGTAGCCAACGCCAAAGGGCTGCGACTGATTCTTGATGGAAAGGGTAGGGCTCATGAGGATCGGTGTTGCGCCCTTATCCAATGCACCTTTGATATAGAATGTCATATAGTATTCAAAAGAGCCGTTCGTGGGATTATCCACATTACCGCAAACCGGAGCATAACGCTCAGGCTGAGAGGATGCACCGTCATTGATTCCGAAATCTATCAGCAGATAGTCTCCGGCTTTGATGGTGTCCAGAATGGTAGTCAATCTGCCGTTATCATAAAAGCTCTTGGAGCTGCGGCCCGCAATGGCATGATTGGAAACGGTTACATTGCTGTTAAAATAGTTGCCGAGATAATAACCCCAGCCCTGCTGCGGTGCATAGGACTCGCGATAGGATTGTGCAGTAGAATCGCTGGCGATATACACAACCGGATTATCGGAAGGTGTAACATTGGGATTACCGCTCTGGCCGGGATCATACGGTTCAGCAATTGGCTCATCGGTAAAGGTCAGACGCAGAAAATCTACATTCGGGCCGCCTTCAGCGGTATGAGAAACCAGTGAAATGGTATTATAGCCTGCTGTCAGCGGCAAAACCAGCGCACGCTCTTCCCATGTCGTCCAAACAGAGGTGGTAAGGAAGCTCTGCAGCCAGACATCGGTCTGTCCGCTGACAGAGATCAGCATTTTACGGTCATTGGCAGAACCGTTTGCAATATTAAATGTACACAAATAATTGCCGGCCTGCGGAACTCTGACAGTAAATGTCATCGCACTGCCCACAGTATTGTTCAGATTCAGGTATGCTTCACCACTGAAGCCTGCATTGGTATTTTCATACCAGCCATCGGCATAAGCAGCATCAATGGCATAATACTTCCGGTCACCAAATTCCACCGATTCACCGATGAGATGCTTGTTCAGCAGCACTACATCACTGATCAAAACAGCTTCATCGCCGGTGACATCGGCAGCCTGCTTTGCTGCGGGATCCGTAAAGCCGGACAACATTCCGCGCTTCATCAAGCTGATATCCGTTGCAGTGATCTGACCGTCATCATTCATATCACCCTGCAGATACACTGCATCATAGGTGTTCTGATGTACTTCAACCAGACGCCATTTCTGGCAATCGTGTCCATTGCTTTCCCATTCGATGACATTGGCACCTTCATCGGTGAGTGCAGAACCGACCTCAACGCAGCTCTTGTCATCGGAAGCACGAGGACGGATCGTATAGATATTCTCTCCGGCACCCATCAGCTTAAATTGCTGTGCTGTACTGCCGATGGCGGAATAAATACCGATATTGGTTCCGTTTGCAGCCTTACCCTCATAAACATCCAGCACATAGGAGTTGCCGCCATCCAGCATAGAATAGAGATAATAGTAACCGTCATCGGCACTCATCATCTTCCAGAGATTCTTACCGAGCGGCGCAGAATCCTTGCTCTGACAGACATTGGTGGTATCAGCAGCTACGCCGCCCTCCACAGTCAGATACAGCCCGCTGTTGACATTCTGAAGCATATACACACTGCCATCTTCAAAGGCAGCGCCGCCGGGCGTTACAGAGCTATCCATCTGCGAAACGACCAACTCTGCCAAAACCGTTGCACCGGAACGGTTGGGATGCAGAGAATCTCCGCTCATATACAACGCGGTAGTTGCTGTGGCACCGATTTTAAGACAGTGATCCTGCCACAGATTAAACAGATCGATTACCTGCAAGCCGAGCTCAGAACCGATACGATCCAAGGTACCGCCGAACCAACGTCCGGTCAGCAGCGGATTACGAGAGCAATCACCGTCTCTGCCCTGCTGCTTCACAAGGATTACCCTCATGCCTTTTGCCATGGCACGCTTTGCCATATCGGTCACCACATTATAATATTCCGTTTCATTGGAATAATTGGTATCATTGATGCCGATGGAGATAAAGTAAATATCGCCTGCTTTGCCGTATTTTTCAATCGCAGCGAACTGACCGGCACTGACAAAGCCTGCTGCATACTGACCGCTGGCAGCCATATTTCGCACCTGCCAGCCGCTGTTATCACCAAGCACAGAAGGAAGCATCTGGCCCCAGCCTGCCTGTGCGGAGCTGTTCAGCGGATAGTAGTTACAAACCGTAGAATCACCGCAAAGCCAAATGGTAGGATTCGTATCAGTGCTGTCCGAGATCTTCTTGATCTCCAGAGCAGACAAAGTAAAGGCATAGCCTGCCTTTCCTTCCACACAGCAGAGATTCAGCTGACCATCCGTGATCGGGATCTGGAAGGTGTCTGTTGCGTTGTTGCCGGTCAGATTGATCAGCTGCAGCATACCCTCGGCAGCCACACTGGTACGCGTAGTATTGCCCAGCCATACGGTAACCTGATACAGTCCATTGGGAACATCGGCGCAGAAGGTTGCTGTGCCGTTATGCGTTGCATTGTTAAACTGCACCGCATCACTGAGCGCACCGCTGCCGGAAGCCGAAACATTGGAAACATTGCAGCCGGAGCTGAAGCCATAGCCTGCCGAAGCATTATAACCGTTGGATGCCGAAACACCGGTATATCCGCCTGCAGTACCGCCGCCGCCGAAATCAAATTTCCAATAATCCGAAGCAGCGGATGCCGGCAGCATCGTCGGCATTGCCTGCATCAGCATTGCTGACATCGCAAATGATGTAACAAGCCCCAACAAATTTTTTGTCCATTTCTTTCTGGTTTTCAAAAGGTACTCCCCCTTTATTTCCATATTATGTGGTGCAATCATACCACAATTTTGTCAGAAAGTCAAGCATTACCGTACAGCAAGAGAGAAAAAATCATCCAAAAGATACAAAACAACATTTTCTTATTCTCGCTATTCATAATTTAATCACATTTTCTTTACAAAAAGTTGATTTAATCTTCAGAATGATTTAAGACTTATCTGTTATACTAAAAACAAGGTTGAGGAAACCTTGTTTCAAATCCCCCAACCCCCCCTATTTTGAATTCATTTCATCTTTTTGCGAGCTATGCGATTATGCATAGCTTTTTTACTTTTTTAAGACTATTTTAATGGTTTTGCGATATCATACAGATAAGATCTCCTGAGCGTGCAATCTCAGGAAGATTTTCAACCCCCATTTCCCTATTTCTTATTTCCCTATTCCATCTGATATCATTTGCTTTTGCTTCTGTGGCTGCTTCCGATTTCGGTGCAGCCTTTTTTCTTTTGCCGATAAAACTTAACAATTCGGGTCTTGTTTTTTTGAGGGTTATCCTGTATAATGGAATCGTATACACAGGGAACTGAACATACAAGGGGGAACCATTCAATATGATCGTTATGAAAAAACGTATTTTCACCATATTGCTTGCGGCTATGCTTTCCGGCTGTGTGCTAACTGCTTGCAGCGGTAATCACAACAATTCTCAGCTGGATCATGCTTCCGTAGAAATTGATGCATCCTTTGAATCCGTCGATGCCATGCGTTTTTCAAACGGCATGGTTTCTGTAACCGAACAGCGTTTTCTGACGACCTCTTCCCTTTTGACCTTGTCGGCACCTGAGGGTGCTGCGATATACTATACCACCAACGGCAGCGAACCGGATACCTCAGCAACCTTATATACGGATCCGATCCCGTTTAAGGGCTTGGTCGGAAATTTCCCGAACTCCATGGTGCTGAGAGCAAGGGCATATTTTGCGGATGGCTCAGCTTCTGAAGTGGGCACAAGGACTTTTTTCTGTGCATCTGATGTGCAAAGCCGATATAAGCATGTAATTTTTTCCGTTACAGGAGATCCGAAACAGCTGACCGAAGGCCCGGACGGCATCATGTTCGGCGATAACGTGGAGCTGCGCGGAAAAGAAAGTGAACGCAAAGTCTATGTGGAAGCCATCAACAGTGATGGCAGCATCCTCTTTGAGCAATATGCAGGAGCACGCGTATATGGTGCAGCCTCTCGATCTTCTGTACTCAAATCCTTAAAGCTGTTTGCCCGCAAGGAATATGATCCTGACCACGGACAATTTGATATTGATCTCTTCGGCACCATCGGCGCCGACGGCACTGTGATCCCGGAATATGATAAACTGGTGCTGCGCAATTACGGCAATGATTTTCAGTTTGCATTTATTCGTGATGAGCTGAATCAGCGGCTGGCAGCAAAGGCAGGCTATACCGATTGTGAGGCGGTTGTACCGGCTTTGGTCTATCTCAACGGAGAATACTACGGCTTGATGTATCTTCACGAAACCTACTGCGATGATCTGTTCAAGGATAAATACGGGGATGGCAACGGAAAATATGAGGTCTTAGAAGGCAGAGATGGCAAGATGAATGTGGAAGAGGATGATGCCGACATGGCAGCGATCGCTACCGACTACAACACCCGCTATGAGGGATTTATCAACGCAGACCTCCTGGATGATGCCGTCTATGCAGAGCTTTGTGCCTTTATGGATGTAGAAAACTATCTGCAAAACTTTGCCTTCAACATTTATGTCAATAACAACGACTGGCCGCAGAACAACTTCAAATGTTATCGTTATTTTGCTGCTGAGGAAGAAGCCGATGTCGAATTAAGTGAGCAGCAGGATGGCAGATGGCGATATTTATATCACGATATCGATTTTTGTCTTTCTCTTTATGAAATGGCAGAAACCGGCGCATCCTATAATAATCTCAAACAAATTCTGAATCCCCACAGCGATCGATATTCGCCGTTATTTGCAAAGCTTATGGAACGTCCGGAATGCAGAGACTATTTCCTTGCAGAAATACGGCGTCTGATGGAAGGTGCACTGTCAGCAGATTCTATCGGCGAGACTTTGGATGCGATGACGACCGAGCGATTCTTTGAAATGCGTTATTATTTTGAATACCTGGAGAACTTGAAAAAGAAAAATCCCGATATTTGGATCTGGTATGAGGAATATCAGCGCAGAACAGGAAATATCCGTATCTTTGCTCAGCAGCGTGCCGCATATATGGAACGATTTCTTGCAGAAGCATTCCCTGAATCTCCGGCACAGAGCGATACCGCATCATAAATCGGATCGCAATAAAAAATCCCTTTTTTGAAAACACGGAAATCATAAAGCAGTAAATCCAGAGAAGAATTTATTTCTTCTCTGGATTTTTTATCATTTTATTTGCAAATTGGCATTGTCGTTTACAAGGCATTCTTAGGACAATTCTTTACACATTCGAAGCAGAGAATACACTCTGTTCCGTTCTCTCTTTTCTTTGAATTGTCAGTGACATCTACATTCATAGGACATACACGCTTACATTTTCCGCAGCATACACACTTGCTTTTGTCACACTTTATTCTCATCATAGAAAAATAGCTCATCGGCTTCAGGAATACAGTAATCGGACATATGTATTTGCAGAAAGCCCTATTATCCTTGAAAAGAAATGCCAGTACAATGCCAACAATATAATAGAGCAGGTTTCCTATTATAAACGACCAGAACATGATTCTTTCTATGTTGCTCACACATGACAAAAAAAGCGCTGCCACAAATACAAAAGAACCTATAAATACAATATACCTGATCCATCCTATTTTCTTTCTTGGCTGTTTCGGAGCATAAAAGGGAAGAAAATCCAGTACCATCGCTGTCCAGCAGGCGTAACCGCACCATCCTCTTCCAAAAACCAAAGGACCGAATATCTTTGCTATCGCATAGTGAATAGTCGCTGCCTCAAATACGCCTGTAAACAGATAATACCAAAAGCCCTCTATCTGCATATTTTCATTACAGATAAGTCCGAGATAGAGCAGCATATACATACCGACAAGCAATTGCGCTATGCGCCGTGCGTGCTTATGCTTTCTGATAAAAAGGAAAAGTCCCAATGCAATAGAAATGCCGATATAACTGAAATTGAACAAATAAAACAAATTGTCCTTTACCAGCCAAAGAGTGATTGCTGCCGCCTCAAATAGGGCCAGCATTAAAATCGGCAGTAAATATTTCTTCATAATACACCTCTTTATCAAGCGTCAATGAATCAATAAACTTATTATAACAACGAAAACAGAAAAAATCAATGCCGTAAGAAACGAAAAGCCACTTTTGACACATTGTATCAAAAGTGGCTTTGTAATACTTCTATATCGCATTTTGCTTAATCAAAAGGAGATTTTCGATGGAGCAAAGCTGTTATCCGACAATATAGAAAGTGATTTTTCCGGTGGAAGCAAAGGATTGAGGTGCTGTACCGCCGGAATAGCTGCCGCCTACGGTAACATAATTGTTGGTATTGCCGCCGCTGCTGCTTCCACCGGTAGAAACGGCATACTGTCCGGAAGCAGTCAAACCCGCACCGCCATATACCACAAAGCGATAGTCACGGGGAGAGGTCATGGTGAACACCGGCTTGCCGTCAGCAGTCAGATGGCACAAAGCGCCGGCTTTCCGGTTGGCAACAAAGTTCATGCCGACCACATTGGCAGTCGTAGTATTGGCATTTGGCATACTGCAGGTGTTGCCGATGGCATAGAATGTACCGCCTGTGAAAGAAAATACGCCGTCGCAGTAGATTGCGCCTTTTTCTTCCCGCACGCCGCCGATCAGCATCGATGTGCCACCGCTGATCGTAATATAGCCCTCTGTCTTGATTCCATTGGTGCCTGCATCGCAAAACAGCTTGCCGCCGTTGATCTCAATACCATCGTTGCAGTGCAGGCCACTCTTTGCCGATGTGATATTGAGTGTACCGCTGTTGAGAATAATATCGTCATCGCTGCGAACACCATGCGCATAATTGGCCTGAATATTCAAAGTGCCGCTTCCCTCAAAGCGAATGGTATCATTGGTAAAGATCGCACCACGATCCTCCTCATGCACCCCGCCATCGGTGAAGCTGTTGGTAGTACCCGCAAGCGTTGTAACCGTAATATGCTTGACCTGCTGCACATTCAATGCAGAACCTTTGGAATTGGTAATATGCGCATTATCCAGCTCCAGATAGACCTTTTTATCATCAGTCAGCACTTGGATCTGGCCATCATCCAGTGTACCGCTGATGATATAAGTACCACCCTTGCTGATGGTGATTGTGCTTCCCAGCACCGTGATGCCGGTACCGGAATATTGCGCAGTAGAACCTTTGAGATAAATATATTTAGGCTGTTTTACCTCAGGATTTTCCGACGCATCATCAGAGGATTCCTCCGGCGGTGTGGGCTGTGACGATTCCGTCGTACTGTTTCCGCTCTGTCCCCCCTGCGATCCCTGTGAGGATTCCGGTGCAGGATTGGAGGAAGAATCCGGATCCGGCACGCTGTTCTCAGAGCCATTCCCCGAGGATTCCGATGTATCGGGATCCGGCTTCGTGCTTTCATCCTGATTCAGACTGTCGGATGCATGCTCACCCTTGCTGCTGTCATTCTGCGTCGATGCATCGGATTGCTGCGCAGCACTGCTGCTGTTTCCTGAGCTGCCGGCACCCGAAGCATCACTCCTTGCGGAACTGCCGCCTTCGCAGGCTGTCAGCGAAGCTGCAAGCAATACCGCACTCAACAGGGCCGCCAAACGGCTTGCCCCATATTGTTTCCGTATGTTCATATCATCCCGACCCTTTCCGTATTTTGTATTCCATATAAAGATATGCGAAAAGACCGAGGAAGCCCCAGTCTTTTCGTTTGTAAGCATTTGCACTTATTTTTGTCGGACATCATAAATCTGATCGTCATAGCGATACAGTACCAATGTGACATTCAGATTGCCGTTGAGTGCACGAATATCATCAATGAACTTCTTCTGGTCGGCATCTGCTTTCACTCGCACGGAATATACCAGATCAAACAACGTACCAAAATCCGTTGTTTTTACACGGCGGAGCTTCCATGTGGTAGTATATTTTTCCATCACCTTATCAAACAGACCATTGTAGTTCAAATTCTCAGGGATGGTGATCTTCAATGTCATTTCCTGTACAGCAGGTGCAGCAAAATCCGTTACCTGCAGCAAAATCAATACTGCAGAGAGGATCACAAAAAACAATGCCGCATAACCGACAAAGCCAAGACCGCAAACAACGCCCATAGCCATGGCAAAAAAGATGTACGAAATATCGCGGGGATCTCCCGGTGCACTGCGGAAACGCACTAAAGAAAATGCACCGGTCAGACTGATCGCAGCAGTCATACCGGCACCGCTGGTCAACAGACACATCATAATAATCACAGTCGAGACCAAAGCGGAAAGCATCGGCATGGTAAGCACATAGCTTTGGGTGTATCCAACCTTGCGATGCGTAAACATATACACAAGACCAATCAAAAATCCGATGATCAATGCACTGACCACACAAATCGTTACTTGTGAGACCGTCGGATAATTCAGATCAACAGCCGATTGATCATGGTAAATTCTTGCAAAGAGATCTGCGGAGTGAATGAGTGGATTTGCTGCCGGATTATGCATAAGAAATCTTCCTTTCGCTTTGTTGTGCCGCCTCGATCTGACGACGAACATGATTCTGATATGCCGTACCGTATTTCGAAAAGCTTCTGCGTCGGATCTCCAGATCGGAAAGTGCCTTGCTCAGCCACAATGGGATCGACCCCGGCACCTTGATCTCCATCAAGCGCTGATCCGGCAGGATCAGCTGCTCACCGTAGCTTTCTCTGGTAAGAGAAAGCGCCTCTCGGCGTGCTGTGATCTGACGGTCAAAGGTCAGTCGGAATTGCTTATTATCCTTGCCGAAAAAGGCTGCCCGCTGATAGCTGATGTACTGTTTCGGAGCACAGTCATAATGATTGAGAAACACATCCATCTCCTTCATTACCTGCTGCTGTATGAATGCTTCGAAATAGGGCTTTACTCTGGTCTGCAGATAGATCTCCGCCTCACGCAATGTCATCGCAACACGGCGCTTGGTTACAATACCGCCGATCTTTTTTTTGACCTCCAAAAAAACAGTATCATCCGGCGATGCAGGCGAATAATAGCTGCGCAGACGAAGTTTTTCTTTATAATACGGCTTTTCAATGGATTGACGAATGAGAAAATTATCCGGTGTATCAAAATAGATATTGTAAATGCCGTATTCACGGCCATCCACACAATACTTATCCGGATTCATATGCTCACGGATTACCGGAAGCAAGGCGTTCAACTGCTCGATGCTCAGCAAATACTTCACTTCACGGCGTTGAAAGGTACTGATAGCCATACCTTTAGTGTTGCGCTCACGCCATTTGCCAAAGCAGTGGCATAATGCGGAGCACGTCTCCTCCTTTTCTTTTTTTCATCAAAGCAGAAAGCCTCAATATTACTATCATAATCAAGATATCTTAAATCAACCTTAATTCTGCGAAACGCAGCGCTCAATCTTTCAGCGGAATGCCTTTGCCATCGGTGCTGATCCCGCCGGTCAGAAGCATGATCCCTTCCACAAGGCCCCAGATCCCCGATACAAAGCTGAGCATACCGCAGGAACATACCGTCAGGAGAAGCTGGATCACACCCTTTGCCACATATCCAAGATAAAAGTTGTGAATGCCAACGCTGCCTAAAAAAATGCCCAGAATGCCTGCTGTCAGCTTCGATTTCTGTTCAACACCGCTATACATCATATTTTGCTGCATCCCATTATTCTGATAATAAGGGCTTTGATTGCCGGGAGCGACATACTGCGGCGGAAGCTGAGGCTGCTGGGGGTATATCGGCTGCTGGGGATATGTCGGCTGCTGCGTATATACGGGCTTTTGCGCCTGCATTGCAGTCACATCCGGCATTTCAAAAGATTGCGGATCCGGCGCCGCCATAGACTGCACGCCAACAGCAGCACCGGCGTTTTTCGGAATGATCTCAAAACCACAGGTTTCGCAAACGGCCGCGCCTACCGGTACAGGATCACTGCACTGCGCACAATATTTCATACCGGTACCTGCTGCAAAGCCGCATTTCGGACAGGTAATATCCGTATCAATCAGAACTTCGGCACAATTTCTGCAAAACATAATGGATAAGCTCCTCCTCATCTGATCTGCGCTGTCTCAAATCTATAAAAACAGCGATTGGTTTTGCTGCTTTCCAAAACAAAAATCCTTTCAATTCACAGCAAACACGATTCCGATATTATTATATCCTGTTTTCGACCCGATGTCAAGCAATTCGCACAAAAACAAACTGTTATGCTGTAACAAATGACGAAATAACTGTAAAAAGCTTGCCTTTTTTTAAGCCATATGCTATACTGATAAGAAATAAAACAGCGCTTTCTTTTGTGCAGCTTCACTATAAACTTCAGATCACAATCGTGCTTTGCTCCCGTATGTGGTATGCTGCATCGTGAGCAACTGCTTGGGAAAGGATGAATCATCAATGAATCAAAAAATACAGGCGTTGAAAGACAGCATTGCTTCTGTCATTGTAGGTAAAGAGCAGCCTGTACGTTGTGTTATTGCCGGTTTGCTCTGTGATGGACATATTCTGATCGAAGATGTACCCGGCGTAGGCAAAACACAAATCGCTGCTGCTCTGGCACGTTCTGTGGGCGGCAGCTTCAACCGAATCCAGCTCACACCCGATGTAATGCCTTCAGATATCACCGGCTTCACGCTGGTCAACCAGCAAACCTTTGCACTGGAATACCGTCCGGGTGCCGCAATGTGTAATTTTCTGCTGGCCGATGAGATCAACCGTGCTTCCCCCAAGGTGCAGTCCAGCCTGCTGGAAGTCATGGAGGAACATCAGATCTCCATTGACGGCACAACCCATCCCCTGCCCAAGCCTTTTATGGTACTTGCAACACAGAATCCCGTTGAAACCTATGGTACTTATCATTTGCCCGAAGCACAAATGGATCGTTTCTTTATGCGCATCAGTATGGGATATCCCTCCGAGGAGGAGGAGTTGCAGATCCTTTCCCGCACGGAACGGCATAATCCGATCGATAATATCAATAAGCCGGCGCTCTGCCCCGAAGATATCCTGGCTTTACAGGAAGAAGTCAAGGAGATCACTGTGAGTGATCCCGTAAAACGCTATGTTCTGCGGATCGTTGCCGCAACCAGAACCCACGATGCCTTGCTGCTGGGTGCAAGCCCCCGCGGCTCCATCGCACTGTTCAAGGCAGTCAAGGCCAATGCATTCTTAGATGGCCGCAGCTATGCACTGCCCGACGATGTGAAAGCCATGGCTGAAAGTGTTCTGGCACATCGTCTGATCCTGTCTCCCAAAGGGAAATCCCGTTTTGCCGATACCCGCGCTTTGGTTCGCTCGGTACTGGATTCCATTTCGGTACCCATGGAGGCATCATGATTCCTATCGGATATCTGGGCGCCATTGTGATCGCCGTGATCTTCACAATGTATCTGGATGGTGCCATCGGCGTAATGATGCTTGCCTTTCTGCTGCTGATGCCATTGCTCTCGCTGGGCATCACACTCTGGATGCGGCATACGCTGCAGCTGGAACTGAAAGTGCCGGAGCAAGCGATCAAGCAGCGAGAAACCAAAGCAATCCTTGTGCTGACGAAAAAAACGCCCTTGCCGCTGCCGTTTCTTCGGCTGCGGTTTTATGCCGACCCTCATTTTGAAAAGCTCAATCCCAATGCAGAGGAGCTGCCTGATCCGCCTGTGCGGTACGAAGGCATTTTCGGTGCGTTGCAATACTGGTTCCAGAATCGGCAATATCAAAAACAGGTCGCTTTGCAGCATACGCCGGATATGCTTCCTCTTTGCCTGTCCATGGGCATAGAACGAAGCAATCAGGTAACGCTCCTTTTACATACACAGTATTGTGGCAAAGCCACTCTGAACATTTCACATGTCGTGCTTTCGGATTTTCTCGGAATGTTTCGCTTTAAGCTGAAGCTGTATTGCGAGGAATCCATACTGATCCTGCCGGAGATCCCTCAGCTCAAGCCGAGCAATCAGCTATTTCAGAGCGTTGCCAACGAATCTGTCACCGCAGATGAGGATAATGAAGCAACGCCGGTATTTTCCGCAGCTGCTACACCCGGCTATGAGCATCGGGATTATCTTCCCGGCGATCCGCTCAAGCGTGTAAACTGGAAGCTGTCCTCCAAACGGAAAAAGCTGATGGTACGAAAAGATGAACCGGCGGCTCTGGCAAAGCTGTCTGTAGTGCTCGATTTTCACAGAGAATCCTCAGGGATCCATATCCGACGCTGTCTGGCAGAGGAACAGCTGCTGATTGAAACCGCATTGGGTTTACTGCAGCTTTGTGTGCAGCAGGGCTATCCCTGTGTGCTCTATTATCAGGATGCCGATGCACAGTGGCAGCAAATTACACTGGACTCTCCCGATCAGCTCACCGCCGAATCGGTGCTGCTGCTGCGCGGCGGATTCCGTCCGCCAGCCGCCTTTTACGGCACTGACCCGCTGCCCCATGCCTTATCACAACAAAATGATGCCATTCTGCTATATTTTGCCACCAACTGCGATCGTCAGCGCGCTGCTGCATTAGATCGGCTCACAGCTTCCCTGCATTATATCTCTCCGCAGCCGGTCAGCAACAATATACTCTATCCCAAAAACGCTGCATTGTGGTATGTTGCCGAGGATAACCACATTGAGCCGATCAACAGCTGAGCTGCTGCAACGATACAGGAAAGGAGGCGTTTCGATATGCCGGAATCTCATTTGGCCGATGCTTTGTCAGAATCCGGATTCGTACGGAAATTACGGTCTTTTGCAAAGCATCCGGTGATACAATACATCACACAGGCACGTCATATCCCATTATTATACTCAGTACTTGTCGTTACTTCCATTCTCTACCATTATGCCCCCTCTTATACTGTCATCTGGGCTTTGGTGATCACGATCATTCAATGGCTATTGTTTCGGCTGTTCGATTTTGTCAACCGTCATCATGTGATCGGCGGCATTTTCTATCTGCTTGCCGGCATACTGACCTTGATCTTAGCTTCCTTTTGTATCTATGTGGGAGAAAACCCGAATCTGTTTCATGGTGTATTTGCTCCCGAGGGGTCGGATGTAACGCTTAGCTTTATGGTATGGTTCTTCACACCGCAATCGGTACTGAATGCCTATTACGGTCCCTTTACCGTTGCGCTGATGCTGCTGTTCGCCTTTTTCATTGCATCCATTACCTATTATTTTTCATTTGTACGATATCGTGTGTTTATGTCGTTCATGATCATGTGCTTTCCCTTTGCCATCTATGCAAAGGAAGATGAAGTCATGCCGATCCCATTCATCATCTTTTTGTTTGCCATGTATTTTGCGGTCATGATCTTCTGTCAGCAGCTTCACAACAATGATCCCGATGTGATATATGTACATCAAGAAAACCAAAGTGCCTATTTGCTGGCTGAAGTTGAATCTCTGCCCCTGAAGCTGCAAAAAAAAGCACTGCAAAAGCCTCGTCCCGAAATCGTAAACGGCAAGGGGCTCGGTGCTTCCATGCTGTTTATCTGCGGTGCCTCCATTCTGGTGCTTGCAATTCCAAAGCCTACGGTCCATGCTGACAGAGCCTATATTGAAGGTCTCATTAATATGACTGCCTTCACCGATTATCTGCTCAATTCTATCAGTGCGTTCTCGGATACCTCTGACGGCGGCGGTTATACCCCCGATATGCCCAATCGTATCCTTTATTACGCCACCGCCTCGGAGCCACTGAATCTTCGGCTTTCAACCTATACCTATTATGATTATGAAACCGATTCCTGGACAGCATCCTCTGTCGATCAACCGGAAAGCGCTGTTATCTTCTATGTACAGCCGGATTCCACATTGACCAATGCATACAGCGGATTCCTTACCGCCTCTGCTGATTGCACCCCTTATGATTATTATCTGTTTTATCGCGATATCGCTATCCGGTTTCCGGAGCTTGCAGAGGAATATGGAATCGCTTCGCTGGCAGATACTCTACTTTCTCCCGAAGCATTTGTCCTGCCATTGGAACTCAATTGCGTCGGCTACAACAACATCGGTTATCTTTCTCCGCTGTATCCTACCACAATCAACACACGCCACAGCATCTACCAGAGCAAAAATGGTGTGCTGTTCCGGCAAAAGCCCGCCAGAACCTACAGCGAAACCTATGCGCTGGAATATTTCAGCCAGCAGTTTGCAGCAACCCAAGAGGTGCAGCTGCTCCTGCAGCAGATCAACGGCGAGGATCTGCTCGATCTGATCCTCTCGCTCTATTATCTCCAACAGCAAAGCGAGGAAGACCTGGAAGTGCTTCAGCGGCTGAGCCTCGATCACGGAAATGCATTGGCCTATTCTGCACAGGAAGACATTCAAACGCCCGAATCTGTACAGACACTTGCTGCCGTACTGACAGAAGGGTTGTCCACCGACTACGATAAGGCTGCTGCGATCTGCGAGTATCTCCGCACAAATTATACCTATGATCTGGACTATCTCATCGGGGAAGAGGATAATGTGGAAACCTTCCTCTTTCAAAACAAAACCGGTGTCTGCTATCAATTTGCGTCGGCTATGACAGAGCTTTGCCGCAGTGCCGGTCTGATCGCTCGTTATACAGAAGGCTATTCGCTTTCCGAAACCGTAACCGAGATCGGTTATGGCGCACAAAACAACAGCACACATGTCATCCGCACGACCCACGCACATGCTTTTACAGAGGTCTATCTGCCCGGCTATGGCTGGATGATGTTCGATGCCACGGCTGCCGATCTCAATGAACAGGCTCCGAACGGTCTGAACACCAACGTCATCAACACGCTGCAATATACCGGTGTGATATTATTGCTGGGTGCAGCACTGATCATTTTCTTCCTGTATTTTGTGATACCACGCCTTTCCGAGCAGCTGTTCCGAAGACGATTCCGTCGCTACTGCAATGCTCTGATGGTGCAAAAAGCATTTTTACGACTCAAAAAGCAATGGAATATCCCCAAAGCAGCAACGGCAAGAGAAGCCTGTGCTTCGGCTGCTGCCGTAATGTTTGATGTACCGCAGATCCATTCGGCATTGGATCAGATCTGCCAAGGATTTGAGGATGCCGTATATGGTTCCGGCTGCACACCCGACAGCGTATCCAATGCATATACCGCATATTGCGCATTACGCGAAGCATGGCAGCCTGCTGTACGGCGGCGGCGCAAAGAAGAAAAAGCCGCTGCAAAGGCAGAACGTGCCGCTGATCAGAAATAAGTTTTCATGAAAGGATGTGACATCATGTCTGGATTCCCATTCCCCGCTGCCTGTAAACGATTTGCCGCCTTCCTTCTGAGCGCCGCAATGGTAACCGCCGGCGTCGTTGATTCCTTATGGCTGCCCGCATCCGCTGTAACGGAACCGTCAGCTTCCTCTCCTGTTTCTGCCGTCGTTACACCCTCTGCGCTGGAGTCCTTCCATAATTGGAAGCAATATGCACCTGCTTGGGCTTCTCTGCCTGTAGGGATCATGGGCGATACTATGAAAAGCTCCGGCTGTGCCGTAACTGCAGCAGCAATCTTATGCGCTTCCTCCGGCTGTACCCTGCCTGAAAATTTCAATCCCGGCATGCTATGTCGCTATCTCAGTGAACATGGCGGTTTTTCCGATTACGGTATTCTCAACTGGAATACCATTACCGGATTGGTACCGGAATTCCGCTATCAAGGCAGCCGCGATTTTGAAGGGCGGACTACCGCAACCCAGATCGATGAGATCTCCGGCTATATCAATGATGGCTATTACGTTGCCATCTGCGTCAAAGAAACACCGCAGCAGACCCATTTCATTGCGGTGCGTGCCGTAGAAAACGGCGTGGTTTATATGGATGATCCCGGCTCTGCCCATGACAGCCTATATGCCAAATATGATGCCTCGCAGATCGCAAGTATGCGGTTGTTTATGGGCGCTGATGATCCGGAGCCGATTTCTCCTGAGGACAGCAATACTGCCGATTATTCCGAAGGTATGTATCAAACATATGCCAATCTGCATCTGCGAAAAGAACCTTCTCTGCGAAGCGATATCTTGGGCGTGATTCCCAGCGGTACGAGCCTTGAAATCACCGGTATTTCCGGTGAGTGGGGAATGTGCGACTGGAACGGTATGACTGGCTGGATCTCCATGAATTACTGCACGCCTATGACTGCATTATATATCACCGGCAATTACTCAACGGATCAAAACACGCTCAATTTACGAAGCGCCTCCAGTATCAGTGCTTCCGTGATCGGATATGTACCGCCGCAGACAACCTTCTCTGTCTCAAAGGTCAGCGGCAACTGGGGATACACTACGATCAACGGGAAAGTGGGCTGGATCTCTTTGCAATATTGCATCTGCCTTGACAGTATCAATACCAACCCGCCGAAATATTGTCTGCGCTATACGACCGGCAGCAATTGTATGCGCCTGCGTGCTGCTGCCACGACCAATTCCGATACCCTCGCCTATATCGGCACGGATACGGAATTTGTCGTCACCGATCTGGATGGCGAATGGGGTAAAACCAAATATCAAGGTATGGATGGCTGGGTAAATCTCCCGTATTGCATCCTGCTTTCCGAACTGCCCCCTACTGATGATCCTACTGACGATCCTGTCGATGATCCTACCGATGATCCTGTTGACACGCCTCCCGTCGAAGTGCCTGCCGACACGCAACGATATACTACGGGCGATTCCTGCATGCGTCTGCGTGCTGCAGCTACTACCGAATCAGAAACCTTAGCATTTATCGGTACCAACACCGAATTCATCGTCACCGAGCTGGATGGCAACTGGGGCAAAACAATCTATCAAGGAAAAACCGGATGGATCAACCTTGCATTTTGCCAAAAATGCGAAGATGACAACACATCCTCGCCTGCAAATCCATGGCCGGTATCCGTCGGACGCTGTGTTGTTACCGCCTCTGCACTGAACATCCGGCAAGCACCGGATATCAGTGGTGTATGGCTTGGCAGATTTGCCAACGGTGAAATCGTCACACTGCTTTCCTGCGAAGGCGACTGGGCTCGTGTGCAGTGGCTGGATGGCTCCGGCTGGCTCTGCCTCGGACAAGAAAACGAACCCTATCTGCATCTTTGCGGTGATCTGACACTGGATGGTGTCTGCAATGATGCCGACCGTGTACTCTTTGCTGACTATCTTGCAGGAAATGCCTCACTCAATGCAACGCAGCTTCTCACTGCGGATTATAACGGCGATGGTATCGTAAATGCCTCGGATCTGGCGCTGTTGTAATTCATTTCATAATAAGGAGAACGGATTTTATGACAGAACATCAGCCTCGTAATGCTTTTGATATTCCCAAATTGTTTTATTTTCAAGCAGGAAACATTCATACCGGCAGCAGAAAAGCGCTGCGATATCGTATCTGCCCGAAAGAGGATACCTTGCAAGTCGAAATCTGGGATACGGATCTCTGCTATGAGCTTGCAATACAGCAATTGAAGGATACAGCTGTCTTTTCTTTGACCGAAGATGGATTTGAGGAGATGTTGAAATGGCTCACTGCTGCCTATGAAGCAATGACTGCTGCCTGATTCCATCCTATCCGCAACATTCATATAAAAAAGAGAGTCTCTTTTCAAGAGACTCTCTTTTTTGTGATCCCCAGCTATTTTTCCCGATTACGCTAAAAGAAAACGCAGACGACACCTAAGTATCGTCTGCGTTTTATGTTTGGTTATTCTATCTTGGAGACAGGTGCTGTGTTGGCATCCCCTTCGAAGAACGAATCCGGGAAGTCATATCCGCAAATATCTGTCCATGTTTGAGGATTCGTCAGAATGGTGTTGTACAGGTAGTAGTTCAGGATTGCATTTGCCGTATTGGCATCCAGACGCTGCTGGTAGAATACATCAGATACATAGAATGCCAGATCTTGCAGTTCAGCATCCTCGTTAAGCTGATAAGTCTCCTCGTGAAGGATCACTGTATAGAGATAATAGTTCAGCGTCAACTGTGCATCGTTTGCATCCACATCCTCATCCAGCTGAGTATCGCCCTTAAGACCAATATAGATCTTGAACTCACCAAAGTACAGGGGCGATCCATCACCGAAGATAAAGTCAGGATCCGTTTGTTTACTCTGATCGTAATATGCCGGAATCGGATATTTGTGTACACCGGGAACATAAACCTCAACCGGTGAATCTTCATCCTCTGCGGGTTTAGTCAGTTCGGTAACATCCAGATTCTTGTATGCGACAGCGTCTTCTGCTGCAGGATATACCGGATTCTCCTCATTGTAAAGGATTGCATTGCCTTCTTCATCGGTCAGCAATGTACCGGCTTCATCTACAAAATAGCCCTCAGCATTGACATAATACTGATAGAGATGAATACATGCGCTAAGACCGGCCAGTCCACCGCTTTCAAGGAAGGTGCGCGTATCGTGCGACCAGTAGTTCACACGAGTCGGCTCAACAAACTCTGTGGAGTAAGAGGTAATCACGGTAAACGTCGTCGTCTGATCGGTTGTGGTCTCGGTAGTTTCCGTAGTAGTAGTGGTGGATTCTGTTGTTGTAATTGTTGTCGTAGTTGTCGTTTGCGGTGCTGTAATGCTCAGCTCACCTGCATTGATCGTATAACGGAGTGCAGAACCATTTTCATCCACGGCCGAAACATTCGTTGCATCGATCACATAGTCGGTACCAACCTCTGCATCTTCGGGAATGTTCAGTGTGATGGTAGCAATGTTCTGTCCCGGTGTCGGTACATAATTGCTGCCGTCATTGCTGGTCCACAGCAGTGTATTGGTTTCCGGATCAAAGGTAAAGCTGCCGTTTTCTGCATACTCACTGCCGTAGGTGATGTTCTCGATGGTGAAGCCTTCGGGGATCGCAAAGGTCATGTTAAAGGATGCGGTGCCGTTATCAAACCAGACATCCACAGGA
>JAZOCU010000025.1:0-8045 GCA_045596625.1 Oscillospiraceae bacterium | reverse complement strand
TGCCAACAATCCAGTCGGCTCGCTCTCGACACAGGGCTGCTTCATATAAAGCATCGTATTCAGTTCCGGGCTTGAGATTTTCAAAGCCCTCCAGGATTGCGGAATCCTCCATTGAGGAAATCCACAGGCGTTCAAAGGGTTTCTTGCAGTGGCACTGATGGTAGACCAGACGGAAGATCAGTTCGCCCTCACGACCGGCATCTGTTGCGCACACAAGGCTTGCAACATCATCTCTGGCCATGAGCTTTTTCAGGATACCGAACTGCTTTCGGGTTCCTGCGGACACTTCGTACTTCCAGTCATCGGGGAGGATAGGAAGATCCGCATACGTCCATTTTCCATATCGTTCATCATAGGCTTCAGGCTGTGCCAGTTCCACCAAATGCCCCACACACCAACTGACGATATAGCCGTTGCCCTCCAGGTATCCGTCCTGTCGGTTGGTTACGCCCAGCACCTTGGCAATGCTTTGAGCGACTGAGGGTTTCTCAGCCAATACTAATTTCATTTGCATCTGCTCCTTTCTCAAAAAAATAAGCAGCCACACACCGTAGTGCATGACTGCTATGTATAGTTTAGGTTCAGTTAGTTATCGTTGTTCTTAAGTAAATATACTCCGACACAAGCCAAACCTATGCCAAGCATCGAAAAACCTGATTTGGCATCAAGGTCTCCAAGTATAGATGTCACAACAACTGCAACTCCCATAGCTAATGGCACAGCTTTAAGAACAATATCTATCATGTACCCTGCACCCTTATGTCCAACGGGAGGCATTGATTTCGCATTCATCAATTCCTCAACAGAAACACCTAAGATTTCAGCTAATTTAGGAATCGTCTGTGTATCGGGACAAGCAATATCACGTTCCCATTTCGATACTGCTTTATCTGTAATGTTAAGCATATCTGCAATTTCCTTTTGCGTCATGCCTTTTTCCTTGCGGAGTGTGCTAATTATTTCACCCATAGATTTGTTTGCCATTTGATTTATCTCCTTTGTGAATTTTTCTGATTTAAGTATAATGTGCTCCTTAAAATGAGTAAACCGAAACGAGGTAGAGTTTACTAAACCGGAGGTTTACTTTTGGTTCACAACACAAATTATATCATAACCAACTCAAATCGACAGGAATCATTATGTAAAGGCAATCCGAAGATTGCCCCAGGCATCATGCCTGTCCATTGTTATACGGGTTCGTTGTCCTCATCGTCTGCGATGAAGTCCACATCATCGTCCTCGTATTCCTCGCTGTAGCCATAGTCCTCATCATCGTCTACATAGTCCGCATCAGGGTCAGGCTTCGCAGCTTCTTTTTCCTTCTTCTTGTCCTGCATCTTCTTGAAGGCAAAGAAACCACCGCCGCCAATCAGAGCCACAACTACCAGAATGACAGGAAGCATATTGGTCTTAGGCTTCTCAGGTTCAGGCTCGACCACATCAGGCTCAGGCTCTGTTACATCAGGTTCCGTAGGCGGAGTTTCTACCACAGGCTCAGTGTACTTAGCAGCTTCTTCCTCGCTCATCAGCATAAGCAGGTCAGCTTCGTCCACCTGATTCAAGAAGTGGACAGTCTCGTTGCCCTCATCGTCACGGTCGATGATGATATAAAAGTAGTTGCCGTTCTTTGTGACAGCAGTAATGAACTGCTTTCCATCTTTGGCAGGAGCGCCGATGTCGTCCACCAAAGTTAGGTTGCCATCGGGAGTAAGGGCAGGCTCATCTGCATCCATATCCATGCCCTGCATGAACATACTCATAAACATCATAAGCAGAGCCATGTCCATTTCGCTGTTCTGTTCGGCTTTCTCAATCAGTTCCAGATAGTCGCTGTGAACATAGCCATTCTTTTCGGGAACGGTGATCTGATACCAGTCACCCTCAACACCGACTACCACAACTTCCTCGCCGGGACGAAGCTGGTCAATGATCTCATAATTCATGCCTGCGCCGGTACGCACATTCAGACGGGAACCGTTCGTTACCACCTTGCCGGTTCCCATGCTGTCATATTCGGTTTCCTCGGCATCGTAAGTCCATTCCTCACCGTTGAAAGAGAAAACCACCGTGCCATCTTCATCGACGGTCACGGTGTACGGAACTTCCTCGGAAGTCTGATCTTCAGTTTTCTCAGGGGCAGTCTCCACGGTTTCAGCCTTTTCCGTGGTAGGTGTGGCTGCACTCTCATCGGAGTAGGCAAACGCCGTAGTCGAAAACACTCCCGTACACATTACAAGTGCCAGCAACATGGCACCGAATCTCTTAAATTTCATCCTGCATTTCCTCCTGTTCATTCATAGAATTGATAGTCTCAGGCTTCGGAACCATGTCCGCAGCAAACATACGGAGCAGTTCAGAAAGCTGATCCGGGGTAAGGTTCGCAGCGTGAACCAACTCGTGAATCTCAGAGTTTTCTTCCTCACGGTATCTGCGTTCCAGATCTTTTACTTTGGCATCCCATTCAGCCCTTTTGCGGCGGGCTTTCTCAAGGTCTGCGCCAATTCTGTCTAATTTAGCACCCAATAGAAAATCCTCCTTAATTTCTGATTCTTCCGAAGCAGTAAAAATGCGACTGCCAGTAGCTCGACTCAATGGAAGCGTAAGAAATCGGGTTTCCGCAATGGATCATCATTCCATCGCCAACATAGATACCTACATGGGATGCACCGGAGGTATCATAAGTGCCTTGAAAGAAAATCAGGTCTCCCGGCTTTGCGGAACTTCTTGGGATGATGTCGCATACACCCATCAGACCGTTGGCTGTCAGTCTGCCGACACTCCAACCGTTTCCGCAGTTATTGATTACATAGGAAACAAAACCAGAGCAGTCGAAGGAAGTGGAAGGGCTACTGCCACCCCATACATACGGGTATCCCAGATACTTTTCTGCTTCACGAATCATATTGGCAAATCGTGTGTCCGTCAGAGCTTCGCCCGGAATGTCATAGTCGGTGTACTCACCGGTCACGGCATAGATGTCATCCCCGAAAATGTCGGGTCTGTTGCCGTTGGTCTGGAGCAAAACTGCGTAACGCTCCATTTCATCCTCAGACATACCGGAACTACCGATCACTCGGTTCAGACCTTTGTTTTCCAGTTTCACATTCAGGATATAATACTCATACTCGACTTCAACTTCGTACTCGTATTCTTCCTCATAGGTCTCGCCGGTTTCAGGGTCAGTCCAAGTGGATGTACCGGTGCGGGTCTCTGTTCGGGTTCTGATTTCCACTTCTTCCGTCAGGGTCAGTTCATACTGCTGATCGAACAGCCTTTGCAGAGTGCTTTGAACTTCCGAACGGGTGTAGTCCTCGAATTTCACCGTCAGATATGCCGCAAGCTCATAGGGGTTGTGGTTGATTTCATCAAGATCATAACGGTACTCATCGTAGCCGCTATGGGTTCGCTCGATGTTGTTGATCTTGTTTCGCAAGGCTGCTTCCAGAGCCTTGTAGTCATCGTCTGCCCCGATGATGTCCTCATCTTTGGCAGTAAAGGAAGTTCCCAAAATAACCTGCGTTCCACCCTGGAACATAGCACCGCAAGAGGAGAACATACTGGCAATAATCATAAAAAGCAGTCCTCCTGCCAGAACCAGAAGAATCGCTTTGGAGTGTGTGGTAGCAAACTCCGTCACTTTCTCTGTGATCGTCTTGGCTCCTTGGGCTGCTTTTCCTGTTGCCTTGCCTGCACCCTTGGTTGCAGTCGCCGTTTTGGATGCAGTATCCTTACCGGCTTTTGCGGCAGCGTATTCTTTCTTGATGGCGTTTTTCTGTTGCCAACGGGAGAATGGGTTGGAACCGGCATCAGGGTTATCCTTTTTGAACTTCTCATAAAGGGCATCCGCATTGGCTTTATCTGATTTCTCCACCAACTTGTCAGCCTTGGCATGGGCTTTCAGTTTGTGGCTGTAAACGGCATGATCGACGGTGTAGGCAGTGGATTCCACTGCCTTTGTCATTTCCTGTGTGGACTGAACACCGACGTTATCATCTTCGTATTCAGATACTGCCTGATGCGCTCTGGATGTGACGGAGACCGCAGCACCACGGCTTGCCATGTGCTTTACCACGGAAGGACGCTCGATTTCCGTAATGTCCGCTTTTTCAAAACGGAGCTTTGCTTTACGGGAATCGGCAGCATCCTTTTCCAGACGGAGCTTGGTGGTTTTCTTCTTGGAAGCTAACTTATCTACCGCTTTCTCAGCTTTGTCAGCCGCCTTATCTGCACAATTGGCAGCTTTCTTTACATGAGAATCGGCAAGGTCATCTTCGGTGAAACGGAGTCGGGTCGGTTTCTTTGCCATGGATTACCCCTCCTTGTCAGTTACCACCTCGTTCAGCTTCGTGGTCATAATGCGGTAGAGTTCCAGATCGGTCGGGAATCTGTCGATGAACGGCAGAATAACATTGCCGTAGAACAGAAGTCCTTCGCCCTCACCGGAGTTTGTTACATAGGACAGCTGATGGGGAGAAATGTTCAGACGCTTCGCAAGGATGCTTCTGTCCTCACTTGCCTGATTCAGCATATAGATGAAATCAGAGTTTTCGAGGATGTTTGCAATCTCAGGGGAGCGAAGCAGGTCTTTGACATTCTGCGTGATGCCGGTCGGCAGACCGCCCCATTTACGGAATCTTTTCCAGATTTCCACGGAGTAGGTGGCTGTCTGTTCTTCCTTCAGAAGCAGGTGGAACTCGTCGATATAGTATCTTGTAGACTTACCTGCGCTTCTGTTGGCAGTAACACGGCCCCACACCTGATCCTGAACGATCAGCATACCGATTTTCTTCAGCTGATTGCCAAGCTCCTTGATGTCGTAACACACCAGACGATTGTGGATGTCCACATTGGTGCGGTTATTGAACAGCTTCAGGGAACCCTTAACATAGATTTCCAATGCCGTTGCGACATGGTGGGCTTCCTTTTCGTCCTGTTTCAGAAGTGCGTTATACAAGTCCTCCAGGACAGGCATATTCTCAGGAGCAGGATTGTCGAAATACCTCTGGTAGATCTGATGCACACAACGGTCGATTACGGTCTTTTCGATAGGCTGCAAGCCATCCTTACTGCCCATAATCAACTCACAGAGAGACAGGATGAAGTCTGCTTTCAGAGCCACGGGGTTATCATCCTCGGAGTAGTTCAGGTTGATGTCCATAGGGTTGATATAGTTGGTACTGGAAGAACTGATCTTCACGACCTGACCGTTGAACTTGTGAACCAGCGCCGCATACTCTGCTTCCGGGTCGCAGATGATAATGTCATCATCGGTAACGAGGAACGCATTGGTGATCTCACGCTTTGCGGAGAAGGACTTACCGGAACCGGGCGTACCAAGGATAAGCCCATTGGGGTTCTTCAGCTTCTTTCTATCCACCATGATAAGATTGTTGGACAGAGCGTTCAGACCGTAGTAAAGGGTTTCTTCACCGTTCTGGAACAGTTCCTGTGTCGTGAACGGCACAAAAATAGCCGTGGAACTGGTAGTCAAACCACGACGAATCTCGATCAGGTTCTGTGCCAAAGGCAGGCTACTCATCAAGCCCTGTTCCTGCTGAAAATCCAGTCGGCGCAGATTACAGTTGTGCTTCTGGGCAATACTCTGTGCCTGGAACACATTGTTTTCCAGTTCCTGCTCGGTACGACCGGTATTCATCACAAGGAATGTCAGCATGAACATTCGCTCATTCTGGCTCTGCAACTCCTTCAAGAGTGCTTTCGCATCCTTACCATAGGTGGCAAGGTCAGAGGGGATGATGTCCATATCGTAGCCGGAACGGACAGCCTTTTTCTGTTCCTCGATCTTGGAACGGTCAAGCTCCGTAATAGTTCGCTTGATGGTCTTGATTGCCGCAGTCTGGTCTACCGACTGGATGTGCATGGTAACGATCTGACTGGACTCCATATCCAGAAAGTCCGCAAGCATACGGTCACTCAGGTCAGATGCCGTGATCTGGAGATACGACATAGAACCATAAATACCGCCCATCTGGAACGTGCGGTTGGTCTTAAAGGCAAACGAAGTCGGTGCGATAAAATCCTTTACGGACAGACCGGATTCAACAAGGTACTTCCAGTCAAAGAAGAACTTGTCGTTGTCACCCATGTGGAACATGGAGTGCATCAGGCGAAGTCTTTCCTTGCCGTTCATGGGGTGAGCGATAACACCCAAACGGCGGAAATTGTTGAGCAGATCATTTTCGATGTGCTGAAGTCTCGGTTTTGCCTGTCGCATGGAGTCTGCTTCAATGCCGAATGTCAGGAACTTGGTCTTTGTCAGACCGTTGTTGCCTTGAGACAGCTGCTTTTTCAGCATCTGACTGTACTCGGCACGGACGGAATTGAACGCATCCTTGCGGAACGGAATGCGGATACTTTTTTCAAAGCTCTCCGCATCGGTACTCATGTTCATAAAGGACAGTTCAAAGTGGATGGAGCTATCAAAGAAGTTCAGGAATCCGCACCACTCATCAAAGATGGCAGTTTTATCTTCCTGCTGTGCCAGCTGATAGTTGATGTCCTGAAACTGAATGGTCTTGGTGTAGAAACTGTCGGTGACTCGGCAGATGCCATCGGGGAACATTCTCTGGAAGGGAATGGACTGCTGGGCAGTCTGCGGTACACCATTGTCTTTCTTGGCTCGTTCCACAACAGCCTTAATTTCTCGCTGCTGCTTGCGATTCAGATTTGCAGGCATCTTTACTTCTCTTGCCTGCGTTTTCTTCTTGAAAAACAATCGCATTTACCTCCTTTTCGAGTTGATACTGACGCATCAGAGCGTCGTAATAGTTGTTCGTCTGATAAGGGCGAACCTTGGGACGAATGAATTTTGCCTGAATAAAATGCCCTGCGATGACCTCTAAGGGCTGTCCGTCCTTTTCGTACATTGCCAAAAAGAACAGGGGCAGCATGACGATAATCATGGTCATAGCGGCAAGGCTGACATTTCCCATGCTCTTGACCAAAAAGAACAACGGCACTCCGATGAGCGCCGCTGCTCCGAAACAGATCAGCTGTCGTTTGGTCAGATTGAAAAACGCCTTGGTTTTTACCCTCGTCAGGTCACGGGGTACGGGGATATATGCTGCCACACGAAACCTCCTTCCTTAGTGGGCTGAGAACACACCCTTGGCGAGTGTGCCGGTCTTAAACAGGGTGAAGCAAAGCAGAACGGTGTAGCCCATGACACCCCAGATAGAACCGATGATGTCATCGCTGAACGCTATCGACTGTACCAGTACCGCATAGATGCCCACGCAGATCATAATGAGGAACCCTTGGAAACCGATGGCGAACAGGGATCTCAGGTAGTTCTGTCCGACGCTGCTCTGTTCTCTGTTTCCAAAAGTGGAGAACGGGATAGGAGCAAGGCTTACCATCAGGTAAATCTCGATCATACGACCGTAGACGATAACAAAGATGATGATTGCCAATGCGGACATCGTGACCTGCACGATAAAGGATTGCAGAAACAATCCAAGCAGAGGACCCAGTTCCATCGCCATAAGCGTATCTTCCAAGTTTTCAAGTGCCGAAGCATCTATCGCTGTGTTTCCCGCTATGATACCACCGCTTGCGTTTATGACGTTCTGCGTGACATCGAAAACCGCCATGGTGATGTTGAACGTGTTTGTGATTAACATGACCGCAACGAAGGTCTTGAACACCCATTTGAAAAATGTCCATGTCTCAAAGTTCGCCAGATTGTTGTGGTCAATAATCATTTGAATTAGCTCGTAGCAGGCAATGAATGTCAGTATCAAACCTGCTATCGGGATAATCACTGACTCGGAGATGTTGCGTACCATGGCAAAGACACCCGGCGAGAAGTTCGCCGGTGTCATGCCAACGGAGGTTGCTATCTCGCCAACCTGGTTGTTGACGGACTCAAACATCCCCGACAGATTACCCATAATGGCTGAAACGAGCATTTCTTTCAGCCAGTCAGTTATCTGTTGGAGTATGCTGTCCAAAGGCGATTACCTCCTTTTTGCTGATTAACCAAAGAGACCGGAGAGCAAAGGAACCAGAGTGATACCGATGAG
>JAZOCU010000024.1:0-47512 GCA_045596625.1 Oscillospiraceae bacterium | reverse complement strand
GTGTATGAAAAGTGCAAGGGAGAACCACAAGAGAAAGGGGAGGGCGCTTACCGCCGTGACAAGCACGGCTTCGCTTATCTCCCCTTCCTCTTAAGGTTCCCCCTTCCGATCCCCTTCCGTTATCTCCATCCCCTCTGTTTGACTCCCATCACAACCAAATAATCCGATAAGTTTCCGTTGCTCAATAGAGGGAAGGGAGTCAAGGAAATGGGTTTGTACGGGGGATTTTCTCCCCTAATTGTTTGTATGATATTTGAATATCGATATGAAACGAATGCCGCCAATACCGATGTTGATTATAAGGCAAACCAAAATCAAACGATAACATTTGATCTTACAAAAAAATCGAAACAAAAAGCGATAGTCAAATACTAAGGCTCTTTGTGAAAATAGAAGAAAATTGTCATACCCTCTTGCAAGTTGTCAAATTGTGTTGTATAATAATAGAAACAAATTAAAATGGCAGAATTCTGCCGATAATAGATAGAAATATAAAAGCACGAACAAAAGGAATGTAATTGAACAGGAGAACAGCATGGTTTTTTCAAGCCTTATCTTTCTGTATCTATTTCTGCCCGTATGCCTGTTGTGCTACGGGCTTTCTTCATCTGTGGCGTTCAAAAACACGGTCTTAGTAATATTTTCACTGATCTTCTATGCATGGGGCGAACCCGTTTATATTTTTTTACTGCTGAGCAGTGTGCTGATCAATTATCTGTTCGGTCTGGGTATGGGAAAATGCAAGGATCGAAAACAGGAAAAAGGTGCCAAGGCCTTCATGATCCTGGCACTGCTATTCAATCTGGGCACATTAGGCTTATTCAAATACAGCGGATTTCTTGTGGAGAATCTGAATCTGCTGCCTTTTGTCTCATTTCCTGTGCCATCACTGAGACTCCCCATCGGCATCAGTTTCTATACCTTCCAGATCCTTTCGTATCTCATTGACCTTTACTGGGATAAGGTCGAGCGTCAGCGGAATCTCGGACATTTTCTGCTGTATATTTCAATGTTCCCGCAACTTGTAGCAGGTCCTATTGTACGCTACAGCACCATTGCACAAGAGATCGTGTCCCGTAAGGTTACGATAACCGAATTCAGCAATGGTATCAGCCGATTTATTCTGGGTCTTGCCAAAAAAGTGATCCTTTCCAATCATCTTTCCGTGATCGTAGAGGACTTTTTTGGCGGAGATCTGTCTCATCTTACCGTTTTAGGCACTTGGTATGCCGTAGCGGTCTATGCAATGCAGGTTTATTTTGACTTTTCCGGTTATTCCGATATGGCGATCGGTATGGGTCTGATGTTCGGGTTCCATTTTGATGAAAACTTCCGGCATCCCTTTCTCTGTAAAGATATTTCAGAATTCTGGCAGCGCTGGCATATTTCGCTGGGCACCTTCTTTCGGGATTATCTGCTGTATATTCCGATCTTCGGCAAACGCCGCAAATATGGCGGATTGTTCCTTGTCTGGTTCTGTACCGGTCTCTGGCATGGAGCCAGTTGGAACTTCATTCTTTGGGGATTATATTTCGGCATCTTCATTTTTATCGAACAATGGATCGGCAAAAAGAAAATGCGGAAGATTCCTTTGCTGCTTCGTCACATTTACAGCAAGCTGGTGATCCTCATCGGATTTGGTATTTTCTATTTTGAAGATCTCTCACAGCTGCTGATCTTTTTCCGCCGTCTGGTAGGCTTGGACAGTGCTGCAGTAACAGATCAATATCTCCTGCTGTCCATTCAAAATCATTTGTGGCTGCTGCTCGTTGCAGTGATCTGCTGCTTCCCCGTAGCAGAATGGCTGCGAAAGCTTGGAAATCGCTCAGTGGGCTCAGCTTATGTATTCAGCGCATTGCAGACTGTCTGCAATGTGATGCTGCTCGCTGTCAGCAGTATTCTGCTGGTCGATGCAACCAATAATCCCTTTTTGTATTTCCGTTTCTGATAAGCATAAAAACAGACATCTGAAACTACTTCATGCACTTTGACATTCCTGTGCATGTATATTGTCATATGTGAAAGGAGCATTCTATCATGCTCACCTCCAGTCTGTTGGGGAACGATCATAACGAAATCGATATTCGTCTGCCAGATCCCGAAGCGGAACAGGCAGAAGCATTGCGCCGCCAGTTTGCAGAAACCGCTGCGCTGCGCAATCAAAGACGAGCTGCGGCAACACAGTCACGCCCTGTTAAAAAACGTGCTGTGCGAAAAGCACAGGAAGAACGCATCCGCGCCAAAGAAGCTCTGCATAATAAATATACGCCGACATCGCAGCCTGTCACGGCAACGGAAGCTCTCACAGTAACCGCCGCCCCGATTGCGCCCGAGCAAGATCCGCTGCTGCGGATCCGTGAGGCGGAAGAACAGCATTTCTTGGAAAAACAGCGCCTTGCCGAAGAACAAGCCGAAAAAGCGGCTGCGGAAGAAGCATATGCCAAGGAAACAAAGAGTGCAAAAGGATTTTGCCGTTCCTTGCAGCGCAAAGCGGCACATCAATGGAAAAAAGAAGCCGCTTCCATCGAAATGCAGGCGCAATTACCGAAAATCGGACAGCGCATGGCAATTGCCAATATCATACTTTGCTGCACCTTGGGTCTTGGCATCGGAACAGGCATGCTGATCCTTGAGCGTCCTACGATCTCTGAAACCGAAAACCGTACACTGGCTTCCATGCCGAGCTTTTCTTTTGCCGATTACTGGAAAGGAAGCTATACCGCCGGTGTTTCCGAATTCTATAATGATACCGTCCCGTTCCGTGAGCTGTTCAAGCAGCTGACTGCCACGTTCCGCAACTATATGGGCTGGAAAGCAGGCGGTGCGGTGATCCATGGCGGCAGACCCCAAGAGGATAATACCCTTTCTTCCGATATTGCCACAACAACCACTGCATCACAAACCACTCTGTCCACTGATCCCGCAGTCAGCATTACCACCACGACTACCACCACGACCACCGCTGATACACAGCCGGAGGAGCATCAGGGTGAATTGAGCAACAATATCCTCATTCACAAAAACCGTGGTATCATGCTGTATGGCGGCAGCTATCGGGTCGGACAGAATTATGCATCCTATCTCAATGCCTATAAAGCAGAGCTGGGGCCCTCTGTCAATGTGTATTCCATGGTGGTGCCAACGCCCTGCTCCTTCTATACGCCGGAAGAATTCCAATATCTCATTGGCAGCGAATATGATAACATTCAGAATATCAATGCACATCTTGTTGATGTGACACCGGTAGATGTATATGGTGCACTGGCTGCACATACCGATGAATATATCTATATGCGCACAGATCACCACTGGTCGGCGCTGGGCGCTTTTTATGGAGCAGAAGCATTTTCTGCGGCCGCCCGTGTTCCCTTTGCAAAGATCTCCGAATATGAAAAGGTCGTAAAGCCCGGCTATGTCGGTACACTGTATGGTTATTCCGGTGATATCGCACTGAAAAACAATCCTGAAGATTTCTTCTATTATATGCCGAAATCGGAATACACCACAACATATTACAACACCAGTCTGGGTGCCAAACGAACGGCACCGCTGCTGCTCAATCTGGATAACCTTTCCCCCGTCAGCTGGTATATGGTCTATCTCGGCGGCGACGAACGTGTAACGCATGTTCAGACTGCCGTAAACAATGACAGAACTCTTGTTATTTTCAAGGATAGCTACGGCAATGCACTGGTACCTTGGCTGACTTCATCCTTTGAAAACATTTATGTTGTCGATTTGCGGTATTTCAAGCCCAATGCCATAACATATATCCAAGAAGTCGGTGCAACCGATGTGCTGTTTGCGATGAATACCTTCAGTGCAACCGGCGGTAATGCAAAGCATATCGAGACACTGCGAACCCAATGAAAAACAAAGGAGATGATACCCTATGACCAAAACAGAAGCACTGCAAAAACTCACCCCTATTTTTTGTGAGGTGTTCGATGATGACAGCATTGTGCTGACAGAAGAAACGACCGCTGCAGACATTGATGGCTGGGACAGTGTAGAGCACTTCAATCTGATTTCTGCAGTGGAAGCCGCTTTTTCCATGCAATTCCAGATGCGTGAAGTATCCGGCATGAAAAACGTCGGTGAAATGGCAGAAATCATTGCTCAACGTGCAAAATAATCAAATAAAAACAGATCGGAACCGCATCCAACAGGTTCCGATCTGTTTTTTATTCGATCAAAAATACAATTATTCGCAATAGCCGATTCCCAATATCACAAAGCGTCCGCCCTGCGCACAAAGAGTCAGCGTATGCTCGTTTGCCTGCGAATCCGCACAAAGCTGAAGATGTCTCGGATTCCCCCAGCCATAAATCGAATAGCCTTCCAACACGGATTGCTTCGGTGCTTTGCCGTCCCATAGCACCTGACAGCTTCCATATTCCGGCAGCTTATGGATCTCATAAAATAAAAAGCAGGTGCGGCAGTGCAAGGTCAATTCCCAACGCGCACCGACCTCCTCAGTCTGCCAGACTGACGGATAATACTGCTCCTGCCGTGTCACAACAGAAAACCCCTTTGTGATCACAGGCAAAGCCTCCTGTGAAACCGGCGTCAGATACTGCAGCGTCACATACGGTGCAGAAAGCCATGGAGCAGGAAGCTCGGCAGCGGATTTCAATACCGTTTGCTCTGCTTTTGCACGTTCCAGCAAATACACAAGACTCTCTGCCAGCAGTCGGTGTCCCGCTTCTGTCGGATGACTCTCTTCATCGGCAAACGCCTCCCACACAAGAGCACCCTTTGTCAATTGCGGTTCCAGACCATACCGCAAATTGATACACGGCAGTCCATAATGCTCTGCCAAAGGCTCCATAAAGCTGTCACAGCTATACCCACCGCAATTCCGCATCAGCAGCATACAAACGATCGGCGGCTTCGGCAGCATCCGCAAACGCCGTACCAGACTTTCTACTGCCATAACACTGGGGCGCAGTGTGGTTTCATTGATCGCAAACTCAATCACAACGAAATGCGGTGCATCCTCCGGAAGCTGTTCTGCATACAGCGCATTCACAGTCAGTGCATCCATTCCCGGTGCGGCAATCATATGATACTCCGGAGAAAGTCCTTGCTGCATCAGCATATCAACAAACTGCTTCGGATATGCATAGGGCTTCACTTCTCCTGCGGCATACCCCTGTGTTACAGAACCGCCCAGAAACCAAATCCTTGGGGATGCTTCCGCAAAAAATGATTGCCAATCGCTTTGTGAACCAATGCTGACAAAAGAATCTCTTGCAATTTGTCTGCGCAATTCGGTATCAAAACTCATCGCAGCATGCCTCCTTCTTCCAAAGCACCCACACGCCATGTTCCTACATCCACCAGCTGCTTGAGCAGCAACGCATATGCCGCTGCCGCTTTGGGCAGATATGCATTGCGTTTGGAAATCAGTGAGATAGAAGATTCCCCGACGGAATCCGGCAGCATATAGTAATTGGGATGCTCTTTGAAATTGCCATAGCGGATCAAAGAATCCGGCAGCAATGCGATTCCCATATTGGCACATACAAAGGAAAATACCGTTTCGATGGTCTCAACACGAAAACCGATTTTGGGAATAAAGCCGCATTTACGGCATACATCGGATAGACTCTCCAGATCATATTCACCTTCCATAGCAGCCACAAAAGAGCTATCCTGCATTTGCTCAAGGGGCACTTCCTCACAGCGCAGCAAGATCGTATCCTGCCGTCGGATCTGTTCCTCCGTTAAAGGTGCAGGCAAGCTTTCGCAAATGGGATTGCGCGGCGATACCGCAAGATATAGGCGCTCCTCGGCAAGCGGCTCCACATGAAATTGCTTGTTATCAAATTGTCCTGTGCCAATGGCAAAATTCAATGTACCGGATAGCAGAAGATCCCGCAAGGTACCCATTTCCGCCTCCCGTATCGAAAGCCGAATCGCAGGATAGCGTTCATGAAATACCGCAATGCTCTTGGCGAGCAGACAGCGGATCCGAAAAGAGGAAGCACCCAATTCTACCGAACCGCTCTCCATTTCCATCAGATCCTTCAGTGCGTTCACCATACCTTCTTCCATTGCAAGAAGTCTGCGTGCCCACTCCACATACAGTTCACCGGCATCGGTCAGACGGATCGGCGTCAAGGTACGATCAAACAGCTTCATTCCCAACTGTTTCTCAATTCCGTGAATATATTGGCTCAAGGATGGCTGTGTGACATAAAGCTTTTCGGCAGCTTTTGAAAAACTGCGGCATTCCGCTACCGCAAGCACATAGGTCAGTTGCTGCGTATTCATACCGTACTCCCCCTTCATTTCATACGATTCTATTTCAATATATCATACCATCCGCAAAATAGCAATAGGATTTTGTCATATTTTCCAAAATTCAACTAAATTACAAAGAATGATTTCCATATCTGTATGACTGGACATTTTTCAATAAGTATGGTATACTGACAAAAGAGCATATTCCAATTGTATCGACAATGACAGAATGGGGGCAAGTATGTATCAATATCCATATGCATTTGAATTTGTCCGCAGCATCCGATGCGGATGGAATCTGGGCAATACCTTTGACAGCGTTTTGCATCCCGAATTTACAGCGAATATACCGTCCGTAACCGATCATGAAACCGCTTGGGGCAATCCGCCAACAACCAGAGGCCAATTGGAAGCGATCCGTGATGCAGGCTTTGATGCAGTCCGTATTCCTGTAACATGGGCACGGCATCTTGGAGCTGCACCCGACTATCCGATCGATCCGCAATGGCTCCGCAGAGTAGACGGCATCGTCAGAGAAGCCTTTTCTCTGGGCTTTCGTGTGATCCTTAATGTACACCACGATGCTTCTCCGAATTTCGGTAATATCTCTCCGGATCCGAATCGTCTTGAACAGTCTGTGCAATGCCTTTGTGCCATCTGGGCGCAAATCGCAGAGCATTTTGCGGATCTGGGAGAATCCTTGATTTTTGAAACGCTCAATGAGCCAAGATTCGGCGATGATTGGATAGGAACCAAAGAAACCTGTGAGGCAGTCAATCGGCTCAATGAAGCTGCTGTACATACCATCCGCAAGGCAGGCGGATGCAATACCACCCGTTATCTGCTGCTGCCGACTTATGCCGCATCGGCCAAGCCCACTGCCCTGCAATATATGAAAGTGCCGCAGGATGATCGGATTCTTGTTTCTGTGCATGCCTATGCCCCCACTGCGTTTTGTTTCCCATCCAACGAAGTAACATGGGCAGCGCCAATGACAGAATGGGGCACCCAAAAGCAAGACTTTGATCATCTGATCCGGCTCTTTGATGATCTGGAACGCACATTTATCCGGAAAGGAATTCCCGTTATCATCGGCGAAACCGGTGCCGTGTTCAAGCACAACACCCATTCCCGTCATTTTTGGGCTGCCGTTTATACCAAAGAGGCAGCGATGCGGGGGATCCCTTGCTTTTGGTGGGATGAGGGCAAAGTCCATGAAAACGGATTTGCTCTGTTGGATCGCCGCACACTCACCTGCCCCGATCCGGAACTGATCTCGATTCTGACCGGCAAGATCTATCAAGGCCGATAACACATCTGCAATGAATCATAACAGTCGCCTGAGAGAATTCGATTTCGATACTCTCAGGCGATCTTTTATGGATTCCGACATTTTAGCTCCACATTGATATCATTCGTTCTTTTTCATCCTGTTTTCCGATGCCCGTAAGAAAAAAGTCACCTTTGAAGCAAAGCATCAAAGGTGACTTTGTACGTTGTTTATATTGCATCAAATCGGTGCGAATCCAATTACATTGAGGACAACGCAGAGGTATCCTCAGAGCCGGATTCTGCGCCATCCGCAGCTGCAGCCAAGGCTGCCAGATCATCTGCCGCAGCCGATGCAGGCGCTGCATCCGCAGCTGCAGCCAGCGCTGCCAAATCATCCGCCGCAGCCGGTGCAGGCGCTGCAGGCGCTGCATCCGCAGCAGCAGCCAGTGCTGCCAGATCATCTGCCGGTGTCTCTGCCGGAACCGGAGTCGGCGCCGGTGCTTCCTCTTTCTGAGGAGCAGGCTCTTCCTTTTTCACAGGCTCCGCTTTCTTAGCAGGCTCCGCTTTCTTTTCGGCTTCAGCAGTTTCTTCTTCCTCATCATTCTTCTCGTCGTAATCGCCCTCGAGGAAGCCGACCAGCTTCATCTGCTTCACAGGTATGCGCTTTAACGGCGAATAAACAAATTTCGGACAATGATCGCCGGCATTGACAAGACCCTTTCTGGAACAAAGCACCTTATCGCCATCCTTGGCACGCTTGCCGGATTCACAGTATTCACATCTCGGCTCGATGGACTTACCGAAATATTTACCTCCACGGGAAAAAACATCAAACAGTCCCATCTTGATCACCTCAAGTATCAGAATTTTCTCTATTATAACATATTTCTTTCGATTTGTCTAGTCTTTTTTTAAAATAATAGGAAATCCTGTGCATAATATCAGCAAAGCAGGCAAAAGAGAACCGGATGCCGAAACCTTACAAGTCGGTGCAAAAACCTCGGTTACGGCATCCATGGAAATAAACGGCAGCAAAAGCCTACAAAAGATGGCAGACAGCAAAGCGGTCATCAAACGGATCCGCAGCATAACAAGCAGATCGGTTCCCGGTACACCCAGCGAAATACATTGCATATGTACACAAACTCCGCCAAAGGACAACAATGCACCCAATAGCGGCAGCAGGATCCGAAATGACAATCCGCTGCTGCATACCGCCGAAAGCTGCGTCACATCTGCCAAGGCGCCGAGAATCGCTTGGGTCTGTGACGCTGTCAGACCGAATACACGCCCGATTTGTGACAACACAGCGACAATCCCCAGCTGCTCCAGCAAAAACCAGATAACACCTGCCAGCAACACAACGGCACAGATCCTAAGCAAACTTTGCATGGATTGTTCCGCCGCGTCCACAATCGCCACTGCCGGCCGCATCCGCAATTGCTTCCCTGCGCTTAGTTGCTGTACTTTCTGCTTTGGCCGCAGCAGAATCGCAGCCAATAGATTTGCCGCAAAGCAGCTGAAAAACAACAGCCATCCGACCGCTGCACTGCCAAGCATCTGTGCACCGGCAAATCCGACCAGAAAGGAAGGGCCTCCTCCAAAGCACAAAGCAGAAAAGCCTTTTGCCTCATCTTCTGTAAGTGCGCCTGTTTCCGTCATACGCCGCAGCATCAGATTGCCTACGGGATAACCGGCAATCTGACTCAGCAAAAAGATACCCACAACTGCAGTCGGACAATGCAGCAATCTGCTCAGCCAAGAAAACATCGATCCAAGTACATTGACGCCGCCGCTCAACACCAGCAGATTGCAAAGCGCCATACTGCCATATAAAGAAGGGATCAACACCGTAAGACAAAATTGCAGCCGTTGTGATAAAAACGCTGTGCCCACAGCTGCCTTTGTCGCTAAGATCGCAACAGCATACAAGATCAGCAGTACCGCTGTGATCTGCGCAAGCGCATTTCTTTTGTGTGTGATGGTCATATTCTCACCTCTCTGCGGAAATCTATGCAAAAACTGCATAGATTCAGAACAAATGCCATATCCTGCATTAGAACAACATCAGAGGGAGGTGGCAGAATGCCAAAGCCTCACAAAGGAATCAGCCTGCCCTTTTCAGAGGATACCATTGAGCTTTGCGGCAATACCGATGCTTATTTCGATCATTGCCGCAGATTGCTGGAATGCAGTGAAATGCTGATTCAGCTGCAAACCAATGCACATACGGTTTCAATCTGGGGAAAAGCACTTACCGCCAACGATTACAGTGCCCACGGACTGCATATCAGCGGCGAGATCGCTGTCATCGAATTCGACGGAGGGCTGCAATGAATCGGTTTTCTGCACAAATCTGCTTTTGCGCTGAGGGAGATCGGCTCAATGCCTTTCGGGATGCTCTGCGGACAGAACATCTGCCTTGCAGCGGCCAGCAGATCCGAAACGGCATATTCTATGCAAAGATCAGTGCCAATCATTGGTATGCTCTGGCAAAACTGGCAAAGGAATCCGAAATTTCATTGACTGTTCTGGAAAAAAAGGGGCTGCGCTTTCGGCTGTTCCCCTATCGGTTCCGTTTTGGATTGCTGGCAGGACTTTTTGTGGGGATCGCCTTTCTCTGGTGGACCAATCAGACCGTGCGAAGCATTGAAATCTATGGCAATGAGCAGATTTCCGATACAAGAATCCTAACTACACTGGAATCTCTTGGCGTTGCCCGCGGTACACAGTATCGCCGGATGAACTTTGATCTGCTCGAACAACAGCTTCGGCTTGCAATTTCGGATATCGAATGGGTCACACTGCAGCATACCGGCGGCAGACTCATTGTGGATCTCAGAGAGGAAACCGATCCGCCCGAACGCTACTCCGATCGCATTCCGACCAATTATATTGCAACCGTTTCGGCGCAGATCACCGATATTCATGTGCTTGGCGGAGAGGCTTTGATCAAAGTAGGCGATGCCGTCAAGGAAGGCGATGTTCTCATCAGCGGTGTCATCGAAGACAAACGTGGGATTTCCTATTTCAAACACGGCGATGGTATCGTTACGGGGATCTATGAGGAAGATCTCTTTCTGGAACAGCCCTTCTGCGAGGAAACCACTGTGGCAGGTGATGTCGTCACCAACGCCTTTCTTGAATGCTTCGGCAAGCGACTTCCCATACAATTCGGTATGGAAGTTCCGGATGAGCCTTTTATCTATACCGAAACCCATACGCCGCTGAAGCTGTTCGGACTGCAATTTCCCTTCTCACTGGTTCAAGGAAACTATACCCGCCAGGAAACGACCATCGCTGTGTATTCCGCTGAAGAAATCATGGCGATGCAGGAGGAGCAGGCAGATCGGTTTGAACAAAATTTCCATGCCGATGATAAAATCCTCGCCAAGGACTATACCCAGACCGTCACCGATTTAGGCATATCGCTGAAAATCCACTATGTTTTTGAGGGCGTTATCGGAAAAACAAGTGAAATTTTTGTAAAAAAAACCTAAAACTATTCCATTTTTCATTTCAGTATGGTATAATGGGTATAGAATTTTACTGTGATAGGATCACAGTACGAAAGGAGCTATGCTTTCGGTCGGAAGCACAAAAAACGTAAATGACAGAACAGCTCGTTCATGCCGATAGTACAGATCAGATTGCGACTGTATTCGGCAGTTATGATACACATATCAACATGATACAGCGGCAGTTTCAGGTCGTTGTGATCAATCGCGGCACTACGATCAAGATCACCGGCGAGGAACGCAATGTGGCAAAAGCAGTCAAGGCTGTCGAAGCGCTGCTGTCTGCTGCACGAAGCAACGGAACACTCAATGAACAAACTGTGCGCTATGTTGTTTCTATGGTCTCCGACGGCGCTGCGGCTGAGCTGAAAAAGCTGACCGAGGATGCTGTCAGTGTAACTGTTTCCGGAAAGCCTGTGCGTCCCCGCACGGTCGGTCAGAAGCACTACCTGGAAGCAATCACCAAGGATACCATCGTACTGGGCATCGGCCCTGCCGGCACAGGTAAAACCTATCTTGCCGTGGCAATGGCTGTCAAGGCGCTCAAGGCCCATGAGATCAACCGTATCATCCTAACCAGACCCGCTGTGGAAGCCGGTGAAAAGCTCGGTTTTCTCCCCGGCGATCTGCAAGATAAGGTAGACCCCTATCTGCGCCCGCTGTATGATGCGCTCTATGATATGCTGGGTGCTGAAAATGTACAGCGTGATCTGGAAAAAGGCATCATTGAAATTGCGCCCCTGGCTTATATGCGCGGACGCACGCTGGATGAAGCTTTCATCATTCTGGATGAAGCGCAGAATACGACCTCGGAACAGATCAAAATGTTTCTGACCCGTTTGGGATCCGGAAGCAAAATGGTCATTACCGGTGATATCACACAGATCGATCTGCCGGATCCCGGCCGTTCGGGCCTGATCGAGGCAATGAAGGTGCTCAAAACCATTGATGGCATTACCATCCATCAGTTTTCCGAAAAGGATGTGGTGCGTCATCATCTGGTGCAGGATATCATCACCGCCTATGCAAATTACGAAAATCGATCCATGAGAGAAAGGAAGAAGAATAAGAATGGCTAAGTTAAAGGTTTATATCAAGGATGATCAGCATCAGGTCAAGATCCCTGTGGGCGTTCGTCTGCTGATTCGCCGCTGCTGCCAAGCAGTTCTGACGACCGAGAACTTCGGTCATGATACCGAGGTCAGTGTATCCTTTGTCAGCAATGATGAGATCCGCGCACTGAACCGCACCTGCCGCGGCAAGGATTCTGTTACCGATGTACTTTCGTTCCCGCAGTCTGAGGGAGACAAGCTTCAGATCAACGGGGAAACAGGCTTTGTCATCCTCGGAGATATCGTCATTTCCATGGAAATGGCTGTGAAACAGGCTAATATGTATGGCCATCTGCTGGAGCGTGAGATCGCTTTCCTCACCGTGCACTCCATGCTGCATCTGCTGGGATACGATCATGAAGTCTCTCCGCTGGAACAGCGCCTGATGCGTGAAAAGGAAGAATCCGTTCTCGAAAAGCTGGGCTTTGCCCGTGATACCAGCTTCATTGCGCCCGAGGAGAACGAATAATGGCGATGCTGCTTTCTCCGCAGCAAGCGGATACCAAAATACTGTTTGCTGCCATTGCCGGCCGTACCAATGCCGGTAAATCCTCGCTTCTCAATGCAATCATCGGAGAAAAGATCGCTTCTGTCAGCCCTAAGCCCCAAACAACACGTACCCGTATCACAGGCATCCGCAATTATGACGGAACCCAGCTTGTCTTTACCGATACACCGGGTCTGCATCGTGCCCAGACACGATTGGGCAATCATATGCTGAAAGCCGCCAAGGATGCCGTTTCCGATATCGACTGCGTTATTTTTATGGCAGACTGCACCAGACCGTTAGGTGATCCCGAATGCGCTATGCTGGATAAACTGGCGGCACAGGGTGCTACGGTATTGTTTGTATATAACAAAATCGATCTGCTATCCGATAAAACCAAGCTGGCATCGATGCTTGCCGAAACCGAAGCACGCTGGCATCCTTATGCGCTGATCCCGGTCAGCGTACTGCACAATGACGGCATCGATCTGCTGGTCAACGAGCTGCTTGCTCTGGCACAGCCCGGCCCCCACTATTTCCCAGATGATATGATGACCGATCAGCCCGAACGTGTCCTTGCTGCCGAACTGGTTCGTGAACAGCTTCTGTGCCGGCTTTCCGATGAAGTGCCCCATGGTATCGCTGTGGTGACTGAGCAGTTCTCCGAACGTGAGGATAAGGCTCTGCTGAATATTTCCGTCACCATCTACTGCGAACGGGAGTCCCATAAACGGATCATCATCGGAAAAAATGGCTCGATGCTTAAAAAAGTTGCATCCGCTGCCCGTGCCGAGCTGGAACAGTTCTTCCGCATCCAAGTGAATCTGCAAACTTGGGTCAAGGTCAAGGAGGACTGGCGAAATCGTGAAGGACTGATTCAAAGCTTTGGTCTTATCGAACCGTAACCGCCTGTATTTTCCATGTAAATGAACATACTTTTTGCAGAATACTACCTCTGTCAATTCTTTGAGGAGGCAGATTCTCATGCAAACACAGCGTCCGATTCCGTCTGATGAGGACACAATGCAGCATAATGCTATGACCCATTGGACGAAATTCTACCACACCGGAAAAATCTCCGATTATTTGCAATATCGCAACAGCGCACAAAGGGAGGAACAGCAACATGCTCCTTACAGTCAAAGGTCTGGTTCTGAGGGAGACACCATATGGTGAAACCGATAAGCTGATCGATCTGCTGACCGATGAGGGCGTAATTACAATCCGTGTCCGCGGCGCCAGAAAACCCGGCAGTAAATATGCTGCTCTGACACAGCTGTTTTCTTATGCCGAATTCTGTCTGCGCCAAAACCATGACCGCTATTTCCTCGACAGTGCTGTTCCCATCCAGCTGTTCTATGGAATCCGCAATGATCTGGAAGCATTGGCACTTGCCGCTTATTTTTCCGAGCTTACGCAAAAAATTGCTACTGCACAGCCACAGCCGCAAATTTTGCGGCTGTTCTTGTATTGTTTACACTATCTCTCTGCGCATTCCAGACCGCTGCCGCTGATCAAATCCATATTTGAACTGCGTATGCTCACAGAGCTCGGTATGATGCCCGATCTGCTCTGCTGCCCCATCTGCGGCGAATATCTGCCGCATAAGCTCGTTTTGCGGATTGCAAACGGCGATTTTATATGCAGCGGATGTCATCTGCATCCCGGGATCAATGAGCTTTCCGTTACCGCCGGCGTGCTGCAAGCGGCAAGACATATTGTTTTTTCCGATTTTGATCGTCTGTTTCATTTCCGCCTGCAGGATCGCTCCCAGCAGCTGCTCAGCCAATTTACTGAACAATATGCCTGCTATCGGCTGGAAATGCGATGCAAAACCTTACGCTTTTATCATTCCCTGACAGAAGGCAGCTCACCTATGCCGCTGTCACAACCCGATCTTGGTACTGATTATGAATAACACAACACTTTCTCCCGATTATATTACACTGGAATTACATAAAATTCTGGAAGCACTTGCAAAAGAAGCCGCCAACGAACGTGCAAAGCAGTTGGCGCTTTCTTTGCGTCCGGATGGTGATCTGCTGCGTGTTCGGCACGAACTGCAAAAAACCGAAGATGCTTTTGCACTTTCTGTCCGGTTCGGTTCTCCGCCCTTTTATTCCTTCGATGAAGTTTGTGCTGCGATCCGCCGAACTGCCTCCGGTGCCAGAGTCTCTTTACACGAACTGCTGGAGATCGCACGCCTTTTACGACAGATCTCCGCACTGACCGATTGGTATGCACATTGCGATCAGATGGACAATACCTTAAGCGATCTGTTTGCAAGACTGCAGCCCGATCCCTATCTTGCTGATCTCTTGGAACGCTCCATCGAATCCGATGAACGACTTGCCGATGCGGCAAGTCCGGCTTTGGCATCCATTCGCCGCAAGATCACACAATCCGGTCAGCGGCTGCGCGAAAAGCTGGAAAAAATGATCCGATCCCCTTCCATGCAGACCTATCTGCAGGAATCTATTGTTACGATCCGCGATGGCCGCTATGTGCTGCCCATCAAGGCAGAGCACCGCGGCGATGTGGCCGGTCTGATCCATGACAGCTCTGCAACCGGACAAACGTACTTCATTGAGCCGATGGCGATCGTGGATGCCAACAACGACATCCGTTTGCTGGAAGCACAGGAACAAGAGGAGATCGAACGGATCATCGAACGGCTGTGTCATGCTTGCGGACAGGCTGCGTCTATGCTGCTTTCCGGCTATGAGATCGCTGCGGAATTGAACCTCTATTTTGCAAAATCCACTTTGGGTACAATGCAGAAAGGCTGTATCCCGAATGTTACCGATGACGGCAATATCCAGCTCAAAAAAGCAAGGCATCCGCTGATCGATCCCAAAAAGGTCGTACCCATTACGATCGCTCTGGGCGAAGAATACAATGCACTGATCATTACCGGCCCCAATACCGGCGGTAAAACGGTTGCTTTGAAAACAGTTGGTCTGCTGACTGCAATGGCAATGTGCGGTATGATGATACCGGCTGCCGAAGGCAGCTCTGTTTCGGTATTCGATCGTGTCCTTGCCGATATCGGTGACCGCCAAAGTATCGAATATAATCTCTCGACGTTCAGTGCCCATACCTTACAGGATATCGCCATTCTTCAGCAAGCAGACGATCATACGCTGGTGCTCATTGATGAGCTTGGCTCCGGTACAGATCCCGTGGAAGGTGCTGCACTGGCTGTCGCTATCATTGAACGACTCAAGGATCAAGGCGCTAAGCTGCTGGTGACAACGCATTATCAAGAACTGAAACGCTATGCCATTGAAACGACTGATGTGGAAAACGCATCCTGTGAATTCGATCTGGAAACACTCAAACCCACCTATCGGCTGCTGCTGGGATCACCGGGAAAATCCAATGCCTTTGCCATCTCCAGCTCTCTGGGTATGCCGGAGGATGTGATCGCCCATGCAAAAAAACTTGTCAGTACGGAAAATATGCGCTTTGAAGCTGCTGTGGAAGAATTGGAGCGTGCCAGGATCCAGCTGGAAAATCAAACCGAAGAACTGGAACAGCTCCGCAATGCCGCTGCTGTCCATGAAAAAGCACTGCGGGAAGAAGCCGAACAGATGGAGCGTCGCCGTAATGAAGAACTTGACCGCATTCGTGCACAAGCAAGACGCATCATCGAACAGACTATGACAGAATCTGCTGCTTTGCTGGATGAACTGCGTGCACTCAAAAAAGAAAAGGACAAGGAATCCTTTGCCGATCAGATCAATGCCGCAAGAGCTCACTCCAAGCAGACCATTGACCGACTCTATGATGGCTCTGAGCCTCAGATCGCGGAAAGCAACTATCAGCTTCCCCGCCCGCTGCGTGTGGGAGATACGGTCACAGTTGTAAAAATGGGCAAGACCGGTACTGTTCTGGCTCTGCCGGATCACAAAGCCATGGTTATGGTGCAGATCGGTGCCATGAAAACCCGTGTGCCGCTGGATAGTCTGCGCTTGGAACAAGCTGCTTCCGATTCCAAAGCAAAACAGAAATCGAAACAAAATACCGTCATCACCACCAAATCCAAAATGACACGCAAAGCAACGACGGAACTGGATATCCGTGGCTGTACGGTGGATGAAGGTCTGCTGATGGTAGATCAGTTTCTGGATAACGCTGTGATGTCCGGTTTAAGCGGCGCAACCATCATTCACGGCAAAGGTACCGGTGTACTGCGCCGTGCAGTACACGATCATCTTCGCCGCTCAAAACACGTGAAAGAATATCGTCTTGGCATTTACGGCGAAGGCGAAGATGGTGTTACCATCGTTACATTGCGCTAATGGCTATTGACCGAAAGGATGTGTTATGATCGAACAGCGTTCTGCCGCAACTGTTTATGTCAACAGTGCGGATACAATGATTGACCCGAAAAATCCCTTTCAAAATCCGACCGAAGAAAGAGAATATACACCCGATTATACTGCTGTGGTACCGCAGATCGCCATTCCCGGCTGTCGGATTCCGTTGTTCCCTTCAAAACGGGAAACTTCTGCCATTCGCCGCTATTTTACCATAGCAGGCTTGCTGCTGTTTTTGAATTTTGTGGTGGCATCCGGCATCGCCAGTTTCTGTTATATGCTGGCATCCATTCTGCTGCAGATTGTGGATTCTGCCGCACTCAACGGTACCTTGCCGGAAAATTATGCCCAGATCGCAACAGCATATCTCAATGACAGCTCTGTAATGATGAGCGCCAATCTTTTGGGATTTCTCATCGGCAATGTCGCAGTATTCCTGGTGGGCTGCAAACTGACAAAGCTTGCACCGATGTCCTTCTTCAAAGATCAGGATCTGCGTATCCCGACCATTCTCCGCTATGTACTCCTCGGATTGTTCATCCAGTTTGTTATGGGATATGTCGCCGGTATGATCGAAAACTTTTTCAGTGAAGCAGGGCATCCGCTGACATCACCCGATTTCACGACCGGCACTTCGCAGACAAAGCTTCTGGTAACGGTGCTGTATACCTGTTTTGTTGCTCCTATCACCGAAGAACTTGTGTTCCGCGGTGTCTTTATGAAAAACATGAGCCGTGTCAGCCAGCGATTCGGTATTTTTGTCAGCGCATTCTTCTTTGCACTGGCACATGAAAATCTGGCACAGGGCTTGCTGGCGTTCTTCCTTGGTATTTTACTGGGATATATTACCATAAAGCATCGCTCGCTGGTACCGGCAATTATCGTACATTTTGTGGTCAATGTGACCAGTACGATATTCACGTATCTCTCTGAGCTTTCTCCCGATTCATCGGATAAGCTGTTTGCACTGATCTCCGTTATCGTGATCATCTTAGGTGCCATCATGCTGCTTTATACCTGTCTTACAGAGCGCCTGCCGGATACCACTCCTTTCCAAAGTATCCGATGCAGCAAAGCTGCCATCGGCGCTTGGGGATTATGGGCTGCTGCCTTGCTGCATATCTCAATGATGTTTTTCAATACCATCATTGCCAAACTCAACGAGACACTCTCGTTCTGATTTTTTCTATAAGGAAGTGTTGCAATGTATCATTTTGATGTCAATGCGGCAATCAACGATTGCTGCCGCTGGATTCAGAACTGGTTTGCCGAAAACGGCGATGGCTGTCCTGCTGTGCTGGGCATCTCCGGTGGAAAAGACAGCTCCGTTTGTGCCGCCTTGCTCTGCCGCGCATTGGGTGTTCATCGTGTGATCGGTGTTCTGATGCCCAGCGGGATCCAGCCCGATATTGCTGATTCTCAGCTTCTGTGCAAGCATCTCGGCATCCGAAACTACACCGTGAATATCGGAGAAACAGAGCAAGTACTGAAAACTGCTGTGGGCAACGCATTGCCTCTTTCAAGGCAGGCAGAGATCAATCTTCCGCCTCGTCTTCGTATGGCAACAGTCTATGCCGTTTCTCAGTGCCTGAACGGACGTGTTGCCAACACCTGCAATTTCTCAGAGGATTGGGTCGGCTATTCCACCCGATGGGGTGATAGTGTCGGAGATTTTGCACCGTTAGCCGGATTTACCGTAACCGAAATTAAGGCAATCGGTCATGCACTTGGTTTGCCTGCATCTCTGGTCGATAAAGTCCCCTCTGATGGTTTGTGCGGCAAAACAGATGAGGATAATCTGGGCTTTACCTATGCCGAGCTGGATGCCTATCTGCGAGAAGGCATTGAGCCTGCACCGGAGATCAAGGCATTGATCGACAAAAAGCATAAAGCCAATCTCTTTAAGCTCTCTATGATGCCTGCCTTCCCTTTTGATCCGCAACAATAATGCAAACAGCCTCTTACGGTTTTTCCATAAGAGGCTGTTTCCTTTGGGCGAGATGCGCTCAGGAAGTCGAGGTGGTGGATCCGATCGGCTGCGTCGCATCGGTAAGAATACCGGTAACTGCATCGCCAATGGAATCTGCAGCATCTGTCACATCATCCACGATGGTATCGCTGTCCGATGTGGTGGTGCCATCCACCATCGAAGAATTCTCGTTCTGCGAGGATTCCTCATTGACTGCACTACTCTCATCACGCTTTGTGGTGGTTGTGGTGGTTGTATTGCTGCTGTTGATATCAGATGAATTGTCATCTCTGCCGCAGCCGGTAAACAAGCTGCAAATCAGCAGCGCAGCAACAACACCGGTTACTGTCAGCTTTCTCATTATGCCAAATCCTTTCCGGCAAATTTGCCTGCTATGCAGAGCAATGCTATTCTCTCCGAAATCTGCGGGATTATGTATCCGTTCTTTCCTGCAAATCACTATTTCCAGATATCTCCTGCCAATGCTTAATTGAATGCTTTGTTTGCCTTAAAAAACAACTTCACGTGCTTCTTAAAAAAGCAATTTTTTCCATTTAACATTCTCCACAAAGTTTTCAACACCCACAGACTCAAAACCCACATAAATGCGATAATTTTCGACTTGCAGACATATGTTCGGAATGGTTTTCCACAATTTGTGCAAAACATCTGCACAAAAAAGAAACTTCAGAATCAACGCATCTACGTTGATTCTGAAGTTCTTAACTTTCAAAGCTCCGATGATTTCAACATCGCTTGCACTTTTTCCTGCAGCCAAGCTACAGCATCGGCAATCGGCACGTTTTCACGGAACGATTTGTCTCTTGCAGCGATTTCTACGCAGCCTGCAGCCAAAGTTTTGGGGCTGACGATCGCACGGATCGGCACACCCAGCAGATCGGCATCCGCAAACATAACACCGGGACGAATGTCACGATCGTCATATAACACCTCAACTCCGGCCTTCTGCAAATTGGCATAAAGCTGATCGGCAGCTGCCTTCACCGCAGGATCGTCTACACGCAGATTGCAGACCTGCACCTGCCAAGGTGCAATCGCCATCGGCCAGATGGGGCCATATTGATCGTGGCTTTCTTGACAAATCGAAGCACAAAGACGACCCACGCCAATACCGTAACAGCCCATGATCGGATAGTGACGCTCGCCGCTTTCATCCAGATAAGTCATTTCCATTGCTTTGGTATACTTCTGACCCAGCTGGAAAATATTGCCGATCTCAATACCTTTTTCAATGCGAATATGCGGATGGCCACACTGCGGACAAATACAACCGGCATAGGCCTTTGCAACATCCACATAGGTCACATCACCCACATCACGCTTGATATTCATTCCGGTATAATGATAGCCATCCTCGTTGGCACCGCAGCACATGGACTCCATGCCACAAAGCGAAGCATCATATACCACGGTGATCTCCTTCGGCAAGCCTACCGGGCCGATAGAGCCGGGAATCACACCGCTTTCTGCTGTCAGCTCTGCTGCCGGATGCAGCTCATATCCCAGATGATTCCGCAGCTTGGTCTCATTAACCTCCAGATCACCGCGGATAAATACCAGCACCAGTTGATCATCGGCATTCTTCTGATATACTACAGCCTTACAGGTCTGCTTAACATCCAGCTTGAGGAACGTCATTACCTCTTCAATGGTCTTGATATTGGGCGTTGCTACTTTAGTCAGCGGTTCAGCAGCCACTGCTTCGTTCTCAACATGTACTGCCGCAGCTTCCATATTGGCACGATAGCCGCAATCACAAAGCACCAGCGTATCCTCACCTACTTCGGTCAGCAGCATAAACTCATGAGAAATACTGCCGCCCATCATACCGGAATCCGACTGCACAGAAATAAAATTCTTGCAGCCACAGCGCTCAAAAATACGATTGTATGCCGCAAATGCACGCTCATAATAGGCTTCCAGATCCTCTTGAGAGGTATGGAAGGAATATGCATCCTTCATGGTGAACTCACGCACACGGATCAGTCCGCCTCTGGCTCTGGGTTCATCACGGAATTTTGTCTGGATCTGATAGATCATAAAAGGAAAATCAACATAGGATTGCGCTGTATCTCTTGCCAGATGTACCGCTGCCTCTTCATGCGTCATGCCAAGAACAACACCGTTGCCGGAACGATCACGGAATCGCGCCATTTCACTGCCGATGCTCTGATACCGACCGGATTCCTCCCAGAGACTGGCAGGCATGACGACCGGGAACATAACCTCTTGTCCATCAATAGCATCCATTTCCTCACGAATGATCTGTTCGATCTTGCGGGTGATCCGCTTTGTTGGCATAAACAGCGAATAAATACCATTTGCCATGTATTTCATATATCCGCCGCGCATCATCAGCGCATGGCTTTCGATCACACAATCCTTCGGTGTGTCCTTAAAACGCTCACCGAGCATTTTTGATACTTTCATGTAAATCCTTCCTTTGCAGTAAAAATCGTACCTTTTGAAAAAGGCACTGTTTGTTCATGTTGTCATATACGATAATATTGTATCATAATTCCGCTGAAATTGCAAGTAGTTCTCAAGATTTTGCTGCGAAGCTTTCACGCAAATCTCGGGTATACTGTTACCGATTACATGAACGCATCCACAACAGATATCCATTTTGCACACGAGAGAATGGTTTTTTATGTTTGTTTTTGTATATCGATACAAATTCACTGTTTTCTCTTGACATTTTCTGCAATCTGCGGTATAATATCTAAGTCATGAGCGATAGAGATATCGCTGAAAATTATGGCTGCGTAGCTCAGTTGGCTAGAGCAATCGGTTCATACCCGATCGGTCGCTGGTTCAAGTCCTGCCGCAGCCATTCCTACGGCCCGTTGGTCAAGCGGCTAAGACGCCACCCTTTCACGGTGGAATCATGGGTTCAACTCCCGTACGGGTCACCATCTTAACCTCCGATGCGTAAGCATCGGAGGTTTTTCATTTTCAAGAGATTTGAGAGCAGATTTTGAAAGAAATTTCCGAATTCTGCTCTTTTTTTGCCCAAAAAATCTTTCGCAAAGTTTGAAAGCCTTCCGCATATCTTTATACAATTACTTTTATACAAAACACCTCTGTTGGTTTATATTCCAACAGAGGTACATTCTTATGCGGAAGAACTGTTATTCATTTGGTGAGAGTGTTATATGATAGGTACTGCCCTTAATAAATGACGGATCATTTTCAAAATCTAATGATGAACCCGCGTCAAAACCAGAAGGATCAAAATCAGGTCCCGGCTGTCGGCCGCCAATCTCAATTTTAAGTCCTGTATCTACAGTCAAATTTCCATCTTCATCATACCAATGAAATCCTTCAATACTTCCATCAATCAAATTTGTGTATTGAATTCCTTTCGTACCCGGATAGAAATAGCCATACTGATTCACGAGGCGTAATACACGCTGCTTTTGATTGCTTTTATCATAGTTCTGGCTGTAATTATTGTATGTTAGTTCCATACCATTTCGACCTTCTGAAACTTCTGCTTGAACGTGCAGAATACGAATGCCATTTCCACTTGATTGTGAATTGTTTGCTTCTTCTGTAACATATTCAATTAAAAAATACTCGCTGAGATAGTCATTATCAGGTTTCTTCGGTATCATAATACAGGACGGTGAATATTGCATAGATGTTAATGAAAAGGTTTGTGTTCCACCGGTATATACCTGTATTTGATCTTCGGAAAGCCAACCGAGCAAAATTTTAGAACAAACTGAAAGATCTCCACAACCTTCGTCCATAAGTTCATTTCCCGCAGGTCCTATTAATCCGTCATTTTCGTATGTTTCATCTTGCGTATATTTATAATAATCCGGCAATCCCATTGCGTGTCCGAGCTCATGAGCCATTTTAGTAATAAATCCTGAACAATCATTTTGATCAAACACAGCTACACAGTATCTGCCAATCTCCACTCCATCATACTTTTCTTTGCCGATGACAGTTGTGGAAAAAGGCCACCAATCCGGTTTTCCGTCGGCATCATTGTCAATGTCAATGGCTGCATCAGGAAGAACAATGGCGATAGAATCTATTGTTTTATCGTTGTTCACATCATAAATCGGATAGTCAATCTGTTTATCATATGCCTCTATGATTTCGCTCACAAGAGAACGAGCAGAATCCTCTTCATACCAGTCTATCGGATGTTCTGCCGTATATGAAAAAACATCGCCTGTGAAGTGAAGTTTTCCATAAGAAGCTCGCTCGTAGTATGCCGATACACTTTCCAACGGATATGACAGATGCTCCGGATCTACTGGAGCAAAGAAATTATCTTGTAACTTCTCAGAGAAATCTTCAATTGAAAAAATACAATCAGGAAAGCTGACAGCAAATACAGGCATTTTGACTGTTCCGACAGAAGGCAAAGTCGGATTGATTGCCATAATAGGAGGTTCGGGCAACTTATTTCCCGAATCTTGTTTTTCAATCAAAGCACGTTTCATTAGGCACAAATCAAATACATTCAGGCATTCGTCGTCACAATAGTTTCCTGCTTTCCAGTTGGCAAGATGTGTATCAGGAACGGCTAACAACCACTTTTGAAGCAGTACTACATCAGCAACATCAAATGTTCCATCAGTATTAACATCACCCATCAAAGTAGCCGCTGTTCCATTATTGACTGTATCACCTGTCGTTGATACTGCAACGGCATTCATGCTTGTCATAAGCAATACATGTGCTGCACATGCAGCAATTATGGAAGAAATTCTCTTTCTCATTTGAATCTTCCTTTCAAATAACATTACGAACTTACGGTTATGATGATAATAATGTAATTGTTAGCATTATATCAATAATATCCAAAAAAGTCAAGAGATGTCGAAATTCTCGTCGAAACCAATGATGGCATATCTCATGAAGTGTGGTGAATACTTCTTCGGCATCCCAGGGGCAATCAATTCGAAGTTTACTTGCTGATCTTACCGGTGGATCGGTTTTTTCAGTGTCATCTATTTTGTACAAGACAGCCACCAAAAAGACTCGGAAACGATGAAATATCGTTTCCGAGTCTTTTTTTACGATGACACCGGGGATATCTGTTTTGAGATAAGAAACCTTGTAATCGTGTCCAAACCATTTGTACATATCCGCGTTTTTTCAGTTTTTACATTTGCCTGCACTTGCTTTTATAATTATTCTGTGATATAATTTTATTTATATATTGCTCCAGACACATTTATCATTATCCTTCGGCAATAAGGAGTACCGTATGTATATCAAACTGATTCAGCCAAAAATGCAAAAACGTCCTATGGATACTGATATCAAGATCCACATGGCACCGCCGCTTGGCCTGCTTACCATTGTCAATCTGCTGCGAAACGATCATAAAGTCTCGTTGGAGAATGAAAACATCCAGCCGATCTGCTATCACGATCACCCCGATCTCGTAGGGATCTCCGTCACAGTGGATACTCTGCCGAGAGCCATCCGCATCGCAAGACGATTCCGCAATCAAGGGATCAAAGTTGTGGCAGGCGGCATTCACATTACAACAGCAAGCAATACGATCCCCAAAAACTGTTTTGATGCCCTATGCATCGGTGCTGCCGAAGGTACCTGGCCAAAGATCATCCATGATATGCAGCATGGCACATTGAAGTCCGTATATCGCTGTCATACTCCCCTGCGCAGTGATGAGATCGTCTCTCCTGCCTATGATTTTCTTAAGCCTCGGGAATATCTTTACTGTAATGTGGTACATACCAGCAGAGGCTGTCCTTTCCGCTGTGATTTCTGCTATAACAGCGGAAATGATCAGCCTTATGTCAATCGCAGGATTTCGGATGTCATACGGGATATTCGTGCAGTACGCTCAAAGCACATTCTGTTTATTGATGATAATTTTGCAGGCAATCCCGGATGGACAAAGCAATTTCTCAGAGCGATCACACCAATGAAGCTCAAATGGAATGCAGCAGTATCCATCAATGCTGCCTATGATACCGAGCTGCTGGATCTTATGAAGCAAAGCGGCTGTCAGGGATTATTCATCGGCTTTGAAAGCATTCATTCCGATTCGATCCGCCGCGTCCATAAGGTACAGAATCACACCAGTCAATATGAATCAGCGATCAAAGCCATTCATGAGCGCGGCATTATGATCAACGCCAGCTTTGTATTCGGTCTGGACGGCGATACCAAGGATACCTTTCAGGACACGCTCGACTGGATCGTGAAAAACAAAATCGAAACCGTAACCTCTCATATCCTCACCCCTTATCCCGGCACCGCACTGTATGACAGAATGCTTCGGGAACACCGCATTTTTACACATGATCTCTCCCGCTATAATACGGCTCATGTAGTGTTCAAGCCCGCCAACATGACACCTAAGGAACTGTATCACGGCTATCTTGATCTTTATAAGCAGATCTACAGTCTCAAGAACATCGCACGTCGTCTGCCGGACACTGCAGCACAATGGCCCGCTTATCTGATGTTCAATCTGCTGTATCGCAAATATGGTGCCTTTACCGATTTTCTCTGCAAACGGATCTCCTATCAACGCATCGGGATCTTGGGAGAAGCATTATCCCGCTATATTTAACACCATACAACAAGGCGCAGGAACACTCGTTCCTGCGCCTTGTTTATGTTTCTGTTTCAAAACGGCAATAATAATCACCAAAACTGCTTAGCCCGATCGGTATAGAGAATATTCAGATCCACGGCACCCGAAATGCCGGAGATCCTGCCGGTACAGCTCATCTGCCACATTACATACTCCCCTGCATAATCAGTCTGATCGGTATAATGTGCAAGCCATACGGGATACTCTGTCTGCGGATACCAGAAGGTTTCCAGCGGATATTTACTGCTGTACAGCATAGCGGAATATCCCTGCGTTTCCAGCTCCTTGGCAAACAAAACAAACAATTCATTCAGATCATGAATACTCATTTCATATTGCTGAAATTGTGAAAAGCTTTCCCAATCAAACACGATCGGAAAATCCAGCGATTGTCCTTCAAGCTGCTTTGTGATCCAGCGGACATTCTCACGCACCTCATCCTCGGTATTCGCTCTTGTATACAGATAAACACCCACCTTCAGCCCTGCGGCTCTTGCCTTTTTCATATTCCGCAGATAATACTCATCCATAGCGATGTCATCATAAAAATAGCCGATCCGCATGATCACAAAACTGCATCCTGCACGCTTGACCGCCTCAAAATCGATTTCGCCCTGCCATTTGGAAACATCAATACCAAAACAAACATTCTCTGCTGCATAGTTCTGCATCAAGGTATCAAAGGACAGCGATCCGCCGCTGTTTCCACCCGATGGCAGCTTCTCCACAACCTTGATGTCCAGATCCCAGACTGTTGCATTGCCCGAAGCATCCGTCACAGAGGCGGTAATCGGATAGGTACCGCAAACATCGGTATTCACAGTACCGGTATAGGTCAGCTTCGGATTGCGGTCATATTGATCGGCATAGCCTACATGCTCCTTCAGATCAAATGCATCCCCTTGCTTGAGATACACTGTCCAGCCCGCATTCAGCAACAGCGGTGCAGTGGTATCCGCAACGGTATAAGAAAGAGAATGGGCATACTGTGCGCCTTCGAAACGATATTCCACCGCGATCGCAAAGATACCTGTCTGCTCCGCTGCAACGATACTGCTGCCATTCAAAAGCTCTACATTGGTCTCCCCAATCAGCTCTTCCAGCGTCAATTCAGTATAGACTTCCACAGGCTCCTGCACCGCAAGGATCGCTCCTTCAGGCTTTTGTGTCAGGATCGGCGGTTCGGTTGCAGTCGCTTCGGTCGTAGTGGTGATTCCTGTCGTAATATCTGTAGATTCCGAGCCCTCATCACTTCCGACAATTGTATGTATTTCGGCATCTCCGGAAGCGGTTGTTGTTGTCACAGACAGATGCTCCTCCCCCTGTAAAACAGAAGAGGCTTCTTTGTTTTTTCCGCAGCTGCTCAGCAAACAAATGCTTATCAGCAATGCTGCGGCACGAATCCATTTCATATTCTTTGCAAACTCCTTTGGTTGATACTGCCTTCTCATTATATCATGTCGTTGTTGAAAACACAAGAATTATGGCGGAATTTCCGGAAATTCCCATTGATCCTTTTTCCCAAAGCAAAGACCGTATCTTTGACAGATACGGTCTTTTATTTCTATCGGCCTTGAAATGATCATTGGCTCTTTTCGGTGATCACACCATTTTCATCGATCTGTACATTGATGGAATAATCACGCATACACTGCAGAATCCGATCGCCTTCTGCTTCGCCTCCCACATAAGTGGTACGGCAATTGCGCTGTGTGGCAGGATGAAATACCAACTCCAGAGAATCATCCGGAAACAGAGTCACACCCAGCAGACCGGTATCAATATCATAATGGCTGAACCAATAATTGCCCAGATTATACACGATCGGCACATTGTTATAATATTCGATGCCCTGCAGACAATGCGCATGGGTTCCGATGATCAGATCCGCACCTGCATCAATATATCGGTATGCCGTTTCGGGCTGTACCGATTCCAGTGCATGACTGTTTTCCGTACCCCAATGCACATTGGCAATGACAAAATCCGCTTGCTCTTCTGCTTCTCTTATGACCGCCAGAAATGCTTCGGGATCATAGCAGCGCAATACACCGGGCGTTGTTTCGCCGGCTTCCGGTGTCAGCACAAATTTTTCCGCACGTGTTGCAGCAACAAAGGCGATCTTTTTTCCCTCAATGATATAATACACCGGTCGGGATGCTTCACGGATCGTTCTGCCTGCACCCATATATTCGATCCCTGCTGCGGTCAGCGTATCCAACGTATCATAAAAAGCGTCCTCACCATAATCATAAACATGATTGTTGGCAAGATCTACGATATCCACGCCTAAGGTATGATAAATCGATACATTCTCCGGTGCTCCGCGGAAAGTAAACGACTTGCCGACCATAGGCGATCCGCGATCCGAAAAACAAAACTCATTATTCAGCACAGTCAGATCTGCCTGCTGCATCTCTTGTATCAGAAACGGCGAAATGCAATCGGTAATGCCGTTTGCAGTCGTTTTGAGATATTCCATGACCTTCCAATTATCAGCAAGACTGATATCGCCACCGAAGGTAAAGGAAATCCCATTCTGTCCATTACTCTCCATCACATGAATATTCGGCTCGGAAAAAGCTTTGCCGCTATACAGATCGTTGGCTGCCTTCACGGTCATGCCCGTAAGCCGATACCATGCCGCCTCAGAAAATCCATTGGCTTCAAATTCCGTATACAGCTTTTCTGTCAGATCTGCATTCTCCGTATATTCCGAACACCATTCATAAAAAGCAGGCGATTTCGGCAATGCCGTTTCGGTTTGCTCCAACAGCGCAGAAAGCTGTTCGGCGTTGATTTTCGGATCTTCTTTGGAATCCGTTTGAGATACCGTATTCCCGGCCGTATCCGAATCCAAACGGCTCTGACTGCTTGATTCAAGGGTACCGCCTGTGGGCTGCGTTTCAATCGGCTCCCACAAGCTGCAGCTGCAAAGCAGCATGGCAGCGAGACAAAGTGCACCGATCTGCTTTGTTTTTTTCTCCATTATCGATTTCAACGATCCGTTTCCTTTCATTGCGTCTTTTCTATATTCTATCATAAATCGACAATCCTGTAAAGAGCGCTGACAAAAAAAGTCCGGCAGTCTGCCGAACAATATCGTTCGATCAGCTGCCGGAGCTCCAACCAGCTTCAGAGCAGCCCCAGACTGCGCTTCCACAGGAAAATCCGCAAAACAGAACCATCGATCTGCTGCTCAGGGATCTCATCGCTTCGTACTGCTGCGGCAATGCTCTCCACCGATTGTGTATAGCTTGGAGTACAAAGCATATCGTTGCCTGCTTTCACCGCTCTTACTGCAGCATTTTCCGTACCGCAAAACTGTCTGACTGCCTGCATTCCCAGATCATCCGTGATGATAACGCCTTCAAAGGAAAGCGTATTTCTCAGGATCCCATGCACAGCACCGGAAAGCGATGCCGGATTCTCTGCATCCATACAGGCAACAATATTGTGACTGACCATCACAGATCCTGCGCCTGATTCGATCCCTGCCGCAAAGGGAAGAAAATCCCGATCAAGAAATGTCTCATAGGATCGATTATCATAGCCAAATCCTTTATGAGTATCCGCACTGCCGCCATAGCCCGGAAAATGCTTCAGCGAACAGCCGATCTGTGCCTGCTGCATCTGCTCTGTTACGATACGGATATATTCGGCGGTCTGTACTGCATCCATGCCAAAGCAGCGAGGATAAATATAATCATTTTTACTTATGGGCACATCACAAACCGGTGCCAGATTCACATTGACACCAAGCGATAATAACAGTTCTGCTTTTTCGGCAGTATCCTTTTGTATCAGCGCCCAGCCGCCTTGTGCATACAGCTTGGACGGAGACAGAAACCGTGCGGCACGAAGCTGCGGATTGAGACTGATCCGATTGACCGTTCCGCCTTCTTCATCCACACAGATCAACAGCGGCATATGGGCATCGGATTGCAGCGCCGCAGTCATAGTCTGCACCTGCTCAATGCTTTTTCCGGAAAAAGCATTGGCATATAAGCAAACACCGCCAACACCAAAGGCCGCTGCATCATAGGCTGCCTGTTCGGTATAGCAGCTGATCAACAGCATTTGTGCGATCTTTTCTTCCAGCGTCATTTGCTGCAGAAGCTGCTGCAGATCTGCCTCGGCAGCAGGCGGCGGCAGGATCGGAGGCAGCGTTACTGTGGTCGTTGTGACTGTGGTTGACAGAGGCGTGCTCGTTACAAGCTCTGTCACAGTTTGGAAAGTCACAGTAGTTCCACTTTCCATGGCCGCTGTAGATTGCAGCGCTGTGTCGGTCGATGCCATCGTTGCGGATGTCGTCATCCGGCTGCTTTGACTTTCCAAAGAATATCTGCTGCTCTGATCCGAAGCAGCCTCACAGCCGCAGCATGCTGCCAAGATCATACTGAGCAGCCAAACGGTAAAAACTTTCTTCCTTGGCACAGCGTTCATCTGCTTTTTCCTTTCCCATCTTGAAAACTTCTCTCTGATGATACCATAATCCGACAGGAAATGTCAACCGTTTCTCTTCTTCCATAACGCAGAAGCGACAGAAGCATATCCTGCTTCTGCCGCTTTCATGCTATGGGCTTCGTTTTAGGTTTTGCCTTCATCGGCAGCTCGCTTATGCAGAATATGGTTTTTCCAATATCCCAACACCAGCATCACTGCCATTACCAGCAAAGTGATTGCCAGACAAACTGCCGTCTCCCGAAGCTGCAATCCCAAACAAACGACAGCAAAAAGCAGCTCTGTCAGCCATAACAAGCAGGTACGTCTGCGATACACCCGAATCTCTGCTGCATCCAATGGTTTATGCTGATCCTCCACCGGTGCCAGCAGCAGCACGATTCCCGATGCGATACCCAATATGATCAAGCATATGCGATCTGTGATAAGAACAAACCGCATGACCAGAAGAACTGCGAGAATCATAACAGCTGAAAGCAGATAGCATCGGATGGGTGTTTTGGCATGATAGCCTCCTGCATAGCTGCGCAGCGGAATATATGCCGCCAGAAACAGCAATCCCTGCAGGAGCATTCCGCACAACAAACTGATCGTGACCGCTGTTATCACATTCAGCAGGATCGTGAATCCCTGCTGCACACCATAACGATACAGCTCCCGTTTCTTCGGATCGATCACTTGCTGCGTTTCAAAATAGGCTGTGATCCGCTCCGAGAGATGATAAAACATCAGAACTTACGCAGCTGCTTGGCATCAGCAGGCATTTCTTCCTGATAAGTCAGCCACATACAAGCAGCATTGGCGGTCATCGATGTGACGATCAATGCCAGTGCTGCCAGACTGCCGCTCATTTTCAGCGCAATAGATGCAATCTTATGTTTCATTGCCAATCGACTCCTTTCATAGTATTGTGATGATTTTGATCTTCCGGCGCTTTTATTGTAACAGCATTCTCTTCGGAATTTGTCGGAATTGGTAAATTTGGTCGATAAACTGATACAAATGGTAAAAATCAAACCGCACAGCAGCAAAAAACAGGAGCTGTCCTTCGATTCGAACAGCTCCTGTTTTCCTGCAATCTCATTTCCGATACAGCAATACCTGCACCGTATAATATGTATCGCTCTCATCAATTTGCATATGACCGTTATAATTCTGTACAGCCTGGTGCACACTTTTCAAGCCAAATCCATGCAGCATTTCGTCCTCTGCTGCAAAACGCTTTTTCTTTCCCATCTCTTTCATGTAGGTATTGCGGATTCCGATATTGAGCATCTCCTTCTGATACAGCAGAGAAAGATCCAGCTGCTTTTTTGGACAAACTCGCAGCGCTTCCAATGCATTATCCAGTAGATTGCCCATCAGCACTGTCATATCGAAATCCGAAACGAACAGCTCCTGCGGCAGTTCAGTATGGACAGTGATCTCTGTACCCATTGCCTCTGCAAGACTCAGCTTATAGTTGATCAGGCAATCCAGATCATTGTTTCCGGTACTGAGGTATTCGGATGCAGGATGCATCTTTGCAATGGTTTGCTGCAAATATCCTTTCAGCTTATCATATTCCTCATTCTGAAGCAGTGCAGACATTCTGGCCAGATGATTCTTCATATCGTGCCGCAGAAACTGCATATTTTCCTGTGCATGTTCCAAAAGACGGATCTGGTTTGCATAATACTTATTTTGCTGAAAATAAATCTCCTTTTCAGCGCGCAGCGTCTCAGTACGAAGCAATACATCATACAAGCCGAATACGACGACATTGATACCCAGCAGGATCATCGCCATCAGAATACTGCCAAAATCATATTCGCCCATACCCACATTGGCAACAATCATACTGCCGATCGGTACAAATAACAACGCCAGCATATAAGTAAGCGGCAGACGCTTCTGGGCATTGCTTCGTATCATGGAAAGCTTGCCGGCAGCCAATGCCACAAAGAACAATGCCAGTGCGGTGGCAAAGCCGGAGGAGAACACCACCTCGCTGAACGGGATCCATTGTGCGATCGTAAACATTACACCGTCACAAAGCATCCCCATGGCATAGATCGTCAATGTAGCCAGGAATCGGGTGGACATCTTCGTATCATATAACAAAGAGATCAGAAAAAACGGTACCAGTCGGGTCAGAATATTCAGCAGCGGATTTGCAAACAGTAAATAGGCACCGCTGTTGAGCAGGAAAAATACGACATATCCCAGAAAGATCCAACCGGAACCTGCCCGCCCTTTCGTATAAAATACCTTCGTAAACTGAAACATCGCATAGATGCTGAAGGCATTGGATATCAGATAAATTGCTGTATTCAACAGAAATTCCATCCTTTCTCTGTATTTTCCGAAATCCGATCATCTTGTGCTTTACAAAAAAACATTCATCGAAAGCAGCAAAGTGCGTACCTCTTTTCGGTATTTGCGGCTGATGGGAAGCTCTGTGCCATCACAGAGACAAACAGAATCCGAACAACAGCTTGCTACATAACGCGGATTGACCGCAAAGGATTTATGAATCCGCAGCATCGTTCCTGCCGCTGAATGGTCGCAGATCAGATCCAGCCGTCCGTAAAAGGCAATGGGTTCGCCGGTCGTATGAATCAGGATTTTTCTGCCGCTGCTTTCCAAATAAAGCACATCCCGCAATGCAATGCGATGTTCCATTTTGAATGCCGTATAATACAGATAGCTGTGTGTCCCTGCGAAACGATTCCGATACTGCTCCAGACAAACAGCAAGCTGTGTATCCTCTACCGGTTTTTCCAGAAACCAGAACGGGCGCACTTGAAACAGCTCCATGGCATATTGCGTTTTGCCCGATACATATACGATCTGCAGTGCTTCATTCTGCATCGTTTCCCGTACATACCGCCCGACATCCACACCATTGATCTGCTGCATTGCAATATCCAGAAACAGGATATCATACAACGCACCATCCGCCAATGCCTGCAACAGTGATTCACCGGAATAATAGACATCGGCTGTGATTTTGATCTGATTCACTTCGCCGTAGCGATACAGCATTTTTTCAAACTGCGCACAAAATACAATATCATCATCCATCACGGCAACACAAAGCATTTCCTCACTCCTTTCCAAGAAATACGATATTATTTATTGTAACATATTCCCAATGAAAATGCAAGCATTTCCCACATATCCACAAATTTCAAAAAAACATCGGCATATTCCCAAGGATTGTTCCGGTTTTTCCGTAAAAATACGACAGCTTGATGAAATACAAAAAAAATCTTCAGAAGCTCTTTCTTTTTTCGAAAGAATTATGTATAATAGAAGTGGAAACTATCATATGTCGATCAAGGCACAAGGAGGATCTGCTATGAATGTAATGTTGGATGGCTGGAACGGCTTTGAAAAAGGAACTTGGGTCAATGAAATCGCTGTCAGGAGCTTTATCAAGCATAATTATACCCCCTATGACGGCGATGAAAGCTTTCTGACCGGTCCTACCGACCGTACCAAAGCTCTCTGGGCACAGGTCGTGGAGCTTTCCCGACAAGAACGGGAAGCAGGCGGTGTGCTGGATATGGATACAAAAATTATTTCTACCATTACCTCTCACGGTCCCGGCTATCTCGATAAGGAAAAAGAACAGATCGTCGGATTTCAGACCGATAAACCCTTCAAACGTGCACTGATGCCCTATGGCGGTATTCGTATGGCAGAAAAAGCCTGCCGTGATCATGGCTATGAACTGGATCCGCAGGTAAAAGAGTTCTTTTCTACCCATCGCAAAACACATAACGCCGGTGTGTTCGATGCCTATACACCGGAAATGCGTGCCTGTCGCTCCAGCCATATCATCACCGGTCTGCCGGATGCCTATGGCAGAGGCCGTATCATCGGTGATTACCGCCGAGTCGCTTTGTATGGCATCGACCGTCTCATCGAAGATAAAGAAGAACAGAAGATGACTACTCGCTCTGCCATGTATTCCCAGGTGATCCGTGACAGAGAAGAACTTGCAGAACAGATCCGTGCACTTGAAGATCTGAAAAAAATGGCAGCAAGCTATGGGTTTGATATCTCCAAGCCTGCCCGTAATACCAAGGAAGCAATACAGTGGCTCTATTTCGGCTATCTTGCTGCCGTCAAGGAGCAAAACGGTGCTGCGATGTCCTTAGGACGCACCTCTACCTTCCTCGATATCTACGCAGAACGAGATCTTAAAAACGGCGTGTTCACCGAGCAGGAGATTCAAGAACTGGTGGATCACTTCATTATGAAGCTTCGGCTTATCAAATTTGCGCGCACACCCGAATATAACGCACTCTTTTCAGGCGATCCCCAATGGGTCACCGAATCCATCGGCGGCATTGCAGTGGATGGCCGCCATATGGTCACCAGAATGTCTTACCGCTATTTGCATACGCTGGAAAACCTGGGTGCTGCACCGGAACCCAACCTGACGGTACTGTGGTCTGCCAGACTGCCGATCAATTTCAAACGCTTCTGCGCCAAAATCTCCATCGAAACCTCCTCCATTCAGTATGAAAACGATGATCTGATGCGCTTTACTCACGGCGATGATTATGCCATCGCCTGCTGCGTTTCTTCTATGAAAGTCGGCAAAGAAATGCAGTTTTTCGGCGCAAGAGCCAATCTTGCAAAATGTCTGCTCTATGCTATTAACGGCGGCATTGATGAAATAAGCGGCAAGCAGGTCGGCCCCGAATTCCGTCCCATTACCTCCGAATATCTCGACTACGATGAGGTCATGAAAAAATACGATGATATGATGAAATGGTTGGCCGGCGTATATGTCAATACACTCAATATCATCCACTATATGCACGATAAATATTGCTACGAAAAAATCCAGATGGCACTTCACGATAAACATGTCACCCGCTGGTTTGCTACCGGTATTGCCGGTCTTTCCGTTGTTGCGGATTCCCTTTCTGCCATCAAATATGCTAAGGTAAAGGTGATCCGTGATGAACGGGGAATCGCTGTTGATTATCAAATCGAAGGCGATTTCCCCAAATATGGCAACGATGATGATCGTGTGGACGAGATCGCATACAACATCGTGCATACCTTCATGGGGCATATCCGGAAAAATCATACCTATCGTGACGGTATCCCCACAACATCCATTCTCACCATTACCTCCAATGTGGTATATGGTAAAAATACCGGTGCAACACCCGATGGCAGAAAAAAAGGAGAAGCCTTTGCTCCCGGTGCCAATCCGATGCATCGCAGAGATACCAATGGTGCTATCGCTTCTCTGGCTTCGGTCTCCAAGCTGCCGTTTAAGGATGCACAGGATGGCATTTCCAATACGTTTTCCATTATTCCCGGTGCGCTCGGACAGGATGACCGTATCTTCGCAGGCGATCTCGCTGTGGAGCTGGATTGCAGCAACGGTGCGTGCGGTTCCCCTACCCTCTTTGAAGGTCTGGATGATCTATGCAATCAGGAAAATACCGAAACCCTCTGACCCTTGTGAAAGGAGACTATATTATGGCTGCTACCAAACAACAAATTGATAATCTGGTTGCCCTGCTGGATGGCTATGTGAAAAAGGGCGGCCATCATCTCAATGTCAATGTGTTCTCCAAAGAAACACTGCTGGATGCACAGGCTCATCCCGAAAAATATCCGCAGCTTACCGTGCGTGTCAGCGGCTATGCCGTCAACTTCATCAAGCTCACAAAAGAACAACAAGATGAAGTGATCTCCCGTACCTTCCACGACACTATGTAAGCCAAGATGAAGGGCTTCATTCATTCATTGGAAACCTTCGGTACTGTTGATGGTCCCGGCATCCGCTTGGTATTGTTCTTACAGGGATGCCCCATGCGATGCCAATACTGCCATAATCCCGATACATGGGAGATCGGAGGCGGATCGGAAATCACCGTGGAGGAGATCCTCGCACGTTACCGTAAAAACCGTTTCTTCTATGAAAACGGCGGCATCACTGTCACAGGCGGCGAACCGCTGCTGCAGCTTGATTTTGTGACAGCACTCTTTCAGGAGGCAAAGGCTGATGGCATCCACACCTGCCTGGATACCTCCGGTGCGGTGTTTCATCCCGAACATACCGCTATGCATGCAAAGCTAGATGCGCTGCTGTCTGTCACCGATCTGGTAATGCTGGATCTCAAGCATATTGACAGCGAGGCACATAGACAACTCACCGGTATGAATAATACACATATCCTTGCCTTCGCCAGATATCTGGAGCAAAAACAGATCCCGGTCTGGATCCGTCATGTGGTAGTACCCGGCATCACCGATGATCCCGGACAATTGGAACGTCTGGGCAAATGGATCGGCACACTGCAGAATCTGAACGCATTGGATGTGATCCCTTATCATACGATGGGTGTGGAAAAATATCGTGCGCTGGGGATTCCCTATCCGTTGGAACATAAGGCGGCTCTTTCCAAGGAAAAAGCCATGGAAGCAAAAGCGCATATTCTGCGTGGTATTCATGCGGTAAGAACAGTGTGCGCCGAAGAAACTGAATCATAACCATTCATTCTAAGCTGCTTTTGATAATCCATCAAAAGCAGCTTTCTTGTTGATTGCATAGTGTTATGATCGTTTGAAACGATTCTCTCTGTCTGACAAGCTCGTCAATGCACAAATCACAGAAATATTGGACAAAATGCAGCAACTTTTTCGATTTTTTATCGCAAATCAATTGACTTACAGCAAAAACCCTGTTATAATATAATAAAATCCACAAAATGAAACAACATTGCACAAGCACGATCCTTTATGCTGCACTTACCATTTTACAGAAAGGAGCTGCCGCATGAATTCTCCTCAACGAAAAATAATAGGCGTTGTGGCTGCCGAAGTCAACTGCATTGAACAGCGGCAGATTATGCACGGTATCATTGAACAGGCACAATGTGAACAGGTCGATATCGCTGTATTTTCCAATGTATATAATCCCTATGAATACGATGAGATGCTCTATTGCGAAAATCGGATCTACGATCTGATCTTTTCCGAAGAATTAAGCGGTCTGATCATGATCGCGGAATCCTTCACCAATCACCAGCTCAAGCATAAAATCAAGGATGCTCTGGCACAGCGTACCGATCTCCCGATCGTTATACTCGGTGCACCCGGCGCACCGATTGATGAGCTGGCAACACCCAATATCCATTATCTCAACACCAGTGATGAGGCTGATATTGCCGATATTACCTCGCATCTCATTGAAGTGCATGGCTTTACCGATATCGATATGCTTACCGGATTTGAAAATACACCCTCTGCCGTTATGCGTGTTCAGGGATATCGAAAGGCGCTGGAACAACATGGGATCCCCTATGATCCCAATAAAGTCATCTTCGGCAACTACTGGATCAATTCCGGTGAAGATCTGGCAGACGCATATCACTCGGGGAAACGCAAGCTGCCTCAGGCGATCGTCTGTGCCAATGATTATATGGCATATGGTCTGCTGGATCGTCTGCTGACCAGTCAGATTCGTGTGCCGCAGGATGTTTCGATCATCGGCTACGAATATGTACAGGAGCGCGTGTATCACTCGCCGCTGCTTTCTACCTATCAGCGCAATCGCAAGGCGCTGGGACAGGCTGCTGTCACCGATCTGCTGGCACGGATCCATGGACAGGATGCCCCCGCCTTTACACCGCCAACCGGCATGCGAGTTCCCGGTGATACTTGTCCCTGCATTGATCATAACACTTTCCTTGCCGAAGAACTGGAAGAAATGCGCATAAAACAAAACTACGACAAATGGATGACGTTCGGTCAAATGGAGCAAAAGCTTGTGACCTGTAAAACACTGGACGAATATAGTCAGACTTTGGGTGAGTATTGTTTTCTTGTACGCAATGTCGTTTATATTTTCCTCTGTCTCTTTGAGCACTGGTATGATCTGCGCACTCTTTCTGAGGAAGATACCCTCATTTGCCGTAATCTGACGCCGTGGTATCACGGCCCGCAGCCTCCGCCGATCAAAAAGCATCAGCTTTCCACATTGTTTCAAAGCTATGATAAGGCTGCTGTACATTATTATACACCTTTATTTTTCCATAATCGCATGCTGGGCTATATCGTGCTCAGTTATTTGCAGCCCGAAACCTATGATGCCGTCTACCGCAACTGGCTAAAAGCCGCTTCCAACGGACTTGAATTCCTGTGCATCAAAAATGATATCCAATATCTGCTCCAATGTCAGAATCTTTCGGAGCAGCACGATGCCATAACCGGTCTGTATAATCGAAGCGGTATGGAAAAAGCCGTTTCTGTCCGGATGGCGCACGTTCCGCAGAACTGCTATATTCTCGGCTTCCGCATCATTGCCAACACCGCTTATTCCAAGCTGGATCTGCAGCAAAGCACGTATCAGCTCCATTGCTGCATTGCTGATACATTACGCAGTCTCGGACGCAATGACAGCGTCTGCGGCCGTACAGATACCGATACCTTCCTTGCAGTAGGAATTCCCTTTGTCTCAGAGGAGGACTGTCAGCTTTTGGAAGCCCATCTGACAGCATTGCTGATCCATCAGCCCCATTTCCTTTCCCTGTATGATATGGAATCCTTTGTTTGCTGCTGCCTCCCCTTCCCTGCTGCAATGGATCCTAAAGCAGGTGTCGATGCGATCCTTGCCCGTCTGGATGAACAGGCAGAAGCTTTACAGCTTCAGAAAAAGCGACCCCATGCAGGTTCTCTTTGCAAGATCCGCACCAGTCTTTATGCGGATAAACAGGGCAGCATCCAGGAATTCTGTAAGCATTATTCTTACAGCGAAGGCTATTTCCGTCAGATCTACAAGGAACATTTTGGCATCAGCTTCCATCAGGATTGGATCAACGCCCGTATTTCCTATGCCATCTATCTGCTTACGACCTCCTCGCTGAGCATTGCAAGTCTTGCCGAACAGTGCGGCTATACCGATTATCACTACTTCCTGCGGCAGTTCCAGAAAATTACAGGAAAGACGCCCAATCAATACCGCAAAACACTGCTGCTGAGCAATGAACACTAAACGAAAAAGCACACCGATGAAAGGCACAAGCTGCTCCGTTTCATCGGTGTGTTCTTTTCTATTCCTTTACGCGCAGGTGCTCTGCCAATGCCGCATCCGGTGTAACAAAGGCGGTTTGATAATTGGTATAGATCACCATGCCCGGGCGTCCTCCTGCCGGCTTTTTCACATACTTTGCAAGACAATAATCCACAGCAACCTGTGCGGAATCCTTACCGCGGCTGTGATATGCCGCTAAGATCGCAGCTTCCTCCAACGTCCGATCGGGCGGAGTTTCTCCGTTGGTCTGCACAATCACATGGGCGCCGTGTACTGCCTGCGTGTGCATCCAGATATCGGTTTTTTCTGCTGTTTTCAGTGTCAGCCGGTCATTCTGATGATTGTTGCGTCCTACATAGATCATATAGCCATCGGTAGAACAAAATGTAAGCGGTGGCAATGCCTTTGGTGGCTTGACACCCTTTTTACTCTCACGCAGATAGCCCTGCTCTACAAGTTCCAGACGAAGCTGTGCCACATCAGATTCGCATTCTGCACGTGTCAGCGCATCAAATACGCTCTCGATATATTGCAGCTCCTGCTCACCTGCGGCAATCCGTGCGGTGAGCATCTTTTTTGCCGTGCAAGCCTTCTGATACTTTTTATAATACTGCTGTGCATTCTGTGCCGGTGTCAGCCGTACATCCAACGGGATCTGTACCGTCGGTACGGATTCTTCGTAAAAGTCCTCTACCACTGCCATGCGATCACCTCGCTGCAGCCGATACAGATTGGCAGAAAGTAAATCCCCTCTGCGGCGATCCTGCTCCATAGAATCGCAGGCAAGCAGCTCCTCACGCTGCAGACTGAGCCGCTTGGTAATACGCTCCGATGCGTTCATCAGAAACCGAAACAGATCATTGGCACGCTGCTTCAGCCGTGTAAAACGATCCCGCTGTGAGAAAAAAGCATCCAATGTCTCGCTTGCCGTCGGATACGATGCCGTAATCATCAGGCTGCCATACTGACTGATATGCTGAAAAGAAAAATCCTTAAGCTGTCCTTCCTTCGTGCGGATGGTGGTATATACACAGCGATTCTCTGTCAGCATTTGCCGGCTCTTGCCAATGGCAAATAGCAGCCGATCCATATGTGTTTCCGATAACGGCAGCGACAACGGTTCCCCATGACCGGCGAAAAATTCCCATTCTCTGGCAACAATCGGTGAAATTCCCTCAAACTGCCGGATCAAAGCTTTGGATAACGGCCCTGCCGGTGCCGATTGCAGCTGCTGTCGGATCAATGCGGGAGGATCCGTCAGGAAACAAATCCTCGGTTCCCTGGGCGGTACACTGTATTCCATACCCGGCAGCACCAATCGCACACGGGAAATATCCTCATCCACTCGACGGATACTGTCAATGATCCTTCCTGTTTCATTCAGCAAGATCAAATTGGAACAGCGTCCCATGATCTCGCAGACCAACGTGTGTACCACAGAATCGCCAAGCTCATTGCTGCAGCGAAAATCCAGAAACAAGATCCGCTCCAGTCCATCCTGTCGGATGGCTTCCAGCCTGCCGCCGCCCAAATGCTTCCGCATCAGCATACAAAACATTGGTGGCTGCGGCGGATTTTCCACAGTTTCCTCCGTAATATGCACTCGTGCTGCATCGGCAGATGCCGAACACAACACCTTTACAGATCCCTGCTTGCCGCGAAAGCTTAACAGAAGTGTGTCACGGGATGGCTGATGGATCTTCTCGACACGACTGCCGATGAGGACAGAAAGCTCTTGTTGAATACAATGCAAAAATGCACCGTCTAATGCCATAGTGTATGCTCCGTTCTGCTGTCACACAGACAGCGGACTTTTCTTTGCTTCAAAGCACCGCAAAGGATGCAAATTCCTCTGCGATCATACCAGCGCCCAGATTAGGGGCAAATGCCTCGATATAAGAACAGTTCGGCAGGATCAGCTTTACATTCTGCTGCAATGCACTATCCACCATTGCGGTACAGGTGCAAAGTCTGCTGATGCCTACCAGTGGATGCTCAGGCAGATCGTCTCCCCCACCGGGGCACTGAACATGGGGATTGTAATGCGGATCGCCTGCTTCGCAGGAAACCAGTGTCACATCATACAGTTCGTGGAGCACACGAAGCAGCAGCGATGGCTCTGAAAGATCGGGGGCATATTCATCCTCAAATGCCATACCCCATCCAAAGGGCTGTGGGATCCCGTCATAAAGATTCAGCCGGATGCACAAAAAACTTTCATTGACCGTCAGACTCGCAGCCGTAAAGCAATCACGCAAAAACCGTGTTCTGTCCTCAAAATCGCCGCCAAATACACCATCTCTTGAAAATGCCGCAAGGCTCTCGCTGAACAGATTCCGATGGGCTGCATGAATTGCAATGCCATCAAAGCCTGCCTGCTCTGCAAGACGTGCCGCCTCGCCTACTGTCACGATCAGCTCGGAAAGCGTTTTATCCGAAATCAGTTCGACATTCTCATGCGCCAGCACAGGACAGCGATCCACCGGCTGCGGCTCCATCGCATAACGACCCGCATGATCCAACAAAGCGATCAAAACCGGTGCCGTCTCACCGCTGTTCTGCGCTGCTTGCCGCATAGCAGTGACCATTGCAGTAATCATCGGCAGTGTTTCCTCAGTCAGACAAAGCTGTGCCTTGTCCATTCGACCCTCAGGACAAATTGCGATCGGCTCGCTCCAGACCATACCGGCGGATCGGGATGCGGCAGCACAATATCGCTGCATTGTTGCTTCGGTCGGTGCACCATGCTCTGTTGCATCGGGCGCAAAGGGGATCTGTATCACCTTGCGGTTTGCGATTTCTCTGCCATGCAGAAGATCCGGCTGCTCCAACGCTGCTGTGGATTCACTTACAGGAAGAAACAATCCCTTCTGCTGTGCTTCAAGGCGAAGTGCAGTCACATTTTGTGCGGAAAATGCAGAATATTGCATACATATCATCCTTTCTGTATCGCATATTACATCGTTGTCTTTCGCTTGCTTCCAAAAGAAAAGGAACTGCCCGCTCTGCGAGCAGACAGCTCCTTGTTTCTATTATTTGCCCAGATTTTCATAAGGAATCAAATGTGCCAAAAATTGCAGGATCATTGTGACATCATAAGCATTCACGCTGCCATCCGGATCACAATCGCCATTGGCAATACCCTGCGTGGAAATGGTGATCTCCTTATCCTCTGCAATATAGCGATTGCAAAGCACTACATCGTCGATCTTGACAACGCCATCACAATTGACATCACCATAAGATATATCCTGCTTGTCGGGTGCTGCGGTGGTAACCGCAGCATTTGAATCTGAGGGTACTGTACCATCCGGTTCAATACCGCCAATCAGCTTGCCGTCTGCATACACACAGATACGATCTGTTCTGACCTCATTACCGGTACCGAAGAACGCATCGTCCTCTTTGAATATGGTCAGATCCTGATAACTGGGATCATTGTTGGGATCCCACTTGTCACCATAATAAAAACCAATCTTGAATTGCAGCTTCTTGCCGCAATTGACAAAATTATAATCACCCCAACTGATCTCCGTATAGGCATATTGAGAATCCTTTTCCCATTTGATCGGTGCAGAGATCGTTGCTGCTGCCGGTGCTGCCTCAGCAGATACCTGATCATACAAAATGGATGCCTCTACCTTACTGAAATCCGCAATCTCGGAAATATCAATATAGTAGCGTACCGTCAGATTCTCCGGTGCTTTACCATCTGTGGATTTCACCATCAGAGATACCTTGGTAACACCGGCACCCTCGGCATTGATATCATCAATACCGCAGGCCTCAACCCACGTACCTTTGCTGCCGCCTTCACCGTCTCCGCCGCTTTCACTGCCTCTGCCGCCATCATCCTCAGGCGGGAAGTTGGGCGTAATGGACTGCGGATACTGATCCTTATACATCAGATACAATCCGGCTGCAGCACCCGGACAGGCTGCATTATAGTCAATGGTAACTTCGTTGTAGATCCAGTCCTCGGTCACATCCTTGTGTGCATCGTCCGCATCGGGACCGCCGCACAACGCTCCAAACAATACATAAAGCTGCGGATCCGTATCCTCACACTTGGTCAGACCTGAGGATGCTCTGTGGTGCGGATAGGCTGCTGAGTTTTCATCGTATCCAACCAGATAGCAGCGGCTTCCCTTTCCGCCTTCACCCTCAAGGTAAGTCGTTTCATTATTACCGAGAATGTACTCCATCTGTCCCTTTGCCCATTCCGCAAAGGTATGATCCGGATTGCTGCTGTTGTAATAATCCTTGCCGCCGGTGTATTTCTCATACACCATAATACAGAACTGGACTGCGGTATTATATCTGGCAGAACCCCATGTGTTCAGCCAGAAATATCCCTGCGGCGTAATCGTACCGGGTGAACCGGACATATATCCGTTATATGCTTTGGCGCACATTCCCCAGAAATCAATCTCTTCATAAGGATTTTTACCGGCTGCCAGCATATACTCAATGGCAAGATCACACTGTCCCAGCGGATTCTCTGCTTCCGTATAGGTCTTACCGGAAGTGTAGGTCTCGGAAATGCGTGCCATCAGCAGTCCAACACCATTCCACATATCATTCCAGCAATAGACATACCCGGGCGGTGCATAATAATCATAATAGGGCAGCATATCACTGATATAGCTTGCTTCTCCTGTGATCAGATACATCCAGCAAGCTGCAAAGCAATAATCGTCCTCCCACTTGGAAGAATTATAATATTGCTTGGGACCCTCATCTGTGACTGCACATGTTTTCTCGTTCGCATTGGCAAACTCATACAGTGCCTTGGCATAATCCAGACACTTCTCGGCATAGGCAGGATCCGTATCCTTGAAGTTCAGATAGTTGATCGCAAGACAGGCTGCGGTATTGGTTACATTACAGGTCGTCGGATTGTCTGCTGTCGCAAACCAAGCCGTGCGTACCATGGTATCATTTTGCGGCAGCTGCCAATAGGCATGATCCACATCACCGTCACCTACCTGATAGCAGAATGCAACAACATCGCCGTTTGCATCGCGGAAGGTACAGCGCATGAAATAATCACAGAAATACCGAATGATCGTTTCTACATGTTCTGTTTGCTCACACTCTTCATATGCCTCACGGAACTCATAATAGCCCCATGATACCGTTGAACCCGCATATGCTTCCGGCAAACCGAATTTTACATGGTCACCTGCATCATGATATCCACCCGAAACATCTACGGTTCCATCCTCGGTTCCGGTATTAAGTATGTCATAATGCGTTTTGATAAATTCTGCCGACAGATTTGTGCCAACCCGTTCCTTGATCGGAACATCCATATCCATCGCAATCAGCGGTACCGCACTGTCATATGTATGACAATTGGCGCGCCAACGAAACCGGCTGTTATCCTCTACCTCCGGTCCACACATATTGGCATCGTAAAAATGCAGTGAATACTGCAGTGCTTTCGCAAAGTTATCATAATCCCCAGCCGGATCGGTCACCAGTGCCGATGTCTGATACGGTACGGATACTGCTGCTGTCATCACTGAAAGCAGCACAGCAAACGCTTTCGCACTGCGATGTCTGAAAAATCGCATCTCAATAGACCCTCCTCTTTTCTTTCTAACACGCATTTCCTGTAGTATTACTGGAAATGATATCTTCAGTATATCATACTCTACAAAAAAATTCAAGGGAGTGTTTTTATTTTCTGAAAATTTTTTTCAAAAAGCTCTTGATTTTTTTCTCAAAGTATGTTATACTATTTCTCGTTAGGGAGAACGACGCTGAGTTCGAGCGAGTTACCCACGTACGGAGATGTATCGAAGTGGTCATAACGAGAACGACTCGAAATCGTTTGGGCGGTAACACGTCCCGTGGGTTCGAATCCCACCATCTCCGCCATCTTGGGGCATTAGCGCAGCTGGGAGCGCACCACACTGGCAGTGTGGGGGTCACGGGTTCGAATCCCGTATGCTCCATCCAAAAATCACGAAAACAGGTGTTATTTCACTTTGAAATAACACCTGTTTTTCTTTTTCTGTCCGGTGAGGACAATACGAGGGCTTTGTTTTTCATTGAACTGATCACCTCCTATCCCCCTGATTTCCTGAAATCTGTTTATGCCCGAAATCGCAATAGTATCCCAATTGCAGTACCAACATCACAGAAAGCCACTGCGACCGATTCTGCACCGCACCATGAGGAAGAAATAAGCCTCGATATAGGCAGTATTTCTATGTATCGATGCATCGTGAACGAAAACCGGAAATCTTGTTAAGTGGAGTATGCTTGTAATTTACGATGATATTCGCTATAATTCGAAGCAGAACGATCGATGTAAAAAAAATTATGTAACCCAATAAAGCGAATTGTCGTCGATTATAGTGAAAGGAGGTGCAGTGATGAATGATGCACAGATCATTTTGATGTATGAAACACGGGATGAACAGGCAATTGCAGAAACCAAAACGAAATACGGTCATATGTGCCGAGAAGTTGCTGAACGGATTTTACATAACAAACAAGATTCCGACGAATGTGTAAACGATGCCATGCTGCGGCTCTGGAATACCATTCCGCCGCAAAAACCCCGCAATCTGGCGGCATATGTAACTACGATCGTGCAGAATCTTGCCTATGACCGCCGGAAGTATCATATGCGGCTAAAGCGCAGCAGCGAGCAACTGCCGCTGATTCTGGATGAGCTTTCCGATTGTATTCCATCTGAGGAAAATGTGGAAGCACATGTTGATCAATGCTTGCTGAATGAGCTGTTGGTTCGATTCTTGGATGCGCTCTCTGTAGAGCAGCGCACCATTTTTGTACAGCGATATATGGCATATGCCTCAATTCATGAGATTGCTTTGATGTATCGGATATCGGAGAGCAAGGTGAAGATATCGCTGTACCGTACCAGAAAGCGCTTGAAACGATTGCTGGAACAGGAGGGATGGCTGTGAATAAACAGGATTTTCTGAACGCAATGAATCGTCTGGATGAACGGTTTATCACAGAGGCGGAACAATTGGCAAAGCCACTGCATCAGGATAAGGAAACCGAAACTGAATGGATTGAGATTCCATTGGAAAGGGTGAGCAGAATGGAAGTAAAACCAAATCGTAGAAAAAGAATTGCAGCAGGTATTACCGCTGCAGCCGCTTTCTGCGGTATTGTGGCAGGCAGTATATATTGGATGCACACGCAACACGAACTGCCGAATGCGGATAGTCAAACAGGAAAGACGGACAAATCTTCTCAAAGCGGCTATGTGAATATTGAGTCGGAAAAGGAGGCTGTGCAGCAGGGGCAGCACATTCTGGGGGTGTCATCCAACGGTTTTACTGTGGACAATAAGTCCTTTGGCATTATGACAATGGACTATACCATAGACGACAACTTTCTCTATGGGGCTTCACATTTCCGCTACAAAATAGAGCTTTCCACAGGAAAAGTCCAACCGGACTGCAATATTGTCGGCTGTCCCCATGATGTGAATACGCCCGGTAATTGTGAAGCGCATCTTGATTGCAACTCTCCTGTTGCAACAACGGAGGGTTTGTATTATAACCGAGGTAATCAATTGATCTGCAAGCGTGACGGTGAAGAACAAGTGCTGCTGACCAATTCCTACGGCACGGATTTTGAAAAGGAAATGTATCCTGAGAATCAGCATTGTATCGGTGGTATAATGATCCGAGAAGATCTGATCTATTTATGCGGGCCTTCGTATTTCTTTACTTACAATCGTAAAACAGGCGAAATCGGTGACCGCAAGAAAATTTCCGATTCGATCCTGCAAGGCATGACCGCAACGGAAGAATACCTGTATTTTTGCAATGCAAATATGGAATTGCTGCAATATGATCTGCAAACGGATTCGATACAAAAGATCGATGATTATGTGGGGCAGGTCACTGCTTCCGATGAAAAACTATATTACATCCGCTGGGAAGAAAACGTGCCCATACTGTATACAGCGAATGCAGACGGCAGCAATCCGAAAAAACTGATTACGAATTGCTATGTGAACTATTGCCTGACTGACACCCACATTTATTACCAGAGTTATGCCGAAAAGCGACAACTCTTTGTTTGCCGTTTGGATGGCAGCGAGGTGCAGATAATTGATTTCACGAATGACGGTATATATCCGAACGAATTGATGCATATCATCAGCTCCGATGCGGTGGATCATGTGTTTATCATCAAAGAGGACGAGCCTATGAAGGTGGCATATGTACTTCCGAAAGGCTCAGCCGAATACAAGATGCTGGAAATTGATATCAGTTAACGGATAATCAAAAAGAAGGTGATAAATTGCTGTACGAACTCAAAAAGCTATTCTCTGCAAAACTGCTATGGGGTCTGCTGGCATTGAATCTTTTGTATATGCTGTTCATTCCCTTTCAGAGTCTGCGGCATAACTATCGGGATCATATGCAAAGCCTAAAAACGCAGCAAAAG
>JAZOCU010000023.1:0-3089 GCA_045596625.1 Oscillospiraceae bacterium | reverse complement strand
GATTATAACAAGAATTTTTTCCATACTGCTATGCCTGGTGATGTTGAGCAGTCTAATGCCGACCGAGGTCTTCGCAGACTGGGAAGACGGTATGGAATGCTGGTACTGCGACCATTATCACTGGGATGAATACTGTTGCGGTATGTGTGGCGGTTGCAGTCCCGAATGTACGAACACGCAATGCTGGTACACTACCCACTGCAGCGAGTGCGGCGCCTGCGCGCTTGAGGATCCACATTTCTGTACCGATTGCCGTATGTGTACGGACTGCTATATGGATAACGGCTGGCATTGCTATGCCTGTCTGGAATGTTACTACACCTCGGAAGATGAATTGTGCGGTATCTGCTGGTCCTGCGGCGACTGTATGGAGGGCGGTCTGTGCGACGGCTGCGGCTTCTGCGTGGGCTGCGCGGAGCTGGAGCTGATGCACTGCGAAGAGTGCGGCAACTGCTACGGCACCTATGAAATCTGTCAATATGAATATTTGCACTGTGAAGAATGCTGTATCATTTGCGAGCAGTGTGAAGAGTGCTTGTTCGAGGACGGCATTGAACTGTGCGATGATTGCGGTCTGTGCGTGTTCTGCTGTTTGGATAACGCCGCTTCCGAGGGCTGCTCCTGCGGCGAATATTGTGTAGAAAATCCCGATTGGTACGACCACCTCTGTCCTGATTGCGGCACTGCCTACTGCGAAGTGGAAATGTGCGATCTTTGCGAGCTGTGTCTGGATTGCTGTGAAGGTAATTCTGACTGCTCCGAAACTCCCCCCGTTTGTGTAGAGGACGGCGACTATGAATTTCATTTCTGCGAGGACTGCGGCGACTGCTTCCACAACAGCTATATCTGCGAAAGCTGTGAGGCGGCTGGCACCCTGCTGTGCGAAACCTGCTGTGAGATTCGCCTGGAAGAGGAAGGCTGCGACTGCTCCGACAGATGTATCAGCGACAGCGATCTGGATGCACACATCACATCGGCCCATAAGAATGCCGATGGCTCCCACAACGCCACTCCCCAAAATTCCTGGGAAATCAGCGAAACCCATCACTGGAGAGCTTGCCGATTCTGCAGCGACAGTAAGCACGTCACCTCCAAAGCAGCCCATACCTACGATAAATACGGCATTTGCACCGTGTGTCATTTTGACAGCCAAAAGATGATCCTGATCCTGAAGCAGCCCCAGAGTGTGGTGGCTCAGGTTTCGGATTACCATACAGCCGGCACAGATGACCCGCTGTTTCCTGCGAATAACCTCCGCTCTTTTACTGTGGCTGCCAAGGGCACCAGTACATTAAAATATCAATGGTATTATCGTGGTGCTTCGGATTGGAAACTGCTGACAGACAGCGGTGCCGATGATTACAGCGTGATTCGTGGCAGTAAAACCAACACGCTCACCATAAGCGTACCCGTGGATGCCTGCTATCAGGATTATTCCTACAAGTGTGTCATCACCGATGCCAACGGCAACCAGGTGACTTCCAACGTTGCCTACATGAAGGCTCAGCACGTTTACAATAAATACGTAGCTTCCAAGGGTGCTTTAATCGGAACTATCTTCCAGTCCGGAACGGGCAACAACATCGGACGCTATGAAACAAAGGGGCACTACAAGCTCTGCGTGGGCGACAGCTGCGAAGCCGAAAAGCTGGAAGCTCACAGCTACAGCAAGCAGACCCGACTCATCTATGACAGCAAAACGGGCGAGCGATGGCATGAGCAGACATGCATCCATTGCGGATTCAAGAATTATTATCTCGACCACATTCACTATTTCTACGATCCTGATACCATGGAGTGTCAGGTAGATACCACATATAAGAACAACAATCAGCATCGGCTGAAATGCCTCTGGCCCGGATGTGACAAAACCACATTGGAAGCGCACGACAAGATGGGCTGGCAGAACCACGGAACGCCGTATTCCAACGCTGACAAGATTGGCGTTCCCTATCAGGAATGCCAGATTTGCGGCTTGAGTACCGAAAAGCAGCTGCAAACCTATAATGCCGCAAAGGACAAAAATGAAAACGCCCAATGGACGCAAAGCAACGATTTGGTCTTTGTTGAAAACGGTTACGCCAGCTGCGATTTGGTGGTCAATGGTTCCAAACTGATTATTGGCTTTGAACCCTCTGAATACGCTAAGAAAGAACTCCTGGGCATGAAAAATCCCACAGTTACCGGTTGGAAGGTTCGCTATTTATGCGACAGAACCCCTTCCGGTTCGGTGATTGATGTCGATGTAACAAAGGACTTCACTTTTACGAAAGTTGAAAATGAACTCAAGTGGCTCATAACCGTTCCACTGTTTTCACAGCGCAAGGGCGGCGGTATTCTGATCTTTACACCGGTCGTAGAGGAGTGCAAGCACAACAGCGGCACAAGAATCAAAAATGCCTCGGAGCCCATCTGTACTAAGGACGGTTACACGGGTGATACCGTCTGTGCCGGCTGCGATGGTGTGATCTTCTACGGCGAAGTTATTGAAAGCAGCCACAAGCATGAAGAAAATCTGACCCTGATTCCCGGCACGTCAAAAGCGGGCAGCTGCGAGCAAAGAGGCTACGAAGGCACGTATCTCTGTGACCATTGCAATCAAAAGGTCCGCGGCAAAAGCACGTCCAAGCAGCACAACGGAAAAACCGTGCTCAAGAATGCGGTTGCCTTTACTTGTACCGAATTTGGATACAGCGGTGATCTGTATTGTGAATGTGGAGTTCTGCTTCAGGAGGGCGAAATTCTCGCTCCCAGACACACCGATCTGCGACTGATCAATACAGACAAGGCATCCTGCATGGAGAAGGGTTACACCGGCGATTGGAAATGCTACGATTGCAACCAGATCGTCAAATACGGCTATAACTTAGCCAAAGGCGATCATGCCTGGAGTAAGTACGGCAAGGTCAATGACGTCTACCACCGCCATACCTGCACAGTAGCGGGATGTGGTGCCGAAGAAAAGAGCAAGCACACCGACGCAGACCGAAACCTGACCTGTGATGACTGCGGTTATTCCTGGGGAAGCGACTCGCCGACTATAAGAGCTTTGGCGTTTAATATCGACGTACCCGTCATAGGAAAAAAGC
>JAZOCU010000022.1:0-4445 GCA_045596625.1 Oscillospiraceae bacterium | reverse complement strand
TGCCTGCTGCTCCAATCGCTTTGCCCGACTGATACTCATTTGAAACTGTCTGGCAGTTTCAGCCAATGACATCGGTTCGCAGTCGTCAAATCCAAACCGCACTCTGAGCCAGAACTGTTCACGTTTGGGCAGAGATTGCATCGTGGCATGAAGCTGCTGAAACAGCTCTTTTCTCAGGTACAGATGCTCCGGATCGTTCGCATGACTGGCTGTTCCCAAGGAAGCGAATCCACGTTGGCTTTGTGTGCCTGATTGCTGATCTGAATATGTTACGTTCCCTTGTGCCGACTGCACGTTTCGACGTGCAGCACGAATTGAATCTCGGATGCCGTTGCGGATCGCTGATGCTGCATAAGTCAGAAAGCCCGCCCCAGCATCAGGATCAAAGTACTGCACAGCACGCAGCAACGCCAGCGCACCTTCCTGTGTGAAATCATCCGCATCCAACCATAGTCCCGGAAAAGCTCTTTCAAAGCCCAGGGCAACCGAGCGAATGAAAGGGAAGTTGACTGCTATGAGCTCCTCCGCAGCATTTGTCTCTCCTGCCTGACAGGCAATGCACAGTTCCTCATTGGTCATTGCCGATTCCTTCGTCGTGCCTGATCTGTTCCAGAACAGTGAAGTATTGAAGTAAACCCAGCTGGAATTGCTGCATGGCAGCAACCATTGAGGCATGATATTTTTCCGGTACATCCGGCAGCTTCATAGCGCCCATGATACCGCCAATGATCTGTTCAGGCGAGACCGTATGGAGGTCGATTGCATTCTCGCCCTTGCTCATGGTTTCGGTGATCTGCTGCATGGAAGCCTTCGTGAGAACAGCGGTTTGTTTGGCATTCTCCGTTCCGCTTGCTTTCATATCCCGAAGAATCTGCATGAATATTTGCTGAATGCCGTCTGTTTCTGCTAAACGAAGCGGCTGACGAAAGGATTGCAGTAAACCTGCTGTATCTTGTGCTGCATTCTGATCCTCCGGATGCAGCTTTCCCTGTGCGAGAACCATGCCGCTCAGAGAACTGAGCATCTGATTCTGAACCGCAACGCCGGATGAAAACAGTTCCTCTTTGTAGGCTGCAATCATGTGAGTCAGATCTGCAAAACGGGGATGTTCCAACAGCTCGCATACAATTTCCGGATCGACCTTCCGGGTGAACAGATTTCGTGCTGCCTGTGTTGTGAGTCCCAGTTCACCAACATCATAGTTTTTTCGATCTGAAACCTCTGTGATGCCCAGTAAGAAATCGGTGGAGACCTGAAAGTACCGAGCGATCTTTTGGATATTGCTGTCGGATAGCTTATCGGTCTTCCCTGTCATGAAACGGCTGAGGGTGCTTTTGTCGATGCCAATGGCGCCTGCCAAGTCGGATTGTTTCATCCCTGCTGCACGGTACAGGTCGCGTATTCTATCCCGGATGTCCCCCGGAAGCCATTGCTGGGTCATTTTAGCACCTCCTGCACAAATCATATCAGAACATATGTTCTGATATATATTCTATAGCTGATTGCATTTGCTGTCAACCAAAACGACATACTTTTCGTTTTTTCGACCCGCTTACAAAAATATAGTTGCATTTTTGCAACCAGCTCTTGGGTTCTCGCAGATGCCTTGCAATCCTGCGTCCACATCTCGGTTCTCCTGTTTTTCTCCGTATATTCACACAGATGATTTCATCATCCGTTCCGTTCAGACAGGCCGCAGCAATGCGGTCTTTTTGTTTGCAATGGAACAACACAATTCGCTTGCCCAAGCGGCAGGCAGAAAGGAGTTTCATGCAGGAGAACCATCCCATCCCAAACAGTGAGATGCGCATTCCGGATCATGCCATCGAACGAATCGCACGCTGTCTTCTCCCCAGGATGCAGGCTTTCTTCGAAGCCGATGCTGCTCAGCAAGCGTCCGCAGAAGAAAACAGCGCCAGCCCGGCCGCCCCGAATCAGCCATCTCGTGTTGCTTGATTCGGGGCAGCAAAGTCACACTCAACCAAAACCAGATAACGAAAAGGAGGAATCACAATGAGCAGAAGAAAGAACAAAACCGTAGATGAACTCCGTGCCGCAGAAGCCAAAGCTCTGCGGGAACGAGACGAAAAGAATGCCCTCATCAAAGAGCTGCACAAACAGATCAGCGAGGCTGCCCGCCGGGAGCGCAACGCCCACATCTACTTCCGTGGTGGTGAACTGACCCATCACCTCGGGGACAAAGCCGAACTGCTGAGCGACGAGGATATCAAGCTGTTTCTGGACTTTGTGTTCAGCTTTGGCGGTGTCCAGAAGATCGTCAATGAGATGCTGGCGATCCGTCGAGGGGACGCTGAAGGCACCGTGGAGGAACTGTTGAGCTACGCAGCATCCGGGGACAAACGGGCATCGATCCGGAGTACCGATGTTCAGACAAGCTGACCCCTCACTTGTGAGGGCGCAATTATACGCACGGTGCCCGTGCATTGCGCTCCCTGAGAGGCATTGCATGCAGCCCGCTGGCAGAGGGGATTTCCCCTTTGCCAGCATCAGGGAGGCAAGCCCTCCCTGCGCCGATTCCATCGGCTACCCACCATGACAGCGCTGCTGCGCTGAAGAAAGGAGACGATCTCATCCCCTGTCCTCATTTCTCCATATCCATCACCAGCCGAGGCAAGAATCAATCTGCCATGGCTGGTGCTTCTTATTATCTCGGACAGAAGTTGTATTCCGAGTATGACCACGAATGGAAATACCCGCACAGTGATCCGAGACGTGTGCAGTACACGGAGGTGATGCTGCCATCCAATGCACCGCCTGTGTATGCTGACCGACAGACTTTATGGAATGCGGTGGACGCTGCTGAGAAAAGTCGCACCGCCCAAACTGCTCGCCGTTTCACGATCGCCTTACCGAAGGAACTGACCTTTGAACAGAATCTTACCCTGATCCGTGACTATTGCACCAAGCAATTTGCAGACAAAGGCATGATCTGTGATCTGTACTACCACGACTCAGGAAATGGCAATCCTCATGTTCACCTGATGCTGACCATGCGCGCCATGGATGAAAATGGGCGCTGGCTTCCCAAAACAAAGACGACCTATGTGCTGGATGAAAACGGCGAGCGTATCCGTGGAGGCAATGGCAAATGGCTGCGGGAACGTATGGATACCGTCGATTGGAACGACCAGAAATACGCTGAAATCTGGCGGCACGAATGGGAGATAGCCCAGAATGATGCGCTGGAAGCTGCTGGTCGTACCGAGCGTGTTGATATGCGATCCTACGAGCGTCAGGGTATCACCGATCTGGAACCACAGATCCATCTTGGTCCGGAAGCGGCTGCACTGGAACGTAAAGGCATTCCCACTACTCGTGGCGAACACAACCGTGAGATCAAGCATGTCAACGCCCTTATCCGTGGTTTGCAAAAGACGATTGCTGCGTTGAATGAATGGCTACAGAAGATCCGAGAAACCATCTTGCAACATGAGACCATTACCAATCCAGATGATTACAACCTTGGTGAAGTGCTGCTCAGTTACCTGGAACTGCGCAAGGCTGACCGGGAGTTCTGGGATCATCGGGCACAGACGAAGGCTTCACTGAAGGACTTGCAGGCGATACTCAATGCTATCTCTTTCCTGAAAGAACGGGAGCTTGATACGGTGTATTCTCTTGGTGAATACCTAACCCGCACCGGTGCACGTATGAATGAGCTGCGCAAGGATGTGCGCAGAAAAGAACAGCGAATTCGTGATGTTGATGCTTTGCTTGCAGCAGATAAGACCGTACATGATTTGCAATCCATGTATGATGAGTACAGCAATATTCGCTGGAAGAGTGTAAAAGAACGGTTCGTCACTGCACATGCTGATGAGTTGGAACAATACAAGAAAGCCCAGCGGCTTCTGCATAAGTTCGGGCTGTCTCATCCCGTTGACCGCAAATCACTACGGGCAGAGAAGGCACAGCTTGAACAGGAAATTGAAGTTCTGCGGCCTGATGTGGATGCAGTACAAGCTGAGCTGGATGAACTGAAAACCGTTCGTTATTGGGTGCGCAAAGTTATTCCAGACGCGCTGCCCAGCCCAGCCAAAAACGGTAAGTCATCTCTGTATGAAACAATGGAAGCTGTCCAGAGCAAGAATGACTTGTCTGATTTGCTTGATCGGACTGCAAAGCAAGTGGTTGTACCCAACCGAGTAGAAACACAACGCACATCGCAATACCAACAAAATGAAACGCTATGACACAAGCCCCGGTATCCACAGTTTTTTGGACTGTGGATGCCGGGGCTTATTGTGTTTATAGCAATCAGGAATTGAAACAGATGGGATGTGATTTGTCAAGGGTAAATTTATCTTTTTTCTTGAAAAGATATAGTCAAAGCGCAATCAATCATTGTCCATAAAGCAATGACCGATTGCGCTTTTCAGCTTATTAATTGAAGTTAGCACGATCTGTTTGCAATGATCTTCTTC
>JAZOCU010000021.1:0-4617 GCA_045596625.1 Oscillospiraceae bacterium | reverse complement strand
ATATATCGGCAGTAATACACATATTCCTCGTTCACACATTTGATGATTACCCAATCAAAAGATAAAAATATTAGTGAAAACGAGGAGACATGATTATGAGACACTTCATAGAACAATTCTACTACGGAAACATCGAGCCGCAGGAACGGAGCACAAGGATGAACAAATCAGCACAGAAACAGCTTGAAATCATGGTGAACAGCGAGGAGATTCTTTCTAAAACACTAACCGAAGAAATGAAGAAGCTGTTTCTCGACTATGTAGACGCATGGCACGAGGTCAACAGCGAATCCAATCTTGACAGCTTTATTATGGGGTTCCGCCTCGGCGCAGCGTTCACCTATGACGCATTCGTCAGCATAGATGCACCGTTCACCGATTTCTCGGAGAGTTGAGCAGAAAGTGAGGAGGAACAGATATGGAGAAATACATAACCGACGAACGCACCGGTTTGCGCTATGAACTTATCGGCGACATCTATTATATCGCCGGAGATGACGAGCCGGAAACAGAGCAGGAGCCAATCGGCATCTGGGGACAGCGGCACTTGCGGTTCATCAAAGAGCATAATCGCTCGCTATATCTTGAACTCTTGATGACTGGCAAGCTCAATGGTTATCTCGCCGACATAGACCGTCAGGCAGAGGAGATGTTTATTCGGCTAATGGAAGATATGGCTCATATGGAAGGTGTTACAGAACAGTTGAAGTCCCATAATCAGATGGGATGGGTTGCAAAAATGAATAACATCAAACAAAGAGCATTCGAGGCGATTGATCGTGTAATAATTTTCAAATAGGAGAGCACAACCTTCCGAAAAATCATCGCTATTGCCTTATATACAGCAACCGGACAACTTATCATATAAAGCAAAAGGCTCGGGAATCAATCGTTCCCGAGCCTTTTGCTTTATATTTCTCATCCGGAATCCGATTTGCGCTATATCAAAATGCTATGTATAGCGGCATTATGTATCTTACAAAACGTGAAAGAATGTTTACTTCGTTTCACCGGCTCTGTGTTTGCTGACAATAGCAGCCAGCTCAAGCCTGCTGTGAACACCCATCTTTGGATATATCTTCTTGGTATGATCCTTTACAGTGTGTTCTGAGATAAAAAGAAGCTTGGCAATATCACCATTGGTATATCCAAGGCAGATAAGTTCCGCAACCTCACGCTCCTTTGGCGTAAGAACATCAAGAGGGTCGCTGCTCTTTTTATCTAAAGCGGTTGTATCCTCATCCGATGCCTTATCAACAGGCGTTTCTATCTCCTCTTTATCTTCGTTCCAGGCAGTCGCATCGACTGCCCCTTTGCGCAGGCCGAAAAGGAAAAACGGCTCAATCTGCATATAAACGAGCACAAGTACTGCCATGACTATTGCATAGACAAGGTACAGCATTGTCGGCGCACTGCGGAACGCTTCAACCATACTTCCCTGCACCAGTACAGCGCCAAGGGCAAGACCGATTATAACAGGCGAAATATACTTTGATGGATAGACCTTCATCAGGGAAGCACCGTACAGGGGGAGCATCTGACACGGCATCATTCCTATGCCGATCAGTCCACAGGCTATATATGCAAGGAAAGGAACCTGAGCAGAAGCAAGTATCAGAAGAAAGCCTACACCTCCAACTCCGACAAATATCGGTACAACGCGAAATGGGTGAATGTTCAGCTTCTTATAAAGGAAAAACAATACAAAACTGGCAATGGCATCAACCATATAGGTAATAAACACACCGCCTGAAACTTCTCCGGAGATAGCGGGACCTGAAACGCCCATCAGGGCGCAGATAAACACAAGCACATAGGTGCCGATCAGCAAATGCTTTGGAGCCGCAATGTCATCTTCTTTTTTGACGTATACCGGCAGTGCCTCCTTTTGGGCCGGCATACGCAGAAAAAAGATAAGCAGAGGTATCAGTGCGGCGACCGTAATAAAGCGGAAGGTCGGAAAAGAGATAGGCACAAAGTCGTTTTGAACCGCCGCAATCAAAATGAGTGAAACCCCGTAGGCAGCTGTCAGGTGCTTTACATTGCTTTCCTCCGAAAAGAAGTTGACCATTATGAATGTTTCAAAGCCAATCATCAGACAGCAGCAGAATATCTGCGCATATACAAGAAATCTCAAGGTATTGTCCGGCAGCGGCAAAAACAGTCCGACCGCTGTAAGCAATGCCGCACCGGTGACGATACGCTGTGTCCAGATTATCTTTTCGGGCATAAATATCATCCAAAGGATAGACAGCACATAGCAGACCGCAATAAGCACTGTGGCATTGTCCATCGAAATAGGCAGCGGTGTTCTTCCGTCAACAGTCAGTGACGGCCCGATAAAATAGATAAACCCCATCTGCCAGAAGCAGAACATAGCAAAGCAGATAAGCTCCCACAACGGTTTATCCAGTCGCTTTTTCTGATTTTCGGAAAGAATAGGGTAATTCATAGATGCTGCTCCTTCTTGATATAATTTTTCTCCGTAAAAAAGCGCTATTCCCCCGTATTTTTGCGAAATCCCCCGTTTTTTCTGGGTATCCCCCACAATATCCCCCCAACGTGGGATATACAAAAAGGAGAAAAAGTGTATGATTTAGATGGTACTTAAAATAAAATCTGTTCCACTTTCAGCTAATATTCTTAAAACTAAATATATCATATGGTATTTAATAATTCAAGGTATCTCCTGAGGCATCTGAAATCCCTCCAATACATACCCGTAAACAACATAGAAGGAGGTGCGGCATGAAGCAGTTATTCGAGCATATCAGAGTGGACGCAGAAACATTACGCTTTTACGCTCAATGTTCGATATGCGGCAAAAAACAATATGGAGCAAAGATACCAATTATATGCAGAAGAGTGAAAACGCTCTCAAGATGTGCAAAGGGAAAAGCCGGCAGATTAAGCCAGTCAGCATTCAATCACGCAAAGGCGGCTTCGGTTCAGTTTATTGCAATGGAATTCAACCTGTGCCGTAATTGCTTTCAATGGGTTTGCGATAATTGCTATGATATAAACAATGATGGCTGGCAATGCATGAATTGCTCGCAAAAACAACAGCTTGAGGATAATCAAAATACATAAAAAGGGGATACATAATGAAAAGGATTATTTCGCTTCTGATTGCTATGATAATGATTTTCTCCCTTGCGGCCTGCGGAAAAAGCAATGCACTGTCTGATCGAGATGACAACAGCACTGATTCTTCCGACACGAACAGCAGCATCTCACAGTCCGACTTTTTCGAAGTTTATGAGAGATTCAACGAGCTTGTCGGCTACTGGAACGCCCCTGACGGGAATTTTATTATTGCCGATATGGAGGACAGCCACACAGCTTACCTCTGCATAGGAATGTGGGACACTGAATACTTCACCGGCTACAGCATAGTCACCGATCTTTCCTTCTCCTCCGAGGAGGAGCTGACAGCCGTTGTGACATGGGACAACAACGAAAACGATGTGGTTATCGACTGCTCACAGCTGTTGGAGAATAACCGGATCCGTGTCAGAATCGGGCAGGGAGACTGGGTACAGTATGTATATGCCGGTGCAATCGAGGTTCAGGCATATCAGCATTATCTGAACAGTATGCAAGGCAATGATGTCGGCTCGCAGCCCGATGCTTCCGCAGAGTTCGATTTCTTCGAGCTCTATGAGCAGTTCAGCAGGCTCGTTGGCTACTGGAATGCATCCGAAAACGACTTTGCTATTCTGGACATGGAAGACAGTCACACCGCCTGCTTTGCCTATGGTATGTACGAAACGGGATTCTGCACCGATTACGGCAGAATCAACAACCTTACCGCCTCAGGTGAAGATGCGTTTACAGCTCTTGTAACATGGACAAATGAGGAACAGGAGCTTATCATTGACTATTCGGGACTTGAGCGTGACGGGAAAATTCGTATAAAGCTCGGAAACGGCGAATGGAAGCAGTACACCTATGCAGGTGCAACCTTTGATGAGGCTTATCAGACTTTTTGTAACAATATGTATGGAACATAAATGCAATCATACTTGTACAGTATGGACAGATTAAAATTCTTGTCCATAAAAATATAATGAAATCAGGAGGAAATTATTATGGCATTATGTAAGAATTGTGGTGCTCAAATTGAGGATAATGTAAAATTCTGTCCGCAATGCGGAGCTACTGCTGAAAACATCGGTGTACAGCAGACTCAACCTCAGCAGAACGAGGCTGCACAGAACAACTTCTCAGCAAAATTCGCATCACTCAATAATACTGCAGACACCACTGCGGAGTTTGATGCAAATGACGTAACCCAAAACAAGGCAATGGCTATTCTTGCCTACTTTGGACCTCTGGTACTCATTCCTATTTTTGCCGCAAAGGGTTCAAAATTTGCCCGCTACCACAGCAATCAGGGTTTGCTTCTGCTTATCGCCTGCGCGGCATGGAGCATTGTATACAGCATTATAAATTGGGTTATCCTTGCAATTTCCTGGAGACTTTATTTCCTCTCCAGCATTATTGGAATTTTCTCCATAGTATTTGTCGTGCTGGCAGTCATCGGTATAGTCAATGCAGCCAACGGCAAGGCAAAGGAGCTTCCGATAATCGGCAAGTATAAGATTCTTAAATAAG
>JAZOCU010000020.1:0-1763 GCA_045596625.1 Oscillospiraceae bacterium | reverse complement strand
ATCTCCTATTTCTACGTCTCCAACATCACCGAAATCCACAGTATTATCTTCCTCAAACATAGCTGTGATACGAGGGAAGAACATCACTGCGGCAATCAGCAGCACGAGAAATACCGTGACGCCGACAAATACCTTATTTTTGAGATAATATTTCAGTTCAAACGAAAGAATTTTTGCAAACTGTTTCATGGCTCAGACCTCCTTTGCCCCGTCGCCGGCATATTCCACGAAAATATCGTTGAGCGACGGTTCAAACACCTTGACCTCATCAATATCGTAGTTTTCCACCAGTCTTGTCATCACTGCTTTCTTTTCATCGGCAGAAGCAAGCTGAATCCGCAGCGCACCGTCTTCCATTACCGTGCAGGCAGTGCCGAAATCCGAAAGAATAGCATCGGGATTCTCTGTGCGAACCACCAGGCGGTCGCGGGGATAGTCACGCTTAATGTCATGCAGATCGCCGTGAAGTGCGACAACACCGTTTTTCAGAATCGCAATGCTGTCGCAGAATTCTTCGATATAGCTCATCTGATGGCTGGAAAACAGCACGATCTTCCCTTTTGCGATCTGTTCCTTTACCACATCCTTCAGCAGCATTGCATTGACAGGGTCAAGTCCGGAGAACGGCTCATCCAGAATCACAATGTCAGGATCGTGCGCAAGGGCTGTAATGAGCTGGATTTTCTGCTGATTACCTTTTGACAGCGTATCCAAGCGCTTGTTACGGTATTCGGTCATCCCGAGCCGGTCAAGCCAATAATCGATGGACTGAATGGCTGCCTTACGGCTCATTCCCTTCAGCTCCGCGAAATAGGTAAGCTGATCGAGGATGATCTTTTTCGGATACAGACCGCGTTCTTCGGGCAAATACCCAATTCCGATTTTGTTATAGTCGATGGGCTGTCCATCAATCAGCACTTCCCCGCTGTTTGCGGGAAATACATCCATCAGAATGCGGATGGACGTGGTTTTACCGGCACCGTTTCTGCCAAGCAGACCGAACGCCTTTCCTCCCTCTGCTTTGAATGAGACTCCGGTGAGCACCTTTTTCTCGCCGAAGGATTTTTCTATGTTTTTCAGTTCCAGTATCAATTTCAGTTCCTCCAAAATGAGTTTGTTTATGTCCGAATGCGGAAGGTCTTCGGCGCCAGCTTATACACCAGTACACTGGCTACAGCACTGTACAGCACACAGAACACGATGGCAGCGATGCCAAAATACAGTGTCGGCAGTTTGATCTGGATCATCATGTAGCAGATCATGTATGTCAGCCAGATGACAAGCTGGTATGTGCCGCTTTTGATCTCGGTTCCCGCATTGTAGGGCTGGATGAGATAGTACAGTGTCAGATAATGTACCGAGAAAAAGATGCTCAGTGCGGTAATGGTGACAAAGATCAGCACATAATTGATGGGATTGTCCGTGCCGCCTGAAAGAAACAGCAGCAGAGCCAGCCCTGCACCGATCACCAATGCCGGGAGCAGATTGATCTTTGTAATCTCCCAGAGCCGGATGCGGAACAGTCGCAGAATATTGCCCGGCTTTTTGTAGAAAGGATAGGTCAGGAGGCTGTGGTCGCAGTTGTCGAACAGCGCACGGGTGAAGCCGACACCCCGGTTGATCAGGTACATGATAAACACGAAGTACGGCAGAGCGTTTAGAAGCATTTTATTGACGCCTTCCTTCGCTTCCGGGAAGAAACGCACCGCAATGATGCCCACCGCCAGCACCGCAAGCGCACCGATGGTGATCTTTTCGGCGGA
>JAZOCU010000019.1:0-6885 GCA_045596625.1 Oscillospiraceae bacterium | reverse complement strand
AAGTAACTAAGGAGGTGTCTCCATGAAAACGAAAACTAAACTCAGACTTATCAGCTTGGCTATGTTTGTTGTAGCCGTTGTATTTGTAATCTGTGCGCTGTCTGCTCCCACTCTGGGCAAGACAATCTACATTGGGGACTTTGTGTTCGGAGCCGAGCAATGGCGCTTCTGCTACAAAGTATATGCCATTGTGATGGTGGCGTTGTTTGGTGCATCCTTCTTTGTAAAAGAGAAGAAATAGGAGGTGCGATATGAAAAAGAAAGTAATTACAGGGTGCTGTATCCTGTTAGTCCTTATTATCCTTGGTGGGTTCCTCTATGTTGGCATCGGTCGCAGCAACCTTGAAAGCAAAATGTGGGATTATTTGAAACAGGAAAACTATACAGAAGCAGACATTCAAAGCATTGAAGTTAAACACTCTTTTGCGAACATCCTACTGTCCTATAACGAATGGATTATCGAAGTGGTTTACGAAGATGAACCAACCTCTGTTTATAAATATACCCTAAGGGATGGCAGTATTGTCGAAAGCGGAGTGTCTGGCACTACGGAAAAAGAAGATTTGAAACATTAAGCACAAAGGCGGTGATAGCATGAAAAAGAAAAAACTCTTGATTGGTCTGCTCTGCGTTGCCGTTGTTCTTATCGCAGGTGTGCTGTTCATGACGAAGAACAGCATCAGCTTCAGCATTGGAAACTGCATCGCAGCTGACAATGGCAGATACTTAATCGTTATGGATAACTCTCCCGTTGCCATGCACCAGCGTTCCGGTAAAGAAAGCATTTTCCCTGATCTGGACACCGGTGACAAAATCTTCATCGTCCATGACGGTGTTAATGAAACCTATCCCGGCAAGACCGGCTTATACTTTGTTTTCAAACTGTCCGATGGCGACATCAGCGATGTGCCTGAGGATGTAATCGCCCAGCTTCAAGAATTGGGCTGGAACTTGAAGTAAGACGAAAGGAATCGTGGTGATATGAAAAAAACAATTCTTGGTGCAATTATGTTTCTTGCAGGACTTGTATCCTGTGCCACACTATTAGCAGGGCCTATGGGAATGCAGTGGACACACAATGGAGAGTTTGCTTCTGCGTGGTGGTTACTCTCGAAATATGGTCTTGTACCTGTGTTTTACTTATTTGTTGCCATAGCAGTTGTGGGTTTAATCCTTGCGATTATTGGTCTGCTTGAAAAAGACTGAATTTGGAGGTATCCCTATGAAAAACAAAAAGATATGTCCGAAATGCAATGGCACAGATATTATCTTGGTTCCCGGCAAAGCGGGAGCATACGGTGTAGGCAACAATATTCAGGTCGGCTGGTCTAATTTCTCTGCTGTCCTCGTCAATCGCTATGTATGCTGCGACTGCGGTTATTCCGAAGAATGGATTGACAAAGAAGACCTCCAGACTCTGAAAAAGAAATATAAGTAACCTTTGATTGGAGGTATCCGCATGAAAAAGAAAAATATCATACTGACCATTGTGCTGATCATCTGCGTTGGCTTGCTTGCGGGTGCCGTTTATCTTTTCAATGATATTTTCCCGAAAGCCAAGCCAATCAGACATCCTGAACCCGACGAGATTGTTTCAGTCAAGCTCAGCTGCAACACTCCAGATGCAACTATCCCTATGAGCGTAAAATACTACGAAGATCTGATTCGATATATCAGCGAAGCCAAGCCCACACGCAAGCAGTCTCTGAACGACACCCCTACCACTGGTGCATATTATGAGGTTGAAATTCAGACTGATGAAATACAATACCGCTACTTTGTCTATGAAGAAGGCGAACAGGTCTATATTGAAATGCCTTATGAGGGCATTTATGAAGCAGAACACACACTATTCAGTATAGTTTTGAAATATTTTGAGGAGGGTTAAGCCATGAAAAAGAAACCTATATTGATCGCCCTCTGCTCCATCCTTATCTTGGCTGTTACCGTAGTTACCATCATTAAGTTTACCGGCTTTGCAAACAAGCCAGACGGCAGCACCGACACGATGGAACTGAGCGAAGTCAGCGGATATGTGTTGGAAAAAGGATATACTCAGGAGCAGATTGAAGAAAAGCTCAAAGGCGAGTTCCGAAATGACATTATCGCATCCTGGGGAGAGCCTGACGGTATGCTTTCCGGTTTCTGGGGCGATATGTGGTATCTGGACGATAAAGACGATATGCGTATCACCCTCTACTATGATAATGAGGGCTATGTAATGGGCGTTCGTATCATTTCAACCGTTGAAGAAAACAAGCTGATTTTCGGTGAAACCGATACTGATGATGTTCCTCTGGATAAAGAGGATATGGTAATTGAACAGGTCGGTGTACTGACCGAGCCGCCTGAAATGACCGTAGTGTGTAACGGAAAGCAGATCACCGCACTCAGAGGAACTTACTCATGGGAATACCAGAATGAAGATGGCACATCTACTGCTATCGAAGCTGATAGTATGCACCCTCTGGAATGCCAAGAGTTTATGCCGGATCTTCCGTTGGCATATTCCTACCAATCTTCCGTAAATGCTTTCCGTGCGTACCTCCAGTTCGTTGCTGCCCCGGATGAAATTGATGTCGTGTATTGGAGTACAGACTGTTGGGGTAATACTTCAGCTGACAAGAATGATCTTGAAGTCAAAACCATTGAGATTGACTTTGCGGATGGTTCCTGGGGTGTAGACCATGCAATCGACCTTTTTGACGGAAACTACATCTACGAGGTCATTGCTCGATGGAACAGTTCTGAAGAATACAGCGGTGTAGCTCATTACAGCTTTTACACCGTTATGGGGAGCTATGAGCAGATTCCTGTTGGAGAATAAGAGGTGAACCAATGAAGAAAAAGAGAATTGTAATTATCGTGCTTGCCGTTATTCTTTTCTGGCTTGCAGCCGGTGTTACAGACTTTGCACTGGTACATAGCTATCATAAACCCCTGTTCTGCGTTTGCACTGAGCCGCTGCAAGATGGTGGTTCCGGCAAGTATGTTGGTCTTGGGTATTCCTTTGACATTGAGGGAAACTTCGTCACCGAAGCAGAATACCGTGGAGTCACTTCATATAGAGGATATATATTTGGCAAACAAGTCAGTCGTGGTTACTGGGAAATAATGCTCCCTGGAGATGGAACGACTGAGTAAGAAACGGAGGATTTATTATGTATTGGACAGCTATTCTTTCCACCCTCGCCGCATGGTTTGTCGGCTTGGTGTTGGACGCTAATATTGATTTAGGCGATCCTATGGGATTTCAGTCTTTTAGAATCCTGTTCCCAATCATTGCAATGGGACTGTGCATTTTGAAAAGTATCAACGATATTAAGAAAGATAAGTAAAGAGAGAACTACTATCAGCAATAAGAAGGGATGGCTATGTATAGAGAACTCATAGAAAGTTTTATTAAAGATCATAGGTGGGCAAAACTACAACCCCCTTCCCCCGAAAGCAAAATTGAAGAAGCAGAGCGATATGTTGGTTTTGCGTTCCCTGATGAACTAAAGAACCTACTTCGTGAAACTGATGGCGATAATTGGCTGCTTATGTCAGTAGATCAAATCATGCAGAGGGTAAAGCTGAACCGTGAAATCCTTGCAGATGCTTTCGATGATGAAGATGAGTTCAAAGAAAAAGTTGACCGACATATCTTCTTTGGCAATAACGGCTGCGGAGACCATTACTGCTATCGTGTTCTCCCCAATGGAGAAGTCGATACATCTGCAATCTACATCTGGGAACACGAACTTTTTGAGACCCGGAAAGTCGCAAAAGATATTCCTGATTTGATTGCCAAGTATTACAACGATGAAGTCTAAATAATGGCTACATTGCATTTTGGAACGAATTGCATAGGCGCAGAAACGAAAATGCCTAAATCAAGCGATTGGATGGTGATATGATGTACTTTAAAGATTTAGAAAAAACTCTCACCGGGCTTGTTTTGGATTTGAAGCCAGCACCTAAACCTCCTGCTGATTACGTCCCTTTTGAGTCGATGGACTTTGACCGTTCCGAAAAAAATAATTCAAAATGGATCGAACTCATTACTGCTTATCTGAACACAGCGAAGACATTTGAAATCCATTGTTGGAACGAGGAACCAGAATGGATTGAATTGGCTCTGCAATATGGTGAGCTAAAGGACGATGACTGGAAGTATGGAAAAATTATTACTGGCAAAGTAACGCCACAGTTCATTGATATGCTTCTGGGACAGCCTAAACCGTCAGATACAGAGATTTATAATAAAATGACACCGTTCTTCAACGTATTCCTGGACGACAACTTCCAAAGCGGTCACTACGGAACGGAGAACTACTACAAATAACTTGGAGGTAAACCCTATGAAGAAATCTATCAGAAACATTATAATTGGCCTGCTGATCGTTATCGCCTTGATAATGGTTCTCAGCTTCTCTGCTTAAATATTCTCGATTTGGAGATTGGAGGTGAACGGGATGGTTTACGGTGCGATTAACCGAAAAGGCGAAAAATACTATACATACCTGAAAAAACTGTTCAATGCCATTGGCAACAGACAAACGGAATACAACTGGCTGATTACAGACTGCACCTGCTATCCTGAGAACCCAGAAACAGATGCTCTGCTCCGCAAGGATTACTGTTGGATTAGCGGTGATGAGCTGACCGAGATTGTAACACGAGAGGACTTTCAATGGATTTGGGCAGTCCTGTCTGCCTTTGATAAATCTGTTGAACTCTCGGATATTCTGAAGTATGATCTGCCCTACGCAGAGGATTACAACGGCTTCTGGAGTAAACCAATCTCCATGCAGCACCCATTGGCAAAGATCGAGATCGTGCCGTGGGATAGCTCCATGACGATAATATTCAGCGATGATAAAAGCATCGTCGACAATTTCAGAGAATCTTATCCGCAGAGCGAAGATTTTGCGGATTATTTAGATAGACTGTGAGGTGAGCGCATGGGAATTTTAGAACTGTTTGAGATTGGCTTTTTTACAGCTTTGTGGAACTGGTCAAACCCGATTCTGACCATATTGGTGTATGCCTGCATCGCAATAGGTGCATTGCTCCAGTTTGTTCTGCTGAGAAAGTGCCGTAAACCTGCTATGCGCTGGTCTCTGATCGGAATTTGCGGAATTGGTATCATTATCATTGAATGTGTTTGGCAGGTTATTACCGGATGGGACAGGCTCGGCATTGACATCATTTATGGAATTATCGTCTGCCTGTTAGTTGGTTCCGGTATCACAACTGCTGTGTCGATGATACGGAAAAGAGGTAAGAAATGAAAAAGACAATATTTGGCTCCGCACTGATGATCTGCGGAATGATTGCAGGCTGTGCGGAGTATCTGAGCCATAGAATCCAATTCTCTGCTCCAGACGTAGCAAGGATTGGAGAAAACTACCTTTTGAAATACGGTGGCCCCATTCTCTTTTTTGTTGGTCTTGTGATCTGCATTGCAGCTCTGACTGAAAAGGTAGTAGAGGATGATGAATAAGGCGGTGACTGTATGAGATATTTGATTCTTCCAGAAATAATATATGCAATTCTTCTTTACGGCAGCATGATCGTACTGGTGGCTTCGGGCATTATGCTCATCCGAGGAATTGTTAAAAAGTGCGTAAAAAACTACTTTCTTATGTGGGGCGTTATTCTGCTGATTTCTTTAGCTCTGATTGCTTTGACAACTACTGGAAAGATAGTGGCAAATACAATGATTGGCGGGTAAGTTCTTTATGTCCGCCTTATAGAAAGGGATGGTGAGTACATGAAGAAAAAAGTAATCATTGGAATAATCGTTGTTGCGATACTAATTGTAGGGCTGTCTATATTCGCTTCCAATCCTATTATTTCTTGCAAAGTTGATGTACCAGAGAATTACTTAGAAGCAATAGAAAGCCAAAGCAAAGGGACATACTCCAATGTTCTGCCATTAGTGCCTATTTATGTAACTGTTAATAGCCTTGAAGCAGAAACAGTGTATTACACCATTCACTATTTTCCTTTCGGATCTGTTGGTATGTCATACACAGAATCTGATGGGTATAACATTGAGAAGCCGTTATCAGGCTTATCCTGAGCAAGAAAGACGAAAATTTGATTAAGGCGGTGATGGAATGAACGTATTACTCTTTATGAGCGTGTTTTGGATTCTATATGGAATTGCAGGTCTTTTAGGCTTTCAGAATATTCCTGCAAAATATAAAGAACACAGTTGGACGAAAGACTATATCCGCAGCCAAGGCTTGAATTGGCTCATTCTCGGTCTGCCATGGTTTGGGTTCTATTTGGTTCGGACATTCCTTTTAGCTGAATTAGATATTACCACTGGTTCGGTTGTCATCATCCTGTTATTACTATCTATTCCTGCTTTGATAGTTTCTATTGCTTTGGAAAAGAAATACAAGGCTCTGTTATCCGCCGAAACAGATCAGAGTACTTCAAGTAAGGAGGATGATTGAGTGAAAGCAGAACTTGAAAAAAACTTACGAAAATACAAATGGTTTATTGTTTGATCCGTTCTTGGATTGATTTTTAGTCTTGTGTTCGTAGTGTATTTTTTTATACAGAACGACAATCGCTCTTGGGGATTTGTAGCAATCTTGGCTGCTGATATATATGAACTTCAAAGAGACATAAGACGATATAGAGAAACAAAGGCTGAATTGCAAGTATAAGGCCAATTTGACAAAGGGGTGTGATTGTATGAAAAAGCTGTTAGCATTCGCTTTAGCAATGGTTTGTGTGCTGGGCCTATGTGCATGTAACTCAAAGAAAGATATTCCATTTGATGATACAGATGTGTTTTTTGCAGGTAAAGTGACAGAGGTTTACGACAACTATCTTCTTATTGAAGTATCTGACAAGGGAAACACATCCTTTTCTGTTGGAACC
>JAZOCU010000018.1:0-3015 GCA_045596625.1 Oscillospiraceae bacterium | reverse complement strand
TCGTTGATGTGCGATACAAAGTCCGACCATGACAGCCCCTTGATCTCCTCATCGGACAGATACAGTGCCGCATTGCAGATATGCTCTACCAGCTGCAGAGTCGCAAACAGCGTGTTGCGCCGCAGGGTGCCGCGGAACATCCGGAACTCAATGGTATGCTCGTTGCAGAGATTTACGGCAGTATATCTTCCATAGACACTTTTTGCCTTATCCAGAATGGCTTTTGGCTGATGCTCATAGCCGTAGCGTGCCGCCCAGCGGTTCATATTGGCTTCGCTTCTGCGAGAAAACCGCAGCATTTCATTCCAGTGGGCCTCCACAAAGTAGAGGATGCGTGAGATCGTCTCCTCCTGTATCGCCTGATTGGTGCCCAGACTTGTCCGATCCACATGAATATGCAGACCGCAGGTGCTTGTTTGGTGGGAACGGTATTCCATATGCACTGCCTGATGCAGCAACTCTTCCCACGGAAATTCCTCCAAGTGATAGGCAAGAGACATGGGGTGCGTTACAATCTCCATACCGTCATCCAGACTGCCGTCGGATTTGATGTAGATATGCTTGTGGTGACGGTTGGCGATTTCCAGCAGCGCTTCGGCATTGTCCTCGTCACGTCCGCCGTAGTCGATCTCCAGCTCCACACCGAAGAAGCGGCTGCCGCTGCCGTAAAATACAGGGCGGGGCTTATAACCGTATTCCCGTATGGCCTGATTTTGGCGGCTGTAACAATCCGCACAGTATTCTTCATCTTCATCGCCGTACACGTCATCCAAATGGATGATGCGGCTGCATTGCTCGCAGCGGGTGTAGCAGCGTTCATAGCAGGAATCACAGACGCAAATATGCTCGTCAGCGGTCGCGTTAACGTTGAATACCCGACGACCGCAGCATTGGCAGACAGTACATTCCTCACAGGAGCAATCCGAACAGACGATGGAATCTTCCACCTCCACACAGTCGTCATCGTTTTCTAAGGTGCATTCGCACAGGACACAGATTCTTTCGTTTTCCATTGAAACCTCCATAAACAAAAATTGCCCCTGTCGATTGACAGGGGCATTCAGTATTCTTCCGCAAGCAGCATGGTGCTGTGCGTATTGTCGTCGATCACATAAATCTTTGCGGTGATCGGTTCGGGCGTGGGGAGCAGATACTCCATACGGTAGTACGGCTGCTCCGATGTGTGGCAGATACGCTGCATACCGTTGATGGCTCCCAGCTCGAATACCTGCAGGTAGTCTTTTGGCTCGGGCATTGCGTCAATGCATTGCCACAGGAATTGCTGCATGACAATAGGAACAGTTCCTTCGATTCCTTTTGTCAGGTAACGTGGATTCCGAAACATGATTCTTTCCCCCTTTCGTTGATTGAATGCGCCTTGAGCTTCCGCCTCTGTGGCATCACAGTAATCATATATATATGGAAAACGAAAAAAATCGCCTGCATATGCAGGCAAAAATCAAAATCTTCAAAAATGTAATACAATATGATAAGAACGAGCGAAGCGAGAGACCTGTAATATGAATATTATGATAATTATGGAGGATTTGACTATGAGAAAACAATCAGAAAAGAAAGATGTCATTCGATCAGTGCGTATGACTGAGGAAGAAGATCAAAACATTGTATGCCTCGCCAAGCAGCGAAAACAATCCGTATCTGCTTATATGGTGGAGCAGTCAATGCATCCCGGACATGGTATGCGACCGGAACTGCTCGTTCGGATACAGAATCTCCTCAATACAGCCGTTCGGAGCGAAGGAAAACTGGACCCAGAAGCGCTCAATGAAATGAGAAAGGAGGCGAACGATATATGGTCATTGTTAAAGTAAAGCGTGATACATATGGCGGAGAGCGATATCTGCTCAATGCCTGCCGCTATCTTGAAAATGCGGAAAGAAGCATCGACTGTGACGGGTACGGGGTTGATCCGTATCAATTGGAATACACCGTGCACCAGATGATGCAGGTAAAGGCGTACTTCGGCAAGACAAGCGACAATCCACTGATGCATTTTGTGGTTTCCTTTGACCAATCGGTCACGGATACGCAAAGAGCTTGTAATTTGAGCAGACAGATCGCTGCTTATTTTCACTCACAGTATCAGGTGCTTTGGTGTGTGCATGAAAAACATCGGCAGAGCTCGTTCTATCACTGTCATATTGTCATCAATTCAGTCAGCTACATCAACGGTATGATGTATCACAGCAGCGCAACGAATGTACAAGCATTTTGTGACTATGTATCTGCACTGACCCAACGCCCTTGTAGATTTGTATTTGAGTAGCAGATATAGGAATAGCCCGCCAATCGGCGGGCTTTCGTGCGTATGATGTTCGTGTCAGTCCTTTTCCACTGCGGATAGAAAAGCTCTTATAATCGCAATCAGCTCTGTCTGATATTGCTCGGGACATTTGGCGATCAGTGCAGAAAGCGTATGGAGCTGTGCGTTTGGTGTCGCACCAAACAAAATCTCATCTGTGGACATACAAAGCAGATCGGATAGCTTGGCAAGTGTCTGAATCGACATGCCCTTTACCCCCAGTTCAATATCTGCGCAGAATTTTGTGGACACATCCAGGGCTTCTGCCAACTGTTCTCGGGTATACCCTAAAAGTTCTCGTTGTGTACGTACACGCTGTCCCATTTGTTTATAGTCGATATTCCGCATTTCTTCCATCCTTTTCGGTGATTTCTCTCCTATTGTACTACAAATTTTTGTGGATATACATAAACTCTTAGGGTTGACAAACAAGAACTTATAGTGTATAATAGATGTAAATCCTGTCGGATGGTGTGATATTTTGATGCAACTCGCACTTAACTCTTTTTTGGAGGGAGCGCTTTGAAATTATTAAAAAAATGCCTGAGCTGTCCTTATCACTTAGGAATGATCAAATGCACGCAGAATCCATGCTCCAAATGCAGATTAAGCAATAAAAAGACGCATCCATTTCATGAGCCTATCATTAAGCGGGATATACCGATAGTTGAAAAGGAGAATGATAAGTAATG
>JAZOCU010000017.1:0-62936 GCA_045596625.1 Oscillospiraceae bacterium | reverse complement strand
CAGGAACCGGTAATGACTCCGATAACTACTGCTGCGCCGAACGCCATACAGATCACCATCGTCCAGTTGGTGTTAAACCAAAAAGGAAGGCTTTTCCCGCTTACCAACTGACCCTTTGATGCATAATAATAGGTGTTGGTGCTGGAATCAAAGGTATAAGCGTTGGCAGGATAGCCTTGGTTATAGTAAGCTTCGACCTGATAGCAGAATTCTGTGATAGCAGCCAGATGATCGCCTTTTTTCAGTGATGGCGCTAACGCTTCCAGAATGGAGTCGATTCGGTCATTTTGGGGAGAATTGGAAAAATAGAGCTGCCCCATACCGGATGTAGAGATATAATCATATTTTGTGCTGTCGTTGATGAGCAGCAGCAATCCATCGGTATCAATACTATATTGCGGATTGAACAATTCATCATAATTGTTATCCGCGGTATACATCACATTATAATCGGAACTGAACCGTGTCTCATTGCCGTAGATATACACAGCAACATACATATCGATTGAATCGCTGAGTTCGCGGATCATATTGGATGCTTGGGCAAGTTCATACTCATCGAATACGCCTTCGACATCGTAAACACGGCAGTTTTCGATGCAGTTTTCATATTGACGCTGTGCCGAAACCGTCATTGCTGTACCGGACAGCAGCATTCCGGCAGCAAAAAGGCTCAAACAGGCAGAAACCAGAGTGCTTCGTTTTATCATAAGAAGAACACCCCCGCAATTCCGGCAAGCAAAAAAGCTGCCATGCTCATGCCGAGGGTAAATGCCCAGAATTTCAAACGGGAAAGCGGTGGTTCACCTGCCAGCTTTGCGGTCTGACCGTTGATAGCAAATTCATAGGTTTTATCCTGGTAGCGATACGTCATAAACCAAACCGGCAGCATCATATATTGCCATTCGGTGCTGAGAACCTTGATATCGGTATGCGTTACGGATAAGGAGGTATATCCCTTTGCAGAGGCACGCAGCAGCTGGTCACAGGCCTGTACTGCACGCTTCTGGACACGAGGGAATACCGCAGCCATATTCAGATCATACTTTTCAGCAAGGAATCCGCTGAGATATTGCATGGCAAAGGGCATGGCCCCTTGATAATCAAAGGGCTCCAGTGCTTCCATGAGCTGATCGTCGATATGACTTGCGCCGTCAGCGGGCAGCCCCTTTATCACGACTGTGGCATTGCGTTTGATGGCATATTCTTTGGTTTCGGTATAGCGGGTATCACCGGTTGTCCAAGATCGTACTTTTTTTCCCAGCGCTTCCATATCGGCGGAATTATTACAATCGGTGACCCAAAAAGGAACATATAATCCCACGAGCTTTTCGATCTGGGAATCGGAATAGAAATTTTTTGGCAAGAACCAGCGTTTCTTGCACCAATTCCGAAACATTTCCACAGCACCGTTGCGGTCGATTTTGAAAGGGATCACTTTGGCGGGCTGATATTCACCCGAAACTCTGCCTTGCAGAATCACAGGACTATGACAGTAATAGCAGAAGGTTGCAGCAGTGTTGTCATCTGCCATGACCTCTGCGCCGCAGCTTTCGCAGACATAGACGCCGGTCGTACTCTGGAACTCATCGGCGAGCTGCTGCTGGGCCTCAGTGATCTGGTCAACCTTTGCTGCCTGCGCTGCTGCGATACCATCCATTTCCTGTTTGGTAAAGCTGCTTAGGCAATATTCACAACGGAAATCTTGTTCTGCGGCGCTGAACATCAGTTCGGCACCGCAATTTGGACATTTGAACGCAACAGATTCCATAGACGCCCCTTATCCTTTTCGTTGATTACCACATTCAGAACAGAACTTTCCGGTATTCATTACACCGCATTGACACTGCCATGCACCGGTTGTTTCCGGTTTTTTGGCACCGCAGTTCGAGCAGAATTTACCGCTGTTTGCAGTGCCGCAAGTACAGTTCCAGTTATTGGCTGCAGGAGTAGCCTGCTGCTGAACAGGCATCTGCTGAACGGGCATCTGCTGAACGGGAGCCTGCTGCATCGGCTGCATGCTGCCGAACAGACCGCCCATAGCAGTCATACCGGCACCCATGCCCATAAAGGCAGCGCCTGCACCGGCTGTGTTGGAGCCGGCAGATTGCAGACCTTGTGCGGCAGCAGTCTGTACATAAGCAGCACGGATATTGGCATCCTGCATCATAGCACCCTGATTGCGCATATTGATCAGCTTTTTGCTCTCATCATCGTAGCTGATGTTGGAGATTGCAACACTTACGATCTCAAAGCCACGCTGTGTACGCCAATCCACATCCAGTACATCGGCCATATGCTTGGACAGCTCCATGGTCTTGGAACCGAGCGAAGAAATGCGCACACCCTCTTCGGACATTTTTCCGATTGCAGTCTGCAATGCACAGAGGAACTCATTTAAAAACGTCTCATTGATCGTTGCAATATCGACGTATTCAGCGCCCTTCGGCAGAACTTCCTGATAGAATAATACAGGGTCGGTTACACGGATGGTATAGGAGCCATGGCAGCGCACGAACAGCTCTGCCTGATAAAAGCTGTCAAAATACTGCAGCGCATTGCGTGTGCCGAAACGGATGCCGCGGATCTCCTGCAGATTGATGTAAATGACCTCTTGTGTAGCGGAGGGCTGGCCGTTGAAACGGAAGCGATTAAAGCTTTCTTTAACGGAATCGGCAAGCTGACCGTTGAAGATCGAGGGAGAAGAGCTTGCAAATACTTTATAATAACCGGGATATGCACTGTAATCTACGATCTGACCGCCATCCAGCAGGAGCATAGCCTGCTTTTCGGCAACCTGAATGACGGAGCCGTTGGAAATGATGTTACGGCTTGCCTTGCTTTTTTTCGTGCTGACAGGATAGCCTTTGGCGGCAATGGTAGAAACACCCATACGAGCAGGTTGTACCACTTCGAGCCATGCATCAGCAAGGGTGCCGGATACAGAAGATACAGCAGCTTGAATCAGTCCCATAGTAAAAATACCTCCTATTCTTGACTGCGAAGTAGAATGGTGCAGTCTTTCAAATATTATAACATAAATCCCCACTAATTGCAAGCAGAATTTCAGAAAGTGTGGACTGCTTTTGCACGTAATTGATCCCAACAACTTGGAAAATTGTATATTTTTACAATAAGCCCTTGACACATTGATGAAAATATGGTATGATATGACCATAAAACGGATGGCGCATATTGCTTGCCGGATGTCTGTTCAGAAGAGATTGGAGGCGATTTTTATGGCGCTAACCCCTGAACGCATGGAGCTTGCGCAGAAGAATTTCAGTATTCTGATCGCAATGCTGGAACAAAAACAACTGAAATATTCAATCGAGGAAAACCGACAGGATTTTTCTCATGTATGTATTCGTTTTACCGGAAAGGATCTTCCTATGACACTGCATCTTCTGGTGCGTGCCGATCGGCAGCTGGTATCGCTGTTTTCACCGATGCCGTTTCTGATCGATGAGGAACATCGGAATGAAGCTGCGGTTGCCGTCACGGTAGCCAATCATGGGCTCACCAACGGCTCCTTTGACTTGAACATGCAGGATGGTTCGATCCGGTTCCGATTGACCACGGCGTTTATGGAAACAACGCTCAGTCCTGCACTGTTTGAATATCTGCTCTATGTTTCTGCTGATACCATTGATCGTTATAATGATCGGTTTATGATGCTGAATAACGGAGAAATGGATCTGCAGACATTCATTTCTGCCGAACATAAGGGATGCTGAAAAATCTGATATCGGAGTAAAAAACTATGCGTAAATATCTTACCGCTTATCTCAGTCAGATCGAGGATCTTCTCAAGCGCAATGTACCGCTGGATTATGATGAGCTGATCCGAAACCATCTGCAGAAAATTCAGTTTATGCAGCATGAACGTCTGGTGCATTTTTTGGTGACGATGCTTTTTGCGCTGGGTATGTTTTTGACCATGAGTGCATTTTTGATCGCTGAAAATGTGATGCTGCTGCCTTTGTTGTTTTTGATCCTGTTGCTGCTGGTGCCTTATATCATTCATTATTATTTTCTTGAAAATGCTGTTCAGCGGATGTATCGGATCTATGACGAGCTGAATCATCGTCGGCTGGAGCGCAATCGCCTGATGCGTGAGGCTGCGGAACGCGATGCGATTCTGAAATCGGTACCGCCTGCTTCTGCTTCCAGAGGTGCGGCGCAAAAATCTCAGCAGCAGGAATCTGCGGAGAAGACAGGAGAGGATACAGATCCTGTAACAGCTTCTCAGCGTGCTGTGACAGAACCTTCTGTCGATGCAGCGCAACCCGAACAGACTTCCGCAGTGCTCTCTGCCAAAACCGATTCCGATGAATGATCTGCGTTGGCATTCGGAAAACCGATATGAAGTCTGTGCCCCTACCTTGAAAGGATGAATCCTATGGAATTATATCGCCCTGTAACGCAGCCGGAATATGAACTCATCAAGCAAAAAGAATTTTCCGGTTTTCCGCCGCGAAGTGAAGCGCAGCCACTGCTGACAATGCTGCTTTCCTGTGAAGGTGCAAGACAGATTGCAAAGCATCTCTATACGCCCAACGGCAATGATGCGGTTTATGTATTGGGGTGCATGGTGGATGACGCTTATATTCGTCAGTTTCCTGTGCAGAATGCACATGAACCGGATCGGCGTGCGATTTGGATCGCAGCCGAGGAAACAGAGATCTTCAATCAGCATCTCATTGGTAAAATTCGTTTGATGGAGCTGTTTCAGCCGGATCCTGAAGAACGGGATATCTTTTTTGTATAAAAATCAGCACGATCCGCATAAAACAGTGTTCTGTTCTATGCGGTGTGCTTTTGTTTGCTGCAAATGAAAAGGAGAAATCACTGATGGCAATGACAATTTTATATCCGGTCGAGAAGGCTTTGTATGTCAATCTGACCAACCAATGTCCCTGTAATTGTACGTTCTGTATTCGGAACAACGGAGAGGGTGTATACGGATCGGATCCTCTGTGGCTGGATCATGACCCTGATTTTGAAGAGGTCAAGGCAGCCTTTGCAGCCTATGATCTTTCGCAGTGGACAGAGATCGTATTCTGTGGTTATGGCGAGCCGACTATGCGTCTTGCGCTTCTGACTCGTACTGCTGCATATATCAGATCGCTGCCCGGCTGTCCGCCGATACGGCTGAATACCAATGGGCTTTCGGATCTGATCCACGACCGCAGCACGGCACAGGAGCTTGCAGGCTTGATCGATATTGTTTCCATCAGCCTCAATGCGGGCACAGAAGCCGAATACATGGCAGTGACCCGTCCCAAATGGGAGAATGCGTTTGCTGCAATGCAGCAGTTCGCGGTGGATTGCAAGCGGTATGTGCCGAAGGTGATGTTTACTGTGGTGGATGTGATCTCCAAGACAGAGATCGATGCAGCACAGAAGGTTGCGGATGCAGCAGGAATTCCGCTGCGTATCCGCGAGTATTCGGCATAAAGCGGTTGCTGCGCATGGAACCGTACAGAGAATGGAAATGAGCCACTGATTTTCTGAGCCGGCATACACCATACACAAAGATATTTTGTGATTTACCAATATGCTAAAAAAGCTACTTTTGACACATCGGTCAAAAGTAGCTTTTTGTTGACAGGAGCGATTTTAATTCGAAAGCGTGAGATTCATTGTTTGGTATTATGATGTTTCAAGGAAACACTGGTGCAAATGGGGTCGATCAGAAACTCATTATTGAGATTGATTCCGGTGAACAGCAGAGAATACAGCTGTTTCCCGGATTGTATCTGATAGAGCACCGTGGAATCTGCCCAACGTTCATCTGTGAGCCGGTAACTGACGATCAGTGTGGGGGAATGCTTCACAAAGCCATGCTTAAATTGCGTGATGGTAATATGCCGATGACGACGCAGAGGCGGTGGAATGAGCCTTGCACTCAATGCAAGGCGGAACTGTTCTTCGGTCAGTGTGTACAACGGCAGTCCCGAGCTTCCGACCGATACCGTCAGTGTCAGACCATTTTGCAGATTGAGAAATATACATTCGGTATTGGTATTTTTGATACACTTGAATTTCCCCGGCAGATTAAACAGGATCTGACCGCTGAAGCACCCCACATTGCGTGGCATGATTGCTACGGAGATCACCTTTGGCGATGTATCTTGCGCCGATTGCTTTTTCTGCTTGCTGCGCAGACGGCGCAGAAAACCACGGAAGCTGTTTTCCGGTTCCGGCTGTGCAGAATGCTTTTTCATGAAATGCGCCTTTCTTTCTTCAGCTATTGGTCACAGTTACGATAAATCCATCGGTATTGTTGCCGCTGATCTCATAAGTGCCGTTGATGGGAACAGGCACGGTGGTATCGTTGGTGAGACTTGCAGGCACATAGTAGATGGAATAACGCTTGCCGTTGGTTTCATATTGGAGCATTGCTTTTCCGTAACTGTATTCATTTTTGAGCTTTTGCAGATATTCTTCCAGACAAAGGTTGTTTTCAGTGATGTAATTGGCATGCGGTGTACCCACATAGCGAATGACCGAATCAGTACCTTTTTTGCCGGTTTCGGCTTCCTTTTCGGCGGGATAGCGAAGGATATAACCGTAATTTGCCATATTGTTATAGATCCATGAATAGGGCTCGGTATTGCTGATATAGGTAAATCCGCCGCTTGCTTTCTGCAAATGCAGCTGAATGCTCAGACCGCAGGTGGATTCGGGTGTGCTCTTATCAGAGCCTGCATCCAGATATCCATCGTTGAACATGACCTCTTTGTTGCCTTTGGTGGAATAATACATTTCCATCATGGCGTTAAAGTGGGTCAGTGCAGTCTCATTGAGCAGAGTATAGGCAGGATAGGAGACGCTGTAACAATCAGGCTTGCCGCTGAAATAAGCAACCTGTGCCAATTGCAGATCATCTTTGGACAGATGAGAGGGATAGCTGTCGTTGACCAGCACCAATGTACCGCTGTAAATGGCGGCCGGTGACATGGTGATTTCGGTGTAGGCACCGGGTGTAACGGGATCGGACTTGGAATCGGTTCCTGAAGGATCCATGCCGGAGCTTGCGGAATCTGTTTGCGAATTGGTATTCGGCGGGATCAGTACGCCGGATTGAGAGCTGTCATCGTTTCGATTGCCGCCGTCCAGCAAAGAGCTGACACAAGCACCCAGCAGAAAAATCAAGGCAATCAGCAGAATAACGGCCGCACAAACACGACCCCAGAGAATTCGACGGTATTGAGCCATGATACATCCTCCATCCGTTTTTACAGGCATTTGATTATATTATTGTAACATATTCCGCATAAAATAGCAAGAGCTTTTGCAAAAAAATCGGATCGTTCCTGCACTTGGGCGGAAGATTTTGCAATGCACTGCTCCGAAATAACGAATTACATTCGCAAAACTGTGGAAACATTGGATATCCTAGGGAAAAGCGGTTTTTTGATTGACTTTTATCTGCTTTTGTGATATACTGAAAGCACAGCATTTTGCATGAATGGAGGTTTTTTTATGCCAGTAAAAGAATATCCCCTGGTAGACAGCGTGAGTGCGCTGAAGGAATGCTTTGCCAGAGTCCGTGCAGCACAACAGCAATTTGCATCCTATTCTCAGGAGCAGGTGGATGCAATTTTCCGTGCCGCTGCAATGGCAGCCAACCAGGCGCGCATTCCGCTTGCCCGTATGGCGGTGGAAGAAACCGGCATGGGCGTTGTAGAGGATAAGGTCATCAAAAACCATTACGCCTCCGAATATATTTATAACGCATATAAAAACACAAAAACCTGCGGCGTCATTGAAACCGATCCTACTTACGGCATCCGGAAAATTGCAGAGCCGATCGGTGTGATCGCAGCAGTGATTCCTACGACCAATCCCACATCCACGGCTATTTTTAAGACACTGATTACCTTGAAGACGCGTAACGGTATTATTATTAGTCCTCATCCCAGAGCAAAAGCATCTACCATTGCAGCGGCAAAGCTGGTTGCAGAGGCAGCGGTCAAGGCCGGTGCGCCGGAAGGCTTGATCGGCTGGATCGATGTACCCTCGCTGGAGCTGACAAATACAGTTATGAAGGAAGCCGATTTGATCCTAGCAACAGGTGGTCCCGGTATGGTCAAGGCTGCCTATTCCAGCGGCAAGCCTGCTTTGGGTGTGGGTGCCGGCAATACGCCTGCCATCATTGATGATAGTGCAGATATCGTGTTGGCAGTAAATTCCATTATACATTCCAAAACCTTTGACAACGGTATGATCTGTGCATCGGAGCAATCCGTGTTGGTCATGGACTCCGTATATAAGGCTGTTAAAACAGAGTTTGCAAACCGCGGCTGCTACTTCCTCAAAAAGGATGAGCTGGAAAAGGTACGCAAAACCATCATAATTAATGGCTCGCTGAACGCAAAGATCGTAGGCCAGTCTGCCTGCCGTATTGCAGAGCTTTCCGGTGTGAAGGTGCCTGCTTCGACCAAGGTGTTGATCGGTGAGGTGGAAAGTGTTGCGCTTTCAGAAGAATTTGCACATGAAAAGCTGTCTCCTGTACTTGCGATGTATCGAGTCAAAACCTTTGCAGAGGCTTTGGAAAAGGCTGAGCGTCTGATCGCAGATGGCGGTTATGGCCATACTGCTTCCATTTATCTGAACACGATCACTGCACAAGAAAAGCTGGAACAGTTTGCAGCCTGCATGAAGACTTGCCGTATCGTTGTGAATACGCCATCGTCTCACGGCGGTATCGGTGATCTGTATAACTTTAAGTTGGCACCTTCGCTGACTTTGGGATGCGGCTCATGGGGCGGCAATTCCGTATCTGAAAATGTGGGCGTAAAGCATTTGCTGAATATCAAAACAGTTGCCGAAAGGAGAGAGAATATGCTGTGGTTCCGTGCACCGGAAAAGGTCTATCTGAAAAAGGGCTGTCTGCCGGTGGCACTGGATGAACTGGGTACTGTGCTGGGCAAAAAGCGCGTATTCATCGTAACTGACAGCTTCCTCTTCCACAATGGCTATACCAAGCCCATTACCGATAAGTTGGATTCGCTTGGCATCGTACACACAACCTTCTTTGAGGTAGAGCCGGATCCGACACTGTGCTCTGCACGAGCCGGTGCTGCTGCCATGACTGCATTCGCTCCCGATTGCATCATAGCCATAGGCGGCGGTTCTGCAATGGATGCAGCGAAAATCATGTGGGTACTTTATGAGCACCCGGATGCAGACTTTATGGATATGGCAATGCGTTTTATTGATATCCGCAAGCGTGTCTATGGATTCCCGAAAATGGGTGAAAAGGCATATTTCATTGCGGTACCCACCTCTGCGGGTACCGGTTCGGAGGTTACGCCCTTTGCGGTCATTACCGATGAGACGACCGGTGTGAAGTATCCGCTTGCAGATTACGAGCTGATGCCTGATATGGCGATTGTGGATGCGGATCTGATGATGAGTGCACCCAAGAGTCTGACTTCTGCTTCGGGTATTGATGTGGTGACGCATGCGTTGGAGGCTTATGCATCCATGCTGGCAACCGATTATACCGATGGTCTGGCATTGCGTTCACTGCAGATGGTCTTTGCTTATCTGCCTCGTGCCTATGATAACGGCCCGAACGATCCGGTTGCCCGTGAGAAAATGGCAAATGCCGCTACGATGGCAGGTATGGCATTTGCAAATGCCTTCTTGGGCGTATGTCATTCCATGGCACATAAGCTGGGCGCGTTCCATCATCTGCCTCATGGCATTGCCAATGCATTGATGCTGGAGCAGGTGCTGCGTTTCAATGCAACTGAGGTGCCGCCGAAGATGGGTACCTTCTCTCAGTATGATCATCCGCATACGCTTGCTCGGTATGCCGAGGTTGCCGATGCGTTGGGTCTGAAGGGAAAAACAGATCTTGATAAGCTGGAATCGCTTATTCAGGCTCTGGAGAAACTCAAGGCTGCTGTGGGAATCAAGGAAAGCATCCGTGCTTACGGCATTGAGGAAGAGGATTTCCTTGCTCGTCTGGATGATATGACCGAGCAGGCTTTTGACGATCAGTGTACCGGTGCAAATCCACGCTACCCGCTGATGTCTGAGATCAAGCAGATGTATCTGAATGCCTATTACGGCAAGCATGATGCAGTATAATGGGGAGGTGCAAGGAGCATGGCAAAAAAATTCCAGTTTGATGAGGTTTTGGCAGTACGTGCACAGAAAACCATTTATAGGGACGGCGATACCGTACTGAAGGTGTTTGATGAGGAATATTCTAAGGCGAATGTGCTTAATGAGGCGCTGAATCAGGCAAGAGTTGAAGAAACAGGGCTGCATATTCCCCGGTTGCTTGAGGTGCTCATGGTGGATGGCAAATGGGCGATCCGCACAGAGTTTATTGCGGGAAAAACATTGCAGCATCTGATGACAGAGCAGCCGGAACGCTTTGATGAATATCTTGAGCTGTTTGTTGATCTGCAGATGGAAGTGCATTCCAAGGAAGCGACTCTGCTGAATAAGCTGAAGGATAAGATGAATCGGAAGATCAGCGAGAGCACTTTTGATGCAACAACACGTTACGAGCTGCACACTCGTCTGGAAGGTATGCCGAAGCATAAAAAGGTATGTCACGGCGATTTTAATCCTTCCAATATCATTATAACACCTGAAGGGATTCCCTATATTCTGGACTGGGCGCATGCAACACAAGGCAATGCATCTGCGGATGTAGCAAGAACTTATCTGCTGTTTTGTTTGGCAGATCGTACAGAGATCGGAGCACAATATCTGCAGCTGTTTTGTCAGAAGAGTGATACGGCAATGCAGTATATTCAGAAATGGATGCCGATCGTAGCAGCTTCTCAGTCGGTCAAGGGCAATGCCGAAGAACGTGGTATGCTCAAACGTTGGGTAAATGTTGTGGATTATGAATAATGCTTGTGAAATCTCCGGAATGCTCTTGGCATTCCGGAGATTTTTGCGGCAACGGCAAAGTCGATTTTTTATGGAAATCGGTGCTTTTTTATTGACAACATAGCGGATTTGTGCTATCATTAAAAGATAGCGTTCTGTGTATATAGAAGCGCTGTTTGAAGAAAAAAGGAAAGCTGATCGCAAGATTTATTGTGGTGAGAAAGGAGCAGCTATGAACTGTGAATGCGTAAAGCAAAAGAGCGATCTTTCGCTGCTGTGTCCTGTTTTGGAGGAATATGCCGCTGTGCCCGGAAGTTTGATTACGATTTTGCAGAAGGCACAGGAGATCTATGGCTATCTTCCGATGGATGTGATCTATCATATTGCAGAAAAAACCGGCAGTACCCCGGCTAAAGTACTGGGTGTTGCAACTTTTTATACGCAGTTTCGGTTTCAGCCTGTGGGAAAATATCTGATCATGCTGTGCAATGGTACTGCGTGTCATGTCAATGGCAGTGAACGGATCGCCCAGACCATCAAGGAGTATTTACAGGTGGAAAACGGCGCAACCACTGCGGATGGATTGTTTTCCTTTTCTATCGTAGCTTGTCTGGGTTGCTGTTCTCTTTCTCCGGTCATGATGATCAACGAGGAAACTTATGGCAATTTGACCCCTGATAGCGTTAAGACGATTTTACGGGAGATCCGAGAGAAGGAGGCGGCACAATGAGCATCAGAATTGCTGTTGGACAAGGCAGCTGCGGGATCGCAGCCGGCGCAGGCAAGGTTTATGATGCCTTGTTTGCTGCTTTGCAGGGGAGTGGGATCTCTCTTGGCGTTGTCGGATGTATCGGTATGTGCTGGCTGGAGCCTATTGTGGATCTTTATCAGGATAATACCTTGCAGATGCGTCTGATACAGGTGAAGCCGGAGGATGCAGAGCGTATTGCACAGGCTTGTCACGATGGGGATCTTTCGCCTTTGCAGGATATGGCGATCTCTGAGGAGGATGCAGCATTTTTAACCAAACAGACCCGTATTGCATTGCGCAATTGTGGTCTGATCGATCCGAATACGCTGGAAAGCGCTGTGGAAGCAGGCGGATATCGTGCGCTGCGGAAAGTGCTTTCTGAGCAGGAAGGCATGACACCGGAAGCGGTGATCGAATGCATCAAGGAATCGGGTCTTGCCGGCAGAGGCGGCGCAGGATTTCCCACATGGTTTAAGTGGAATGCCGCAAGACAATCTGCCGGAGAGGAAAAATATCTCATCTGCAATGCAGACGAAGGCGATCCCGGTGCATTTATGGACCGTGCGGTCATAGAGTCTGATCCGCATACGCTCATTGAAGGTATGCTGATTGCTGCCTATGCGATCGGTGCCAAGGAAGCACTGGTATATGTACGTGCGGAATATCCTTTGGCAATCAAGCGGCTGAATGCGGCACTTGTACAGGCAAAGGATGCCGGCTATGTCGGCCGGCGGATCCTTGGCTCTGATTTTTCCTGTGAGTTCCGTGTAAAAGCAGGTGCGGGTGCATTTGTCTGCGGCGAAGAAACCGCATTGATCGAATCTCTGGAGGGCAATCGCGGAATGCCTCGATTGAAGCCGCCGTTTCCGGCGGCAGCAGGCTATTGGCATCAGCCTTCAAATATCAATAATGTAGAAACCTTTGCGAATGTATCCTGGATCATCAATCATGGCGGTGCGGCATTTGCAGCCATGGGCACACCCGATTCCAAGGGTACCAAGGTCTTTGCCCTTACCGGTAAGATCCGTCGGGGCGGATTGGTAGAGATCCCCATGGGCAAAACACTGCGGGATGTGATTTTTGATATCGGCGGCGGCATCCGTGACGGAAAAGCTTTCAAGGCAGTGCAGATGGGCGGTCCTTCGGGCGGTTGTATTCCTGCTTCTTTGCTGGATACGATCATTGATTATAAAGCGCTGGGTGCAACCGGTGCGATCATGGGCTCCGGCGGTATGGTTGTTATGGATGAAACCACCTGTATGGTATCGATGGCAAAGTTTTTCTTAGATTTTACTGCCGAAGAATCCTGCGGAAAATGTGTGCATTGCCGTATCGGTACCAAGCGTATGCAGGAAATCCTTACCCGCATTACCGAGGGGAAGGGACAAAATGGGGATGTGGAGCTGTTGGAGGAGCTTTGCAATGCGATCAAGGACGGTGCACTTTGCGGTCTGGGACAAACAGCCCCCAATCCCGTACTGACTACCATCCGCTATTTCCGCGATGAGTTTACAGCACATATCGAGGAGCAGCGCTGTCCGGCAGGAAGCTGTGCTGCCTTGCTGCGGTATACCATTGATCCGGCAAGCTGTAAGGGCTGTACACTTTGTGCCAAAAAATGTCCCGTGAATGCGATATCGGGCAGTGTCAAAGCACCCCACAGGATTGACCCCGAGGCTTGTATCCGCTGTGGACAATGTATGGCAGCCTGCAAGTTCCATGCTGTCTGTGTGCAATGAGGAGGTGTACGATGAGTCAGATTCAAATCACCATCAACGGTAAGCTTTGCCGTTGTGAAGAGGGCGTTTCCATTTTACAGGCTGCAAAGGAAAACGGTATTGAGATTCCCAACCTTTGTAACGATGAAAGCGTGAAAGTCTATGGTGCCTGTGGTCTTTGCGCCGTAGAGGTGCTGGATGACGGCAATGGCAGACCGGTTCCCAAACTGCTGCGCGCCTGTTCTGCAAAAGCAGTCAACGGCTATGTGGTGCGTTATGATACCGATCGTGTCAATCAATCCAGAAAAATTGCACTGGAATTGTTGATGAGTGATCATACGGGTGACTGTATCGCACCTTGTCGGCTGAATTGTCCTGCCGGAACCGATTGTCAAGGCTATGTAAAAAAAATAGCGGAAGGCGATTATCACGGTGCTGTTCGCATTATCAAAGAAAAACTGCCCTTGCCCGCTGCAATCGGGCGAGTCTGTCCGCATCCCTGTGAACAGAATTGTCGCCGTTCTCTGGTCGAACAGCCTCTTTCAATCGCCTTTTTGAAGGCATTTGCCGCTGATCGTGATCTGGAAAATGAGACCTATCGTGCGGAATGTGCGCCCGATACCGGCAAACGTGTTGCTGTAATCGGCGGCGGCCCTGCCGGATTGACTGCTGCATATTATCTGCGGCGAAAAGGTCATGCAGTTACCATTTTCGATGCTTCTGCCCAAATGGGAGGGATGCTGCGTTATGGCATTCCTGCTTATCGTCTGCCCAAGAGCGTATTGGATCGGGAGATCGCTGAGATCGAAGCGCTGGGCGTGACGATGCAGAATCGTGTCCGCATTGGAGAGCAGATCTCACTGGAGCAGCTTCGTGCCGAATACGATGCAGTCATTGTCGCTGTGGGTGCATGGCAGTCTATGGCGATGCGCTGCGAAGGGGAATCGCTGGATGGTGTGATAGGCGGTATCCAGTTTTTGCATGATATTTCTTCCGGTGAAAAGGAAGCTCCCGATTTGAAAGGCAAAGCTGTTGCTGTTTGCGGTGGCGGCAATACTGCAATGGATGCCTGCCGGACGGCTGTGCGCTGCGGTGCGGATAAGGTATATGTGATTTATCGTCGCACCAGAGAAGAAATGCCTGCGGATGCTGTGGAGATCGAGGAATCCGTTGAGGAAGGCGTAATCTATAAATATCTGACCAATCCTGCCGAGATCATCGGAGAAAACGGAGCAGTAAAGCAGATCAGGCTGCAAGTCATGGAACTTGGTGAGCCGGATGCTTCAGGCAGACGTTCTCCTGTTCCGGTAGAGGGAAAATTTGAACTGCTGGATGTGGATCTGGTGATCATGGCGATCGGACAGAAGCCGGTGCTTGCAGGATTTGAGACATTGGAGCAGACCCGAAAAGGTACGATCGCTGCGGATGAAGAAACCTTTCTTACAAATATACCCGATGTATACGCAATCGGTGATGCAACAAACCGTGGCGCGGATATTGCCATTGCTGCGATCGGTGAGGCAAATCGCTGTGCGGAAGTAGTGGATTCTGCATTGTGCGGTGCACTGAAACCATTTCGGGCGCCGTTTTTATCGAGGCGTGAGGTAACTGCCGAAATGCTTGCAGACCGGGAAAAAACAGCTCGATGTGCAATGCCGGCTCGTTCTGCGGAAGTACGCAGACAGGATTTTGACGAGGTCAATCTGGGATTGACTGAGGAGATAGCGCAGGCAGAAGCAAGACGCTGTTTGGAATGCGGCTGCCATGATTACAGCGAGTGTAAGCTGATCCGCTATGCGAATATGCAGCCGATTGATCCTTATCGTTTGGCCGGACAGAAAAACACCCATGCAAAGGAACGTAAGCTTGGTTCCATCGAACGGGATCCGGGGAAATGTATTCTTTGCGGACTTTGTGTTCGTGTTTGTGAAGAAGATGCAAAGCAGGGAATCTTAGGCTTGGTGGGCCGTGGCTTTACAACGGTCATCAAGCCGGAATTCCGAAACAATGCCGTGATTGCAGGCTGCAAAGATTGTGCAAAGTGTGTTAAGGTTTGTCCCACAGGCGCATTGAAGCTGCTGTGATTGAGATCTTCTTATTGCATTTTTTGTTTCATCAAGGAGGAATACGAATATGTCAATGAACTTCATCAGAAAGCTGCCTGTACCGCAGGATATCAAAGCGCAATTTCCGCTTTCCGATACTTGTGCAGACATCAAAGCACGCAGAGACGAAGAAATCGCCAAGGTTTTTACCGGTGAATCGGATAAATTTCTGTTGATTATCGGCCCTTGCTCTGCCGATCGCGAAGATTCTGTGATGGAATATATTTACCGTCTGGCAAAACTCAATGAGCAGGTCAAAGATAAACTGATCATCATCCCGAGAATCTACACCAATAAGCCTCGTACCAATGGTACCGGTTATAAGGGTATGGTGCATCAGCCTGATCCCACCAAGGCAGAGGATATGCTGGAGGGTTTGATTTCCATCCGCAAGCTGCATACCAGAGCCATTGAGGAGACAGGATTTACCTGTGCCGATGAGATGCTTTATCCCGAAAATTATCGTTATCTTTCGGATTTGCTTTCCTATGTTGCCATCGGTGCGCGCAGTGTAGAGGATCAGCAGCATCGTCTGACTGCCAGCGGTATGGATATTCCTGTGGGCATGAAAAATCCTACCAGCGGTGATCTTTCTGTGATGCTCAATTCGATTTTTGCTGCCCAGAGCCGTCATACCTTCCTTTATCGCGGCTGGGAGGTGCTGACTGATGGCAATCCGTTGGCACATGCGATTCTGCGCGGTTATGTGAATAAGCATGGTGAATCGTTGCCCAACTATCATTTTGAGGATCTGCTGCTGACCTGTCATATGTATGCACAGAAGAATTTGCAGAATATGGCTGTCATTGTAGATGCCAATCATGCAAACTCCAATAAGTGTTATCTGGAACAGCCCAGAATCTGTAATGAGATTCTGCATAGCTGCCGTCACAGCAAGGAGATCAACAGTATTGTCAAGGGCTTCATGATCGAAAGCTATCTGGAGGACGGTGCACAGAAGGTCGAAGAAGGCGTTTACGGCAAATCCATCACCGATCCCTGCATCGGTTGGGAAAAGACGGAGCAGCTGATCCTGCAGATCGCTGACCAGAGATAGTTCTGCTCTGTGCAGTGTGCAAAAGACAAAAAGAGAAGGTGAGCCGAATGGGAATACAGAATGGTACGGCAATTCCTCAAATGCCGAATGAACTTGCAAAGACCAAGGTGATTGCCTTGACTTTTGATGACGGTCCCAATACCTCGACTACCACAGAGATTCTCGATGTGCTGGAAAAGCATGGCGCAGTAGCATCGTTTTTTCTGGTGGGTATGCTGATCAACGAGGAAACTGCAGCTGTGGTCAGACGAGCCTATGAGATGGGATGTGAGATCAATAATCATTCCTGGGGACATGGAGATATGACCGCGCTGGATGCCAAGGAGATGCTTGCTCAGCTGGAGGATACTTCTCGAAAGATCGAAGCGATCACAGGAGAACCTGCACGATTTTTCCGTCCGCCTTATATTGCAGTGAATGATCTGCTGTTTGAAACCATCCCGCTGCCGTTTATCTGCGGATATGGTGTCGATGATTTCAAAGAAACGGTGAATGCCGATGATCGGTATCACAGCGTATTGCAATATGCCAAAGATGGCGCTATCATACTTCTTCATGACAAAGCAGGCAACACCATGACGGTGGAAGCTGTGGATCGGTTGATCCCTGCATTGCGGGCACAGGGCTATCGGCTTGTGACGGTATCGGAGCTGTTTGCGGCAAAGAAGATCATTCCCGATGCATCGGCACAGATCCTATATTCTTATGCCGAACAGACTACCATGTATGGATAAATAAAGAAGGAATGCAGATATCTGATACTGCATTCCTTTTTTGTTTGGAGAGAATATGCACAAAACAAAATGCAGCCTTTTCAGACTGCATTTCGGTTTGATATATGTTGGATGGCTCAGCCTTCACTGCGGATCTGGATATTGGCTTCGCGCAGCTGCTGTTCGGTAACAGTCGAAGGCGCACCCAGAAGCAGATCCTGTGCATTGCCGTTAAGCGGGAAGGCAATGACATTGCGGATGGTCTCGGTTTCTGCCAGCAGCATGACCATACGGTCGATGCCGGGTGCCATACCGGCGTGAGGCGGTGCACCATACTGGAAAGCGGTATACAATGCCGAGAAGCGGGCTGCCAGCTCTTCTTCGGTATAGCCGGCAATGGCGAATGCTTTTTTCATGATCTCGGGATTGTGGTTACGCACTGCACCGGATGCCAGCTCAATACCATTACAGACCAGATCATACTGATATGCCAGAATTTCCAGCGGATCCTTGGTGTTCAGTGCTTCCAGACCGCCCTGAGGCATCGAAAAGGGATTGTGGGTGAAATCAATTTTGCCGCTTTCGGGATTATATTCGTACATGGGGAAATCCACGACAAAGCAGAAACGGAAAGCATCCTTTTCCAGCAGATCCAGTGTTTCGCCCAGCCATGTGCGGATCTGACCGGCCAGATTGTCTACAACCTTTGCGCCGTCACAGATAAAGAACAGTGTCTCGCCTTCTTTGATGCCGGAAAGTGCGGTGATCTCTGCACGCTGTTCATCGGTCAGGAATTTATCAATCGGTCCCTTGAACTGACCATCGACTCGAGTCAGATAGCCCAGACCCTTCATGCCGATGGACAATGCATATTTAAGGGAATCCTCAAAGAATTTACGGGAGCAGGCAGAACAGTCTGCTACGATACCACGAACGGGACGTCCCTGGAATGCCTTGAAATCGACTTTGGAGAAGAACTCAGTCAGATCGAAAATCGTCAGCGGATTGCGCAGATCAGGCTTATCGGAACCGTATTTCAGCATCGCATCAGCATAAGTGATGCGCTCGAAGGGCGCTGCAGAAACCTTTTTATCGGATGCGAATTCAGCAAAAGTCTGAGAGATAACCTTTTCACAAACCTCCAGCACTTCATCCTGCGTTGCAAATGCCATTTCAAAGTCAAGCTGATAGAACTCGCCGGGAGAACGATCCTGACGTGCATCTTCATCACGGAAGCAGGGGGCAACCTGATAGTAGCGATCAAAGCCCGAAACCATCAGAAGCTGTTTGAACTGCTGAGGAGCCTGCGGCAATGCATAAAACTTACCCTTATGTTTTCTGCTGGGCACTAAGAAGTCGCGGGCACCTTCGGGAGAGGATGCGGTAAGGATCGGTGTCTGCATATCCAAAAAGCCCAGAGCATCCATCTGACGGCGCAGAGAAGAGATGATCTTGGAGCGCAGAATGATTTTGTTGTGCAGATCGGGGTTGCGCAGATCCAGATAACGATACTTCAGACGCACTTCCTCACGGGTCTCCGTAGAATCGGAGGGTGTAAAGGGGAGCATCTGACGGCAAGGGCCCAGCAGCTCAAAGGAAGTAACATGTACTTCAACCAGACCGGTTTCCAGCTTCGGGTTTACGGTTTCCTCGTCACGAGCTACCACTTCACCAGTAATCGAGATGACAGCTTCACGATTGATGTTGTCCAGCATTGTGCTGTCATGGAATACAACCTGAGTAATACCGGTTTCATCCCGCAGATCCAGGAAGATAACGCCGCCGTGGTCACGAATGACATCGACCCAGCCGGCCAGAGAAACGGTCTGACCGATGTGATCCTTTCGCAGTTCGTTACAACGTATTGTACGATACATAAGAATACCTCCATTGATTTGTCGAAATTAGGGAAAATAAAACGTCCCGGAACAGTTTCGTAACAAACTGTTCCGGGACGAGCATTTCCAATCATAGAAACAAAGCCCGTGGTGCCACCCGACTTAACAGATCGCAATAGATCTGTTCACTTTTGATGCAATTGTAATTGCCATACCGATATCATCGATACAGCCCCGATCAAAAAGATCATCGGGCGAGTGTTGCCGTTACCGCTACTCTCCGTGAATACGCTTTCAGCCAAAGGGCGTATTTTCTCTGTCCGGATTTCCAAAAGGCACGGGTCTCTATTTACTATTCTATACATTTTTTTTCATTTGTCAAGCCTTGAAAAAAATTTTGTGCTTTTTTATAAAAATCGAAGAAAACCTCTTGACAAAATGAAAAAATCTGTTATAATGATATTAAGAACTATTCCTAATGTGAGGTGAGCGGATTGAAAAGTCAACGGCAACTGATCTATGAAGTGCTTTGCTCGTCAGAGCATCATCCGACTGCCGATGAAATTTTTATGGAGATCCGTAAACAGCACCAGAGCATTGCATTGGGCACGGTTTATCGTAATCTGCATCTGATGTGCAGTGATGGAGAGGTTATGCGGATTGCAGTTGATGGAAAACCCGATCACTACGACGGCAATCCTGTGTATCATAATCATATTATCTGCAAGCAATGCGGAAAGGTTCGAGATGTGCAGCTTATGGATCTCTGTCCGATGTTTTCAGAGGCAGCAGGAAACCATATATTGGAATATGATCTGCTGTTGTATGAGATCTGTGCCGATTGCAGTGCAGCGGTGCAATCATCATCTGTGTAAAATATGGCGGTTTGATCGCTGTATTATAAATTGCAATATGAATACTATAATGGAGGAATGAATTATGGAACTGAAAGGCTCTAGAACAGAAGCGAATCTGCAGGCAGCTTTTGCCGGCGAATCTCAGGCACGCAATAAGTATACCTACTATGCATCCAAAGCAAGAAAGGAAGGCTACGTACAGATCGCAGAGCTGTTTGAGGAAACAGCAAACAACGAAAAAGAGCATGCAAAGATCTGGTTCAAGGAACTGCATGGTGGCGAAGTCCCCGATACTGCTGCCAATCTGCTGGATGCAGCCGAGGGCGAAAACTATGAGTGGACAGATATGTATGCATCCTTTGCACAGACAGCTCGCGAAGAAGGCTTTACTCGAATTGCTGCGCTGTTTGAGATGGTCGGCAAGATCGAGAAGGCACATGAGGAGCGCTATCGCAAGCTGCTTGCCAATGTAGAAGGCGGTCTGGTATTCTCCAAGGACGGCGATATGATCTGGGAGTGCGGCAACTGCGGTCACATTGTAGTTGGAAAGAATGCACCGAAGGTATGCCCTGTCTGTGCACATCCGCAGGCATATTTCAAGCTCAGAGCTGAGAATTATTGATTTCCGAGTTCGGATACTATAACAATAAGCCCGCTTCTGATTCCAAGGGGAATCGGAAGCGGGCTTTGCTGATGCGGAGTGCATTACGAGGGTAATGTAGGCTCTTGAAAATTTGTTGCGATTTTCCTGCGTGCCAAAGGCGGCGTGTATACCCACTCATCCATGTGATCACCATGGAAGAAGTATTGCATTGGCGGCGGTGCACAGGATTCCTGAAAGACATCTACGATCGCAAGCTTGATTTTCATGCGTTCAGGTACAATGCTCTTGATATAAACGCTGGCGTGCTGTCCCGGCTGAATGCCCGGACGCAGATCTGCAAGACCGGCAAGATTAGGAGACAGCTCAACAAAAATACCATAATCCTCAACAGAACGAACAATGCCTGCAACAGTTTCTCCTGCGGAAAAACAAGCGGCATTTTCCTCCCAAGTGCCCAGCAGTTCCTTATGCGTCAGTAAAACTTTTCCGTTTTCAAAGCCCTTGACCATAACACGGATTTCCTGTCCGATCCGAAAACGATCAGCAGGATGTGAAATCCTCGATACAGAGATTGCATCGATCGGAATTAAGGATGGAACGCCGCAGCCGATATCGACAAAACAGCCAAAGGGCGCAAGATGTGTGACCTTTGCCGGTATGACATCGCCGGGCTGTAAACGGTTGATGTATCCGTCGCGGCATTGCTCCTGCTGAATGCGGCGGGAGAGCACTGCGATGGGCGCTCCCTTTTCGTCATGCTCGATTCGCAGCACGGAAAAACATACAGGCTTGTTCACACGGGAAATCAGTGCGATATCTCTGGTGGTGCCCTCGCTGATGCCCAATGCCCCTTCGGAACGGGGGATCATACCGTGCATACAGGGCAGTTCAACATGCAGATTGTGATTGCCATCGCAAACACGGACTCTTGCTTCCAATCGCTGACCGTTTTGCATGGCCTCCCGCAGGGCAGCCTCACTTTGCATTGCATGGGCGTTCTGGGGTGATTCCATCAGACAGCCCTCGGGAAGATAACAGTTGATTTGATTCATTTCGACCTCCATCTACTTTTGTTCAGGTATTTTTTATTGCAAAAGCAATTTGATCAGATGCTTCCGCTTGTATCATCCTATGAGAACGAGCAGCAAAATATGACTGCTCAGTAAATTTTTTTCAAAAACTGAGCCGATTTGCTGTCGGATGCTGCCGATGCGTGTCAGAGGCGTATTTTACTGTTTTTGCTATTTTGACGAATCGCATTTTTTATAAAATACAGAGTGAAATCTTGAAATCTATTGGCTGTTTTGAAAAGAATTCGACGGCGATTTGCTTTATTCATGGAAACTGCCGAAAAGAAGATTGAAATGTTGTGCACTTTTGACCTTGATTTTTTTAGCGGGATATGTTACAATTGTACAAGTGCGGCATCGTTATTTTTTTGTCAATCATAAGGCGCTGACGATGCTGATGTAACGACGCCTTATTCTGAAACAATTCTAACAAGGAGGAAACCTGTTTCATGAGCAAAAAATTCTCTACTCTCCCGTTTCAGGGAACCAAGCAGCAGGAGGAGGAGCTCATCGCTGTGATCGAATCTCTCAAGAGTGATCCCGGCGCTCTGATGCCTGTTATGCAGAAGGCACAGGAAATCTACGGCTATCTCCCCATCGAGGTGCAGACCATCATTGCTGAGCATCTCAATATTCCGCTGGAAAAGGTATACGGTGTTGCAACCTTCTATGCACAGTTCACGCTGTGCCCCAAGGGTAAGTATCGTATTTCCGTATGCATGGGAACAGCCTGCTATGTTAAGGGTTCCGGCGATCTGCTGGATCGTCTGAAGGAGCGTCTTGGCATTGGGGTTGGCGAGATCACTGCCGATGGTAAGTTCTCTTTGGATGACTGCCGCTGCATCGGTGCTTGCGGTCTTGCACCTGTTCTTACCGTAAACGATGATGTATATGGCCGTCTGACTGCCGACGATATCGATTCGATCCTTGCAAAATACGCCGACTGATGTCGAAAGACTCGTCAAAACACGATCCGTTAGGAGGAAAAGTAATGATTACGATTGAGGAATTGAAAGCCGTCAAAGAGCGAGCTGAAAAAGAAGTTGCTCTGAGAACACATGGCGGTGCCTCTTCCAAATATGAAAAACACGTTTTGGTCTGCGGCGGTACAGGATGTACTTCTTCCGGCTCTGTAAAGGTAATTGAAGCATTGCAGCAGCAGCTTGAGGTGCAGGGTCTGACCGAGAAGGTGCAGATCGTTAAGACCGGATGCTTCGGTTTGTGTGCAAAGGGTCCCATCATGATTGTATATCCTGAAGGCTCTTTCTATTCTATGGTAAATGTAGATGAGATTCCTCGTATTGTGGAAGAGCATCTGAAGAACGGCAATCCTGTTCGTGAGTTCCTGTATGAGGAAACCATACAGGGTGATGAAGTAAAGGCTCTGGATGATACTGCATTCTATAAGAAGCAGCATCGTGTTGCACTGCGTAACTGTGGTGTGATCAATCCCGAGTGCATTGATGAATATATCGGCAGAGGCGGCTATGGTGCATTGGCAAAGGCTTTGACCTCCATGAGCCGTGATGAAGTCGTTCAGACGATTCTGGATTCCGGTCTGCGCGGCAGAGGCGGCGGCGGCTTCCCCACCGGCTTGAAATGGAGACTGGCAAAGAATCTGGTGCCTGATGCTGACATCAAGTATGTTTGCTGTAATGCTGACGAAGGCGACCCCGGCGCATTTATGGATCGTTCCATTCTGGAGGGTGACCCCCATGTTCTGATCGAGGCTATGGCAATTGCCGGTTATGCAATCGGCGCACAGCAGGGTTATGTATATGTTCGTGCTGAGTATCCGATCGCTGTTGAGCGCTTGCAGATCGCAATTGAGCACGCTCGTAAGGCCGGTATGCTGGGCAAGAACATTTTCGGTACCGACTTCAGCTTCGATATGGATCTGCGTCTGGGTGCAGGTGCATTTGTTTGCGGTGAGGAGACTGCTCTGATGACCTCTATCGAGGGTAATCGTGGTGAGCCTCGTCCTCGTCCTCCGTTCCCGGCAGAAAAGGGTCTGTACAACAAGCCTACCATTCTGAACAATGTTGAGACCTATGCCAATATTCCGCAGATCATTCTCAACGGCGCTGAGTGGTTCACTTCTATGGGTACCGAGAAGTCCAAGGGTACTAAGGTATTTGCATTGGGCGGCAAGATCACCAATACCGGTCTGGTAGAAGTACCGATGGGCACTACGCTCCGCGAAGTCATTGATGAGATCGGCGGCGGCATTCCCAACGGCAAGAAGTTCAAGGCTGCACAGACCGGTGGTCCTTCCGGCGGCTGCATTCCGGCTGAGCATCTGGATATCCCGATCGATTACGATAACCTCATCAGCATTGGTTCTATGATGGGTTCCGGCGGTCTGATCGTAATGGATGAAGATAACTGTATGGTTGATATCGCAAAGTTCTTCCTTGAATTTACTGTGTATGATTCTTGCGGTAAGTGTTCTCCCTGCCGTATCGGTACCAAGAGAATGTATGAGATCCTTGATAAGATCACCAAGGGTCAGGGTACTCTGGAGGATATTGACAAGCTGGAAGAGCTGTGCAATCATATCAAGGCAAACTCCCTGTGCGGTCTGGGTCAGACTGCTCCGAACCCTGTGCTCTCTACGCTGCGTTATTTCCGTGATGAATATATCGCACACGTTGTTGAGAAGCGCTGTCCCGCAGGCGTTTGCAAAGATTTGCTCAAGTATGAGATTATCAAGGACAAGTGCATCGGCTGTGGTATGTGTGCAAAGCAGTGTCCTGCATCTGCGATTTCTAAGACCGACTATGTTGCTCCCGGCAAGAAGCTGCCTGCAATGGCAATTGATGCCAATGCCTGCGTGAAGTGCGGCGCTTGCGTGGAGAAGTGTAAGTTCGGTGCAATTGTCAAAAAGTAAGGAGGCTTCTCAGCATGAGTGAAATGCTTAATGTAAAAATCAATGGTCAGGCAATCCAGGTGCCGAAGGGTGCAACGATCCTGGAAGCTGCTCATCAGGCAAATGTGACCATTCCTACTCTGTGCTTTCTCAAGGAGATCAATGAGATCGGTGCTTGCCGTATGTGTATCGTTGAGGCAAATGAGGGCAGAGGTTTCCGCAGCGTAGCAGCCTGTGTATATCCCTGCACCGAGGGCATGGAGATCCTGACCAACAGCCCGAAGGTTGTTGATTCCCGCAAGAAGACCCTTGAGCTGATCCTTTCCAACCACGATCGGAAATGTCTCTCCTGCGTACGCAGCAATAACTGTGAGCTGCAGAAGATGGCAAAGGATCTGGGCATCGAGGATGATGGCTATTATGATGGCGAAACTGTTCGGTATGCAATCGATGATTCTGCGCCTCATATGTATCGTGATAACAACAAGTGTGTGCTTTGCCGCCGCTGCGTAGCAGTTTGCGAAAAGACACAGGGTGTTGGTGTGATCGGTGCAAATGAGCGTGGCTTCCACACTCATATCGGCTCTGCTTTTGAGAAGGGTCTGGGTGAGACCTCTTGTGTCAACTGTGGTCAGTGTATTGCTGTATGTCCTACCGGTGCACTTTCCGAGCGTGATTTCACCAAGGAAGTCTTTGCAGCCATTGCAGATCCTACCAAGAAGGTGATCGTGAATACTGCGCCTTCTGTACGTGCAGGTCTGGGCGAGGCATTCGGTCTGCCGATCGGCACCAATGTTGAGGGTAAGATGGTTGCTGCACTGCGTCGTCTGGGCTTCGATTTTGTATTCGATACCAACTTCGCTGCCGACCTCACCATTCTGGAGGAAGGTACTGAGCTGATCGAGCGTGTTACCAACAAGGGCGTGCTCCCCATGATCACCTCTTGCTCTCCCGGCTGGGTTAAGTTCTGTGAGCATTACTATCCCGATCTGATTCCGCATCTTTCTTCCTGCAAGAGCCCGCAGCAGATGTTCGGTGCTGTGACCAAGACCTACTTCGCTGAGAAGATGGGATGGGATCCTAAGGATATCGTTTGCGTCAGCATTATGCCTTGTACCGCAAAGAAGTTCGAGATGGGCCGTGAGGATCAAAATGCTTCCGGCTATCCGGATATTGACTATGCACTCACTACTCGTGAGCTGGGTCGTATGATCGAGCGTGCAGGTCTGAACTTCAACAGCCTGCCTGATGAGGAGTTTGATAATCCGCTGGGCATTTTCTCCGGTGCAGGTCTGATCTTCGGTGCGACCGGCGGCGTTATGGAGGCAGCACTCCGTTATGCTGTTGAGGCAATTACCGGCGATAAACTGGGTGCTGAGTCCATCGACTTCAAGGAAGTTCGTGGTACTGAGGGCATCAAGGAAGCCTCCTATAAGGTTGGCGATCTGGATGTCAAGATCGCAGTTGTCAGTGGTCTGGCAAATGCTCGTATTGTTATGGATAAGATCCGTAAAGGCGAGGCAGATTATACCTTCGTTGAGATCATGGCTTGCCCCGGTGGCTGTGTCAATGGCGGCGGTCAGCCGATCCAGCCCGGTTCTGTGCGTAACTTCGCTGACATTCGTGCTCTGCGTGCAAAGGCACTGTATGATCAGGATGCTGCGATGACGCTGCGTAAGTCGCAGGATAACCCTGCTGTTTCGGAACTGTACAAGGAGTTCTTGGGTCAGCCCGGCAGCCATAAGGCTCATGAGATCCTGCATACCACCTATGTTCCTCGTAAGATCAATTTCTGATTCCGATTCAAAGCAAAAGCCCTGCCGTAACATACGGCAGGGCTTTTTTGTTGATGTTCGGGATCAAAGCACCCGTATTGTTTTGTTTGGATGCAGTGTCCAAAGGTGTCGAATCCGCATAGAATACAGCAGTTCCCTGTATGTCATACAGCGAACTGCTTTTTTCATATTCATACGAGAACGGAGGTCTTTATTTTGCAAACCAAGATCCGATTTGCATCTGAAACACACGCAGAAAAAGCCAAGCGTGTACTGGATCGCAATCATATTGCATTTCAAAGCAAAAAAATCACAACGCCGGATGGCTGCATGATCATTTTACGGATCGCAGCGCCGGCTGATACGGTTACCATGCTGATGCATCATCATGGGATCCCTTATCAGATAGGCTGACTGTCGGCAGCCGATGGCTTTGCCGTTTGGAAGGAGTTTTGTTGCCATGAAAATTTCATCTCCGATCTATTTTGATAACGCTGCAACGAGCTGGCCAAAGCCTTTCGGCGTTTTGTCGGCGGTTCAAAATGCATTGCAGAAGCAGGGCGGTAATCCGGGCAGAGGCGGTCATCTGCTATCGCAGCGTGCCGGAAATCTGGTATATCAAACACGGGAGCTGATTGCGGATTTTTTCGGTACAGAGCCGGAATATGTTGTGTTTACGCAAAATTGTACCCATGCCTTGAATCTTGCATTATATGGTGTACTGCAAAAGGACGATCATGTGATCATCAGCGATATGGAGCATAATTCCGTTGTACGTCCTCTTGCTGCAATGGCTGCCAGAGGATTTTGTACGTATAGCATCGCAGTCACAGATGCGGATGATGCACTGACATTGGAGCGGATCCGACAATGTATCACGCCTAAAACGCGAGCCGTTGTATGTACCTTAGTCAGCAATGTGACCGGACAGATTTTGCCGTATCGGAAAATTGCAGCTCTATGCCGTCAATATGGTCTGTTGTTTATTGCAGATGGTGCACAGGCCTGCGGTTTGCTGCCGGTGACGCTGCAGGATGGTATCAATATTTTATGTACTGCAGGACACAAAGGTTTATATGGCATTATGGGCACAGGCTTATTGGTTACCGATGGTTCGGTTGCCATAAAATCACTGATGCAGGGCGGCACGGGATCGCTATCGGCAAATCTTGAACAGCCTGATTTTCTGCCCGATGCATTGGAAGCCGGAACCGTCAATGTACCCGGAATCGCAGCGCTGCAAGCAGGGATCAAATGGATCAGACGATATGGAATGAAACAGATCCATCAGAAGGAAGAGGCACTTTGTCAACGGTTTCTGCGTGGATTGCAAACACTGCCGAATGCTGTGATCGACCGCAGAGCCGGTGCAGTCTATGCACCTGTGGTATCCTTTGTCATAGGTAGGGAATTTGCAGCAGATACTGCTGCAAGATTGCATGATAAGGGCTTTTGTCTGCGAGCCGGATTGCATTGTGCACCGTTAGCGCATCGGGCGTTGAGTACCATGGATGGCACGGTGCGTTTTGCACCCTCAGTATTCAACACCGCAGCCCAGGTGGATGCTCTGCTGTATGCTTTACGGCAGCAATAATAAACAGCGCATACGAGATCTGCGTTTTTATACGCTTTTTCGTATGCGCTGTTTCAATGGAAGCTGCTTAATCAAGAGAAACAGGAATTGCACGCTGCAAGGATAAGGAATAGAGATAGCATTCCGCAACGGGTTGTCCGGTCAGCAAGCGCAGCGCTTCTGCATAGAGTTGTAATTGTTCGGTATATCGCTCCAGCAGATCGGTATCCTTGACATTGCGATCGGTTTTATAATCTACCAGTACGATGCCGCCTTCTTCTTCAAAGACGAGATCCATGATACCGATCAGCAGACCGTCAGTGCCTGCATATTGTGCACCGATGGGTGCAAGCGCACCATGCAAATGGAGATCAGCAAGACGGACTGTAAATTTCTTTTCACGTTCCACAGATCTGGCTGCAGCGATGCGGGCATAAAGCGGTGAGCTGAAAAATGCAGCAAGATCGGAGGCAGCAACCGCTTTGGCTTGTCGTTGTGTGATTCTGCCCAAAGCAGTAAGTCGGTTGATTTCAGCGGGAAGATCTTGTGCCGCAGCAGCAAAATCGGCATATTCCAAAAAGGTATGCAACGCAGTACCGCGTTCGGCACCGGTCAAGCCGCGTTGATTCCGCATGAACAATGGGCGGCGCAGCGGCGTTGAAAAATCCTCCGGCTTTGCAAGCTCCGAAACACCGTATTTTGCGGTCAGGCCTGCCAACGGACTGTCATAATGCCATGAACATTGTGTCGTGATCGTGTTCAGTAATGCTTCATCTGCGATGCGTTCGGAATCCGTTGATTCCGTGGCTTCAAAGGCATTTTCCTTGATTTCCAGCTCGTCGGAGGTAAGAATACGGACAGACAGCAGCGGTTGATTTGGATCGGATGGAGTCGACACATTCAAAATACGCCGCAGCTTTTCACAGGAAGGATTCCGGATCAGTGCCATCAGCAGCCAATCCCGCATTGAATTTGCCGAACGGCTCAGGGCATCGGTCTGACCGCCAAAAGCAAGCTGAATCGCTGCATAGGAAGCGGCGCGCTCAGCGGCTTTTTTGGTATAGCAAAGCGGAAGGATCAAATATTCACGGGCACGTGTCAAAGCTACGTAAAGCAGACGCATTTCTTCACTGATGGATTCTTTTCGATTGAGGGCCGCAATGGTTTCATAGGGCAAAGTCGTGCCGCAGGTATAATGCGTCGGGTCATGGAGACGGAATCCGAAGCCCACAGTGGTATGAAACTGAAAATCCGATTCTCTGTCCTTGGAAGAAAAGAGTCGTTCTGAGTGGGCAAGAATAACAAAGGGTGCCTCCAGACCTTTGGATTTGTGGATGGTCTTGATAGAAACCACATCATTGGTGCCTGCGAGCACACTGCCGCTTTCCAGGTCGCTACCCCGAGCAAGAATGCCATCCAGATAGCGGAGAAATGCCGACAAACCACCGCCCCGATTGTTTTCAAACTGTTTTGCATGAGAAAGCAGGGCGCGCAGATTTGCCTTTTTCTGATCTGATCCACCGGAGAGCTGCATCATACCGAGAAAATCGGTCTGATGATACACACGGCGGATCAGTTGCTCCGGTGTTTCCATAGCTGAAAATAAGCGCATGGATTCCAGAAAGTACAGAAATGTTTCGCAGCGTTTTGCCAGAGCTGTGTCATATGTCTGAGGTTCAGCGGCAATGCAGCGCATTGCTTGGAACAGGCTTCCTTTTCGGTCAGCCAGACGAATTGCCACCAGATCATTCAAGGAAAAACCAATCATGGGAGAAAGCATTGCCGAAGCCATGGAGACATCCAGCAATGGATTGTCTACTGCGCGCAGGATCTCAAGCAGAAGCGTAATCTCCGGTGATTTCAGATAGCCTTCTGTTTCCACAGCACCCACAGGAATTTGTTGTTGCTGCAGTGCTGCGGCATAACGAGGCATCTGTTTGGCGGTTCGCAGAAGAATGAGAAAATCACCGGGACGACAAGGACGCAGTGAACCGTCACGCTCCTTTACAGGCGTTCCTTGTTGTAAATGCCATGCAATACGAGCGGCAACCGCCTCCGGTTCATGGGCATTGCGGTTGACCTCCTCCAGCATCAGCAGCTCTACGGGGCGAGGCTGTGCAGGGTATTCTGCACCCAGTACAAGTGCTTCCTCATCGCCGTAATCAATTTCACCGATGGATTGGCTCATCATAGTGCGGAAAATATGATTCACACAGTCTACAACATCAGAAGCACTGCGGAAATTCTTGTTGAGATGAATACAGCTGTTTTGTTCCAGCTGCGGCGTCCGATAGGGAACCGATTCGGACATGGCACGCATAAAGTTTTCCGGATTGGCAGAACGAAACCGATAGATACATTGCTTGCTGTCTCCGACAACGAATAGATTTTCACCGTATTGTTCTGCGCTGCCCCCTCGGGAAAGCATACGGAAGATGAGATCCTGCTGATTGTCTGCATCTTGAAATTCATCGATCATAATGAGATCATATTGCTGTGAAAGCTGTTCGGCAAGGGGCGTTTTCTGTATGGTACCGTCCGAATTGCGTATTGCCAGCAGACGAAGTGCCAGACGCATGGCATCGGAAAATCCGATCGCATTGCGTGCAAGCTTTTCTTCCAGCAGCAGCGCGTCAAATCGGATCAGCAAGCGATACAGTGCAGCGAGCAGACTGCCGTGTCGAGACAGATCGGATTCGGCATAGCGCAGAGGCAATACCCAAAGAGACAAAGCCTCCAGCTTTTCTTTCGCCAATGCTCGCAGAGCAATGGCTGCGGCGCGGGCATCGGCAGGTTCTGCATATTGTTTTCCTGCACCCGGAATTTTACCGTACACCACTGAACCGAGATGATCGGCAAGCATGTTCAGATTCCCGGCTTGGATGGCTGCAAGTGCTTTTTCCGCAAAGAAATCCTCATCGGAGATCACTGCGATCATCTTTTCCTGTCCGACCGTCTGGGCATGCTCTAATGCTTTCTGATAAAGCGCATGGATCTCGGTCAGAGCTTCTTCCAGCAAGGAGAGTGTTGCAGACAGCAGATCACCGCTGTTTGCTTTATCAGCAGCCTGCATGAGCAGCTCTGTGCCAAAGGGTACAGATTCCGTACAGCGATATAATGGAAGCAGCAATGCCTCTAACCCGGAATCGTCCTGATCACAAAAGGCATCCAGCAGCAAGCGGCGATCGGATACAGCTTCCGGTATTCCTTGTACTGCATCGGAATGAAGCTGTTCCAATATCGCATCGGCGATCTCACTGCGGAGATGGTTTTCTTCGGTGGCTTCCATGATCCGGAATCCGGCTGCGATCTGAAGCTGCGCAAATTGTTCTCGGATCAGATCGAAACAGAAGCTGTGAATAGTAGATATTTTTGCGCTTTGCAGCATAGTCTGCTGACGGCGCAGCCAGACATCTTCCGGTGATTGCTCCAGCTTTTGCGAGAGTGCCAGCTCCAACCGCTGAGAAACCTCTGCCGCTGCATCGTTGGTGAAGGTTACAACCACTACACGTTCTGCCGGTGTAGGATGCTCGTGATCAGACAGCATACGGATCAATCGCTCTACCAATACAGAGGTCTTTCCGCTTCCGGCTGCTGCACTGACGACCAAAGAAGCACCTCTGGCAAGGATTGCCGCTTCCTGCTCTGCAGTCCATCGGCTCATGATACCGCCTCCTCTTCTTCGACAGCTTGTGTTTCGTTCAAAATGGTCTGCATTGCATTGATTGCTTCTTTTTCAGACATTGGCAATCTTGGTGCAATGGGATGGGTAACGCCTGCACCGCAGATACCGCTGTAAGGACAATAGGCACAGGCATTGGCATAAAAACTGCCTTTGCTTTTACGCTGCATGGGAGAGGGGATCACATCGCCTGCCGCATATTGTTCAGCACAAGATTTCACCATCTCTTCCACATGGCTGCGCAAACGGGAAAGCTGCTGCGGTGTAAACACTTGAGAATCCTTGGTAAGTACAGGTTCTCCGCTGCCGCTGTCTTCTTTGGCTAGTGCCGCGGGAATATAGATGCCGGCAACATTTTGTTCCATGGCGGTGAGGACGCCCCGATCACAGAGCACAGTGCCGTTCATACGAAAATGACTGTTGAAATATTCTGCAACGGTTTGCAGATCTTCTCTGCTGCGAACAACACCCGGAGCACCCGATGGCATATACAATACACCGGCAGGCAGCACATCCTGATATTGCTGTGCGCCATCCAGCAGAGCAAATAAATACAGCAGCATCTGCAGATTCAAACCGTAATACAGATCGCCCAGATGGTATTCTTTGGCACCTGTTTTATAGTCAACCACACGAAGATAGCGCTGACCGTTTTGCATACAGAGGTCGACTCGATCGATTTTGCCGTTGAGATACACTTTCATACCGTTTGCCAACGTGAGCGTAAAGGGTGCAGTGCCTTGTACGCCGCCTACGGTGCCGATCACCATTTCACAGGCATCCGGAACGAAAGAGGATTGTGCCATTTCAGCTTGAATATGCAGCAGCAGAGCCGGAATCCGTTCTACCATACTGCGGTAGTTTTCCAGAAAACGCTGACTGCGGTTCTGCATACCGCCCAGTTCCTGCTGAAGAAAGGCATCGCCGCAGATTTTGGCATGATTCCGGAGGTCTGCCTCGGTGAGCGCAAGAAAGTGTTCCCGTTCGGGATATTCCAAAAACAGGCGTTCCATGCAATAATGCACCAGATTGCCGATTGACAGTGAGTTAAGATTTTGTTTACGCCGAACATATAATCGCAGACCGTTGGCACAAAAGCCCATAAATGGACATTTCATGGTGTTTTCGATCTGTGTGGCAGAAAGACGCATTTCATTGCCGATGAGTTTGTGCATCAGCACAGGATCAGTGACACGCAGACGGGCAGGATCTGCCGTGCGTCGGAGACGTTCCAACCGCTGTGCATCCTCTGGTTGCTGTGCGAGCATGGTACGGATCGCGGTGATTTCTGTTTCATCCAGCACATAATCCTGTACAAAGCTATAGTAGGCGGCAGCTTTGGTAGAAACATAAAATGCAGCACCCATACGATCGGCATATTGTTTTTTGCGCTTTGGCAGCAGACGCTGCAGCTGTTCCAGAACGGCAGCGGGCAATGTGCGGCTGCCGTTTTCTTCTGCCAGCGGATAGGATAAATATAGCTGATGTGAAGCAGCGGAAAGTGTTTTATAAACGATCAGCCGTTCATCGGCACAAAGATCTCGTACTGAACGTGCCAAGGTGACACCATGCAGCTCCAGCATACTGCGTTCTTGTTCGGTAAACAAGCCGCCCAGTTGGATCTTGGCAGGAAATTCTCCCTCAATGATGCCCAATACAAATACGATTTTGGGTGCGTCATAGCGGGCAGCTGCAGTGGACTGTACCGTTACCGCATCCAGTGTCTGAGGCGGTATGGCAATTTGGTTCTGGCGGAGAACGGCGGTCAGCAGATCTGCCAGCTGTAAGAAGGAGATCGGTTCTTCACCAAGCGTTTCGTGCATGGTATCCAGCAGTTCGGTAAAGCGGTTCCACAGCCGCCGCAGAGCACGACCACCGATGGTATCCCCCTGTTGATTCATATGTGCCGCAAGACCGCCCACTCGAGCGGGAATCCCGGCAGCTTCCATGCATTGATACAATGCCTCACAGAGTGCGGCACCGGATGCCACTTTGCTTTTTTTCCTAAGCTGCAAGACCGGTTCCATGACTGTTTTACGCAGTGCTTCCAGCTGCCCTTCGGGATCTGTTTCGGGAGCAAAGCTGCGTTCCCACTGTTCGCCTTCGATGTCCCATGTATAGGCATAATTTTCCAGCATAGCAGCCTGCGCAGGGTGAAGCGGGGAAAGCTGTGTTTTCAAATACAGAAGGATACTGTCGGTATCGGTACGGTGTGCAAGCTGAAGCAATGTCAGCGGAAGCTTCATGACTGCAGTATGCAGCACACTACGGCGCAGATCCATAAAGCAGGGGATCTCATATCGTGCAAATGCAGCCTCCAGCAGGGGGCCGTAACGCTCTAGGTTATGAGTCACTACCATGATATCACGACACTGTACCTCTCCCTGCAGCAAAAGCTGTCGAATCTGTGCAGCGGTAAATTCCGCTTCCAGAGTAACATCTCTGGCTTCGGTGACAGTGACTGCTGCAGCATCCTCATAGGCAGGCAGCTTTGTTGTAAACAGATATCGGCTCAGATGGGCAAGAGACGGTGCCGCAAAACGATAAGCGTCCGTCATCGGATGTACTTCGCAGGGGAGATGCAGCTCTGCAGCCATTCTGCGCAGCTTGCGGCAGGTCTGATTGACTGCATCAAAACGAGAGTAATCCGGTGCATCGGGATCATCGGTGCGCAAAGCGATCCAGACCTCAGCCGCATCCTGCAGCATGATCTCCAGCATGGCATATTGATCGCCGGTAAAGGATTCAAATTCATCCAGATACAGATAAGTTCCTTTGAGATAGCCGCTGCCATCGGCAACTGCGGCAGCCATTGCAAGATCGCACATACTATCCCGCAGACTGCGCTGCTCCAGTGCCTTCAGGTATTCCTGATAGATCCTTGCGATATCCAACGCTTTTTCAGAGAGTACACCGTCTGTATGTACAGCAGCTTCTGTCAGCAGTTCGGGTGTGCTGCCCGATTGCATCAGCTCAGCGAGCTGCTTTTGTATTTCCAACAAAAAACCGGGGCGTTCTGCTTGTCCGCCGTAAAAACGCAGTGCGTTTTCTTTGCCAAGATGACTGAGGATCTGATGCAGCACGACAGTTTTTACGACTTCATCGGCAGGATCTCTGGGTGCTTCGGCAACCGATGAGAGAAGCTCTGCCGTCAGACTGCGAAAGCTTCCTGTACAGCAGCGATTGAAGCCTACCGCACCCAAAGCGGCATAGAGCTTTTTATCATAGGTAAAGGCAAACTGTTCCGGTACCAGTGTACGTATTGTTTTCCCTTGTTCTAAATTCTTTTGAAGCTGCTGCAATAAATAGGTAGATTTTCCGCAGCCTGCACCGCCGATGACCAGATGGAGCATAACAATATGTCCTCCTTGTTGATTCTGTTTGCTATCATTATATCACAAGAAGCGATCTAAGGCAAGCTGCATGAATCTGTTGAGACAAATTTGGTTCATTCGGTATGAAAGAAGCATTCAGAAAGTACAAGAAACAGCAGCATCAACCATAGAGAAAGGCTTTGCTGCGGCAGACGGATCATAACTGCAGCAAGTGCTGTTGTAAATACAAGAATACCGCTATACCATAAGGGTCTGATCCAAGATCTGTGTACAGGCATCAGCAGCTCCTCCAGCAGTGCATACAGCAAGGTGCCGCCGTCAGCGGCACGATAAGGCAGCAGATTGAAGAACCCCAATGAAAGATGAAAGGCCATAGCCTGTGGAAACTGTGCGAAATAGCAAAGCAGTGCTGCCAACAGATTGGCTGCTGCACCGGAAAGCAGGATCAGCACCTGTTTTTGCATGGGATACAAAGCGGCACGTTCTGCGGAAAGCTTCCATCCCACTGCGGAGATCCGTAAAAAGGCAGGACGGCAGCCGACCCATGCCAATGTCAGAAAATGTGCCGCTTCATGGATCAGACAAGCGCTCAGCAAAAGGCATACTTCAGAACGAGGAAGCAGCAGCAACAACAGTGCACAAAAAGCAGGCGCAGTAAAATCAATGCCGATACGCAGTCCGAACAATGTTATGCAAACCATGCAGCAAGCCTCTGCCAAAAGAACTGACCCAATGCAGAAAGCAACGGGCTGTTTTCATAGAGATCCGACACGATCGCAAGCAGTGCACTGCAATACTGCGGAATCAGCAGATTCAGTGTACAGATCAGCAAACAGAATAATACAGCTGCCAGACCCTGTGCAGCAAAAACATCCTGCATCGGCGGCGGATTGCGGAACGCATCAGACATAATAATGCACCTCGTTTTTGTGCATTGTATGACGCTATCGTTTGACAGTATGCACAGGTTCATAAAAAACACCGCCGCCATAAGCTGTATGGCAGCGGTGTGAAATCCTGTTCAGGGGATTGTTGTAGTACCGGTAGAATCTGTGACCGGCCGCACCACAGCAGGATCACCCTCTTTGGAATAATCATAGAAGCTGAGATTCAGATCCACGGCTCCTTCGATTCCGTTGACGGTGCCGGTGCAGCTGTATTGCCACATATCATAATCGTAAAGATAAGTGGGGCCATCACCGTATTCAGCCAGCCAGAAGGGATAATCCTGCAATCTGGGAAGATCCAGCTTAAACAGAGAAGTACGCTTGTTCTGATAGATCATAGGCTGATAGCCGAATGCCTCAATATTCTGGCAAAAAGCAAGACAGCAATCGGTGAGCACATCTACGGGGACATGATCGGTACGTGCGCCTTCGTCATCGTGATAGATGATCTCCCAGTCATAGGCAACAGGGAAATCCAGTGTCAGACCTTCCAGCTGCTTTGCGGTAAAGACTGCTTCGTCGATGGCTTCTTCAATAGAAATGGCCTGCGAGAAGAAGTAGGCGCCTACCAGTAAGCCTGCCTCCTTTGCGGCACGATAGTTCTGGTGAAATGCCTGATCGGCACGGATCTCACCGCCGCCATAGGTGCGATAGCCCACACGCAGCATCACGAATTCAATGCCGTCTGCTTTTACAGCGTTCCAGTCATTGACCTTATTGTAAACGGAAATATCAATGCCGGCCATGGCATTCATGCTTCCATAGGAATCATAGGAGACCATACGGCCGTCTTTTTCCTTCAACAGCTCCAGTGGATGTGTAGAAAGAGGTACATCTTCCAGTACAGGGAGCCAGATCTCACCGTACACATCATCGGAAAGCAGGATCTTTTGTCCGGCACGATCATAAAAACGGTCTACGACTACGGTGTTATAGGTTGCAGAAGTAGTGGGAGCTGGTTGCGTGTCAAGCGTTTGCTGCATAGTCTCAATGACATCATTTTTCTTTCGTTCTTCATGCAGTGCAAGGCCCAAACCGCCGGCAACGGCAGCAAAAATCAGAGCAGGCAATGCAGAGCAGATCAGTTTGATTGCGGTGTTGCGATCCATAAAACTCCTTTTTGATACAGATTGCGGTTCAGCGGAAACCATTGCTGTCTTCCGCTTGCTTTTTCCCGTGAGACAGTGATCTTATTATAGCATAATACTGTCGGAAAGGCAAGCGTTTTGTAATGTTTCGGCACCGGATCGTCCTATGGTATTTCTTGGAATATGCCCCTTGCTTTTTTTTGCTTGATATGGTATAATAACTCTGTCTGACAAATTGAGTCTGCATCTGCTTGCAGATGAGAAAGGAACAATGCGAATGCCTAAGAAAACGCCGGAATACAGCAATGACAGTATTGTTTTGCTCAAAGGCCCCGATAAAGTGAGAAAGCGTCCTGCCGTAATTTTCGGCTCTGACAGTCTGGATGGCTGCGCGCATTCTATTTTTGAGGTCATTTCCAACTCCATTGACGAAGCACGTGCCGGATTCGGTGAAAAGATCATTGTGACTCGTTATGCTGATGGCTCCATTGAAGTGGAGGATATGGGCAGAGGCTGTCCTGTTGACTGGAACAGCGCCGAGGAACGTTATAACTGGGAGCTGGTATATTGCGAGATGTATGCCGGCGGCAAATATGATTCCGGATCGGATACCTATGCATATTCGCTGGGACTGAATGGTCTGGGTCTGTGTGCAACACAGTTTGCTTCGGAGTATATGGATGTAGATATTGTCCGGGATGGCTATCATTTTTCTCTGCATTTTGAACGAGGTGAAAACATCGGCGGCTTGAAAAAGGAACCCGTTACGCGCAGACATACCGGCACTCGTACCCGCTGGAAGCCTGATCTTGAAGTGTTTACGGATATCCTCGTACCGGATGCATGGTTTCATGATGTGCTGAAGCGGCAGGCGGTGGTCAATCCCAATCTGCTGCTGATATACCGTAACGAAACGGAAAAAGGAAAATTCCAGACGACGGAATATCGCTATGAAAACGGTATTGCTGATTATGCCAATGAGATCATTGCAGATCAGGGGCTGACACCGGTACAGTTCTGGCAGACCGAACGTCGGGGTCGCGATCGTGAGGATAAGCCGGAATATAAGGTTAAGCTTTCGGTGGCATTTGCCTTTTCCAATACAGTACAGCGATTGGAATATTATCATAATTCCAGCTATCTGGAGCATGGCGGTTCGCCCGATGATGCAGTCAAGCGTGCTTTTGTAGCGCAAATCGATGCGTTTTTACGCAATAATAATCGTTATACCAAAAATGAAAGCAAGATCACTTTTGCCGATGTGCAGGATTGTCTGGTTCTGGTATCTTCTTCCTTTTCCACAGAGGCTTCCTATGAAAACCAGACCAAAAAGGCGATCACCAATCGCTTTATCTATGAAGCGATGGTAGATTTTCTCAAGCATCAGCTTGAGGTCTATTTCACTGAAAATCCCGATGATGCTGCCAGAATAGCCGGACAGGTTCTTGTGAATAAGCACAGCCGTGAAAATGCGGAGCGCACTCGACTGAATCTGAAGAAAAAGCTTTCCGGCAACATTGATCTTGCCAATATGGTGCCGAAGTTTGTGGATTGCCGTTCCAAGGATACCGGCAGACGTGAGCTGTATATCGTGGAGGGCGATTCTGCATTGGGTTCTGTAAAAATGGCTCGTGATGCAGAATTTCAGGCGGTTATTCCGGTCAGAGGCAAGATCCTGAATTGTCTGAAGGCGGATTACAGCCGTATCTTCAAAAGCGAGATCATCACCGATCTGCTGAAGGTACTGGGCTGTGGTGTCGAGGTAACTGCCAAAGCCAACAAGGAGCTTTCCACATTCAATCTGGATAATCTGCGTTGGCATAAGATCGTGATCTGTACGGATGCCGATGAGGATGGCTTCCACATCCGCACACTGATCCTGACAATGCTGTATCGGCTGACACCGACGCTGATCCGTGAGGGATATGTATATATTGCGGAATCTCCGCTGTTTGAGATCACTACCAAAGACCGGACTTATTTTGCTTATGATGAAAAGGAACGTGTGAAGATCCTGTCACAGATCGAGGGACAGAAATATACGTTGCAGCGTTCTAAGGGTCTGGGTGAAAACGAAGCCGATATGATGGCGCTGACGACCATGAATCCCGAAACGAGGCGAATCATCAAGATCTCGCCGGAGGATGCTGCTGCAACGGCAGAAATGTTTGAAATGCTGCTGGGCGATAATCTGCAGGGCAGAAAGGATTATATTGCCGAGCATGGCGGTGATTATCTGGATCTTGCCGATATTTCGTAAGACGATGAAAAGGAGACAGTCCCATGGGAACGCTGACACAAATAATCAATGAGGATGCTATGCTGGAGAAACTGAGCAAGCTGCTGGTTTATCCCAACGAACGGATCCTTGCGGCAGTCTACTGCACAGTGCAGGATCAAAGCAATGCGTTTTTGAGTATGACATCTTCCGGCAATGTGAAGGCGTGTTTTCTTGGTCTCACCGACCGAGACAGGCTGATTGGCTGCCGGATGGGCATGGTGACAGAACAACCGCTGCAGATCGATATGATGCTTGTGACAAAGATCAAGATTAAAAAAACGATATTCAGGCAATATCAGATCGATCTGGAATACGGTGCAGGCCGTAATGCCAGACTGCGGTTTACAATAGCGCCCAAGATTGCAGGTGCGAAATTCCCCAATCAGCAAATGAACTGCGAACTGATACTGGAGGAGCTGGAAGCAAGGGCTGCCTTGCTTATCTGATCGATTGACCTGTTCCTCATTCTGATAGAAAGGATCATATCCATGGCGAGAAAAAAGAAGGAAATATCTGTGAAGCCATCTAATCCGAGTAATGCCTATATCGAGGGCGCCGGTCTGGTGGTGGAGGAGCGTATTACCGAAACGCTTCGCAAAAACTTCATGCCCTATGCCATGAGTGCCATCGTATCCCGTGCATTGCCGGAGATCGATGGATTCAAGCCCTCTCACCGCAAAATTCTCTATACGATGTACAAGATGGGCTTGCTAAACGGTGCAAGAACAAAGTCAGCCAATGTGGTAGGTCAGACTATGCGTTTGAATCCCCATGGCGATGCTGCGATTTATGAAACCATGGTGCGTCTGGCACGAGGCAATGAATCGCTGCTGCATCCCTTTGTAGACAGCAAGGGTAACTTCGGCAAGGCATACAGCCGTGATATGGCATATGCAGCACCGCGTTATACTGAGGTGAAGCTGGAACCGATCAGCGGAGAGCTGTTTCGGGATATCGACAAGGAAACCGTTGATTTCATACCCAACTACGATAATACTACGGTAGAACCGACCTTGCTGCCTGCTACCTTTCCTACAGTACTGGTCAATTCCAATGTAGGAATTGCCGTATCTATGGCAAGCAATGTGTGTCCCTTTAATCTGGCAGAGGTCTGTGAAACCTGTATTGCCTATATGAAGGATCCGGAGCATGATCTGCTTTCTACTTTGAAGGGTCCCGATTTCCCCACAGGCGGTTATTTGATTTATGACGAAGCAGAGCTGCAGCGTATTTATGAAACCGGTCGCGGCAGTGTACGTCTGCGTTCCAAATACAGCTATGATAAAGCCAATAACTGCATTGAGATCACACAAATTCCTTATTCCACGACCATTGAAGCAATTATGGAAAAAACTGTGGATCTCATCAAAGCAGGTAAGATTCGTGAAATTTCCTATCTGCGGGATGAAACGGATATCAATGGCTTGAAGATCACCATTGATCTTAAGCGTGGTACCGACCCCGACAAGCTCATGCAGAAGCTGTTCCGCATGACGCCCTTGCAGGATACCGTATCCTGCAACTTCAATATTCTGATTGCCGGCACGCCTCGTGTGTTGGGCATTCGTGAGATCCTGGAAGAATGGATCGCTTTTCGTACCGAATGTATTCGCCGCAGAGTGTATTTTGATCTTCACAAGAAGATGGATAAGCTGCATTTACTGCAAGGCCTTGCAAAAATCCTATTGGACATTGATAAGGCAATTCGGATCGTGCGGGAGACAGAGGAAGAATCTGAAGTTGTTTCCAACTTGATGATCGGCTTTGGCATTGATGTGGTACAGGCTGAATATGTAGCAGAAATCAAGCTGCGCCATTTGAATCGTGAGTATATCCTCAATCGCACCAAGGAGATCGAGCAGTTACAGGCTGAGATCGCTGAAATGGAGGAGATCTTGCGGGATGTACGGAAGATCCGTAAAATCATGACTGAAGAATTGCGTGATGTCATGAAAAAGTACGGACAGCCTCGCAAAACGCTGTTCTATGATCTGACGGATGAGCCTGCGGAGGATCCTGAGGATGAGATCCCCGATTATCCTGTTCATCTCTTTATGACGACAGGCGGATATTTCAAGAAGATCACACCGCAGAGTCTGCGTATGAGCGGCGAACACAAGTTCAAAGAGGGCGATGCGCTTTCCCAGCAGTTTGAAGCGACCAATCGTACCGAATTGTTGTTCTTTACCGATCAGGCGCAAGTATATAAAGCCAGAGCCTCTCAGTTTGAGGATAGCAAGACCAGCGTGCTGGGCGATTATGTGCCTGTCAAGCTTGGCTTTGATGAGGGCGAGAATGTGATTTCTATGGTCGCAACGACAGATTATAACGGCTTTTTGCTGTTTTGTTATCAGAACGGCAAGATAACAAAAGTGCCGCTGCGTGCCTATGAAACGAAAACCAATCGGCGCAAGCTTGCCAATGCATATTCCGATAAGGTCAAGCTTGTGGCAGTACTTTATCTGCCGGAGGATGCTTCGGTGCTGCTGCGTACCACCAATGGCAGAGCCTTGGTGTTCCGAACGGAAATGCTGCTGCCGAAAGCAAGCCGTGACAGCATCGGCGTACAGGTTATGACGCTGAAAGCAAAGGCTGTGCTGGAATATGCTGCTGTCATTACACCCGATCAGCAGGAATCTCTGCAAAAATATGTAGTGAAAAATATTCCGGCAGTTGGCAGTATGGCAAAGGATCTTGAAATTGCCGGACAATTGACGCTCTAATGATTTGATGGCTGCTGCCGCAAAGGAGGTCGGATGATGCAGGTGCTTTCTCTGGGTTATCATATTCTGCAGGAGGCAGGCAGTTCCTTTTCTCGTCCTGAAGGCATGGGAAGCAGAATGCTGCTGCTGACTCACTCACCGATGCGCATCCGACTGGAACAGGAGGAGGTATCGGCACAGCCCGGTGATCTGATTCTTTTTGAAAAGAACACCCCGCTGCGTTATGAAGCAGCCAATGATGTGCTGCTCTATGACTGGGTAGCGTTCGATGTGGAATATGATATGGATTTTTTTCGTTCGCTGCAGATCCCTGTCAATACCTTGCTCCGATTTGGCGATACGGCATTTCTTTGTACGCTGCTGCGTCAGCTCAGTGCAGAGTTCTATGCCGGTAATCCCAAGCGAACGGATATGACGGACAGTTTGCTCAAAACCCTTTTGATCCATATTGCAGAAACCGCAGGGCCTGTGGGCAATGTTGCCATGCAGGGCGGCGATCCTCATTACGCCGAGCTGGTGCGCCTGCGGGAAAAAATCTATGCCAATCCCCAAGAGAAATGGACAGTGGAGCTGCTGTGTTCCGAAGTGAACATGAGCCGCAGCTATTTTCAGCTTGTCTATCGGGAAACCTTTGGGATGACCTGTATTGCCGATGTCATTAACTGTAAAATGAATCGTGCCCGTGAACTGCTGACAGCAACGAGTTATACCATTTCCCATATCGCACAGCTCTGTGGTTATGAAAATGAAGAGCATTTTATGCGGCAGTTTAAGAAAAATAACGGTGTGACTCCTACGGTTTATCGTCGGGAACATCGTGCTTGAACAGAAAAAAGCGGTATTTTTTGAGTTTTTCAGAAATTTATGCAAAAAGTCGAGAGTTTTTTGCTCAAATCCTCTTGAAATTTGTGCGTGTTTCATGATATAATAAAGCTGGTGTAGTCTGGAGGAATCAGAAATGCGGATTCTCGGTATCGATCCCGGTTATGCAACAGTCGGGTTCGGAATCCTTGATTATCAAGGAATGCATTTTCATACTGTAGAATACGGTGCGATCCTGACAGAGGCACATGTCGATTTTGCACAGCGGTTGACTGTGATCTATGAAGATATGATGTATCTGCTGAAACAGTTCCGGCCTCAGTGCATTGCAGTGGAAAAACTGTTTTTCAACACCAACAAAACCACAGGCATCATGGTTGCCGAAGCGCGTGGTGTCATATTATTGGCTGCCGGACAGCAGCAGGTGCCTGTATATGAATATACGCCCTTGCAGGTAAAATCAGCTGTGGTGGGATATGGCAAGGCAGAAAAGGCGCAGGTCATGGACATGACCCGCAGGATTCTGCGTTTGGAGGAAATCCCGAAGCCTGATGATGCGGCTGATGCACTGGCACTTGCTATCTGCCATGGGCATTGCGCAAAACCCGATTATTGAAGGAGAACGATCGCTTATGATAGACAGTATCAGCGGCGTGATACAGCATAAGGAACCGGGGCTTGCGGTGATCGTATGCAGTGGTGTCGGCTTTGCCTGCCGGATCAGTCTGCAAACCGCTGCTGCCATCGGTGCTGTGGGAGAGGAAACCATGCTGTATACCCATCTCGCCGTGCGTGAGGATGAGATCTCGTTATATGGCTTTGCAGCACGCAGTGAACGCACTTGCTTTTTACAGCTTCTGAGTGTTTCCGGTGTGGGGCCGAAGGCAGCGCTTTCGATCCTTTCCGATCAGACACCGGATCGGTTTGCACTTGCTGTTGCGGCAGGAGACTCGAAAACCTTTACCAAAACAAAGGGTGTTGGTCCGAAGCTTGCACAGCGTATTGTGCTGGAATTGAAGGATAAGGTTGCAAAAACCGTGGAAATGCAGGAGTTTTCTGCAGCACCTGTTATGATATCCGGTGGTGCGGTGGAAGAAGCAATGTCTGCATTGATGGTGCTTGGCTATTCGCAGGGTGAGGTAGCAGGCGTGCTTGCTGCATTGGATCCTGCATTACCGTCTTCTGAGCTGATCCGTCTTTCTCTACTGGAATTCGGAAAACGCTTATAGGACGATTGGGTGTCGGGATGACTTCTTTGCACCCTAAGTTTCTGAAAACACCTGTATTTCGATGAATATTGAATCATCATGCCAATAGCGTTATAAATCAATATAGACGAGGAGGACTTTCTATGAATCTGGACGAATTATTGAAGGAAGCGATAACCAAACCGGAAAAACGATCGATTTTCCTGCAAACGCTGATCAAAAGTGATGTGTATGTGATCTGCAAGCAGCCGGTGAAACGCGATGAAAATGCCGGTGGTATCTCTATGGAGCTGGTTACGACGCAGAATCCAGACGGTGATATTTTCATTCCGTTCTTCACAAGCTATCGTGCATTGCAGCAGTTTGCAAAGCGTTATGTCAATTGCTATCGCTTGAACTGTCTGCGCCTGTTTGATCTGATCCAATCGGCCTCTGCGGTGCTCAACCCCAACTCCTACGGCAAGGAGTTTTCCTCGCAGGAGATCAAGAGTATTCTGATGGTTGCAAGAAATCTGAATATTCCTGCCATCTCCATGAAAGAGGAGGAAACCATCGAATATCGCAGACCGCAGAAGAATCTGGATCATCTGCTTCGACCGATGGTGCGGTATCTGGCACGACAGGCTAATGTGGATTGCTGCTATGTGGTAGATATGATCCGTGGCTGTGAGCGTCCGCAGACCTTGTTTGTATTTGATATGCTCGGCAATACCAGAAAGCTGTTTTTCCCGCTTTCTAAATATATGCAGACCTACACCAAATCCGGTGACAGCCTTGTGTTCTTAAGTCTTGAAGAGGATGCAGCGAAAAAAGCGATTGATGGTGTTGAGCCGTTTTATATCCGCAAAAAGCGTTATTTTGAGCGCTGATTATCATCTGAGATTCTTGGAGGCAGCATGATTCAGAAAGGCGAACCTATCTTTGATACATCGGCTGAAGAGCGTGTCAGTTCTCCGGAATTGATTGCGCAGGATGTGGATCTGGAGACCTCTTTGCGTCCGAAATCCCTTGCCGATTATATCGGGCAGGATAAAGTCAAGGAAAATCTTGCCATATATATTGAAGCCGCCAGAAGGCGCAATGAGCCGCTGGATCATGTGCTGCTTTATGGACCGCCCGGTTTGGGTAAGACTACACTTTCCGGTATCATTGCCCATGAAATGGGTGTGAATCTGCGTGTAACCTCCGGACCTGCCATCGAAAAGCCCGGTGATCTGGCAGCGCTTCTGACCAATTTAGGCAGAGGCGATGTGCTCTTTGTGGATGAGATCCATCGACTCTCCCGTGCCGTAGAGGAGATCCTGTATCCGGCATTGGAGGATCGAGTGCTGGATATCATGATCGGAAAAGGGCCCTCTGCACGCAGTATCCGTGTAGATCTGCAGCCCTTTACGCTGGTGGGCGCTACGACGCGTGCAGGTCAATTGACACCGCCGCTGCGGGATCGTTTTGGTATTGTACAGCGCTTGGAGCTTTATTCGCCCGAGCAGCTTTGTGATATTGTCCGCCGCAGTGCAATGCTGTTGGATATTCCCTGCGAAACCGATGGTGCTATGGAGCTTGCAAAGCGTTCCAGAGGAACACCTCGAATAGCCAATCGTCTGCTGCGCCGTGTGCGTGATTTTGCAGATGTGATGGGCAATGGCGTGATCGACAGCAGATTAGCAGCAATGGCGCTGGAACGGCTGGAGATCGATCATTTGGGACTGGATAAGCTGGATCGTCGTATGCTTGATATGATCATACGAGGATATCATGGCGGCCCTGTGGGTCTGGAAACGCTCGCTTCTGCCATTGGCGAGGAGGCTGTGACGCTGGAGGATGTCTGTGAACCGTTTCTGATGCAGCTGGGTATGCTGGCGCGTACCCCCAGAGGCAGATGCGCAACACAGCTTGCCTATCAGCATCTGGGATATCCTTCCGATGAGAATGTACCGCAGCAGCTTCCCTTGCAGGAAATGCTGGATACAGAATAAAAGCCTGATCCGGAAAGGAGAACACGATCGATGCTGCTTGCCGGACGAAATGCGAAATATAATCAAAAGATACCGCTTTCAACGGGTCTTGTCAATGGACAAGCGTTGGGAGCGGTATCGGGCGTGAAATTCGGAGTGTGTACATTACGCCGTCACGGTTGTGGTGTGCTTGCTGTCTATAACGCACTGCTGCTGCATCAAATCACACTGCCTTTGTGGCAGGTGGTACGGAGAATGGAGCGTTACGCAGTGTTGTTTGCAATTTTTGGTACGAATCCTTATGCATTGGGATGTGCCTTGCGATCCTTTGGTCTGCGTTCTGTTCGCTGTAAGACCAAAGCGGCATTGTATGCTGCGCTGGAACAGGGACAGCATGCACTGTTTGCTTATTGGACAGGAAAGCCGTTATTATCCAGTATTCATATTGTGTGCCTGCAGTCGGGCGGCAAAAGTCTGCTGGTGCTCAATGCTTATAATCGCTGTGATCATGCGGTTTCGATATCACCGCAGGCACTGATCGATCCCAGCAGAATGGTTGCTGCATTTGCGATCGTGCCGCCCGATACCCGACGAGGGGAGGTTGCCAAAGGATGAGTAAAGTATTAAAGCCCGACGGACTGCGCGGTATTGCCATTGCCGAGCTGAGCTGCGAGCTTTTTTTGCATCTGGGACGTGCTGCCGCACAAGCGTTGGGACGCAGTTGTCCTCATCCGCCGGTAATTTATATTTGTCATGATACTCGGCATTCGGCATCAGCATTGGAGGCTGCACTTTGTGCCGGCATATGCTCCGGCGGAGGAATTGCCCATTGTCTTGGCGTATTGCCTTCTTCGGGTCTTGCACTTCTGCTTGCTGAAGAGCATGCAGAAGCAGGCATTGCCATTACGGCCGAAAATGCATCCTATGAATATAACGGGCTGCGCATTTTCAACGGAAACGGCGCACCAATGTCAATGGAGCAATGTGCATCGATTGAGGCACTGATGCCGGGAGGGATGCAGCTTCCGGTCAAATCACATCGTTTTTGTGGTACTGTTTTACGGGATGATACGGCAGCGCAGCGATATCTTGATGCACTGATCCGCAAAAACCCTATAGAACCGATCTCTTTGCGAATTGCATTGGATTGCGCAGATGGTGCGCTGAGTGAATTGGCAGAACCTTTGTTTACGAAATATGGCGCTGAGGTGCAGCTTCTGCGGCATACACCGGATGGCTTTCATATCAATCACGACTGCGGTGTGCAGTCGATGGAAGCACTGATGGATTATGTCAGCGAGGAGCATTGCGATGTCGGCTTTGCTTTTGACGGTGATGGAGGCAGATGTCTTGCGGTGGATGCGCAAGGCGAATTGCTGGATGGTGATTGCCTGCTGGCGATTCTTGCAAAGGATGCTAAGGAAGAACATCAGCTGATACACAACGGTGTGGCAGCGACCCTGATGTCGAATCTGGGATTTCTTCGCTTTGCAGAGCAAAACGAGATCACCGTGCATACCACACAGCCTGCGGCTCGGTTTGTATTGGAAAAGATGCAGAATGCAGGCTTGTCTTTGGGTGGAGAACGCAGCGGATATCTGTATTTTGGGGATATGCCGGCTGCGGATGGTCTTTGTACTGCTCTGCGGATCTGTGCGGTCATGCAGCGCAGCGGCTCCTCTTTGAATACACTGGCTAAGATTATGGAGCATGATCCGCAGGTTTCCGTTTCGGTACGAATTTCACCATATTGGCGTGAGATCTGGAAGAATGACGTGCAGATCACAGAGTATATTGAAGCCTGCGAGCGCCAGCTCGGCAACGAGGGCAGAATCCTTGTGCGAGAGCGCGGCAGAGAGGCTGTGATACAAATTCTGCTGGAGGGCAGAGATTTCCGACGTATCAATCGGTATGCATTGGAAATTGCAGAAAAAATCAAAGAACGAGCCGGCAATGTATCTGCATGATCCGGTTCCGGAAAGGTTGTTAACGTGAGAGTTGCTGAACATTGGAAAGAGTATCGTCTATTGGATACTTCCTGCGGAGAGCGTTTGGAACGCTGGGGTGAAATCGTGCTGATTCGTCCCGATCCACAAGTGATCTGGCAGACTGAAAAGCAGTCTCCGCTTTGGCAAACGGCAGATGGCCATTATCATCGTTCCAAATCCGGCGGCGGAAGCTGGAGCTATCGTAAAATCCCGCCGGAATCATGGAATATCCAATATGGTCCGTTGACCTTTCAAGTCAGACCCACAGGATTTAAGCATACAGGATTGTTTCCGGAACAGGCAGTGAACTGGGATTGGATGCGTAATATCATCCGCAATGCAGGCCGTCCGATCCGGGTGCTGAATCTGTTTGCCTATACCGGTGGTGCTACTTTAGCTTGCGCCGAAGCCGGTGCTGAGGTCTGTCATGTGGATGCTGCAAAGGGTATGGTGCAGTGGGCAAGAGAAAATGCCGCACTGTCCGGGTTATCCGAAAAGCCGATTCGCTGGATCGTGGATGACTGTGAAAAGTTTATTCGCAGGGAAGCACGCAGAGGCAGAAAATATGATGCTATTATCATGGATCCGCCCAGCTATGGCAGAGGGCCGGGCGGCGAGATCTGGAAGCTGGAAAACAGCATTTTCCCGCTGGTGCAGGCTTGTCTGGAAGTCCTTTCGGATGATCCGCTGTTTTTCCTGCTTAACAGCTATACTACAGGACTTTCCCCTTCTGTAATGGGATATCTGCTGCATACGCTGATCGTACCGCAATTTGGCGGTGTTGTATCAGCTGATGAGATCGGTTTGCCGGTTGAGCTTGCCAAGGCAGTGTTGCCTTGTGGCGCAACAGCCATCTGGCAGAATAGAAAAGGAACTTGCGATGGAACAATATGAATATAAAGTAGAGGTATATATGGTCAAAAAAGCTGAGGATGAAATGAATCAGCTTGCCAAACAGGGATGGCGTGTGATCGCTGTGTCTCCTGATGTTGCTGTCGGTTTCGGTGTCATTGTGACCTATGAACGCAAAGTGCGCTGAATACCGGTTTCTTGAAAATCTGACCCATCAGTTTGGAGAATTGCATGGAACCACTGATCAAAATTGAAAATGTACGGTTTGCCTATCCGAATGAGGAGGAGCCGAATCAGGTCACCGAGGTGCTGAAAGGGATTTCACTGGAATTTCGGCGAGGGGAACTGGTTGCGGTGCTGGGGCATAACGGCTCCGGCAAATCGACGCTTGCCAAGCTGTTGAATGCAGTGCTGCTGCCAACAGAAGGCAGTGTGTTGGTGGATGGCATGCCCACCCGAAATGAGGACCTGTTGTTCGATATCAGACAACGGGTCGGCATGGTGTTTCAGAATCCCGATAACCAGATCGTTGCCACTATTGTCGAAGAGGATGTGGCATTTGCACTGGAAAATATGGGTGTGCCTCAGCCTGAAATGCGGGAGCGTGTTGATGAAGCTTTGAAAGCAGTGCATATGTATGAATATCGCAATCATGCGCCGCATCAGCTTTCAGGCGGACAAAAGCAGCGTGTTGCGATCGCAGGCATCATTGCGATGCGTCCCGACTGCATTGTGTTGGATGAGCCGACTGCGATGCTGGATCCGTATGGCAGAAAAGAAGTGCTGCGTACCATTAAACGATTAAATCGTGATTATGGGATCACTGTTGTGCTTATCACTCATGAAATGGATGAAGCGGCACAATGTCAGCGTGTTGTGGTAATGGATCATGGCAAAGTGACGATGGATGATACACCGCAGAATGTCTTTTCACGAGTGGCAGAAATGAAACAGATCGGCTTGGATGTGCCGCAGGTTACAGAGCTTGTGGATCTGCTGCGGCAAAAGGGATATGATCTGGATCCGCATATCATATCTGAAGAAGATTGTGTGGCAGCAATCTTTGATTTGTTACAAAGAAGGAGGACGACCGGTGCCGATTCTTGAAGTCAAGGATTTAACCTATACCTACAGCATTGGCTCGCCCTTTGAAAAAACGGCTGTGGATCACATTTCCCTGCAGATCGAACAGGGAGAATTTGTAGGAATTATCGGGCATACCGGATCAGGCAAATCCACGCTGATGCAGATGCTCAATGGCTTGCTGAAGCCGACATCCGGCAAGATCCTGCTGGATGGAAACGATATCTGGGCCAAAAAAGCAGATCGCAGACAGGTGCGCTTTCAAGTAGGACTGGTGTTTCAGTATCCGGAATATCAGCTGTTTGAGGAAACGGTTTATCGTGATATTGCCTTTGGCCCGAAGAATATGGGACTTTCTGAGCAGGAGATCGATCAACGTGTACGGGAAACTGCGGAAGCGGTGGGCTTACGTGAGGAACTGCTGGAAAAAGCACCCTATGCACTTTCCGGCGGACAAAAACGAAGAGTTGCCATTGCTGGTGTTATGGCAATGGAACCGCGTGTTTTGATTTTGGATGAACCAACAGCCGGTCTGGATCCTAAGGGAAGAGAAAAGATCCTTGATCAGCTGGAACGATATCATAAGCGTACCGGCTGTACGATCCTGCTGGTTTCTCATAGTATGGAAGATGTAGCAAGGTATGCATCAAAGCTTTTGGTGCTCAATCAAGCTAAGATCATGTGTTTCGATACCCCATCCAAGGTATTTGCACAATCCGATGCGCTTGCGCAGACAGGTCTTGCCCTGCCGCAGATCACAAGAGTATTTGCGGCACTTCGTGAAAAAGGCATCTGCTTTCCCGAGGAAGTTTATACCGTAAAATTCGGTGCCGCCTTACTGGAGGATTATCTGAAGGGGGGCGTATCCGGTTGCTGAAGGATATTACACTGGGACAGTATTTCCCTATGGAGAGTGTTGTGCATCGGATGGATGCACGCTTTAAGATTATCATTACACTGTTGTATCTGGTTATGCTGTTTCTGGGACAGCGTATTTATGGATTGCTGGCAGGATTGCTGTTCACGGTGGTTGTAACGCTCTGCTCTAAAATTCCCTTCAAAATGATTATAAAGAGTATTAAACCGATTGTACCGATCTTGCTGTTTACCGGCATTTTGAATCTGCTTTTGCTGGATGGCGGCGATGTATTGTGGCAGTGGAAGTTTTTGAAGATCACTGAGGAAGGCTTGCAGACCTCTGCTTTTATGGTTGCAAGGATCTGTCTGTTGATTGCAGGCACCTCGCTGCTGACCTATACGACTTCTCCCATCACATTGACCGATGCCATTGAACAATTGCTTTCTCCGCTGAAAAAGCTGAAAATGCCCGTTCATGAGCTCGCTATGATGATGACCATTGCTTTGCGGTTTATCCCCACACTGATTGAGGAAACCGATAAGATCATGGCAGCGCAAAAGGCAAGAGGCGCCGATATGGAAAGCGGAAATCTGCTGCAGCGTGCACATGCCTTGGTGCCGATACTGATCCCATTGTTTGTATCGGCATTCCGCCGTGCTGAAGAACTGGCGCTTGCTATGGAATGCCGCTGCTATCACGGTGGAGAGGGTCGAACCAAACTGCGGATCCTGCACAGCGGATTACGGGATTATGTGGCATTCGGTTTTATGCTGCTGCTGTTGTCGGCAGTTATCCTGTTGAATCTATTTTGCTGATCATACAGATCAAAAAGGAGAATGATATATGCGAACGCTGAAATTGAATATCGCCTATCGTGGCACCAAATATCATGGATTTCAGCGTCAGCCCAATGCCGTGACCATTCAAGGTGTGTTGGAGCAGCAGCTTTCCAGAGTATTGAATCAGCCGGTCACTGTTTATGGCTGTTCCCGTACCGATACCGGTGTTCACGCCAATCAGTTTTGTCTGCATTTGCATACCGATCGTGTGATCCCCTGTAAAAATCTGGTGCGGGCAGTGAATGGCTATCTGCCCTGTGACATTTCCATTTTATCCTGTGAGGAGGTCAATGCAGATTTCCATGCACGGTTTGACTGCACCGGAAAGGAATATTGCTATCGGATTCACAATCATGAGAGCAAGAATCCTTTTCTGACAGATCTTGCTTATCATTATCGCCGTCCCATGCATGATGAACGAATGGCAGAGGCGCTCAAAGCGGTGATCGGCACCCATGATTTCCGCAGCTTTTGTGCACAGGCAACTGAAAAATCCAATACGGTACGCACAATTTACGATGCCTCTTTGCGGCGCAGCGGAGATATGGTAGAGATCTTTATCAGTGGTGATGGCTTTTTGTATAATATGGTTCGGATCATTGTAGGAACCTTGCTGGATATCAGTGAGGGTGTTTTTCCGCCCGACGCAATGGAAAAGATCATTGCATCAGGAAATCGGCTGGAAGCCGGCAGGACCGCAATGGCACATGGATTATATCTGAATCGGGTGTTTTACGAACCCTTTCTCAAATAACAAATAAAAACAGACGGAATGATCGATTTTCTTGTGTGTGAACAGAAAGGAGTTATATGGCGCAACGGAAACAGCCGCCGCAGGATGTATATGCTTTGCGGCGCATGAAAAAGCGGAAACGGCTGTTGAAACGGATCGGCTTGTTTACACTGATCAGCGTTCTGCTGCTGGCAGTGTATGTCAAGCGGGATTTTTTGATGGCAAAGCTGAGAGAATTGACTCGGCAGCATCATGGTGTGCAGAGCAATGGTTCGCTTTCGGGAGGAAACTTCCCGCTTTCGGTTTATGGAGGCGTTTCGTATCAAAGCGGCACGATGAGTGATCTGCTGCTGATTCTGGGAGATGCATATCTGTATCTGTATCAGACAAACGGCGAGCTTCTGGCAAGCCGTCAGCATGCTTATGGCAGTGCGATGCTGCAAGCTGCAGGCGGATATGCTCTGGTTTATGAAAACGGCGGAACGCGATTCCGGCTTGAGACCGAAAGCCAGACACTCTATGAAAAAACAGTATCCGATAAGATCATCTTCGGAAGAGTATCCGAAGATGGTTATACCGCATTGGTAACGACCTCGGAAGCTTCTGCCTGTAAGCTGATCGTATTTGATCGGAAGGGCAAGCAGATCTATCTGCGAAGCTGTGTCAAGGAGCTGGTGGAAATTGCCTTTACACAGGACAGCAGCGGCTGCTATGCAGTGAGCATCCATACGGATAACGGCGTAATGAAATCCGTAGTACATTCATATGATTTCCAGAGCAAAAAAGAGCGTTGGGTAAGTCAGCCTCTTGACATGCTCTGCATTTCGGTATATAATACAGAGGATGGAGAAGTGTTTGTGTTAGGTGATGTCAGCTGCAGCTATCTGGATGCAGGCGGCGCTGTGCTGAGCACATATGCTTATCCCGATACGCTGGTAAGAGGCGATTATGCAGATGGGATCGCTGCGATCCTTTTGCGTAACGATGAAAAACGCACCAATACTGTAGCAATGCTTGGAGATGCTTCGGCGGCTCCCGTGCTGCTGGATTTCGATACGGAAGTCAAGGATGTGGCTGTCAGTGACCATTCTGTGACGGTACAGACCAGAGCAGAATTGGAAACATGGACAATTGCCGGTGAACTATTGGCAGAATCTGAAATTTCCGATACCTATGATTCCTTTTTGCCGGTAGATTCCTATCTGTTTTTGATGGGATATAATCGAATTGACAGATTGGAATACTAAACAGAGGAAAAGAAACACCCATTATTTCGGTTACCGAGAGTATTGTTTGACCCTGCGTCATAGTGTCTCGCGACGTGATAGATTCACGCCAATGCCAATGGGCTTAGTACGAGGGAGGATTATCAAGTATGGACACACAATTCTGGTGGATTTTTGATGCGCTGGTAGTGGTTCTTGCTTTGTATTTTATTTATTCCAATGCCAAACGAGGGCTGACCAAAGTATTTGTGATGGCAATTGGTTATATTGTTGCGACGTTGTTCAGCTCTGTGCTCAGTGCAGTGGCTGCACCGACATTCTATGAGCTGATCGCACGTGATAACAATATTACCTCCATTCGGGAAATCAATTCTCAAATGGATGTTGCACAGGTCTTTTTTGATGAGATCAAAGAAAAGCGATATGGTGTCAGCGTTGAAAAAAGCAAGATCCGAACATATTTATTGCCGCCGGATACAGAATCCTATGACATTAAGCTTTATGAGTATGTGAATCATCGCTGCGGATACCAAGTGGCAACGCAGCAGGCATTTACTGCGATGCTGCAGGATGCCTTTGTTGAAGAATATGGTCAGCTGCTGGAGGCACATCTGCCAAGCTATGTCAATGCAAAGTTTCAGGAAATGTATGCAGAGGATCGTACTTTAGTTACCAGAGTGCTGGATCAGATGTACAGTGAAAAGAATACGACGCGTGATTTTGCAATTTATATTGAAGATACCTTTGTCATGGATTCTACTATAGAGGTATTCCGTATCTTTATCTATCTGATCTTGTTTTCGATTATTATGGTCATCGCAGCGTTGATCGCATCCATGATGGAATATCGGTTGATTTTCAATGTCCGTCCCTTTATGGAGCATTTCCTGGGCGGATGTATCGGTTTGATCGAAGCGGGTGTGATAGTGGTGTTGCTGACCATAGCTGTTCGGCTGCTGATTCTGTTGGGCGGCGGTACACTGCTTTGCTTCAATGAGCCTACGGTTATGGCATCAAAACTGTTCCGATTCTTCTATAATCAACTCGAAATTTTGCTCTGATGCAGGATCGGGCTTGTGATCCAACTGAGAATAAAATGGAGTATATTCAATTATGATTTTATGTAGCAAATGCAAAAAACGTCCTGCGGTTGTATTTATCACCACAATGCAGGGACAGGAAAAACGAAATGAAGGTTTGTGTCTTGTCTGTGCGAAAAAGATGAATATTCCGCAGGTTAGTGAATATATCGAGCAAATGGGAATTTCCGAGGACGAACTCGAACAGATGAGCGAACAGATGATCGAGCTCATGGACGGGGAAGCCTTTGAGATGGGCGGCGCCGGTACGTTGCCTTCATTCATTACCAAAATGTTTTCCGGCAATTCCGATCCCGCAGAAAAGGCGCAGGATGCAACGGCAGGAAATGATGAAAAATCCCCTAAAAAAGAACGCAAGAAATCCCGTGCGGCAGAACAGAAAAAAGAACTGAAGTTTTTAGATAATTATTGTACCAATCTCAGTCAGCGCGCTGAGGAAGGGAAACTGGATACCATCATCGGCAGAGATCGTGAGATTGCACGTGTTGTACAGATTCTCTCTCGCCGTCAGAAGAACAATCCTTGTCTGATCGGTGAGCCGGGTGTCGGCAAAACAGCCATTGCCGAAGGGATCGCACAGCGCATTGCCCAAGGAAATGTTCCGTTTCATCTGAAGGATAAGAAGATTTATTTGTTGGATCTGACCGCTTTGGTTGCCGGTACACAGTTCAGAGGCCAGTTTGAAAGCCGTGTGAAGGGCTTGGTGCAGGAGGTCAAGGAGCAGGGGAATGTGATCCTGTTTATTGATGAAGTGCATAATCTGGTTGGCACCGGCGATGCGGAAGGCTCTATGAATGCGGCAAATATTCTCAAGCCGGCTCTTTCCCGCGGCGAGGTGCAGGTGATCGGTGCTACCACATATACCGAATACCGCAAGTATATTGAAAAAGACGGTGCTCTGGAACGCCGCTTCCAGCCTGTGAAGGTAGAAGAGCCTACGGTAGAGGATACAATTTCCATTCTCAGTGGTATTGCTAAATATTATGAGGAATATCATCGTGTAAAAATTGCACCGGCACTGCTGCGTCTTTGTGCGGTGTTGTCCGAGCGTTATATTACCGATCGTTTCCTGCCGGATAAAGCCATTGATCTGTTGGATGAAAGCTGTGCGCATGCAAGCATCCGTCATCCCGAGCTTTCTGAGCTGGATCAAGTGAAAGCAAATGTCGATGCGCTGAAGGCTGAGGTTGAGGAGCTGGAAACCGATGTATCGCCCGATTATCAGCTGCTTGCGGAGAAAAAGGGCGAACTGATTCATCTGAATGAGCGCCTGCAGGAACTGACAGTTCTTGCGGATGCTGTTGCTGTGGAACCCGCCGATCTTGCACATGTCATTGAATTGTGGACCGGTGTGCCTGCGAATAAAATTGAGGAAACCGAATATGCCAAGCTGGGACTTCTTGAGGAGCGTCTGCGTGCTCGGGTAATTGGTCAGCAGGAAGCAATTTCTGCGCTGGCAAAGGCCATTAAGCGGACTCGGGTACAGCTTTCCAAGCGTCGCCGTCCGGCCTCCTTTATTTTCGTAGGTCCTACAGGTGTGGGTAAAACCGAGCTTGTCAAAGTACTTTCTGAGGAAATGTTCGACTCCACAGAGCCGCTGATCCGACTGGATATGACCGAATATATGGAAAAACATGCGGTTTCCAGAATGATCGGATCGCCTCCCGGTTATATAGGCTATGATGAAGCCGGTCAACTGACAGAGAAGGTGCGCCGCCGTCCTTATTCGGTGATTTTGTTTGATGAGATCGAGAAGGCGCATCCTGATGTGATGAATATTTTGCTGCAGATTCTGGACGAAGGCAAGATCGATGATGCACAGGGCAGAACAGTCAGCTTTGAAAACACCATCATCATAATGACTTCCAATGCCGGCAGTACCGATCGATCTACGGGTATGGGCTTTAATCGCACAGAAGCAGAGATCTCAAAAGAGAAAGCGATGAAGGCACTCAAGGAGTTCCTGCGTCCCGAATTTGTCGGACGTATTGATGAGATCATTGTATTCCGTCCGCTTTCTGTTGAGGATTACGCATCGATTGCCGAATTGATGCTAAAGGAAACAGCCGAAGCATTGGCAGAGCGCAATATGCTTCTTTCCTGGGATCCGGAAGCGTTGATGTGGGTAGCAAAAGCGGCACATGGAAAGAAATATGGTGCACGTGATATCCGCCGTGTTCTGCGAGATGAGGTTGATGACCGCATTGCGGCACTCATTATGGAAGCCGATCGCACGATCACATCTTTGCATATTGCGGTAGAGCAGGATCAGCTTACCGTTACAATCGTTTCATAAATGCAGCAGGCGTTCTATCCCGGATGGATGGAACGCCTGTTTTTTTGTAACCGATCAGTAACAGAATTATTACAAAGGGTTACAGATTGCAGCATAGGATTACAGTTTTGTTACTTTCGTTGACATGGGCGTTATCCTGTGGTATCATACAGAAAATGCAAAGCAATGAGGTGAAACGTGGGTGAAGAAAAAAACGAATCCTATAATTGTGTTGGTGGTTATTGTTGCTCTGATATTTGAATTTTTGAATGTCATTTTAATGACGCCATTGATGCCGATCATCGTAATTATGTTGCTCAGTGGCGATAATAAAGAGCAGAAAGCGGAAAATCAACAGATCCTAGCCTCTGCAAAAGCGAATGCCGTTGTGTATGTGCAGGAAAAATATGGCTTTACCGCATCCGTTGAAAATGCTGTGCAGGAGCGGAAATACGGGATGTTCAACAGCACGCCGCAGCGTTTTGCACTGGTGGATATGAGCTATGACGGTCAATCATTTCATGTGTATATTTCAGCAGATGATGCAGAGAACGGTTGTGATGATTATCAATTCCCACAACTCAAAAAGGCGTTTTGTGATATGCTGGAAGCGTATGCTCCGGGTTGTATGAATATTACACTCAGCGGCGGAGAAGCGCAAATGGTGGCATATGATCCCATTGAAGACAAATGTGAGCATTTATTCCGCACATATTTTGATGGCAGCAATCTGGCAGAGGTAATTTCAATTTCGCCCTGCAATATTGTGATGGACTATGTAAACGGCGATTTTTCCGGCTATGCCGATTGGCAGCTGCCAACAGAGCTGGTAGAATCGGAACGATTCCATTTGTGGATGGTCTCCTACCGCAGCGAAGAAGCGTGGCAGCGCATGAGAACCAATACCACCTATGATGAGCACCGTTCCGTATATATTGAGGAAACCTTGCACATAGGCTTGAAAAAGCGATCCTTTGAAAGCTATTCCATGCGGGAATTTCATGGCATATGTGTGACAGCGAAGGAATCTTGTCTGGATAGCGTGCAAATTACAACGATGGAAGAGGATACAGACAATCTATGGGATGGACATATCCTCAACAATAGGAAGATCATCACCGATACCTATTTGCTGCAAAGCGGTGATGAAGGGCAAGTGTTATGCTTTTTCCCTACTGCAAAGCTGGTTGGATATAAAGATAAAGACAGTGCCGAAAACTATCAGCTTCTCATTTGTATGGATGACGGTACAGAGAAAATCTATGAAAAACAGTGGATCCGTTTCGTTATTATAGGTGATTACATTTATTTTACGCTGGACCCTGCCGATCTTGAAACAAAAGAACGCTGTTATTTTACATTTGTACAAATGGATTGAAGAGAAAAAGATCCCGAACGCTGTCAACAGTGCACAGCAATGTTCGGGATCCTGTTTTTTTATGAGATGGTTTTTCCTTTTTTGGGCTTTTCCTTCTTGATGGGCGTTTCAGTACCACCGCGGTCAGTAAACACACGTTCTTCCTCGGAAATCGGTGCATCCTCTTCAGGATTCTGTTCACCGCTTTGTTCATAGTAGGGATTGATGACATATTTCTGAATCACCGGATAATTGACAAACATGACCAGATAGCCGATGAATGCTGCCGGGAAAAATGCGAGCAGACCCATAAACAGACTGTTTATCATAATCAGCACGATTACGATTGCCAGCATCAGGATGCAGCCGCCTAATGTGATCAAACACTGCTTGGGCGATGCACAGGAGAGCTTAAACGCATTCGAGAATGCGGATTTCAATTTCAGATCCGTTGCCACGATCATTGGGAATAAATAGAAATTCATGAACAACAGGATCAATGCAACCGCAACCGAAATGACATAGGGGATATAAACCAGTTTGCTGCCGACTTGCTGCATCAAAACCGGATACACATAGAATCCGCATACCACAGATGCGATCACCACCATATCCAGAAGCCAGACCAGAATCGACGGGAGCAGGTTTTTGGAGAATCCTTTTTTGAATTCATCGCCTAAAAAGCAGGGTTTGTCCAATACGATCAGTCGAAGAACACGAGCGCAGCCGGCCATGATGGGACCTTCTAAGAATATTTGAAGGATCACCATAAAGATTGCCAGCGGTACTGTCAATGCATTGTTGGTTTCCAGATATATGATCAAAGAAAGAAACAGAGGTGCATGCAGCAATGCATGTATGATATTCAGTGAAAAGAGTTTTCCCGATGAACGCCACAGAATCTCCCAGAAGCGGAAGAAGGGCTTTTTCTTTGGTGCATTTGGATCAATACCGGGTCCTGCATTTTGAAAACTTCCAAATAATCCCATATAGCATACTCCTTTTGGCGGGAAATCAGATCAGACTGACAGGAACCGCTCAGCGCAGAGCCATGTCAATGCAGTATGCAGTGCGCCGCTGACAGGAATCAGTGTCGCCCATGCAAGCCCCTTAAGCAGCAGTGTGTGAAGCTGTGAGATGATGTCGGGATCAGGGGCATTATGAAATAAATATGCGAACAATTTTGTGGATAAACGGATGGCATCACGGGACGCCGGAACCAGGATCAGCGTTGTAAAAAAGCCATGAGGCAGAATCAAAACGGCAGTGAGCAATAATCCATGTAAAAAGCCATAGCAGGAAAAGCATTCTGCTGCGGAAAGACCAATGGCAATGCCATGAGATAACAGCAGGCTGAGAATGAAAGGTTGTCCCAAAGCGGATCCTGCAGCAAGCAATATGCCGATCAATAACAGCAGGGTAGGGAGCATTGCTTGTACAAACAGATCCCATAAGGTACAGACCTTTCCAAGCTGCAAGCTGAATCCGTGGCTGAACCATAAGGAATCGATACAGACCGGCCATTGGCAGAAGCATATCGTGCCGAGACTGACGCCGATTAGGATCCAAAACAGCAAGCTGCGTTTGGCATTCAATCGGCGCTCTGAGCTTGTACGGCAAGATAACGTGCGGTAAAACATATGATGAAACCCTTGCATAATAACATCCCTCCACCACATCCTATGCGGTTCGCGGGACAATTATGCAAATGGAAAGCAGCGGGCATAGAAACCCGCCGCCTTTGGTCAGTACCGTCCATCTTATTCAGCGGAATCCGATTGCTGGGGACGTTTTTCTCCTGCCAGTGCATAGGCTCTGGCAGTACAGCTTTCGCAGCAGAGGCGAACGGTATCTACCAGATCGCCCTCGCAAAGACGATCCAGACCTGCAAGGGTCGTGCCGCCGGGCGAAGAGACCATCTGGATCAGCTTTTCGATAGAATATCCTGAATCGGTGAGCATTTTTGCCGATCCGATCATGGATTGTGCAAATAATCGGAGCGCGGCAGCCTTATCAATGCCTTCATCAGCAGCATAATCCAAAAAGCCTTTGGCAAAGAGGTATAAAAATGCAGGACTGCTGCCGTTGATCGCAATGATCTCTTTCATTTTCTGCTCGGGGATCTCCTCAGCCACACCGCAAGAGGAGAACATAGCCATTGCAAGAGAGAATTCCGTTTCTGTAATGCCATCGCAGCGAGCCAGTGCCGAGGCACCTTCACCAAGCATTAAGGGAGTATTGGGCATCACCAGAATGATTCTGGCATCGGGGATGGTATGGGAACGAATAAAATCTGCAGTGATACCGGCACAGATCGAAATAATGACCTGTTCTTTGCGGATGGTCAGATGCTGTAAAACATCAGCGAGCATCTGCGGTTTTACTGCCAGCACCAGATAATCGGAAGCGTCGGAAAGCGCTTGCTCACTTTCACAGACAGCAACACCGATTTGCTTCAGAGATTCTTGCTTTTCGGGATTCACATCAAAGGCAAGCAGCTGAGAAATCGTACCATCCTTACAAAGTGCAGAGCAGGCAAGTCCCTGTAACATGGCAAAGCCCATATTACCGGCGCCAAGAAAACCGATTTTCATGTTATTAAACATCCTTTCGATAGGAGATATCAGATTGTTGCCTGTCGTTTTCCGAATACGATCTCATAAGCTTTGCATATGCAGGGCAGGATCAATGCGATCAGCAGCAGATCGATCGGCAGTTCAATCAGATTTTTTGCGATTCTTGCGTAAATTGCGGCGTACAGTGAGGTTTCGCTTGCCAAAAAGCCGTAATAATAATTGGCTGCGGTATTGCAGATGAGATTGATCACTATGACATCGATCGTTCTTGCGATAAACAACCGCAGCAGAAAATGATTGGGAATTCTGCGGTAGGTGATTAAACCATACAACAATCCCTGTATCGCACCGATCAGCACATAAAGCGGCAAAAAGCCGCCGTCCGGAAAGGCGATATATCCGATGATATCGCAAAGAGCTCCGGCAAAAAAGCCCACAGCAGGGCCATACAGCATACCGATCGAGGCAATCGCAAGAAAGGCAAAGTTGATTTTTGCAAAGCCGAGATGAATGGTTTGACTTTCGATGACCATGGACACAGCGATCAGCAGACCGGTAACCAGAATACAGCGAAGATCAGAAAGCTCCTTGACAGAGCTGCGGCAGGAATCAAGAAAACGCTTCATAATAAATACACTCCTTTGAACATTGGCTAATGCACAAAGGAGTGTGTGGGCTCACTTTATGCGTCAGCGGGATGCGAAGACTGTATCGCAAGAGCATACCGCAGCACACTCTTTTCGTCCGACCGGCAACTCCCCGTCCGAGTCGGCACTTTACGCATAGTCTTCTACTCTGAAGCTTGTAACAGAGCAACGAATTGGGGTACTATATACTCAGATGCTGATAACATCAGAGAGACGATAGAGATCTTCTTCGAAGGGCTTGGTCATCTTCAGTGCTTCATGGATATCGTAATCCACCAGCTGATTGCCGCGCACACCGATAACACGGTTACCGATGCCTTTTTCCAGCAGTTCAACAGCATAATGTCCCATCTGACTTGCCAATACACGGTCACGTACAGTAGGAGAACCGCCGCGCTGGACATGACCCAGAATGGTAGCACGGGACTCAATACCGGTCTTTTCTTCGATATACTTTGCAATCTCAGCAGAGCCGCCGATACCTTCGGCAACGATGATGATAAAGTTCTGCTTGCCTAATTTTCTGGTCTTGAGCATTTTTTCGCAAATCTCATCCAGATTGTAGTCCATTTCGGGGCAGAGCACTTCGGTAGCACCGCAGGCAACAGCAGTATTGACAGCAATAAATCCTGCGTGGCGACCCATAACCTCAACCACAGAGCAACGATCGTGGCTGTGAGAGGTATCGCGGAGCTTATCAACCAGCTCCATAACAGTATTCATCGCAGTATCATAACCGATGGTGAAATCGGTGCTGGAAATATCATTATCGATGGTGCCGGGGATACCGATGCAGGGGATACCGCGTGCGGAAAGATCACCTGCGCCGCGATAGGAGCCATCGCCGCCGATCACAGCCAGGCCCTCAATGCCCAGTTCCTTACATGCTTTTACGGCCTTTTGCAAACCTTCTTCGGTCTTGAATTCAGGACAGCGAGCAGTAAAGAGCAAGGTACCGCCTCTCTGAATGATAGAGGATACGGAACGGACATTCATATCAAACACATCGCCGTTGATGAGACCGTTATATCCTCTGCGGATACCAACGACATCCATACCTTTATAAAGAGCGGTACGAGTGACTGCACGAATCGCAGCATTCATGCCCGGTGCGTCACCGCCGCTTGTCAATACACCAATTTTTTTCATAAATTCCTCCTAGAAAAAAGAATTGCATCAGCATTTTGAAAATGCCATAGAAACTCTACTATATACTATTTTACTACTTTTCCGAATTTTGTCAAGAGGAGATTTCGCTTTTTTCTTCGAAGCGGACTTTTTCACAGAAAGCAACCTGTTCCAACAGTGTTTCTTATGTAAAATGCAAAGGCAAAGCAGGAAGAAACGGTGCTGTATCATGCATCATTGAAATACAGCACCGTTTGAGTTCTGTGATTTTGCTTACAACGTCTCTATGAGGCCGGCAAGATACATCAGGATCGCAGTGGTATCACCGGCATTGAGACCGCCAACGCCATCGCATTCGGCATTGTCAATGCCCTCTGTGGTAACGGAAACAGAGATGTCCTCTGCCAGATAACGGCTCAGCAGAACTACATCC
>JAZOCU010000016.1:0-2846 GCA_045596625.1 Oscillospiraceae bacterium | reverse complement strand
GGTTCACCTCTTATTCTCCAACGGGGATCTGCTCATAGCTCCCCATAACGGTGTAAAAGCTGTAATGAGCTACACCACTGTATTCTTCAGAACTGTTCCACCTTGCAACAACTTCGTAGATGTAATTTCCATCAAAAAGGTCGATTGCATGGTCTACACCCCAGGAACCATCTGCAAAGTCAATCTCAATGGTTTTGACTTCAAGAGCATTCTTATCAGCAGAAGCATTACCCCAACAGTCTGTACTCCAATACACGACATCAATTTCGTCCGGGGCAGCAACAAACTGGAGGTACGCACGGAAAGCACTTACGGAAGATTGGTAGGAATATGCCAAAGGAAGATCTGGCATATACTCTTGAGCATCCAGAGGGTGCATACTATCAGCTTCGATAGCGGTAGATGTACCATCCTCGTTCTGATATTCCCATGAATAGGTTCCTCTGAGTGCGGTGATCTGCTTTCCGTTGCACACTACGGTCATTTCAGGCGGCTCAGTCAGCACACCAACCTGTTCAATCACCATATCTTCTTTATCAAGAGGGATGTCATCGGTATCGGTTTCGCCGTAAATCAGCTTGTTTTCTTCGACGGTTGAAATGATACGAACACCCATCACATAGCCTTCATTATCGTAGTAGAGGGTGATTCGCATATCATTTTTATCGTCCAGATACCACATATCGCCCCAGAAACCTGAAAGCATACCGTCAGGTTCTCCCCAGGTTGCGATAATGTCATTTCGGAACTCGCCCTTGAGCTTTTCTTCGATCTGCTCCTGGGTATATCCTTTTTCCAACACATATCCGCTGACTTCACTCAGTTCCATTGTGTCGGTGCTGCCGTCTGGCTTGTTTGCAAAGCCGGTAAACTTAATGATGGCAACTACGGCAACAGCCAAGATAAGGATGGAGCATAGGGCGATCAATATAGGTTTCTTTTTCATGTTGCCACCTCCTTTGGTTAATCTGTTACGACAGGCTTGGTGGGAAGAATGATAGTTACTTCGGGAAGTTCGCTTTCGTCAGCGGGAACAGCTTCGGCAGAAATATTCTGCCATTTTCCACCGAGGTCAGCACTTGTAAAGTAATTAGAACCACCACTGGTTTTGACCTCGCCATTCTTTACACCGTAACCAGTATATATAATATCGTATTTTGTTCCGTCAGGAAGATTGAAACGGAAAATTGCGACATTGTGAATCTCACGATCTTCGACGTCCCTATCCTGCATCATAATAGACTGGAAGGACTCATAAAGGTATGCAATGGATTCAGCATCGGTTATGGTTTTCTTTTCAGCTTCAGATGGGTCAGAATAGTAGTGGAACGCTTCGATGTTCTCTATATCGCTGACGCCAAAAGGAAACTGAATAGATACATATTCGGTTGCGCCCTGTCCAGGAGCAGAAAAGAAAGTATCAATCAGTCCGCCGCCAACGATCACGGCAATAGCAACGACCATTGCAATCACCTTGTTTCTTTTTCCACGGGCATCCTTTGCTTTCCAGATAAGGGTAGCTGCTATGACGCAAATTACCGCCAGACCGCAGAAGATCAGTCGTGCAAGGTTGGAGAAGTCAAGCATACTGTTACTACTGGTTGCTGTGATTGCGCCCAAGAAAGAGAACAAGGCAACCACATATAATAAACCGACGATAAAAGCACGGGTTTTGTTCTTCATAAGGACACCTCCTTAGCCTTTTTTAGGGCTGCAACATTCAGAATTGCCGTGACAGTAACCAATATGATCGCAGCAATGATTATTGCTCGAATGGTATCTTCGATGGCTGCATAGTCACCACGATTAGCTCGGTTTGCAATCTCACAAAATTGAAAAATGAGAGAAATAGCACAGCAGCTGAAACTTGTTACAGAGAAACGGCGAGAGGTGATTGTACGTTTGGCAGAGAGTGCAAGGAACGCCAATGCCCATGCACCCAAACCAATAAATATACTTCCGATATTAAGTAGCATAGAGAGTTGTAATGATGTCATGGCTTAACCCTCCTCAAAATATTACAAAAACTATACTGAATAGTGTGTGTTCTGCTTTATAGATGCCCTCATAAGGGCTTTCGATATAGACCTGTTCTCCTGCTTCATAAACGAAGTAACGATATTGACGTTCTTCAGTTTGAATATCTACACCATAATACGGCCAGGTGGTTGGATAATCGTCCAGTGCCAGCTTGCGTGTAGGTTTGGCTTCACTGATGTATCGAATCAGATCTTCGTAGTATTGCTCGCTCATAGGGATAGTAGTGTCAGGAGTGTTGCAACTGAGCGTAATTGAAACAATCTTATCAGGTTCAGGATATCTGATTGGCTTGGCTTTCGGATAAATATCATTGAACAGATACACGGCACCCGCAAGTAAACCAACGCAGACGATCAGCACAGTGGTCAGAATAATGTTTTTAAATTTCATGCGGATACCTCCAGATTTATGGAATTTCGTTTCCTTCTGCATCCAGGAAGTAATACTCTGAAGGCAGTAATTCATTGTAATAGACAAACGGATATGCGTCTTCTCTAATGCTGATATCGTGTGTACCCAGGATGTCCGTAATTCTGATTGTTTTACACTTTGGATTGTTTACAAGAAATGCGTAGCCGTTATTCCAAAGGAGAGCAACAATGTTGGTTCCTCTGTCAATAGGTTTGTGCTCATGTACAAATGTATAGGCATCCTTTCCGACTATTTTGCATTCCATCGGAAGATAGTAATGCGCCTGATACTCATTTCCGGAGACAAACCAGATCAACGCATCCTCGTCGTCTCCAATCAGACCTGCATATGTAATTTCAATGTTTTCCGCATCAGCCACAGGAATGATTTCTCTT
>JAZOCU010000015.1:0-58770 GCA_045596625.1 Oscillospiraceae bacterium | reverse complement strand
CGGTAATATGATCTATGAACTGCGTCACTGCGATGTTCCGTTGATGCGATTCACTGCAACAGAGGATACAAGCTCCCCTGAAATAGAGATTCTCTGGGTGAACGAAGATAAAAAGGCGTTACTGCCTCTTGATATGAATACGAACGGTGACAGCGTTTCTCGCTGGCTGAGACACAGAACGATACCGAAAAATCGTGCATACGTTCATAGCTTTCTCAGCAAATGCGGACTCAATCTCAATCGCCCCATGAGCATACTCAGCGTATCCAAGGGCTTATCTCTGAACGATTGCTACTGGGTAGTCGAGGAAGGATTTGAGGGCAACTTCACAGAGTATAATCTCTATGAAAACAGATTCAGCAGAGTTCTTGGACTGATTGCATTTACCGGCTATGGCAGCTCAGTCAGAACCTCGCTGGCTTCTTGCCCTGAGTTTACAACAAACGGCATGCTTCCCAAATGCTGGCGCAGAGAAAACGGCGTAATTAGCCTTTACAAGGGCGGAACAACAGGGGCTTCCAATACAGGCAACGAGCCGTATTCGGAATTCTATGCCGCACAGATTGCCGAGGTTCTGGGCATCAATGCGATACCTTACGGACTTTCAAAATGGCAGGGAGAGCTCTGTTCCACCTGTGAGCTGTTCACAAGCAAGGAACATTCCTTTATTCCTGTGGGCAGACTTGTCACCAAAGGCGGTATGAAAGCTGTTCGGGAATATTATGAATCACTGGGCGAAGAATTCATCCATGCACTGGATGATATGCTGGTGCTCGATGCAATCATATGCAATGTGGACAGACACTTTGGTAACTTCGGTTTTATGGTTGATAATCGTACCAATAAAATTACTGCCCCTGCACCGCTGTTTGATCACGGCAATTCGCTTTTCAATCTCGCAGGCAGAGATGACCTTGCTTCTGATGAGGCTCTCAGTCATTATGCCGATACGCTTGTTCCCTGCGTGTATGATGACTTCATCGGCACAGCACAAAAGGTCCTGAACAGCAGGCACAGGGATGGACTTCGCAGACTGCTTGATTTCCGTTTCAAACGCCACTCAAGGTATAATCTTGACAGCAAACGTCTGAAGCTTATCGAAGGACAGATCCACAAACGGGCGAAGGAATTGCTTGGATAATAAAACGTGGGTTCTATTGTTTCTGTTTAGCATGGGTCTGTACATCCTGAAAATGTCAATCTGCTGGCTGTTTTTTCGAGAATCAGATGAAAAATATGCTGTCAACACTCTTGGCTGATTGACTTTGATGTTGAAGTATGGTATACTTTAATTAGAATAGAGATCGTTCACATAGGAGGTGCTATTATGACTAATCAGATCTATTCACCGCAGCAGATTCAGGCACTTTTATTTCCGATTTTTCAGGAGTATAACGTTCGCAAGGCAGTTCTGTTCGGTTCTTACGCAAAAGGAATTGCACAGGATAAGAGCGATATAGACTTGCTTGTTGACAGTGGTCTGAAAGGAATGGCTTTTTTTGGTCTTCTGGAGGATGTCGTAACAGCACTTGGAAAAGACGTTGATTTGCTTGATACATCACAGATTATTCCGAACTCTGAAGTGGAAAATGAGATTGCAAAAACAGGAGTTGTCATTTATGGAAGCTAAGGACAGACAGGTTTTAGATAAGATCTATATGCATATATGCTCGGTGCTGAAATACTGTGAACACTGCAAAAATCTTGATGATTTTCAGGAGGATTCTATGCTTGTAGAGGCATGTGTATTTAACCTAATGCAGATTGGAGAGCTTGCGAAAATGTCTTTATCCGAGGAATTCAAACAGGAATTAAAAACAATTCCCTGGAAACAGCTCTATGGTATGCGTAACAGAATTGTTCATGGATATTCCGGCGTTAATATGCGGATTGTCTGGGATACAATTATTGAAGATCTTCCTGCTTTGGCAAAGGAAATTAAATCCTATATCTGATTACTCTTCCACCGCATTTCTCGTCATCCTATAAATCTACAGCCGTAACAGCGACTTCGGGCTACTGCTCGTTTAATTCACTGTCACGGCTGTTATCGTAATTGTAGTTGATAATGATCATTCTTGTAGAGTGACGTCTATTAATGCACTGAAATCCTATGTTTAAAAAATATATGTGTAGTATGTGAAACTATGATATAATGAAAGTACCATTTCTATTAGAAAAGCGAGGGATAATATGACTGGTTCTGAGACAAGACTTGTTGAATATATGGATGGCTCAAAGAAACGTTTTGTCATTCCCGTATATCAGCGTAACTATGATTGGAAAACCGAAAACTGCAAACAACTTTTTGATGACCTTGTTAAAGTTGTTCGTAATAAAAGAAAGAGTCATTTTTTTGGGAGCATAGTTTCTGTGTATAATCCTGATGGTCGAAACACTGAATTTTTAGTCATCGATGGACAACAGCGATTAACAACTGTATCACTGCTTTTATTGGCGATATACAACCTTCTTGTACAAGGTATTGTTACCACTGATACGCCTACATTAAGCGAACAAATATACGAAGATTTTCTGGTAGATAAGCATCAACCTACAGAAACACGAATGAAACTAAAGCCTGTAAAAAATGATTTTATTGCCTTTGGTAAACTATTCAGCAATCCTGATGAATATATTATGGATTCCAACCTTACAGTAAATTACAACTATTTTTACAAAAAAATACAAGACCTTGATGTTACTGTTGATGAACTTTTTGATGCAATCTGTCGATTGGAAATTATAGAGATCAGATTGAATCAGGACGATAACCCACAGCTTATTTTTGAAAGTCTGAACTCCACAGGTGTCGCACTCAGCGAGGGTGATAAAATTCGTAACTTTATTTTGATGGGACTTCCAACTAATCTGCAAAATAAATACTATGAAGAGTACTGGAACAGGATCGAAGTCTGCACGGATTATGATGTCAGTGCATTTATCCGTGATTATCTCAGCGTGAAACAGCAGACAACTCCGAGCATGAACAAGGTGTATTTTACATTCAAAGCCTATGTGGAAGATAGGAACTTTGAAACAGAACTGCTTCTGAAAGAACTGCTTGCCTACGCTAAATGGTATCAGATGCTGTTAATCGGCGGTACTGTAAACAAGGCTTTGAATGCTTGTATCTATCGTCTGAACCGTCTGGAAACGACTGTTACAAGACCGTTCTTTCTTGAAGTTCTGCGGCTTCATTCAGAGAATAAGCTCACAATTTCCGAAGTGGCTGAAATTTTCAGTTTGACAGAAAATTATCTGTTCCGCAGAACGATTTGTGATGTACCAACCAATGCTTTGAATAAAATCTTCCTGCTTCTTCATCGGGAAATTATCCGCTATGATGGTACGGAAGAGAATTATACTGCGAAATTCAAATACGCCCTTCTTTCCAAAAAGGAACGAGGAAGATTTCCTGATGATACGGAGTTTACGCAGAGTTTTGCAGAACGTCAGGTTTATACCATGAATCGTTACAGAGTTTACATACTGGAACGTTTTGAAAATTTCGGCACACTGGAAGATAAGGACATTTATCGCCACATTGATGCCGGTGTGGAAGATGGCGGTTATTCTATCGAACACATTATGCCGCAGCATTTAACTCCTGCATGGCGTACAGTACTTGGTGATGATTATGAACAGATTCACGAAGAATGGCTGCACAGAATCGCCAACCTTACCCTGACTGCATACAATTCCAAATATAGCAACAATCCGTTTGAAGATAAAAAGACCATGAAAAACGGCTTTGAAGAAAGCGGACTCCGCATGAACCAGTGGATTGCAAAGAAGAATAAATGGAGTCTTGTGGAACTGGAAGAACGCAGTCAGTACCTGATGAATAAAGCATTGGAAATCTGGAAATTCCCTGTGACAGATTTCAAGCCTGCTGAAAAGCAGATGGATACATTCACGCTTGAAGATGACATCAACCTCACAGGCAGAAGCATTGCCAAATTCAGCTATAAAAGCATGGAACAGCCCGTTACTAGCTGGGTAGAGATGTATGAAAGTATGATGAAAATACTGCATTCAGAAGATAAATCTGTGCTTTCAAAACTTGCACATATCAAGAATGACAATGACATTTCCGTTCATGTCAGCACCAACAAGTCCGATCTGCGTGGTTATATTGAAATCGAAAATGGACTTTATATGGAACGCAATACAAGCACATGGCTGAAAATTTCTCTGCTCAAACGCTTTTTCAAGTTATATGGTGCGGAACCATCTGATTTGGTATTTTATCTGAGAGAAGATAATGATGCTGACGAAGAAGCATTAGAAGGACGTTTTGAACTGAGAAAGCGTTATTGGACTTACGCATTGGATTTTATCAAAAAGGCACATGGAGAAAATGGCTCTTTTGCAAATGTCAATCCGTCAAAGGATAACTGGATCAACGGATTTTTAGGTATCAGCGGATTCCATATATGTTGTGTCGCAAATTTCGACTCTGCTCGTGTCGAACTGTACTTCGGAAAATCCAATAAAGAAGCAAATAAGAACGCCTTTGATCATCTTCTGAAGTATAAATTAGAAATTGAATCGATACTTGGGGCTGCTCTTGTCTGGAACAGGAACGATGATGTCAAATCATCAAAAATTTACTGTCAGCTCAATGGTGTAAGTATTGAAAGCGAAGCTGACTGGATGCAGATGGCAAATTTTCACTCTGAATGGAGCAAAAAGTTCTATGATGTGATTGTTCCTTATTTGACAGAATCGTAATACCGAAGAACACCAAATGATAATAATGGCTGCATTGCCATGCGATTATCCCGCACAGCAATGCAGCTTTTTTGCAATTACACCCCTGCTTCACCATTGTACATCATCCGCAGTGTTGCCTTACCAATGAGATATACGCCCGTGAGCATATCCTCACCGACTGCATACATGGGCGGAAGGTGCTTCAGATCCTTCACTTCCTCCAAGACCATGACAGAATTTTCCTCTGCTTCGCCTCCACCAACAAGGTATAAAGTGAACAGCTATTACCTCAAAAACGCTTTTGTGGTAACGGTTTGGCTTTAATACCAACACAAAAAGAAAGCGGATTAGATGTAAAAATCTAACCGCTTTTTTGTTGTTTATTTGCTTGTTGCGTGCCGTCCTTGTATGTAACATCTGACCACACATCACGGTACATCTCTTTTTCAAGATCGGAAAATCTTTCATAGATTTTCTTCTGCATAAACTGCTCTGTATTACTCATAAATCCTTCGCATGTATTGATTCCATTTAATTACCACTCCTGACAAAAAAACTCGATTTCCTCGCCAAGTGGTCCATAGCAGAATGCGATAGTGGCAGAAAATTCAGGATCGCCGCCTATCTGCACTCTTTTCGGAGCTATAAACACCTCATAGCCCGCTGATTCAACTGCATTCACGCAAGCCTGTACATCATCCACTGCGAATGCTACATGACGGATCACTCCCTTTTCAAGGGAATCTGTGCCATCACGGAAAATCTCCACTATGCCTGCGCCTGTGTCCAGTAAAATACAGGCACTGCACTCCTTGATAATGGACAGGCGCAAGGTTTCTGTGTAGAAACTGCGTACTTTCCGATATTCTTCTTCATTCCGACATTTCATAGAAATATGGTGAATGCCTTTGATCATCGTGATTCCTCCTCTGTTTGATAGATGATATTCCCCTCATAATACACCATCAGCTGCATTTCAATCAAATAATCCCATTCGGGCAGTGAAAGAACACCGTCATAAAAGAATTTGTGATATCCATACAGTTCGTCTACAACCTCAAAGCTGAACATAGGGAATTTCTCAAGGAACTCTGTGAGTGCCAGCTTTTCGCCTTGAAACTTTCCGGATTCTCCATTTTTGCTGAGCAAAAACACGGTACAAAAATCAGGATCAATACACTCAATCGTCATTGAGCCATTTACTTGTCTAAATGGTTTTTCTAGTTTCACAAATCCATTTTCAAACATAAAATGTAGATTGCCGTCAATGATGTTCATGCTGCATATACGCATATCATGCAGACCATATGGTTGTGTGGGCTGAAAATGATATTCTGTTTTCATTTTGATTCCTCCACAGTGATTACTCTGATAATCTCCATCCATGATCGCCATGATAGATCATCTGCTTTGTCATACCGCCGTCGATGCAGATATTCTCGCCTGTAATGAAGCCTGCCTTGTCCGAGCAAAGAAACAGCACCATATTTGCAATATCAAGGGGATTTCCGACTCTACCAACAGGCTGCTGAACAGCATCTGCGCCCTCGTAAACAGTGTATGCGGTATCAATCCAGCCGGGTGAAATGGAGTTCACACGCACATTCCCCGATAAGCTTACAGCAAGTGCATGAGTAAGTGCCGCTATACCGCCCTTTGCAGCCGTATAGCTTTCGGTCTGCGGCTGACTCATACGATCACGGGAAGATGAAATGTTGATGATAGCTCCGCCCTCATTAAAGTGAGCAGCAAACAGCTTTGAAAGGTAAAAAGGTGCAGTAACACCAACAGCCATGGCGTACTGAAATTCCTCATAACTGCATGTATCAATGCCTTTCATCAATGGCAATGCGTTGTTAATGAGATAATCGATGTTTCCATGCTGTGAGAGCACACACTCGGCAAATTGTTCGAGCGTTTTCTGATCAGCAATATCTCCGACAAAATGATCGCCCTCCGCTTTATCGATTACATATACAAAGGCACCGTTTTTGCGGAATTCTTCCGTGATACATTTTCCGATCCCGTTTGCTCCGCCGGTAACAACAACAACTTTATTTTCAAATTCAATCATTCGATTCTCCTTGGGTTATATTGACCCATCCGTTTTCTTTCTATCTTCGATCTCACACAGTAAATTGTAAACCCCATCCTGCGACAAAACTCCACGCTTGAGATCGGACGGCAGCTCTCCGCGCTCATCAGCGATATAATCGGCAAGCCACTGTCCACTGTCGTAATATGCTTTCAGTGCATCCAGCATGGTTTTAACCAACGGATCGTTAAGCGCATCGCTATGGCTGCTTATCGCCTGACTGATCATATCAAAATATAGCTCCATGCGTCTGACTCTGTCTATGATCGTTTCACTTGTCTGCATCACCGTTACTCCCCTGCAAAAATCGTTCGTTATGATTGCAATTATAGCATATTTTTGAGATTACTGCAATATGAAAAAAGACTTGTTCAAAAACAATTTCCTCTTCGCATATGGACATATATAATGCACCTTATATGGGCGCTCGGTTCTATATTGGGGTATAAGAAAACCGCCTGATTATTCAGACGGTTTCTTCATTTTGACATTAAGAATCGTTCTTTCGTTGCAATAATCGCAAACAAAACGTCTCGTTTTACTGGGTGGTTTTCCGGTGTCCGATTGCAATTGCCCCTTTCCACATACAGGACAAAGTACAGATTCGCCATTTAACAATTTTTTGTAATCAATAGCCATACAAATTCCCCTCCGGTAAATACACCAACATCCGTTTCGTTGTGAATGTTGTAGAGTCGTATCTTCTCTTGTATTATACAACTTCTGCCACCCTATGTCAACACAGTGGGCTTATGTTTTGCCTGCAATGCTCTGCCCTGTGCGGGGGTTAGGATGGTGGGTTTTGGTGCGTCTGCACCCTTAGAGGATGTACGGTTGCTTGCAATCTGTACACTTTCGCATTGTGAAATGTGGGGCATGCTATTCGTCTTTCAGGACATGGAAAAACACCTTACGGTGCTAGATTCCGTATTTGGGTATGAAAAAACCGCCTGATTATTCAAGAGGTTTCGAAGGAAGCTTTCTCTGAAATTTCAATTCTTGCCTTGACAAATACATTGCCGTTTTGTACAATGAAAAAAGGAGGTGTTGCAATATGGCAATCTTTCGCAAAGGCCGCATCCATTTTTACGCGGAATCCGATATAACCATCTATATTTTGAAAGGAAAATCAGCCGATCTGATGATCGACACGGGTTTTATTAACACATGGCACGGGATACAAAAATGGCTGCAAGAATACAATGTGAAATATGTCTTTCTGACACACGCTCATCCTGACCACGATTGGAATGCAGCCCGATTACAGCACATGGGCAAAACGATCCTGTTAAGTACTGCCGACCAAACGCTGCGTCAGAATTTTCTGTCACAGCGTGTTCAGCCGACTGCTCCGCAATACCGTTTCCGTAATATGACACAATGTATCGGCGGCGCATTGGTAAAAAGCAAGCCGTATGAACCGGATATTTATCTGAACGATGGCAATCGGGATTTACTGCGATCGTTCGGCTATGATGCAAAGATCATACCCCTTCCGGGTCACACCTACGGTTCGCTCGGTGTTTTTTCTAACGGAGTTCTGTACTGCGGCGATGCTTTCACCATGCTCCGGCATCATCCGGATATTACGCCCCATGCAGTAAGCATTCCATTGATGCAGGATTCTCTGCGCAGCATACTTGCGCTGAATCCAAAATGGCTTGCCTGCGGTCATGGTCTGCCGATCAAAATGGATGATGCCCGCCCTGTGATCGAACATTACTTGGAAAAATAACGCATCTATGGCACAATTCCATTATGTCATTTTATCATATTGTGAACATAATCAGCGCAGCGAAAACAACAAGAACTTTCTCTTACACTACCACCTTTAAGAGAAAGTTCTTTTTTATTAGAAGTATCCGCTTAATGCATTTTGCGAAAAATCCCTTCGTCATTGAGCGTTATGATTCCATTCTGTCATAATGTCAGATCCCCCACTACTTTTATGTCAAATTGAAACATTTAGTATAGTTATTGTGTTATATTACAGCAAACCCCTTGACAGGTGGCGGTAAATTCTGTAAAATTAAACTTAACAGCTTTGCAATTTTTGTGCATTCTGTGATGCCGGATAGAATTTCAAATACTCCGGATCCCTCCTCACAGAAACAACATAGCAATGCTGCTCATCACAAAACCATATATAAAATAAGAAAGAAGGGTCCTTTTTGTTAAAACGAAATTGCACAAAAAAGCTCATCTGTCTTGCGGTTTCAGCAGGCTTTGTCTGGCAGCTTAGTCTCAATCCGTTACCCTCTTTGCAAAAACAGACGGTTCTTGCAGTAACGGATTATACCAATGCTGTTGTTGCCAATCAAGGCAGCAGTGATCAGACCGCTGTGATTCGCGGTGAACAAGCAGAGGTCGTTTATGACAGCACCCGCAAATCCAATGTTCTTGATCTCAGCGGTGGTTCCTTCGGCGCCGGTTGGCTTCAGCTTCCTTCTGTATTCCAGAACGGCTGCCCAGATGGATTCACCTTCTCCATGCGCTATCAACTGGATGCAGAAGCAGATGGCTATACCCGTCTGTTCCAGTTCTCCACTGTCCCATTCGGAACGGGAGCTGCGCCCGGCTATAATGCACCCGATCTTTCTGTAGATCTGAACGATAAGACGGCATTCCGCGCCAGTGTATTTGCCGGCGCAGCTTATACCACCGATGATGACGACAAGCATCGCGCCATTTTCACACTGGATGCCGAACCCGACACCGCTTGGCATCAGCTGACTGTTGTCTATCAGCCCGAAGGCGCAGCTTACTATCTCGATGGAACACTGCTGACAATCAACAATGCTGATACGCTTACCGATACCATGCAAAGTCTGTTTGAGGATCAGTTGCTCCCCTATTATCTTTATGGTAGCATTGGCCATTCGGTTTACACCGATCATGACCTCAATGCCAGAATTGATGATGTTGCTTTCTATGATTATGCTCTGACTGCCGCGCAAGCCGAATCGCTTCCGGATGATGCAGCATATCTGTATACCTTTGAGACAGATACGGTTTCTGATGCAGCCTCTGCCGGCGCATCGCAGACCGCTGTCACTGCAGATGGTGCCAATGTTACCAGTATTCCTTCGCTGCAATCGGCTTCTCCCGATGGCACACTCATCTCCAAAATCTGGAAGGACGGCACCGGCAAATATTACTATTCCGTACACAAGCGCAACGGCGGCAATGAGGATACCATCGTAGAGCCCTCTCGCCTTGGCTTTGTTACAACGACAGAGGATCTCTCCTCCGGTTTTTCTCAGAACACCCCTTCGATCACATATGTATCTCAGGATGAACAATATTCAATGCCCTTCGGCAAGCATGTGGATATCCGCAATCATTATAATGAGATCGCATTTCCTCTGGTCAAGGGCGATAGCATCTTGACCGTTATCATCCGAATCTATGATGATGGTTTTGGTGTTCGCTATGCTCTCAATCACGGTGCTACTATCAAAGAGGAAGCAACGCAGGTCGTTTTCCCACAAACAAGCACCTTCTGGGGCAACTGGCCCAATGCAACCTATGAATGGGATATGGTCGAGCTGACAATGGAAAAGATCACCGGCGCTTGGGCTGATTATTCTTGTCCGCTGACAGGCTTTGTCAATAGCCGTTACTGGGTATTGCTCTCTGAAGCCAATGTATTCAATGAAGACGATCCCTATTGTGCCGGCTGTGTGAAAACTGTCGGCGGCAGCCGGATCCTGACATGGAAATTCGGTGTAAAAACCGAGACCGTCAATATGTCCGGTGCGTTCCATACGCCTTGGCGTGCACTGATCGTAGGCGACACCTTGGATGAAATGGCATCCAGTGAACTGATCCTGAATCTGAATCCGCCTTCTGTTCTCGAGGATATCAGTTGGGTCAAACCCGGCAAGGTCGCTTGGTCCTGGTGGAGCAGCGGCGGTGATTCCCCGATCGAATACCATACCCAGAAGGACTATATCGATTTCGCTTCCGAGAACGGCTGGGATTATGTATGTCTGGACTTTGGCTGGGCTTTATGGGATGATAGTGCTGCTAAGGTCAAGGAACTGTGTGATTACGGTGCAGAACGCGGCATCGGCATCTATCTCTGGTATGGCGTAAACAACAAGGGCCACTCCGGCTATAAGGACAGCGCAGGCAATCCTGCATATCCGTATTATTCTTTGCTGGATGAGGCAACTATCGTCCGTGAATTCGAACGCATTCATTCTCTTGGTGTACAAGGCGTGAAAGTGGATTACTATGAAAGCGATACCCAAGAAACCATGAAGCAGATGAATCTCTGTATGAAGATCGCTGCTGAAAATAAACTGATGGTACTGTTCCATGGCTGTACTGTTCCCAGAGGCGAAAGCCGAACCTATCCCAATGTCGTTTCCTATGAAGCAGTCAACGGCACAGAATACTATAAGTGGTTTGAAAGCCCGTCTCTTGAAAACCGTGTATCCTATCCCTTTACACGTAATGTCATCGGCTCTGCCGACTTTACACCGACCGGTGTTCCGGTTTATGGCATCAAAGCAACCGCCGGATTTGCTCTTGCCGATGTTGTCACTATTGAATCCGGTGTGCAGCATTTTGCACATTCTGTCTATACCTATGAAGGCTCCTCTGCGCTGCCGCTGCTCAACGATGTCCCTGTTGTCTGGGATGAGCTGAAGATACTTGACGGTTATCCTATGGCATTCAATGTGACTGCACGTCGCAGCAGCAACGACTGGTACATCGGTGCTGCAACCATTGCTGCACGCAGCATCAGCATTAAGCTTTCTGATCTTATTACAGATAACGGAACCTACAATGCCTATTTGTTCTGTGATAATGCCGATGGCAGTGATCTTGAGGTCACGGTACTCTCCGGGCTCACCAAAGACAGTGTGATCGAACGGAATTTGCTCGCAAATGGCGGCTGCGTGATCAAGCTGACCAAAGGAACGATGCAGCTTACTACCCCATATACCAACTATCGGAGCTATGAGGCCGAGCACGCTGTGCTGTCCGGTCAGGCAACAGTAAGCTCCGGCAAAGATGGCAAATATTGCTCCAACAATGCCTATGTCGGTTATGTTGGCGGCAATGGCAACAATCATGTTACCTTTACCAATGTGAATGCTCCTGCTGACGGCGAATACACATTGCGTATCTACTATGTTTCCGGTGAACCGAGAAGTCTGAAAGTCGATGTCAACGGCGCATTCATAAAGCAGCTCGACAATCTGTATGCAAACCGCAACGACTGGACCGGCATCCGTGCCGTCAATCTGACCGTTACGCTCAAAGCCGGCAATAATACCATTAAGCTGTATAACGATGCTGCCTATGGTCCTTCCATTGATCGTATTGCTCTGGCGATCCCCGCCGATACCATTTCTCCCGGTGATCTCAACGGCGATGAACAAATCGATGGCCGTGATCTTTCCATGCTCAAGGGCGGTCTCATGAACGGCTTTAACAATGCACAAGCAGAGCGTACTGCCGATTTCAATCAGGACGGAACGATCGATCTTAAGGATGCTGTCAGTATGGCACACTTCCTTACTGTCGGTACCTGATCCCGCTTCTCTCCGACTGACACTTGGTCGAGTGTCTATCCTTCATGGATAAACACAAATACGCACAAAAAACCGCTCAGATCTGCTGTAATACAGATCTGAGCGGTTTTTCTATGCAGTCTCAAAAATTAGAGCCGTTCCAGCCCCAATGATCGGTACTCATGTAGCTGACATAGATCCTGTCAGAGGGAATACCAAGTGCTTCCAACAGAATCCCGGTAATGTGGCTGGTAAGCGTTGACAGCGCATTGGACGATGCAGAGCCGTAAATACTAACCTCTACCATTGCAGCTGGTGCATCACTGCCCTTAAAATACAACTGTCTGTCGCCTTCGATCTCGACCATAAGCCAACCCTCGGACTTTCCCGGAATGGCAGTGATTGCGGTTCCAAGCTTGGATTTGATGCTTTCAGCAGCAGCACCGGAAACCGATGCATTTGTTTTTACGTGAATAAAAGGCATAAAAGATCGCCCTCCTTTATCATAATCATATCGCTATTATATCACAAATGCATATAAAATGCAAGGCGTTCTCTCCTTTTGCATTATGATGCTGCACCGGCACTCTCCAGAAGTGATTTGGTATAGGGATGCGTGGGATTACGATAGATTTCCTCTGCGGTTCCGCTTTCCACGATCGTACCCTCTTTCATCACCAATACATGATCGCACATCTGATATACCACCCGCAAATCATGAGAAATCATCAGGATCGATACCTTTGTTTTCTGTACAATGTCTTGCAGCATTCCCAGGATCTGCTTCTGCACCGTAACATCCAATGCAGAAACCGGTTCATCTGCAATCAGAAATTCCGGCTGCAGCATCAATGCGGCTGCAATACAAACGCGCTGGCGCTGACCACCCGAAAGCTGCCACGGATACCGTTTGCGTAACGAATCCTTCAGCTGCACCAATTGCAGCATCCGGGCAACACGCTCCTGCTTTTCTTTGGCGCTCAATGATGTCAGGTTTCGGAGCGGTTCTGACAGAATCCATTCAACCGTTTTAGAGGGATTCAATGCGCTCCCTGCATCCTGAAACACCATCTGCGGATGCGCTGTGGTATGAACGATCTCACCGGTTTCATCCCGATGCAATCCGAGAATGGCTCTGGCCAGTGTTGTTTTGCCGCAGCCGGATTCACCTACCAAGCCAACGATCTCACCCTGTTTGATATCAAAGGAGATATGATGCAGGATCTGTTTTCTCTGCTTTTTTTGAAACAGCTTACGGCTTTCTACCGGATAATACGCACACAAATCGGATACCTGCAGCACAGATGTTCCGGATTCAGCGCGCAACGGATGAGGATATCGTTCGAATTTAGGTACTGCTGCCAGCAGCGCCTTGGTATATGCCTCCTGTGGGGAAGCAAAAATCGCCTCAGTTGTACCGTATTCCACAGTCTTGCCTTGGCGAAGCACCAGCATACGATCGCAAAGCGTTCGTACCAGCGCCAGATCATGCGAGATAAATAAGAGCGCTGTACCGTGTGTTTCACTCAGCTTGCGCAGCAGAGCGATCATTTGCTTTTGTACTGTCACATCAAGCGCTGTGGTAGGCTCATCAGCCAGAAGCAGCTTCGGTTGACAGATCATTGCAGCGGCAATCATCACACGCTGACGCTGTCCGCCCGAAAGTGCATGAGGATAGGCATGATAAATCCGTTCTGTATCGGTCAGCTCCACCTCCCGCAGCGCTTCCATAGCACGTGCTCTGCGCGCTTCGGCATTCAGATCCGTATGCAGGCGGAGCGCTTCCTCTACCTGCCAGCCGATCGTGCGGGATGGATTCAGCGAAGTCATCGGTTCCTGAAAAATCATACCGATCTCCTTACCCTGCACTTGACGAATCTCCCGATCGGTACAAGAAAGAAGATCCGTTCCGTTCAACAGGATCTTTCCTTCAATGCGAACATCTTTTCGTTTCAGCAATCCGGCAACAGCAAGTGCACTGATCGTTTTTCCCGATCCGGACTCTCCTACCAATCCTACCATTTCACCCGCTCCGATGGTCATGCTCAGATCCTGCACCACAGTTTCCGGTTCCTTGCCATCCAGAAAGGTAATACTAAGGTTGCATATTTCCAACAATGACATCGCTTTGCCTACTTTCTTCCGGTACTCAAACCATCACCCATCAGACCAAATCCCAGCACCAATAAGATCAAAATCACTCCCGGAAAAATACAAAGAGTCGGCGCTGTGAATAAATATGTCTGTGATTCGGCCAGCATACTGCCAAGACTCGCCTGAGGCGGCTGTACACCAATGCCCAGATAACTCAATGCAGCTTCCGAAAGCACCGCATTGTTAAAACCGATCAAAACTGCCGAAATCAAGACAGAACGAATATTGGGTAAAATATGGACAAACAAGATTCTTGTATGAGATGCACCGGCAAGCCGTGCTGCTTGTACATAGCCAAGATATCGGCTGCGCAAAAATTCACCGCGCACAACACGGGCAAAGCTTGGCGCAAATGCTATACCTAAAGATAATATCACATTGATTTCTCCGGTTCCCAGCAATGCAATCACAACGAGCGCAAGCAATACGCTGGGAAATGCCAGCAGAGCATCGGCAATTCGCATAAATACCGTATCCGCAAGGCCTCCAAAATAACCGGCGATCGCACCGATCACAATACCCAGTCCTGCGCCCAACAACACAGTACCGCATGCGACCAGTAAAGTACCGGTGCCGCCATCCATCACACGACTCAACACATCTCTGCCAAAGGCATCGCAGCCCATAGGATGTGCAAATGAGATCCCCGCAAGCTTCATAGATGCATTCATTGTCTGCGGATCATAGGGTGTCCAGAAGCAGCCGATCAGAAAAAACAGTAAAATAGTGCCTGCCAGAACTGCTCCGATCCAGAACGTAACGCTCAACTTCTTCATAGAATTACGTCTCCATATGAATCTGCGGATCTAATCTGCGATATAACAGATCCACCAGAAAATTCACAACAATTACAGTGATCGCCATCAGCATGATGATCGCTTCGACCACAGGATAATCCCGGTTCATGATCGATGTCAGCAGAATTCTGCCAATCCCGGGAATGCCAAATACCTGTTCTACAATAATGCTTCCCGTCAAAATATCCGACAATGCCATACCAAAAAAGGTCAGTACCGGAATCATCGCATTTTTCAGCACATGGCCATACAACACCTGATTCTGTGTATTGCCTCGACTATATGCGGTACGAGGATAATCCTTGCCAAGCTCTGTGATCAGCGAGCTCCGCAGCATCTTGATCGCCATGGCAGCCTTGGGCAGTGCAATCGCAAAGGCAGGGAATAACAAATACCCGAAAAATCCGGCGGGATCTTGCTCCATTGATACAAAGCCGCCCGGCGTGAACCACTGCAGAACCATGCCAAACAACAATGTGATCAGAATTCCCGAAAAGAACGGCGGCACAGACATCATAACTTGATTTCCTGAGCAGATCAACGTATCCAGCTTTCCGCCTTTATGCTTTGCACTCAGAATTCCTAAAGGGATCGAGATCAGCAGCACTATTACAAATGCCATTAAAGTCATGAAGATCGAAATCGGAAGCTTTTCAAAAATCATATCGCTCACAGGAATATGATACGAGTAGGACTGCCCCAGATCGCCTTTGCAAAAATGCAGAAGCCACTGCACATATCGCTGCATAAGCGGAACATTCAGTCCCATTTCCTCACGAAGTGCCTCCAGACGCTCGGGTGTCGCATTGGTCCCAAGCTGTGCCAATGCCGGATCACCGGGGATCACGGCAAAGGCCCAGAACACCAAAAAAGATACAAACAGCAAAGTCGCCAGCATTGACACCAGTTTTTTTCCGGCGTATTTCATATACGGCTCGCTCCTTTTTTACGAGGCTCCGACAGGCTTGATCTTTGCAATATCCTGTACATACAAGGGATAAAACGCATATCCGGTATAGCCATCCCGCAGCGCTACCATCTCTGCCAGATCCTGAATATACACATTTGCTGCGGTCTCAGCCAGAATCGTTTCACATTCCTGATACAGCTTTGTCTGTGCTGCATCGTCGGTCTCCAGCTGGGCTGCCTGATAAGCAGTATCATAAGCATTATTCTCATAATTGATGAAATTGTTGCCCGCATCGGAACAGAAACGAGAAAGCATTGCAGAAGCTGTCAAATTGGATGCATCCACGCCCACGACTGTCGCCTCATATTGACGTTCGGAATATACTGCGCTCAGCCATGTATTCCATTCAACCTGCTCGATGGCAGCATCCACGCCAACCTCTTTCAATTGCTCAACAAGGATCTGAGCCGTGTCCACATGCTGCGGATAGTTGCTGGGTACTGTGATCGTAAAGCGCAGACTGTTTTCATAACCCGCTTCCTTCAGAAGCTGCTTGGCTTTTGCAGGATCATAGGAATAGGTATCGTTTAATGCAGGCAGATAATACTTTCTGAAATTCGGGAACATACTGCTGCCGAGCTGCTCGCCCTTGCCGTCAGATACCAGATCCAGAATTTCGTTCTTATCCACAGCGTAGCAAAGTGCCTGCCGAACACGTTCGTCTGCAAACGGTGCAAAATCATGATTCAGATACATTGCCTGTACCAGATTCATTGTACCCTCCAGCACTGTGAAATCCTTACTGAGCTGCTGTGCCTGCGATACCGGCAGATGTGCCATCATATCTACAGCACCGCCATTCAGATTCATCACGAGCGCATCCGGATCTGCACAGACCTTGAATGTTACCGTTTCAATATATGCCGGATCGCCCCAATATTCATCAAACTTCTCCATCACGATCTTTTCCTGCACAGAACGGGATACATAACGATAAGGCCCGGTACCGATGGGGTTGGTATCTGCATCCGTTTGTCCTGCCGGAAGAATGGCTGCCTTGACCGATGCAATATAAGACAGAAAATCCGCATCACGCTCGGCAAGAGTAATTACGATGGTGCTTTCATCGCTTTTCTCAATTGCTTTGATATTAGAAAATGCCGGTATCAGCGGTGTTCCCTCGCTGGTATCGGCACAAGCTTCGATTGATGAAATTACATCCTCTGCCGTTACCGTATTACCATTATGAAACTTTACATTGTCTCGCAGAATGAACGTATAGGTCAATCCATCCTCAGAGCAATGATATTCCTTGGCAACAGCAGGAATCAGTTCTCCGTCACAATCCGGCTTGTACAGACCCTCGAATACATTAAACAGGATCTCACGTGTGGCTGCTGCTTCAGCTTTGTGAGGATTCAAGCTCTCCTCCAAGTCCTGCGCAATGCCGACTGTGATGTGTGAGGAATTTTCATCACCTGTCTTGTCACTCGCGCCTTTGCATCCGCTGAGTGCTGTGGTCAGTGTCGTAATCACGAGCAGCCCAAGGATCCCCTTTGTTATGGCTTTCTTCATGTTACCATTCCTTCCTAATATTAAATTTTCATGCATGCAGGTTCGGCAAGTGCTTTTCCATTCGGATAAAGCCTAGCTTCTGCATACATATATAATATACCACAATTTCTTTGAAATTGCAAGTAGTTTTTGGAAATCCGAAACCATATCCTCATCTGCAAACAAATAAGCTCCTCTCAACCTGTGAGAGGAGCTTTCTGCACCTGTTATTCTCCGATATACCGGAGTGAAATATCAGTAAACAGGAAGGCCGCTTCATCATAACCGCAATCAAAACCCAATCTGCCGTCTGAGCAGGTTTCACTCATGGTAAATCGATAGGTAAAAGTGACTTCTTCATCAGTCGCCTCCGTTTGCCATTCTGCAAATATGGTATACTCACCGCCATTTTGCTGAATGGTCGCACAGAAGATCGCTGCCACATCCGCCTGTACTGTGAATACCAGCTCATAGGTCTTGCCTCGATAGAGATTCAATCCGCCATAGGTCACCTGATTGCAATAGGTATATGATCCGACCTCTGTGGTGATGACACTGATGCTGCCATCCGATTCCACCTTGATCTCGCCTTTGGCATCGCCCTGATAGGTGCCCCAATGCCATGGATCTACGATCATATTTTCGGTACTCAGCTGGATCTTACCACACAAAAGATCAAGATACTTTCTTGCATATTCCGGTCTCTTTTCAAAGAAACGACGGATCACCTGAGATTGACTGTTAATGCTCTCCTCCCAAAGACCATATCGTCTGGCTGTCGCCATCACCGCATTTCGAAGTCTGGCTGTATATTCATCCACACGTGCAGTCATGACATCCACAGCAAAATGCTCTTCCATCACCAGAAGATAATTGTCATAAAATGCTTCGGCAAAGGTCTTGTTTTCCATAAGCTGATAGAACAATGCACCCAGATTGCCCCATTCCTTTTCCGTTCTGAGACAGCTTAGCGCATCATAGGCATAGCCGGTATCTCCGCGATCATACAGACCGGTAGAAAACTCGGTGTCATACAGGATAAACCGCCATTTACCGTCAGCATAGGGATTCAGCTCATCGGTTACATTGGCACGCCAGAGCATCCAATTGTTAGTACCCTCAGCATTAGACCAGTCGTAATTACAGATATAGGTTTCCAGTGCAACATAATCCATGAAGCTTTGGATATCAATGGTGTCACAAACGCGCTGATAATTGGCTGCCACAGAAAGATCTGCCCGCAATGCCCACTGCATAAAGTCAATATAGCTCTGCACGATGCCGGCATCGCCTTCGCCTTCATAGGTCTTGATGGTGGTGACATTCTCTTTCGGAATATCATAATGGGATTCCAGATACTCATCATCCGGCTTCTCCTGCATAGAGTAATAGCCCCAGAATTCACCGTCAAGAAATACGGCATAATCTGCTTTGGCAAGAGTCGATATCGCAAGATCCGATGCTGAAGTATGGATCAGATCATCTCGGAAGGTACCATTGGACCAATCGTTGCCGCCATTGCGGATCGTAACCTTATCAAATTCTTTGATTTTTTTGCCGTTTGCATCGGTCAAGCCTTCAAAGAAAGCATAGTCCAGTTTGGAACTGCCATATTCGCCGCGGGCATAAAAGGTCATACTCTTTTGTGCATAGGAACGGGTCGCATTGCCCGAAATCCGCACACCGACATCCTCTGTATAGGCAAGAACACCGTTTTCAAATATTTGGATCGTAACAGGACGCTCCCATTCCCGTCCGCTCTGATTATAATTGGTCGGATTGCGGGGATCCCAAGATTCATATTCCACATAATCGGCACTGTCTTTCCATTCGTAATAGCCATTGCCCACTACATAAATTCCCGTATCCGGATCAAAGAAATGATCACTGTCCGTCACAAGAGAAAGCACCTTCATTGTACGGTAAAAATCAATTTGCTTTCCTACAAAATAACTGCCGGTAACGACCTCGCTGTAATTGCCTTTCCCATCCTTGCAGACTGCCCGTATTACCATACCTTTGTCCACATTGAAATTCGGTGCATTGACACCATCTAAGGAAATATCTGTGATGGCACTGTATACATTGGGTTCATCGGTATTGTCATAAATGGGAATCGAAACCTGATATATTTTTGCTGTATCGGAGCTGCGGGGATCACTGCCATCCATTGTGTAATAGATCGTATTGCCGGATGCATCCGTAATATCCAGATCAAAGGGATTATCATAAAATCCGCCTGGATACGAAAGCACAGGAGCATCTACAACCGTCAGGAGCTCAGCAGAATCATTGCTAGCCTTAGGTGTCGCTGTCAGATAATTGAATTGTGCCGAACCGTTCAAATATCTGCCATACGTCATATCCTCATCCAGAGCAGGTACCGCAACAGAATCCAACTCACCGAATTCCGGATGATTCAGGTACACCGTTTCTCCATCCGCACTGAGCTTGAATGCTGCATGGTATTCTCCAGACGCTTGTGTCACTGCATCATCACAGAACACCAGCAGATATGCATTGGCACGCAAAACCGTTCCCGCTGGAAATGCAAACTTATATTGTTTCTTGGTGCCGTCCGACAGACCGATTCCATCCAGCGGCAATTCCTTGCCGGAGCCATTGTACAGCTCAATCCAGTCCGGTGCCGCACCGGATGCATCCTTGAGCGTGGTCTTATTGGAGCTGCAAACCTCATTGATCACAAGGCCCACATAATCTGCTGCGGACAACGGTTCTGTCTGAGTCGTTACGGTCGTCGCTGATGTAGAGGTGGTAGTTTTCGTCGTTGAAGTGGTAGTCTTTGTCGTTGAAGTGGTAGTCTTTGTTGTTGAATTGGTAGTCTTTGTTGTTGAAGTGGTAGTTTTCGTTGTTGTTGTCGTAGATTTGCTTGTGGTTGGCTTGGTAGTCGTTGTGGTGGTAGCTGCAGCGGTCGTTGTAACAGGAGGCGTTGATGAGAACTTCTGCAAAAGCAATCGCTTCAGCAGCGTAAAATCAATGCCATCCAGACGACGGTTGCCATCCAGATCAGCACAAGATGCCTGTTCAGCCGTCAATGCGGCTGTTCCCATCAAAACACGCTGCATCAATACAGCATCTGCTATACTCAATTTTGCATCTGTGTTCACATCTCCCGCAACGATCGTTGCAGATGCCGCAGTGACAGGTCGTACAAACCAATCGTTCCCGAACATACTGATACCGATACATACTGCTATTACGATCGACGCCAATTGCTTCATTTTCACAAGAGATACACCCCTTTACGTCCATACCTCTGCGCTGTCGAATCGCACAGGTATTATTTTCCAAAGTACGATTTTATTATAGCACAATGTCATTCACTTTGCAATAGGTTTTATAATAAGTTTTCAACAAGTTCATATTTTTTTGATATTTTCCACAATCGTAAACAGAGAGTTGAAATGCAGCGCAAAAAAACTTTGCGGACAAATGCAAATTATCCACCCATTCTTTGTTTTAGGTATTGACAAAAACACGCACCGATGATTATAATGATAAACGGATTGCTATTTTTTGGTGATCCAAAAAATATTAGGGGGAAATTGAATATGAACCACAAAGCGGGCAAACGAATCGCCTCGCTTTGCATTGCTGCGTCCATATGTATGGGCATCAGCTCTGCATTGCCGAAAGATTCACTCTCTGCGCCTCACACGGCGCATGCTGCCACCATCGACATCGAAGATTTCAGTCTGAGTGATGTCACGATGCTGGACAGCTACTGTACGAACGCATTTTCTCTGGAGCTCTCCTATCTGCTCTCCTTTGACACAGAACGGCTCTTGGTCGGATTCCGTGAAAATGCAAAGCTCAATACCAATGGCGCAAAACGCTATAAGGGTTGGGAAGACACCTTGATCGCAGGACATTCTGTCGGTCATTATCTCTCAGCGGCTGCACAGGCTTATCTGAATCCCACCTTGACAGATGCACAACGATCTGAACTCTTTGCCAAGATCAAGGCATTGATTGACGGGATGCGGGTCTGTCAGCAGAACTCCAAGGGCAAGCCCGGCTTTCTCTGGGCAGGCAATGTGATCAATGCCAACAATGTCGAACAGCAGTTTGATAATGTGCAGCAAGGAAAAGCAAACATTATTAACGAAGCATGGGTGCCGTGGTATACCATGCACAAGCTGATTGCCGGTCTGGTGGATGTGTATAACGCTACCGGCTATGCTACCGCAAAAGATATCGGTTCGGATCTGGGCGATTGGACCTATAATCGCTGCACATCCTGGAATACCAATACCCATAATACCGTGTTATCCATTGAATACGGCGGCATGAACGACTGCCTCTATGATCTTTATCTGATCACCGGCAAGGATAATCACGCTGTTGCAGCACACTATTTCGATGAAAACAACCTCCATGAAGCCGTTCTTAAGGGCGGCGTGGATGTTCTGAACAATCGTCATGCCAACACGACCATCCCGAAATTTATCGGTGCGCTCAAACGCTACATTGCTGTGGATGGCAAAACCATCAACGGCGAAAAAATCGATGCTTCCCGCTATCTTGAATATGCAGAAGCATTCTGGAATATGGTCACCACCCATCATACTTATATCACCGGCGGTAACAGTGAATGGGAACACTTCGGCAAGGATGATATTCTCGACGCCGAGCGTACCAACTGCAACTGCGAAACCTGTAACTCCTACAATATGCTGAAGCTGAGCCGTGAGCTGTTCAAGATCACCGGCGACAGCAAGTATATGGATTTTTATGAAGGCACCTATTATAACTCTATTCTCTCCTCGCAGAATCCCGAAACCGGTATGACAACCTATTTCCAGCCGATGGCTACCGGTTATTTTAAGGTTTACAGCTCGCCCTATGACCACTTCTGGTGCTGTACCGGCAGTGGTATGGAAAGCTTTACCAAGCTGGGCGATACCATCTATATGAAGAATGATAACATCCTGTATGTCAACCTCTATCAGAGCTCAAAGCTGAACTGGTCGGAACAGAATGTTACCATCACACAGGATAGCCAGATCCCTGATGGCGATACCGTTACCTTTACTGTCAACGGTAATGCCTCTCTTGATCTGCGATTCCGTCTGCCCTCTTGGAAAGCCGGGAACGTCACGATCACTGTCAATGATGAAAAGTATGCCTATCAGACTATTGACAATTATGCACAGGTCAAGGGCAGCTTCTCGAACGGCGATGTGATCCGTATGACCATTCCGCAGGAGGTCGTGGCATATGCTCTGCCCGATTCTCCCAATGTTTACGGCTTCAAGTATGGCCCCATCGTTCTGAGTGCAGAGCTTGGCAAGACCAACATGGAAACCAGCTCCACCGGTATGTGGGTCACCATTCCCAAAGAGGCGATCGTTGCTTCTGAAAATATCACCATCTCCAAGGAAGGACTGTCTGTGCCTGCCTTTATGATGGACATCAATGATTATCTGGTCAAAGATGCAAACTCTCTGAAGTTTACGCTCACCGGTACCAATACCACGCTGACCTTTACGCCCCACTATCGCCAGTATCAGCAGCGTTACGGTATTTATTGGAAATTCTACAGCTCCGGTGATGTTTCGGATGAGGAACTGCCCCGCGCAAAAACTGTTGTGACCGATACAGTGCAGCCCGGTTATGGTCAATATGAAAATGACGAGCTCCATAATATGATCGAGATCAACTCTGTCAGTGTAACCTCTGACAGCACCTACCGTTATGCAAAGAACGGCGGTTATTTCAGCTATCAGATGGCAGTGGATGAAAGTGCTTCGTATACCATTCTGGTTGTACGTTTCCGTAAATCTGATAACGGAAAAACCATACGAATCCGTGTGGGTGATACCATTCTGTTCGCCGGTGAGCTCAACTACGACGGCAACACCGATACTTACGATGTCAAACTGATCGTGCCGCCGGATGTGCTTGCCAATAATGTGAAAACTGTTATCGCTGACGGCAAGGATGTTTCCGTGGTGGATGTCACCTTCTGCTCGGATATCGACGGTGAAGAATCCGCTAAGGTCTGCGATTTCATCTATATGACCGCTGTGAAGCCCTTGTACGATTATGACAGCAGCATCGCTTATTTCGTCGATTGCGGCGATCACAACACCTCCACTGCAACCGGCACCGATAAATTCGGCTACTATAACAGCGTGACCGAGCAGCTCTACGGTGCTGACAGCGTGACCGGTGCTGTATGGGGTCTGATCGATGATCCTACCGATCAGTATAATGGCGGTTCCAAGAGCAAAGCCATCTATACCGCTAACACCTGGCCAAACGAATATGCACTCAACGATGGTCAGGATAAGGATAACAGCTATCGTTACACTAAGAATCAATACGAAAACAATATCGACCGTCATCTGGATTACGGATTTACTCTGCCCAACGGCACCTATACCGTAGAAATGGGATTCTCTGATCCTTGGAACTGTTCCAACAATCCTTCGGTATATGCCAATTATGGCACCGATCATCAGTCCGTAATCGCTGAATCCGTTGCCCTCAACGGCAAGGGTACTGCCAGCGGCAAGGTGACTGTCACCGATGGTACGCTGACCATCAATTTCCGTTCGGAATCCGCTGCGATCAATGTCTGCTATATCATCATCCGCTTTGACCGGACAGAGCCCCTCTCTGTTGTGGGCAAAAAGGGCGATGTGAATCTGGATGGCGTTGTGAACAGTAAGGATGTGGCTGCCTTGCAGCAAGCTATTGTTGCTATCGATCCTTTGACCGGTGAACAAGGTTATGCCGCTGATATGCAGTCGGATCTCATCATCAATGCAAATGACACTGTACTTCTGAAGCGCGAACTGCTCGTTGAATAGTATATAGCAGCTTCTCCTTCATAAGTATGCAGTCTGCGCATTGCTATTATCCCCGAAATCTATATGAAGGAGAAGCTTTTATGAAATTCAAACCCTTAATCAGCGCAGCCCTATCTACGGCGCTGCTATGCACGCCCCTTTCACAAGCAGGCACAACTCCCGTTTCTGCCGCCGCCATGCGTGATATGACTACGATGCAAATCGTCAACGACATGGGAATGGGCATCAATCTCGGCAATACCTTTGAAGCCTGCGGCGAATGGATCGATCAATGGGGCGATGGCACCCCCGCCGCCTATGAAACTGCCTGGGGCAGTCCTGTGATTACGCAGCCCATGATCCAAGGCATTGCCGATGCAGGCTTTGGTGTGTTGCGTGTTCCTGTGGCTTGGTCCAATATGATGGTGAACGATGGCAACTACAATATCAATCCGCAATATCTTGCAAGAGTCAAGCAGATCATTGATTGGGCTCTGGATGCAGATCTCTATGTCATCATGAACCTGCACTGGGACAGCGGCTGGTTGGAAAACCTGCCAACTGACTACGATAACTGTATGAGAAAATACACCGCGATCTGGACACAGCTTTGCGATGCCTTCCGTGATTACAGCGATTATCTGATGTTTGAATCACAGAATGAAGAGCTGGGCTGGAATTCTGTCTGGAATCAATGGGGCGGTACCAACGGCAAAACCGAATCCTATGGCTATGTCAATGCGGTCAATCAGAAGTTTGTGGATATCGTTCGTGCATCGGGCGGTAATAACGCAAAGCGTCACCTGCTGATCTCCGGCTACAACACAGATGTCACTCTGACCTGTGATCCCCTCTTCAAAATGCCGAATGATCCTGCCGGTCGCTGTGCACTTTCCGTACATTACTATACGCCTGCCGGCTTCTGTATTCTGACGCAGGATGAATCCTGGGGAAAGGCTACCTCAACATGGGGCTCTGATGCTGACTATCAAGAGCTGAACCGCTATATGGATATGCTCAAATCCACCTACACAAGCAAAGGAATTCCCGTGATCATCGGTGAATATGGCTGTCCGAAGGAGAATAAAGAGGTCGATTCTATCCGACGTTTCTTAACGGCAGTCTGCGAAGCTGCTTTATCCAGAGGCGGTATCTGCCCTGTTCTGTGGGATGTCCCCGATCAGCATTATGACCGCAACAGCTGCAAAATGGCTGATTCTCAGCTGCATAATATGATGTTAGAGGTCAAAAGCCGCTATGTCGTAGAAACACCCAAGCCTGTCAAAGGTGATATCAACAAGGATGGCAGCTTCTCTGTCGCCGATATCGTTATGATGCAGAAATATCTCGTCAAGGACGGTTCCATTACCGATTGGGAAGCCGCCGATCTCAACAAGGATAGTATCATCGACGGCAACGACTTCACAGCACTGAAGCGAATGCTTCTCAACTAACCCGCAAAATTCAATTCCGATAAAACAGCAGCATCACAGAGATTTCGCTCTGTGATGCTGCTTTCTTTTTTACGATTCCTGCAACTTCACACCTTATTTCTTATGCCCTTTCTGTGCTTTCCGAATCGCTTCTTCCAATTCAGAAGGATACAAAAATGTCTCCCATGATGGAAGCATCATGGGAGACAGCAATACTGATTGAAATTTATTGTACCGTAACAATCGCAGTAATGGTGCGATAACGCGGTGCCAGAAGCTCATTCTCTTTCAAGCAAACAACCGGCACACCATTAACATCAAAATACACCTGCTTGATATGAGTATGCCGACAGGGGTCGTAAAGCGGATCAGAGGCATAGGTGCCGCAGGATTTTGAAATGTGCGAAGCAGGACGTGCATGGAATACGATCAATGTATTGCCATTTTCATCCACAACAAACGAATTATGACCCGGTCCGGATTCACCGTTCATATTGGAGGTGCTCAGCACAGGATGATCCAATTTTGTCCAATTGGAAATATTCATCAGATCAGCATGCAAATCAGCTTCCATCCGACCGACACAATACTCAGATCCGGTGCCCGATGCTGAGAAGAACACGTAGATCTTATCATCTGTTTTCAACACACTGGCACCCTCATTCACGCGATGATTGACCAGCTCCCATGCATATTCCGGCTTCGTAAGCAGAATCGGTGCCGAAGTCAGCTTCCAAGGTTCATTGGGATTTACCTCTGCCATAAACAAAGAAGAATCTCCTTTGATTTCTGCCCAGATCACATAGTGTTTTCCATCCTGTTCAAAATATGTCATATCCAAAGAAAAGCTGCGGAACGAACTTGTATCACCGGATGTTGCCTGCATCTGACCACATTCTGTCCATGTTCCAGAGAAAGGATCTCCGCTGCATCGCAGTACATAGGGACGAATTGCCCAGACATCACTGCTGCTGCCCGCCGCAAAATAGATATACCATACACCATTGATCTTGTGCATCTCAGGTGCCCAGATATGCTTTGCCATGATGCCGTTGGGATGTGCATTCCAGACTGTGATCTCCTCAGCTGTAGCCAAGCCCGCAACCGTTTTACTGCGGCGCAGAATGATCCGGTCATAGCCCTGATTGACATTGCCATATGCCGGATAGGAGGCGGTGAAATAATAATAGCCGTCCTCACCGTATATGATATGAGGATCTGCACGTTCCAGAATCATTGGATTATCGTAATCGGCTGCCAATACGCTACCTGTTATAGTATACGTACCGGGCTGTGCCGAATTGATCGCTGCAAGATCATTTTCATCCCATGAAACTGCAAAATCCATGGTGCCGCCATCACTGTATGTTGCCTGCACTGTTTCGGGCATTGTAACAGATTCGCCCTGTGCAAGCTGCAGCCGCACCGATTCCATTCCGGTATTGCGCGGTTGGATCGTTGCAGAGGGATATGCGCTCACCAAAGCACCATACTGATCATCGCTGATGGGAATGACATAACCATGACGAGGTGTAAAGTCAAAGCTGTATGCCGCACGATCTATACTGGTGAAGTTTTCAAGATCCGTGGTCTTCTGCATCACATAATAACCATTACCATATGCATCAGACATCATCAGCCATTCATTGGTGCCGATCACAGGATAGATATTCGGGCCTTCCACACCGAGACTTCCTTCCGAAATCTGTTTGATTTCCTTGTAAGGACCCGATGGCTGATCGGCAATCGCAAGGTAGATCCTCTTATTCGTCTCGTTTTTATAGTACATATAATACTTGCCGTTCTGATAGATAATATCAGAATCAATCGCATCATTACCATTGGCAGGTGCAAACAGAAGCTGCGGTGCCGTATCCAGTGTCTTCAGATCCTTACTGTATGCATAATACATGATAGTACGATCATCAATACCCGGAACTCGTGCTGCGAAATAGATCATATAAGAATCTTTGCCGGGATCATAAATCGCCTGCGGTGCCCATGCACGGTCAGCACCCATCATATTCGGATACTGATTGGCGATCTCAATCAGTGATTCATCAAACCAATGCACCAGATCGGTGGACTTGGCACTGATCAGATTTCGGTTGCTGCTCCAGCCTAAAGAGGACTTCATATCCGTTGCAAGCATATGATACAAGCCATCTTCTCCAAGGAAAATATAGGGATCACGGATGCATCCGGTTCCGACACTGGACTGCCATACCGCTGCACCGTTATTCAGCGCATTAAAATGATAGCCGTCCAAACTGACTGCGTAGGAAAGCCGCTCCTGATCGGGATTATTACCAAGGAAATAAGCAAAGAGATAGGCTGTTGCCGGCTTTTCATAGGCAATCTCACACCAATCATTCGCAAATTGATAGCCCTTTCCCAATAAACCATCCTGTAACAGCACCACATCTGCTGCATTGACCAAGCCATCACCGTTACAATCGGCAATCTGTGCAGCAACTGCATCAAAACCATAGAGAACACCACGCTTCAGCAGCGTAAGATCATTGCCGCAAAGGAGTCCATCGCCGTTAAGATCCCCTCGGAGAACCGTATACGTCTTCTCCAACGGACGCAAATAAAATTTTTGCCCTTCACCGGCCCAGTAATCCCATTGATTGATATTTGCTCCGTTTTCATAACTGATATCATAGACATCCATAGCTGCCTTTCCGGAACACTTAGCTGTGATATAATAGGCATCATCGGTACGATGCAGAATAAAATGCTGGGCATCGGCAGCTTCATATGGAGACAAATAAATGTTTCTGCCGTTTTCTGCATCACCACCATCAACAGTCAATGCCATAGTCGGATCTGACGCCAATACGATCTTGCAGCATCCATCTTCGGTACGGATAATCTGCCAATCCTGCGTTGCATCATTCAGCGATTCCCATTGATGGACATTACCGTCAGCTGCTGCAGTAACAAACTTGCCATTCAGCCGTACCATTATGGAATACTTGGCTCCGCTGAGCACATCCCCATAGGCATCTGCATACACAGCGGTAATTGCCTGATTATCTGCCGGAGCAGCCTCTGCCGATTTCTGCTGCAGGATTGCAGTCGGAAAAAGCAATAATGACGCAATTGTTATGGCCCCAATTCTTCTAATGGATCTCATTAAACCAACCCCTCTTTCTTATGAAAATCTCGTTTCTTCCACGATGTATATCAACAATAACAATATGATACCATTTTCTATTGCATTTTGCAATAGGCAATGATACTTTTCTTATGCGCTATGATACTCTGTTTTTCAAAAAAATTCCTCGCATCTCACAGAAATGCCGACATCATAACCGTCAAAAAACATCGGAATATAGAAAAAACGACAATTTCCGCTTGACAAACAAAGGAAATTGTGGTACAATTACATTAAACCATTTGCAGAGACGATAAGAAGCAACAGGATTCTCTCTGATATGATCGATATTGCTTGCTGCTGCCTTCTCTGCAATCAGCTGTTCCATAGCACCAAACTTTCCATCTTATTTTTCTACTGTTACCATTCACAAGATAAGCCAATCGGCTTTCATAAATTTAATTTCAGGAGGACATCCCTATGGCAGACGAAATGAAAATGCAATCGGCAATGAAAGTAATGAACACCATTTGTCAGATGTATGATGATATGGAGTTCCGTTATGAACGTCATGATGAGGATCTCGTAATCACCTGCAGCATTCGCGGCGATGATATTCCTATGGATTTCATCATCACCATCGATGCTGAACGCGAGGTAGTACGCTTCCTTTCCCGCATGCCCTTCAATGTACCTGAGGACAAGCGCATTGATCTGGCAGTTGCTGTGGCTTTGGCAAACTACGGTCTGATCAACGGCTCTTTCGATTACGATATGTCCGATGGTGAGATCCGCTTCCGCATGACTGCTTCTTACATCGACAGTGACTTGGGCAAAGGACTGTTTAAGTATATGACCTTCGCATCCGCATCCACAGTAGATCGCTATAATGATCGCTTCATGATGCTCTGCAAGGGTTTGATCACCGTTGAACAGTTCCTTGAGATGGAGAATTCCGATAACTAAGTCCACCTTTTACTTATGACTGCTGAAAAAAGCGCACTGCATTCATTTGCAGTGCGCTTTTTCATCTCAAATCTGTCCGGTCAATCGGATTCGGAAAGAAGCATCCGTTTTACATCCTCCCAGATATAGGATTCCTTTTCTTGCAGCGGAAGTGCCGGCGATGGCAGCGGCTGCAATGGTACATCGCTTTGCTGCGCTGCAAGACGCTGTTTCACAAAGCAATCCGTATCGGCACAGCCAATACATTCAGAACGCTGAAGATAGCTTGAAAGCCGATGCGGTGCAAAGAATGTCTGATCCAGCTTCTCAAATTGCGCCGGTGTATATTCTTTTCGATATAAGCTCGTGAGAAACTGCGGGATCAGAACGCTTCTTCCGGTTGCATACAAGGTTTGAATCCCCTGCTTCATCTGCTCATCCAACAGGTAACGATGGATCGACCAAAGCCGTTTTCCACCTTTATATTGATAGGAATACAGCTCATACGAATAGAAATCAGGATTCTCTTTGGAAGAATAATAATCCTTTGCTTCAAGATGCAGATATCGCTTGATATCCGCATCGCTTAACAGGAAGTTGGAATGCTGCGGATAATCATACATTTTGGTATCGCAGGAATACGCCTCTGTACTGGGCGCATCCCAATTGCCGCAGGTATAATCCAGCGCATCATAGGGGAACTCCGTCAATTGCTGCTGCCGCAGCATACATCTGCGCATCCGCTTTCCATTTACCATCTCATAGTAGAAAGGCAGTTTATGATGATACCAATACGGTTGCTGATCTTCGTTCTGCCATTCGATCTCTACCAGACAGGGATGCACCTTCTGCTCGGTACAGTTTTTGGTTCTGTTGTGATACAGATAGCCCATCGTTCGCAGCAAAGAATTCCAACGTCGATGTTCATTCCATGCCAATGCAGCACAAAGCGAATCATCTCTGAGCTTGTCGATGTATTCCTCCAGACAGTTGGCAGCATCATGACCGGTCACAGAGAAGATCATGTACTTCTGATGCAATCTGCGTGCAATATTTGACCAGTATTTGTAATAACTGTAATTGCTTGCAGTATCGCCGTAGATCTCCTGCATATCGGTATATGCATATGTCGTTGTCAGAGATTCATAAAAGGCAGAAATCTCCTGCGCGCCTGTCACAAACCTCTTGTTAATGATATTCTCATAAGAATAACGAGAACGGAAAGATGCAAACGGATGAATCTGCAGATAGTCATCACTGTATGCAACGCTCGGTGCCAGTGAACTGTCATAAATACTGGCTGCAATCACCGTTTTCGGTTTCACTGCTTGTTCCTGCTTTGACGATGCTGCATTGTGCGATTGCTCAGTCTCTTTCAGGACAATACGCTCAACAGCCTTACGCAGCTCATATGCGGTGGTAATATTCAGTTCATCACAGCCCAGTGAAACAATATAGTAATCCGTTTGGCCCACACTATGTCTGACAGTTCCATAGGTCTCGATGGAATATTGTGGCGACTCGGCATCCAACTGATAGGCAAGGAGTGAATCAAAATTGACGCGTCGCAAATCACAGCCGATCAGTGCAATATTGCAATAGGCATCGTGCTTTGCAGCATTGAAAATCATCGGGTTGATCCGATTGATTTGATCTTTGAAGCCGTCTGTGGCGTTCAGTGAAATCACTGTAAGATTCAATGTGAATCCCAGCATCTGTCCGCACCAATAGGCAGCCAGAAAGGCTTCTTTACCGATAAAACCCGTGCCGAGAATGGTAACATTCAATTCTTTTCGGTTTGTTCCGATCAACGGCTGATACAGCGGGACTCGTTCAAACAGATCGTAAATGATATTTTTATATTCCTTAACAGGAATCAAAAACGGAAGATGATACGAGTTCTTTCGTTCATTATTCTTCTCGTCGGATGCTTCACATTCAACCGAAAGCTCCATACGGCTGCAATGACAACCGGTATGGTTTTCCGCTTGCGCCAAAGGCGCTCTGCTTGTCGTTTTGCCCTGTGAAGATACCGATACAGACAGTTTCTTTCCTATCTTTTTCTGATTCGGTGCATTCAACAGTTCGATTTTCTGCAGCAATGCATGGCATTGCTTGCTCATCAGCTCCTCTGCTTCTTCCAGATCCGAAAAGACATACAGATAATTCAACCGTTTCAGTGATTTCGGTGAACTCTGAAATGTCTGCGATAATTTCAGCGCCGCAGAAAGATTTTTCATTTTATCGTAATCCGAAAGCACATAGGACAGCTTTTTCTTTGCAGATACCCGCAATGAAATTATATCATCCTTAATACAGATACAACCGATCCGCCGTACACAATCCAGCAGCTCAGAGCCCTTTTCGTTAAATTCTGCCACGTATACATCTGCGATGATCAACATCGGCATCGGCTCTTGTAAGCGCTGCCAAAAGCTTTTTTTCTTTTGTGCCTTCAGATTACTCTGATAAATGCTTTCGATCAGCACGACCGTTTCTTCATTCAGTTCGGAAAAAACATACTTTTCCCGTTTGTTGAAAACCGCAATCTTGATCTTCGGGAACAGCTCTGAAAGCAGATTCAATACGGCGGTCAGTGTTACCATCGGTGCAATGATATCCAGAAAGATCTCGATAGCTTTTAATAACATACCAAATCCGACGCGCAATGCCGTGCTTTCTTTTGCAAATAGTTTCAAAATCGCATCGTCAATATCAATAAACCGACGATGTACAGAAATATCGCCATCAAGCATAAAAGTACGCAGTGCCAGTAAAACGGAATCAGAGATCCATTCCGCATAGTTTTGTCCGTTTTCATAGGTAAACATCCGCAGCATGACCAATGCACCAAATAAAAAAGGCACTGACCAAAAAATGCGCCTGCTTAATGAAAAATGAGGCTTTTCAATGGACAACGGTGCCCGATACAACAGCACTGTCAGCGCACATGCAGTAAACACAATGGCAAAGATCATTAAAACGTACATCGTTACATTCCTTCTTATTTCAGATTCTTGTATGCAAACTTTCTCATAATATGTATATTATAACATCTCTTTCAAGGGACTGTCAATCATTATCATGTGATTTTCCTGCAAAAAACAACCGACCTCATCCTGCTTACGGCAAATTCCGCAGACAAGATGAGGCCGATTCTTCATTTCTGACAGTTATCCGATCCAGATCGGATCAGAGAAATCAACAATCCGCTCTGAATCGGAAAACCACATCCCTTGCTCCTTAGCATAATGTGTTACACTCACACGATAATAATATCCGCCTTGCACCGGTACCATGCGATCGTGGATTTCGCAGGAAACGCTGTCTTCCATCAGAAAAGTCCCCAGTTCCACTTCGGTGACCCAAGTGTTCCGATCCGAGCTGCGCTGGATATCAACATATTCCAAACCGATTCTTTCCATTTCCTTATCACTTCTCGTCAACGTATTCACAATCACGCTGTTATATCCATAACTGCCTGTTACATTGATTTCTGTGATCAGATTGCTGTCGGCTTCATACAGCTCAGCCATTGATGCCGAAACCGATATGGGCATTACCATACATACACTCAATGCAAGAATCTTTTTGGATGCGTTCTTCTTCATCGTACATTCCTCCTTTCCTTTCGTGATATCTATTGTCCATTGGCAGGATTATCCAATACTTTTCCTCTTTCATCCAAACGTGAGCCATGACATGGACAATCCCAGGAATGCTCTGCGCGATTCCATTGCAGCGCACATCCCATATGCGGACAGCGTCTGGTTGTAAATCGCAGCAGATTCATGACTGATTCGATCCCATTATAAAACAGCTGGGGCTTCAGCATACTTCTTGACGGAGAAAATACAGAAGCATAAGGATGCGCTTTCCCCTGCACAAGATCGGACAGCAACTGCGCAGCGATCATGGCACCTGTCATTCCCCATTTATGAAAGCCGGTTGCGGTATAAAGCTGCTCTGTTGCGGCAGAATATCGTCCGATATACGGCCTGCCATCAAGGCTCATACAATCCTGTACCGCCCAACGACCGTATTCCTGAGACTGCGGATAATACAGCTTGGCATAATATCTCAGCTCTGACCAATTTCCGCCATGTTTTCCGGTACGATGACCGCCGCCGCCCAACAGCAGCAGATCATTATAATTGCGAAAGGATAATCCTGTGGGATTATGATCCACAAACATGCCCTCTACATTCTGCGCATTCTTCAGTGCAAGCACATAGGAACGATGCTGATACAGCTTGAGAAAATAACTGCCATGCCGATTGATAAACGGAAAATGTGTGGCAATGATCACAGCTTTTGCCGTAATCTTGCCATGCTCAGTCAATACAGTGTTTCCTTGCACCGCATTGACAAAGGTATTCTCATATATAGGTAATTCTTTTGCGATTGCAGCGATCCATTTCAACGGATGGAACTGCGCTTGCCGGCGTATCCTTATAGCACCGGCAGTCGGAAACGGCAGCGAACAGGTTTCGCACAGTTCATAATCACAACCCAACACTGAAAGTGCAGCAGCTTCTGCCTCAAGGATCTTACGGTCTTGGATCGTATAGACATATTGATCCTTACGTTCAAAGTCACAATCAATCTCTGCACAGAGCCTTGCATATTCTTCCAGCGCCAGTGAATTCGCTTCCAAATAACATTGTGCTGCTTCCTTCCCCTCGCTTTTCAACAAGCTATGATAGCATAGTCCATGCTGATAGGTGATCTTGGCGGTTGTACCTGAGGTTGCTCCCTGACAGATCGACCCTTTCTCAACAAGGATACAATCGACACCGCTTTTACGTAAGAAATACGCAGTCAATATTCCTGTGATGCCTCCGCCGATGATCGCTACATCTGTTCTGAGATCTCCCTGCAGATGCAAAAACGCAGGCAGCTTTACGCTCTTTTGCCAGATTGATTCCATACACATACTCCTTATATCAAACGCCATCTGACAAACTGTCAAATGGCGTTTGCATTGCGTTTGTTATAAATCCTGCAAGTCCGCAGCGGTCATATCATTTTCCACATTATCCCTTGCCAGATCATTGTCTATCACAGGATACACTTTCGATATGGGTTTTTCCTGCGAAAAGGGCTTTGTATGATAGACTTTCTGTGCAGGCGGTTTGGTGCCTGCAATGATCGGATTCACCTTGGCTTTTCCATGCTTTGCCTTGCCTTGGATTTCAGGAACCGTATCGCTCATAGCGTGCGAGTGTATATGCGTCCATTCCGGACGGCTCATGCCCTGTTTTGCCATTGCTTATCACCTCAAGGATAGTATGCACTCTCTCGACACGATTATCCCTTTTTCCAACTTATCCTCCGAAGCAAAGTGCAACCAAATGATACCGGTTTTTTCTCGTGAAATATATATTAAAACCAATCGAATTTTTAAAGAAAATACGATGATTCGCAGAAAATAAAATCCATCGGTTTTTTTGTTGACTTTTTTCTAAGAATATGCTATGATTTACCTTATACTTCTCCAATCATAGGAAGAAGTATACATAGTATAAAAAGGAGGATGTATTCTTTCTGCAAGAATACAAAAAGAAAATGAAACGAACTCGTTGTTTCGCTGTATTATTGGCACTCTCCATCCTTAGCAGTCTGACTGCCTGCAGTCATAACGGCTCTGAATCCTCGACTGCCAGCAAAGCTGATACCATTGTGACTACAACCACCACAGAGGCTACCCGTCCGGATACACTGACATCCGATGCAGATTCTCAGACCGAGCCTACGGAAAACCTCAATTCGATCGAGAATATCGAAAAGCGTATTGAGGCAGGCGTCAATGCCATCAAAGCCGGCGATATTGCCGGGGTGAATGAGTATTGCTACTTGGACTCTTTGGTGGATTTTCCGGATGCATCTGTCACAGGTGAAGCTGCCGAATGGTTCAGTAAGCTGATGCAGGTAATGTATAAAGATCTGGAATACGAAATCGTCACTAATTCAAGCGGTGATCTTATGCTGTATTGCAGTATACGCCACTGGAATTATGCCCATAAAGTATGGTTCAATGAACGCTGCAAAGATGGTGGCTCTATAGAAATGCCCGAGACCATCAGCATCGAAGAACTGATTGCCGCTCTTGAGGAAGTCAATGATCTGCTGCCTAAAGTCGCTTTTGAAACAACGCTTCTTTATTCTTATTCGCGCAACGATCCAAACAAACAGGAATCCCCTGCAAAATTCCCGCTTAATCTTGTGTTGTATCATTTTCTTGAAGAACTTGAGTATGATGTAAAGAAAAACAACGCCCACAATGTCAACGAGTGGAGCGAGGATTTAATATATGAAGATGGATCCTATGTCACAACCAGCGGCAATCGTCCAACACATGAGAATCCCGCAATTGATCAGCGTCAGAGAAAGTTCCTTGATGCTGCAAAAGTGCATGACTATAACACCATGTACCAATTGCTTTGCGAAATTCCTACAAATGAGATGAAAGAATACTCTGAGGAATTCAAGCTGCAACTGGATGCCTACAATGCGCTTCCCGCTGAACAGATGGCTATCGTTGAGCAATGGGAAAATGATGCCTGGGTCTATCATTATAGCTATGATGAAACAAAAGACAACCGAAATATCTGCGGTATGCTGAAGTATATGCGTTTTGATATGCCGGATGACAAAGACTGGGAGGGTACTGAAGACCAATTCTATGACTTCATGGTAAGACATGATGCATATGATCTTGATTGCAGCGTAATGCTGGGTTATCGTGTCTTTGATTCCGAATTATCCGAAGGTGGCGCAATGACTCCCAACAAGGTATTTAATCTGTTTGAGATGCTGAATCCCGTTGACACTGCTCTCAGAGAAATCAACGGACATGGTTCCCTTAGCATTATTTATCTGAGCTGACAGAACACCGCTTTCGGCAATACGGGATACATCATACAAAAGCTGCTCCAATGCAATCGGATTCTCCGTTTCCCCAAAGGATGATGCCAATCGGCAGCTGATATAAAGACAACGGGCGTATGCTTCATAGCATACGCCCGTTTTATAATATGCGAGATACATCTGCAGATACACAATATACGCTTGTCGTCTATTGAGATTCCAGTTTTGTGATGATATTATCCATACTGCTGCCCGGGGGCAGCATGGGAAGAACCACTTCATCCTTATCGATTTTACAGTCGATAATATAAGGTCCTTCTGTTTGAAATGCCCTTATAAGAGCTGCATCTAAGTCCTCTACCGTGGATACCGCTTCCCCATCAGCACCAAAAGAACGGGCAAAGGCGGCAAAATCCGTCTTGCGATCCAATACTGTATTGGAATAATGCTTATGATAGAACAAGGTCTGCCATTGCCGTACCATTCCGAGCACTCCATTGTTCATAATCAGAACGACGATTGGAATATTGTAGGTAACAGCAGTGGCAAGCTCTTGCAGACACATACCAAAGCTGCCATCACCCGTAATCAGAACACTGCGTTCCTCCGTTCCGAATGCGGCACCAATTGCGGCACCAAAGCCAAAGCCCATCGTGCCAAGACCGCCGCTGGATACAAATCTGCGTGGTGTCTGAAAAACAAGATTCTGTGCCGACCACATCTGATGCTGACCGACATCGGTACAAACAGCAGTATTCTCACCCAAATGCTTGTTCAGTGTTAAAACTGCATTTCTCGGTGTCAGACCTTCACGGTCATCAAGACTGCTTTCTTCTTTCTTTTGCAAGGCTGCTACCGTTGCCATCCAATCGGGCTTGCTATCTTCCTTGAGCTTCGGCAGCAGCTTTTCAAGGGTGCATTTTACATCACCGCGCAGACCACATACAGCTTCTACCGTCTTGCATAGCTCAGAACCATCCACATCAATATGAACGATTTTAGCATCTGTTGCAAACTTCAGGCGATTGCCTGTTACACGATCATTAAAGCGAACACCAAGCGAAAGAATCAGATCTGCATTGTACATTGCCATAGAGGAAGCATAATGTCCATGCATTCCCTGCATTCCAAGGAATCTCGGATGGTTTGTGGGAATCGCTGAAATACCCATAAGTGAACATCCGATCGGCGCATCGATCTTCTCAGCAAGACACAGCATTTCTTCTTGTGCATTTGCACTGATAAGGCCGCCTCCGAAATAAATATAGGGACGTTTGGCAGCGTTGATGTACTTCGCTGCTTCTTCAATACGAATCTCCTTTGCAGCTTTTGGCTCCATTCTTTCTGCGGGAGATTGCGGTGCATATTCCCATTTTGCAATCTGCACATCCTTAGGAACATCAATAAGCACAGGTCCGGGCCGACCCGATTTTGCAAGAACAAAGGCTTCCCGGATAGTATCTGCCAAATCTTTAACAGAGCCAACAAAATAATTGTGCTTGGTGATCGGCAGAGTAATACCGGTGATATCGATTTCCTGAAAGCTGTCAGAACCGATTTGTGTTGTCGGAACATTACCACAAATTGCCACCATCGGAATGGAATCCAGATATGCGGTCGCAATACCGGTAACAAGATTGGTCGCACCGGGGCCGGAGGTCGAGATAACAACACCGACCTTGCCTGTAGTTCTTGCATAGCCGTCTGCAGCATGCGCTGCACCTTGCTCATGTGCGGTCAGGATATGGTTGATTTCATTTTGATGAGTATACAGACTATCGTAAACATTCAGAATCTGTCCTCCGGGATAACCAAAAACAGTATCACAGCCTTGTTCTATGAGAGTTTTCACAAGGATGTCTGCTCCGCTGAGAAGCATAGCTGTCACTCCTTTTCAAGATAACGGATAATAAGGTCACCGCATTCTTTACAGCCTACCTGCATCATTCCGTCGCTCATAATATCCGCGGTGCGATAGCCTGCATCGAGATAGTCGGAAATCGCTTTTTCAATCGCATCAGCCTCTTTCGACATATCAAAGCTGAAACGAAGCATCATCGCAGCCGAAAGGATCGTTCCGATTGGATTGGCAATATCCCTTCCCGCAATATCCGGTGCGGAGCCATGGATCGGCTCATACAAACCACAGGTGGATGCACCAAGACTGGATGACGGGATCATACCAATGGAACCTGTTATCATGGAAGCCTCATCCGAGAGAATATCACCAAACATATTTTCTGTCACGATCACATCAAACTGCGCCGGATTCTTGACAATCTGCATAGCGCAGTTATCAACAAGCATATCGGAAAGTTCAATGTCAGGGTATTCTTCGGCAAGGCGATGCATCACCTTTTTCCAGAGACGGCTTGCATCAAGGACATTGCTTTTCTCTACCGAACATAGCTTTTTATTTCTTTTTCTTGCTGTTTCAAAGCCAATTCTGCCGATTCGCTCAATTTCCGATTCACTGTATTTCAATACATCGGTAGCAACATCGCCTTCAGTTTTATGCTCGCCGAAATAAATACCACCGATCAGTTCACGAACAATAATAAAGTCGATTCCCCTATCTACGATCGACTTTTTTAATGGTGATGCTTCTGAAAGCTGCTTCCAGATCTTAGCCGGACGGTTATTGGAATACACACCCATTCCTGCACGAAGTCTGAGCAAGCCTTTTTCCGGACGCATAGAAGCAGGCACATCGTTCCACTTATCGCCTCCCACTGCACCAAGCAGAACACTGTCGGATGCAATACATTTCTGAAGTTCCGCTTCAGGCAAAGGATCACCATACTGATCAATCGCACATCCGCCCATATTCACATCGGTATATTGGAATGTATGTCCATAAAGCTTGGCGATCTTATCAAGAACCCTGAGTGCCTGTGCTACGATTTCGGGTCCGATTCCGTCTCCACGGATCACTGCAATATTTTTTATCATAGTTTTCGCCCTCTTTCATGAATTTCAGGAAATGATTGCTCTATGTAGCCTCGCCAAAAAGCATTGGACGCCGGTTGCACCGGATTCTGTCACAGCATGGATTCTTTTTGCGCGATCACCTCAATCTCAACAAGTGCACCCTTAGGAAGTTCTTTGACCGCTACACAGGAACGAGCCGGCTTTTCGGTAAAGTATTGTGCGTACACCGCATTAAACGCAGCAAAATCTTCCATATCACTTAGGAAGCATACCGTTTTTACGACACTTTTCAGAGAACTGTCTGCGGCAGACAGGACTGCTTCCAGATTTTTGCAGACTCTGTGGGTCTGTTCAGTAATGTCAGTACCTTCAAGAAGTCCGGTTTCTGGATCAAGAGGGATCTGACCGGAGGTGAAAATAAGCTGACCCACGACCGTTGCCTGAGAATAGGGCCCGATCGCTGCCGGAGCCTTGTTTGTCTGAATCGTTTCAATCATAATATTAACTCCTTTCAAACTCCTTAAAGGCGGTTACGGCATTCACGATGCATCCTCATACGGAGTCCACATCGCCTGCCAGCAGCGGTATGCAGCAAAACATGCGCCTGCAGTCAGCAAAGTCCTCGTTAAGATCGAAACGGGCTCGCTGCAAATACCCACAACTGCATTGCTGACAGCGTGCAAAAGTATGACAATAGGCAGCATCACTTTGGACTTACCCGTTCGGATACCGTAGAAGATCAGGACAGTGAATGCGATGCATGATACTGCACCTTCAAATGCCGCCCAAAGATTGAACCAAAGGATATTTGGAGCAGCAGTATCTGTGCCGATGAGTCCAAGGCAGGACATTCCGGCACCGAAGTTCTCATAGAAACCGTGCCCGATGCCGTAAGTCACTGCGTCCTTACGGCTGTCATAGGCAGTGAGCAAAAAGCGGAGCACCAGATACTTCGCACCCTCTTCAAGAATACCATAGAGCAATCCTTGCCGAATATAAAAAGCGATTGGGACATCGTAACTGAATCCGGAGCGGATAGCAGCCCCAATGATAAAAACAGGAACACAGATCGAAAAGGCGATCAACGCAGGATAGAACCGTGCACCGGTCTTTTTGCGCCAGAGGAGAAGCAGCAGCAGCGGACTGAGCAGCCTTGTCAATCCTGCAAAAAGACAATTCACATCTATCATAACAGGCTCCAAATTCTTCATTTGCAACAAAACTACAATGTATTGCAACATACGCCTCCTATATTCTATCATATTTCACTGCCATTTTCAATAGAAAAGTGATCGAAGATTTGAAAAAAGCAATCCATTAAAACTTCCGTACCAAATAGTTTGCATTGGTGCTTGCATTAAGCTCCTATCTGCAGCTGTGAAAATAGGCAACCCATAATCACTCACTTTGTCTTGACACAGACTAATTATTGTGATATGATAAAGAAATCCTTTTTATGTCCTGTCATAAGGCAAATCGAAATTTCTTCTTCCGCTCACAGGAAATTGAGGTAATTACTATGTCAAATATTATTGAAATCAAAAACATCACAAAAGAATTTAAGGTGCTCAACCGTCGTGAGGGTCTCAAAGGCAGCATCAAAGACCTGTTTTCAAGAGACTACAAAATCGTTCGTGCGGTGGACAACATCAGCATGAATATTCAGCAAGGCGAGATCGTCGGTTATTTGGGTCCCAACGGCGCCGGAAAATCCACCACAATCAAAATGATGACAGGCATTCTGGAGCCGACTTCCGGAGAAATCCTCGTTGGAGGAAATGTCCCCTATCAGAACAGAACAAAGAACGCACAGGAAATCGGCGTTGTATTCGGACAGCGTTCACAGCTCTGGTGGGCACTGCCGCTGGTGGAGTCCTTCAAGATCCTCAAAGACATCTACGGTGTCAGCGACGAGGACTACGACAATATGCTCGCCCTTTATAAATCTCTCGTGGATATTGAGCCTTTATTACATAAACCTGTCCGTCAGATGTCTCTCGGACAGCGTACCCTCAGTGATATTCTTGCGGCATTCCTCCACAATCCGAAAATCGTCTTTCTGGACGAGCCGACGATCGGTCTTGATGTTTCCATGAAAGCGAAAATCCGCACGCTCATTCACGCTCTGAACAAGGAGAAGAATACAACTGTTATTCTCACCACTCACGATATGGGCGATGTGGACGCTCTCTGTCAGAGAATCGTCATTATCGACAAGGGCAAAATGCTCTATGATAACGATATTGAACATCTCAAGGGCTTCTTTGGCTCATACAGAACGCTGAAAATCCGCATTGACGGTGACCTGAAACAGCTGGCAGAGAAAATACAGAAAGAAGTCACCTATTTTTCCGTATCCGCTGATGACGAGTGGATCTCCATTCTTGTGGACGAGGAAAAAGCAAAAGTGATGGAGGTCCTTTCACAGCTTCAGAAGTCTTACGATATCCGTGATATGCAACTTGAGGAAATCTCCACTGAGGAGGTCATCAAGAAAATATACGAGGAAGGTGTGCAATGAAGCTGAAAAAATTCCTCATCCTTACCCGTGCAGGCATTATTGAGTCCTTGCAATTCCGGCTGGGAACGCTTGTGATCATTGCCGGCAACCTGCTTTATCTGATCGTGGTCTATTTTCTGTGGAAGGCGATTTATGCCTCTGCAGGCGCTGATGTTGTCAATGGCATGACGTTCTCCGACACGCTGATCTATCTGGTGCTGGCAACAGCGCTGTTCAACTTTATGGAAATGTACCTTGTCTGGGATATCGGCCGTTCCATCCAGTCGGGAAAGATCGCCCTTGACCTGCTCAAACCCATGGAATACCGGAAGTATCTGTTCTGGTCGTATTCAGGCTCGTTTGTCACACAGTTTTTCTTCACCTTCCTGCCGACCTTCATTGTTGTGGCGGCTGTGACACACGGAGCGATCCATTTCGGAATCAATCTGCTGTTCTTCGCAATTTCCGTTGTGATGGCCGTATCCATTAACTACAGCATTGACTTCCTTGTGGGAACGATCTGCCTGTACACTGAGTCTATTTGGGGCATCAACATCATGAAACAGGTCATCGTTATGCTTTTGTCGGGTGCAACCATTCCTCTTGCCTTCTTCCCCGAACCGCTGAAAACCATTACATATTACCTGCCGTTTCAGTCGATTTATAATGCACCGCTGTCCGTTCTGCTGGACGGAAATCCGCAGCCGCAGACTGTTCTCACAACGCTGGGCATACAGCTGTTCTGGTGCATTGTCATGACAGTGCTCAGCAAGCTGTTCTGGAAGGTATCACTGAGACAGATTACCGTGAACGGAGGGTAATAGAATGGTTACAAAGAATGATATTATGCAGTTTTTGTCTGACAGTGGGGTAAAACGTGATGACAAAGTAACTGTTCACGCATCTCTTCGATCTGTAGGTGAAATTGAGAACGGCGCTGATGGTCTTATTGACGCTATGTGTCAATATCTCGAAAACGGACTGCTGATAATCCCCACCCATACCTGGGACAACGTCAATCGTCAGAACCCATTTTATGATGTTCGGACGACAGTTCCCTGCATCGGAGTACTGGCAAAAGTTGCAGCATTCCGATCTGACGGAGTACGTTCGCTTCACCCGACGCATTCCGTTACAGTTTTCGGAAAAGGCGCAGAAGAATTTGTAAAGGGCGAGGAGCTTTGCGGAAGTCCCGCTCCTGTGGGCAGCTGTCTCAGCAGATTATATGAAGAAAACGGCAAGATACTGCTTATTGGTGTTGGACACGAGAGGAATACCTATCTTCACGCAGTTGACGAGCGTCTGGAAATACCCAACAGACTTAATCCCGATGGATTTATTATAACAATTAAAGACCATAGCGGCAGAGAGATAAAATCTCCGCCATTCCATACGCATTTTACTGCGGCTGCTGACACCTGTGTTTCCGAATACTATCCCAATTATAAAGAGGCGTTTGAATATGTGGGTGCTGTCAGCTATTCACAGCTTGGAAATGCACTTGTGTACTGCTGTGACGCAAGGAAAATGACTGACACTGTCAAAAAGCTGTGGGGACGAGCAGACCACGACCTTTGTATCGGAAATGCTCCTGTACCGAGCTGCTACTATACAGACTGAAAAGGAGGGCTGAATGAAAAGAAAAGGTTTAGGCTTTTATCTGCGGATTTACGGAAAAATCCTTGCACAGGACTTAAAAAGCAAAATGAGCTATCGTGCGGATTTTATTATCTCCACGATCGGTATGATTTTTACCAATATCGCAGGCTTTGTAAGCTTCTGGATATTGTTCCGCAATTTCCCTTCAATCAACGGCTGGAGCTATTACGAAATGCTGTTCCTGTACGGATTTTCATTGGTTTCACTGACTCCTGTACAGTGTTTCTTCGATAACAACTGGAGCCTGAGAATGTATGTATATTCGGGTGATTTTGTGAAATACTGCTTCCGTCCTATCAATCTGTTTTTCTACTACCAATCGGAAGTTTTCGACATCAAGGGACTTGGTCAGCTTGCATTCGGTATCGGAACGATTGCTTACTCATGGAGCAAGCTTGGACTCGGTTTCACGCCGCTGATGCTGCTGAAACTGATCGTGTTCTTGATTACGTCATCACTGATCATGATTGCTATGCAGAATGCAGCGGCAGCAACCTGCTTCTGGATTCAGAATTCATTCTATGTGCTTGATCTTGTCACACGCTTCAAGGACTATGCAAAATACCCGATCACAATTTTCAGCCCGGTATTCCGCTTTGTTTTCACATTTGTCATGCCGATTGCATTCATTGCGTATTATCCAAGTATTGTAATACTCCGGCCCGATCAAATTCCGCTTCTGTCGTGGCTGTCACCGCTGATCGGATTGTTGTTCTTCTGGCTCAGCTATAAGTTTTGGATGTTCGGCGCAATGAAATACAGCGGAACAGGATCATAAATAATCAAGGACACACTTGCTGTTCGGCAGGCGTGTCCTTCTTTTGCATTGATTGCAGCATAGTTGAAGAAATTGATCAAAACCCATTGCCTTTCGCCCTGAACTGAATGATTCAGCGGCTGAGTATGATTATTATTTGAAGATGTGCAGGTAAGATTCGTGCTGTCTTTTGACTGCAAATAAAACTTTTCAAAAACCTCTTGCAATCATTCCCAATATAGTGTATAATAAAAGTACAATTTAACAGACGGGAGCTTGTGTTACAGGCTGAGAGGAAGGTATGACCTTCGACCGATAACCTGATTTGGATAATGCCAACGTAGGGAACGACTGTAAAGCACTGACGCTTGCACGTCGGTGCATTTTTATATATGCAGAACCGGAAGCTATCGAAATCGACAGCTTCCTTTTTTATTTCCGTCTGTTTCATTGACATAAAATTTACGGAGGAAAGCTATGTACAAAACACAAATGGAAGCGGCGAAAAATGGAATCATCACAAAGGAAATGAGAGCTGTTGCGGCTAAGGAATTCCGAACTCCTGAAGAAATCCGTGCGCTTGTTGCAAAGGGGCAGGTTGCAATCTGTGCAAACAGACTGCACAAGCGTATTGAACCGAACGGCATAGGCTCGATGCTTCGCACAAAAATCAATGTCAATCTTGGTGTATCTCGCGACTGCAAGGACTATGACATTGAAATGGAAAAGGTTATGGCAGCGGTCCATATGGGAGCAGAGGCGATTATGGATCTTTCCTCTCACGGCAACACACAGCCGTTCAGACAGAAGCTTGTTGCGGAATGTCCGGCGATGATCGGCTCAGTACCTGTTTACGACAGCGTGATTCACTATCAGCGTGACCTTGCAACCCTTACGGCAAAAGATTTCATTGATGTGGTACGTCTGCACGCTGAGGACGGTGTGGATTTTGTCACGCTCCACTGCGGAATCACACGCAAGACCATAGAACAGATCAAACAGCATAAACGTAAGATGAATATTGTGTCCCGCGGCGGTTCACTGGTATTTGCATGGATGAGTATGACGGGCAACGAAAACCCGTTCTATGAATATTACGACGAAATCCTCGACATCTGCCGTGAATATGATGTTACTGTTTCTCTCGGTGACGCTTGCCGTCCCGGTTGTCTTGCAGACGCAAGCGATGTTTGTCAGATTGAGGAGCTGGTGCGACTTGGCGAGCTGACAAAAAGAGCGTGGGCAAAGGATGTTCAGGTGATGATTGAAGGCCCCGGACATATGCCCCTTGACCAGATTGAAGCAAATATGAAGCTTCAGCAGACGATCTGCATGGGTGCGCCCTTCTATGTGTTAGGACCGCTTGTGACGGATATTGCCCCGGGCTATGACCATATCACCTCAGCAATCGGCGGTGCGGTGGCTGCAGCATCGGGTGCGGCATTTCTGTGCTATGTTACTCCTGCAGAGCATCTTGCACTTCCAAATGTTGACGACGTAAAACAGGGCATAATCGCCTCTAAAATTGCTGCACACGCTGCCGATATTGCAAAGCATATTCCCCACGCAAGAGATATTGATGACGCAATGGCTGACGCACGCAGAACCTTTGACTGGGACAAGCAGTGGGAGTGCGCCATTGACCCTGAAACTGCAAGGAAAATCCGTGACGACAGAAAGCCTGAAATTGAGGAATCCTGCTCTATGTGCGGTAAATTCTGCGCCGTCAGAAGTATGAACAAGGCGCTTGAGGGCGAATACATTGACATTCTGTGAGGTGAGAAATGGTAAAAATCAATGGCGAAGAAAAAAAAGCTGTCGGGAAAACAATGATTGAATATCTGACCGAAAGCGGCTACGACATTAAGCGTATCGCAGTTGAACTCAACGGCGATATTCTTCCTAAAGCTCAGTACGAAAGTATTCTTTTACAAGACGGCGACAGCGTTGAGATCGTAAGCTTTGTGGGAGGCGGCTGATGACAATAACTGAATGGTACAAGGCACTTGAACAGCGTCACGGAGCGGATTTACAGCGGAAATTTTCAGAAACCAGTGTTGCTGTCTGCGGTCTTGGGGGACTTGGCTCAAATGTGGCGATTTCACTTGCAAGGGCAGGCGTGGGAAAACTTCACCTGATTGACTTTGACAGAGTTGACATATCCAATCTTCACCGCCAGCAGTACAAGGTTTCACAGCTTGGAATGTACAAGACCGAGGCGATGAAACAGATGCTTGCGGAGATTGCACCATACTGCGAGGTCGTGATAGATACAGTACAACTGAATGACGAAAACCTATCGCTTATCGCTGACTGCGACATTATATGCGAATGCTTTGATAACGCAGAGTGCAAGGCGATGCTTGTGAATGGCATTGCAGAGCGTTACCCCGAAAAATATATCGTTGCGGCTTCGGGAATGTCGGGACTGCATACGGGCAACACCATAACTACGAAAAAGCTCGGAAAAGGTCTCTATCTCTGCGGTGACGGAATGAGCGATGTTGCAGACGATGGCACACTTTTTGCTCCCCGTGTAATGCTCTGTGCCGCACATCAGGCAAACACGGTTCTGCGTATCATCGCAGGGAAATTTGATGTATAGAAAGGAATTCACTATGGAAGATAAATTAATTTTAGGCGGACACGAATTCAGTTCACGCTTTATTCTCGGCTCGGGAAAATACTCTCTCAATCTGATTGAATCTGCAATAAAGGACGCAGGGGCTGAGATTATCACACTTGCAGTCCGCCGAGCCAATACTAAAGAACAGGAGAATATCCTCGACTACATACCAAAGGGCATAACGCTTCTGCCGAATACATCGGGGGCAAGAACGGCGGAGGAGGCTGTGCGTATCGCAAGGCTTGCAAGAGAGATCGGGTGTGGCGATTTCGTGAAGATCGAAATTATGCGTGATTCGAAGTATCTGCTTCCCGACAATACCGAAACTGTAAGGGCGACCGAAATCCTTGCAAAGGAGGGGTTTGTGGTACTGCCATATATGTACCCCGATTTATATGCGGCAAGAGATCTGGTGAACGCCGGTGCAGCGGCAGTCATGCCCCTTGCTGCTCCTATCGGCTCAAACAAGGGTCTTGCAACGAAGGAGTTTATTCAGATACTCGTTGATGAAATCGACCTGCCTGTCATTGTGGATGCAGGTATCGGCAGACCTTCTCAGGCTTGCGAGGCAATGGAAATGGGTGCGGCAGCAATTATGGCGAATACCGCTCTTGCAACCGCAGGCGACCTGCCCCTTATGGCGGCAGCATTCCGTCAGGCAATCGAAGCAGGACGCAAGGCATATCTTTCGGGACTTGGCAGAGTTCTAACGAGAGGAGCTTCCGCTTCCGACCCGCTGACGGGATTTCTGAGGGATTGAGGTGTATAATGGACAACAGATTTTTTGTGGACGGAGAGCATCTTTCTCCCTCTGCTCTTGAAAAGAAGCATCATCTTGAAACCGACCCCACGATCCGTACAAATCATATGGAATATGTGGATGGTATGGAACAAATCAATTCCAACATAATGGAGAAGGTGCTGTCCGAGATGAAAAGCTACGATTATTCACGTTATACCGCAAAGGATGTGAAAGCGGCGCTGGAGCATGAAATCTGCACAATCGAGGATTTCAAGGCATTATTATCGCCTGCGGCGGAGCCGTTTCTGGAGCAGATGGCACAGCGTGCAAGACTTGAAACGTCGAAGCATTTCGGCAACACAGTGTATATGTTCACTCCCCTTTATATTGCGAATTACTGCGAAAATTACTGCGTATACTGCGGATTCAACTGCTACAACAACATCAGACGAATGAAGCTGAATATGGAGCAGATTGAACGTGAAATGCAGATCATTCATGATAGCGGAATGGAAGAAATACTTATCCTGACAGGAGAAAGCCGCAATCACAGTAGTATTGAGTACATAGGAGAAGCCTGCAGGCTTGCACGGAAATATTTCCGTATGGTAGGACTTGAAATCTATCCAGTCAATACCGATGAATATAAATACCTGCACAACTGCGGAGCAGACTATGTGACGGTGTTTCAGGAAACTTACGACAGCGACCAATATTCCGAGCTGCATCTGCTGGGTCATAAGCGTGTATATCCCTATCGTTTTGATGCACAGGAACGTGCGCTGATGGGCGGAATGCGAGGAGTTGCATTTTCGGCACTTTTAGGACTTTCCGATTTCCGAAAGGACGCACTTGCAAGTGCTTTGCACGTTTACTATCTGCAAAGAAAATACCCCCATGCTGAACTGTCGCTGTCCTGCCCCCGACTTCGCCCGATCATCAACAACGATAAAATCAATCCCCTTGATGTACACGAAACGCAGCTTTGTCAGATCATCTGTGCTTATCGGATTTTTCTGCCGTTTGTGGGAATTACCGTTTCGTCAAGAGAAAGCGAGTCTTTCCGCAATGGTATTGTGAAAATTGCCGCAACAAAGGTTTCGGCAGGTGTTTCCACAGGGATCGGTGACCACGAAAGCAAATACAATGGTACAGAAAGCGACGGCATTGAGGGTGACGAGCAGTTTGAGATCAACGATGCTCGATGTCTTGATGTGATGTACAAGGATATTGCCGCTGAGGGCTTACAGCCTGTTCTGAATGACTATATCTATTTGTGAGGTGCATATGAAACAATTCGATACAACAATGTATTTTATCACTGACAGCACGGGATTTTCAGAAGCGGAATTTCTGTATCGTGTGGAAGAAGCATGCAAGGGCGGTGTAACACTGATTCAGCTTCGTGAGAAAGAAAAAACCACAAGGGAATATCTTGTCCTTGCGGAAAAGGTACACGAAATCACAATGCGTTATGATATTCCTCTTATCATTGACGACAGAGTTGACGTTGCACTGGCGGTCAATGCAGAGGGTGTTCACGTCGGACAATCGGATATGCCTGTTGCAATTGCCCGAAAGCTGATGGGAGATCATAAGATCGTAGGCGCAACTGCAAAGACAGTTCCGCAGGCTCTCGAAGCCTATAAGCAAGGTGCGGATTATCTCGGCGTGGGGGCGATCTATCCCACCACAACAAAGGTAAAAACCGTACTGACAAGCGTTGACACGTTGAAAGAAATCGTGAAAGCTGTGCCGATCAAGGTAAATGCCATCGGGGGCTTGAACAAGGATAATATCCACGTTCTGAAAGACAGCGGAATTGACGGAATTTGTGTTGTTTCAGCAATTATGAAAGCCGAAAACCCCCGTATTGCCGCAAAAGTGCTGAGGGAGGCGTTTGATGCATTACAGTAAAATGAAAACTGCCCTTACCATCGCAGGCAGTGATTCAAGCGGCGGAGCCGGAATACAGGCCGATCTGAAAACAATGCTTGCAAACAATGTTTATGGCATGAGTGCAATTACCGCATTGACGGCTCAAAATACAATAGGAGTAACTTCAATTCTTGAAGTTACTCCCAAATTTCTCGGACAGCAGATCGACGCAGTTTTTACAGACATTTTTCCCGATGCAGTCAAAATTGGTATGACTGCAAATGAAAGTCTGATTGATGTTATTGCGGAAAAATTGATCTTTTACAATGCGAAAAATATCATTGCTGATCCTGTTATGATTGCAACAAGCGGAGCAAGACTTATTTCCGAAGAAGCGATTGCTGTGCTGAAGGAGAAATTATTACCGATAGCGACAGTTATCACGCCCAATATTCCTGAAGCGGAAGTGCTGGCAGGAATGAAGATTGCTGATAAATCCGATATGGAGAAAGCAGCAGAGTACATAAGCAGAGCATTCGGCTGTGCGGTATTGCTCAAAGGCGGTCACAGCATAAATGATGCAAACGACCTGCTTTATGAAAACGACGGAATCATGTGGTTTGAGGGGGTGCGTATTGATAATCCCAATACTCACGGCACAGGCTGTACACTGTCATCAGCAATTGCTTCAAATCTTGCAAAGGGATATGATTTGCAGCAATCGGTAAGGCTTGCAAAAGACTATATTTCGGGTGCATTGTCGGCTATGCTTGATCTTGGAAAAGGAAGCGGCCCGATGAATCATGGGTTTATATTGGAAAAAAGATAGTATGAAAATTCACATCCGTTATATGCTCTCACCCTTCACGATCACCCCATCACTGATCTCAATGATGCGATCGCATTGTTGTGCAACGCCCATATCATGAGTGACAATGATAATCGTCTTACCTTGCTCGTTGAGCTGCTTAAATACTCCCATGATTTCCGCTGCGGTTTTGGTATCCAATGCACCGGTAGGCTCGTCGGCAAGAATTACACTCGGCTCATTCACAATGGCTCTGGCGATTGCCACACGCTGCTTTTGTCCGCCCGACAGCTTATTTACAGGCTTTTTCGCCATGGAATCCATACTCACAGATGCCAAGGCTTTCATAGCGAGCTGTTTGCGACCGGGCTTTTTCTTGGTTGCAAAATCTAATGGGAGCATAACATTTTCCAAAGCGGAAAAGTCATCCACCAAAGCGAAATCCTGCATGACCATGCCGATTTTTTCGTTGCGGATGCGGGCATATTCCTTTTCACTCAGCTTTTGTACAAGAGTATCATCAATCTTGTATTCGCCCGATTCATAAGAATCAATGCAAGCCAGAATATGCAGCAGCGTAGACTTTCCCGCACCGGATTTTCCGATGATGGCTACCATTTCCCCATCCTGAATGGTAAGCGAAACACCCTTTAACGCCTCAAATTCGTTGGCCTTTTTGGGGTTATATATCTTGTGAATATTAGATAATGTAATCATAGTTCTCACCTAGCTCTCTTTCAGTATCTGGCGGATTTGCCCGTGCCGCAGCACAAGATTGCAAATTAAAGTAGACAACAGCACATTCAGCAGAATAAATAATGCGCAAATAACCATCTGCAGTAGGCCAAAGGTGACCAAGAATTCTTGCAAAAGGTTTGTTTGGTTTTTTATCAGCATGAGTACACTGCAAATAGCAGCTGCCAGAACACAATCAATCAGGGTTTTTATACCGGATATCCACGCACATTGTGTCAGCCGCAAGCCACAGATACGATATACCATATAGGTACGCTGCTTGCCTGTTGCAGAAACGGTATTCACACTGATTAAGCTGATGACGAACAATATCAGCACACCAATTAAAATGGGCAACAGGGCATATGCCTGCTGATAGCAATACAGGCGACTTTCCCGCAATAATGGCCGATTCTCCCATGTTTTGCTCATACTGCTTTTTCCTAGGGCATAGCGTATCTCTTCACGATTTTGAGCATAGCTGTCATCATCCACGCCATCCTCAAAGGTAATAAAGCCAATGCCTTGGGGGCTATACAAATCTTCCGTAAACAGCTTTAATGCTTCGGATTCAGACATGATAACGGTTAATGTTTCGCCTTCACTCTGAAGGCTGTCCACCTCGGAAAAAAACTGGCGGTAATCTTGCAGTCCGGCATCTATGGCACTGCCATTTAAGGCCATCAGCATGGTAGTATCATCAAACACGCCCGCTACTTGCAGAGAATGCGCCCCCCACTCTGTCATGGCATTTTCTTCAATATCGATAATTACATTGGTCCATTTATCCGGGTCATCCGGGTCGTTCTTTTCAATGATGACATTTTCCACCACCTGCCAGATCTCAATGATATCGCCGACCTGATAGCCGCTTCCTGCATTGACCATAACCTGTGGCAGGGATTTATTCTTCTTAAATCGCACCCATTCTCCGTCTAAAAGGTTAGGCTTGAAGGCCGTTATCAGTGCATCATCGTAGATATACGGGCGGGGTATATTCAGCTTCGAACCTGTGTACCGATAAGTGAATATAATATCCTTTTCTCCAACCAGTAAGTTGCGAAGCTGCTCTTCACTTCTTCCAATGGATGTTGACCAGAATGTCACACCGTCCTTTTGCCAATAATCCTCAAAGCTGATAAGATAACGGTAACGGGAATACACCGAGGTAACACAGCCGGTAATAATGAACAGAATACAAGCCATTTGCAGAATCATGGGAATACGTTTCCAGATTTCTCCCGTAAACTCTTTCCAGGCAAAGCGAAACAGCTTCATGATACACCCTCCCTCCGTTCTACAATGGTAAATTTGCAGATAATATAGAGCGACAGACAGAAGATCGCAACGGTGCAGGCGGTTACCATAATAGCAAAGGCCAAGCCATACAAGCGTGTGGAATAGGCTGTCTCCATATATGGGAACACCTTGCTGAGCAATGGTAACAAGAGATAATGATAAGATGCTGCTGCAATCAGATAGGTAGGTACGGTCAGGAAAAGACTTTCTATGCTATACATAGCAATGGCTTTTCCTCTGGTACAGCCACAGATTTGGAACACTGCCATAGATTTTTGCCGTTTCATCAAGATGTAATGATAGAGAACCATCAGGTTTAAGGCTGCCACAACGGCAACCAAAATGGATACAAGCAAAATTGTGTTGTAAAGCCAGTAATCCTCATTATAAAAGGGCGTATATTCGGGAAGGTCCACATCCAATGTGGAAAAAGCGGCACTAAACTCCTCATATTGTTTTGCAGTTAGGGGGCGTTTTAATGTTAATGTAATATAGTACATAGACGCTTCGTCGGGTGCTGTTTCATATAATATTTGATCGACACCGCACCCTACTCCAATTATCTTATACGTTTCACCAAAGTATTCAATGATTTCTCCCACCTTAGGGTGAAAGGGACTACTACCCGCAATTGCCACCTTTGCTTTTTCAGCCATTTCGGTTTCTGAAAAAAACCTGCCTGATGGCGTAGGAAAATTGGCATCGTCATATCTTTGATCCCACAGCCAAGTGCTTGCGTAGCACTGTCCATCTTGATAATAAAAATAGCAATTGGGTCCATCTAACGGATCTTCCGGGGTACCCAGACGGGCTTTCCACAATGCGATATTATTTAGTATATCATTTGGGATCTTTGCAATACATTCATCCAATCCGCCCTTTGTAAACGGCTTATACTTGATATGTATATAATGTTTATTCTCCTCTGTTTTCTCCGGTGGCTCAACATAGGCACCCGTGATCGCAAACATTAATGCTTCTTCGGTTGTGTATTCCTTTTCCAGACGGTAATTCTGGTACATTCCATATCCAAACAGCATCAACCACGAAGAGGTCAGGACACATACGATCGTCAGCACAAAAAACAGCGTTCGGTTTTGGGCAAAGCGTTTCAAATTCCATAATATAACTCGCATTGTGGCTCAGCTCCTTTCAATAGGTCACTAGTCCTGTAAAAGCAATTCATTCAATTCCACTTTGTTTTCGATCGGTGCGTGATAAGTGTTGCCTGCAAACAGATTGGCCTTGTAAGTGACATAATACAGTTCAGGCAAAGATTCATAGTCTGCCATACCCACAGCACAGCCCAGTGCTGAAACGGTTACCTATAAAGCAGAAAACAGTTTCATTGTCTTTTTCATAAGAATACCTCCATGTTATAATTCCGGTTTGTAGGGCTTTCGCCCTCGTACATAAGTTGCCAAAGTGAACGCTTTTTTAGTGCATCGGAATCCCCTCCGTTTATAGACATATACAAATCTATGAAAATGATTCTCTCATCATACTAGACCAACGGTACATATCCTTCAATTTGATTGTAGCATATTTATTATACTTTGTCAAGCGCATTTCAAAATTTTATTACAAACATCACAATATGTTCCCCTATCAATTGATCCGCACGCAGGCAATTGCATTTTCAATGCTCTGGGTATCGGGGAAGAACCAGTCCTGCTCCTTAGCGTATTGGGTCACCACCACACGGTAGTGCTCATGGCACTGCTGCAAGACAGAGCAAGTGCAAGGAATAAAACTTTCTTTCGGATACTCAATTTTTTCACCTTTCCTTTCATGATTGCAGGGTTCTTTTTAGTATGGCGGTATATATTGACAAAAAACAGCATAAATCCGTGCAGTTTCGCACAGTGAACGTTAACTTGTATGTAGTGCGTATACCAAGAGATAAAACAAAAGAAATCCCCTATATTTAGGGGATTTCTAATTGTCTGTCTTGCTCAAAATAGATGACATTGAAAAACAGCGATTCTTCGTTGTTTTGAGCGCGCAAGCCCTGCAAGACTTTTTTGAAGGTTACTCCCCTTGCTGCACGGTTCTGCCGTTTATAATGATGGTGCAATCCGGGAGAGCATTACACAATTTCTCTATCTCATCGTTTGCAAACTCATCATCAACAAGAAGTTCCAATCGTTGCAGGTTTGATTGCAATGGCAAAACCTCCGTAAGAGATTCCATATCTTTAAATCTAATTAGTCGTAATGTATCAAATTGCACAGTATCATCAAACGCAAATATACTGCAATCAGGACAGTTGAAAAGACCGAAACCCAATTCATTGGCCGTTGTAGATTGATATCCGTCGTCATCTCCGTTATACATACAAATAAACGAAGGCTCTGAATTTATAATGAAACTCACATCAATGGTCACGTCGCTGTAAATCTCGCTGTTCTGCGCCAAAAACCATTCCACATCTTTTTTGATTTGCAGCGATTCCTGCAGTACTTCAGAGGTCATTTTACAGTAATCGAATTGTATCAGCAATTTGTCTTTTTTCCGATCCTCAAACTTCACCTTGTCCAACGATACACTCGTATATTCCTTGTCCGATAGGTACCGCCACATCTTGATATCCGGTGAACGAGAATCTAACCACATTGCACCCAGAACCAACAAAACAAGCACCAAAACAATCAGAACAACCGATAAAATTTTCTTTTTCATGTTTTCTCCTTAATGTAGAATAAATTCGTGGATATACCGCTACCGACCAAATTTACCCACATATCAACGAATTCACTATCGCTCACGCGGTGTCCGTAATCTTTTACAGTATTTGCTGCTGCCAGATAATCATCAAAGTCAATGTAATGTCTGCTCCCCCACGAGGATACCTCTAACATGGTTTTGTAGGCTGCAGTTTCGGCGGTGGCATTACAGCACGCCCCGCAAGCCTTGAGTGAATGCTTGCGGGGGTATATTGATTTTCCATATAAATCACTACAGACTCAAATGATGGTCAATGGAATTCGGCAACGCATATGTAACAATATACGTTATCATTTATTGGCTCTATCATGTAAATGTTCCGAACCGGAGAAGATGTATACAACGGTTTTCCAATCATCTCTTTAGTATTTAAAGCGTTAAGGGAATAACATATTCCGATATCATATTCTGGTTGATACTGAAAATAAAAGAGAACGATATCGTCTTTTTTTTCAGCAACTGTGCCATTCAAACCAATTGACTGTAGTGCATCTGAAATGAACAATTCTTTATCTACAGAATTCAGTAAGGTTGTATCACCAAACTCTTCAAGGAAGCCAAGGTTTTCAATTGCAATCTCTCTGCAGTCGTCAGATTGTTCTTGTACATCCATATAATTCACTCGATGAGACCAATAAGGATCCCATGGATATTGATGATATGTGTATTTACAGCAAAACAGCAAACCACCCAGAAGAATAGCAACTGCAATAAGCACGCAAAGCCCTTTTATTTCCAATTTGTATTTACCAAGCATCATTTAAATCACCCAAATTCAACAAGATATTATATTTGTTCAAGACCCATTTTTGGTATTGTTCTGCATCCCCTATCTCAATGAACTCACACAGTTCTGGATCAAATTCATAATACATAACCACGCCTGTTGTTTTATTCACATATACATTTGCACCCGATTTGATAGCCGATGAAACTTTTTGGTCTCTACCATATGGGACATAATACTGTATTTCATCAGTTAAAAACGCTTCAAGTACCATTTCAATATCATTCGCTGAGGCATAGCCCTCCATCCACATAATTAGTCCGCGCACCTGAGGGGCTGCGCCACTTCGCTCGTACCAGATCTCATTATTTGTAGGAGTGTTAAAATCTATCATTGTTGGCGCAAAGCCGTGATTACATAATGCATCACCATAAGCATCTTTTAAGCCCAAATTGTGTCCAAATTCATGGGCCGCTACACTTTTAACTGCTTCAAACGACTTTCCTTTTAAAGAAAGCTGAATATATCTCATTGTCTCCTGATTCCAGGTCGATCCTTGTCTAAATGAACCACCTTCCTTATCGAGTATGAATTATAGCGCATCAATATCTCTTCTGATTGCCACCTCAACCAGCGCATCATTTTCATCAAATGCCAGATAAGCAAACACCGCTTCATGAAATGGGCCGTAATATTGACCTAACTCAACAAACATTGCCTGTTCGCCCACTATCCGCACTTTTTCTGGGTTTTCAGAACCATTTTGCATCTCATCAACGCTTGCAAAGCCAGCATTTCCGGCTGCATCATTGATGCGTAAGCCACAATCCGCGCTCGTTTCTCTGATTTCCCATTCCATTTCCTCGGAAATTAAGATGACATCATCCAAACCGGTACCCATCGGAATCTGCCGAAGCACATACGCACGAACCTCTTCATTCGATCGGCTGATGGGAACAGTAAGCCAGAAAATTCCGTACAATAAAAACGGCAGTATGACAATTGCGGCAAGTATCATCGAAATACGTTTCATTGCTTTTTTCATCCTTCTTCTCCCTCCATATCAACACCAAAATAACTGCTTGCAAGCGGGAACTTATATCCGGGAACATTGTACTCCGGCATTCCCAAATCATCAATTCCGGATGCAATTAGCAATCCCACAGCATACGAATTTGAATTTTGTTCATTTTCATTTTGGGGAAACAAATCATACGACGGTCTTAATTCTTCTACAAGATCGTTAAAGTACTGATGACACGTCAACAGCCTATCAATTTGTTCGTTAACGGAACGCGAGTCGGTTAAATTCACCATCTGCACTTTAATGTCAAGCATCACATCCTTGTTTCTATTATAACCGGATGTTAGCGGATCAAAGGCTATTTGCTCCTTTGGTCCCGCCCCCATGGTCAAATAGTGAATGTTGCGCCAATTCTCACTCCATGTATCACCATATTGAGAGAACTCTTTCCTATTATAATACTCACTTTCGGAATTTGCAAATACAATAACTGATGTGTGGTAGTTTCCGAAAGCAACTTCATGCACTCCCTTAAAAACCATTTCGGTAATACAACGTTTTGCCATATATTCTTCAGCATTGATGCTCGACCAAAGATCCCAATTCACGTCTTTCGCTTTGTTTTCCACCATGGGCTGTGGATCGGAGAAATCCCCAATACCGTCATTATCAGAATCTTTTGATAAAGGATTTGAATAAGGTGTTTCAGAACCAAAACAGAGTTCTTCATTATCAAATATCCCATCCCCATCCGTATCGGGGTTATTAGGGTCAGACCGATAAGAAATATGCTGCAAATACTCACCGGAAGCATGCAGAACTGCATCAAAGGGGACAAAGCCAAGTTCTTCGTTGTCGCTCAGGCCATCGCCGTCGGTGTCTTCCGAATTCGGATCGCTGTTAATGGGTGTACCATCCGGCTTCAGACCGTAAGTTTCCACCAAATCGGGAATACCATCGTTATCCGAATCTTTGCCAACAAATTGCGGCAAAATTGTGATTGCCTTTCCGGCATCAATGGTCAGGTCGCTTGCTTTGACTGCATCATACGCCTTACCGCCGGTAGAAACCACGAATAATTCAGCTTGCGCATTCGTCCGATTCGGTCCGCAGTTTACGATGCACAGTTCGGTGTTCTCCCAAGTTGCCGAGGCATAAGAATCTGCAAAAGAGCTTCTCTCGTATATTAATCGTCCATTTTTTCACCTTGTAAAGCCAGCGTGGGATGACGGTAAAAATTCCACAAGAAGTCCGAAAACTTATCTGCTATTTTTTTTACAGCATTTGGTCTGTAGGTCTTTTTATTACCCACGCGCTAAAACTAGCGCGCGCGAATAACTTTTTCACTCACACCGCAACCGTCACGTTTATACAAACAAACTATATTTTGACTACCGTACTGTATACAGTCTTTGAGTTGGCGAGCGGCAA
>JAZOCU010000014.1:0-4794 GCA_045596625.1 Oscillospiraceae bacterium | reverse complement strand
CTGGATGCAGCAGATGAATAACCTGCGGGCTTGTGCGGAGGAAGTGGTGCTGAAAGAGTTGGTGTATGAGTGATGGGTGAACGAAACGATGTCTTTGACGATTTTGTGTTGACTACAGGCAATATTGTTGCCAACGTGCGCCTGCTTGTAGAAGAGGCCATTACGCTGTACGAAGACGAGGCCAGTCCCCTGTTCCGGCTGGGGCTATCGCACGATCAGCCTGTTGCGGCTACTGCGTTTGAGGTTATTGGAACTGCGCTGTATGAACTCAGAACACAAGCGATGGCTTTGCAGGAACGGCATAGGCGGGAAATTGGGAGGGAAGGCGGTGACTTTTCTTCGACGGGCTCCTAATAAATCAACTGCTTATTCTTCCTTCACATCAATGACAAAGCGACCTGCTTCCATCAAAAGAGGCAGGTCGCTTTATGTTTTTGTAACCAGTATTCTTGTCGAAATATGTCACTGCTCAATCACGAGAAGGCTGAGAATACTCAACCCTGGATAGGTCGCCTCAACATACATCTCATCCGTTAGACAATTGCTTCAAATATGCCTCAACATTCAGGTAGGTAACGCCGTTATCAAGCATCTGTTCTGCCCCACGATACAGCACGTATTTACCGGTGATTGTTCCATAGCGGAACTCCGTTCGCTGGCACTTTTCTTCATCAATCAGATGCCTGTATTGCTGCGGCGTACAAGCTGCGCTGTGCTTGATTTCATAAATAGCACAGGAAGCGGTAGCTGGATCGAATACCACCATATCAAATTCACCAACAGCAAACTTGAGCTTGAATACCTTGCACTTTGGACGAGCGATCTTTGTTTCCAGAATCACGATATCTTCCATCATCCGGCCTTTGACCTCATCCAAAATCCGCTGCATAACCATGTTGCGCTCGGCAAGCGATAAGACACGCATGACGGGATCTTCAATCAGTGATTCGATCAGTGCTTCTGCCTGGGCATACCGAAGTCCCGGTTGAGCAATTGCCGTGTGCTTTGAAACACTCAGATCGGACAAATCTACTTCATCCAGATCGATCGTCAAATCAAGAAAATCAAGATACTCTTTAATCTCCTTGCGATGCACATCCTGAATTTCTACAGAATAATCTGCTTGATTCTTGATCTCCAACAACTGCTGCAAACGCTGCGTTACGGCTTCTTTATCGATGATGTCAAGGGGATTATGGGGAACAGCAGGGTCTTTCTGCAGGTTTCTGGCTGAAATACCCAGATCGTGAGAAACAAAGGTGCGGGTCAATACTTCCATTGTGAACGCATGATTGATGTCTTCTACGATGCGATTGATGGCATTGGTCAGTTCATTCGCTTCATACAGATCTCTCAATTTGCGGAAGTGATAACCATCCCGGTAATTCTTCAAGCTATGCTGAATGTTTCTTGCGATTGCACTGTTTACATATTCATTGGTGCTTTCCCTTGTAGCAAAGGTGGCGACTGTCTGATTGTAGCGAGCACCGCTTATGCTCATGGTACCGCCATAGCGGATATATTCATCAATGCCTTTGATGCCCAGCACATTCTCAAATTCACGGTAGGGAATAAACGTGGTATGCAGCATAAAACAGCGGTCATACAGTTCATGATCTTCCGAAAACACAAACCCCAGTGAATCCGTGCCGGAAAGCACTATCTTCATACCGCTGGCTGCATAGATATCTGAAAACAAAGCTGCTCCGGCAACGAAGTCGCTCATCAATGTTACTTCATCAATGAAAACATATCGGTATCCCTGCTTTTCCAACTGCCGCAGATCCAGATTCAGCTTATTCATATCGATGTTATCAGTAACCTGAATAAACGCAGTTTTTGCACGCATCTCTTCCGGCATTTCCAGAATGATCTGGCGGATCATGGTTGTTTTACCGGTACGGCGAAGACCATACAGGATGAATACGCGATCTACGCTATCGCCATACACATAGTCATGAAGCTTCGAGATACATTCTCGTTTTTTGAGATTTTTCACTTCCTCAACAAAAGAAAGCAACTCATCCCCGCGCTTCAATTCGGAAAAAAAGTACTCATCCTGCATCACAGCAGGATCAAAAGACGGTGATGTTTCGGCTTCCTTGAGCCTATTTTGCAAGACCTTGCGTTGGTTTATTTTCTCTTGAAGTTCGTTGAGCTCATGATCCTTTACACGACGGCCGTGTTGCTTTCCGTTTTCGGTCCACTGATAGTAGGCATAGCGTTTCCCATTGATCGTCTTATAGGTAATATTGCCGGAAGGCAATTGTGAAATCCATTCTTTCATTGCTCTGATCCGCACTATATCCATACGCTCACCTCCATCGAATCACTTATCTTCATTTTAACTTTATACCCAAGTTTGTCAAGATAAAAAGTTAAACAAGTGCCATTCATTCCGCAAAGTTCATAGGATTATCATCGCAGATGTAGAACGAAGTCATTCATTCTGATTGTGAGAAAGCTCCGCTCCACATCGGTAACATCTGCCAGTGTGCCCGCCCGACGAGCTTTCAAGTACAACGTTGTTCATCGTTTTACTCAACTTTTGCTCCCGGAGAACCTCGTCGATACTGCGGTACTCCACATCGGTAAACAGTTTGCGAATCTCATCAGCGCAGTCCAGGGCGACACACAGTTTGGTCAGAGAGATCAGCGAGATCTGTCCGCTGGTCTCAAAACGCTTGATGCTGCCATAGCTCACATTGCTCTTTTGGCTCAGCTCTACCTGCGACAGCTTGCGCCGTTTTCGGATCAGACTGAAGCGTTTCGCCAGCGCCATGTTGATCTCTTCCGGGGTTTCCCAAACAAAGCTCATGCGTATCCCTCACAGATAATATATTGGCAATTTTGCAGCATTTTCTTAGTAAATAGATAAAATATGATCCCAATACACGTTACCATACTTCCTCTGAATCTTCAAACATCACCCTGCCATTTCTCTCCATTGACAACGTAACACAATCACGATACATTTTGACTATCAAAGGAGATGCCGACAATGGATTTGATCCGTCCTTCTGCCGATTTACGCAATCACTACAGCGAGATTTCCAAACTGTGCCGGGAGAACCGGCAGCCTGTATACATTACCGTCAACGGTCGCGGTGATACAGTGTTGATGGGCATGGCCGACTTCCAGCAGATGCAGACCGAGCTGGAACTGCTGCGCACGCTGGCCGATGCCGAAGAAGATGTCACCATCGGTCGTGTGGCTCCTATCGAAGACACGTTCAGCGACATCCGCTGCCGTCTGCTGGCGGGGAGAGACAAATAAGCCATGTCATTTGCGAATCGACAAAGCCAACGATCAGCTGTATGCCATTATTCAATATATTGCAGAAAGCTCCGGCAGCATTATGTGAATTTGATTTGAAAAACTAAATAGTCGTACAGCCCCGTCCTTCCAATTGGTGGGACGGGGTTCAGATTATCAATCCTCGCACACTTGAGTAGCACATTTCTTTATAGTCCTGGTATAATCAAGACATACAAAAAACAAAGGAGTTTACTATGAATTTGACAGATTTCATCAAAGACAAGCTCTTTCTAAACAGCATGAATATTGAAAGGCTCGATGACTGCCTCCCGGAAACAGACAGCCTAAGAGAATATGTACACAGGGCAGACCTTCTGTTTTCCACCCAAAATTTCGACACTTCTTTAGCAACAAGAACCGGTGTTATCAATGCGTTTCTTTCAGCAATCATTGATTATGCCAAAGCAGCTTGTGACAACATCTATCTTGGACACTTCAGCAGCGCTAACACGCTATGCAGAATCATTATCGAAAACGCCGTTTGCCTCCATGCGATGACCCAAAACGAATCGCTTTGGGAATTGTGGTTGATCCATTCAATAGAAAAGGCTGGTCGGCTTGAGTGTAAACTGAGAAAGGATACACCGAAAAATGAAACTATTTTTGACACCTTCAAAACCACCTATCAAATCAGTGCCGAATACCAGCAGGTTCTGCAGAAGAGCTCCAGCAACTATCGCTGGGCATATCAATACATTGGTCAAGGCAGATATACCTTCAAAGCGCTTGCTGACAAAGTGGATAGCCGTATCTATAAAGACTATTCCCTTCTGTCCGACTTCTCCCATGGTGCATCCGCCACACAAATGTTCGACCGTTTCATTTTTGCCGAATCACAACATTATCAGTTGACAGCTATCGCCAAATATGTACAGATGGCTTTTGATGATTCATACCCAGAATTAGCGGATATTCTTCGCGAAGACTATTACGCATTCTACGATTCACTCATCTGTTCGGATGCTCCATGTTGAAATCATTTCCAACAAAATTCCACAAAAAACACTATATACCCAGCCGCTATGGTATAATATCCCCATACACTCACACAGAACAGGAGCGACCACGCCCATGATCAACATCCGCAAGCTGGAAAGCGAACTCTGGGAAGCTGCCGACATTCTCCGTGCCGGCTCCAAACTGACCTCCAACCAGTACTGCATGCCCGTACTGGGGCTGATTTTTCTGCGCTATGCCTATAGCCGTTTCAAGCTGGTGGAGGCCGAGATTCTGAAGAACCGCCCTGTGCGCAACGGGCGGGTGCTGCCGGTGGAAGCCACCGACTTTGCGGAAAAGAGCGCCCTTTTTCTACCCAAAGAAGCCCAGTACAGCTATCTGGTCAACCTGCCGGAAAACCTGACGGCGCTGGAGCTGAAGAACATCAGCGGTGAACCCATGAACTCTCTGGGCGAGGTGGTCAACAACGCCATGGAGCTGATCGAGCAGCAGAGCGAGCAGCTGACCGGCGTGCTGCC
>JAZOCU010000013.1:0-29230 GCA_045596625.1 Oscillospiraceae bacterium | reverse complement strand
TCCGCAGCGGTGCTGATGCTTCCTGCACTGTCCGCCGACCTGCTGCCGCAAGCTTTAGGAAGATATCTCTTTTGCGGCATGGGACTGACAGCACCATATCCCGCAAACTGCAATATGCCGTTGCTATTTTTCATACTGCTGCTGAAAGCGGCTGCATACACGGTGATCGGCGTACGGCTTTGGTGCAGAAAACGATGAATACATATCCAAACACGGCGATAACCGTATGTCTGCTTGGTCTCTGCCTGACACATACGAATATGCTCTGACAGTTCCAGATCAGACGCCGATCTGTCCATGCGCTTCATGAAATCATAGCACCCGCTACGGGATACGTTGAAGAATCTGCACATCTCGCTGATGCTGTATTATTTTTTGTGTCGATTTGCAAGATACGCCTTATTTCAATTGTCACCCTCCGTGAGGAGGGTGACAATTGACGCCGCAGAAAATGTGCGTGTCAGTGTATAATCGATGATCTTTATTCAACAGAACACCATAGACAGCCCTTTTGTAACGAACATCGCAGACAGTTTTTTTCATTCTCTGTTGATCTGCTGTCTCTTTTCTATTGAAACCGGCGGTAGGATGTGATATAATATATTAGGACGCTCAAAGCGATCAACTATAAGGGAGGAGTGATAGCAATGATGTTGATCGATGTCAAGGAAAACAATGGCTGGCTATTTTCCGAATGGCAATTGACATATCGTGTTGGCTGGGAACATATTTGCAAAGCGGTTTCTGCAGTCTATGATTCTTTTGTAAATCCGGAAATACTGGTGAATCATTCCGAGGTATCCATAAACAGCAAACAGGATATTTTATCCATTCACGAATCGGCAAACTTGATGATTCGTGGATTGTCGGATATCTTACACGTTCCTGTTATGATTACTTTTTATAACCAGACGAATATTGCAAAAGTCATTGTAGGAGCCGCATCAAAAGAATTTTCAAATGCGGATTATCAACGTTTTAATGTATCCATGTGTCAATTTCTGGATTCTGTTGAGTTGGCGATGTACAGATAAGTTCTGATCGATTTTCGAATACAGGAGGCGTTTGTTTCTCATGAACCAGATCCGAAACGCATATCGGCATACCATTTATGCAAGCTATCTCGGCTATATCACACAAGCAATCATCAACTGTTTTCTTCCCTTGCTGTTTATCACCTTCCAATCGGAATTCGATCTTTCCTTGGATCGGATCGGACTACTGGTAACAGTTAACTTCAGCGTACAACTGATCGTGGATCTGCTTGCTGCCAAATATATTGATCGAATCGGTTATCGAAAAGCGATCGTTGCGGCACATCTTTTCTGCGCTGCCGGATTGATCCTGCTGGCAATACTCCCCTCACAGCTTTCCTCGCCTTTTCTCGGCCTTTGTCTTGCTGTGATCACTTATGCCATCGGCGGCGGCTTGATCGAAGTGCTGATCAGTCCTATTGTAGAGGCTTGTCCGACCGATGATAAATCTGCTGCTATGAGCCTGCTGCATTCCTTTTATTGCTGGGGCTGTGTGGCAGTCATATTGCTTTCTACCTTACTGTTTTTTTGGCTGGGGATACAATACTGGCGATACGTTGCCTGTCTGTGGGCAATCATACCATTGACAAACAGCCTATATTTCACACAGGTGCCGATCCATACATTGGATACCGGCGGTGAACCTTTGACACTTTCTGCGCTGCTGCGATCAAAAGGCTTCTTGCTTCTTGCACTTTTAATGATCTGCGCCGGTGCCTCGGAACAAGCAATGAGTCAATGGGCATCTGCATTTGCAGAAAGCGGTTTGCAGGTATCCAAAACCCTCGGTGATCTCTTAGGACCCTGCTTCTTTGCCATACTGATGGGCATCTCACGTATCATCCACGCCAAATACGGTGACAGGTTCTCACTGGAACGATATTTATTCGCTTCGGCATTGTTATGTATCCTCAGCTATCTGATCACTTGTTTGTCACCGTTCCCGATACTTTCTCTGCTTGGCTGCGGTATCTGTGGATTTTCGGTAGGTGCTATGTGGCCGGGTGTATTCAGTCTGGCAGCCAAACGTTGTCCACATGGCGGAACCGGTATGTTTGCACTGCTGGCTCTTGCAGGCGACTGCGGCTGCGGCGGAGGTCCTTCGATCGTCGGATTTGTATCCGATGCGTGGAATGACAATCTGAAGCTGGGATTGCTCATCGGCATCGCTTTCCCGCTGCTGATGCTGCTTGGATTATGGAAGCTCACATCGCACAAGGCAATGAAATAACAATACAAAACAGCAGAGCCGGAAAAAACGGTTCTGCTGTTTCGTTTTGGTGCTTCACACAGAAAAAACGGAATCCTACTTGATTTCTCTGAAATCTTGTGCTATCATAAATACAGTATCTATCCTCGATTTCACAGAAAGGATCCCATACAATGATACAGTTTCCGCTTTCTAATTTTGCTAAGGATCCGAGCTTTCCTTTTTGTATCCAATATGGCAGCCATGAACAGACGCTCTATCTCCACAGTCATGCCGATTTTTCTGAGCTTGTGATCGTACTGGACGGCAAAGCAACACATATAGTAGAAGAAGAACACTATCATATCAGCAAAGGCGATGTTTTTGTCATCAGTAATGACACGACCCATGCTTATGAAAATGCTGTGAATTTTCATATTTGCAATATCATGTTTTCACCCTCGTTTCTCACCGCTGCTGCACCGGAGCTTTCTCAGACTGCCGGATTTCAAGCGTTGTTTGTTCTGGAGCCTGAATGCTCTCACAGCTATCATTTCTGCAGCCGTCTGAAGCTGGACAGCACACAGTTTTCCGAGGTCTATTCGGATGTTCTGACACTGTACCGGGAATATACCGAGGAACAGATCGGATGGCATACCGCAGTGCAGGCTGAATTTCTGAAGCTGGTTGTGATTCTCTCCCGAATGTACGATGTGGAGCATATTGCACAGGAGGACAGCTTGCTGCGTCTGGCGCCCGCATTGGCATATATTGAACAGCATTACGATCAGCCCTGCTCATTGGCTGAGCTTGCTGAGCTGACATATTATTCCGAACGCCACTTTATTCGTCTGTTTCAAGAGCTCTATTCCTGCAATCCCACCACCTATGTAAAAAAGCTGAGAATGCAGAAAGCACAGGAGCTGTTGGCTACTACACAGCTTCCGATCACAGAAATCGCTGCCCGATGCGGATATCTCGACGGCAACTATTTCAGTCGGATCTTCAAGCAGCAAAATGGTATTACACCCAAACAATATCGCATCCGCCATAAGGAATGGAACTGGAAACGCTTCAATACAAAACTGCTCCCATAATCGTGCGGATGGATGTTACATCACAAAAAACAAAAGAGAGAGAACGCACAACGTTTCTCTCTCTTTTTTTGATGATATTTTTCAGATATTTGCCATCTTGGCAGTTGGCATCATCAGCACCTTGCCGGAACCACGATATACATTTACCAAGCCTTCGCCCGATGCTGCGGAACCAAGCAGACTCTTGCCGGAACGCTCAACGGTAAATTCCAAACTGCCGCTCCAAGCGATCGCAAAATTACCGTCGATCTTCAGTACATCACGATCCAGTGTGATTTCAATCAGCTCTTCCTGCGGGCAGGCAGACTCAATACAGAAAAGTCCGTTGCCGTTAAGGCTCAGATTGAACAAGCCTTCGCCGCCGGCAACTGCCGAAGACAAATTGCTGCGCATAACAGCCTTGTGCTGCAAAGAAGAATCGCAAGCAAGGAACAAACCATCATCCAGCACCACAGAACCGCCCCAATCTGCTGCATTGAGCAGGATCAGATGGCGATATGTCGGCTCCAGCACCAAAAGGCCATCGCCGGTATACTCAGGCTTGATTGCAGATTCACCGGTCACTTTGCCGCGCATCGCCTTACCCAGCAGATCTCCGACTCCCTTAATTCCACTGTTTGCATTGACATTGCCCAGCATCCATTGCATGGCACCTGCCTGTGTTGTGATATTGGCCTTGCTCAGATCGCATACCAACTGACGCTTCCGTACATTCATTTGCGATGCAAAAAATGCCGTTGCTGCCGTTGCCGGTGTCACACTCAGATCACGCTGATATTCGATCACCGTAAATGGACCGGCTTGAGAAAGCAGCTTTACATCATCATTGTCCGTAAAATTCTTGATCGTATACATAATCTCCTCCAAAATATAAAATTAAGCATATTTCTGATCGCTATGCCAATTTCATTATAACATCCTGTTGATGCAAAATCAATGTTTTGGTTGATACAAATAGCAATTCTACATTCTTAAAACTATTTCTTCCACGTATTCGGCAAAAAGATCAGCAACATCGGGAACAGCTCCAATCGGCCGGCAAGCATATCAAAGATCATCACGATTTTTGAGGGTATGGAAAAGAACATGTAATTGGCTGTGGGGCCGACATTCTCAAGACCGGGACCGATATTATTGAGCGTTGCTGTCACTGCAGTAAAAGTGGTCACAAGATCATTATTCTCCAAAGACAGCACTAAGAAGGAACAGATAAAGATCGCGGCGTAGCAAACCATATACACATTGATCGAACGCACGACATCATGCTCGACAGCATGAGAATCCATGGTAATACGCTTCACCTGCTTGGGATGCAGCATATTCCGCAGTTCCTTGGTCACACTTTTGCAAAGGATCAGGATCCGCGATACCTTAATACCGCCACCTGTACTGCCTGCACAGGCACCGATAAACATCACCAGTACCAACAAAGCACGGGATAATTCCGGCCATGTGTTGAAATCCACCGTTGCAAAGCCTGTGGTAGAGATCAAAGAAGCAACCGAAAATGCGGCATGGCGCAATGCTTCCCCAACACTGCCAAAAAGAGTGTGGATATTTATCGTCACAATGGCAATGACAGAACCGACGATCAGCAAAAATGCCTTTACCTCCGTTGTCAACGCTTCCCTCAGTTTGCCTCGCAGCAAAAAGTAATAGGAGTTGAAGTTGATGGAGAACAACAACATAAACACAGTGACCACGATCTGTACATAAGCAGAGTACCCGTTAAGGCTGTCATTGCGTATTCCAAATCCACCGGTGCCCGCAGTAGCAAATGCCGTATTAAGTGCATCAAACATCGGCATACCGCCGCACAACAGCAGGATCAGCTGAATCACCGTTAAGGCAAAATAGATTGCATACAGCAAAAGCGCCGTGGTTTTTACACGAGGCACCAGCTTTCCCACAGATGGTCCGGGGCTTTCCGCCTTCATAATATGCATATTCTGGGCACCGGAGATCGGAAGGAACGCCATAATGAACACCAGCACACCCATACCGCCGACCCAATGGGTAAAGCTGCGCCAAATCATTATGGATCGAGGCATATTCTCTACTTCGGTAAGGATGCTGGCACCGGTCGTGGTAAAGCCTGATACCGACTCAAACAGCGCATCCACATAATTGGGAATCTCTCTTGACAGAAAAAACGGCAGCGCACCGATCAAGCTTAGTATAATCCAGCACAGTGCAACGATCACAAAGCCTTCACGAGCAAACAGGGTCTTATTCTTAGGCTTGCGCCATGTCATCAGATAACCGATCAATAAACAGCTCAAGGCAATTCCTATAAAGATCCATAGCTCCTGTTCACCATAAATCACAGCAGTGACTGCCGGAATCGCCATAAATACTGCTTGAAACATCAGCAGCAATCCGATGATATAGCTGACCATTTTTAGATTCATAGATCGTATTTCTCCCTGCAGTTAAGTATACAGAATATCTGTAATATCATGCAGTGCATGCTGACTGGATACTACAATGACAGTATCTCCCAACTCAATGGTATCATGACCACGCGGAATGATAACTTTACCTTCACGCAGAATACCGGCAATGAGTATATTTTCATTGAATCGAAGCTTTGCAAGCGGTATGCCCACTACATCGGAACGCTCCCGAATCAAGAATTCGGCTGCTTCGACCTTGCCCTTTATGACATGATACAACGTCTCAATATTACTGCCGATGGTATTCCCCATAGCACGCACATAACGTACAATGCTTTCTGAGGTAATATTTTTCGGATAAATGATCGTATCCAGATCCAATTCCTTAATCACATCACCAAAATCGATCCGATTGATTTTGGTGATCAGCTTTGCTTTCCCGGCACTTCTTGCAAACAGAGAAAGCAGAATATTTTCTTCATCCAGATTGGTCAATGCCACAAATGCACCAACTGTATCCAGACCTTCTTCCAGCAAAAGATCCTGATCAGCAGCATCGCCGTGGATAATAATGCAGTCCCGGAAACGGGAAGACAGCGTCTGACAGCGTGCCTCCTTCTTCTCGATAACCGTTACGTGAATATCATCCCGTTCCAGCAGCTCGCAGAGATAATAGGTGATCTCACCGCCGCCTACTATCATGACATCCTTAACAGAACGTGCGGCATATTGGATCTTCTTGAAAAAATGATTGGCGTTTTTCGGCGTTGCAATGATCGAAACAACATCCTTTTGCTGAAAAAGAAAATCACCGTTGGCTATATATGCGGCATCATCCCGCTCTATTGTGCACACCAACACATCGCAATGAAATTTTGTGGTGATCTGCTTGACAGTACATCCCACAAGAGGACTTTCTTCCGGAAGCTTAAATTTCAGAAGCTCTAATTTTCCTCTGGCAAAGGTATCAATTTTAATGGCAGAAGGGAACCGCAACACTCTTGCGATCTCAGCCGCCGCAGCCTGTTCGGGATTGATGACCATTGCCAACCCCAGCTCTTGCTTAAGATAGGAAGCCTCAGAGCTGTATTGCGGATTCCGAACACGGGCAATTGCTTGACAGTTACCGGCCTTCTTTGCAATCAGACAACAAAGAAGATTCAGCTCATCCGAACCGGTTACCGCTATCAGCAGATCAGTATCTTCAATATTTGCCTCTTGCTGGACAGCATGGGTTGCGCCATTGCCGACAACACCCAGCACATCATATTTATTTGCAACAGATTGTACCTTATTACTGTCCAGATCAATAACAGTTAAATTATTTCCTTCTTCATTGAGCTGCTCCGCAAGAGCCTCTCCGACCTTACCACAGCCGACAATAATAATATTCATATCCATTCCTTCCGATTGCTTTGGGAAGCACCTGAATTCAGATTCCATACAGCTTTGCAGCCATAAGTACAACACTATAATACTATACACTATTCTGTACGGAAAGTCAATCTGCAATCGAAAAATAACTTGTAAATTATTCGTAAACGAACAATTCCATCCATTTCCAGATAATCCACGCAAATTTGACAAGGATTCTGTGCTTGTGGTATAATACAATCAAAGCTTTTTTACACAAAGGAGAACCGGATATGTCCACCCAAGTTAAGGAACACTTTGGTTTCAGCGGAAATCAGCTCAAAATCATTGCACTCATTGCTATGACTTGCGATCACGTCTGCAAGGAGCTTCTTCCACAGCTTCCTTTTCTGAAAATTCTGGGAAGACTTGCTTTCCCGATTTTCGCTTTTATGATCGCACAAGGCTGTATTCATACCAAAAACAAAAAACGCTATCTTCTGACCATTGCCATACTTGCACTGCTCTGTCAGATCGTTTTTTATATTGCAATGCACTCACTTTATCAATGCATTTTGGTCACACTGGCACTGTCAATTGCGATCATTTTTTCCATAGAACGTGCATCCAAAACACCGTCTTTGGGAAATCATCTGCTGGCTCTGAGCATGATCGCCGCAACGTTTTTCCTATCCGTTATGATGCCGAAGCTTTTGCCTCATACGGATTTTCACATTGACTACGGTATTTATGGCGTTTTGCTTGCTGTAGCTGCATATACCGATGAAAAAATGCATACGAAACTATTGTTTTTTACCATCGGCTTATGTCTGCTGAGTATCTCCATCGGCGGCAGACAATGGTTTTCGCTTTGCGCCCTGCCTCTGCTGGCGTTGTATAACGGTACACGAGGCAAATGGAAACTGAAATATTTGTTTTATATCTATTATCCTTTACATCTGGTTCTCATCCATGCGATTGCGCTTCTGTTATCATAAAAAAGAAAAAAGCGGAACGATATTACTTCGTTCCGCTTTTGTGATTCGTCTTATGAATGCATATTCGGATTTTCCGCAGCAAGACGAATGGTCATCGGATACACCGGCAACAAGATCAGAACTTGCGCTTACGTGCTGCTTCCGACTTCTTCTTGCGCTTCACGGAAGGCTTCTCATAATGCTCTCTCTTGCGAACTTCCGCAATCACGCCGTCTTTTGCACAGGAACGCTTGAAACGCTTCAAAGCGGTATCCAAGGATTCGTTCTTGCCAACGCGAACTTCTGCCACGAATTTTTCCCTCCCTTTGTCCAACGACAGAGGCTATATATGAAGGAGCAACACTGCATTGCGCTGCATCGACTCCCATATACTCAGCTCATTAGATAATGATATTGTACCACAAAGCTGTAAATTTGTCAAGGAATTTTTGTATCTGAAATAAGATTCGTTAATTTGCTACAAAATTCACCAATTTATTTTGTATATAAATCTGTTTCCGCAGTGTCTTTCCGGCGATTGCCTCTTGTATCTTAGCATCAGCCAGTGCCAACGGAAGCACTTCATCCTGCGGTGCATTATGCGGAATCATCATTCTGCTCTTGAGCTTTCCATTGACCTGCACCACGATTTCTACCTGATCTTCAATACAAAGTGCAGGATCAAAATCGGGCCACTGCTGCTGATGAAGAACACCATACCCCATCAGCTCGAAGAGTTCTTCGGTCAGATGCGGTGCAAAGGGATTGAGCAGCATCAACAAGGTGCGATACTCTGCCTTAGTCACAGCGCCGGTGGCTGTCAGATCATTCACCAAAGCCATCATAGCCGCAATGGCTGTATTAAACTTCAGATTCTCAATATCCTCGCTGACTTTACGAATCGTTTTATGCATTGCAGTCATCATATTGTCACGATACGTATCGCCTTCCATCACCAGATCCTGCATTGCCCAGATACGATCTGCAAAGCGCTTGCAGCCCTTGACACTGTTATCGCTCCACGGAGCAGCCTTTTCGTAATCGCCCATGAACAGCACATACATACGCAGCACATCGGCACCATACTGATCCACTACATCATTGGGATCAATGACATTGCCCTTAGATTTGGACATTTTATCGCCATCGGGACCTAAAATCAAGCCCTGTGCAGTACGCTTGGCATACGGCTCTGCAGTGGGAACAGCACCGATATCATAAAGGAACTTATGCCAGAACCGAGAATAGATCATATGTCTGGTCACATGCTCCATACCGCCGTTGTACCAATCCACAGGCATCCAGTATTTCAGAGCCTCCATATTAGCAAGGCACTGATCATTGGCAGGATCACAATAGCGAAGGAAATACCAAGAGGAACCTGCCCATTGGGGCATCGTATCGGTTTCGCGCTTCGCTTGGCCGCCACACTTGGGACAAGTGCACTGTACAAAGGAATCCAGCTTGGCAAGCGGAGATTCACCATCTGTACCGGGTTCAAAATTCTCCACAGGGGGCAGACGCAGCGGCAGCTCCTCATAAGGCACAGCCACAATGCCACAAGAAGGACAATGGATCAACGGAATGGGTTCGCCCCAATATCTCTGGCGATTGAACGCCCAATCCTTCATTTTATATTGCACACCGGCTTCACCGCAGCCCAGACGCTCCAGCACAGTCAACACTTTGGCAATGGCATCCTTTTTATTGGTAATGCCATTGAGTTCATCCGAATTGACCATCACACCGTCGCCCGTATAGGCTTCCTTGGAGATATCGCCGCCTTGAATGACTTCGATGATATCAATGCCGAACTTCTTTGCAAAATCATAGTCTCTGGTATCATGTGCCGGCACAGCCATAATCGCACCGGTACCATAGCCCATCATTACATAATCAGAGATGTAAATCGGAATTTCCTTACCGGTCAGCGGATTGACAGCCGTCAGACCTTCAATACGGACACCGGTCTTATCCTTGACAAGCTGTGTACGCTCAAACTCGGTTTTCTTGGCACACTCTGCCTGATAAGCATCCAAGGCATCGATGTTGGCAATGCTGTCACGGTACTTCTGAATCATGGGATGCTCAGGCGCCATAACCATAAAGGTCACGCCGTAAAGCGTATCGGGACGAGTTGTATATACCCGAAGCTGCTCATTCTGCTCCTTGATTTTGAAATTCACAAAGGCACCGGTAGACTTTCCGATCCAATTTTCCTGCTGCAGCTTGATATTCGGGAGATAATCCACCTGCTCCAATCCCTCAAGCAGCTGATCGGCATACTGTGTAATACGAAGATACCAGACATCCTTGGTCTTCTGCACGATATCGCTGTGGCAGATATCGCACTTGCCGCCTTGAGAATCCTCGTTGGACAACACGACCTTACAGCTGGGACAATAGTTGACCAATGTCTTATCACGGAATACCAATCCGTTTTCAAACATCTTCAAGAAGATCCACTGAGTCCATTTATAGTAGCTTTCTTCGGTGGTATCTACTACTCTCGACCAGTCAAAGGAAAAACCGACCCGCTTGAGCTGCTGTGTAAACTTTTTGATATTCTGATCGGTTACAACTCTGGGATGCACGCCTGTTTTCACAGCGGTATTTTCCGTCGGCAGACCATAAGCATCGAAGCCGATGGGGAACAACACATTATATCCCTGCATACGACGCTTTCTGCTGACCACCTCAAGACCCGAATATGCCTTGATATGACCAACGTGCATACCATGTCCCGACGGATACGGGAACTCTACCAGCGCATAGAATTTCGGCTTGGCAGAATGATTTTCAGCAGTAAACACTTGGTGCGTCTCCCAATAATTCTGCCACTTCTGTTCGATTTCCTGAAAACGATATTCCTGCATAGTTTTGATACACATCCTCTCTGATGATTCTGTTTTCAAAGTCGTTAATGATCCAGCTTGCAATGACTGCGTACTGCCGGATGAAATGCCAGCAGCACTGCACCTGCCATATCCAGCAAGCCCTCAAGGGTATAAAGCAAATACACGTTAAAGCCGATATTCTTCAGATTCTGAGGCAGATAGGTACATGCAAGCAGCATCAGATAAATGGCTACGATCAGATTGCTTCGCTTCACGCCGATCCATAAACAAACGATCGCTGCCACGGCAATTCCCATGGTAATGAGGTCGGTCGGGCCAAAGCCGCCGATGATCCCGTTCAGGATCTGCTTGAGCAGCATATAAATGCCAACGCCTACTGCCAGATTCTTTCCTTGATCCGCCATTAAAATGCTCCGCCTTCATCGATCAGCAGATGGCTGATATCCACCTGCTCACCATCTGCCCAAAGACGCTCCAGCTGATATTCCGCACGGGTATCCCGATAGAATACATGCACCACGATATCGGCATAATCCAGAACGATCCAGGTTGCACTGCGATAACCTTCCGTTCCTTTGGGTTCTACACCCTGCTGAGAAAGCTGATATTCTACTTCATCTGCCAACGCCTTCACCTGTGTGGTGCTGGTACCGGTAGCAATCACAAAATAATCGGCAATGATCGTCAGATTGGTAATCCCGATCACCTGGATATCCTCCGCCTTCTTCATATCCAATGTTCTAACGATTTTTTCAAGCTTTTCCTGAGTAGTCATACGGCACTCCTTTCCTATCCTTATACCGGTTCAATGACCGTTAAAGGTATTACCGTTAACAAGATCTTCAAAATCCGTACTTTCATTGTCATACATCGTATTCAGATAATGCCCTTCTGTGATCAGCTCTTTGATGGGAAGATCATAGATGGGTTCATAATAAGGTCGAAAATATTTGTTGAGCAAATTTACCGTTGGACCGTAATGGATCGACCAAACCGAATAATACCGATAATGCTTCCAGTTTTCCGGATAATAATCATAGCCCTCGCCCGGCAGCATGAACATTGAGATGTTCTCCATGCCCACTGTGATCGCAAAATCGGAAAGCTTACTGATCTCATCCATAGAAAGATTCGAACCGATCAGTTGTTCATCCACGATCGTATCCATATACAGCATCAATTCCAGCGTACCGATATCGCAAACCTTCTCCATCGCTGCCGCAAGAAAGATTCGCTGTGCCTGCATTCTGCCGATATCGCCCTCATTATACCCGTGGCGATACCGCACCATCCATTCAGCCTGCTGGCCATTCAGCACCTGTTCTCCTGCATAAATCGTTTTGCCCGGCTCGTAGTAAATCGTATAGGGCATATTGATCGGCACACCGCCAATCAAATCTACAATTTTTACAATATCACTGCATCCGGTGGTGACATAACGATCGATCGGAACATGGAAGGTCTCCTCCACACAATCGACCACACGCTGTACCGCAGAAACATCCGTATTGCCCATGGTATATACACTGTTGAGCTTAGCTCCCTCAAAAGAAGTATGATCAGGAACAAAAGTATCGCGGGGAATCTGCAAAATATTGATTTTATTGGCAGCGATATCAAACATCACAAGCATCATGACATCGGTATTGGCACGCAGTTCATCCAAACCCAAAAACAAGACAGAGAATTGTCCTTCCTGTATCTGATCCAAATCCAGGCCGTCATCAAAGGCACTTTCCGTTGTATTGCTGTCTATCTGCGCCTCGCTTTTTACGGCATAGGAATATTCCTTGGAATTCAATTCTCCGTCAAGATCCACAAAAGGCGTCCAATTACGGATCTTCTGTATCAGCGAGATCCGCACCGTATATGCTGTGCCGTCCTCCCCTTTGATCTCATAGGGGAAGATTTTCATGTTGACAAACATAATAAGGCAAAGCACCAGTCCGATCACAATAGCGGCAATGGCAGCGATCCATTCTTTCCAATTCATCCGGCGACGCTTTTTTGATCCGGATGTACGAACGGGTTCCGCTGCGTGCTTGGCGATATGTGTTTGAGAGGCAGCTGATTTTCGTTTTGTCGTGACTTTTTCGTGTTGTCCGATTGTGTCTCTCCTACGCTGCTGAACAGTTTTTTTCTTCTTTTGGGTACTGCCCATTGCGCAACTCCTTTAATTCATAAAACATTGTTCCAAGTGCTTGTCTGTTACAGTATCAACAGAACACACACTTCATGATCCTTTTTTGTCATTCGCTTTCTGTGTCTGTATCGTCAGATAATAGTTATACGCTTCAGCAGTACAGATCGGCAACGGCGTACCTTTCCGCAATACGCTTTCTACCGAAAATTGTACACCAACCAACATAGCACGCTTCAAATCGGAAAATGCAAGCTTCCGTACACGCTCCACATCATGATAGGTACGCTCAGCAGAAATCAGATCTGCCATATACACGATCTCCTCCAACAGAGTCATGTTGGCATGTCCTACCGTATGCCAGCGCGCAGCACTGAGTACCTCTTGATTTTCGATCCCCAGCTCCACCTGCATATAAGCAGCAGCGGCAATTCCATGCCATACCGGCTTGCACAGCCATTCGATCTCCTCAACCGCAAAAGGGCCGCTGCGCATCAAAGCTGCCTGTTCTTCGGCAGGAAGCTCTTTGCAGCAATCATGAAGCAAGCCTGCCAGATATGCCCAATCCGGATCGGCGTGCCAACGCACAGCCAATTCCTTGGCAGCAATGGCCACATTCACCGAATGGGTAAAGCGTTTCTTGGATAGTCTTGCACGCAGCAATGCGGTATATGCTTGAAACTGCTGATTCAGTAGCTGCTGCTCCATTCCGCTTCACTCCTTATTCTCATTCGGCAGGCGATATAAACCATATTCATCCATATATTGTACTACATTTTGAGGCAAAAGGCAAGAGCAATTCTCATTCTTTTGCACTTTCTCACGAATTTGTGTGGAAGAAACAGGAAAACCTCGTACAGACAGTACACAAATCTCTGTTTTCTTCCCGGCAGCACACATTCTGGCTTGCAGCGCCACTGCTTTTGCATTCAACAGTGCAAGATCCTCATTGGTGCGGGATACTGTACAAATCGAAGCAAGCGTTAAGATCTCCTGCCAGCAATACCAGCGATCAAAGCATAAAAGCATATCGCTGCCCAGCATCAGTGTCCATTCCACTTCGGGATCCTGTTCATGAAGTGCCCGCAATGTTTCCACTGTATAGGATTTCCCGTTTTTATTGATTTCATAATCCGAAACACGCATCCAGTCATATGCCTGTGCTGCCAATCGGCACATAGCAAGCCGATGTGCAGCAGAAACATATGAAGCATCGGATTTATGCGGCGGCTGCCCGGCAGGCATCAGTAAAACACCATCAAGCGATAATGACTCCTTAATGGATTTGGCAAGATGCAGGTGCCCATTATGAATGGGATTAAAACTGCCGCCGAATAATCCCATTCTCATTTTCGTGTTCCTTTGGATTTGGGTTTGCTATCCACTAGCTCAATAATGGGCTTTTGCGGATTGGGCTTATACAGTACAAAGCGACTGCCGATTACACAAACCACATCAGCCTCCACGGCAGCAGCGATCTCCTCTGCAGCTTCTCTGGCACTGTAATCTGCATTTTCCAACACTCTGAGCTTGATCAGTTCTCTGACACGAAGTGCATCCTTGATCTGTGCAAGCATGGCTTCCCCGATGCCGCCCTTGCCGACTTGAAAAATGGTATCAATTGCGTTTGCCATGCCGCGCAGTTGTGCACGCTGTTTGCTTGTCAACATCGTATTATTCTCCTTCCGATTTCATTGCTGTATCTTTCAGCAGCGCTACGATCCGTTCCAATGCACGTCGCCGATGGCTGATCGCATTCTTTTCCTCAGCGGAAAGCTCGGCAAAACTTCTTCCTTCATAGCCGAATATCGGATCATAACCAAAGCCGTTGTCGCCGCGGCATTCCCACAGGATCTCACCGTTGACCCGTCCTTCGCACAGATGCTGCTGTCCGTTTTCGTCCATCAGACACATCACACAGGCAAAATGTGCTCCACGCTGTCCATCGGGCGTATGGGCAAGCTCTGTGAGCAGCTTTGCCATACGATCTTCATCCGTCGCATGCTCTCCCGCATAGCGATGAGAATACACACCCGGCCCGCCGTTGAGTGCATCTACAACAAGGCCGCTGTCATCCGCAAGTACATAGCAAGGCGTTCCGTTCTGCTTTGCCGCATTCCAGATCGCCTTTGCCTTTAATGCAGCATTCTCTGCAAAGGTTGTACCGTTTTCTTCAACGTCCAATTCGATACCGGCTTCTTTCTGAGACAACACGTTCCATCCGGTGCCGCTAAGCATTTCACGGATCTCACGCAGCTTATTCTGATTATTCGTCGCTAGGATCAGATGCATCGTCATCCTCCTGTGTTTCCTTTTCCGGTTCTGCCGGATCCCGTTCAAACAGCGCATCCACAAAGCTCTTTGCTTCAAAGGGCTGCAGATCTTGAATGGATTCTCCTACACCAATGAGTTTTACGGGGATTCCCAATTCATTGCGGATCGAAATAACAATACCGCCCTTGGCAGTGCCATCCAGCTTTGTCAGCACAATACCGGTAATGGGAGCCACTTCTTGGAACAGTCTTGCCTGATTCACAGCGTTCTGACCTGTCGTTGCATCCAGCACCAGCAAGCACTCCTTGGCACAGCCTTCTGCTTCACGATCAATGATACGATTGATCTTTGCAAGTTCCTGCATGAGATTCTTCTTGTTATGCAATCGGCCGGCAGTATCACAAATCACCACATCACAGCCTCTTGCTTTTGCTGCAACCAGCGCATCATATACCACAGCGGCAGGATCACTTCCCTCATTATGACGCACCAGAGAAACACCGGCTCGATCTGTCCAGACTGCAAGCTGATCTATGGCTGCGGCACGGAAGGTATCGGCAGCAGCAACCAGAACCTCCTTGCCCTCCTGTTTGAATTGATGGCAGAGCTTGCCGATGGTCGTAGTTTTGCCGGCGCCGTTGACACCGATTACCAGAATGACTGAAGGCTTGGTGCTCAGATCAAGCTGTGCATCCTCCCCCATCATATCTGCGATGATCTCTTGGATCAAGCCTAAGATATCCGCAGGATCGGTGATGCCTCGCTCCTTGACCATACGGCGCAGCTCGGCGCAGATCTTCTCGGAGGTTTCTGCACCCATATCGCCCATGATCATGGTTTCTTCCAGCTGTTCAAACAGATCCTCATCGATCTTAGTAAAGGAATTGAGCAAGCGGCGCATCCCCTTGATAACATTATCTCTGGTCTTACGCAGTCCCTCACGAATCTTAGCAAAAAAGCCCATAGTCGGTTCCTTTCACGGTTTGTTGAAAACATATCTCTTACACTGTTTTGTTATTGTGCATCAGGTTTCCGGAATTGCCATGCCGCTTTGATCCAGCCGCAGCAGACGAGATACGCCATCCTCCTGCATGGTAACACCATAGAGAACATTGGCTTCCTCCATAGCACTGCGGCGATGTGTGATCACCACAAACTGTGTACGATCAATAAAGCGCTTAAGATATTGTGCATATTTACGCACATTGACTTCATCCAACGCTGCATCGATCTCATCCAGAATACAAAATGGAGCCGGACGCAGCTTCAAAATCGCAAAATAAATACAGATTGCTACAAAGGATTGCTCGCCGCCGGATAAGGCTATCAGATTACGGATGACCTTGCCGGGAGGCGCAACACTGATCTCAATGCCCGATTCCAATACATGCTCGGGATCTGTCAGTGTCAGAGAGGCAGAACCGCCGCCGAACAGCTCATGGAAGATCTCACCGAAATTGTGATTGATCTGCTCAAAGCTTTCACGGAAAATACGGCACATATCCTCAGTCAATGCAGCAATGAGCTGTTCCAGCTCTGCCTTTGCCTTTTCCACATCCTTCATCTGGGCAGAAAGGAAGCCAAAGCGTTCGGATACTTCACGATATTCATCAATTGCTGCCACATTCACCGAACCCAAGGCACGGATCTTATTCTTCACTGCAGTCAGTGCAGCTTCCGCTTCACGGATATTTTCGATCGGCTGCGCTGCTGCTTCTGCCTCAGTGCGAGTCATTTCATATGCCTCAAGCAGCCGGAACACCAGATCATCGACTTCCTTCTGTGTTGCATTCTGACGCTCCTCAACACGGGAACGCTCGCCGGATTGCTTTTCTCTGGCATCCCGCAGTGCATCAATGCCCTCACGCAGCACACGGGTATATTGTTCCTTCTGCTCATGAAGCCGCCGCAGCTTCTGCATCTGCTCCTGTGAATCTGCAATTTTATTGCGCATCTCCTGCTGCCCCGCAGTGAGCGTTTCTACTTCATGCTGCTTTTGCAGGATATGGGCATTGGCCTGCCGCTGCTGTTCTTTCAGCGCTTCGATCTGTTCCGCAGACGCTTCCATGGACTGCGCCATGGTCAGACGACGATGCTGTTCTGCTTCATGATCCTTGGCAAGTTCTGCCTGCCGAATGCGAATTGCAGAAATTGACTCCGTACAAACGATCCTGTTTTCGCTCAGGCGCATTCTCCGGGCTTGTGCTGTGCCCAGATCTGCTTCTGCTTGATCGATCTCCGCTTGCAGTGCTTCAATTTTCATTTGCGCCTCTTCACGGATCTTGGCAAGTTGTGCTACTCTTTCTTGAAGTCGTTCCTGTCGCTGTGCATCGGTTTCCTGCCGCTGTGCATCGGCTTCGGCAGTTGCCTGCAGCTGTGCCAATGTACGCTCCAGTGCAATGCGTTCTTCATCATTCTGCTTCAGAAGCTCCTGCACACCTTCCATATCGGCTTTGATTTTATCCCATTCCGCTTTTGCTTTTTCTGCTGCAATCCGCATGGTCTGCTGTTCCTGTTCCAGAACTTTCAGACGCTCCGCTGCTTCTTCAAGCTCATGCTTGCGGGTAATCACGCCGGCAGAACGTGCTGCCGAACCGCCTGTAAACGATCCGCCCGAATGGATCACCTGCCCATCCAGCGTTACAATACGGAAACGATACTGAAATTGCTTTGCGATCCGTGCAGCAGCATCAATATCCTCAGCCACAGCGATTCTGCCTAACAGACTCTCCATGACATTCCGATATCGTTCATCAAATCCTACCAGATCACATGCAATTGCCACAAAACCGTCAATGTCGGAAAGATCCTCTCGCAGCATACCGCCTCGAATGGTTGTCAGGGGCAGAAATGTTGCTCTGCCGCCACGCATTTCCTTCAGATAACGAATACAACGCTTCGCTGCATCCTCGTTTTCCACCACAAGGTTCTGCAATGCACCGCCCAAAGCAGTCTCGATAGCAGTGCCGTATTGTGTCTGTACGGTAATCAGCTGCGCGACCGTACCGTATACACCGCCAAGCCGACCGCTGCCGGCAACCTTGAGCACCTGCCGTACACTGCCGGCATAGCCCTCCATACTTTGCTCCAGATCTTTCAGGATCCGCTGCTTTTGCTGCATCTGCTTGTAATCCGCTACAACGGCGGAAAGCGTTTCTACTGCCTGCTGATATTTCTGTTCCTTACCGGCACGCAGCCGTGCAAAGCCTTCCAAACGGTTATTATGCTCCTGCTTTTGCTGTTCCAGTGCAGCACATTGCTTTTTCAGCGCCTGCTCCTGTGCCGCATATTGCTGCATACGTTCAGCCACCGAAAGTGATTCTTCTTTTGCACGCTGTGCATTCTCCACAGCATCCTGCCAATCGGATTCCGCAGTCTGCAGCCGCACACGCTGTTCTCTTTGCTGCAGAATCAACTGATGCAGCCGACCATCCTGCTGCTCACAGTCCTTATCCTGCTCTGCGCTTTCCAGATCCATAGCCTCCAAGGAAGCGATCGCAGCCTCCAGCTCGGCATCCATAATCCGCTGACGTTCTGTCAGCTCCTGTAAATAGGCATCCTGATCCGCAAGCTTCTGCTGCCAATCCGTACCCGACTGTGCAAGCTGCTGCTGTTGCCGCTGATATTCCTCGATGGCTTCTGTACTATGATGGATCTCATTGTTGCAGACTGCAATCTGCGCTGCAAGCTGTGCGTTCTCCTGCTCCGAAGCAACCACAAGATTCTGCAAATGCTCAATATCCACCGTTGCCTGCTGCATATCCTGAAAAGCCATTTGCAGCTTTTCCTCTTCACGAGCAATATCATGCTGCAGATTTTCATACTCCGCAGTCAACTGCAGATACTGATCCGAAAGCTTCTGCATCTGCACAGAAAGCGCAGACAATCGATGTACCCATACAGATACCTCAAGCTGCTTGCGCTCTTCTGCCAAGGTCAAAAAACGCTCGGCCTTTTCCGATTGTGTTTTCAGCGGTCCCAAACGGCCTTCCAGCTCCGAGGCAATATCTGTCAGGCGCAGCAGGTTCTCCTGCGCTGCAGAAAGCTTCCGTTCTGCCTCCTGCTTTTTATAACGGAATTTGGACACGCCTGCCGCTTCTTCAAAAATATCACGACGTTCGTTGGATTTTGCGCCTACGATCTCCGCAATACGTCCCTGTCCGATGATGGCATAGCCGTCTCTGCCCAGACCGGTATCCATAAACAGCTCATTGACATCCTTCAGACGGACATTCTTTCCGTTGATCAGATATTCACTGTCTCCATTACGATAAAGCCGACGGGTTACGGAAACTTCTGTTTCTGGATCGGATAATGCATGATCGCTGTTATCAATCGTCAGTGTAACAGCGGCAAAGCCCACCGGTTTGCGGGTTGCGGTACCGGAAAAAATAACATCCTCCATGCTTTTTCCGCGCAGCTCCTTGGTAGATTGCTCACCAAGAACCCAACGTACCGCATCACCTATATTACTCTTGCCGCTTCCGTTCGGGCCGACAACTGCCGTCATACCCTCATCAAAGCTAAGTCGTATTTTATCGGGGAACGATTTGAAGCCATGCAGCTCCAATGATTTCAGATACATCCTGTTATTTCGCTCCTCTTTCTGCAGAGAATGTGCTCAAAGCTCCGGCTTGACACCCATAAGGGCCAGTGCTTCTTTTGCCGCCATCTGCTCTGCGATTTTTTTGCTTCTTCCGGTGCCGTGTCCAATGACATTGGAATTCAGACGCACCTCCATATGGAAGGACTTTGCATGATCGGGCCCTTCCTCACCCACCAGGACATATTCCACGCGCTCTTCGGGATTCTTTTGAATTACCTCTTGCAGCGCCGTTTTATAATCGAAAAATGCTTCGGATGGCTGATCAAAGCGCTCCGGTAAAAAGCGAAGGATATGCCGCTTTGCAGGCTCCATACCGCCATCTAGAAAAATAGCGGCGATCACAGCTTCAAAAGCATCCGCCAAAATCGACGGACGTGTTCTTCCGCCGGATTGTTCTTCTCCATGTCCCAGCAGCAAGAATTCTCCCAAGCCGATTTTTTCTGCCCATCCATGCAGAGAACGCTCACAGACCAAAGATGCACGGATCTTTGTCAGCTCACCTTCGGGCAAATGGGTACAGAGCGTGAACAAATGCTCCGATACCACAATGGAAAGCACACTGTCTCCCAAAAATTCCAGTCGTTCATTGCAGCGGATCGTTTTCCGGTTTTCATGGGAATATGAAGAATGGCAAAGTGCCTCGGTCAGCAGTGCCGGATTCTGAAAATGATAACCGATCCGCTCCTCAAATGCAGATTGTTGCATAAACGACATCTCCTTTTCCTTACTCCGTTTCTGCCTTGATTTTATCCTTTGCAGCCTGTTTCTGTGCAGCCAGAGCCTCTACAATGGTTTCGATCACCTGACCCTCTACACAGGTCTTGGCTTGCCGGATCGCATGGAACAATGCACCGCCATCCGAACTGCCATGTGCCTTGATCACAGGATTTGCAATGCCCAGAAGCACGGCGCCGCCTACTTTTTTGTAGTCCATGCTGTCACGGAACGCCTTCAGCTTTTTATAAATAAACAATGCACCCAGCTTGCCGAATCCGGTAAACATGGATTTCATGATCTTTGAGAAAAAGGATGCCATTCCCTCATACAGCTTCAACACAATATTGCCGGTAAAACCGTCGGTGATCAATACCTGACAGGTACCGCTTGGCACCTCTCTGGCTTCAATATTGCCATAGAATTCCAATGGTGCTTCTTTCAACAGTGCATAGGTCTGCTGCTCCAAAGCGCGTCCCTTGCACTCCTCTGTGCCATTATTGATCAGACCTACTTTAGGATTGGTGACCCCCATGACCTTTTCCATATAAATGCTGCCCATCATTGCAAATTGCAGAAGCATTTCGGGACGGCATTCTACATTGGCACCGGCATCCATCAAAATCGCATGACCATGTGCTGTGGGCAAAATCGGAGCCATGGCTGCTCTTGTGATTCCCTTGATCCGACGGGTAAACATGGTAGCACCTACCAGCAGCGCACCGGAATTTCCGGCGGAAACAAAGGCATCGCCCTTGCCCTCACGCAATGCTTTCAGACCAAGCGCCATAGAACAATTTTCCTTGCCTCTGGTGATATCCGTCGGCGTATCGTGCATGGTAATAACATCCTCGGTATGCAGAATTTCAATACCATCCATAGGGATGGAACGCTCCTTGGCAATGGTTAAGATCTGTTTTTCATCTCCGCACAGCAAAACAGTAACACCCAGTTCCCGCACTGCCTGTGCAGCCGCTTCTACAGGGGCAAGCGGTGCATGATCGCCGCCCATTGCATCCAGAATAATCCGCATATGCACTGCATACTCACCTGTTATATGAGTATGCCCTCCTTTCTGTATCAGAACGCAGCACTTTTGCGTGCCAGCGCTTCCGCCTCAACAGTCATATCTGCCGCCGTAAGCGCCGCATCAAAGGCCGCAAGCGCACGTTCGGCATATGCCTGATACTTCTTTTGTTTATCACGATACCGCTCCGTCAGCGCAGGAAGCAGCCCCATATTCGCACCCATAGGCTGCAAATTTTCCTGATATGGATCCGTCACATAAGCTGTCAATGCTCCCAGCATTGTCTCGTGAGGCAATACCAACACCGATTGTCCGCGCAGTGCACGCAGCAGATTCCATGCCGCCAACAGGCCACTGCCCGCCGATTCCATATAACCTTCCACACCGGTCATCTGACCGGCAAACCGGATTCTCGGTTCCTGCTTCAGTGCAAAGCCTGCATCCAGCAGCTTCGGACTGTTGATGAAACTGTTGCGATGCATCACACCATATCGGACAAATTCTGCATTCCGCAGTGCCGGAATCATAGAAAATACCCGCTTTTGCTCACCGAATTTCAGATTGGTCTGAAATCCGACCAAATTCCAAAGCGTACCCTCCCGATTTTCACGGCGCAGCTGTACCACAGCATAGGGTCTGCGGCCGGTATGCGGATCTGTCAGACCCACCGGCTTCATCATGCCATATCGTATGGAATCCTCTCCGCGCTTTGCAAGCACTTCCACAGGCATACAGCCCTCATAGACACGAAGCTGTTCCTGCTCGAATGCATGAAGCGGCGCAGTTTCCGCATTGACCAATGCCTCATGAAATGCCAGATACTCCTCTTGACTCATCGGACAATTGAGATAGTCATCGCCGCCCTTGCCATATCTGGAAGCGTAAAATGCATGATCCATGCAAACGCTTTCCCCGGTGATGATCGGTGCTGCGGCATCATAAAAATAAAGCGATGCCCCGGTCAATGCAGCGATCGGCTGATGCAGTGCATCAGAGGTCAAAGGTCCGGTTGCAATGATCACATTGCCTTCCGGAATGGCATCAACTTCTTGCTCGAACACTGTAATATTCGGATGAGAACGGATCCGTTTGGTTACCAGCGCCGAAAACGCATGCCGATCCACTGCAAGTGCACCGCCGGCTTCCACGGCACATTGTTCTGCGCAGGGCACCAGCAGAGAACCAAGACGACGCATTTCCTCTTTCAGCAAACCGGCAGCAGAATCTACACGAGATGCCTTCAGCGAATTAGAGCATACAAGCTCTGCAAAATCCGGAGAATGATGTGCCGGCGAATACCGATGCGGTTTCATTTCATAAAGGGTCACCGCAAGACCCGCATTGGCAAGTACCCAAGCTGCTTCACAGCCTGCCATACCTGCTCCGATCACTGTAACCTGTCCCATCATATCGGACGCTCATAGCCACACTCGGGCTTTTCACAAACAAACTTACCGGCTCTGCCGCCTTTCTTAAACAGCGTATTGCCGCATTTGGGACAGCGTTCCTCCACAGGCGTGCTCCATGTCATGAAATTGCAGTTGGGATAATTCTCACAGCCATAGAAGCTGCGTCCTTTTTTGGATTTCTTGAGTACGATTTTCTGATTGCACAGCGGGCAAAAACCCTTTGTTGCCTGCACGATCTTTTTGGTATTACGGCACTCCGGGAAACCGCTGCAAGCAAGGAATTTTCCGAATCTGCCAATCTTTACGACCATCGTTTTGCCGCAAAGCTCGCAGACCTCCTCGGTTTCCTCATCCGGCACACGCATCCGCTTGCCATCCATAGCACTTTCGGCTGCATGCAGCGTCTTGGCGAAATCCTCATAGAACAAGCGCAGAGATTCTACCCAATCTTTTTCACCGCGCTCTACATCATCCAGATCCTGCTCCATTGCAGCAGTAAATTTGGAATCCACGATGCGCTTGAAATGATTCTTCATCAGCTCAGTAGTCACCTCGCCTAAAGAGGTCGGTCGAAGCTGTTTGCCATCCCGCTCCACATACATACGGGAAAGAATCGTTGAGATTGTCGGCGCATAGGTGCTCGGACGTCCGATCCCATTTTCTTCCAATGTTTTAATCAGCGTCGCTTCGGTATAACGAGAAGGCGGCTGTGTAAAATGCTGATTGCCATCCAGTGATTTGACCTTGAGCACATCCCCCTGCTCCAGCGGCGGAAGCTCCTTGTTCTCCTCCTCGGAGACCGTATCCTTAGCTTCCTCATAGAGCTTGGTAAAGCCATCGAATTTCACACGGAATCCCGATGCACGGAACAAACAATCCGCAGCCATGATATCTGCCGAAACCGTATCCAGCGAGCAATTTGCCATCTGACTTGCAATAAAACGCTCCCAGATCAGCTTATACAGCTTATACTGATCGGCAGTAAGACTGCCTTTTACCTGATCGGGTGTCAAGGAAGGCATCGTAGGACGAATCGCCTCATGGGCATCCTGTGCATTCTTCTTGGATTTGAAGCTGCGCGGTGATGACGGCAAATAGCTTTTGCCATAGGTACGCAAGATATAATCGGCAGCCGCAGCCTTGGCTTCATCGGAAATCCGCAGACTGTCGGTACGCATATAGGTAATCAGACCCACCGCACCCATAGTAGGCAGTTCCACACCTTCATACAGCTCCTGTGCGGCTTTCATGGTGCGTCGGGATTGGAAGCCCATCCGACGGGAAGCCTCCTGCTGCAAGGTGGAGGTGATAAAGGGAGGCGCAGGCTGTCTGGAGGTCACTCTCTTTTTCACAGACTGGACTGTAAACGGCGCATTTTCCAGCTTTGCCAGAACAGCATCTGCTTCCTGTTTCGTAGCGATCTCTGCTTTTTCGCCGCCGATTTCCAACAGACGAGCTGCAAAGATCTTACGGGAGGAAGGTGCTGTCATTTTGGCATCGATCGTCCAGTATTCTCTCGGTACAAAGGCACGGATCTCATTTTCACGATCCACCACAAGGCGCACTGCAACCGACTGCACTCTGCCGGCAGATAAGCCTCTGCGGATTTTTTTCCACAAAAATGGACTTAACTGATAGCCTACAATGCGATCCAGAATACGACGTGCCTGCTGGGCATTGACCAGATCCAGATCGATTTTATGCGGATTTGCCATGCCGTTTTGCACTCCGGTTTTGGTGATCTCATTGAACTCCACACGATTGTTCTCTTCCATATTCATGGAAAGCAGCTGTGCCAGATGCCATGAGATCGCTTCGCCTTCACGATCCGGGTCCGTTGCCAGCCAGATGCGTTCGCTCTTTTTGGCACGCTTTTTCAGATCACGGATCACATCCTCTTTTCCCTTCATCTCCATGTAAATCGGTGCAAAATCATGCTCCAGATCCACACCCAGCTTGGATTTGGGCAGATCACGGATATGTCCCATAGAGGCAACGACTTCAAATCCGCTGCCGAGATATTTTTGTATGGTTTTTGCCTTTGCAGGCGACTCTACGATAACGAGCTGTGACATAGGTACGATCTTCCTTTCAGTACCGATTCCTGCGGTTTATTCCGAAACCGCGCGATATTGTTTGCCGAACAGCGACTCTACGAAGCCATCCAGCTCAAGATTCATCAGATCATTGAGCACGGTGGAAAGATCCAGATCCAGTGCTGCTGCCAGATCATTGACATGGGTCTCACCATGCGACCGCAGCCAAAGCACGATCGCGCGCTCCTGCTCATTTTCCGGCATAGGTCCTTGGTATGTCGATTCAGATGCCGATTCGAGCTGCTCTGTTTTTGGTGCAGCAGTATTTGACACTGTCTTTCCTGCAGATTCCTGCAATTGTGCGGATCGTTCTGCAAAGATCATGGATTGCTCCGGTTTGATACCGATTTCCTCCGACTTGATTCTTTGCGGCCATGCCGTATAATATTCATATAAAATATCCTGATGCTGAAACAGCGGAATTGCACCGTCACGTAATAGAGGGATCACTCCGGCATAACGTCCATCGAACAAATCATGAGGCGGAACGCAAAACAGATTCCTGCCTTGCTCGACCGCACAATCGGCTGTCACCAAAGATCCGCTGCGTGCTGCCGCTTCCATCACCGCAGTACCATAACTCAAGCCGCTGAGAATACGATTGCGTTTCGGAAAATTTGCCGGTATCGGCTGCGCTCCGGGCAGATATTCGGACAATAACAGTCCTTTACCGTCCTCAAGCATCCGATTACGCAAAGCAGCATTTTCTCTCGGATAATTGACATTGATACCGCAGCCCATTACCGCAATGGTCGGCATGCCGGAATCCAGAGCAGCCGTATGAGCAACGGTATCGATCCCCAATGCAAATCCGCTGACAATGGTAAATCCACTGGATGCCAGCGATGAAACAATAGAATATGTTACCTTTTCACTGTAAGGCGAAGGACGTCTTGTACCGACTACGGTCAGATTCAGACCATTCATCAGTGAAAGATTTCCTTGCGCTGTCAACAGGATCGGCGGTAGATGAATCGAACGCAGCAGCTCAGGATAGCGTTCATCATCCAGAGCAATCAGCTCGATCTCATTTTTTTTGCAATGATACAAAAAGCTCTCCGCCATATCCAGCGAATGCTTTTTTATCTGCGAGCAATCCGAAGCTGTCAGCCCCGGCAATGCTGATCGCTGCAATGCTTCATACAGATCCTTTGGCGTTTCAAAATGGCGCAAATAGCTCGCCACTCGAGGATTTGCTGCACCAAATACCATTGATAGCCACAGCCAGTACCGAAGCATTTCTTCACGCATCGAATCAGACATAAGCACTCTCCATTTCAATGAAAACGTGACATCTCCCACAAAAACAAGCCGGCAGCCATCGCTGCATTCAACGAGTTAGCAGCAGGTGCCATGGGAATGGTAAGCTTTTGTTCACACTCCGAAACAAATGCAGCGGGCAATCCGTTCCCTTCATTGCCGATACAAACCACTGCACCACCGGAAAAATCATATTGTTTCAGCGGCAGCGCATCCCGATCGACCACTGCCGCACAAGTCGGAAGAGACTGCAGGCGGCAATGCGTAAGAAATGAAGGCATATCCGATATCCTGGAAAAAGGAATCCGGAACAATGCGCCCATACTGCTGCGGATTGCTTTCGGATTATACAGATCACAGCAATGATACAAATACACACCGTCCGTACCAAGTGCTTCGGCAGTACGAAGAATCGCTCCCAGATTAGAAGGATCCTGCAAGCAATGCAGCAGCATACAGCGGTGTCCTTTCTGCGGCAGCATCTGTGAATCGCGCGGCATTTGCGCAACTGCAAATACGCCCTGTGCAGTTTCGGTATCGGAAATGCTTTTCGCCAGCCCGTCGGCAATGAACAATGTCTGCACACCTTTCAGATACGGTACAAACGCATCGCCATAATGACAAGCGGCAGATTCGGTCAAGATCAGCGAATTGAGCCGCACACCGGATTCCACCGCATCCAACACCAAACGATACCCTTCCATAGCAAATTGTCCGGAACGCTCACGATAGGTACGGCTGCGATTCAGATGTGTAAATCGCTGTAAAGTACGATTCTGCGCACCGGGCTGCAAAACCGCATCAGCATCAAACTTCAGCATGATCTACTCCCATTCGGCATCAAAAACAAAGCTTGTCTAACAAAACATAAACACGCTCCGACTTTCCACAGAGCGTGTTTTTAGTGCAACGCAGCGGTAACATAGTTCACCGCTGCGTGCAAAAATTCATTACAGAGCTGCCTTTGCCTGTGCAACAATTGCACTGAAACCAGCCGGATCATGAATCGCAATCTCAGAGAGCATCTTGCGGTTCAGAGTGATTCCGGCCTTGTTGCAGCCATTCATAAAGGTAGAATAGTTCATACCATTGAGCTTGCAGGCAGCAGAAATACGAGTGATCCACAGTCTGCGATAGTAACGCTTGTTCTGCTTTCTGCCAATATAGGCATAGTTGCCGGACTTCATGACGGCTTGCTTCGCCATCTTGAAGTGCTTGGATTTGCTGCCCCAGTAGCCCTTTGCGAGCTTGAGAACTTTATTTCTTCTCTTGCGCGTCATCATTGCGCCTTTAATACGAGCCATGTTCTTTATCCTCCGTAATCAATCAAATCGTATCCGCCGCACATTGGGTGCGGCAACTATTCCGTTGTGGGTGATCCTTATTTATAAGGAACCATTTCACGCACGGTCGCTGCATTTGCAGAGCTTGCAACACCTGCATTTCTTGCAAGACGCTTAACCTTGGTGTCCTTAGAATTGAGACGATGACGCTTATAAGCATGCTGGAACTTCACCTTTCCGGTGCCGGTTACCTGAAAACGCTTCTTTGCGCCGGAATGGGTCTTCACTTTCACTTTCTTAACCTTTGCGGCTGCCATGGATTCTTCCTCCTTGAATTTCGTTGTATATGATAACGTCCGTTGCATTTTGCATTCTGCCATTGCAGGTGCACGATTTCGCAGTCTGACGTCGCATATCAAGTGAATCTTACTCCGTATTACTCGGCTTTCGGTTCAGCCTTCGGAGCACGTTTGGGCTGCTTTTCTGCCTTTTCGGGCTTTTGCTGCTTCGGTGACATAAACATTACAATGGCACGGCCTTCCATCTTCGGCGGCTTATCCACCACTGCAAGATCGCCACAAGCTTCACGATAACGCTCCAGCAATTCTTCGCCCAGATGAGGGTGTGCAATCGCACGCTTACGGAACCGCACAGAAACCTTCAGCTTATCGCCGCCCTGCAAAAACTTCTTACCCTGTGAGACCTTTGTTTCAAAATCATGGGTGTCGATTGCAGAAAACATGCGGATCTCCTTGATCTCAACAGTTTTCTGATTCTTGCGGGCTTCTTTCTCACGCTTCTGCTGTTCGAAGCAATATTTTCCGTAATCCAGAATTCGGCAGACAGGCGGTGTCGCCTGCGGTGCAATTTTTACAAGGTCGAGATTCTGATCAAACGCCAGCTTTTGAGCGTCTCTGGCAGACATCACGCCTCTTTTTGTACCATCCGCATCAATCACAAGGACTTCTCGGTCACGGATTTCTTCATTGATTTGCAGTTCCTGCTTGCTAATAGCGAGCACCTCCAGTCAAAATCTGAGCGCATTGACAAAAGCGCTGTCAATCTCTTTTTGTGAAAACAAAGAGAGCATGAACGCCGCGGCGCATGCTCTCTTGCTTCTTTTCCTATTGTAACGGCTCTGTCAATCAAGCCATTTCACATTCAAGAAACAGATTACCGCATCGCTGACCATCGCCGCTCACGGTGAGAACATTTTGTTCCGCTTGCAATCCTATTTGATTATACATGATTTTCCGTTTCTTGTCAAGGGTGCTTTATGATTTTAGCGATTTGCACAACCCAATCAAAATCTCTCCGATTCAAATTGACGTTTTGCCGAACATCCTGCATAATTTCATCACAAACTTTCCAGCAAACCGGCAAGATACATCAGGATCGCAGTGGTATCACCGGCATTGAGACCGCCAACGCCATCGCATTCGGCATTGTCAATGCCCTCTGTGGTAACGGAAACAGAGATGTCCTCTGCCAGATAACGGCTCAGCAGAACTACATCC
>JAZOCU010000012.1:0-15434 GCA_045596625.1 Oscillospiraceae bacterium | reverse complement strand
AACAAAAGATCAAACTGTTGCAGCGCATGAAATCGAACAGCAACGTATGACAGTAGCTGAAGCCAAGACTGACAGACGAAGCAATATTTTGTTACAGTGTGTTGGTGCATCAAAGGTTATTGAACCTGATGTTCAAATTGGTACACTTTCCGAAAACGACGCTTTTATGTTATGCAGTGATGGTTTTAGACATCAGGTGTCCGATGAAGAAATGTATGGTGTCATTGCGCCTCACTTGTTAACAAGCGAAAAAGTTATGAAGAAAAGCCTTGTGGATCTTGTTGAACTAAATAAAGCAAGAAATGAAAAGGATAATATAACGGCAATTCTTATTAAGGCAATACACTAACGGAGGAGGGGTTTATATGGCTCGTATGGGCGAAATTATTGACGGAAAATATGAAGTCCTCCGTGAAGTTGGTCGTGGCGGTATGTCTGTTGTATATCTTGCAATGGATAAACGACTTAACAAGCAATGGGCTATTAAAGAATTCCGTAAAGACAAAGACGATGTCAGCAAACAAGTTGCTCTAAAGGCATTGTTGGATGAAGCTAACCTGATGAAGAAACTTGATCATCCAACACTTCCACGAATTGTTGACATTATAGATAATCACCAAACGGTATATGTAATCATGGACTATATCGAAGGTGAATCACTGAATAAAGTATTAGACGCCTATGGTGCGCAACCTCAGGAGGCTGTAATTGAATGGGCAAAACAGTTGAGCGAAGTTCTTGATTATCTTCACACTCAAAATCCACCTGTAATCTATCGTGATATGAAACCGGCAAATATCATGTTAAAGCCGGATGGTACAGTTCGATTAATCGACTTCGGTATTGCTCGTGAGTATAAGGAAGGCAAAGACGGAGATACAGAAGCGATAGGTACTCGTGGTTATGCTGCTCCTGAGCAGTTTGGTGGTAAAGGACAAACTGATGCACGTACCGATATATATAGTTTAGGCGTAACCCTTTATCATTTAGTTACAGGAAAAAATCCTGCCGAACCACCTTACGAGATCTATCCTATTAGACATTGGAATCCATCGTTTTCAAGTGGTCTAGAATGGTTAATTCAAAAATGTACGCAGCTTAATCCAAGCGATAGATACCAGTCTTGTGCTGAGGTTACATACGTTCTTGAAAATCTCGACAAGTTTGACACTGAGTATAAGAAAAAGAAAAAGAGTCGCTTTAATCTCTTTCTAATCTCCTTAATACTCACTATTGTTTTTACAATAGCAAGTATCGGTTCATTTGTGGGAAGTATAACGGCAAAACAGAACTCTTACGATAGTCTGATTGAAGATAAGAGCTATATCAGTGCAATGGCCGTTGACAGTGAGAAACCTCTTGCATACACCAAACTCGCAGATCAACTCTATAGTGTAGTGTCAAAGGTCACTGCAGGTAGTTCTACTGGTGTAACAACTCCAGGAGATACGATTACAACCGGAGATCTGTTAGCATGGTTCCCCGATGAAAGAATGGCATCATTTAAGGCTGAACATCCTACCGACTATGCAGAAATCCAATTTAGACTTGGATTTTTGATGTGGGAAAAATACGAAGGCAGCGATGCTGAAGTTATGAAAGCTGCTATGCCATATTTCGAAAAGGTTATTTCTATTGCGCAGAGTGGCAAAGCCGGTGAATATGCTGGATTGAAAGAGCAACAATTTAATCTTGCAAAAGTGTTCTATTCAGTATCGTTCTTCCAAAACAATCGAGAAAACCTTAAAGAAAATGCTGCGGGTGAAAAGAAAGAACTCTCTGAAATCGAGAAATTTGCAGGCATAGATGTGGATATGTTTGAACAGTCTGCCTATCTTTCGTTCTGGAATACGAATAAGGAAGTTTTGAATGTTCTTAATAGCGATGCTAATATGACCGAAATCGTTAAGTTGGAAACATTGGATAAGCTATCCTATATCTTGTTCGAAAACTATCGTAATTTCGGTGCTGAAGTAACGGTTGATGAGATGAAAGCACTTCTCAAGAGTTTCGAGTCTGCACTTAACAGCGTTCCTGATTCGGAAGATGATTACACAAAAGCTAAAGCTGAAATAAAGAGTGAGATCAACAAGAAGTTAATCCCTTCGGTTGAAGCCTTCTATAAAGCAGAATTGGAGGAGATTAAATAATGTACGAATCACTATTTATTATAGGTATTGTCTGTGCTGTTCTTGCTGGTGGCTTCTTGATAGCTACAATTGCTATGTTCTTCGGCTTTAATATTCCCGCTCTTCGAAAGGATATGAGTGGTTCGTTAGAGCAGAAACAAATTGAAGAGATCAGAAAGAACAGTAGTGCAGCCGCAAGTCAACGCGGCAAGGTAAATGTGTTCGAGGAACTTGAGAAAAAAGCTAAGGTTAAGAAAAACAACACGCACAGTCTTAACGTTGGTCCAACAACAGGTTTCCCGACACAACCGAGTAGCGATACAGGAACTTCCGTGCTAAGCAGCGGTTCAAAATCGGTAAACCCGGAATTTATTATCGAAAAGAACATTATGTTTGTTAGCACTAACGAGGTGATGTGATGGATAAGAAATTAAACATTGCCTTATTAATAGGTTCGGTATCAAGTTATTTTATAGTTGCAGCTTCACTGACTGCTATGGCATTTGGAGGTTCTGCAACATCGGCAGATGTTTCGCTAATTAGTATGATTTGTGGCATTTGCTTTTGGTTGTTCCTAATTATTGGAATTGTTCTTCAAATCGTTTTGTCAAAGCGGATTGGCAGATGGAGAGCAAAATATTACAGGATAAGACGAAGCATAAGAATTCAGCCCAAAATTGGTCTTATTTCCTTTTTAAAGAGTCCGCTTGGTGTAGTAAGTGACATTGTATTTTTACTATCGGTAATAACTTTTGCTGTTGCTTACTACTTTACTGAGGGAATTGGCATTACATGCTATATATCCTTGTCCTTAATATTATTTTCGTTTTGTTCCCACTGTGTTTTTAATGGAAAGAATTATTATTACATATCCAATCGTCAAATGATTGAAGATAAGCACAAAAAAATGATGGAGGAATCGCAATGAAACAGTTCAAAAACGTATCTAAAAGACTAATTGCGTTACTTGTAAGTGCATTGATGTTGATATCTATGATACCGGTATCGACTATGATTGCATTTGCAATGGACAGTTATGATGTAACTATCGCATTAGTCGAAGGATCAAACCCAATCACAGGTGCATCCATTACCTATACTATTGGCGAAGATGCTACCACGTATGATGCTGTAGAAGAATCTGATGGCATTTATCATCTTGATGATGCATCTACTGCAATGAGCACAGCTCAGGATAACACCATTGTTATCTCTTATACTGTAACAGCAAACGGCTATGACAGTATTACGGATACAGCAACCGTTGATGCCGATAACATGGCGATCAATGTTGAAATGACAAAAACCTTATTAGATGCTAACTTAAAAGTTGGAAACGCTGTTGCTACGTTATATCTTAATAAGCACGGTTCTAATGATTTTAATCTTAATGTATCGACAGATAGTTCTTCTAGTATAGCATACGGCAGCACTAATCTTTCCGTTGCTAAGGTGTGGACTGACGGTAAAGTTGAAATTTTGGCCGCAGGTGAAACCACAATTAGCGTATCTGTTGCTTCTGACGGTGTTTATAAGGAAGACAAGGTTGAGTTTTTACTCACCGTGAAAGAGGATACTACTGCTCCCGCAACTCCATCTATTAAGTTTTCCGTAACTCCTGATGAATATATTGTAAGTAATAATACCATTACAGTTGAGTTAGAATCTACTGATGATGAGACCGGTATTTATAAGTATTACTACAAGTTGAACGATTCAAATGATTTTGTTGAAGTTTCTGGCAATAGTTTCACAATGGCACCTCAGTATAGAGGTACCGTTCTGGTTAAGGCTGTTGATAATGCAGAAAATGAGTCTTCTGTTGCTGATGCAGACGGAAAAATCGTAATTCTTGATAGTCAGGCACCTGACATTGAATCTAAATATACTCTTGAAACAGATGAAAGCGTAACTTCTGACAACAAGGTATTTACTAACGGCGATATTACCGTTGATTTTACTGTGACCGATACGAATGTTGATATTTCCGGTGAACCAGTTGTCAAGGTTAATGGAGCAGATAAGGCTCTTTCTGCTTGGGATCAGGCTAATGGTAAGGGTTCTTTCCTCCTTTCCGATGAGGGTGAGTACACTTATTCCATTACCTATACCGATATTGCTAATAATAGCAAAACTATTGTAAGCGATACTACGCTTGTTATTGATAAGACCGCACCTGTGATTAGCACTGTTGACGGAAATGCTACCGAATGGACTAATGGTGATGTAGTTCTTAAAGTAAACGCTGCTGATGCTGCTTGCGGTGGAGTAACTTATAGTCTCAATGGTGGTGAATATAAAGCTACTTCTGAGTTTACTGTTACCGCAAATGGTGAATATAGCTTCAAAGTGAAAGATGCTTTAGGAAATGAAAGTGAAGCAACTGTTGTTACTGTAAATAAAATTGACAAAGATGCTCCCGAAATTAAGAGTTTTGTTGCAGATAAATCCTCTTGGACAAAAGATAAAGTAACTATTACTGGTAAGGTTGAAGATGCTGCTTCTGGCGTTGAGAAACTTTATTATCAAAAGAATGGTGACGCCTCTTGGTCAGAGCTTACCTTTAATCCCAACTTTACTCTCGTAGTAGATGAGGAATGCAATACAACATACAAGTTCTACTGCGAAGATGTCGCTGGCAATAAATCGACCGTATCCAGTGTCGATGTTAAAATCGATAGAACTGCACCTGTAAATGTAATTAACACTATTTCCGGTTGGAAGAAAGAAAATATTGCTATTACCGGTGATGTTACGGAAGCAGATTCCGGTCTATCAAAAGTTTATTATCGTCTTACTGGTGCAACCGATTGGACAGAGGCAACCGTTACTGGCACAAGCTTCAACTTTAATACCGCTCTTACCACAAGTGGTACATATACATACGATGTGTACTCTGTAGATGAAGCCGGCAACGAATCTGTAATTTCAGTAACTAACGCTATTTCATTTGATAATATTAAACCTACTGTTGCATTAAATGCTCTTGATCCTGAAGGTTGGACTAATAGCAATACCACCGTAAGCGGTACGGTAAGCGACGACCTTTCTGATATAAAGAATATTTATTATGTTAGAGCAAATGGCACTCCCGTTGAATTAGAAAATGACAACGGTAAATTTAGCTTTGTTATTCCTAACGATGCTAACAATACCGATTCTTATGTTGTTTATTGTGTTGACAACGCAGGTAATGTTTCTGTAAATAGCGAACTTTCAGCAAAGATTGATATTGTTAAGCCCAGCAAACCCACCATTACATATTCTACCCCTGCAATTCAAAAGGTATTACAAACTCTCACTTTTGGCATTTACAAGGCCGAGCAAGTTGCTACTATTGAAGCAACTGATGATTTATCGGGTGTAAAAGAAATCGAATATACTCTTGGTTCCACAACAGAGAAAAAGGCGGCTGTTGATGGAAAAATCACTGTTACTATTCCGGTAGGAACTAATTCGAAGTTAACCGCTATTGCTTATGATAATGCCAGCAACAACAGCGAACAGCAAGATATTAGCAAAGATTCTACCGATTATGAATTCGAAGGTGTTGCTGTTGATGCTGTTAAACCTGAGATTACCGATATTTCGGCTGTATCTTCTGATTGGACTAACCAGAATGTTGTAATCAGTGGTACTGTATTGGATGATAACGTTGGTGTAGAAAAGATTTTCATCAAAAAAGGTACTGATGGTCAATACGAAGAAGTAACTGATTTTGATGGCACTGACTTCTCTTACGAAGTTTCCGCTCAGGATTATAACGGTGATTACATCCTCTACTGTGTAGATTATGCAGGTCATGTTTCGGATGAAAAGCCCATCACAGTTAAGATGGATATAACTAATCCTGAAGTTTTGAACGTTATTGCAAACCCGGATGTTTGGACCAATGGTAATGTAGTGATCGGCGGCAGTGTTTCTGATAACCTTTCTGGTGTAAAGACAGTTTATTACAGACAAGGACAGGGTGAAATCAAAGAAGCTACACTTGCTGAGGATGCATATAGTTTTGAAATTGAAGCTCAGAACTATAACGGAAATGTTTATGTCTGGTGTGAGGATGTGGCAGGAAACATCTCCGAAGAAAGCTTTATTGTCATTTATGAAGATGTTGAAAAACCTGTAGTATTGACAGGCGTTGCTGAGTCGGATGATTGGACTAACGAAAATGTAGTTATAAGCGGTACAGTTATCGATCCGATAGTTAATAATGCGGTGTCGGGTGTTACTAAAGTTTATATCAAAAAGGATGTTGACGGTGAGGAATGGCGACCTGTTGACGAGTTTAATGCTACCGAAAAAACATTCTCCGACACAATAGAAACACAGAACTACGAAGGAAAGTATCTGATTTATTGCGAAGATAATGCCGGCAATGAATCTGAGATTTTTCCAGTATCTGTTAAGATGGACATTGAAAAACCTGTAGTATTGACAGGCGTTGTTGAGTCGGATGATTGGACTAACGAAAATGTAGTTATAAGCGGTACAGTTACTGATCCGATAGTGAATAATACGGCATCAGGCGTTATTAAGGTTTATATTAAAAAGGATGTTGACGGTGAGGAATGGGGATATGTAGACGAGTTTGATGCTACCGAAAAAACATTCTCCCACACAATAAAAGCACAGAATTATGAAGGAGATTATCTGATTTATTGCGAAGATAATGCCGGCAATGAATCTGAGGTTTTCCCAGTATCTGTTAAGATGGACATTGAGCTACCATCTGCCCCTGTTATTACCTATGATAGAAATGCACTTGCTTATGTAGCTGAAGTATTAACCTTTGGTTTCTATAAGGCACCTGTGACTGCAACCATTACAGCTACTGATAATCTTTCGTTAGATACTATTGAATATCTTTATGAAGGTACAGAGGCGCAATACGATTCAACAGTTGTTTCCGTAACTGATAACCTCATTGTTGAAGCTGGAAACTTGTATAGCGATAAAATAACAATTACGATTCCTGCTGAGTTTAAGGGTGCACTTAAAGCTCGTGCTTGGGATAAAGCGGGAAATAAAACCGATTGGGTTGATGAAGCATCTGATGGTAAGGAAACTATAACAGGTCTGGTGATTGATACTATTGAGCCTAATCGTGATAAAGATATTAATGATTTTGTAAAGTATACTCCCGCCGCTCGTGTAGTAAATGCAGCAACACTTCAAAATGAATCCGAATATTCCGCAGGGGGTAGTGTTATTGCTTACTATAATACCGACAATACTGTAACTATTTTGATTAATGAAGGCAACTTCTATAGTGATGATGTTGTAGTTGAAGTAACAAAAGATGGTGTTGATTATCCTGTTGAAGTAGATTGGAAGGACAAAACTGATGATTTACACGAGGGTACCTTTACTCTTACTGAGGAAGGCGACTACTTTGTGAACATCGCTTATACAGATCGTTCCACAAACAAGATGAAGGACTACACTTCACATCTTATCGTAATTGATAAAACTCTTCCCGACGTTGCAGTTGACTATGCTACTTCTACTGAGGTTGTATTAAAGGATACTGACGGCAACGATAGAGAGTATTTCAATGACGTTCGTAAGGCAACCATTACTATCAAAGAACACAATTTCCGTGCGGATGATGTTGTTATCAGCGTAAAGGCTAAGAATGTTCTTGGCAAGAATGTAGATGTTGCAACATTTACATTCGATAATGATGGTAATGTAAAAGAATATCTCGCTCAGGGCGCAAATCGTTCTGAATGGACTGCATATGATGTGGATACCGTTCGTAGAGCAGATGATACATACGAGATGACAATCGTGTATGCAGAAGATGCAAATTACACCTTTGACATTGAGTATACTGATCTTGCAACCAATAAAGCTGATGACCGTAAGCCTGATTACTTTACTGTAGATAAAACAAAGCCTGAGTGTGTAGAGGTTAAGTACAGCGAAACCGTAGATGGTAAGACAATCGTTGAAAAGATTCTCAACACTATCACCTTTGGTGCAATCTACTACAACGAGCAGATGGAAGTGACGATTACTGCAAAGGATGATATTTCCGGCATCAATCACTTTGTTTACAGTTATGAAATCAACGATAATGTAAGTAAAGTAAATGCAGAGTTACTTAATCAGACTATTGCTGAAGCGCTCGAAAATTCTCCCATCGTTCGTGATGAAAATAGTAACAACTTTACTGCTACCTTTAACATTCCTAAAGAAGCACTTACTAATGTAAATCAGTTCAATGGTACAGTTCATTTCACCGCATATGACCGTTCTACCAATGAAAGTGACCAGTTCTCCGGCGAAAGCACAATCGTTGTAGATAATATCAAGCCTACTTCAACTGTAACTTTCAATGATCCTGTTCAGAAGGTAGATAATGTATCCTACTATGATGGTGAAATCAATGCCACAATCGTAATCAACGAGGCAAACTTCTTTAGTGATGACGTTAAGGTTGTTGTTACAAAGGATGATGCAAACTTCCCCGTTCAGGTTGACTGGAAAGATAACAGCGTTGATGTTCATACCGGTACATTCACTTTATCTGCTCCCGAAAATCATAGTGGCGACGGAGACTATATCGTAAATGTAACTTATGTAGATAGATCAACAAATGAGATGACACCTTTCGTTTCTAATCAGTTGACTATCGATACCAAGGATCCTGTTATCAACGTTTCCAATGTTAAACACCAATCTGCAAACAACGAGGAAACCATTAGCTTTACTGTTTCTGTAACTGATACTAACATTGCTCTTGAAAGCTTCAAGCCTACCTTGAATGCAGTTATCAAGAAAGACAATGGTAATAACAGCTTCACTTATGAAACAATGGCTATTGCTCTTGGCAATGCAACCACAACAACAAATGCAAACGGTGAAACCGTACATAGTTACACAGTAAACAACCTTGAGGTTGATGGATTCTATTCTCTCGTTTGTACCGCTGTTGACTATGCAAATCACAGTGTATCTATCATTAATTCCGCAGCAGATGAAGGTGGCAATACAACTGTAGAAACCATGAACTTCTCTGTAAACCGTGAAGGCTCTGTATTCTGGATTGAAACAGAGCACAACGATAAGTACACTGGAGAAACCTTTACCGACAAGCTCAATGGTGCTTATGCTAACGATAAGGTTACAATCAAGCTCCACGAGATCAACGTTGATAAGGTTGATGAGAATGCAGATAAGAAAACTGTATTCACACTTAATGACGGTAGTGAGTCTGCAGATATTGATCTGAAAGAAAACGAGAACTATTCTAAAAATGTAATCGTTGGTACTGGTGGCTGGTATGAGACCGTTTACACCCTTGATAATAATAATTTCGATCATGATGGTGTATATTCTCTCAATGTTATCACCTATGACAAGGCTGAAAACAGCAACGTTAACACCAAGACCGAAGCTGGAACTATTAGCTTCACTCTCGACCGCACTAACCCTGTTATTTCTGCAAATATCAAGAATGACCAGAGTGTAAACGATACTCAGTTCTGGGTAGAATTTGAAATCACTGAAACCAATCTTGATGCAGAAACAATTGTGGTTAAACTCACCAACAATGACGGTAAAACTGTAGAAACAGAAATTGAAGATCTTGGCAACAATGAGTATAAGTTCCTTGTTGAAAGCGGATATAACTACTCTGTTGAAATTGTAGCTAAAGACCTTGCAGGCAACGAATCTGAACTCTACAAGGTAGAACACCTTACCGTATCTACCAACATCTTTATTCTTTGGTATGCAAATACTCCTCTCTTCTGGGGTTCCATTGGCGGAACTGTTCTCTTGGCAGGAATTATTACCCTGTTGATCTTACTCAAGAAGAGAAAAAAGAATGAAGCATAATAATTGCCACACAGCAATGACTTGATTTAAACGAATGGGCGGTGGCAGATAGGAAACCACCTGTCACCGCCCATTTATAATCATTTTGTTTTGCCGAGTGAATTCTTTAATATCAGAATTTAGTCGATTGAACAAAATTTACTCGTAATACTATAAAACTGGAGGATTTATCGTGATTGAATATGCAACTGTCACAGAGATTGGTGAAAAAGAAAAAAATGAAGATGCGGTAAGAGTTTTTATCAATCAGCCGCTTTCTACATATGGTTTTGTTTTAGCTGATGGCTTGGGCGGTCACGGTAATGGTGATATTGCCTCCAATTTTGTGTCCGATTGTGTCGGCGCAGCAATAGAAAACACTGATGGTTTTGGTGGTGTGTTCCTGGATCAGTGTTTTGATACTGCACAGGAAATGCTAATGGAGGAAAAGGAAACCAAAGGACTTCATTCTATAAAAACAACAATGGTTATGTTGCTAATAACTGAAAATATTGCTCAATGGGGACACGTTGGTGATTCACGACTCTATCATTTTCGCGATGGGAAACAGTTGAGCAGAACGATAGACCATAGTGTTCCTCAAATGTTGGCAATTAGCGGACAAATCAAAGAAAAAGAAATCAGACACCATCCAGACAGAAGTGTTCTTCTTCGCGCTATGGGTGCCGAATGGGATGCACCCGCATATGAAATCGCACAGAGACATATGAGAACAATTAAGGGAGATACGTTCCTACTTTGTTCTGATGGATTCTGGGAATGGATTGATGAAAAGACCATCATTAAAATCTTGAAGAAAGATTTATCCGCTTACGATGCTCTTCGTGAAATGACAGCAGAAGTAAAAGCAAATGGTGCCGGTAAAGGCATGGATAATTACTCTGCTATTTTGGTGAATATTAAGTAAAGGCACTGGTGAGAAAATGGCAATAGTTCAATGTCCTAATAATCATTACTATGACGACAAGAGAAATTCCTCTTGCCCCTATTGCGAAAAAATGAATAATGCAGTTACGGCAGATGCAGGAGTAAATGAACAACTTACTTCCTATATTGATCCTATTGAAGTAGATGATAATGCACAGTTAACCGAAGGATATGGTGAAGCTGTTACGGAGTTTGAAAAAACCATTGGCATTTTCATTGACGAAACTCAAAACGTACTCACTGTGGCCTGGCTTGTATGTGTTGAAGGATTGGAAAAAGGAAAAAGTTATGTAATCCACTCCGGCAGAAATTTTGCAGGTCGTTCTCAGGATATGGACATCGTGCTTTCTGACGATAATTCTATTGCCAGAGAAAAGCATTTTTCGATTGTTTACGATCCGAAAAGTATTGCTTTTTATTTAGTCAGTGGATCCGGTCATACATATGTTAACGGTGAAGCAATTTCTTCTGAAAAAAACATAGTTGATGGTGATGTTATTCAAGCCGGACAAAGCAAATATATGTTTGTTCCGTTTTGCAAGGAAGGTCGTGAATGGAATTGAAAAAGATTATAAACATTGTTTTATCCTTGATACTTGTGTTCTGCATCACCGTTCCGGTAGCCGCAGAGCAATCAAATATTATATCATTGGGTAGAATTGGTGTTACTATGCCTGAAATCTCAGTAGAGATTAAGGGCTCTGGTTATGATAAAAATGCAATCAGCTCCACTCTTGATACAGAAAAACTTAGTGTTGAAGATGTTTATAAATATGATGTCGATAAGAATTCATCTTGTGCTTACATATTGGTAGATCTTTCAACCTCAATGTATGGCTCATTTGATTTAGTAAAGAGCAATATCGTTTCCTACATAAATCAATTAAGTGATAATGACAAAGTAGTTCTTATTACTTTCGGCGAAACAGAAGTTAATACGGTATTAACAGGTTCTGAAACAAGGGACGATGCTATTAACATTGTAAACAAATTAAAATGCAATGAAAACGGCACTTTGTTTTATGAAGCATTAAATCAAGCATATCAAGTCTCAAATTCGTCTAATAGCAATTTTGACAGAGAATATGTTATTGCTTTTTCCGATGGAATTGATGTTCAAAAAGGCAGTTCAACCTTTGATGAAGTTATGAAGTTGTATGATAGCCGAGCTCTTCCACTTTATGCGGCATGTTCTTACAACACCTCAAAGGATGCTTCTGACAAGTTTGGTGAATTAGCTCGTGCTTCTGGCGGAAGTTTCTCCATTATTAAATCGAAAGATGCTTTTAAGGATTTCTTAGCGCAACTTAATGATGTGACTGTTGTCAAACTAAAAGCAGCATCAAACTATGCCGACGGAAAAGAAAAGCAACTTTCCATTAAAGTAGGTTCTTCTCAAATTGAATATAACGTACCCATCGTTCGTTCAATCTCTGACACTTCTGCCCCTGAAGTAAGTGAATTGGCTTATGATATTGAAAAAGATGTTTTTGTGATTTCTTTTTCAGAGAGAGTTATCGGAGCAACCTCTAATACAGCATATAAAATCACAAATGCTAAAGGTGCAAAATTTGAAATTTCTGAAGTTTTCTATTCAGAAAACGATAACGCCTATGAAATTAAGACAAAAACACCTATTACCAAAGGTACATATACTTTTGAGTTTTCCGGCATAAAGGATGATTCTAAAGAATCAAATGCTCTTTCTGGAAAGCAAGTGTTAGAAGTCAAAAAAGCTAATAACACTGCTGGATTACCCTTGTGGGCAATAATTCTGATTATAGTTGGAAGTATTATAGTCATTGGAATTATTGTTTTAATTTTCGTTCTCTCTGCAAAGAAAAAGAGTGAAACAAATGGCACAGATGATGTTCTTACCGTTCCTGTAAAAAATCAGGTTGAAAGCATTGATTACACTGAGCCCATGCAGGATGTGGTGAAGCATCATATTAAGACTAATGATGCTATTAGAATTAGATTAAAAATTCAAACAGGTAAAACTTCCGAGCAAAACATTGAGACAAACATTGTTAGTAGTCTTATAGTTGGACGTTCTGATACGTGCGACATTTATATAGATGATACGAAATTATCTCGCCAGCATTTTGTGATTGAGAATGATAACGGAACTTTCTATGTAATGGATTTGCAATCACGTAATGGAACGATGCTAAATGGAATCCGTATAAACAGCAGACAACGGTTGTCCAGCGGTGATAAGATTATGGCTGGCTTGTCTGACATTATTATCACGATTTTAGGTAGGTGAAATTGAATGCTCCCATACGATAATTGTCCCAATTGCTTTATGCCGATCGGTGGAAGTACAATCTGCCCTAATTGTGGTAATGACTATTCAAAAAACAAACAATTTGCTGGTGTGCTTCCTGCTTTCACCCTGCTAAATAACAGATATCTTATTGGTCGAGTTTTAGGCAAGGGTGGCTTTGGTGTAACTTACATTGCGAAGGACATTATCAGTAATAATATTTGTGCGGTAAAGGAATATATGCCCTCGGAGTATTCAACACGAAGTGGTGGTACTCAAAACATAGTTCCTTTCTCAGATGATAAAGCACGATTTGTTTTTACTCACGGCAGAGATAAATTCATGGAAGAAGCGAAAACTCTGCTTAAACTTCGCAATAATCCTATAGTTGTTGATATTCTGGATTATTTCACACAGAACAATACAGCTTATCTTGTAATGGAATATCTTGACGGACAAGATCTCAGAAAGATGGCGCGAACAAGCGGTGGTAAACTCGATCCCGATTTTGCCAAAATGGTTTTTGTTACGATTGCAAGTTCTCTTATGGAGATCCATCGAATGAATATTCTCCACCGAGATTTAAGCCCTGAAAATATTATTGTTACAAGCAACGGAAGAATTAAGTTGATAGATTTTGGTGCAGCCAGAAACTTCGTAAGCACACAAAATAAAGGTATGTCAATTCTTCTCAAGCCTGGTTTTGCTCCCCCAGAGCAATACAATGCTAAAGGAACTCAAGGTCCGTGGAGCGATGTGTATGCTTTGTGTGCGACATTCTACACACTGGTTTCAGGCAAACCTTTGGTTGATGCTTTGTTTAGATATAGAGGTGAGCAACAACCCTCTCTTGCTTCGTTGGGTTGCCCGGTAACAAAGAAAACATCAGACGTTATCGAGCGCGGAATGGAACTTGATTTTAAGCGCAGATACAAAGACTTTAAAGAGCTACTTGATGATATTGATATCAATGCATCAACTGAGCAAAAGAAAAAAGTCATTCCGCAAAATGATAATCAACAAGGCACACAGCAACGACAATATTCACAGCAAAGACAGTTTTCACAACAAGGTGCAGTTAAAAATAAGCAAGTCGAACAACAAGGCATAAAAAAAGAGTTTAAACAGGTACAACCCTATGTTGCTGCTATTGTTGGAAATTCTCTTTGTAATAAGGTTTTTATCGGGAATAATGATGTATTTAAGATCGGGCGTTCTGCTCAAAGTTGTCAATATATTGTTTCCGGTGATACTAACATTAGTAGAATACATTGTTACTTACGTTTTGACGGTAATCGTATCTATTTGTGTGATGCTTCATCCAATGGAACCTTTTTTGAAAATGGAACTCAGCTTGTTAAAAACAAGGAATATGTGATTAATCCTGGAACGAAATTTTATTTAGCTACCAGAAACCATATGTTAGTTCTGAATGTTTAAGAAAGGGCGTTATTCAAATGATGGATAAAGATAAAGACAGTGTTATGGATGATATGCACACAATAATGCTAGATGAGTTTGACAAGAGTGTCTACATAGGAACCTCATCAGTTATTGGACGTAGAAACGAGCAACAAGATGCAATTAAATCTGATACCTTTTATTCGTATGCTGAAAATGGTAAAGCAATTTCTGTTTTGTGCGATGGAATGGGCGGTCTTGTTGGCGGCGGAAAAGCAAGTGCATTATGCTCTTCTATAGTTTACGATACATTTCATAGCGATGCTAAGTTCCCGTCTATACCAATGTTCTATAAATCAGTAATTTATCAATCCGATGAAGAGGTTCGAATGATGAAAACTGATGAAGGAACTCAAATTTTGGGAGCTGGAACGACACTCGCAAGTGTCGTTATTGAGGATGATCAACTATATTGGGCATCAGTCGGAGACAGCCATATTTACATAATTCGCGGCAACGACATTTTATGTATTACAAAAGATCATAATTTTCTAATGTTGCTTAACGAAAAAGTAAAACGCGGTGAGATCACACAAGAAGAGGCTGATAACAATCCAAAGAAAGAGGCCCTAATCAGCTACATAGGTGTTGGTGGAGTTCATTACGTAGATATGAACAGCACAGGATTTCATCTTTTGGATGGCGACCATATTGTTTTGTGCAGTGATGGTTTATACCGTAGTTTGTCGGAAGATGAAATTAAACAAGTTGTATGCAATTTTGGAAAAGAGACTCAGCAAGCAGCTGAAGCTCTCACCAGTTTAGCATTAAGCAAAAATCTGAGAAACCAAGATAATACA
>JAZOCU010000011.1:0-88157 GCA_045596625.1 Oscillospiraceae bacterium | reverse complement strand
GCGATGCTGTTCATCGGTAATGACCAGTCCGAGATTCTGAAATTGCGTATCCTTCTGGATCACAGCGTGCGTTCCGACCGCAACCATTGCTTCACCGCTTGCGATCTTTGCTTTGGCTTCCCGTTTCTCTTTCGCACGCATGGAACCGGTCAAAAGAACCGGTGTCAGACCGATTGGGGCAAGGAAATTGCAAAGGGTATGATAATGCTGCTGCGCAAGAATTTCTGTAGGTGCCATCAAAACGCTCTGCACACCATTTTTGGCAGCAAAAGCACAGGCTGCAGCAGCAACGGCAGTTTTTCCGCTGCCAACATCGCCTTGAAGCAGCCGGTTCATTGGCTGATTGGAACAGAGATCCCGAAGAATATCGTCAATGGCAGCTTGCTGAGCACCGGTCAGAGCAAAAGGAAGCCCTTGATAATATGCCTGCAAATCCGTATCTTTGGACATCGGCTCGATGTTGTGCACCTTTGCACGGGTACGCAGCATTCTGGTACCAAGCTGAAACAGCAGAAGCTCCTCAAAAGCAAGACGTCTTCTGGCAGCAGCGAGCTGCTCAGTTGAATTCGGCATATGCACACCATACAACGCATCTGTCAGAGAGCAAAGATTATATTGCTTTCGCAGTGCCTCGGTCAGTGTTTCCATTTGCGTTTCCTCAGCCAGAAAGGATAGTGCTTTTTGCATATTGGTACGGATCATAGCACTGGTGAGTCCTGTGGTCTGCGGATATACAGGCTGCAAGAGAAGTGCCTGCTCAACCTTTTGGATCTGCGGCGACTGCATTTCCCGATGCAAAATGCCTCCGGTCACCTTACCGTATACATAATATTCCCGATCGATCTGCATGGCCTGATGGGTATAGGGATTGTTGTAGAATACAATCGTAAAATCTGTGATCCCATCGGTTGCGATCAGCTTATAGATCGTAAAGCCTTTGCGGATATACTGCGGAGTCATTTTCTTCGTCACAGTACAGCGCACAACAGCCGGCATCTGCGGTTCGGCATCGGAAATATAGATCGGGGCAGTATAATCGATATAGGTACGGGGAAAATGATACAACAGATCAAAGGGCGTATCAATGCCAAGTTTTTGGTATTTGGCTGCACGGGCTGCACCTACACCGGGCAGCGTTTCAATGGAGCGAAACAATTCGTTCACGAAATACCAGCGCCTCCTTTGGTGGAGTCAGGCAGGATCTCATCGATCAGTCCGCCGCCGATCACCTGTTCGCCTGCATAGATCACCGCGGATTGTCCTCTGGACATGGCTCGCTGCGGCTCTGAAAAATGCAGGATTGCGGTTTGAAGATCGGCGGTCTCAAGCCAAGCGGCAGATTCACTGCGGCTGTAACGAATTTTCGCAGTATATTGCCTATGATTATCCGGTGAGGTTAGCCAGCAGCAATCCCTGATGCGGCAATGGGATGCAAACAGGTCTTCGTTGCTGCCGACCGTCACGGAATTGGCAGCGGCATCTTTTTCCAACACATATACAGGCGTACCGCAGGCAAGACCCAAGCCTTTTCTTTGTCCTACGGTGAACTGCCATTGCCCTGTATGTGTACCGATCCTCTGTCCATCCTTCGTTAGAAATACACCCGGCGTTGCAGCAAAACCGTGATGAAGCTGCAAGTATTCCGCATAGTCCCCCTTGGGAATAAAACAGATATCCATGCTGTCACGAGGAATTGACGGCATCAGCTGATTGGCAGCTGCAATGGCACGGATCCTATCCTTCGTCAGATCACCCAGCGGTAATATCAGCTGCGAAAGCTGTTCTTTTGTAATGCGATAGAGCATATAGCTCTGATCCTTTTGCGGATCGATCCCGCGCAGCAGGATCCGATTCCCATTGGCATCGGTGGAGATCCTTGCATAATGCCCTGTTGCGATTGCATCACAGCCATGCTTTGCTGCAAATTTCTGCAGAGCCGCAAGCTTGATTTCCCGATTGCATAATACACAAGGATTAGGGGTTTCTCCGATCTGATATGAAGAAGCAAACGCTGCTTCGACACGACAGCGGAAAGATTCTCGGCAATCGACAACAGCGTGGGAAATCTGCAGCCGATCCGCCGTGGCACGGGCACCCGCAACATCGGGCGGTGCCTCATCGGTCATATGCAGTGTAACACCATATACCTGATGGCCTGCTTCCTGTAATAAATAGGCTGCTGCTGCAGAGTCAACACCGCCACTCATGCCCAATACAATTTTCAAATCGCACACCGCCTTCTCTTGGGAATCATTCTTCTGAAAGTATTATACCATATTTTTTTTCGTTTGTCATGGGTTTTCTCAAAAAAAGCATTGCATTGCCGATTTTCGATACAAAACATCCACAGAGGGAATCTCGATTTGACAGACTGTTTTGCCGTTTCGTACAAATTCGGCGGTGCTGCTTGACATTTTTGGCGGATTATGGTATGCTGTTTGTGATAGAGGGGAGTAGCCGGCAGTGTCAGTTCCTCTGGCTTTGGATTCCGACCCGTCAACCACGGCATTCGCTTATGCAATGCCCGGACGGAATTGAAACGGCAAGACCTTTATCGCATCAGAATCACGGCTGATTCGCTTTTTTTCTGTTGCGATAGAGGTCTATTTTTATGTCCGAATCACAGTTTGCTGTGTGTTTTTCTCTCATCAGACAAAATCAGAAAGGAAATTTCAGTATGCACGTTCTTTATGAAAATCTGCTTAATCTTGACTGGAAGATGGTTGTCATGTGGATCATCGGTGGTGTTCTGATCTATCTTGCCATCAAAAAGGATATGGAGCCGACGCTTTTGCTGCCCTTGGGCTTCGGTGCGATTCTTGTGAATCTGCCGATGTCAGGTGCCGCAGCACCCGACGGACCGCTGACTACCCTGTTCAATGCCGGTATCGCCAACGAACTGTTTCCATTGATTTTGTTCATCGGTATCGGTGCTATGATCGACTTTGGCCCGCTGCTATCCAATCCCCTGCTGATGCTGTTCGGCGCTGCGGCTCAATTCGGTATCTTTTTCACACTTTGTCTTGCCTCGATGTTCTTCCCTGAGATCAAGGATGCCGCTTCCATTGCGATCATCGGCGCTGCCGACGGTCCCACCTCGATCGTAGTAGCACAAAAACTCCAATCCAATTATGTAGGTGCGATCATGGTCGCGGCATATTCTTATATGGCACTGGTTCCGATCATCCAGCCTCCTGTGATCCGTGCTCTGACCACAAAAAAAGAGCGTATGATCCGTATGGAATATACGCAAAAGCCGGTTGCAAAATCCACTCGCATCCTGTTCCCGATCCTGATTACCATTATTGCAGGTCTTGTGGCACCGGAATCGGTTGCTCTGGTAGGATTTCTGATGTTCGGCAATCTGATCCGGGAATGCGGTGTCCTCAACAGCCTTTCCGAGACTGCGCAAAAGGTACTTTCCAATCTTGTTACCATTTTCCTCGGCATTACGATCGCTACCAAGATGCAGGCAGATGCTTTCCTGAAAACCGATACGCTGCTCATTCTTGGTCTGGGCCTCTTTGCCTTCATCTTCGATACCGCAGGCGGTGTGCTCTTTGCAAAGATCCTGAATCTGTTCTTGAAGAAAAAGATCAATCCTATGATCGGTGCTGCCGGTATTTCTGCCTTCCCCATGTCAGGACGTGTGGTGCATAAAATGGCGCTGAAAGAGGACCCCACCAATTTCCTGCTGATGCAGGCAACCGGTGTCAATGTATCGGGTCAGATCGCCTCTGTCATTGCCGGCGGCTTGATCCTCAATTTCTTCCTATGATCGATTTCCCACTTTGAATTTACTGCTTTGAAAGGAGGCATTTTCATGCCGCTTGCCATGTATTTTGAACCCTATCAATTTATCGAAAATCTCCATTATATGGGAAAAGGAATGCTGGGTATTTTTATTGTGATCGGTGTGATTACGATTCTGACACTGCTGCTTGACTTTTTCGGCAACACAAAACATGATCAAAAAGCCGAGCAGGATGAATCGGCATAAGCTTGGAAAGGGTGTAGACTATGTCGTCTGAGCATCAATCCGAACCAAAGGAAATGCAGGCAGCACCGGCAGTCTTTTCTTCTTCATCGCTGAACGCCGAGGCATCTGCACCGCTGCCGTATCAAACTGCCAGAAAGCGCAGATTGATCACAGTATTACTGATACTGCTGATCCTGTCTTTGCTGTTTGGTACAGTTTTGCTGATCTTTCGTTTTTGTAATCCATATCAGCGATATCTGCGCCGCAATCCCTTTGATTATCGCAAGGGAGAAATCAGCACCGAACTGGCATCCGGAAGCGAAAACAGCATTGCGCTTGCCATCGCAGAGTCGATCCGTGATGAGTCAGTGAGCATATCTGCCGCCAAGCTGGAATTTACTGAGGAGGCTTCTCTGCTTCCGACAGTTACCTTCTATGACTATCAACATCTTGGACAAAACACCCGAGTCCGTATCGAAACCGCTACCGATAACTGGATGTTTACCGCATCTTTGGAAGCGCTCCGCAAAGGCGATTCCGGCTATATCCGGGAAAAAGATCGCTGGGTTTCCGATAACGTCGTTCAGATCCCCAATCTATATCAATACTGTTTTGCTGTGGAATCCTCCGAAAACAATACGATATCGCATTACAGCACCTTTCTTTCCACAGTTGATGATGTCCAGTATCAATGTGAGATCTGGCTGATGATGGAATCGAAACAGAATCAGCGCCCCGTTTACTATACGCTGTATCGCTATTATCAAGAGGATAAGCTGCGTGCTGTTCGGGTATTGCCCTCGGATACCACAGAAATACTGGTTTATCAGATTGCATCCTATTCTCTTGCACCCGAGCTTTCCGAGGACTGGTTTTCATAAATCATAGCTGCTCCAATCATATCATATCACAAAAATAACGGTTATGCTGAGAAGATTCAGCATAACCGTTTTTTGATTCTATCCGTTTCTGATCACTGATACATTTCCAAAACCGTTTCCCAAGATGGGGTGCCGCCGGTAATGGAAATTGCATAGTATTGCAGGATCATCTGTGCATCCTTGACCAAAAGCATGCCATCCTCATTGATATCACCTGCTTTGAAGGGTTCGCCTGTCAGTAAGGGACCGTTATTGAGGATCGACTCCTCCAGATAATGCATCAATACCATGGTTGCATCGTTGGCATTGATTATGGTATCACCGGTGACATCTCCCAGCAGAATGCCGGTTGCAGATGCATAGCGCATCAGCAATGCGCAATCATCCTCGGGAAGCGTTTTGGCATCGGTTGCGGTCAGCCCATCCAGAACCACAGTGATCTGTGCAGAGGTGCCGCCTTCAAATCCAACAGAATCCATAATGACGGCAGCGATCAGTGCATGACCGAGAACAGTGGGATGTACATCTTTTTCGCGCACACGAACATAGATCCAACCGGTACCTTCATATGCGGCCATAACGTCGGCAACGGTTACCGTCTCAAGCTCACTGATAAAGTCATTGATCCGATTGAGCATATTCTTAATATAACGGCTCAGTGTATTATATGTTTCGGAATAATCCACACCGTTATATTCCGCAGTATAGAATTCAGCAGGGTTATAGATGGTCTGCATTACAAGCTCAGCATCGGGATTCAATGCACGGATCTGCGTTTCGATCTCTGTCAGATTGTCCTTTGCAGCATCAATGAAATCGGCAAGATAGCCTGTGAGCTGTGCCATTTGTGCCACAAGGGTTCCTTCAGCCTGCAGTCGGTAGAACAGATCAATATAATCCTCGCCCTCTTTGCATTTTGCATCAAGAAATGCACGCAGCGGTGTCAGGAGATCATTGGCGCCGATGCTGATGGCAATCATATCGGCATCCTTGATGGCGGCTTGTGTTTCTGTTTCACCGATCAATGTCAACAGGTGAGAAGTTTGTGCACCGCTGACTGCCATGTTTGTGACAGTAAGATCCATACACTCCTCAAGATAATCATAGTATCCGTATTCTCCTTCCGCTAAGCCATAGCCTGCGGAAATGCTGTCGCCGAGGATCAGCAACGAATCCGCAGCTGCATCGGCAGAAAAAGATTCTGTACTAATTGCAGATACACTCAACGCTGCGGCAAGGGTCGCAGCAAGCAGCCGAATGCTGTTGGTTTTCACCATGAATCGATCTTCCTTTCATTTTGCAACATTGTTCTTGGATTGCTGAAAATTACAGCTATCCTATATTTTATCAGAACATTCGCTTTTTGTCAACGGCATTCCGGCAATTTCCACCGCCGTATCATATTCTGAAAAATCTAAGGTATATGCTCTGCGGTTTTGACAGATTCTGCGCTTTGTCCATGCTATACTGAATCGGGTGATGAAGAATGACCGTGTATCTTGATGTATTGCTGCTTTCCAATTTATGGGTAGATTACTGTCTGCTGCAAGCCGTTGCAAAATTTACCCATTGCCGGTTAAAGACAAGACGTACATGGATCGCAGCGGCAATTGGCGCTGTCAGCGCACTGGCGATCTTTCTGCCGCCACTGCCCGGTATATTATGCTGGAGCATCCGTTTTTTGTTAAGCGGTCTGCTGGTACGGATCGCTTTCGGGCCGATGCGGTTTTCGAGACTGTTGCGTCAGACAATCTGGTTTTATCTCACAGGCTTATTCTTCTGCGGTGTGATCTATACCCTTGGCACACAGTTTTCTTCGATCCATATCGTAACAGGCAACAGCGTACTGTATGCGGATCTTTCTCTGCTGGTGCTGCTGCTTGGCGCAGTGGCATCTGTCGGTGTCGTATCGCTGACTGCACGTAAAAGAGCAGAACCGGATCTGTCTGTATATCGGTTGGAGCTGCAGCTGGATGATCACAGTATTTGTATCCCCGCCATGCCCGACAGCGGTAATCATCTGAAGGATCCATTTACCGGCCGTGCTGTTATTTTATGCCCTATGAGTCAGCTGCAACGCTGGATCGCTGCCTATGCTGCGCCGGAAACAGCTGCTGCCGCACAAAAAGGATTCCGTATGCTGCCGGTCAAAACCGTGACAGGTCAGCGATTGCTTCCTGCCTTCATACCAAAAGAAATGATCTTGTATCGGGGAACAGAGAAACACCATCCCGATGCAATGATCGCCCTCACTGCCGAGGAGACTCCGGCACTGTTTTCCCCCAATTTATTGCTTTGAACCGAGAAAGGAGATATCCACCATGCGCTGGATGGAACATTGTCTGCAAGGCTTGCAGGCGATCCTGTTTGATGCACAACAAGAACAACAGGTATTTTATATCAACGGCCCCGATACACTGCCGCCGCCGCTGACTCGTGAAGAAGAGGCTGACGCTTTTGAAGCACTTGCTGTGGGAGATTCCGCCGCAAGAGAAACCCTTATTGTACATAATCTGCGGCTTGTTGTTTATATTGCAAGGAAATTTGAATCCACAGGTGTGCATCTTGAGGATCTGATCTCTATCGGCACCATCGGTCTGATCAAGGCTGTGGAGACCTTTCATCCCGAAAAGAATATCAAGCTTGCGACCTATGCATCCCGCTGCATCGAAAACGAGATTCTGATGCATTTACGCAAAACGGCGCAATACCGCAATGAGATCTCTATTGATGAACCGTTGAATGTGGACTGGGACGGCAATGAGCTTCTTCTTTCGGATCTGTTGGGTACCGATGAAGATGTTGTTAATCGAGACATTGAAAATGAAGCGGAACGAAATGTCCTGCTGGATGCTGTACAGCGACTTGCGCCGAGAGAACGTCAGATCATGGAAATGCGCTTCGGCTTGCTCAACGGACAGGAAAAAACACAAAAAGAAGTCGCTGATGCCATCGGCATTTCGCAATCCTATATTTCAAGGCTGGAAAAGAAGATCATCAAGCGCTTGCGCAGACAGCTCGAAGAGCTGCTGTTATCATAGAAAACATCTTCAATTTGACTTTTTTTCCCAATCATGGTATAATGATCTTGTCTTGCGAAAGGAGCTCATAGAATGGAAACACGTCTTGCAATTCTTGCTGTGATTGTCGAAAAACCCGAAGCGACAGAGCAGCTCAATCAATTGCTGCATCGCTATATGGATGAGATCATCGGCCGTATGGGGCTTCCCTATCACGAACGGAACATTTGTCTCATCAGCATCGCGATGGATGCCCCTCAGGAGCATATCAGTGCACTTGCCGGTCAGATTGGCAGAATTGATGGTGTCAGCGTCAAAACTGCTTATGCATCACGCTGATTTTCATTTTCACAGAAATTTCTCTTGACATCTTGACGTTTATCCATTATAATGTTATTTAGGATACTTTGTGTTCCTCAATCTCTAAAACAAATAGGAGGTCGTACCATGTCCCTGACAAAAAACCCGAATGTCAATAAATGGGTTGACGAAATGATCGCACTGACCAAGCCCGCCAATGTTATCTGGATCGATGGCTCTAAGGAGCAGCTCGATCAGCTGACCGCTGAAGTAACTGCATTGCCGGACGATTCCCCCGATAAGATGTTCTATCTGAACCAGGAGCAGCTTCCCGGTTGTCTGTATCACAGAACTCTGCCCAATGATGTAGCACGTGTGGAGGATCGTACCTTCATCTGCTGCCGCAATAAAGAGGATGCAGGTCCCACCAACAACTGGTGTGATCCGAAGGAAATGTATGCAAAGCTGACCCCCCTGTATGATGGCGTAATGCAGGGCAGAACTATGTATGTAATCCCCTACTCCATGGGTCCGATCGGTTCTCCTCTGGCAAAGGTCGGTGTTGAGCTCACTGACTCTATTTATGTTGTACTCAACATGAACATCATGACCAGAATGGGTAAGGCTGCTTTTGAGAATCTCGGTGAGACCTCCAATGACTTCGTTCGCGGTCTGCACTCCAAGGCAAATGTAGATCCTGAGAACCGTTATATCGTACATTTCCCTGAGGATAACACCATTTGGTCCATCAACTCCGCATACGGCGGCAACGTTCTGCTGGGCAAAAAGTGCTTTGCTCTGCGTATTGCTTCCTATCAGGGTAAGATGGAAGGCTGGATGGCTGAGCATATGCTTATCCTCGGTGTGAAGAAGCCCAACGGTGAAGTTACCTATATCACCGCTGCTTTCCCCTCTGCCTGCGGCAAGACCAATCTTGCTATGCTGATTCCGCCGGAAGGCTACAAGGCAAAGGGCTATGAGGTATTCACGGTTGGTGATGACATCGCATGGATGAAGCAGGGCGCAGATGGCAGACTGTATGCTATTAACCCCGAAAACGGTTTCTTCGGCGTTGCTCCCGGCACCAACGAGAAGTCCAACTACAATGCATTGGCTTCTACCAAAAAGAACACCATCTTCACCAACGTTGCCATCAACAATGCTGATAACACCGTTTGGTGGGAAGGTCTGGATAAGAATCCTCCTGTGGATGCTACCGAATGGAAGGGCGCAAAGGTCAACGGCGTTGAGTTTACTGCTCAGGTAGGCGCTGACGGCAAGAACCAGAAGCTGGCTCATCCCAACAGCCGCTTTACTGCACCGGCTGAGAACTGCCCCTGCATCTCTCCTGAGTTCAACAATCCCAATGGCGTGCCGATCTCCGCAATCATTTTCGGCGGCAGACGTGCCAAGACCACTCCTCTGGTTTACCAGTCCTTTGATTGGGAGCACGGTACCTTCATTGGTTCTGCTGTTTCTTCCGAGACAACCGCTGCTGCTACCGGTGCTGTTGGCGTACTGCGTCACGATCCCATGGCTATGAAGCCCTTCTGCGGCTATCATATGGCTGATTACTGGGCACATTGGTTCGAGATGGGCAAAAAGCTCGGTGATAAGGCTCCGAAGATCTTCAATGTCAACTGGTTCAAGCAGGATGATGAAGGCAACTTCATCTGGCCCGGCTTTGGCGATAATATGCGTGTTCTCGACTGGATCATCTCCCGTTGTGAGGATGCTGTGGCTGCCGATGAGACTGCTATCGGTTACCTGCCCAAGAAGGAAGATCTGAACCTTGAGGGTCTGGAGGATGAAGTAACTCCCGAGATCCTCGACAAGCTGCTGGCTGTTGATACTGACCTCTGGAAGGATGAGGTTGCTGATCTGCGTGAGTTCTACAAGCAGTTTGGCGATAAGCTTCCTGCTGAGATCACTGCACAGCTGGATGCTCTGGAGAATCGTCTGGGCTGATCCCACGGTTCCGCCAGCATAATTTATAGGTAAGAAAACCTCCCGTGGTGCTGCTTCGGCAGTACCTTGGGAGGTTTTTCGTTGAGCAAAAGCCGATCTTCAGTCCTTGAGACCGCCTGTGGCAATAGGAGAATCGGTAGTGCGCTGTGCCAGAAAATAGACGAGGATCTGCGGCAGCATGGCAACACAACAGACTGCCAGAACCCGATTCCATTGAAATCCGCTGTCAGCATCCATCGAAAGCTTCACAAAAATTGAAAGCGGATAGCGTGATGGCGTTTTGACATACAGCAAAGGCCCCATATAATCATTGACAGACCACAAAAGCTGTAATACGCCGCAGGAAATCAAGGCAGGACGCAGCATCGGTACCAGAATATGCCACAAAATCTGCAGGGAATTACAGCCATCCAGTCTTGCCGCTTCATCAAATTGCTTTGGTATGCTGCGGATAAACTGCATCAATGTGATGATAAACACAGTCTCCCCTGCCAGTGCTGCCGGCAGGATCAACGGCAGATACAGCGGTGAATCGATCCACTGAAGGCGCTCAAACAACACAAATTGTGGTACATACAAAACTGTTTGGGGTAAAAATAAAGTGCAAAACAAAAACAGCATCCAGATGCGTTTGCCCGCAAACTGAAATCGCGAAAAGCCATAGGCGGTCAAGGTTACAGAAAGCAGCGTCAACAGAACTTTCGGAATCACATAAGCATAGGTATTGCCCATTGCCGATAGCAGATTGATCTGACCGCCATAATCGGAAAAAGCCTCTTTCCAACCCGAAAGGGTCGGTGATGCGGGAATCAATCCCGTTTCTGTAAAAACCGCACTATTCTCCCGAAAGGTACTGCTCACAAGCCATAGCAGAGGATAGAGCAGAAGCACAGCACCGATCAGCAGAATAAAGCCATAGATTATTTGATATGTCCGTCGTTTCATATGCCGCCTCCTTCCTCTTGATAAAAGACAAGACGGTTTCTTGTTAACAGGAACAATCCCACAAATACCGTAGTCAGCAAAAAGAGCACCCATGCCATTGCACTGGCATATCCCATTTCATATTCCATAAAAGCACTGCGGTAAAGGAGCAGTGAAATCAATGTTGTACTCCCTCTCGGGCCGCCGTCGGTGATCACAAAAGGTGCATTGAATTCCTGCAATGCCACACAAAGCTGGATCATGACAGTATAGAACAAGACAGGCGATATCATGGGCAGGCGGATGCGGAAAAAGATCGAAACTGCGCTTGCCCCATCCAGACGGGCAGCCTCGATCAAAGATGTTGGGATCTGCTCCAGCGCTGCAAGAAGCAATACCATCGGTGAGCCGAACTCCCAGACTCTGAGCAGGATGATGACCCATAATGCAGCATTCGGCTCGGCAAGCCATGGGATCTCCGGCAGATGCAGCAAAGACAGGATCTGATTGATCAAACCGTGATCTCGAAACAGTGCCTTCCATAATACCGAAGCGGCAATGGAGCCTCCGAGAATTGAAGGTAGATAATACAAAGTACGGAATATTCGTATTCCCTTCAAAGAACGGTTGAGCAAGCAGGCAATGATCAAAGCAATCCCGATTTTTAACGGTACCACCAATATGGTATACAGCAATGTAATACCAATGGCACGCAATGCTGCGGCATCGGTCAGAATGCTCCGATACTGCATCAGACCGATTTCTGACACACCACGAAACAAATGAAAATCCGTAAAGCCGCAAAGCAGTGAATACAGCATCGGCAAGGCTTGAAAGCACAAAAAACCAATGATCCACGGTACTATATAAAGAATATGCCGGTTTCGTTTGCAGAAACCGGCAAAGCGTTTGTTTTCTTTCATATCCATCTCCGTATCGCTCAACCCGTATTGCGTGCTGCAAGATCGGCAGCAAGACGATCGGCCTGCAGCAATGCCGCATAGCTCATGATCAATGCGCCGATTCCTTTGGGATCGTTTTGTACACGAGGCTCAGAAAGATAATAGGCACAGCTGCCGTCACGCTTGGTCGCACCGCCAAGTCCGGCGCAGGCACAAATATCTGTAAGCACAAGCTGTCCCTCCTGCACCATCAGCTTCTGATGGCAAAGGGAATCAAGGATCTGTTTTCCATGGTGTATTGCAGTCTGCGGCAACACACCCAGAATACCGCCACGCAGCATGGCATAGGCTAGCATAGCATTGCCGGAGGTTTCGGTATAGTTCCCCTCTGCTTCGATTTGATCAATCACCTGGAAGAACAAACCATCCTTTGTGTGATAAGGCAGCAAAGCATCGACAGCCTCCTGCAGCATGGCAGAAAGAATGTCATATAACGCTTGCTCTGTAGGCGGCAGTAAAGCCAGTGTATCGGTCAGAGCCATCAACAGCCAGCCTTGTCCCCGCAGCCAATGAGATGCAGAAAGTCCGCTTTCGGGATCAGCCCAGTGCTGCGTCCGTGTCGCATCCCATCCATGACGATAGAGACCGGTTTCGGGAATCCGAAGCTGCTGCCGGACAAAGGAAAAACACTCCAAGATCTCAGCATACAAGGAGGGCATCGGTTTCCATATCGCATACTCTGCCAGAAACGGCAGAAGCATATACAACCCATCCAACCAGATCTGATTCGGATACATTCCTTTATGCCAGCAGAATCCGTTTTCGGTTCTGGGATGCAGCCGATAGTGCTCCATCTGCCGATCCAAAGCGAGGGCATAGCGCGGTTCATGGGTCAGCCGTGATGCAAAAAACAGCGCTTTGGAGCAATTATAGCTGTCCAGACAAAACTGCTCAGTGAGATAAGAAGGAATACTGCCGTCTTCCTTGACACGCTGCGAGAGATATCGAAGGACGAAATCAGCATAATATGCCTCACCGCTTGCCTCATAGATCCGTTGACAGGCAGTCAGTACACAGCCATCCTCATAATTCCAATAGCTCTTATAAGGTTGATATTGTTCCAGATAAGAGCGAAAAAAACGATCAAGCATGAATCAATCTCCCCGAAGGGCAGCGTGAATTCCGGCATAAAGCCGTTCTGCCGCTTGGGAAACCGTATATTCACCATAACTGAGGCCGGTAAACACATCCTCATAGACCAATCGGAGAGCACTTTGCTCAAATTGCGGATCCACAGAAAACTGAACCCAGTTTTCCATCCGCCGATTGGCTTCTGCCGCAATGTCCCCCAACAAGCCGGCAGATTCACAGATTGCATAGGCGTTCCGGTGGAGCGGAACACCACGCTCTGTGCCGAGTGTTTTGACCGCTGTTTCATCACTGAGCAAGTATTGGATCAGCTGCATACAGGCATCCGGTGATTCGGTTTCACCCGAAATAGCAAAACCCAATGCAATCTTGGAAAAGCCGCCTTGATATGCACCCAGATCCGTAAAATAATCCCCTACAACCAATTCCTGCTGCTGTGCAAGAGAATCCTGAAACTTTCCGGCAGAGGAATCCCATTCATAGATGCCGCCATATCTGCCTTCGATCCAGTTTTCATCTTTATCAAAGCTGTCAGCACCGCCGCCAGCGATCGTGCGCAGAGATGGGATCACATGCTGCTGTTCCATCTGATGGATCAATGTGATGCCTTCCTCAAGCTGCGACTGCGTATACTGCAAAGAGCCGTCAGCTGTCCAGTCAACGCCATATTTCGATTCCAACAGATATACCAGAAACAGCATTCTGTCATACCAACCAAGTGCCAATGGATAGTAATCCTCGCCAAGGGTTGTGCGGAACACCTCGCCTGCATCACAGAGCGCAGCAAAGGAATCCGGCACCGCAATTCCTGCCTTTTCATAGACAGAAGCGTTCCAGAACAGTACACGCCCCGTTAAACTGACAGGGATACAGCGTAATTCATCCTGTACAGTACATAGTGAAAGCATCTCAGGATCATATTGCGACAGATCCAGCTGCTCTGTCATACCGCTGAGATTCATAAATTGAGTGGAGTCATCATCAAAATTCGTAAGCCAATTCCAGTTGACCTGCATCACATCGGCTTCGGTACCTGCATATAAGGCGGTAGCGGTTGCATCTTCCCATCCTGCCCAAGCTCCGTATTCGCATTCGACACGAATATCCGGATGCTCAGCCATAAACTGTTCCACGGCTTGCAGTGTAACACGATGTCTCGAATCACCGCCCCACCAGGAAAACCGTATTACAGTCTGCTCTGCGCTCTGTGAATGTGCACAAGCAGTGCAGCAGAAGGAAAATACCGCAGCAACGCCAATCGCCCCCAAACGTATTCGCATAGCATCACCGCATTTCATAAAACTGACTTCATTATACAAGAATTCCCTTGGTTTGTCAATAGCATCTCCCCCTTCTTTCCTATGTATTTCGACAATCTCGACAATACTCGACAGATCTCGCAAAAGAATTTTTCCCCTTACTTTACAGAATATGCTTCATGCATTATAATGAAAGCATTAGATTTTCGTTTACATTCAGAAAGGAGATTTCCCCATCCCATGCGCATCAATAACGGGATAGAATACAAATTCGTTCTCTGTGATGACGATCCGATTCTCTGCGAGGATCTGTGCCGTCAGATCACGAAATATTCGATCCAAAACGATCTGGATATCAGCATCGACTGTTTTCCCAATGGAGAAACACTGTATCAACGCATGACGGAACAACCAAACTATGATCTGTTGCTTCTGGATATTGAGCTGGGTACAAGCAATGGCATCGAAATCGGCAGAATGCTGCGCTATGATCTATGGCAAAGTCAGACCGATCTCATTTATATCTCAGGAAAGGATAACTATGCTATGCAGCTATTTGAAAACCAGCCCTTTGATTTTCTCATAAAGCCATTGTATTATGAAACTGTAAAAACCTGTCTCAATCGCTATTTTCTCTATCGAAACAGAGAAAAACGCTTTTTTCAATATACAAGCGACCGCCTTAAGAAAATCGTGCGGCTGCAGGATGTTCTGTATTTTGAATGCAAGCGCAATAAGATCCTTATTCAGACAACTTCAGGCGCCGCCTTATTTCATGATAAATTTGAAACGCTTTCGAGAGAGTTTGTTTCCACAGAGTTCCTTCGGATCCATAAATCCTATCTGGTCAATATCAGATATATCAAAACCATTCATCATGATATGGTAGAGCTGATCAATGGCAAACGGCTTACCATCAGTCGCAGCCACCGCAATTCGGTGCAGAAACAATTGATAGCGCTGTCATTCTTTGCGCCGAAATTCGGCAATACGCATTCTTGTTCAACCAAAACGACAAGTCAATAATCGAAAATGGTGTCCGGTTTTCGCTGTATGATCGCAATGCAGCATTCCTTCCTACAAAGCAATATAACACAAAAAGCACGGTTCCTGTTTCGGAATACCGTGCTTTTTTGTTCGTTGCATCTTAATTACCGCTGCCGTGAGAAAGCAGACAATCTCCCATCAGTGAACGGTTGAGAATACCGTGACATTCTGCAAGTGCGATCCCGTAATTGGTAAAGGGAATTCCCTGAGAACGTGCACAGCGCATCCGCCAAAGCATTTCTCGCTCAGTACGCATACAGCCGCCGCAATGCACAACAAGAGCATAGGGTGACAGATCCTCGGGAAATGTACCGCCCGAAGTAAAGGAAAAGGAAAAATGCTTCCCTGTCAGTGCCTGCAAAAGCTTCGGCAGCTTCACGGTACCGATATCATTGCATTGCCGATGATGGGTGCACCCCTCTGCAATCAGGATCTGTGCACCTTCGCGGAGCTGATGCAATGCCCGAACGCCTTCCACGGCAATATCCAGAAATCCTTTGTATCGTGCCATGAGGATCGAAAAAGAGGTCAGCGGAATATCCTTTGGCAAACATTTGTTCACCTCTCCAAACGCCTGACTGTCAGTGATGACCATCCGTGGTGATGAATGCAATGTATTCAACAGCGTCGGAAGCTCCTGCGGCTGAGTCAGCAGCGGTAAGGCATGCTGATCCAAAATCTCACGCAATGTCTGCTGCTGCGGCAGGATCAATCTGCCTTTGGGTGCCGATTCGTCAATGGGTGTAACCAAAATCACAAGATCCTGCGGCGAGATCAGATCGGCAAGGATGGTGCGGTTCTGCTGAATCTTTTTATACATCGCACCAAGCATCGCTTTCAATGCCTCGATTCCCTCGCCTGTCACAGCACTGACAAGGATCTCATTTTCCTGTAAAACCGGTACTGATTCCATCCGGTCAAGCTTATTATACACAACCACATAGGGTATGCTCTGCCCGGCAAGCATTGCAGTCAGCTGTTGTCGGATCGCAGTCTGATCCCTTGTGCCATCCAGTACAAGAATCGCCAGATCGGTACGATAGAGCGCAAGTCTCGTCTGCTCCATGCGCTGCCTGCCAAGCTCTCCCTCATCGTCATAGCCTGCCGTATCGGTGATCACCACCGGTCCCAGCGGCAGAAGCTCCATGGTTTTTTGTACCGCATCGGTAGTCGTGCCCGGCACATCCGAAACGATCGAAACCTGCTGACCGGTCAATGCATTCACAAGACTGGATTTGCCTGCATTACGAGCTCCGAATACTGCAATATGGATCCGCTGGGCTGCAGGAACATCCTGTAAGCTCATAACATTTGCCTCCTTATTCAGAGAATGAAAGAAATCAGAAACGGAAATCCCGCTTTCCGTCTGCAATGGAGCCAAGATGTTCCTCACAGATCGCCTTTGCCTTTTCATTGGGGATATTATGGATCTCTTTGGCAATCAATGCTTCTCCGATGGCTCTGGTTTCATCCGATGCATAATCCATGAGATATTCCTTCAGTGTGAGCAAGGCATTGGGATGACAGCAATTCTGGATCTGACCGCTTTTGCAAAGACTCATAAACCGATCGCCGGTTCTGCCTTCACGATAACAGGCGGTACAGAAGGAAGGAATATATCCGCCCTCCATAAGCCAGCGGACGACCTCATCCAGAGTACGGCTGTCACTGACATCAAACTGTTCGGATTCATGCGGACGCACCTCTTCACAATAGCCGCCGACACTGGTTCGGGAAGCACCGCTGATCTGGGAAACACCCAGTGGCAATACCTTTTCTCGAACCTGCTGACTCTCACGGGTGCTGATGATCATACCGGTATAAGGCACACAGACACGGATCAATGCACAGATCTTTGCAAAGGTATTGTCATCAATGCCGTTATCAAAGACATCGGGATCAATATCATCGGCACGCTTGATGCGCGGTACACTGATGGTATGTGGGCCAACACCATGCACTGCTTCCAGATGCTCTGCATGCATCAGAAGGGCAGCAAATTCATACTTATACAGCTCAAGTCCGAACAGAACGCCCAGACCGACATCATCGATCCCGCCTTCCATGGCACGATCCATTGCTTCGGTGTGATAGGCATAGTTATGCTTCGGGCCTGTGGGATGCAGCTTTTCATAGCTTTCCTTATGATAAGTTTCTTGGAACAGAATATAAGTGCCGATGCCGGCTTCTTTGAGCTTGCGATAGTTATCAACCGTTGTTGCCGCAATATTGACATTGACACGGCGAATCGCTCCATTTTTATGCTGGATGCTATAGATGGTCTTGATGCTTTCGAGAATATACTCGATGGGATTGTTGACAGGATCTTCGCCGGCTTCAATGGCAAGGCGCTTGTGACCCATATCCTGCAATGCGATCACCTCATTGCGGATCTGCTCCTGTGTGAGCTTGATGCGCGGAATATGCCTGTTCTGATAATGATAAGGACAATACACACAGCCATTGACGCAATAATTGGAAAGATACAAGGGTGCAAACATCACAATACGATTTCCGTACAGATCCAGCTTGATCTGATGGGCAAGTGCATAAAGCTCGTCGATTTTTTCAGGGATCTCACAAGCAAGCAGCACCGATGCCTCACGGTGATCCAGACCCTTTCTGAGCTTTGCCTTTGCAATGATCTGATCGATCAGTGCAACATTGTTTTTATTCGCCTCGGCATATTCGAGGGTAGAAAGCACTTCCTCATGACAGATGAATTCTTCGGCTTTCAGAGATTTGGGATCATACATACAGCAGCATTCCTTTCTGTGCTTTGAATTATATGTGAAAAGCAGGCGCATCGCCTCTTTGGTGTACGGTTTCATAGCCGATGGCAGCAAAGCGCTGTCTGCGCTCCTCCAACAGCGAGAGCGTATCCTTTGCAGCAGTGCATTTTCCGTCATACAGCTGATAATTGCATCGTTCGGCTTCGGGGGTGAGATTGGGCATGATCACATTGGCACCTGCCTCGATCCCCTGCTCCAGACCATCCGGCAACAGTGTTCCCAGTGCAGTGGTTGCAGGCAGCAGCACCGTTGGCAGCAGCAATCGGACAATGGAAAGCAGCCGCAGTGTCATTGCTGCAGAGCCTGCGGGATATTGCCCGAAGGGGGTGCCGTGATGAGGCAGAAACGGCCCGATGCCTACCATCTCCGGCTGCAAGGCTTCGATCCACTGCAGATCCTTGACAAGATGCCCGATCGTCTGATAAGGGGAACCGACCATCATACCGCAGCCGGTCTGATATCCAAGTGATTTGAGCGTTCTCAGACATTCCATCCGATTCTGCAGTGACATTTCGGCAGGATGCAGCAATCCGTAATGCTGCGGATCGGCTGTTTCATGCCGCAGAAGATATCGATCGGCACCGGCTTCCCGCAGCGCCTGATAGCTTTCTTTGGTGCGTTCACCCAGCGAGAGTGTGACGGCACACTGCGGAAATCTTGCCTTGATCTCGCGGATCAGTGCACAGAGCCGAGTATCGTTCCAGAACGGATCTTCGCCGCCTTGCAGCACAAAGGTACGAAATCCAAGATCTGCGCCCATCTGACAGCAATCCAATACGGTCTGATGACGCAAACGATATCGGACGACATCCCTGTTATCTCTGCGGATGCCGCAATAATAACAGTTGTTTTTGCAGTGATTGGTCAGCTCGATCAGTCCGCGCAGATAGATCTTGTTGCCAAACTGCGCCTTTCGTACAGCTGCTGCCGAAGATTTCAGCATAGAAAGCGCCGCAGGATCCTCTGTGGTCAGCAATTCCGTATAGCCATCCGCAGAAAGCCGATGCTCTGTGCCGAGCTGTGTGATCAAAGCAGATATCCTATCGTTCATCCGGATCCGGCGCCTCCTTTCTATATGGCAGCGAGCAAAAACAAATCGCCATGTCCGAAACAAGAAAGGACATGGCGATCTCATTATGACATAGCAAGAGATTCCTTGTACTTTCGTGTCAATATCGGCAGATAGTTTCACGTCAGAGCAAAGAGAAAAAATATCAACAGACAAAATCCCAAAATGCTGCCTTATGTGCGGAGATTCATAACCACCGGACATTCGGGAGCATTGTTGTTCTTATAAATATCATACACGAAAAACAGGAAATTGTCAAGTGGATATCGGATCCTTCATAGTACAGACAGCGTTGCTGCATTCAGATCACAGCAATGGTATTCTCTGCCTTCAAGCGTCTTCCAGCGCAGGATCGAATCCTCGATGGTCATATAGCTGTTAGCAGAGCCTTCCTTCGGAATCGAAACAGATCCCGGATTGCAGTAACGATGGGTTGCAAACTGTTCGCAGCGTGGAATATGCGTATGACCATGCAGCAGAATGTTCTCGGGCTGTATGGGCGGAAGCTGTTCACTATGGAAACGATGTCCGTGGGTCGCAAACAGCAGATGCTCTTCGACAGTCAGAATAGCATAATCCGCAAGGATTGGGAAGGTAAGCACCATCTGATCAACCTCGGTATCACAATTACCTCTGACACATAACAGAGATTGAGAATGGGCATTGAGCATGGTGATCACCCCTTGAGGATCGTATTCCTTCGGCAGAGCATTGCGCGGACCATGATACAGCAGATCCCCCAGCAGGATAAGCCGTTCTGCCTGTTCTTTGGCATATGCCTCAAGCAATTGTGCAGTATAATATGCGGATCCATGCAGATCCGATGCAATCATCCATTTCATGGGCTGATCTCCTTTCTTTGGTTCCCTACATTATAACACAGATCTTTTGTTTTGACAATCCCAGAGCCATATGGTATAATAAATGTCAGATACAAAATAACCCAAGAAAAGGAAGGACGCTTTTATGGCAAAAATCCTTGTGTTGGATGACGATGCCATCCTCAATAAAAATATTGGTCTCGCATTACAGACAGCAGGCTATACAGTGCTCTCCGCTGTGACGATCGCAGAGGCGGAAGCACAGTTTCCCAATGCGGATCTGCTGCTGCTGGATATTATACTGCCCGATGGCAACGGTGTGGAGCTTTGCCGCAGGATCCGTGACTGTTCCGATGTACCGATCATCTTTCTGACCTCCAATGATGAGGAAACGGATATCATCAAGGGACTGGAAAGCGGCGGCGATGATTATATCACCAAGCCCTTTCGCCTGCGTGAGCTTCTTTCACGAATCGGTGCCAATCTGCGTCGGTACTCTGTGACGCCGCAGTCTGCTCTGCCGGAGCTGACCGCTGTGGAGCAAAAGCTGCTGGAATATCTGATGCGGAACAAGGGACGCTATCTGACCCGCGAACAGATCCTTGCCTATCTCTGGGATTCCAAGGGTTGCTTTGTCAATGACAATACCCTTTCTGTTCATATCAGCCGTCTGCGTGACAAGCTGAAGGAAACCGATTGCGGCAGGATCATCACCAAAAGGGGGCTTGGCTATCAATGGACAGAATCGACCTGATCCTCAATAACCGATTACCAAGGCGTGTGCTGCTGAGCGCCTTGCTCTGCATGATCGGCGGCATCGCGGCTGCCTTCTTTCTGTCGGCATATTGCGCCGATCAGATCGTGACAGAGCAGATCAGACATATGCTTGCGGTTTTGGGCGACGGCAGCTTTACAAAGCTCCCCGATGAATCCGCCATTGTAAAAGGAAGCGAAGCTTTGAAGCAATATGGCATTACCGCTGCCATGAATCCCAGAATAATGGAAGGCTGGGATACCGTAAGAATGAAGCTGTTTGGCATAATGCTTGGGATCGTGATCGTATCGGTGCTTCTGCCGGTGGGGATTGCAATGCACACTGCCCTGCGAGAATATCAGCAGATGGAGCAGCTTCGTGAGACTTGCCTCTCCATTGCATCCATGAAGACTAAGCGCGTACCGATGCTGTCGGATCCTCATCAAAGCATCGAACGGCTGAATGAAAGCATCAATCTGATCGCAGATCGACTGCAGCATCTTGATCACACACAAAAAAATGAAAAGCAATTCCTTGTGGAATTTCTCACGGATTTTTCCCATCAGCTGAAAAACGGATTTGCTGTGATCCGTCTTAACACCGATCTGCTGGAAGAACCATCGCTGCTGACACCGAAGCAGCAGTCGCAGCTTACACAAGAGCTGACAGTGCAGCTTGATCAAATGGAGCTGCTGGTACGTGCCTGCTTGAAGCTTGCAAAGCTCAGTGCCGATGCCGTATCCTATCATATGGTTTCAGCAGATCTGAGCGATACCTGTCAGTCAGCAACCCGTTGCATCGCCGCCATGCTGCGGCAGAAAGAGATCACACTGACATTTTCTCCCCTGCCAATCCGTTTTTCTCATGATACGATCTGGCTGCGTGAGGCACTGGAAAATCTGATAATCAATGCTGCCGAACACGCCGACTGTACAGAGCTGAAGCTTTGGCTCTATGAAGATCCTGTCCTTGTTAAGATCGTCGTAGAAGATAACGGCAAGGGGATACCGCAGGCAGAGATCCCCTCTATTTTTGAGCGCTTTCATAAAAAATCCAACAGCAATAGTATGGACAGCGTGGGGATCGGACTTTCGATCGCACAAAAAATCGTAGAAGGTCATGGCGGTCATATCCATGTCTATTCCGATCAACAAAAAGGAACTTCGTTTGAGATTATTTTTTTGAAATCACCGCAATCTGTCACTTTAGCGTAAGGTTTCTCTGTTAGAATATCAGTAATCTCATATCAAGGAGGTCTGCAATATGGACAACAACATCATTCTGCAAGCAGAAGGCCTGGTCAAAACATATGGCAAAGGGGATCAGAAAATCCATGCGCTGGATCATGTAAGTCTGACCGTCAACAAAGGTGAATTTATTGCTGTGACCGGCGAAAGCGGCAGCGGTAAAACAACGCTGCTGAACGTGCTTGGCTCTCTGGATACACCCGATGCCGGCAGCATCCGTTTTCTCGGTGAAGAGCTTGTGGGACAAAATGATCTGCAGCTTTCTGCCTATCGAAGAAGAAGTATCGGCTTTATTTTTCAGAACTACAACCTCATCCCCGTACTCAATGTTGAAGAAAATATCGTTCTGCCGATGAATCTTGACAGCACTGTGCCGGATATGGACTATCTAGCAGAGCTGCTGGAGATGATCGGGCTAACATCCAAGCGACAGAGCTTTCCTCACGAGCTTTCGGGCGGTCAGCAGCAACGTGTTGCCTTTGCCCGTGCTCTGATCCATAAGCCTCCGATCATTCTTGCCGATGAACCCACCGGCAATCTTGACAGCAAAAACGGTCGTGAGATCATCTCGATCCTCAAAAACTCCATCCGCAAATATAACCAGACCCTCATTCTCATTACCCATGATGGCAGTATCGCTGCACAGGCAGATCGGATCTTTAGCATGCACGATGGTGTGATGAATGAGATCGGGGGGTGAACCGTATGCGTTTTCTCATTTCTCTGTCTCTCAAGTATATCCGCAGACAAAAGCTGCGTTCTGTGCTCACCTTTTCGTGTCTGATGCTTGCCTCATTCGTCCTCAACACCTTCAGCGCCTATTTCAGCAGCGGTCTGCAAAGCAGTAAGAATTTGTTGATCGAAGCAGATGACGGCTTCGAATGGGAAATCTATCTGGATGATGTGATCCGGGTAGCGGTAAAGAATCAGACCTGCACAGAAGAAAAAGCCAAAGACATCATCCGGAATCATCCTGCCGTTGCATCCTACTTCTTTTTGCAGAATTGGGAAATGGATGCCCATGTCAACATGGATCCGTCTGTCAGCCAAAAGGATGGCATCAGCTATTGGGAATTGCGGTTCGATGACAATGCGCCAAGACGCTATCAATCCATTCAGGCCAGTCAGATTGACAGCAATGTAACATTCGATCAGGATTCTCCCTATCACATTACCCAGTCTCTTGCCGACAATGCAGTGTTCCTGCCCAATTCTGCGAAGGAACTGGGCTATCAGATCGGTGATTCGGTGACCATTTACTGCACACCGGTACATTGCCGCATCAACGAAACCATGCCCGAAGTACGGGCTGTGCTGGAGTATATCGAAAAGCGCAATGCCGAAGAAGAGGCAAAGGGCTCCACGACACGATATGCCATCAGCTACTTTACACCGGAAAATGGCCAGAAGCCATCGTTCTCCGATAACGATCGGGTCATCCGCAGAAATATGCTGCAATTGCTCAACGAACAGTATGACTTGAATACCATCGCATTTGCCGATACCGAACAGGGCGATACTGTTTCGGTCACCATGACCGTTGCAGGATTCGGCAATTACGAATTCAATTCGATGATGTATGGCTTTCAGACCATGGACCTGTTCGCAGGCTCTCAAATGGCTCCCTTTTTGGAGCAGCTGGATGAAGCCAGCAAGGTATTCGATGTCTATTCCGATTCGAACGAGAGCTTCTTTGAGAATCGGACAAGAGAATCTCAGCGCGCGGCCACTGTCGATCATATTCTCTTTGAGGATTCGCTGGCGATGATCACAGAAAGTCTTGGACTGGATCCGATGGATTATCCCGAATACTTTTCTGCCAAAAACGACATGCTGCTTGCACTGAAACTCAAAGGTGCGGATGCCATTGTAACCCTGATTCCCGTATTGTGGCTTTTCGTATTTCTGCTGCTGATTATCTGGGCGATTTCTCGGTTTGTCATTGACAACGCCTTTGAGATCTCGGTACAGGAGCGCAGTATGCAATTTGCTGCCTTGCGCATTATGGGAGCCTCCAAACGGCAGCTGCTTGCCTTGGTATTCAGCGAAGCCACTGCCTATTCTGTTACAGCCATTCCTCTGGGAGCACTGCTTGCCTTTTTATGCTGTAAGCTCTGCTTTGGCTTATTAGCGAAAAGTGCGAGATCCGCATTTGTATTCCATCTCAATCCTTATATCGTATGTCTGTGTATTCTGCTGAATATCACAGCGATATATATTTCCGCCTATACCTCAGCACTGTATGCTTCACGCAAGCTGACACCTGCGGAAGCTCTGCATTTCGGAAAACCCAAAAAGAAGCGCCGTAATCTTCTGCGCAAGCATCGAAGCAAGCTGACACTCAACGCCAAGAAATTCATCCGCCGTTATACTTGGCAGAACATTCAGCGTACCAAGCGCAGATTTGTGATCAGCACCATTGCATTGTCTCTGGGACTGCTCATGCTGACATTCCTTTTGGATTTTGCTTCCATATTCTACCTTGAAAGCAAGCTGCAGAAAAACGCACAGGCACCCGGCAACGCTGCGCACGAAGCCATCAATAAAGCCATCTACAATTCTGACTTTGAATTTCACTCTAGTGAAAACAACTATGCTCTTGCCGTGGAAACCTTTGGTGATCATCCCTTGTTCCGAGCAATGTATTACACCTATACCAGCAGTATCACCGTCAATGAATCTTCGTTGGATCAGATCCATTCCTTAACACCCTATGCTATCGCAGACAGCGACTTCCCTTATCTCACCGTGTATGGCATTGATCGTACACGCTATGAGCTTGAAATCCAACCCTATACAGGTGTGGATTATGATACCTTTGAGGCGCAGGATCATGGTTTGATCATTTATAGCGAATATGACGAAAAAGCGCTCTATGACGCAAGCATCAATCCGAATACTGTTCCGGACAGATATCCTTTAGGCTATACTGCTGCCAAGGAAAATGCCACCATTGAGGTGTGGGATGATTTCGCGATCAACCCACAGCAACTGCAATTGACGCTGGATGGCAGTGTCTGTTTGCCCACGGCTTCCATTTTGGAGGATAGCATCCTGTTGCCTATCCATATGGTATCCCAATTTGATCAGCAGTCCTACGCCACCATAAGCCTTTTGGCTTCTTACCGCGCAGATTATGAAGAGCTGAGTCCGATTGTGAATGAGTTTGCATCCAAAACACAAATGGAATATTTCGATAATTATACGTTCGCCACAGGAGGTATGAAGGCCATGCTTGCTTTGGCAGTCGGATTGGGAAGCTTCCTGTTCAGCTTATGGCTTGTGGGAATACTCTCCATGATCAACTCGATTCATACAGGCATTCTGAATCGCCGCAGCGAGCTTTCCATGCTGCGTGCTGTGGGATGCAGCCGCAAACAAATGCGCAGGATGATTATTCTGGAAGGCATTCTGTTTTCCGCAACAGCAACAGTCATCGGTGCGGTATTGGGCGCTGTGGCAGCCCTCTGCTATTTGCCTGAATTTGTAACGGATGTCAAGCATTGTGCTCTGTTGATTCCTGTTGCCATTGTCATCACCGTGATCCTGCTGATCGCGCATCTTCTGATTGCTGCGCTTTCGGCATGGCCGGGTATCAAAGCAATGGAGCAATTCCAATCTTACTAAGCATACAAAATGAATCCGGAATGAAAAGAACGAGATGCCCCAAAAAAGCATCTCGTTCCTTATTTTTGTTTTTGATCCCAATGCTGTAAGCGCTTATGCAAGCAGCAACCGCTTGAGGTAAGAAAGATCAATAGCAGTAATCACTTCATTGCCATCGAAATCGGCTGCAAGCCAATTGGTCAGCTTGCCGCTGCCGGTCAGATATTTGCAAAGCATTACCGCATCCGCAATCCGCACACTGCCATCGCCATCCACATCGCCCAAGATCTCTGCTTCTCTCAGGAAATTGCCGTACAGCTCGATTTCAGCGATATTGCAGCAATATGGATTATCGGCCTGTGATGCGTCGGAAGCAGGTACCCGATAACGGATGAATCTTGCTTCGGGTGTCTTATCAAATTGCGTCACATACTGCATCCCAAAGGCAGGCTGATTTGTGATCGTATAGATCTTCTCCCAGTTGACACCATCCTCAGAGACCTCGAAATATGCACTCATACAGCGAGCCTCATAGCCCTTTCTTGGACAATAGCCAATTGCGGAAAGTTCATAGACAGCGCCCAGATCTACCATAGCCCAGCCATTGCTGACGCCATCAAAGTAAGTCGCCGTATCCTCGTCAAAGGCGTTATATACGTCATTTGCCGATTGATTCCATGGATCAGAACCGCTGATCATATCTGCGGTCACTTCGATCCGTTCATAGCCCGTCCCCAGATTCGGTGTGCCATACAGCTCGATCTCTGCGATATTACAGCAATAAACATCGTCATTGTTATATTCATTCTGCGGTGCACCGGATGGAACCCGATACCGTACATAGCGTCCCGTAGGAATACCCTGCAATCTGGTGACATACTGCATACCGCTGTTGGGCTTTGCGGAGATGGTATAGATTGTGGTCCAGTTGACGCCATCGCTGGATACTTCAAAGATGCCATCGGGGCAGCGGTATTCGTAACCGCTTCTGGGCGCAAAGCCGATCGCGCTCAGATCATAGACCTGTCCCAGATCAGCCATGACCCAACCATCGCCCAGGCCGTCAAAATAGGTCGTTGTGTTGCCGTCGAAGACCTTTTTGTAATCGTTGGAGGACTGATTCCATGCATCGGTACCGCTGAGCATATCCTGCGATACAGCGATCTTGTTTTCCAATGCCTGACCGCCTGTAACATCATCAAGGATAAAGGTAGTTACGGAATTGGGGGCAAGGGTTGCCTGCAATCCGGCACCGCCGGTGGTCAGATCACCGACATTTTTCCAGTTTTCGGTTACGCTGGTGCGGATCACCTGTGCCTTGCTGCCGATGGAGCCAAATCCCGAAAGATCAAACTCAACATCCTTGTTGCTGCCGGATGTATTGATGGCTACCACCACAAGCTGCTTGTTTTCCTTATCGTAAGCTGCAAGGGTCGAGCCGGAAGATTTCAGCATCGTCATGCCCGGACGAATATAACGGGAATACTGTCCAAAGGCATAATATTTCTTGGTGAAGATGATGTTATTGTTATCGTGATCGGCAACAGCAAGACCCCAGAATCCCTTGGAAATATCAGGCATACCCGAATCCTTATTGCCGTTATAGCCAACCTTGGAGATATGATTGTCGATCGCCTGCCATAAGATCCATGCAGAAGCATTCAGATCGTTGCAATCGATCGTCATGCGCTCGGCAAGCCAGAGCGCCGGCCCCATTTCTCCGGCATTGGTTCCGGCGGTACCGGAACCATCCACTTCGCTCATCCAAAGATTCTTGCCTTCACTCAAAGCAAGATTTTTCAGATCGGCACGTTTGCTGCCGCTGTATGTATGGGTGTCAATACGGTCAATGGCAGCCTTTGCCTCGGCAGAAAGCTTATTGTAAGAGGTGATCTGGGTATCAATAGAGGTCTCATCACTGGCACTGAGTATGACATCGCCAAGGCCTCTGCGCTCCATTGCAGCATCCAAAGCAAGATAGATCTTCGTCTGCGAATCACCCTGATCGAAATGGCATCCCTCCTGCTTATAACTGTATGCACCCCAGTAATTGGTATAAGGCTCATTCATCGGTGTAATGCTCTGAACCTCAACACCCCAGTCTTTGACATAATGGGCAGTGACTTCGGCAAGATATTCGGCAAAGGCTTCATATTGATCATCGCGCAGATTATTTTTGCCCGGATCAACACCACCGGTGCTGCATCCGCTTTGCGTCATATAATATGGCGGAGAGTTGGAAAACATCTCTACGATCATATCCTCGCCTGCATTTTCAATGCAGCGCAGCAGAACATTTCTCTGATTAAAATCGGCAGACCAGTCATAAGTGACCTGTCCGTTCTGATACTTGGTATAGCCGGGCATATTGGAGTCTGTTCGGGTAATGTGGGTATGCGATGGATCGTCACCGCCACCGATGTTGAAGCGCGCAATGTTCATACGCAGACCTTCATCACCAAAGAACGCATCGGCTGTCTGCTGTGCAAGAGAATCGGAATAACCGACTCGATTTGCCCACCAGCACAGGGATGTTCCCCAGCCTTCGAAAATACCGTTGTTGATCTCATAGGGACTGTACGGCGAGATCAGAATGGATGTTGCAGCAGATGCAGAACGAAAATCCATTTCTGCTGCTGCTTGGAAAGCTATCATTGCTGACAGCAATCCCGCAAGGAATCGCAACCTAAATTTCATAAATCAAAACCCTCCAAAAAAAAAATTGCAATTGGTCATATCTATATGTGTAGTTATTGTAGCAAAAAGAAATTGATTTGTCAATTCTTTTCGAAAATTTCTTCCAAATCAAAAGAAAAAAATTGCAAATCAAAATCAGCGGCACAAAGCGTATGTAAAACCGTAAGCGAATGCGAAGCGGTTTTTGTATTTTCCTCTCCTTTCCTCTACTTTCTTTTTCTCTACTTTCTTTTTCTCTACTTTTCTTTCCTTTGTTGAAATATGCAAACATTTTCGAGAGAAATGTCTGCATTTTTTCAAAAAATGATTGCATTGAAAAATGGACACAGTGATCCCCTTGGATTGAATCGACCCATTATAGGAAAATATACCCCGATCATCCCCAAAAGCCCTTGCATCCCGTGCTCTGCTCCTCAAACACAGCGGGATTTTCGCTGAAACTTGTACGGTTGCGTACAAGTTCTGAGATCCTTTTTGGAAAATTCGTAAGAATGCACAAAGATTATTTTGAGGACAAGAAAGTTTTGTGCGAGTGCGCAGTTTTTGTTCTGAGGTCTTGCCAAAAGTGCAAAAATAGTGTAGAATAACAGTATATGATTGTATACCCATATGGATATTAAAATACGGAGGTTTTTCTAATGATTTCTGCTGGCGATTTTCGTAACGGCGTTACCTTTGAAATGGACGGTCAGGTCGTTCAGGTTGTGGAGTTTCAGCACGTAAAGCCCGGTAAGGGTGCCGCATTTGTCCGCACCAAGTATAAGAATGTCATCACCGGTTCCGTGGTGGAGCGTTCCTTCAACCCCACTGAAAAATTCCCGACCGCTTATGTTGAGCGCAGAGATATGCAGTATAGCTACAATGACGGCGATCTGTATTACTTCATGGATCTGGAAACCTATGAGCAGGTTCCGATCAGCAAGGATATCCTTGGCCCCAGCTTTGCTTTTGTCAAGGAAGAAATGGAAGTTAAGGTGCTTTCTTACAAGGGTAAGGTATTCGGCGTTGAGCCTCCCTTCTTTGTTGAGCTGCAGGTCACCAAGACTGAGCCCGGCTTCAAAGGCAATACTGCTACCAACGCTACCAAGCCTGCTACCGTGGAAACCGGCGCTGAGATCCGTGTGCCTCTGTTCATTGACGAGGGCGATATGATCCGTGTGGATACCCGTACCGGTGAATACATGGAGCGTGCATAAGTCCAAGCCGTTTCTCATAATCTTGTTGAGAGTGTTGATCACATGGCTGTAACAAGAGAAGCACCGTCTCCTTTTGCTGCAGCGGTCACAGAAAGGATGGAAAACATGAAGCTGACTGAGAAAATTGCTTATATGAAGGGCCTGCTGGAAGGAATGGGTCTGACACAGGATACCAAGGAATCCAAGGCGATTCTGCAAATGGCAGAAGTCATGGAGGAAATGGCGCTGTATATCGACGATCTCCAGTCTCAGGTGGATGAACTGACCGAGCTGTGCGATATTATCGATCAGGATCTGGGCGATGTGGAGTACGATCTTTATTGTGACGATGATGACGACGATGACGACGACGACTGGGACGACGATGATGACGATGATGACGACTGGGATGAAGATGACATTCCTCTCGGCAAAGCAGAATTCTTCGGTACCTCTTTTGATGACGATGACGATGATGAGGAGATCGATGGTGCGGTCTACGAGCTCACCTGCCCTACCTGTGGCGCTGAACTTGTGATCGAGGAAGAGCTTCTCGAGCAAGGCAGCATGCTTTGTCCGCAGTGCAACGAAACGCTCGAGTTCGATTACGATGTCATCACCACCGGCGAAATCGCGGAAGAGGATGACGATGAGGATCCTTCTGCGGAATAATCGGCTTTGATCTCATAATCCTATATGTTCAATTGAATTTCCGTTTTGTTTCAGGGCGAGGTGAAATTCCTCACCGGCGGTTACAGTCCGCTGGCTGCTTTGCAGCATGAATCGGTGCAATTCCGATACCGACGGTCAAAGTCCGGATGGAAGAAACAAGCGGTACAGACCAATATCACTGTACCTGCACGCACCTGTTTTCTTTGGAAAATAGGTGCGTTTTGTTTTCTTCTGCATAACATACTATATCAGCAAATCGAAAGGATGATGTTCTCATGCAGACAGAAACGACTGTCAAGCAACGGCGTTTGGATCTCAAACAATTTACCATTTTGGCTTTGCTCACAGCGATTGCTTATTTGTCGATATTTGTGATCAAATTAAAGCTTTTTGGCTTTTTGAGCTATGAGGCAAAGGATGTTTTTATTACACTGGGCGGATTTTTATATGGCCCCTTGGCAGCGCTCCTCATGTCTGTTGTTACCTCTCTGCTTGAGTTGCCGGTCAGTGATACGGGTATCATCGGTTTTGTGATGAATGCACTTTCAAGTGCATTTTTCTCGGCAACTGCTGCTTGGATCTATCACAAGAAACGCAGCTTACTGGGGGCTGTATTAGGTCTGGTGTGCGGTGTATTTGCTATGACCGCTGCTATGCTGCTTTGGAATTATCTCATAACACCGCTGTATCTCCATACAACGCGGCAGGAAGTGGCAGGCATGCTCACAACGGTATTTTTGCCATTCAATCTGATCAAAGCCGGTCTCAATGCAGCATTGCTGATGTTGATCTACAAGCCCTTTACCCGCGTGCTGCGTCAGATGCATCTGCTGCCTGAGCGTCAGAGCAACACAAATTCCATGAAAGCAACAATCGCTGTCTGGTGTCTTTCCCTACTGATCGTTGCTGCCTGTATTGTATCTATTCTCAAGATCAACGGTGTATTATAAGGCTCTGTTCCTTTATCATATCCAAACATAAAGACCTAAGAAGCATACTCTGCCTCTTAGGTCTTTTCTTATTATTTCGTTTGTTGGAATACCAAGAAAGCTCGGTATGCCTGATAGACATCCAGCTTGCTGACAACTTCCATAGGAGCATGCATGGAGAGCACCGGTACACCAACATCCACCGTGTCGATATTCAGATTGGCAAGATAGGCTGCCACAGTACCGCCGCCGCCAAGATCCACCTTACCAAGCTCACCGGTCTGCCAGATAACACCATTGCTATCCAAAAGATTGCGGATCGTTCCGACAAATTCCGCAGAAGCATCCGAAGAACCGCTTTTGCCTCGTGCACCGGTGTATTTCATCATGCACACACCGTAATTGAGATAGGCACAATTGCGGCGATCATTGACATCGGCAAATGTCGGATCATAAGCGGCAGTCACATCCGCAGACAGACACTGCGAGGCAGAAAATACAATATGTGCCCGTGTGCCGCATACCGCTGCAAGATCACGGATGAAATCGTGGAAATACGAGGAGCATAAGCCGGTATTGCCATCGCTGCCAATCTCCTCTTTATCCGTCAGGATGGTAACAGCTGTATAGGCAGGATCGGAACAGTCCATCAATGCTGCCAGTGCAGGATAGGCACATACACGATCATCATGTCCATATGCACCAATCATGCTGCGGTCAAATCCAAGATCACGTGCATTGCCGGCAGGTACGATCTCCAGCTCTGCCGAGAGAAAATCGCTCTCAATGATGCCATATTTCTCATTAAGAAGCTGCAGGATCCGCAGCTTGACCAGATCGCCGCCCTCCTCAGTGCAAATGGGACGAGATCCGATGAGCACGTTCAGTTCCTCACCATGAATCCCCTGTCCCAAGGTGCGCTTAACCTGCTCTGTTGCCAGATGCGGCAACAGATCGGTGATGCAGAACACAGGATCGGTGGGTGCTTCTCCGATGTTTACCGTGACAGTAGAACCATCCTGCTTTACAATCACGCCATGAAGCGCCATGGGGATCGTTGTCCATTGATATTTCTTGATGCCGCCGTAATAATGCGTTTTGAACAGAGCAAGCTCAGTATCCTCATATAACGGAGATTGCTTCAGATCCAGACGTGGTGCATCAATATGCGCTGCTGTCAAACGAATGCCATCTGCAAGCGGTTTGGAGCCGATCACCGCAGCGATAACTGCCTTGCCGCGATTGGTCACATAGATCCGATCGCCTGCTTTGACCGGATCTTCACGCTGCCATTTGCGAAAGCCTCTGGCTTCCAGCAATCTGACTGCTTCGGAAGCGGCTTCCCGCTCTGTTTTACTGACATTCAAAAACTGCATATACTCACTACAAAAAGCATCTGCCTTTGCAATCTCAGCTTCCTCCATCCTCTGTACGGCATGCTGCTTATTCATCAGCAGCGATTCCTTCAATACTTTCAGTTCATCCTTACTCATTCCCATGAGAGTTCCTCCTTTGTGATATTGAGATAATATCTGTGTAATGACCTGTTGGGTTTGCTCACACAACGTATCGATGGTATGCCGATTGCTGATCACCCAACGAGAATGGGATATAAAATATGCTTCACTCAGCTGAGATGCCATACGTTGTCTTGCCTCCGCTTCGGTAAGGCTATCCCGAGCACATATACGGGATAATCGTATTTCTTCCGGCGCAATAACCGATACGATAGCATCGCACATTGTATGACATCCGCTTTCAAAAAGGGTAGGCGCATCCAGCAGGAGCTTAGACTCCCCTTTGGCAGAAAGCATTGTAATTTGCTCATTGACAGAATCACGAATATATGGGAAGATAATGGCAAGATATGCCTCCTTTGCCGCATTATCCGTAAAGATCAGCTTTGCAGCTGCTTTGCGATTCATAGAGCCATCGGGCAGCAGCAGATCGTTCCCGAAGCGGGCAACGATCTCTCGCAGACAGGGCGATTGCGGAGTAACCACCTGCCGTGCGATCTGATCTGCATTGATTACAGCAAAGCCGTTTTGTGCAAACAGCGCACTGACCGTTGTTTTTCCGGCGCCTGTCTGCCCCGTCAGACCAATGATCACAGGGCTATTCATCAGCATCCCTCACATCATAGCCTGCAGCACGGATCAAACGATTATACACCGCAAGCCCGATTCCGTCAGTTCTTGGCGCACGAATCAGAATGCGCTGCAGACCCATTTTATCCATTTTTCTTAAGTGATGAAAAAGCTGTGCACCTCTTGCATCATCACTGTCACCGTAGGCATATGCCCGTATCCCCTTTTCCGCATATGCCGGCAGATCGCTGTCAAAAACCAGCGCAGCATCGCCTTCATTGTATTGTGATGCGATATACGAAAGCACAGAAGCGGCACTGCCTTTCACTAATATTACAGCGGTATTCGGCGCATAATGTTTATATTTCATGCCAGGCGAGGCCGCTGGGCGATCGGGGGCAAGTTCTGCAAGGACACCATCATCCACAATGACTTTTGGTGCGATCTCACCGAGCTGTTCCGGGGTGACGAATCCGGGACGCAATACCCGAACTGTCCGGTCATCATCCAGTGATACCACAGTAGATTCAATACCGCAAATACATAATCCGCCATCCAACACAGCCGGAATCCTTCCATCCAGATCCTGTATAACATGAGAAGCACAGGTGGGACTGGGACTGCCCGAACGATTGGCAGAAGGCGCTGCAAGCGGAAAGCCAGCTGCACGGATCAGATCTTGTGCCAGCGGATGTGCCGGCAGACGTACACCGACAGTATCCAGACCACCGGAGGTTTCCGATGGGATGCGGTCATTTTTCGGTAAGATAATGGTCAAAGGGCCCGGCCAGAAGCGTTCTGCCAATGCTTGGGCAAGTGGCGGGATCTCCTTGACAAGAGGTGCCCAGTCCTCCATGTCGGCAATATGCACGATCAAAGGATTATCGGCAGGACGTCCCTTCGCTGCAAAAATCCGCTTGACCGCCTCGGGATCAAATGCATTAGCAGCAAGACCATATACCGTTTCCGTGGGCATTCCCACAGGATGCCCTGCACGCAGAAGTGCTGCAGCTTGATCAATTTCACGAAAGATTAAACGATGAGTGATCATCAATATTGCGCCTCCTGACTTGCCAGCTTATCTGCTTGATCTGCAGTTTGCAAGGCTTCGAAAATGGAATCCAGATCACCGTTCATGATATCCTCAAGCTTATAGAGGGATAGTCCGATGCGGTGATCGGTCATACGTCCTTGCGGGAAATTATAGGTGCGGATCCGTTCAGAGCGATCACCGGTACCGACCTGCAAGCGGCGTTCTCCGGCAATCCGTTCTGTTTGTTCGGCTTCTTTCATGGCATAAAGCCGTGCCCGCAGAATTGACATGGCACGATCCTTGTTTTTATGCTGGCTGCGCTCATCCTGACATTCTACCACCACACCCGTAGGGATATGCGTAATGCGCACAGCAGATTCAGTTTTGTTGATATGCTGTCCGCCCGCACCGCTGGCACGGAACACATCGATCCGCAGATCAGTGGGCTGAATGGTCAGCTCAACCGCTTCTACTTCCGGCAAAACAGCTACGGTCACCGTCGAGGTATGCACACGTCCCTGGGATTCGGTTTCCGGAACACGCTGCACTCGATGTACACCGCTTTCGAATTTCATTTTCGCATAGACCTGCTCGCCCGACAATGAAAAGCTGATCTCCTTCATGCCGCCAAGCTCTGTGGGATTGCTGCTCATAACAGTACGCTGCCAGCCTTGTCGTTCGGCATACATACTGTACATTCGATACAGAGATCCCGCAAACAAGGCAGCTTCCTCGCCGCCGGCTCCACCTCGGATCTCTACGATCACGTTACGGTCATCGTTGGGATCTTTGGGCAGCAGCAGACATTTCAATTCATGAAACAGGACTTCGCTTTGTGTATGGGCAGTATCATATTGTTCCTGTGCCAAAGCACGCAGCTCTGTATCATCGGCGTTTTCGGAAAGCAGCATCTGCGCTTCCTCCATATCCGACTGACAGCTTTTGTAGCTGCGATAGGCTTCGATCAGCGGTGTGAGCTGCTTATATTCCCGCATAAGCGCGGCAAATCGCACAGGATCCGACGCTACAGCACCATCCTGCAAACGAGCATCCAGCTCATCGAATTTCTGCTCAGTCAGTTCCAGTTGGTCATAAAGACTCACGGGACAACCGTCCTCCTTTTATGTTTTAAGGTATCAATGATCGCATTGATCTGATATAACTTGACCGCTACATTATGATTTCAGAGATCCAAGTGACAATACGCCCTCAATGATCAACACAATTCCAACCATAATAAAGATCCAATCCACAGAGCCGCCCTGTTGAAACAAAAGACAAACGCCTGCAAGAACCGTGAGTCCGGGTGCGATCAACGCCATAGCATTGCGATTTTTATTGCGGATCGACTGCACAAGCTGCAGCAGCCCCATGATCAGCAGAGCAATTGCAATGAGATATAAAGCAAGATGGATAAACAGATTTCCAAACACCAGCACACCAACGCCGAGCACGCCCTTAACGATCGCAGAAGTGACATCCTTCTTCACAAGATCGAAAATTGCAGCAATGATCAACACCAATCCGACCAGTGAAACAGCAAGGCCCAGTACACCGCCACGTTTGATCACAAACAAGATACCAAGTGCGATTGACAACACGGCAGTCATTAGAGATGAATTCTTTTGCATAGCGCTTCTCCTTTCCAATGAAACCATAACGATCAACGGACAATTCGTTTCCATATTCTTTATTATAGCACATATTTTCCAATTTGACCAGTCTATTCATAAAGTTTCTCTTGACTTTTTTGTAAAAGGAGCGTATAATGTTATTTCGTTTGGAGGGTTTTCATGAAAACAAAACAACATTCTGTTGAAATGTGTCGCGGGCCGATTTTGCCCGGACTTCTGCGTCTGACGCTTCCGCTGATGCTTTCCAGTGTATTACAGCTGCTGTTCAATGCAGCCGATGTGATCGTGGTCGGCAATTTTGCCGGAGAGCACTCTTTGGCTGCTGTAGGCTCAACAACAGCGCTGGTCAATCTGATGACCAATCTGTTTTTGGGATTATCCACCGGTGCCAATGTACTGACTGCACGATTTATGGGCGCCGGCGAAACCAAAGAGGTCAATCAGACTGTGCATACTTCCCTGCTGCTAAGCATCATCAGCGGAGGCCTGCTCACTGTAATCGGTATTATTATGGCAGAGCAGCTTCTGACATGGATGCAGACACCGGAAGAAACACTTTCGCTTTCGACTTTATATCTGCGTCTGTATTTCTTAGGCATGATCGCTATGATGATCTACAATTTCGGCAGCTCTATCCTGCGTGCAAAAGGTGATACCAAACGCCCGCTTTATTATCTGACCTTTGCAGGTATCATCAACGTGATACTCAATCTGTTCTTTGTCATCCTTTGCAAAATGGATGTTGCCGGAGTAGCTCTGGCAACGGTAATTTCACAATGCATCTCCGCAGGATTGGTGCTTCGCTGTCTGATGAAGGAAGAAAAAGCATTTCGCTTTTCCTTTGCAAAGCTGAAATTTCATCGAAGCATTGCGTTGCGTATTTTGCAGATCGGAATTCCTGCGGGCTTTCAAGGTGTAGTATTTTCATTATCCAATGTGGTGATCCAGTCATCGATCAACGGGTTTGGTTCCATTGTGATGGCAGGCAGTGCGGCAGCTGCAAGTATCGAAGGCTTTATCTGGGTCTCCATGAACGCATTTTCTCAGACGGCTTTGACCTTCATGAGCCGCAATATCGGTGCAGGTACCTATAGCAGGATCAATAAAATCGCTTGGATCAGCTGCATCTGCGCTTGTGTAACAGGGCTAATGTTCGGAAATCTTGCATATCTTCTGGGGGAACCTTTGCTGTCGATCTACGATCCCAGACCTGATGTGATCGCTGCCGGCATGGTACGTATGCAATTGGTGTGCTGCTTCTATTGCACCTGTGGATTGATGGATTGCATTGTGGGTAATATCCGTGGTATGGGATATGCTGTCACACCAACCATTGTTTCGCTGCTGGGTGCTTGCGGCCTGCGGATTTTGTGGATCTTTACAGTATTTACTATCCCCGAATACCATACACAATTTATGCTGTTTTTATCCTACCCGATTACATGGATCATTACATTTATAGTGCATCTGTTATGCTTTCTGCTTATGCGACGAAAATTCCCAAGACAAGATGAGACAGAACATAACGCTGTTATATAATAGATAAACGCTCCGCAGTTATGCATACTGCGGAGCGTTTTGATCATATTTGAGACTCTCGTCTGCCAAGCTCCCAGAACGCAACGGCTGAAGATGCGGCAACATTCAGTGAATCGACCTCATGTGTCATGGGGATCATCACCACATCATCGCAAACAGACAAAGCAGCATCCGAAAGTCCATTCCCTTCTGCACCAAAAAGAACCGCAAGCCGTTCACTTGCTTTAAGATGCGGGCTTTGCAACGAGATGGCATCCTCACACAACGCCATCGCCGCTAAGCGGAAGCCTAAAGGATGCAGCATGGCAGAAGCCGTCGGGACATCGGGAATATAGGTCCATGGGATCTGAAAGACTGTACCCATGCTGACTCTTGCAGCACGCCGATAGAAGGGATCACAGCAGCTTTTGGTCAGCAATACAGCATCCATACCCAGTGCCGCTGCATTACGAAAAATCGCTCCAATATTGGTAGGATTGACTACCTGTTCCAAAATCGCAATGCGCTTTGCATCGGTACAAAGAATAGCAGCATCGGGCATTCTGCGTCTCTGCATCAGCGCAAGAGCACCTCTGGTCATTGGATATCCGCGCAAAGCAGAGAGAAATGCATCTTCTGCAAGATATACAGGAATATTCGGTGCGCAAGCAGACAGTAACGATGCCATTTCTCCATATGCTTGTGCAGGTGTCATCAAAAAGGAAAGCGGTTGGTAGCCTGCACGAATCGCCCTTGCAATGACCTTGGCACTTTCAGCAACAAAGACACCGGGGTTCGGCTCATTCATACGAAGAAGCTGCACTTCATCAGTAATGGTATAGACATTAGGCAGAGAATCAATCCCCTGCGTCAGCGTGATCCATTGCGGCATCCCCTGCCCTCCTGTTCTCTTTCATTGTGTTGTGTCATATTGGGAAAGTGCATCTCGCAAAACAGCAGCAACTTGTTCCCTGAGTGCTGTCGGCTCCAGAATCACAGCCTGCTTACCATATTGCACTGCCCATTTGATCATATCGTCCTCATTGACACGTGCAGTGACGGTCAATTCCTGCTCTGTAATATCAGAAAATTCTGCTTCCATGCCAAAATCATCAATGATATCATTGAGAATCGACCGCTTTGCGCGAAAAGTCACACGGCAGCTCTGCCCGGTGAACATAAATATGTGCTCAGACATATGCTCAGAAAGATCCAACCGTCCTTTATGCTCAGTGACGGTTTCGATGGGCTTGACCGATGTATCCAGCAGCTTGATCTCCATAATCCGATCCACACGATAATGGGCGATATCCTCATATTTATCGTTGTTGCAGATCAGATAATAATTTCCGTTGGTTGCAACAAGCTGATAGGGATTCACGATGTACATACGAATACTGCCGTCAGAGCGCTTACGCGGATGCAGCTTCTTGTCAACATCATAGCTGCAATACTGAAATGTGACCTGTTTCCCAGAAGAGATGGCTTCATCCAGCACATCAATTGTATAAAACAGTTGCTGATTTGCAGGTTGATTACCGGATATGGTATTGATGTGCTTGATCTTTGCGTGGAAATATTCATTGGATAAGCCTTCCAGCTTGCGAATCAGCTCACAGCGTTGGCTATGCGGAATATGGCCGGAAAACAGCAGACTGTCAATGAGCAGTCGCAGTTCTCCATCATCGAATTCATGCTCTAAATACCAATCTGTGAACACGATCTCCGTTTCACCACTTTTGGCAGTCCGAGTTGATTCCGTATAGGAAATGGGATATCCGAAGTCAATAAGATCCATCAGATTACGCTTAACGGATTTTCGATCCGCTTTCATATGATAATTGCGTTCCAGCAGATCAACGATCTCTTTCTGCGTCAGTCGATGCTCACTGTCGGTATATCGTCGCATCACATCCAGAATATTGATAATCAATAGTTTTTTCGGCAGTTTGGCATATAACATGTTGTCACCTCTTCACTTTTACAGACTATAACATGAAAACAGAATGCAATATCACTCTGATCAACACTATGATACCACATGGTATGAGTATTTTTTGGTACATCATGCGCCGTATTCATAACAATATATCCATAGCATTATACCACAGATCTGTTATGGAGTCAAGAGAGACAAACGATTCGTGATCATTATTAAAAACGATCAAAAATTGATGCGAACAAATACAGCAGTCGAATCCATTTTACAGGATCAGACTGCTGTTGAGATTGATTCAAGTTTCTTGATTGGTCTGTGCAGCTGCAAGAATGCGCGCTTTCTTTCTGCGGATTCTGGCGCGAATATCCTGAATGATCAAAAGAATCAGAAGGAGCAGAAGGATCGGGATGGCTATCATAGATGCAACGATCAGCTTATCGACACGGAATGCTTCGGTCGCCACATAGATCATCGGAGCGGCTTCGGCATTATCGATCCGCCTGCCTCGCACCAGCATACGATGGGTATTAATGCCATAGGGCGTGCAAGTAACAAGCGTACAGTAATCTTCACCGGCTACACGCTGTAAATCATCGGTTTCGGTGGGAGAAACGATCTTCACCTGATCGACTTCATAAGTCAGCAGTCGGTTCAGAATGGTGATCCTAAAGGTATCGCCGGGCTCAAGCTCATCCAGATCTGTGAAGAGCTTTGCGCTGGGCAGACCACGATGACCCGAAAGTACACAATGATTTCCGGTACCACCTGTGGGCAAATCCGAGCCTTCAAGATGTCCTACGGCAATCTGCAGCACTCCCTCATCTACCGAATGATAAATGGGAAGCTCCACATCGATCTTGTCGATGCTGATATATCCCATAATACCTGTTCCGGTGATATCCAGTGCTTCTTCATAGCCATCGACAAGAGATGGCTTGAAAAATGAAGATTTAGTGGTCGCAAGCCGATGATTATAATCATCCGCATCTGAAAAAATGCGATCTACCATATCATCAGAGGTGTTTTCCAGCACATTATGATAGGATGTAATCGCTTTTGATGCGTTCTTACTGTTGACAAAATTGCTGATGGATGGATACAGCATCACAGACAAGCCAACGAGAAAGATACATACCAGTATAATATTTGATCGATTTTTTTTCATTGGATTCTCCATGAAGCATAAAGCATTGGCAGCGGGAAATGCTGATTGCATTTCCCGCTGCACACGTATCAACAAATGAACGTAAAGTAAAATCTTACTTTTCAGTAACTTCCATTCTCTTCTTGGAGATCAGAAGCAGAGCTGCACCCAGCGTCAGCAGAGCGCCGAAGCTGTAGAACATAACAGTACCAACACCACCGGTCTCGGGCAGAGTAGCACCGGCATTGTTCGCAACTTTGCCTTCGATCACGGAACCATTTACGGTGCCCCAATCAGAATCCCACTCACAGCCGGACAGAGAAGGCTCTGCGCTGATTGTAATTTCGATCGGATTGGTGAGCAGGTTATAGCCTTCAGGAGCAACCAACTCAGTGATAGTGTAAGTGCCTTCGCCCAGACCTGCAAAGGAAATCACACCGTTGGAATCAACATAACCGGTTGTATTGATCGCAGTTTTATCAGTTGCTTTGTTTACAACAGTCACCTTGGCGTACTTATCGGTAGTGCTTGCATATGCATCCTTTGTAGCGTCATCAGGAGCAACCTCTGTGTAAGTACCATCCTTCAGCATGAAGTAAGTACCAGCATCATCCAGCTTGAAGATTTCTTCATTGATCAGAACTACATTCAGGGCAGTACCGGAAATCTGGAACTGAGCACCGGTCAGAATCTGTGTATTGTCCGCACCATCTACCTTAGTGATCTCGATGGTAGCTGCATAGGTCTTGGTGTTGACCTTGGGAGTCTCGCCCATAGGATCAGAAGAACCGGGATAATCGGGATCAACAGGATATGTGGGATCATCAGAAGGATTATCGGGAGTACCGTTATCATCAGTAGGAACATCGGGATTTACGGGGTTGGAAGGATCAGTAGGAACACCGGGAACAGTGCCGCTGCCGCTGTAATCTACGTTCGGATTGTTGGAGAAGGTCAGATCAGCTTCGTTGACGTTACCGGTCTGGGACAGATCAGCATCCTCATCCAGAGTTGCAGAATAAGTCACAACGATCGGCTTACCGGCAAGGTCAGCATAATCGATAAAGTCCTTCAGAACGATCACGAGACTTGTGGTCAGATCATCATTGACATTAATATAGGTGTTAAAATCAGCATCAGAACCATTTACCTTAACATTCAAATCATAGTTATAGGTGAAACCTTTGCTCAGAGTATCTTCAATAACGAAGTAATACTTCTCATAGCCTTCCATCTTCGGAACAGTAGAAGTGATTTCGAAGTTAACCGTATCACCGATGCTTGCAGTGTTAGAATCAACACGCTCAGAACCTTCTACGATCTTCTTGTCAAGAGAAGGAACATCTGCTTTTGCGGTAACGGTAATATCCTTAACGACCTTGAGGATAAAATCGGTGTAAGCAGCAGTATCATTGGCCAGAGAGCCATCTGCATCCTTGACGAAGTAATAACCTGCGCCGGTTACTTCCAAAACGCCTGCAGTATTTGTTACAGTAACGTCATCAGCTTTGGTGTTCAAATGCTGAGCAACAACATCAGCAAAATCTTCACTGATATCCTGATTTTTAGCCAGAATCTCAGCAACCTCCGCTGCAGTGTCACAATCATCAGCATCAAAAAGATCGAATTTATTTTTCAACGCAGCCAGCAAAGAAGTACCGTTGACACCTGCGCCCCATTCGATATTAGAGAGCACATTGCCGCTCAGATCACCGGTAAAGACTTGATAAGCCTCATAGGTATGCTCTGCAGCATCACCGGGTGTGATGGTGATCGTATAAGGAGTTGTATCAGCAGCAAATGCCGAGATACCAAGAGACATAGCCATGAGGGCACTCAGGCCAACAGAGGTAAGGGATTTCATCAGTTTCATAATATTCTTCCTTTCAAAAAATTTTTACGACTGTTCGGGTTGTGTCAAAACTTGATTGTCATTCGGGAGAATGCAGCACACACTCCCTTCTTTTTCTTCGGATCAGCAAAAGCAAACCCAAAGAGAGGATCGCCAGACCGCCGAACTGGAATAGTTCCATTCCACACCCGCCGGTCTCTGGTAATTCGTAGGCAAGAACCTCATTTACAATTTCATGATAGCCACCGGGCGGCGACCTATATTCGCCATTACCATTTTCATCTTCATAGTAAATCCAATAGCTGACAGTAGCGCTAAGCTGCTTTGTTGAGGAATCTTGTGTGACGTTAACGGTAACACCTCTTGTGATATCACCATGGCTGACATAATCGAAACGGTTGGTATCATAAAGAATGCCATCCGTTTGCTCCGGGATCTTTTCCTTAATGAAATAGTAGTATTCACCCGGTTTCATAAAGGACAACGGTGCAAACTTTACAGTACCATTGGCATCATTCACATGCTCCTGCAGAATATGATTGGAACCGTTCGTCAATTGGAATGTAAAGTCACCTGCATTCAGCGTGCCGTTTTTCAAAGTCTTTTTTGCTTGGATATCCACGGTAACAGCATTCAGCGTCGTTTCAGAATTCAGTTCGGCTTTCAGAGTAAAGTCGAGACCAGAATGATCAGGACACTTGTTCACAGCATCCACAACACTTTGATGATCCATGTTGAATATAACGCTGTCCAGCAGCAGATCATGCTGACCAATGCCATCGTTGACCTTGAAATAGATCGTACGGTACATGTCGTTGCCATCTTCATTCTTGCCAATGTTCAAGCAAATGCCCTGCACCATAGAGTTGTCGCGGCTGAAACCAACTGCTTCAAATTCAGCAATTCGAGTATCACCATTACTGGATTGTTCCATGGTACCCAGCAAATCGGACTTGTCAACTTTCCAACCACCACCGGGAGGCGCAACGCCTGCATTGGTGGGGAAATAATAAGTGTTACCGGAAGTCGTGGAAATACCTGTCAGAGTCACCGTGTCACCCTTATTGATTATAATGGGATTATTCTGATTTTCCCAAGTCGTTTCATCAAAGGAAATCGTATGATGCTTTTGTGTCACTTCTTCCTTTGTGATCGTGGTTTTGGTGTCGATGACATTACCATTTTGATCAGTCGTAACGGTTTCGATACGATTGGGCTTTAACAGCAGCTGCACATCGAATTCGGCATGATCTACTTCCGTTTCAGAGATCTTGTAATTGCTCCAATAGGCAGGATCAAGAGATAAATTATACTTCGATGTCAGCTCGAACTGGGAACTGCCAAGCTCACCATGTTTCCAATAATCCTTGGTAACAAAATACTCCGCAAGCTCATCGCCGCGATAAAGGATATTCTCATTATTTGCATTGAAAATACGACAAGTATTGACATCATAAATATAAGCATCATAAATGGTCTTGGTCACGATCTTAGAGCCATCGGGAGAATTGATGGTCTCAGTGATCACATAGCTGCCGCCGTCTGCGATCTCAATATCGGCATGATCGTAAAATCTTGCGGCATCATTGTAAACTCGGAAATAGAAAACTTCTTCAATAGCATTATCGTTCTCATCCTTCATACCGGTATTGAATATGATCGCACCGGTACCTGCCTTGTTATTAGCAACATACCTACACCGCAGATAGCGTTTTCCATTATAAACACCTTCGAGGGTGCCTTCCGTATAGGAATATTCTCTTTCGAGTAAAGTATTAGTACTGGAACCATCCTCCCGGCTCCAAATACTTGGCTCTACTGCATCAACATTGGTGACACACTGCAGTTCGATTGCATCACCGGGATGAAGAATATATGGACACTCCTTACTATTATAGAAGAATTTGCCGTCATTTTCACCTCTGCCGGCAACATCGATTAAAAATTCGTTGATGTTATCCTTATCACGCTGGCCCAGCGCTGTGACAACATAGATCGAGAAGGATTCCGCAGCAAAGCTTGCGCCTGCTTCGGATGTATCCGCTTCCTCAATGTTCTCTACGGTACCGTCGTCCATCTTATGCAGCAGACGGTATTTCTCACCACTGAGCTTCTTTTCATCAGGTAAGACGATTCGCACCTGAACATTGCCTTCAGCGGCAGGCTCGATCTCCTCTCCATCTTCTGTGTAGAAAGAGATATCAACGGCAACTGCACCAAGAATTTCATCTTCAGTACCGATACCGACTTCCGCCGTGAGCAGCGCAAGACTCTCCGTTACATCGGCGATAACCATTTTTGTACCGCTTGGGAAAGTGTTTACTGCAGCAGATGCGTGAACGATAATACCCGAACCCGATACGCCATCGAATTCCTGCGCCGGCATCTTCGGCACAGCAACGGGACCATTTTCTGCCTTGCCTTCCAGTGATACATAACCGACGATCTTTGTATCCTGCCACGAGATCGTTTGAGCAGCGACTGCACCATCGCAGTCACCTTCGATATAGATCAGCTGTAAGCCTTTGGATTTGTCTTGGTGCGCCTCAATGATAACACCGACCCGATCCGCTTTGGAATCGACATCGCTGTCCACAAAGAGGATATCACCTCGTTCCGGGGTGCCCTGAGCAGCCGTCGTGAACAGACCTTCTTCCTGCAGTCGAAGCATCCATGCCCAACAGCCGGAGCCATATGGAATCTCATGCTCGGCAACACCGCCATAGTACATACAGAAAAATGCAAACATGGTATTCCAATCACCATAAGGATTACCATACCATTTTCCGTAGCGGGAATAATTCCGACGCTGCAAGCCGTCATCGGAAAGCAGGAAATTCGTTTCACTTTCCTGATATCCCAACTGAGATTCTGCGATTAAAGCAGTATTCTCTTGACGATCTGCGGATAATGCTTGTGGAAGCGTATCCTCCCACTCGTTTTTCAATTCGATATCAGCAGTCAATTCGGGAGTACAAGCAGCGGTATGAACATGCTCAGTCTGCTGACAGATCAGCAGTTTTGCCGTATTTCCCACTGTGATTCCCGTATCTGATGCTGAATCAGATCCGTTTGACAGGCTGATGGGTACTGTCTGATAGCAGGCATTCGTATGCAGATGCTGGGTCATACCGCACAGAGCCTCCTCTGTCATTGCGGTACCGACTCCACGCAGCACCCAGAACACGCTGCATGAAACAAAGATGGAAAGAACCAATAACACGGATACAATCCGTCGTCGTCTCGTTTTCGCAGACCAGATCCTGTTCACGGAATCATAGAGCCTGTTTTTCAAATTGCACCTCACTTTATCATACAACTTAGAACATTATAAATCTAGGATTCGTTCTTTGACCAGATCTTGAACAACACTTGTCCTACGATCTGTTCATTTTCAACACAGCCGATCGTTGAGCTTCTGCTATCAATGGATGTATCTCTGTGATCGCCAAGAACGAACAATTTGCCATCAGGCACTTGATAGGGAAAAGTCAGATCACATTCGCCAAGACTTTTTCCGGTTACATAAGGTTCATCCAACAGCAAATCATTGACATAGACATTGCCTTCAGCATCAATATCAATATAATCGCCGGGCTGTCCGATAATGCGCTTAAGCAGAAGCTTGTTTTGCCATGATATACAGCAAAGCTGACCGCTCGTGTAATTGTTGGTTTTGAAAAGCAACAGGATGTCTCCGTCATATAACGTCGGCTCCATGCTGTCACCGGATACTTGAATGACCGGAAGAAATAATGTCGAAACCAATACTGCAATTGCCGCAACAACGATCAGAATCGAAAGCGTGCTGCGAAATGTCTTGAGAAACCGCTGGTTATAACGAATACGGCTTCGTTCATTTTTCACCTGCTCCGCTGTCGGCAATGATTCCGATTCGGCTGTGGGATTCTCCTGCAATTCATAGATAATATCCACAAGCTCACTGCGGCTGAGTCGTTTTAGTTCTTTATCGGTCACGTTTTCACTCCTCAGATACTACCGATACAAAGGGTTCATTCTTGTGCTATTCTAACATATTTCGCAGAAAATTGCAATAATTATAGGCATATTTCATTGCACGACACAAATGCGCCTTGATGAAAAAAGTATAAATTTGTGCATTCTGTACATCAATATGTTACGGAATCGAAAAATAGATAACGAATTTTACAATAACCTGCTAAAATAGAATCCGTAAAAGAATACTCATGTTCAGTGTTGATGGAATTTTCTGCAATTTGAAAAAAATCAGCGGTGCAAACAAATACACCGCTGATTCATAAAGCATGGAATAGGTTAAGGTGTGCCAAGTGCGGAATACTTTATCAATTTAGCAAGATATTGTAAAATAAGTGCGGTGTCTTCAGAATTCATAGAGCCATCCAGCTTGCAATCAGCATTCAGCAAGCCTTGACTGGTTACTTCAACAGTAGTATCCTCTGCGATCAGACGGCACAGTAAAACAGCATCACCGATGGTAACGAATTTATCGCAGTTGACATCACCATACCGCACATCGCCGGAAGGATCAACAGGATCAGAAGGCTGTTCATCACCATAGAGAGGTGCGCCGGCAGGCGCAGTACCCCATACATGCTCGCCGTCCACATACATTGTAATTCTGTCAAATACCTCCGGACATGCATTGAGCGGCTTGTTCAGCTCTTCCTGCGTTACCATACCCTGACGGCTGTAATCGTTGGAAGAATCCATAATAAAGACATATTCATCATTCTGCTTATCATCCATGATGGCGAATTGATATCCCATTTCGCCATAGAATTTGTAGTCTGCCCATGTCAGCTCAACATAGCAATCACCTGCATCATTATACTGTACGACTTCATAGGTGACTTCATATTCCTTATTGGATTCCGATGCCATTTTGTCATAGTCGGGACGAATCGTAACATTATCAATAGTATGCCCGTTTTCGAGAAGCTCTGCGATGCTGAAATAGTAGCGGATCTTGACCTCATTAAGATAGCGAGGCGGCAGCAGGGTCTGATTCGTAAAAGTGATCAGGATCTGGGTTGCCATATTATCCTCTTGACCAACTGCAGCCTTCAGTTCAAATTCCAGAAGCTCCTCTTCCGATTTGTAGCTGGATTCCGGAGGCGGGAAGTTTTCTTGATTCTTCATATCCTCGGTGCCGTAAAAATAATACAGACCGGCACAGGCACCAACTGCTGCGGCATTGTAATCAACCGCAACTTCATTGTAAACATAATCCTTGGTGATATCGCGGTGCCAATCCCCTGCATCAGGACCGCCAACCAGTGCGCCCCAAAGAACATGCACCTGATCGGTAGGATTATCCATATCCAGATTCTTGGAGCCATGAGAGGCACGATGGTGCGGATGGGATGCAGCTGTAGGAGACCATCCTACAATATAAGGACGATTCATCGGATTCTTGCCCATGATGTATTCCATCTGTCCTTTTGCCCACTCTGCAAAACGCAGCGGATCCAGTGCCTTCTCCTGAGAATATTTGGAATAAACCAAACTGCAAAGCTGGCCTGCTGTATTATAACGGGCAGAGCCGTATTCATTCAGCATGGAAAAGCCGCTGGGTGTTGTTTTAAGATAGTCGGTAGCCTCCGGCTTTTCGGGTTGGGTATCCCATTCAAACTCCTTATTCCAAATGGTATCCACGAGACCCGGATCAAGATGCGTGATACCTGACCAAAATTCGCAGTTCCAACGGAAGATAAACCAGTCGCGCTCAATATTGGTAATCGGAGCAAGCTTTGCAAAAACGCCGCCCCATACAGTATCCCAACAATGAACCCAGATATTGTTCCAGCAGTTGTTGGTATCCTTCATGATACGCTTGAAGTAACCGGTATACGGATGTCCGCCATTATCATAGGTAACGCTTTCATCCACACTGATGATGGCTTCGATATACTTATCGTATGCTTCGTCCTTTTTACTTTCATCCTGATCAACAGTGCAGAGATACAGCCAAACGGCTGCCCATGCAAGTTCATCGTAGTCATAGCTGGAATCATAGAAACCGCCGTCATAGCCCAGAGACAGAACCGTTGCACAATCCTCGGGATCCTCCTCATGTGTTGCAACCGCAAATTCATACAGTGCATAGGCGCCCTTCAGACACTCTGCCGCATATTCGGGTTCTGTATCCTTGAAATTGAGATAGCTGATCGCAAGTGCGGCAGCAACACCGGCACACATATCCGATGCAGGTGTATCCACAGTTGCAAGATAAGCAGGTCTTGCAAAATCCAACAGATGTTCACCCTGCAGATCAGGGCAAAGCCAGTAGTTGTGGTCGATATTGCCCTCGCCTACCTGATATACAAAGGCACATACAGTACCATCTTCGTTATAATACAAACCCTTCAGATAATGATCGCAGAAGGCATGAAGAATATCCTCCATATGCTCAGCGTTGCCGGTTTCTTCATATGCCTCACGGAATTCGTAATAACCCCAACCAAGGGTCGATGCTGCATAGGAACCGGGCAGACCGAATTTTACATGGTCACCGGCATCATGCATACCGCCCTCACAGTCGATGTGGCCATCACCGTCCGGATCAAGAATATCAATGTTCTCTGCGATAAACTCATCAGAGACATTTACGCCCTTATAATCCTCGCCGTATTGCTTCAGCGGAATATGGGCATCTTCCATGTGACAGTCTGCACGCCACTCAATACGGCCGGTACGGGTACCGCATTTGTTGGCATCATAAAAATGCAGCAGATATTGCATACCCTTTGCAAAATTGACCTCAACATCATCATAGGAAAAACTGTCGGGATCCGGGAATGTCTTGTCTTTGTCATCCACAGTACCGGGATCTTCGCCGGCAGTTGCAAAGGCTGACAATATGGCGGTACAAGACATAATTGCCGAAAGGCTGACGCAAAGTACAGCTTTCAGCAGCTTTGACCTGTGCTTCATAATAATCGACTCCTTTTTGAAAAAATTTGAATTGCCGTTCTTGACAAAGCACATTCAATACCGGTCTGCATTCCAAGACAATAGTCATTCATATTCTGCATCACCGTCAATGAAATCTGCCTAGTCAATCTGATCCCCCTCAAAAAAAAATACATTACAATTATATCACAACGCAAGCTGCCTGTCAATACTATAAAGCATGAAATTTTACGAATATTCGCTCGTTTCAGCTGATCCTGTTAATTCGGAATGTGTCGGGAAATTTTGTCATTGAAAAATCGGAAGCATACAGAATAATCTGACAATGAAGGCAGATAATAACCTCACAAATGGAATCTTTCCACTTGACTGGAGGTTAATATATGAAAGCTACGGGCATAGTTAGAAGAATTGATGATCTCGGCAGAGTCGTGATCCCCAAGGAGATCCGCCGCACCATGCGAATTCGTGAGGGCGACCCCCTTGAAATCTACACCAGTGCCGATGGTGAAGTCATTTTCCGAAAGTATTCGGCATTGGGCGAAATGAGCGAAAATGCAGTTCAGGTTGCAGAGATCATGCAGAAGCTTGCCGGATGTCCTGTTGTGATATTTGATCGGGATCATGTTGTAGCAGTATCCGGTGCACAGAAAAAAGAGTTCAATGAACGACGCATTTCAACAGATCTGGAAGAACTGATGGAAGCTCGCCGCGCCTATTACAGCAAACCGCATGAAACACAGCGTCTGCGTCCTGTGGAAGGCATTGCACGGACTGCACTCGCCTGCCATCCGATCCTGACAGCCGGAGACGTAACGGGTGCGGTTGCATTTCTGGATCATTCTGATCCTGCCAAAAGCGGTGCTCCATCGGATCTGCAATGTTCCTTGATCTCGGCAGCGGCACAGTTCCTTGGCAGACAAATGGAAGCATAATCAACAATGCATCATCATAAAAAAGCAATCCTCTAAGCCAAAATGGTTCAGAGGATTGCTTTTTTCATAAAACAAGCCGTTAAGATGTCTGAGAAAAGAGCAGCTTGAGTGCTTCAAGAGAGCTTTCATTCAAAATCAGAACGCCATCCTGTTCGGTGCCATAAATACTGGACATTTTAGCAGGTGCTGTCACATGCTCCAATACATAGGCCAGTGCATGACGATGAGAGGTAAAATCTACCGCTGTAAGATCACTGGTTGTCGCATTGACAACAGAACTGAAGGAGCCATCCAGATTCAGCAGAATACGCTTGCTATTTGCCTGATTGATCAATTGCGAAATCGCCTGACCGATTACGGTACAGCGTTCGGTTTCACTGTAATATTGGTTGCTAGTCAATAAGACCTCAAGCTGTGTGTGATCGAGCTGCTGTGAAACATCACTGGGATCCAGACCGTCGTCATCAATTGTGACAACACAAGATACATTGCCAAAAATCGTAACCACGCGCTGAAAACCGGAACTATCCATTGCAATGTAGCGATCGATCTCCTGATCGAGAGCTGTACCTACCGCATCTCGTGCCAAAGGCACACCATATTTTTCTATACATTGCTGAAGTGTCATTTTCTGATCGTTATGCTCTACCTGCAGATTCATGGGAATGCCGATACAATATTCCTCTTTTCGTAACGGATCAAATCGAAAGAGCATTGCGGCAGGTTTGCGATCCGGATGATCCGGCTGCAGAACCATAAAAATCTGGAAAATATCATTCTCGGAAATCGAAGCTGTCGCGCCCGGCATCTCTGCGATTTCATAATTATCATCTGTTAACCGATGATAAATATAATAGCCAAATCCGCCAAGGATCACCATAGAAATCAATATCGTAATCAGAAACGGAATGGCAATTGAGCCTGTTGAGGATCTGCTTTTGGCAACAGATGCATTCCGTTTTTCATAGGTATTTGCCTTTTCGTTCATAATCAGATAAAGCCGCAAGAGAATTCGTTGCAGCGATCTCCTTTCTCATTCTCAATCACAGGAAGTTTGCAAACGATCCCGAATCTCAGAAACGGGAATGATTCTGGTTTGCAGATCAGCGTTCTGTGCCATACGAATCGCTTGTCCGGTGCCGGAACGCATGGAATCTACAACAGCGATCAATGTATCACTACGATCGACCATATATTGATTGCGCTTTCGATAACAATCACGGGAAAATGCCGGCTGCAATTCGATGATCGCATCGGCAGCATTGACAATACAGGCAAAATGATAGCGATCATCCCCACGAAGCGGGTCTCCGCAGCCTGCAAAGGGCATAACACCGATCAGACGGATCTGAGGATGATCCTTGCGAAGGCGCAGCACAAAATCGGCAGCCCAGAGATCGACTCCTTGAGCAAGTCCGGTATAAAAGACCGTTGCGCCCTGTGCAACAGCCTGTCGGATCTCCTCACAGAGTAAGCTCTGAATCATATGCAGCAGCTTACCCTGAGGAAGCTTTGCCGGACGATGCCCCGAAAAACATACCGTATGCACCGGATAGTCATAGGGATCGATCGGAAACACAGACATCATAGACACTGTCCTCCGATAAATTCACGCACCAGAGAAATCTCAGGGATCCACTCCTGATCCATAGGCGTGATCTTTTCAAGAAACTGCAATAAAATACGAAGCTCAGGAATCGAACCGGGAAGCTGAGAAACCCTTCTAAGCTCTTCGAGCAGAATATTGCGATAAGCAGACAGCTCATAGGGAATAAAGGTATCCAGCTCATGGGTTGCCAGATGCTTATAGGGCATAATATAAAGATTTTCACCGCGGGAGATACTTGGCAGCAGCTCGCAAAGCTCCATAATATCTCTGCCTCTGGTACGGCGATCACGAATCAATCTGCGAGCAAAGCGGATCAACGACGGATGCAGATGCTGTGCATCATCGGTAACTCTGGTGCGAACGCTGAGATAGATCTTATTGGCACAGCTTGCAGTACCGCCTGTTACCTCCGGATTGAGCGCATGGATGCCTTCCATCACAATCAATTCATTCGGTCGACGGCGAAGGATCCTGCCGGATTTCTCCTGCTTTTGTGCAGCAAAATTAAACTGCGGCAGTTCAACGGGCTCGCAGCGCGCAAGCTGAAGCAATTGGGTATTCAGCAGATCGGTATCAAGCCGGCGAGGCGATTCATAATCGGGATTGCCGTATTGATCCACAACATCCTTATTACGGGTACCGTCGGCATAATAATCATCCATAGAAAGCGTATGGGATTGCAATCCCGCACCATCCAGCAATCGTTCCAGACGATGTGCAGTTGTGGTTTTGCCGGAGCCGGATGGTCCGGCAATCAATGCGATCGGCCGTTCATTGGCATGACGGCGAATATCCTCTGCAACAATACGCAGCATTTTGTCATACTGCGCTTCACAGTCGATCACGAAGGATTCGGGAGAATCTGCAAGATTGGCATTAATATCGGAAATAGAATAGTAATTCATGCGGATACCTCCGATTACAATTTGGTTTGTTGCTGACGCCGTTTCTGAAGGCGAACATCTTCGCCGCAGAACGCCATGCCGATACAGCAAGCAAACAATCGGGATACAATACGATCACCGTATCGGCTCTGGATCTCTTCATGGCTCAGATTGGTATTGATAATCATAGGCTTACCGGCAGAAAACCTGCCGTTGAGAATAGAATAAATCGCAGAACGGGTAAAGCTGGTATCAAATTCCGTTCCGAAATCGTCAAAGATCAAAAGATCGCATTCCATTAAGAGTGACATAGTATCGGTATGTACACCGGCAGACTCACGTCCGAATTGTTCCCGTTCCAAACGTCTGAGCAGATTCCCTGCCGAATCATAAATCACATGGAATCCACGTTCCAGCAAAACAGAAGCAATCGCTAAGGAAAGATGCGTTTTTCCCAATCCGGTTTTGCCGATCATCAGCAAAGAGGGCGAAGAACAAGTAAATTCCTCCGCATATTTCCTGCATGATACAAAGATATGCTGCATTGCCGCAAATTGTTCCTTCGGAAGCTTATTGTAATATTCCAAAGAGAATGTTTCAAATCGAGTCAGCGGAAGCTGCACCTGTGCATTCAACTGTTCCGCACCAAGTCTTCCCACCTCTCGCTGAAGGCATTCGCAATACGTGCCCTTATGCAGACCAGTATCATTGCAGATCGAACAAGTATAGTGCAGATCCAGATAGTCAGCTGGATAGCCATGCGCAACAAGAACCTGTCCCAACAGCTCCTGTGCTTCGAGACTTCGTTTTTGCAGCGCAGCCAGTTCCGCAGCGTGATCTCCACCGCCCTGTGCGATCCGGAAAACAGACTGACAAGCCGAACGGAGCTGACGATCGATCTCAACAGTTTCGGGAATTTCGACACGAATGGCATCAATACGTTGCTCTTGCTGCAAACGAGCCTGCTGACGCCGTTTGGCAATCGTTGCAGCAGCCTGCGTATATAAGTCTTGCTGGTGCATGGAAAAACGTCACGCTCCTTTGCGTAATATCGTTCAGAATTGATTCATCAGCGCCTTGAAATCTTCAAGATTATAGGAATGCTCACCGTTTGCAGTAGAATCCGTATTGGAAGCAGCTGTTGCTTTGTTTCCACCGTTGGGATTCTTTTTGGCATAAAAGGATTGATCCATGGCCTCTGCCTGAGCACGGGTTCTGATCCCGGCTGCACGCCAGCGTTTCAGAATTCCATCGAGATATGAGAATCTCAGTTTATCGTCGCAATGCTCTCTGGTACGTTCATAAGCAAGCGCAACCAGCTCAAGCGGATCGCCCTGCCGCTGCCATTCATCAATATAGCTCTGCTGCTTTGCAGTGGGACGACGTGTCATTTCAAAGAGCTTCATGATTTTACCGGTATAGCTTCGTGCCTCGGTGCGGCGCTGGATATCCTGCTGCACTTGTTCGTGGGTCAGAATACTCCGCTCATGCCATTCCACAGCAATTTGCTCCATATATCGAACCTGAAAGAGATTTTCGCTCTGACAAAATGCCAGCAGCATAATGATCGCATCGGGAGATAGGCCCAGATAATCATGCATCCAAAACAGACTGCGCATTTCGGTATGGGTCAGCAGATGTCCGGCACATTTTTCTGCCGCTGTCATCATCGCTGCAATGGCAGGATCGGATTGTTTACGCTCCGCTATTTCAGAAGGACGCATAGAAAAGCTGCCGCTGGTCGCCATAACAGCAGCTTGCTGCTTTGATGCCGCTTCCGGTTCGACCGGTACTTCTAAGGGAACAGCAACAGCATCTGCTGCCGAACCTGGAACCATCGTCTGTATTGACTGAGAGGTATTGGATAACACATTGACCTGCTGCCAGAAAATCAGTGCTTCTTCTACATTCTCCGGACGCACACCACATTGTCTTGCAATCTCGGCATCAGTTAACGTCTGTCCATGATGGGCAAGCACAAAAAGCAAGATCTTCAGCTGATCGTGCGTTGCAAGCTTTAGAAAATGCTCGGTCACAGCATACGGTACAAAAAAGAATTGTCCTTGATTCAGATAAACTTCCATGGTGATTTCCTGTCATCCTTTATTCCTCTGACAGCATGATCTGTCAGTTAATCAGCAATCTTATTCAGTATAGCATAAAACTGATAAAAAGTAAAGTCTTTTTCCATTGGATGGCAGGGAACACCGACATCCTTAAGACAACAGCGTAAAATCAATATGACCGCTGCCGACATCAGCTCTGACACACTGCACACGAAGAGTTTGTCCCAGCGTATAGCGTGTACCGGAGCGCAGTTCGGTTAAACAGAAGAATCCGTCATAAGCATATTCGCCATTCGGCAGATCATCCAAAGCGATCATACCCTCAACCGTATTGGGAAGCATCACATAGATGCCGAATTCTGTCAGACCAGAAATTACACCATCCAGTTCTTCTCCGAGATGCTGCTGCATATATTCGGCACGATAACAGTCTTCGCACTGGCGCTCGATCTGCTGTGCGCGCAGCTCGGTCACAGAACTTTGATCTGCAGCCTTGCGTACCAGATCCTGCGCATGATCCAGACGTTCGCCCGTTAATTGAGTTGAGATCATCCGATGCACCATCAGATCCGGATAACGACGGATCGGTGACGTAAAGTGAGCATAATCCTTCAATGCAAGACCAAAATGTCCAAGAGGATCAACGCCATAGCATGCCTTTGCCATTGCACGCAGTACCAGTTGATGCACCACTGATTTCAGCGGATGCTCTGCAACAGAGGCAAGAATGGCGGAATAATCCGATGGCGATGGATCAAGCAGCTCGGGGTGCGGAATCCCAAGCTGATCCAAAGCTTCAGCAAGACGCTGCACCTTCTCTTCCGGCGGCTGCTCGTGAACACGATATATAAAAGGCAATTGACGCGATCTTGCAAACTTCGCAGCAGCTTCATTGGCAAGCAGCATACATTCTTCAATCAGCTCCTCGGCCTCTGCACGGGTACGGGCAAAGATCTCATCACAAATGCCGTCCGCATTGATGCTGAATGCACTTTCTTCAGTTTCCAGCGAGGGTGCACCACGGCGGCGGCGTGCAGCAAGACGCTGTGCAAGCAACTCACGCAATATCAGCAGAGAAGGCTTCACGGCAGCATACTTGGCTTCGATCTGAGCATCTGCAGTGCCGTCAAACACAGCATTGACTTCTCGATATACGCCTTGCAAGCAAGAATGAATGATCGTCTTTTCAAAACGATAAGAAAGGATCTCACCCTGAGCATTCAGTTCCATTAGCGCAGAAAGTGCCAATCGATCCGTATTGGCAAACAAAGAGCAGATCCCGTTGGATAAGGATTTCGGCAGCATTGGGATCACCGCATCGGCATAATATACACTGGTTCCTCTTGCAAAGGCATTCTCGTCCAACGGAGAATCGGGACGTACATAATGGGATACATCAGCAATATGCACACCAAGACGATAACCGTCGGCTGTTCTTTCAATGGAAATCGCATCATCAATATCCTTGGTATCGGCACCGTCAATTGTGAAAATCGGCACTTGACTATGACGCAAATCCAAACGTCCTGCACATTCCTCCTCAGATATGCCGGCTGCAGAAAGCGCATCGGCATCTTCCAGCGCATCCTGAGAAAACACCATCGGTGCACCGCTGACCGCTACGATCGCTTTGGAACAGGCAAAGGCAGAATCTGAGCTTCCAAGCACCGCATCGATCTGCACTTTATGCTCAGAGTGTCTCTGGCCACGATATACAATACTAACAACAACTTTGTCTCCTGCCTTGGCAATGCTTTCTCCGAGATTGGTCACAGTCAATGTCTGACGGCAAAGGGTATCCGGCAAAAACCGAAGCTCCCCTGCTTCCTCAACCAGCATACCGGCTGCCTGAGCAGGAACGGCATGGATCACCGTTACCACAGCTGCTTCCGGTGAATCCCCACGACTGCTCATGCCCATTGGCTGGAGAAGCAAAACATCACCGGGCATAGCACCCTTCAGATCTCGGCCGGGAATAAAGAACTGTGCGCCGCCATCCTCAGGCTGTGCAAAGCCATAGGTACGATGCAATGCTGTCAAAGTCCCTTTGATCATGCCGACAGCCGCTGATAATACATATCCGTTATGCCTTACAGCCACCTCACCGCTTTGCTGCATCTGTAACAATGCACGCTGAAAAGCAAGCTTTCCTCTGCCTCGACATTTTGACATCAGATCCTTGGCTCGCAGCGGTCTGCCATTCTCCTTGACTAGAAATGTGCGGATCCGTTTGACAAAGCTATCAACTTCGGCAGGATTCACGTTTGCCTTGCTGACTGCATTTTCCGATCGCTGTAAAACACCACTATCCTTCCTGACAGATCGTTTTGCAGTATGACGCTTATTCTTTTGGTTTTTTTTCATTTTGATTCACGCTGTCTTTGTGACAGCACTCCTTTCCGTATAGGTTGAAAAAACGCTCTGCACTCCGCAATGGGAGAACAGAGCGTTTTGCTTTCAGAGATAAACAGGCAAAATCGTAACAACAAGAGTTGCAACAAAAAAGATCACGGCAAGCCACAGTGTCCATCTTTTCATGATTGCTTCTTTTGTGCGTCCCTCATTCTTGCTGAAATGAGAATCATTTGCCGTACCGGTAATTGCGGTAGCCATATTCTGGTCGGTCTTGCGATCCTGCACCAAGCCTAAAATAACGAGTAATACACAAGCAATAAGCAACAAAACGCCACCAATAATTTCAACGGGATGCATATACTGATTTCCTTTCTTTTCGCAAGGCTCACGCCAAGGCATAAAATGTTCTTTATAAGTATACCATATCACTCAGAAAAAAGCAAGTGTTTTTTGAAAAAAATTTTCATCGGATCATTCTGTAGGAAAAATGAAGATTTCGTGAAATTACAGGATTCCCTCTTGTGGAATTGGAAAAAATATGATACAATATGAATGTCACAATTATATTCTTACGATCAGAAAAGGAGAGTATTCATGGTTGACTATCTCGGACAAGCCTGTATTGTCTGTAATCAAAAGTTCATCGAGACCGATGACATCGTTGTCTGTCCTGAATGCGGCACACCCTATCATAGAGAATGTTATCAAAAAGAAGGAAAATGCATCAACGATGCACTGCACGCCTCCTCACAGAGCTGGCAGATTGTGAAACAAGAGGAGCTGCTGGAGCAGAAACGTGCCGAAAAGCGTGCTGAAGAAGCCGAACAAGCTGCGCAGCGCATCCGAGAACAAAAAAGCGGATATCCCAATGCGACGCTCTATGACGGCGTTCGCCTCAATGATGATCCCTGCCTTGGTCTGGATCCCACAGAAGAAATGGATGGTGTGACTGTCAAAGAGATGGCAGCCTTCGTTGCGACCAATCGATTTTATTATCTGCCATTGTTTCGTCTTATGAAACAAACGGGCAGAAAGCTTTCATTCAATCTTACCTGTTTGTTTTTCCCGCATCTGTATTTTGCCAATCGGAAAATGTGGGCAATGACGGTCCTCACGATCGTCGTCAATTTTCTGATACGACTTCCCTCGACGCTGAGTATGGTGGTAAGTCAATTTGGAATGAATCTCACATGGCTCGATATTGAAACCAATCTCTTCCGCACCTTGATCAGCATTACAGGTGTTGCAGATCTTGTATTTTCGCTTCTGCTATGCTTTTTCGGAAATTATCTCTATTATCGATTTGCGATCCGTAAAATCAAAGGATATAAGAAATGCTGTGCCGGCGAAGCTGAACTGCATGCAACACTGAAGCAAAACGGTGGCACAAGCTTTGCCAATATTATTCTTGCGGTAGTCATTCAAATGGCATTTTCCTTTGCATTATCCATCTTTTTAATTTTCGTGCGATAATGTTTGCACCGTCAGCGTCAGCATAGAAGTAAGAATCCCCACAAGGCCGAATACGCCTTGTGGGGATCGCTTTTATATCAGAGATCATTTTTCACAAGATCGGAATAGGTTTCGCGGCGGATGATCTCACGGGCAATACCATCCTTCACCATAATAACAGCAGGTCTTGGATTGCGGTTATAGTTTGAAGACATGGAATAATTATAAGCCCCAGTCGCCAAAACAGCAATATAATCTCCGGGCTGAACGATCTGCAAAGGCATATTCTCGCCGATCAGATCACCGCTTTCGCAGCATTTGCCGCCAATGGTAACGGTCGCAGCTTTTGGCTGATCGGCATGATTGGCACATACTGCCTCATACTGTGACTGATACAATGCATAACGAGGGTTATCACACATACCGCCATCAACCAGCACATAGGTACGAACATTAGGGATCTGCTTGACGGCAGCAACACGATACAGCGTCAATCCCGATGCACCTACAATGGAGCGTCCCGGCTCGAAGAGCAAATACGGATGCGGATAACGATAAGTATCGCAAGCAGTACGGACTGCCTTGAGGATCTCTCGAATGATCTCACCAAAGGGTCTGGGATCATCACTTTCCACATACTTGATGCCGGGTCCGCCACCCAGATTCAATTCAGGTAATGTGATTCCACATTCAGTCCGGATGGTATCCATAAAGCGCAGCATGACACGTGCCGCCTCAGCGAACGGCTCTGTTTCAAAGATCTGCGAACCGATATGACAATGCAATCCCAAAAGCTTCAGATTAGAAAAGGTGCTGCAAGCCTTTACAGCAGCCATCGCCTCACCGGTCTCTAAAGCAAAACCGAATTTGCTGTCGATTTTACCGGTCTGAATGAAATCATGAGTATGTGCATCGATTCCAGGCTTAATCCGCAGCATGACAGAAACGATCTTGTTTTGTGCAGCAGCGATCTCATTGAGCATGGCAAGCTCAGTAATATGATCGGCAACAATGCGCCCGACATTCTCGGAAACCGCAAAGGTCAGTTCATCATAGGTCTTGCTGTTGCCGTGAAACACGATTTTTTCAGCGGGCAATCCTGCCTGTAATGCAGTATACAGCTCACCGCCGGAAACCACATCGGCACCAAGGCCTTCGCTGTGAATGATCCGATAGATCTCCTTGCAGGAAAATGCCTTACTGGCATAGCAAATCATACCCAGACCGTCATATTCTTCCTGCAGCACCTCATGAAATCCTTTACAGCTTGTACGGATCACTGCTTCATCCATAACATAAAGCGGAGTCCGGTATTCCTTTGCAAGATCTGTACAATCCACACCGCCAATACACAAATGCCCCTGTGCATTGACCGTCAGATTCGGAGTCAACATATTATTTCACAATCCTTTCCATTGCGTTCTTAGGGGGAAAATACTGGTATAGCTGGCACTGCAGCATACCATTATAGAGCTTTCTGCGTTTATTGGCTTTTTTGCCAAACAAGCTTTCAAATTCCTGATCGGGAGAAATGATGCTGCAGCTGCATTCGGAAGGAAATACTTCGCCCATAATGCGATATAGCTCCTGTGCCTTCTGAACATCCAGCATTCGTTCGCCATAGGGCGGATTGCACAGGATCATCTGTCCCTGCTGATATTGGAATTTTCTGATATCCATTTGCTTGACCGTAATCTTATCGGCAACGCCTGCTTTTCGTGCATTTTCCAGCGTCAGAGCAACTGCCTCCGGGTCAATATCATATCCGACTGCCCGAAACGGCACATCCCGTTGAATCAGAGCCTTGGCTTCATCACGAGCATCTTCCCAGATTTTATGCGGGATGCAGTCCCAACGTTCTGCCGCAAAACGACGGCGGAGGCCGGGAGCCATACGCATAGCACGACAAGCTCCCTCGATAAGCAAAGTTCCGCTGCCGCAGAAGGGATCACAAAGCTGGCTGTCAAAGCGTACTCTGGAAAGATCCAGAATACCGGCAGCAAGAGTTTCCCGAATCGGAGCGGCATTGGCATGCTGACGCCATCCGCGTTTGTGCAATCCCATCCCGGTTGTATCCAGATACAGTGTGCAGTGATCGTTCATGATCTGAAACTGCAATTGATGCACAGCACCGCTTTCGGACAATGTCTGCGTATGATAAGCACGCTGCAATCGTTTCACAGCTGCTTTTTTCACAATAGATTGGCAAGTGGGAATGCTGTGAAGCTGAGAATTCAGCGAAGATCCTTTTACCGGAAATGCATCGTCTTTGCCGATAAACTGTTCCAGCGGCGCATTATACACACCGTCAAACAACGGATCAAAGGCAGTTTTTCCGCGCTGCGCCTTGACAGAAAAACCGGCAAGCTCGATCAATACCCGTTCTGCAACGGTAAGACCGATATTTGCACGCGCAATCATGGAAAGATCTCCGGAAAAGGAAACTTTTCCGTTTGCTGCCGTAATATCTTCTGCACCAAGACGGGTCAGTTCAAATTTCAGCACGCTCTCCAGACCAAAATGGCACGGACAGCAATACCGAATCAACTTCGATGCGGAAGCATTGGATATTTCATTCTGTTGGGTCATTCTCTTTTGCATTTTTGTCACTGCTGACAAAAATGACCTCCTTTTCACGGATTACACATACTGTCTTACGGTGCAGCCAGCGTACTTTCATGGCCATCGCAATAGGGTGCATTGGTCGATTTCCAATAGCCTGTGATTCCGGCAGGACAGCCTTCTACTGCGATCTTTCCGGTGTCATTGCACACTCTTCCGGAGATCACCGTATCACAGGAAGGAAATTCCTCACCGGAATAGTGGGTCTGGATCCATTCACCAATGATATTTTTCCAGATTTTCGGTGATGCAATCGAGAAGTGGTTGCGGATCTCCTTGTTTTCGGGATAACCGATCCATACACCGCTGACAAAATCGGGATTCAGTGCCATAAACATCAGATCATACCAATCGGACGTGGTACCGGTTTTACCGGCAAGAGGAATCACTTTACCATTGGCAGAAAGCTTTGCAGAAGTACCGGTACCGTTCTGGATAACATTCTGCAGCAGCTTATTCATAACATAAGAGGTTTCCTCATCGATCACAGCGGTATAATCGGCACCGCCGGTGTATACAAGATTGCCATCACCGGTTTCCACACGGCTGATAATATGGGCATCGCTGAAATAGCCACCGTTTCCATATACCATATAGGCGTTCACAAGATCTTCCACTGTAATGCCATGATACAAAGCACCAACGGCAAGGGGTGCATAATCCATATCGTTCACTTCTGCAAGCTCAAGACCGACAACACCCGTTGCATAGCCAAAGATATTCTCAACGCCATAGGTTTTACAAAGCAATGCGGGAATCGTATTATAAGAATCCTCAATCGCCGTATAGACCTTGATCTTTGTATTGCTGTATTTCACAGAACTGCTGTTTGTACTGTAATTGGTCGGCCAGAGTCGATTATTGATCTTCAGCGGAGGATAATCCAGCACCTTCGTACCCCATGTCAGATAATCATTGGACAAAGCATAACCATAGGTCGAAACAGGCTTAATAGCAGATCCGGGCTGCTGAGGCTCCGTATTGGCATAGCTGATACCCAGCGAAGCCTTTTTCTCTCCGATACCGCCAACGGTACATAGAATATTGCCGGCATAATCAATTGCAGTAAAGCCGGATTGCAAAGACATGCTTTCCTCAAATGAGGAGACACCGTCACCGTCCAGATCACGATAATACACGGTACGATCTGCAGTGGTCATACCTTTCAGCAGATTATTCAGATCAGAGTACTTTTCTTCTACATAGTTCTGCATTTCCACATCGACTGTGGTATAAATCTGGAAACCGCCGGAATTGATGATTGCAAATGCACGCTGCTCACTGACACCGCGTTCTTCCATGAGATATTCGGCAAACTCATTCAGAGCAGCATCCACAACCCAGCTTGTATACTCTTCTTTCTCTTCCTGCTCCTCTTCTTCCAGCTCAGGATGCAGCGCCTTATACTCCTCGGTATCCGTAAACAGAAGCTCTTCTGCCAATGCCTCTTGATATTCATCATAGGTAATGGCACCGTTATCATACATCTGGAACAGGATATATTCCATACGAGCACGATTGACTTCACGGCCGGTATTGACCCAGACATCGGTTCGATAGGTCGTTCCGGTTACTTTGTTCTCCGCCATTTCATAATGGCCGGCAAAGGGATTGTTCACCTCAGGACTCTGAGGAATCGCCGCAAGACAAGCCGCTTCGGCGACAGAAATATCGGATACGGATTTGCCGAAATACTTCTGTGCGGCCTTTTCAACACCGTTTGCTGCACCGCCAAAGCCGATATAATTGAGATAGGCCTCTAAGATCTCGTCCTTATCATATCGCTTTTCGAGCTGCATGGCACGGAAGATCTCACGGATCTTACGAAGAGGACTGGTTTCGTTATCTCCGGTAAGATTCTTGACAAGCTGCTGTGTAATTGTAGAACCACCCTGTTCCGTTGCCCAGAACTCCAGAACCAGGTTGGCAAATGCTGCGAGAGTACGTTTATAATCCACGCCTTCATGGGAATAGAAACGCTCATCCTCACCATATACAAAGGCATTACGCACATGCTGCGGTACCACTTCCAGATCCACAGGGATTCGCTGCACAGCATTTTCAACAGTATAGATCGCCTCCTGCTCTCCATCGGGATTCGTGACATATACATTAGTTGAATAGCCCATTATCATTTCCTGGATACTGACTGTGGTCGTGGACTCCATATAATTCATAACATATGCAGTTGCAGCCACAGCACAGATACTGCCGGTAATACAGAAGATCAAAAAGAAGGAAAGAAATGTCACGGCAAATACCGAGCCGATATGTCCAAGAATCCGTAAAATCAGCGGCTTCTTTCTTTTGCGTTTTTTTATATTCTGTCGATTCGATTGTGCAGATCCACGTTCAGACTGCTGAGAATTTTTCATCGCAGGAAGCTCCTTTCGCAAGAAAAAACAAGGATATCATTTTACATTTTATTATTATAACACAGATTTCCGTTCTTGTTAAGAGGAAATTCAGAATTTTTTCGGAATTTGGTTTGATTGGGTATAATTCTCACCAAAAAAGGGCATACTTCCGTCAAAACGCAATAGAAAGGCGGAGATTTATTTGATGAATTCCCATATCCTGCGCTGTCTCATCGCCACTGCGATCACTGGGATCACAGCAGGAAGTATATTGATAACCGACCTCCTCTGCGATCCGATTCCGGCACAAGATCCGGCCAAAGAAGCTGCTGCGGATGACTCAGCGGCAATCACAAACGAATACTCCCCCACCAATTCGCCGGAAACTGTAATCGACACCGAAACATCCGCAGCAAATGGATATGTCCTGCGATTATCGGGCAATACACTCTATGTCTTTGCAGAAGGCACAATGGAACCTCTGGAATCCTATACACTGGAATCGGGCTGGCTGCCTGATTATGACCGTATTCTGCTGGAATATGGAATGCATGTTCCAAGCAAAGCAGATCTTCACGCGCTCCTTGAGGACTATACTTCATGAACACCGCAAAGCAATCTTTGCAGCAAGCCAACCATGCATTACATCCCTGCAGACGAGATGCTGCAATGCTGACTGCTGCACGCTGCATTCTGACCATGATACTCATACTGATCAGTACCGTAACACAAAGAACACTGCTGCAGAATGCGATTCTGCAGCACGATTCGATCATGCAGCCGATCAGTGCATGGAACTGGTTTCTTCCTGCCTGTATTGTATGTATGCATATTCTCTCAGCACCCCTGCATACGCAGACCGACCGATGGCTCGGTGAAACGATCGGTGTACTCAATGAATGTGACACCGGCTTTCTCAATTGCTGTCACAGACTCTGGCTATGGTACAGAAGAGCAATCGCTCAGATACTAGGAAGCGTTATATTGTTTGTGTCTCTGTTTCCATCCATTTTGCTTTTCAGCAGCAGCTGTCTATGTATTCTGTTAACGCCGATGATAACAGATCATGCGTTCATCACGATGCTCACAGCCGTACATTTGTTTCTGCTGGCACTGCTCGCGCTCCTGCTGCCCATTCGTGTTGTCGGCAGTCTATCAGCCCTGCCATTATGCATTCTCAAGCAGCCGGATCGACCATTGCTTCGAACCTTGCAGCTCACATTTCGCTGCACAAGCGGCATCTGGCTTACGCTCCTGCAATGCAGACTGCGTATGCTGCCCAGGCTGCTGTTTCCCTTTACAATGCTCACAGCATACCCGGAACTGACAGCCGCTGAAATGTTGCTCATTGAACAGTATTGTCATAAGTGCGATCTCCATTTGTAACCATTTCGTAACTTTTTCGTCATTCATTACAATGAAACGATGATGAATTACAGCATATCGACGAACTTCATCGTTCTGATTTGAAAATAGCGCAATCGCAATATGTTACCGCCAGCAGCAAAATCGACATTTTTTGTTGTGTGTTAGTCCCAAATCCTATTCTGATTTCTTGAATTTCCTTGTGATACCGTACAATATTTTTGAAAAAGACTTGCTTTCCATCAGAAAATCAGTATAATGTTTTAGTGTTACCGATTTGTAACCTTTGTTGCAAGCGGTACATGAAATACAATTTTCGAGAAAGGAGTTTTTCCATTGACTCGGCAACATTCCGCTATGCAGGATAATGAAAAGCATACAGAGCCGTCACGAAGTACCATCTTCGATCATGCGTTGCGCATTTTGGCTCTGGCAGGTCGCTGCGGTGGACAGATCCTGATTCTGATCCCACTGCTGTTTCGGGCGATCGGCCGCGGGATCGTAACATTTATCAAGGACGTATTACATGGATGTGCACGTATTCTTCGTTTGTTCTGGAGAATCCTGCGTGCACCGATCAATTTGCAGCTTGAGGTTTCCAGAATCGTAGATCGAGAGCTTCGCAGTGCAAAAGGCAAAGGTATCCGTGCACATCTGTCAGCAATCACCAGAGGCTTGCAGATCTGGCTGTTCAGTGACAATGGATTGCTTGTGACAGTGTTTCAATTTGCTGTTCCTGTGATCTGCTTTGCATTTTTGTTTTCTGTTGTCACCTACGGTGCGAATTTAGAATATGCGATCGCAGTTGAATTCAACGGAAAACACTTGGGATATATTGCCAATGAGGAAGATTACCGTCAGGCTGAGGCTTTGGTGCGGGAACGACTCTCCTATGCAACCGATTCTGTTTCCATGCCTTTTGAACGCAATCTGACGCTGGAACAATATGACGGCAGTCAACCGCTGCATACCGCCGGCGGTCTTGCGGATATCATGCTGACGACCGCTGATTTCTCACTCTGCGATGCCTATGGTGTATATCGCAATGGTGAATTTCTCTGTGCGGTTGCGGATAAAGCACCGGTCGTGGAAGCACTTGCACAGCAGCTTTCGGCATATAGCGCATCCTTGACAGTGCAGACCGATGCAGTCTATTATCAAGATACCATTTCATATGTGCAGGGTACCTATCTTGCGGATAATCTTACTGATACGAACGTACTCATTGATGAATTAACAAAAAATGAAATCAAAACCATTACCTATACCGTTAAAAAAGATGAATCCCTGTATACTATTGCATCCAAATACTCCACATCTCTTGAAAAGATCAGAGAACTGAATCCTACACTGCCTGATCTGCTGCCTGTCGGCACGAAGATCAAAGTACAGTTCACAGATTATGCAATGCCCATTGCCTATCGTATTACGATTGACTCTATTTCTGCGATTGCCTATGATACCATCGAAATCGAGACTTCAGCATTGCCGGTAGGAGAACGAAAAGTGCTTTCAGCCGGTGTTCCGGGCGAAACCAGTCATATCATTGAAGTGACTTATGTAAATGGTGTGGAATCCAGGCGCAATGTATTGAAATCCACCTTGATTTCCGAACCCGTTACTGAGCGAGTGAGTGTCGGCACCTATGCCGCTGCCCCTGCCAGCTCTGCAACACAATTGTTCGGCAACGGCGATCTGAGCTGGCCTGTCAACGGCGGTTATATCAGTGACCCTTATATCAGCAATCGCAATCATCGCGGATTGGATATCGCTGCCCCAGCCGATACGGAGATCTTCGCCGCTGATGGCGGTGTCGTTCTCACAGCAGGCTGGAACAATCAAGGCTATGGATATTATATTATTATCCAGCATGAAAACGGCTATGAGACTTTATATGCACACTGCAATCAGCTGCTATGCAACGTAGGAGAAACCGTCACCAGAGGTCAGCTTATTGCACTGGTTGGATCCACCGGTAATTCAACAGGAAATCATCTGCATTTTGAAGTGCGGCGTAATGGCACAAACTTCAATCCTGCCGATTTTCTGCGAGTCAATGCCGATTGATCGGATTCCTTATGCCATAAAAGCAACACACGCCTTACATCAGACGATGTAAGGCGTGTCCTATTTATGGAGATTACAACAAAGCGATCAGCTGCTCCTTGGTACGATAACCGATCACCTTTTCTGCAAGCGTACCATTACGAAAAATCAAAATCGTAGGAATGCTCTCGATCCGATACTGCATTGCGAGTGTCGGCTGTTCATCCACATTGACCTTGCCGACAATAATACGATCGGCATATTCCTCAGCGATCTCTGCCACAACAGGAGCAATCATCCGGCAGGGTCCGCACCATGATGCCCAGAAATCCACCAGTACCGGTCGATCTGCATGCAGCACCTCTTGTTCAAAATTTTCAGCAGTCAAAACGATTTCATGCATAGAACTTTACTCCTTTATTTCGATTTATAATATAACATACAATGACAAAAGCCCTCAAAGGTAGGATCGTTGATCTGTTCACGAAACTCCTTGCAAATGCAATGATATTCCTCTGTGCGCTGTGTGCGGCAGGGACAATATCCACCTGTGCGTGCAAGACCTTCCTTGATCACCCGCACCATTTCCGCATCAGGATTGAGCGTAACCGGCATATCTTGATACCTCCTTATTCAATAATATCATTCTGTCCGTTATGAAATAAAATATCATCACTTTCATACAAACCGGAATGATTCGCTTTATTATACCATATTTCACAAGACTTGTAAAGCCGGATCAGTAAAACAGACCGCATACTTGTTGTTTGCGGTCTGTGCTGTTATGATAAAAGCAGATTGCGTTTCCACACTGTCAGATCCTTTGCATCGATCACGCCATCGGTATGAAAATCTGCACGTTCTGCCTGTTCCGACAGCAGCGGTGCTTCCCGAACCAGGTGCTTGACCAGCATCACACCATCTGCCATTTCAACAGTACCGTTGCCATTGATATCCCCCATCATCGGCATAGGCTGAGCTGTCGTTGTTGTCGTTTCGGCAGGTGGTGTCTGAGGAGAATCGTTTTCACCGTTCCAATAGCTAAGAAGCTGCTGATACCAGAATTGTCCCATTTTCCGATAACCTTCCTCACTGGGATGCACGCCATCATAAAGATCACTTTTTTCGAGCACCTGATACATATCGGCTAGAACAATTCTTGCTCCCTCTTTGCGTTTCTTTTCTACCAAAGCACGGATCTGCGTATTACATTGCTCCACCGCAGCATCCATAGATTCCACCGTAAAGAAATAGGGATTGATATAGGTAGGATCACCGGCATCCATGCAGGGCAGCGTCGCAAGATACAACACACCATCTTCAGGTAATGTAGGAAGAATCACATCCACAAGGCCCTCAAGACGCTCACCATAATGCTCAAGATCATAAAGGCTCAGAATATCATTCGTACCGATCTGCAAAAAGATCACATCGGCAGGATGTTCCGTCAGCAGCCAATCGATGAAGCTGGAAATACCTGTTCTTGCGCCGGAAATAGAATCTTCCTGCGCAATATTATCAACCGAATAGCCGCTGTAACCGGCATGCTGTGGATCATAACCGTTGCCGCCCCAATTGGGTCCGACCATATCCACAAGCTCCTGTTGTCCATTTTCGGATATCAAATTGCAAAGCGTATTGCGATAACCGCCGGTCAACCAGAAACCATCCGTAATCGAATCTCCAAGACACATCAACGAGATGCTGCGCTGCTGCTCAGCATAGACGCCTGACGTAGTCATCAACATGATCGCTGCGGCTGCGCTCGCCACAATTCTGCACATTTTTGATCCATACATTTGGAACTCCTTTCAAAGAAAAACAAAGTCACTGTTCCCTAAGAAATATCTCTCTATTCCTGTTTTGTATTATAACAGAATTGCATTGCATTTTCAATGCATAATCATAACCGAACATTGTGCAATTGAGACATATCCAACGAAATCCGGAACAGAATATATGCCATATACCACCGTATGAAGTTGACAAAAGAGCCCAAATGGAGTATACTTGTAGATGTTATATCCATATGTTTTTGAGGAAGGAGTGCCGATAATGCTTGATGTTGTTTTACTGGGAACAGGCGGTACTATGCCATTACGCAGCCGTTGGCTTACAGCCTGCTGGATACATAGCCAAGGCAGCGCCATTCTCATTGACTGCGGCGAAGGAACCCAGATCGCCATGAAAGCTGCCGGTGTTTCCTTTTCAGCCATTGAACTGCTCTGTCTTACCCATTATCACGCTGATCATGTCAGTGGTTTACCCGGATTGCTGCTTTCCATGGGCAATGAAGGCAGAACCACACCACTGACCATCGCAGGGCCTCATGGGCTGCAACGGATCATAGACGGACTTCGTGTGATTGCACCGGAGCTGCCCTTTCCGCTGATTTTACAGGAATGGCAATCCCCTGTACAAACCATACAGGCAGCCGGAATGTCTGTAACTGCCTTTGCGGTTCTGCACACACTCCCCTGCTTCGGCTATCGGATTCATCTTCCCAGAGCCGGAAAATTTGATCCCGACCGTGCCAAAGCCCAAAATATTCCTATGGCAGTGTGGAGTCTTTTGCAAAAACAGCCATCTGTGGAATATCAAGGGATCACCTATGATCAAAAACAAGTACTTGGCCCGCCCAGAGCTGGTCTTACGGTTACTTACTGTACAGATTCCAGACCGCTTCCCGTCATTGCGGAATATGCTGAAAACGCCGATCTTTTTGTTTGTGAGGGAATGTATGGTGATCCCCCAAAACAAGAGAAAGCACTGGAAACGCTGCATATGACCTTTGCAGAAGCAGCACAGCTTGCGGCGGATGCCGATGCAAAGGCACTCTGGCTGACACATTACAGTCCCTCAATGCAGAATCCCTTCGAATATCTGCCCAATGCACAAGCCATCTATCCCAATACACAATGCGGAGAAGATGGAATGCGCATCCAATTCAATTTTTCTGAGTAAATGAAGCGTAACATGTATACAATGATACTGCCGCCTGCTGTACAGACCGCCATCGAACGGTTAAATCAGCATGGATTTGAAGCCTATATCGTCGGCGGCTGTGTGCGGGATGCCTTGCTGCATACCACAGCACAAGATTGGGATCTGACAACCAATGCACATCCAAAACAGATCCTGCAATGCTTTCATGACTATCATGTGATCGAAACCGGCATTCAGCATGGAACCGTCACCGTTATCATAGATCATATGCCGCTGGAGATCACAACTTATCGTGTGGATGGTGCCTATACCGATCACCGCCGCCCTGATACAGTACAGTTTACCGCATCCCTGACTGAGGACCTGGCACGCCGTGATTTCACCGTCAACGCTATGGCTTATCATCCCCAAGAGGGTCTGATCGATCCATTCGGCGGACAGAACGATCTGGAGAAAAAGACCATTTCCTGTGTGGGCGATCCATCGAAACGCTTTCAAGAAGATGGTCTGCGTATTTTACGTGCATTGCGATTTTCCTCCCGACTGGACTTTGCAATTGCCGATGCAACATCCAATGCAATTCATTTCCAGAAAGATCTGCTGCGTCATATTTCTGCCGAGCGTATTTTTTCTGAGCTGACAAAGCTTTTGTGCGGAAAAGCAGCGGCGAAACTACTGATGTGTTATCCGGATGTTCTGTTTACCGTACTTCCTGCATTGCAGCCCATGTATCAATTTGATCAGAAAAATCCGTATCATGCCTATGATGTCTATACGCACACATGTATGGTCATCGAAAATGTACCGCCACAGCCTGCTCTGCGTTGGGCAGCCTTGCTGCATGACAGCGGAAAACCGCATACCTTTACAATGGATGAACGCGGCGGTCATTTTTATCAGCATGCCGAGCATAGCCTTGTCATTGCAAAAGAAATTCTGCTGCAGCTGAAATCTGACCGAAAAACCATGGATCGTGTGCTTGCCTTGGTCAAATATCATGATACTGTATTTTCCGGCAGCGAAACGCAGATGAAACGCCTTGCCAATCGCCTTGGAACAGACATTCTGCGCGATCTGATTCTGCTGCATCGCGGCGATGTATCGGCACAGGCAGAGCATCTGCGGCAAGAACGGGTGACTCAATCTGATCGGCTCCTTTCGCTTCTCAATGAACTGGAACGGAAGAACGCCTGTCTGACCTACCGTGATCTGCAGATATGCGGTGATGATCTGATTGCATTAGGAATGCAGCAAGGCGTTCAGCTGGGCAATTGCCTGCGCTGGCTGCTGGATGCTGTACTCGATAACCGATTGATAAATGACAAAGCAACGCTCTTGGAAGCTGCTGCACAATATCTCAAAAACAATCCTCAATGAGGTGATTCCATTGATCCGCTCCGTTTGGTGCAAAAAATGCTGTAATACCAAATATCCAATCCTTCTGCTGCACGGTATGGGATTTCATGATCGTATGCCGATCCATTATTATTGGGGCAGAATCCCTCGCTCACTGCGAAAACATGGTGCAATTGTCTTTATGAGCTGCCAGGATGGCAATGCAACCGTTGCAGATAATGCATTGCAATTACAACCGTTGATCCAAAGGATCCTGCAGCAGACAGGAGCCGAAAAAATCAATATCATCGCCCATTCCAAAGGCGGATTGGAAGCACGCTATCTTGTTTCCACTATGAATATGGGAGACTGTATCGCATCAATAACAACCCTCGCAACGCCCCATAACGGTTCAAAAACCTTAGATTGGCTGCTGCCGAGATTTCAACCTTTCATCCGCTTTTTCTGCGGCTGCTTCGATCAGCTCAGACGACTCCTCGGTGACCACAAACCGAACACCTATTCCGTGATCCGTCAGATGACGACCATCGGAATGCGCCAATTCAACGCACAAAATCCCGATGATCCAAAGGTATTCTACCAAAGCTATGCCTTTGTGATGCAGCATCCTTTCAGTGATCTGATCATGGCGATTCCAAATGCCGTTGTTTCCGTTTTTGAAGGTAAAAACGATGGTCTGATCTCTCCGTCCAACGCCAAATGGACAAATTTCCGAGGCATATATTACGGTGTCACAGGCCGCGGCATTTCTCATCCCGATGAAGCCGATTATCGACGCATCCCATTTCGGTTCTATAAACCGGACAAACCTCGCTCGATATCCGATATCACCCGGCTCTATATCGCCATTGCCAGAGGACTTCGGCTGCGTGGATTCTGACCCATAACAAAAACAGGCTTACAGCATCAACTGCAAGCCTGTTTTCTTTATGACTTCTCAAAGGATTCCACATCAATATCCGGTGGTGCATCCAGCTCCTCCGAAACATATTTTCCGCTTTTCTTCCATTGCTTGACACACTCAGTCAGCAAATATTCGATCTGTCCGTTGACAGAACGAAAATCTGTTTCCGCCCAGCAAGTCAGATCGTTATAAAGCCGTGCGGAAAGTCGTAGCGGAACTTGCTTTTTTGCATTTTTATCGATCATTCAGACGGCCTCCTTGTTCATTATAATTCTTTGTGCAGATCAATATAAGCTGCCGGAATTCACAACAGGCTGCGCATCACGATTTCCGCACAATACCACCAACAGATTGGATACCATAGCAGCCTTGCGCTCCTCATCCAGATCAACAACCTGTTTTTCGTTCAATCGCTCAAGTGCCATTTCAACCATACCTACGGCGCCATCCACGATCATCTTGCGCGCATCCACAATCGCCGATGCCTGCTGTCTTTGGAGCATGACCGCAGCGATCTCCGGTGCATAGGCAAGATAGGTGATGCGGGCTTCCAACACTTCAATTCCTGCATTGATAACCTTCTGCTGGATCTCATCGCGAATTCGAGCTGCAACCACTTCGCTGGAACCACGCAGGCTGCCTTCATCAGCAATGCCATCACCGGTTGTATCCACATTCGGTGCCACATCATATGGATAAAGACGAACAATATTCCGCAGCGCACTGTCGCACTGGAGAGAAAGATATTCCTTATAGTTATCGACGTTAAACACAGCTTTCGCCGTATCAGTTACCCGCCACATCACTGCAATACCGATCTCAACAGGATTACCAAGACAATCATTGATCTTCTGACGGTTATTGTTCAGCGTCATGATCTTCAAAGAAATACGCTTATCAAAATTGGTCACAGCAACATCAGCCTTGTTCACAGTATCGGACACTGCAAGAGAAAATCCGGTACCGCTGCCCGCCACATCACCGCTCTGCCGCAGCTTCGTATTGGCTGCCGGATTGACTGCAGAGCAAAACGGATTTACATAATAGAAGCCTTCCTCTTTGAGCGTTCCGATATACTTACCAAACAAGGTCAGAACCAGAGCTTCCTGCGGCTTCAGAATCTTCAGACCTAAAAACGGAATCCACCCAGCACATACCCACACAGCACCGCCAATCGCTAAAATATAACCGAGAACAGATGTGCCTAATGTCTCTTCACACAATACAATGCCATAAATCATCGCAGCAATCGCAGCCAGATAGAAAATAACAATCAGCAGTAAAGCGATGCCACCATTTTTCTTGTTGTTGAGAATAATTTCTTTCATAATACCATTCCTTTCTGTCACATAAACTGCTTCGATTCCAATTCAGAAGCATTTCCTTCTGATATCAATATGATATCATATAAATTTCAATTTGTCAAGAGGATTTGAAAGTTTTTTTCAAAAAAAATCGCTGTGCAGGTTAGATGCACAGCGATTAAACAATTAAGATTCTTTTTCAGCAATCTCTACGGCATCGTAAAGGCTCATGCCGCTAAAACGCTGACCATGGAAGATGCGTCCACTTTTGCCATCGTTAACGAAGGCGCCAACGATTACACCGGGCAAAGCGGATTCCGGTGTATTGGGGGCATGAGGACCTCCCAGATCCGTACGGCACCAGCCGGGATCTGCAAGGCTGATAATAACATCGGTGCCCTCGATCGTAGTGCCGAGATCACGAGTTACTTTATCAAGAGCAGCTTTGCTGGCAGAATAGCCTGCCTGCTCCGGCTCCTTGTCAATACCACTGGTTGTATTGATGATACGACCAAAGCCGGCAGCTTTCATCTTCGGCAGAAAATGATAGCAGATCATCATCGGTGCGATTGTATTGATCATAAAGCTTGTCGTAAAATCGGAAACCGGTGTCAGAAAATAATCGGTACGATACGCGATCTGAACCGCTGCATTGTTGCATACCACCGATACCGGTACCGCAAGCGCATCCACAGCAGCAAGCATTGCTTTGACTTGCTCCGGATCGGAAAGCTCAGCAGCCACACAATGTACATTCACACCCAAAGCCTCAACCTCGGCACGAATGCCATTCAAATGATCGAGTGTTCTGGCGTGCAGAATAAGATGACATCCCTGCTCTGCAAGCTGCAATGCCGAAAGTCTGCCAATTCCACGGCTCGCACCGGTTATGAGTGCCCATTTCCCCTTTAACGAGATCATACAAGTTCCTCCTCTTTCACATTTATAAAATATAAAAAGGCGCATAACATGGTACATATGCGCCTTTTCATCGTAATTGGATGCGACAGGATCAGCCCAGAGTGATCACGATCTGGTTCTCATCCAAGAGAATATCGGAAGTAAGGAAGTTGCCCTCAACGGCCTTACCGTTTACAGTCATTGCCTTCACACCACTCTGAACGTGGTTAGGATTCTCCACTGTGATATGCAGCATCTTTCCACGGAACAGCTTGTGCATTTTCATACCATCCCATGCACCAGGAATCGAAGGCGAAATGGTCAGGCCATCGAGATTCGGACGAATACCGCAAATACCCTCTACACAACCAACCATAACTGTCGAAGCAGTGCCGGTGAGCCAATGCACATGAGAGCGGCCTGCAAAAGGAGAACGTGTGCTTTCAGTAAACTGACCATGCACATAAGGTTCCATGACACGAATCTCGGCCTTATCGTTCATAGATGCCGGTGAGCTTTCTGTGAAATATTCAAAGGCACGGTCGCCATGACCCATAAGAGCCTCGGCTAGAATCAACCAGCCCTGAGACTGCGAGAAGATACCGCCGTTTTCTTTGGTATCCGGATTGAAAATATGCATCAGAGCACCATCGAAATAATGATCCACATAGGGCGGCTCAAGAAGCTTTGCACCATAGGGTGTATTGAGGATCGTATACACACTATCCATCGCTTTTTCTGCCTGATCGGCAGAGGCGAAGCCGGAAATTACGCTCCAGCTCTGAGGATTGAGCCACATATTTGCTTCGGGATCCTTCTTGGCACCAACGACCACGCCATCCTCACGGATACCACGGATAAAGCGATCCTCATCCCAACACTTTGCCAGAGAAGCCGAAAGCTTTTCGCGGGCATCTTCAATATAAGCAATATACGCGGTATCATTTTTTGCAACTGCCATATCGTGAATGACGTTCATTGCATAATAGAGCTGGAAGGCAACAAAGGTCGATTCACCCTTTGCACCCAGACGCAGGCAGTCATTCCAGTCGGCATGGAGACCGGCAGGCATATCATGTGCACCCAGACGCTCCATAGAGAAGCGGATCGCACGCTTCAGATGATCATAAACAGTATCTTCGCCACCGTTTGCATATACGATCACTTCATCCAGGAATGCCTGGTTACCGCTTTCACCGATATACTTGACAATGGTGGGGAACAGCCACAGCGCATCATCGGCACGATATGAGGGGTGGCCGGTTTCCTTTACATATTCGGGATCATCCGGTGTATTCTCATGGCCTGCATTATGATTGAACTTGACCAGAGGCAGGCCACCGCCATTATCCACCTGTGCAGACAACATAAAACGAATACGGTCCAGAGCCATTTCAGGATTCAGATGGATGATACCCTGGATATCCTGTACTGTATCTCGATAACCATAGCCGTTACGCTCACCACAGTAAATGAGAGATGCAGCACGGCTCCAGATGGAAGTAATGAAACACTGGTATGCATTCCAGACATTGACCATGTTATTAAAGGTATCCGAAGGTGTTTCGACTTCAAAATGAGAGAGCTGCTCATGCCAATACTCCTTGAGATTGGTGATCTCCGTATCAGCAACACCATCCTGCTCATATTTTGCAAGGATCTCAGCAGCCTCTGCACTGTTGCGCTGACCAAATACATAAACCAAAGTGCGGGATTCGCCGGGCTGCAAAGTAATCTCTGTTTGCAGTGCACCGCAGGCATTGGCATTATAGTTCATGGTATTATCGCAGACACCATTCTCAACAGCAACAGGATTGGAATAGCTGCGATATGCGCCGATGAAGCTGTCAAGATTACCGTTAGCGGATTGAACGGGTGCACCGACCATACCAAAGAAACGCTCACGATGATTGGAACCGGTTGCATCCTTACCGCTGTTTTCATTGATATGCTGCACCACACGATTACCCTCGAAGCTGGTGCGGGTAATGAACAGAGTATACTGCAGATTCACTTGATCCTGATTATAGTTGCTGTCGTTGGTAAATTCCACAAAACCGAATACAGAAAGCGTTCTCGGACGATCGGATGTATTGGTGATCTTGCACTGCCATACTTCATAGGTATCAGGAACATAATACGTTGTCTCGGCGGTGATGCCGGCATACTCAGAACGGATCACGGTATAAGCGGTACCGTGGCGACAAACACAATGATAATCCTCCAGAGGCTTTGCCACAGGCTGCCAGGATGCAGACCAATAATCACCGTTTTCAGCATCACGCAGATAAATATAACGTCCGGGCAGAGACATCATGGAGTTGAAACGGAATCGTGCAATACGACCGTTGGCACCACTCTTGACAAAACTGTAACCGGCAGCATTGTTGGTGATGATGGCGCCGTATTCGGGATCTCCCAGATAATTGGACCATGCAGCGGGAGTATCGGGGCGAGTGATCACATATTCTTTGTTTTTGAGATCAAAATAACCGTAATTCATAAGAAAGCTCCTCCTAAAATCAATACGCAAAGGTTGTATTTATTTTATCATACATTTTATGAAATTGCAAGCAAAAAAGCAACTTTTTTGCAAAATGACAAAATCGTTATATAGAAAAGCAGCAAGAGCCATACCCTTGCTGCACAATGTGACAAAATCGAAGGTCATGCAACGGTATGATCAGAGTTTTTGGTAATAAACCAGCCAAAGACACAACCGCATGCGCCGCCAAGAATATGGCCCATCTGCGAAATATTATCATTTCGATTAACAATACCATCCACAATCTCGCCGCTGAGATAGATCAGTGCCACCAGAATCAGCGTCAGCGGAATTTTACCTCTTTCATAATTGGCAAAGGAACTGAGCAGAATCAGCATAAAAGCAATTCCACTGGCACCCAGCAAGGCAGTATGCGGGAAAAAGATGATCTGTACAAGGCCTGTCACCAGAGCTGTCACTGCCATCATCTCAAGCAGCTGCTTTGAGCCGTATTTTTCCTCCAACATAGGACCAACCAAAAGAATAATGGTGAAGTTTCCGATAAAATGTGCGTAATCCGCATGACCGAATACATATGTAAACAAACGGATATACTGCATAGGATCAAACAAACGGGAACGATATATACTAAAAAAGAACCGGGTACTTGCACCGCCGGTACAATAGCCCAGCAGCAAGGAAAGAAATGAGATCAAGGTCATTGTCAATATTACAGGTGCATTATATTGGAATTTTGCCAGCAATCGTTTGAACATTCTTGTTGCCTCCTTTTCACAGTAATATTATTATACCATAAAAGAAAAGAAGATGCAAGTATGTAATATGAAGTCACTGCCGGAACACCGAAACAGTGACTTCATATAAAACAACAGCAATTAAAGCGATGCATGCGCAGCAATCCGATAGATCGCGGCAACATCTTCCGAGGAAAGTGCGACAAAGCCGCCGGTTTTACCATCGCCCAGCCCGAACTTTTCAACCAGCAACGGGATATCCTCTTCCTTTGCACCAAGCTCTGCAAAATTGATAGGCATACCAATGGAATGCAGGAACATACGGAACCGACGGATACCCTCACGTGCCGTCGTTTCAGGGCAGGCAAAATTCATCTCACAGCCCCAAATACGCACTGCCATCTGTGCAAAGCGCATCACATCATGCTGCATCACAAATTCCATCCATGCAGGCATAATCACAGCAAGACCTGCACCATGTGCACAATCATACAAGCCGGAAAGCTCATGCTCAATGCCATGGCTGTTCCAGTCCTGACTTCTGCCCACACCGACAATATCATTATGTGCTACGGTGCCTGCCCACATGATATTGGCACGCGCTTCATAGAGATCCGGATCTGCAATCACACGAGGGGTTTCCTTGATCATGGTCAGCAGAACTGCTTCACAAAGGCGGTCCGTGATCTCCACTTCCTTGGTGTTGGTAAAGTAACGCTCAAACACATGCGCCATAATATCCGTTGCACCACAAGCAGTCTGATAGGTAGGCAAGGTCTGGGTCAAAGCAGGATTGAGAATTGAAAACCGAGGACGCAGTAAATCAGAGCTGGTATCCCGCTTAAGCATCCCCTCTTCTTTTGTGACAACAGAAGCGCCAGAACCCTCACTGCCGGCAGCAGCAATGGTCAATACTGTGCCGATAGGCAATGCACGCTCAACAGTCTTGCCTGTGCCGTAAAAATCCCAGAAATCGCCGTCATAGGGTACGCCAAGTGCAATGCCTTTGGAAGAATCAATGCAAGAGCCGCCACCAACAGACAAGATAAAATCGATCTGCTCCTCGCGGCAAATACGGATACCCTCATAGATCAAAGTATCTCTTGGATTGGGCTGCACACCACCAAGTGTTACATAATAAATCCCACTTTCCTCCAGAGATGCCTTGACACGATCCAGCAAACCGGAACGAATCACCGAACCGGAGCCATAGTGAATCAAAACACGGGAGCCGCCATGCTTTTTCACATAGCTTCCGCATTGATTCTCCTTATCCTTTCCAAATACAAATTCCGTTGGACTGTAAAAAGTAAATTGATCCATAATAGCCATCCTTTCAAGTATGAGATTGACAAGTCTTCGGTTTTGTACTATGCTTATGCTGATATTTCAGCTTTTTACCAATCAAATATTCAAACGCAATGATATTCAGAAGCAAAGCGCCAAGCCATGCAACCACTTCTGCATAAGCTGTGGCTCTAAAGCCAAGTACAGGAATTAAAAATACGATCACGCTGATTCGCATCACCATTTCCACAATACCGGAGCACATAGGAATCAGCGGATATCCCATTCCCTGCACGCCGCTTCGAAATACAAACAGGAAATCCACACCAAACAGCATAACGCCGCAGATCGGCAGGAATTCGGCCGCAAGCCGGATTGGCTGTTCACCATTGAGCATCAGTCCTGCAAGTCCTTCAGGGAATATGACCATAACAGATCCCAGCAGAAGATAAGAAATTGCGGCAATACCCATACATACATGAAGACCCTGACGAATTCTTTTGTATTTTTCAGCACCATAGTTTTGTCCTGTAAACGAGGACATGGTAAATCCAGCAGTACAAGCAGGCTGCATGAACAGATTGATATACTTACTGCAAACAGAATATGCAGAAGTAAATGCTTCACCCAATCCGTTCACGAAATACTGTACCACCATACAGCCTACTGCAGTGATCGAATTCATCAGTGCCATGGGCACACCATTTTTCATCAATTGGTGATAAACTGACCAATCGGTCGCAAAATCGGAAAGATGCAAGCGCAGGATCTCGATCTTGCGAAGCTTCAGATAACAGATGAAAGCAGATAAGAGCTGAGAAAACACTGTTGCCAGTGCTGCACCCTCAACACCGGTTTTCATAACAAAAATGAAGAGACAATTCAGTGTGATATTGACAATCGTTGAAACAATAATCGCAATCAAGGGCGTTTTGCTGTCACCCAGTGCACGAAGAATAAATGAGCAAAGATTAAAAGCAATCGTAGAAAACAGACCGCCGAAAATCACATAGCCGTATATCAGACTGTCAGACAGCATTTTTTCGGGCGTTTGCAGTACAAGCAAAATCCACTTTAAACCGCAGACACTCAGCATCGTCAGCAACACCGTAATCATCACCGACAGCTTAATGGAAGAAGCGACAGCCTTACGCATGGCAGCATATCGCTTGGCACCGTAATGCTGTGCGATCAGAACAGAAAATCCATTGGCAAGACCCATGGAAAAGCCGATAATCAGAAAGGTCAGTGATGACATATTACCCACAGCGCCCAAAGCAAGATCACCAAGACCCTTGCCTACAATGGCAGTATCTGCAATCGTATAGATCTGCTGCAGCATATTTGTAAAAAACATCGGAAAAAAGAACCGCAGGATCAGATGGGAAACCTTTCCTTCCGTCAAATCGTAAGTTCTAGCCATTATATATCTCCTCCATTGCGATAATTATACTGAAAAATCAATGGATTTTATATCAAAAGCATTGCTTTTATATCAAAACTGTGATATAATATCCTTAGAAAAAGCAAAGCATATATACGGAAAGCGGTGATATTTATGAAGACCAATCGAGATTTGAATTATCGGCTGTATGTACAGAAAATGAATGGTTTTACCCGCACTGCCTATCAAAGCGAATTTGAAAAATACATAACCGTACAATCAGGCGATGTGGAACAAGTACGGCTGAATTTTGCTGCTGCAAGAACAGATTTTATGGCAGGCAAGGGACAACTGTCACTACATCCCGTAAGAAATCTGATTTATCATTTTGTAGTATCGGTTTCATTAACCTCCAGAATCTGCATTGAAGGCGGCATGAGCCACGATACCGCTTATACGCTGGCTGATATCTACATTCTAAAGGCAGATCAATGTACTAGCTGTGATGCCGTGATCGATCTGTTCGAAGAAATGTTGGTTGATTATGCAGAACGGATGCGTGAGATAAAAAAGCTCTCAGCGATTTCTATTCATATCCGAAAATGTATTGATTATATCTATGAAAATCTCCATCAAAATCTTTCGGTGAAAGAATTGGCTCTACGGGAACATCTGAATCCTTCCTATCTTTCAAAACTGTTTATCAAGGAAACCGGCGTTACGATCAAGGAATTTGTTTCCAGAGCCAAAATTAACACCGCTGAAAATATGCTTCGCCATTCTGATTTTTCATTTCTGGACATCTCTCTTGCATTGGGTTTTTCGTCGCAAAGTGCATTTATCAGTGTATTCAAAAAATATACAGGGCTTACGCCCAAGCAATATCGTGACCGAAATTACCGCAGTGAAATTTCCGGATATTCCAAATAAACATCGCTTTATGATGCCATTCATTTTCTGAGAGGAGTTTTTATGGAACAGTATTTGCACATTTTGCAGAATTGCAGACTATTCCGTGAAATTAACGATGCCGATTTGCTGAGAATGCTTCATTGCCTCGGCGCACGCATCGAGCAATTTGATAAAAAAGACAGCATCTTTCTGGAAGGCAGACCTGCAAAATATATTGGCATCGTACTTTCCGGTTCTGTACAGATCATACGGTTGGATTATTACGGAAACCGAAGTATTCTGTTGGAAGTCAGACAGAATGATTTGTTTGGTGAAGCCTTTGCCTGTGCAGAGATCAAAGAACTGCCTGTTTCTGTGATCGCCAATGAACCCAGTATCATAATGCTGATCGATTGCAGCCATATTTTGCACACCTGCAACAATCAATGCGGTTTTCATCATCAGATGGTTTTTAATCTGATGAAAGATCTTGCCGTTAAAACAATGGAATATCATCAAAAAATTGAAATCACCTCGAAACGCACAACGCGGGATAAGCTGTTGACATATCTTTCCATACAAGCTGAAAAAGCAGGAAGCAATTGCTTTACAATCCCCTTCGATCGTCAAGAGCTTGCCGACTATTTGAATGTGGAACGAAGCGGATTGTCCGTTGAGATCAGCAAACTCCAAAAAGAAGGAGAACTCCGCAGCCGGAAGAATTATTTTGAATTGTTATAATATCAGCAAAAAACAAAAAACGGATACCACATAATGTGGTATCCGTTTTACTGTTATCAAAAGAAAGCGTTGATTAATAAAAAGTTACTCTGATTTGGAAAGCTTTCGTCCGCACTTTGGACAAGTGTCCGCCTGCTTTTTGCATTTGGTATTGCAGTTTGGACAGATATGCTTTTTGGTTGCCACCATCAAAATGACGACCACAAGCAAGATCAATGCAAGAATCGCAATCACCCACACAAACACGCCGGATAGGCTGTGCGCCTCATTTTCCGGACTGATCGGTGTACTGACAGTTGTTGTAGTGGTAACATCATTCGAATCCGATGAAGAAACGGCTTCGGTTTTGAGATTTGTAGCGTTACCATTCAGTTCCAGTATATTCGACCACTCCGATGCACCCTGTGTTCCTATATAGCGAACACGCAAGCGAATGTGACTATCCTCGGTAAAGGCAAGCTGTCCGTTTGCATAACGTCTGCCGTTATTCAAGCCCAGATCACCAAAGCTGTCAAGGGTCTCATAGTCCTGCCAATCGCCGCCGTTAATGCTGATCTGTGTTTTCAGACCGTCAAATCCTCCATCATTGGTCATAAGATAGTACATGTTTGCTGTCCATACAGATTGCGGCGTGGAAAGAAAATAGCTCAGATCATAGGTTTGCTGGGTTTCTCCGGGCGGAAGCATCTGCAGATCAGAAATCACAGGAGCATCATAAGAAACAGGCTTCTCGGGAATTGCCATCGCAGAATTCCGATCAATAACAGTACTGTCTGACCAAGGACCTACGCTATGCTGCATCTCACTGACCTCATTGGTCAACGGGTCGACCGTCTGCCATTCCATATAGTACCGACAGCGAGTATACAAGCTGTGATTCTCAATATCAAAATGATAGGTGTTCCATGTATCCCCATTGTCATTCTGATGCTGCTTGGTAATAATCGCAGGCTGATAGGGAACAAACGTATCCGAACCTTCCCCTTGATGATAATACAGCCAGAAGAATTCAAACGCATTCATCGCAACATCAGACAGTGGAACGCTGGAATACCCATGACTGAAACTGCCTGCATAATACTGAAGATCCCATTCCGGATGATACTGCCAGTTCTCCTCACCATCCAGAGATACATCGTATTGCAAACAAATTCCAAAATACTGCAGACCGTTTCTCTCAAGAAATGCATCCGATTGACTCCATGCATTCGCTGAAAGAGCGGCGACCGTGTCATCCACAGTATAGATCATTGCCAGCGCATCATATTCTGTTTCGCTTTCCGGTTCCGACTCGAACAGATAAAACTGCAACGGCTGTGGCTTGGGCAATACAAACGTGGTCAAATCGATTTTGTCAGACGCATGAGTCTTACCGGAAAAGAAGCCAAGAGATACAAACAACAATACGGAAAGCAGTATATTGACAATTCGTTTCATGAAGCATTACCTCTAAATTATGTAACACCGATCCGGAAAGGATCCTATATTTCAGGTATCAAAACGATGAATTATTGCATCGGCGCTCCACAAGAACCGCAGAATTTTGTATCAGCATCACACTGCTTACCGCAATGTGTACAGAATTTACTCTGTGCAGCAGCAGTAGGAACACTGTTCTGTGCCGGCTGAGACGAAGAAACGGTTGCGGTACCGGCAGGAGCAGCAGCAGCAAAAGCAGGCTGAGGAGATTCTGTCTTGCTCTTATTCCACAGCTCCTTAAAGCTGTTGGACAGACCGCACAGCTTATTATAAAGGTCAAAGGTGATCTGCGTTGTAGGAGCAACCTGCATATAGCTTACCATTGTCTGACAGAGAATAAAGCTGTCAAGGAATGCAAATTTCAACACAGAAGTAATAAAGCATGCCAGCAAAAATGCAATCAATGCATTCCAGCCCATAACCTTAAAGAGCAAACCGAGAGGAACAAAAACCAGAACAAGCGCCACAATTACCAGCAAAATGACCTTCAGCATGGTAAGGGCAGCATTCTTCAACAAATGCTTGATGTTCTGCGCATAAATCACAACACCATCACAAGCGCTCTGGAAAGCACTCTGCTCCTTCTTATAGAAGGTATAGCCAAGGCAGCACTCATCCACATAGCCCAGAGAAAGCTGAACGAAAAACGTAGCAAGCTGGGTGATCTGCTGCATACCGGGAATAAAATCAAGTGCATTGCCAAGCTTTTCAATGCCACGCTGAATCTGCTTGACAGCACCGCTTACAAGCTTATCGACAACAAAATAGATATTAGCAGTTGCAAAACGAGACTTTACCATATCTTTGCCATATGCAATTTGATTTGCAGGAACAACGCCGGTCACGGATGCCTCTGCAAGCACAGCAACATGACCGGCTTTGATCAGATATCCGATATAATGCATGATAAAATAACGAACCGCACCACTCAAAGCAACCCAGATCAGTATTGCAAACCCAAGGCCTGCATCCCCAAACAGCGAACCGATCAACAACAGAATCACAAGCAAAAGCACCGAGGCAATTACGGTTGCGCCGCCAATCAGCAGCTTTGCCAAGCAAAATGGCAGTGTCTTAATAAACAGTTGTCCAGCTTTCATAATAAATCCTCCTAATTATGTAATGATGGATCATATAGATCCGCGTTACCCGATTACCCTTGGGCTTCGGGTCATATATAATCATAGCCGCGTCAATGATCTCTTTGCATTATCGCAGCTTACGATCCAAAAAAACAAAAATCCTAATTATTATATCATCTTCCCTAAAATTTGTCAATATAACAAGTGCGGATATCTCTCTCTTCTCTTTAAATTTCATCTAAAATGATAAAAATGTGTACGCTCAGTATGTTAATCGGTAAAATTGCATAATTATCTAATCTTTTAGAGAAAGCACCAACAAAAACGCAGATACATGTGACATGTGCTTGATAATACCATATAGGTGTGATATACTGCGCAAGCAAAACAATACAAAATATGTGCGTGTAGTCATTCCGGAAAGAAAGCAATTTGTGAATCTTAGCATCAGCCCTTTTGATTATAAGCGACTTTCACTGAATGAACAAGTCACTCTTGTTGTGAAATAAACTACTGCTGAGGTAAGATGGGTTCTCCGAAAATAAAAATTGAGGTTGCATGAAAAAACACATTCTGATTTCAGAATGTGTTTTGATAAATATTGTCTGTCTTGTACAAAACAGATGACATTGAAAACGGCTATGTAATATGTTCAGTTCGGTAAATTGCAATTCACTTGGCAGATAATTGTTTATCACTTATCTTTAAACACGCCTCAACATGCATAATCCAATGTCTTGAAAACGGCATTTGTATCAGGCCCTTAAAATCTTTTCCGCACCAATAATCAATTAGCCAATAGGCGTTTTCATCAGTGCTTACTACATTGAGCATCTCTAATTGTTTTCTTCTGTCATCGGATATTCTTCGTTTCATATCACTATATGTAAGCGCCTTTAAAATACCTGTTGTAGATTCATCAACATCAGCAATATAATGATACAGTTCTTCAATAGAAAGTTTCTTTGAAAACGCTCTGATTTCTTCTTTTACAAGTTCATTTGCAGTTGTAATAACCGGAGACTTTATGCGGCTCTGATAATTGCCCACAAACAAAATCTGCTCATTATTTGCAATCAGTGAATGTGCTACAATATCCTCTATACGGAAGATATGCCATAAGGAATATGCAATCGTTTTGTTATGATAACCTTTCGCATTTATAAAGGGCATAGCACAAAAATCGAAATCAGACAGTTCATTTCTAAACTGCAAAATTTGTTTCATAAGAGTTTTGCGAAGCTCTAATAATGTATCTATACCCGTTACAAAAGTATCTTTTCTCTTAATTTGTAACTGTAAGGTTTTATTCATTTCCGACCATTCTTTATTCATGAATTAGCACCTCACTAAATTCTTATTTGGTTTTTCGGTCTGTCCGACCTCTTATATTATACCACACAACGCAGACGAATGCAATAAAAAACCTCCGATGTTTTCACATCGGAGGTTTCTTGTCTGTCTTGCTCAAAATAGATGACATCAAAAAATACCGATTTATCGTGGCTGAATTAGGGAACACTTAATTCGGGATAGTGGATAGCAGGAATGCTATCCACTTTTCTTTGTGCGGATTACTTCACAGCACCGATGTGCGTGAAGTAAATGTCAATATCTTGATGCTCTTTGCCGAAGCTGTCGATGGTTCTTTCGTGGACTTCAATACGCGATACGAAGGTGTGGAGAACCTCTTGCGTTAACTCCGTCAGAGCCGTATACTTCTTTGCCAGTGAGATGAACCTTGCTGTATCTGCTGTCTTGCTTTTGGCTTTCGTTATGGTTTCATTTAATGCGGCAATCTGCACCTTCAATTCAGATTGCTCTGCAGCATATCCCTGTGACAGCATTTGGAATTGATCATCATCAATTGCTCCAAGCACACGGTCTTCGTATAGCTTCTTGAATATGACCGTCAGTTCTGCCATACGCTTTTCGTATCTGGTCAGCTGTTTCGATGATTCTGCAATGGTTTTGTTGAGTTCTGCATTGACTCTGCGTCCGATAAAATCAGCAAATTGCTCAGGATGCTCTCTTGCAGATTGGGTGATTGCTTGGATTTCATGCAGTACCAATCGCTTCAAGTGACTTTCCTTTATGGAATGCATGGTGCAGGAGTTACTTGTATTCTTCCTGTAATTTGCACAGACAAATTTCCAGGTTTCTGGCTTTCCATTACGATGACGATGAAAATACAATTTGCTTTTGCAGTCAGCACAGAACAGAATTCCTGCAAAAATGCTCTTTTCATTGAAGTTCGTTCGTCTGCGTTTGCTCTTGCGAATCCGCTGTACAATGTCCCATGTGTTCTGATCAATGATTGGTTCCTGGGTATTCTCAATGAGTTTATGCTCCGATTCGGGACGCTTCAGCTTTCGGTGATCTTTGTAAGATGGTCTGCCGAATCGGAAATTGCAAGTGTGTCCCAGATAGCTTACATCCTCCAGCATCTGTGCAATCGTTGTTGGATTCCATGCATATGGTTTGCTTACATCAAAATTCGAAAGAATAATACCGCTGTGGTTGTATTCATACATGGCCGGAGTGATGATTCTCTCCTTTTCAAGCTGTTTTGCGATCTGCGATGGACCATATCCTTCGGCACACAGATGAAAAATCTTACGGACAACAGATGCTGTTTCCTCATCGGGAATCAGCATATTTTTGTCATGCTCTGACTTGCGATAACCATACGGCGGCCTTGATGCAACACGTTGTCCTCGGTCTGATTTGATTTTATTGCTTGCCTTGATCTTCTTGGAAGTATCCTTCACATGCATCTCGTTGAAGATATTGCAGAATGTTGCGATATCCATGCCTGATGAATTTGCATCCGCCGTGTCCACATTATCGTTGATTGCGATAAAACGCACTCCACGCTGTGGGAAATATTCCTCAGTATACAATCCTACATGAAGATGATTTCTTCCGAATCTGGATAAATCCTTGACGATAATCGTTGACACTCTATCATCTTCAACATCCTCCAGCAATCTTTTGAAAGCAGGACGATTGAAGTCACTGCCTGTATAACCATCGTCAATATAAAATTGATGATTGAGAAATCCGTGTTCAACTGCGAACTTAGTAAGGATATCCTTTTGATTGGTGATGCTGTTGCTCTCGCCCTGCAGCATATCCTCATGGGACAGACGGCAATACAGGGCTGTTATTTTATTATTGTTTGGCATTCGTTACCTTCCTTTCCGTCCTTGCGGACTATGCCAAACCGATTGTGCTACCAACAGGATACCACAACCGATCCGACAAGTCCAGTGTTTTACGAAACTTTCTGCATATCCTGTTCCATGAGGTATCTGAGCTTATCCTCAGCGGTTTCCTTTGCCTGTGAGTCAAACACATCATGCACATAGTAGATCGTGCCTTCGATTTTCACATAATGTGCGTTCTCCTTGTGTTCTCGTTTTTGAAATTCATAAGCCTTAAGATTCGTTTTCTTCAATCGGCATCACACTCCTTTTCTGATTTCTGTTTGATTCGTGTGATTCATTTTGATCCCTCCTTCATCGATTTTTGAATGGGTGTTATCCCATGTGCATCCCCAACGCTTCCTTACGTCGGATTTCCTCTGCGAGAACCTTGCTGTCGCTGTGCCGTTCGATGTCCTCATCCTCTGTCGGC
>JAZOCU010000010.1:0-18597 GCA_045596625.1 Oscillospiraceae bacterium | reverse complement strand
ACCGAAGCTTTCTGAATATGGCGCTGTCCAATGGTCTGACGCTTCCCATCCTCAACCCCAAAGCTGAGGATATGATGGATACGGTTCGCACCTATCGGATGCTCGCAGGCCATGATGTAAACTGTGCCGATTATATTGCACATTAACAGGATGCCGCTCCCGTTTCCGAAACTCCACGCAGCGATACCTTCTCTCTTGCCGAAGCAGTGGCCCATGGCATGAAGCAGGAAGCTGCCCGTCTGACCAAAGAAGCATTGCAGTCGAATACGCCTATGGCTATTATCAATGAGCAACTGATCCCTTCACTGGATACCGTTGGTGCACAATACGAAGCCGGTACACTGTTCCTGCCGCAGCTGATCCAGGCAGCCACAGCGGCACAAAGTGCCTTTTCGGTGCTCAAGCAAAGCTTCTCGGACCGCAATGAAGCACAGAGCAAGGGGACAATTGTCATCGCTACCGTTCAGGGAGATGTACATGATATCGGCAAAAATATTGTAAAGCTGCTGCTTGAAAATTACGGCTATACCGTCATTGATCTGGGCAAGGATGTTGCGCCCGAACGAATCGTTGAGGCTGCGATCCAATACCATGTTTCGCTGGTCGGTCTCAGTGCACTGATGACAACAACGATGCCCGCAATGGCTGCAACCATCACACTGCTCCAAGAACGGATGCCTCAATGCAAAGTCATGGTAGGCGGTGCTGTTCTCACCGAAGAATATGCCATGCAGATCGGTGCCGACTGCTATGCAAAGGATGCAAAAGCAGCCGTGGATTATGCCAAAATCATATATGGCGAATAAGGAGGAACTGCTATCATGCGTGCTCTGATCCAAAGGGTCACTCATGCTGCCGTGACGGTGGAAGGCGTACAAACCGGCGCAATCCGCAAAGGCTTGCTGGTATTGCTGGGTGTCACGGAAAGCGATACCGAAGAAGAAGCTCTGCTGCTGGCAGATAAGCTCTGCAAGCTGCGGATCTTTTCCGATGAAAACGATAAAACCAATTGCTCTGTCAATGATGTCGGCGGCGGACTGCTCGTTGTTTCGCAGTTCACACTTTGCGCCGACTGCCGCAAAGGAACACGTCCAAGCTTTTCTCATGCCGGAAAACCCGATGAAGCCAATCGCCTTTATGAATTCTTTTTAACACTTTGCCGAGAACGGGTTCAGCAGGTGGAGCATGGCGAATTCGGTGCTCATATGCATATCCAACTGGAAAATGACGGCCCCTTTACCATCTGGCTGGATACCGAAGATCTGAAGCGGCCTCGGAATCACTAAAAAAATACCGTATGCAGAACAAACAATACTGTTCCGCATACGGTTTTTTGTTATACTTCTTTCAGATGCACCGCCGAAAGCGTCAGCAAGGTGGAAATCAGATGGAAGATCAGTAAAATACCACCGCTGAGGTCCTCATGGGCACCGATGATCAGAAATACCAGTACATAAAGCAGGCCAAGACAGGCAGAGGCTGCCTGCAAAATCACACCTACCATCGCTGCCCGACGAATCCGCTTGGCACCGACTATGGTCTGTACAAAGCCGGGCAGTCTGCCGGCACAGATCATAGAAGGATTGGCGTCGTGCAAAGACTGTGTTTCTGCTTCAAAATCCGCTTCCAGTCTTGCAGGGATCATTTTCAGAAGATCCTCGGGAAAGCTGAACATTTTTGCTATACGCCGCTGCGAAAGCAAGGCATCATTGCAGCGCACCAGCAAATAGATCCGTTCACGCTCCAGTTCATGCAGCCATCGCTTGATGCTCTTGCTGCTGTCCAGACGAATGATGAACAATGCCGAAACTGTTCCGGATACGGAAAGATACAGTGCTTCATTGCCGCCGGCGGTCAGCTCCGATTCCTTGGAATATGCCGGCAGTCCTGCGATACTGTGCTCCAGCATCATTTCACGGGTACCCAGCAAAACACGCTTATTATCCAACCAGCCGCCGATGCCCTTGCCATCCTCGTAGGCATAGTTTTCCACCGAAAGGATCAGCTGCTGCTCTGCCATGATCGCACCGGCAAACAGATCCTTCAGAATGCTGCCTGCGTGCTTGGTCAGACTCGCCGCATACTGCAGCGACTCCTCGATCCGACTTTCACCGATCACCTGAATGGAATGCAGCTTGGCACTGCCTGCCGGAAACAGCGTTGTCACATCTACCATTACGGTATTCACATCAAAGAAATCATCGACACTCTGATATCCCAGCAGCAGACCGCTGTTGCGTACATAACGCTTGGTGCCGGTATCCATAGGCAGATTGGATACCAATGTGATTGAAACACAGGCTGCTGCCGAAAAGAACAAGGCAAACAGCGAAACGCCATAGCATAACGGACTCTCCAGTGCCTCTGCACGATGCACAGACAGAAATACCGAGATGATCAGCGAGAACAATGCAACGATCGGCACCGCAATGCGACAGAATTTATCTGCCAGATCCGAAGAAAAGGTATAGCGTAGAAAATCGTTCAGATGCTTTGCCGGCTGCATGGCTGCCATGATCGGAAAATCGCCGCTGGTGCCTCTGGTCAGATTCTCTGCACGTTTTTCATCCTCAACATAATGGATGGCATATTTGGGCGTATCATCGGTAAGCACATCAAAATTACGTTGTGCCCGACTCACGATCAGCTTTCTTGAGATCGCATTGATCCAGGCAGAAAGCAAGGCTGATGATATGTATACGGATACCAGCCGGCTTTGCAGCATGGCAGGATGTGCCATTGTGAGCACTGCACCAAGCTCTGCTGAGGATAATGACAAGGCTACTAAGCTGTCGCAATCGGCACGCATCCGAAACAGCTTTCTAAATCCGCTTTTGAGCAGCTCCCACGAAACAGGAATTGCCAGCAGTCCCAACAGAACCTGTATCGTCAGATATCCCATAGGAGAGTCTTCCGATGACATGAACAAAGGAAGCGGTATCCCGGGGATCCAATCCAGTAAGGTCACTGCGATACTGCAGATGGTGATCATGCTCAGCATCATCACACGAAGCGTCAATGTATTCTGCAGCTCTGCAATATCACGCTGGATCGTGAGTTTATCCTCTTGCTTCTGATAGGTCTTTTCCTGCTTGGGCAGATCCATGCGGGGACGGCGCTCTGCATCATAGCGAACATCAATATCCACCTCGGTCTCACCGCCGGAAGCAGGCTCACCAAAGCTGATCTGTGTATGCTCTGCCTTTTCCATATAGCGGATCGGGGCAGATTCCTCATAAGGCTGCTCCATTAAGGCTTCCGGAATTTTTGCATTCTTCGGATCACCCACAGCATCATTTTTGGTTTTGCGCCGTTTGGCTGCATTCGGTGCCGCACTCTCTTTTTCCAGCAGCGTATCCTTCTGATACGGCATGGAATGGGAACGGCGCTTTTTTCGTCCGGAAAGCTCCTTGGCGCGTGTCGAGTGACTCATGCGGCGGATCTTGGGACGATACCGCTGCTCGTCCTCCGAGGCGGCTCCCTCCCGCAATACGGCATGATCATATGCCTGCGAAGTGGATCCGCTCCAGCGGGAACGGGCAGCAGGCTCCAGCGTTGCCATGGAATTCATAAAGGATACCTGCGGCTTACGGATATCAGCAGGGGTGACGGTATCCACAGGCACCTCGCTTCGCAAGGGCGCATCCTTTTTCCGTTTGCGGATCGGATTCCCATATGGATCCGTTTTGATTGCCCGACCGTTTTTTCCATAGGCCGGCACTTTTTTCTTCTTTGTCGGTGTTGCCTGCTCTGTTTTCTGAGCAACCGGCGACACCTGCGTTTCCTGCTCTGCCTGCAAAGTCTCAGCAATTTCGGCAGCAGTCGCTTCCTCGATCGACGTCACTGCCGCCGTCTCCTCCGGAATCTGCACCGATTCTGATTCCCGTTTGCAGTTTTCGATCAACGCATCAATGGAATCACTGGTTTTGAATGACATATCTGTTTGGTACTGCGCATTCCGCACAGCCCACTTCCTCCTCATCTGGTTACTTCCGCATTGGCGGTGTTACCGTGCGCATCGCTGCCTTACGATCTCATACATGAGAATACCTGCGGCAACCGAAGCATTCAGGGAATTGACTTTTCCATACATAGGCAGGCTCAGAATCCCATCACACTGTGCTTTCACAGGTGCACTGAGCCCATATCCCTCTGAGCCGATCACCAGACCGACTGCACCTTTCAGATCCGTGCGGGTATAGTCACTGCCATCCATATCAGCACCGAAAAACCAAAAGCCTTTCTTTTTCAATGCGATCATTTCCGTTGCAAGATTTCCCACACGTACCACCGGAATCCAGCTTGCGGCTCCGGCAGAGGTTTTGAATACGGTTTGGGTCAAAGAGGCACTCCGCCGTTTGGGGATCATGACGCCATCAGCACCTGCCGCTTCCGCTGTGCGCAGAATCGCTCCCAGATTATGAGGATCCTCAATCCCGTCACAAAGGATCAGAAACGGCGCTGTGCCCTTTTCCTCACTGCGGCGCAGAATATCCGCAACAGTGGAATATGCGGCACAGGCACCCTGTGCACATACACCCTGATGATTGGCATTTTCTGTCATGGCATCCAGCTTGCGGCTATCGACAGTTTTTACGACAATACCGCGCTTTCTTGCCTCTTGGCAGATTGCACCGAGACTGCCGCCCATTGTTGTTACAAAAATATGATCCAGCGGTGTATCGGCACGCAGTGCCTCCATAACCGCATTTCGTCCGTATATATACTGTTCGCTGTTAGACTCTTTCATGTTATCGTTCCTTTATCTGTGCAAAGCACCTTATCATACAATCCGTTCACATAAAATTATTATAGCACACCCTTCAGAAAATAACAAGACACTCTTGCAATAAAATTTTACTGAATTTTTCCTCTCAGTTCAGCACAATTGCCGTAATCAGAGCACCGATGCCCGAACTGCATAAAGTATGCAGAAGCAACCGCAGTAGGGCTTTTCCCTTCCGCTGCCGATTCTGCGGTGCGATCAAACGGATCCAGTGCTCTGCCTCGCTGTTGACAGCACGGGCCGGAATGCCGGTCAGATTCGGCTTAAGATAAAATACCGCTCGTTCAAAATATGCACTTTCCGGTGTTTGCAGCTCCACGACTGATTTGCTGACACCCTTGAGCCCGATCATATTAAAATGCCTCCGTTTTCTTTTTGGAATATAGGATACTTTACCCATTTCCGGAAAAAATATACAACACAAAAGAAAAACGCACCGGAATGCATGAACATTCCAATGCGTTTTGTTCAAATTCGTTTTTTTATGGCACGGTAAATGCCGATTGCCGATGCAAGCTTTAACAGATCGGGCAGCAAAAAGGGAATCACACAGATCATGAAGGCTGTCTGTATTGAGGTTCCCTTCATAACAAAGCAATACCACAGCGTTCCGACACCATAGCAGCACAGCAGCTCGATCAGCACAGCGATATAACGAATCGGCATCGATCGCCGGAAGCGTACCGCATCCAGCAGCCATTCCATCGCCGCCATCAGCAGAAAGCCCATCAGATAACCGCCTGTGGGCCCCAACAACACGCCGATACCGCCCTGAAAGCCATGAAATACCGGCAGCCCGACCGCACCCAGCAGCAGATACCCTGCGATCGACACAAGGGCACGTCTGCCTCCAAGCAGCAGCAAGGCACAAAATACAGCGAAGCTCTGCAGCGTCACAGGCACTGTCAAGGGGATCGTCAGCCATGCACATACCGACAGCAATGCCATAAACAGCGCACAGTATGTGATGTGCTGTATCGTGTTTTGAGACTCCATCCGCACAGCGCTCATTCCTTTGGCTCCTGCGGATACAGCGTCAGCTCAATGGTCTGGATCTTCTGTTCCTGCATTGCCAGAACCGTTGCCGCAAACCATGTATCACTGCAGCGTTCCCCTTCCTTGGCGATATGCCCCAGCAGCTCGGTGATCCAGCCGCCCACAGAGCTTCGGTCGGTTTCCGGCTGATTCTCGGCGAGAGAAAGGGTTTCCCTCAGCTCGGTAATACTGCATTCACCCATGATCTCATAGCGATGCTCACCGATCGGACGGATCAGATGCACGATCTCATCGGCTTCATCATAGATCTCGCCTACCAGCTCCTCCAGAATATCCTCCAGAGTCACGATGCCCTTTGTGCCGCCGTATTGATCGATAACTGCTGCAATATGCGATTTGGATCGCTGCATTTTCCGCAGTGCATCACTGATGCGCTCGAATTCCGGCAGACGAAGGATCGGCTGCGTGATCCTTTGCAGATCGGCAGCACCCTGTTCCAGCATAGCAAAAAAATCTTTATCTGTCACAAAGCCTGTTATATCATCAATGGTTTCGCGATATACCGGCAATCGGGAATAGCGTTCGCTCAAAAACAGCCGCTTGATCTCCGGAATCGGCATTGCCTGTTCAACGGCAGTCACATTGACACGAGGCACCAGCACCTCGGAAACAGGGATTTCATCAAATTCCAGTGCAGAACGCACCAGATCACTTTCCTGCTCTTCCAGCACGCCCTCCTCCTCGATCTGCTCTACGATGACCTTCAGCTCATCCTCAGTCACGGAAGGATCATCATCCTTGCTCTGCACCAGCCGGGAAAGTCCGTTGAGCAGCAGAATCAATGGTGTGAGCAGGAACATCAATCCACGCAAAGGCACCGAAAACCACAGTGCAAGCTGTTCTGCATGCGATTTGGCATAGGATTTCGGCAGGATCTCTCCGAAAATCAAAACCAGAACCGTCATGATCAGCGAGGAAATTCCGATTCCACCCTCGCCAAACCATGCGGTAAACAATATCGTACCGATGGATGCCGAGAAAATATTCACCAGATTATTGCCGATAAGAATCGCAGTCAGTGCCTTATCAAAGGATTCGGCAATGGCAAGGGCTCTTGCTGCCGCATGATCTCCATGACGGGCACGATTCTTCAGCCGGATCTTATTTACGCTGGAATATGCCGTTTCACAGGCGGAAAACAAGGCAGAACACAGTAACAACACCAGAATCAACAGGATGTATATGGGCATGAATGACGGGATCCTTTCCTTTTGCGAGAGGGCTTTGCCGCTCTCTGTTCGATTATCTTCAAAAAAGCTGCACAGCAATACAGCTTTTATTATAACAGAAACGCAACCCAATTGCAAGCATTATTGTAAAACACTTGCCAAATCAAACGAACTGTGGTATAATCAAAACAACTTCTTTATTCACACGGAGGATGCTCTCATGCTGGAAGCATTGCTGCAATTTGCTCTGAAACTTTGTCCCAAGGCGATCCGCGATCTGTTCTATCGCTATGAAAGTGCCCTGCGCTATTGCTATTACGGTGCATGGACAACGCTCATTTCTGCTCTGACAAAGCTTCTTGGACAATGGCTGTTCGGCCTTGCCGGCTATACCATGGAAATGACGGTTCCCAATCTGCTGAACACCACATTCTCATGGATCTGCGCTGTCAGCTTTGCTTTTGTCGTCAATAAAAAATACGTTTTTATGAGCAAAACCGATACAACCAAAGAATTGCTCTTTGAAATCGGTACGTTTGTGGGTGCCCGTGTGATTTCCTATTTCATGGAGCTGGGCATCATGTGGCTGACCACCGCTTACTGGAAATGGAATTATCTGCTGATGACGATTCTGGTGCAGTTTATCATTCTGGCAATGAACTATATCTTCAGCAAACTGGTGGTGTTCCGCAAAGGCGCCGACAAACAGCCCAAATCCCAAGTCCCTGCAAAGGATCTGCCCCATTCCGCATCCCTTGAAACAAACGATCAGCCGTAAGACAAAAAAAGGAGGGCTTCTCATGGCTTCGATCATTTCCGAAGAGATCCGTTTTCATCTGAAAATCAAAGCCGGTGATGTCGGCAGATATGTCATCCTGCCGGGTGATCCCGGAAGAGTACCGAAAATCGCTGCCAAGCTCGATCACGCAAAGCTGATCGCCAGCAACAGAGAATATACCACCTATACCGGTGAGCTGGATGGCGTAAAGGTCAGTGTATGCTCTACCGGCATCGGCGGTGCTTCGACAGCCATTGCCGTTGAGGAGCTGATCCTCAGCGGTGCCGACACCTTCATCCGTGTGGGTACCAGCGGCGGTATGGATCTGAAAGTTTTCGGCGGCGATCTGATCGTAGCATCTGCCGCTGTCCGCAGTGAAGGCACCAGCTATGAATATCTCCCGGATCACTATCCTGCCGTTGCCGATTTTCAGGTAGCAAGAGCGCTGCAGGATGCCGGCAATGCACTTTCCTCCGATCAGGACGGCAATCGCTGCCATGTGGGCGTGGTGCACAGTAAAGACAATTTCTATGGCGAAATCGATCCCGATACCACAGCAGTCGGCCCCAAGCTCAAAACCGCTTGGGATGCCTATGTCAAATGCGGCTGTCTTACTTCAGAGATGGAAGCGGCTGCTTTGTTCTCTGTTGCTTTGTGCAGAGGTGTCCGTGCCGGTGCGGTACTGACTGCGCTCTGGAATGTGGAACGCACCAAATATCATCTGCCCGATTTCAACTGCGAAAGCAGCGAGCGTGCCATCCAATGTGCTGTGGATGCCATCCGGCTGCTCATTGCACAGGACGCAACATAACCATATCCGATCAAAAACAGCCAGCCTCACAGACCGGTTTCTGTAAGGCTGGCTTTGGTTTCTCTTATTGATCACACTTCTTGCCTGCAATCGTTTTCCAGATGAAGATCAGCGCTGTTGTGATCATCACTGCAGTGATCACCGTCTGAGAAGTCAACGATACAATACGGCGGCGGCGCATTCTGCGGGAAAGAGAGGCAAAAGAATCCACTACTGCGGGATCCGATCCGGACTGCTCTTCCTTACGCGAAAGCCGCATAGAATGCGTATATTGCTTATAATAATCGCGGCATTCGGGACAATTGCGCAGATGCAGGCGCATTTCCCGACAGGTCGCTTCACTGGCAATGCCATCATAATACACAGGGATCAGATCCTGTATCACATCACACTTCATATGCATTTTTCAATGCCTCCAATACCATTTTCTTTGCCCGGAAATACAGCACCTTGGCTGAGCTTTCCGTAATATTCATTGCCTTGGCAACCTGAGAAAAAGGCAGATCCGCATAGATCCGCAGGATCACCGCTTCCCGATATTTCTCAGGCATCTGCCCGATGATCCCGCGAATGGTCTCTGCAATATCCTTTTTCTGCAAGGCAAGCTCAGGGTTTGCATCCTCGTTCTCGCAAACAAGCTCTGTCACTGCATCCAGATTGGTGGATTGCAGATCCTGCCGATGCTTTTTCAGATGCTTGTAATAGGTATGCTTGGCAATGGATGCCAGCCATGTAAACACTTCACTGTTTCCTTGATATCGATGCATAGAGGTGAACGCCTGATAAAATGTTTCCTGCGTCAGCTCTTCAGCAGTATCCGCATGATCGCACAAACGATACAAAAATGCGTATACCCGTTGATAGTACTCTTTATAGAGCACCTCAAACTCAGGCATTGACACTCCTCCTTACAGCATACTGGTATGTAGTTCATTTTACAATATTGGTTACAACCAAATTGTGAACAAATTGTAAATTTTGCATCTTTCCTTTTTTTTGTAATTTTTTTGTAACCTTTTTCAAAAAATAGAGACTAATCTATCAGAGTGCCGTTTTGGCAAGAGAGCATCCATTGCTCTTTGCCAAATGCGATAGAAAGGAATCACGATAACATGAGCTTTCGCTTTTTGGGTACCGGTGCCTATGTGCCGGAAAAAATCGTTGCCAACGATGATCTTTCCAAGCTGGTGGATACCGATGATGAATGGATCACGCAGCGTGTGGGTGTCAAACGCAGACATATTTCTCAGAATCAGACAGCTGCGGATATGGCAACCGAAGCTGCAAAACGTGCGCTGGAAAGTGCCGGTGTCCGTCCCGATGAGCTGGATCTGATCTTAGTTGCAACAGTCAGCTCCGAAACGGCTGCACCCTCTGCTGCTTGTCTGGTGCAGAGAAATATCGGCGCAACCTGTTTGGCATTCGATCTCTCTGCAGCTTGTGCCGGATTCCTCTTTGCGCTGGAGACTGCCAATGCCTACTTCATGACCGGTAAGATCAAGAAAGCACTGGTCATCGGTGCAGAACGGCTCAGCCGAATCACCAACTGGTCGGATCGTTCTACCTGTGTGATCTTCGGTGACGGTGCCGGTGCTGCGGTGGTCGGTGAGGGCAATGCTTATCTGGATTCTACCTTTACCGTAACCGGTGATGATACCGTTTTGCGTATTCCGAATTATGCCGGCAAAAGTCCCTATTGGGAGGGCAAATCCGAAGAGCCTTTCATCGAAATGCAGGGACAGGCTACCTTCAAGTTTGCTGTGCAGTCTATGGTGCGGGATATCAAGCTGCTGCTGGAACGCAATCACCTCTCTGCAGATGAGATCGCCTGCATCGTACCGCATCAGGCAAACAGCCGTATCATTGAACTTGCTGCCCGCAAGCTCGGCATCCCTTACGATCACTTTGTGGTGAACATTGCGGAATACGGCAATACTTCGGCAGCAAGTGTGCCGATCGCTCTGGATGAAGCAGTCAGAAACGGACGCCTTCAAAAAGGAGATCGGTTCATTATGGCCGGTTTCGGCGGCGGATTGGCCAGTGCTGCCAATTTATTGGTCTGGGAATAACCTGTCGATTCACAGGTATCCATATATTCTATTTTTTATAATAAAGGAGATTTTACCATGGTACAGGAAAAACTGATCGCACTGATCGCTGAGAACATTGATTGTGATGCTGCTGAGCTGAATGCTTCCACTGATTTTGAGTCTCTTGGCATTGATTCTCTGGATATCGCTGAGCTGCTGATGACGGTCGAGGATGAGTTCGGCGTATCCGTTGAGATGGATCCTGCCCTCAAGACCATCGGCGATCTGACCGCAAAGATCGAGGAAGGTCAAAACGCTTGATTCTGAAACCATAAGGAAAGGAACCGTTTATGTTAAGCTCTCCAATTTGTGAACGCATCGGAATACAATATCCTGTATTTCAAGGCGGTATGGCATGGATCTCAGATGCAAAACTGGCTGCTGCCGTTTCGGAAGCAGGCGGTTTGGGCATTATCTCCGGTATGCGGGAAAGCGCAGAGGCGCTCCGCGAGCAGATCCGGCTGGCGCGTACCCTGACCGATAAGCCCTTTGGCGTCAACATCATGCTCATGAGCCCGATGGCTGAAGAGATCGCTGCTGTGGTTGCAGAGGAACATGTGGCTGTGGTCACGACCGGTGCGGGAAGTCCTGCAAAATTCATGCCGATGTGGCAGGAAGCCGGCATTGCCGTGATCCCAGTCGTTGCCTCGGTCGCAATGGCGCAGATCGCAGAACGCACCGGCGCTGCTGCCGTCATTGCCGAAGGACAGGAATCCGGCGGCCACATCGGAGAGCTTACCACCATGGCTTTGGTACCGCAGGTTGCTGCTGCAGTTTCCATCCCCGTATTGGCTGCCGGCGGCATCGCTGACGGCAGAGGGATGGCGGCTGCTTTTATGCTGGGCGCTGTCGGCGTACAGATGGGCACCCGCTTCTTAGTTGCCGAAGAATGCAGCATTCATCCAAGCTATAAGGCGGCTGTGCTCAAAGCAAGCGATGTTTCAACCGTTACCACCGGCAGACGCTTTGGCGGCAATACTTGCCGGTGTATCAAAAATCAATTTTCCCGAAACTTTCTGCAGCAGGAATATGCCCCCGATGCAACGGCCGAATCCGTTGCCGCATTGGGCGTTGGCGCTTTGCGTCGTGCTGTGGAGGGAGATGCCAAAACCGGCTGCCTCTTAGCCGGTCAAATCAGCGGTATGGTGCGTCAGCAAGAACCTGCCGCAGCCATCGTACAATCTGTCTGCAATGAGGCGGAACTGCTTTTGAAAGGAGCGCAGCAATGGGTAAAATAGCATTCGTTTTTTCGGGGCAAGGTGCACAGCACAGCGGAATGGGCAAAGCATTCTATGATCAAAGCCCGGCAGTGCGTGCCATATTCGATGCCGCAGAAGCCATGCGTCCCGGTACGCTGCAGCAATGCTTCGATTCCGATGCGGAAACGCTCAAGCAGACCCAAAATACACAGCCTTGTCTGTATCTGACCGATCTGGCTGCTGCACTGGCTTTACAGGAAGCCGGTATCCAAGCCGATGGTCTTGCCGGATTCTCTCTCGGAGAGATTCCTGCTCTGGCATTCGGCGGTGCCTATTCTGCCCAAGAAGGCTTTGCCATCGCCTGCAAGCGAGGAGAAGCCATGGCAAAGGCTGCCGCTGCTGCCCCGGCATCTATGGTGGCTGTTCTGAAACTGGAAAAATCTGCGGTAGAGGCACTTTGTCATGCACATGAAGGTGTCTATGCCGTCAACGATAACGCACCCGGTCAAGTGGTATGTGCAGGACGTTCCGAAGCACTGCCTGCCTTTACCGAGGATGTCAAAAAAGCAGGCGGTCGTGCTTTGCCTCTGGCTGTGGGAGGAGGCTTCCACTCTCCGATGATGCAGCCCGCCGCCGAGGAATTCGGAGAAGCACTGCAGCAATATCCTTACACCAAGCCTGCTCTGCCCGTTTACGGCAATACCTATGCCGAGCCCTATGGCGAGAACGGGCATGCATGGATGCAGGCGCAAATTCATAATCCTGTGCGCTGGGTGGATACCATACGCCGTATGGTCAGTGAGGGCTATGACATCTTCATCGAATGCGGTGTGGGCAATACGCTGACAAAGCTGATTGGCAAAATTGATCCCTCTGTTCGGGCATTTGCTGTGGAAGATCCGGAATCTATGGCAAACGCCATAGCCGCATTGAAGGAGGCATAATCTATGAACTTAAACGGAAAAACTGCCGTTGTCACAGGCGGCTCCAGAGGAATCGGCAGAGCAGTCTGCATTGCCCTTGCCCAAGCCGGTGCCAATGTGATTCTGCTGTATGCCGGCAATGCGCAAAAGGCTGAGGAAACTCTGGCTCTGCTGGATGCCTATCCCGGCAAAGCTGCCGCATTTTGCTGTGATGTCTCCGATTTTGCACAGACCAAAGAAATCTTCTCTGAAATCCACAAAGCCTATGGCGCCATTGATATTGTCGTCAACAACGCCGGCATCACCAAAGATAAGCTGATGCTTTCCATGAAGCCCGAGGAATTTGAAGCAGTACTGAATATCAATCTGACCGGTGCATTCAATGTACTCAAGCAGGTCTATCCGATTATGGCAAAGCAGCGCAGCGGTAAGATTATCAATATCAGCTCTGTTGCCGGACTCATGGGCAATGCGGGTCAGGTCAACTATGCAGCATCCAAAGCAGGTCTCATCGGTATGACCAAAAGCATTGCAAAAGAGCTTGCGCCCCGCGGCATCTGCTGCAATGCCATCGCACCGGGATTCATCGAAACCGATATGACAGAAGCATTCCGGGATAAACCCGAAGTGCTTGATGCAATCCCCATGAAACGCATGGGCAAGCCTGAAGAGGTTGCAGCTCTGGTCGCATTCCTCGCTTCCCCTGCCGCCGATTATATCACCGGTGAAGTAATCCGGATCGATGGCGGTATGGCAATGTAATCCTACGATCAGAAAGGAAGAAGAATCATGAAACGTGTTGTTGTTACCGGTATCGGTGCTGTGACGCCTGTGGGAAATACGGTTCCTGCATTCTGGGAAGCGATTCTGAACGGAACCAACGGTATTGCTCCGATCACCGCCTTTGATGCTTCTGCATATCAATGGAAGCTGGCTGCCGAAGTCAAGGATTTTGATCCTGCGACAGTGCTCGATAAAATGACTGCCAGAAAAACCGATCGCTTTGTACAGTTTGCGCTGGCTGCTTCCGAAGAGGCTGTCAATGACAGCGGCATTCAAGGCACCCTCGATCCTGAGGAGCTGGGTGTCTATTTCGGCTCCGGCATCGGCGGCTTTACGACTCTTTGTGCACAGCATCAGGCTATGCTGGATGGCGGCCCCCGTAAGGTACAGCCGCAGTTTATCAGCAAAATGATCTATAATATCGCAGCCGGCAATATTGCGATCCGCTTTAATGCCAAAGGAGCCAACATGGCAGTTTCTACTGCCTGTGCCACCGGCACCACCGCTATCGGAGAGGCCTATCGTGCCATCGCTATGGGAGCGCAGACGGCAATCATCTGCGGCGGCAGTGAAGCTGCCATTACGCCGTTGGCTCTGGTTGGCTTCGGCAATGCTATGGCGCTCAACAGTGCTGAGGATCTCAATATGGCTTCCATCCCCTTCGATGCCCGCAGGGGCGGCTTCGTCATGGGCGAAGGTGCCGGTACTCTGATCCTTGAAGAATATGAGCACGCTGCTGCACGCGGTGCCAAAATCTATGCAGAGGTCTGCGGCTATGGCGCAACCTGCGATGCCCATCATGTCACAGCACCCGATCCCGAGGCTTCACAAGTGGCAAGAGCCATTACCCTGGCTTGCGGTGATCTTTCTGTGGATCCTTGCGAAATCTATGTCAATGCTCATGGCACAGGCACACCGATGAATGATCGTACCGAAACCATGGCGCTGAAAAAAGCCTTCGGTGAGGATGCCGCTAAGCTGCATATCAGCTCTACCAAATCCATGACCGGTCATATGCTGGGTGCAGCCGGTGCTGTTGAAGCCATTGCTGCCATCCTTGCTTTGCAGAATGACATCATTCCGCCTACCATCAATCTGCAGCAGGCTGATCCGGACTGCGATCTGAATTACACCCCCAATACCGCTGTGAAAACGCCTCTCTCTCTTGCAATTTCCACCTCCTTGGGCTTCGGCGGTCATAATGCCTGTGTCGCATTCAGGAAGGTGAAGGCATGAATCGACAGGAACTGATGCAGATCCTCCCCCATCGGGATACCATGCTGCTGCTGGATGAAGCCTCCGTTGTGGATCAGGTTGCACATGGCAAGCTGGAAATCAAAGGCGATGAATGGTTTTTACAGGGGCATTTCCCCGATGAACCGATCGTTCCCGGTGTGATCTTATGCGAGATCCTTGCACAATCCACCTGTGTGCTGCTGCAGGAACAGCTCAAGGACAGCACATCTGTCCGTACTCTGTATACCGGGCTTGATCATGTGCGGTTTCGCAATCCGGTAAAGCCCGGCGATGTGTTCCGCACAGAATGCGTCATTACCAAGGCGAAAGCACCTTTTTATTTTGCGAGCGGCAAGGGCTATGTCGGTGATCGTCTCTGCATCAGTGCGGAGTTCTCGTTCGCTGTCCAAATGCTGTGAAGGAGTCATCCATGGACAAATTGATTCATAAGGTAAAAGAAGCACTGCGCTTTGATTCCAAAAAAGACGAGCGCCTCATCTGCAAGCATTGTGAGGCAGAGCTCTCGAAAAAGACGCTGATGAAGCATCATATGATCTGTACCGAGTGCGGCAGCTATTTTCGTGTTGCGCCCAGAGATCGGATCAAGCTCATCTGCGATGACGGTACGTTCAAAGAAATGTTCTCTGCGATCGAAAGCAAGAATTTTCTCGATTTTCCAAAATATGACCAGAAGCTCGCACAAGCCAAGGAACAGACCGGTGAAAAAGAAGCCGTGCTCTGCGGCAGAGCAAAGATCGGAAATGTACCTGTATGCATCTTTGTGATGGATTCCCGTTTTATTATGGCAAGCATGGGCTCTGCAGTGGGCGAAAAAATCACACGGTTATTTGAATATGCCACAAAACAGAAATTGCCTGTTGTGGGCTTTTGCTGCTCCGGCGGTGCCAGAATGCAGGAAAGTATTCTTTCGCTGATGCAGATGGCAAAGGTCAGCGGCGCTGTGCAGCGTCATGGACAGGCAGGCAATCTCTATCTTCCGGTACTGACCGATCCCACCACCGGCGGCGTTACCGCAAGCTTTGCTATGCAGGGGGATATCATCCTTGCCGAACCAAAGGCACTGGTGGGCTTTGCCGGAAAACGTGTCATCCAGCAAACCGCCAAGGCTGCTTTCCCCGAAAATTTTCAGACCGCAGAATTCCTTCTGGAACACGGCTTTATCGATGCGATCGTAGAACGTGAAAATATGAAGGAAACCATTACGCTGCTTTGTGCACAGCATCGAAAGGCAGGAAGATCCGCATGAGCAAAAGCATTTATCAGCAATTCAAAAACGCCCGTGCAGGCGCACGCCCTACAGCTTCCGCCTATATCGCAGAGCTGTTCGATAAGCGGATCGATCTTCACGGAGACCGCCGTTTTGCCGATGATGCCGCTATCATCGGCGGTATCGGTTATCTGGGCGGTATCCCCACGACTTATATCGGCATCGAAAAAGGTACCGATCTGCAATCCAGAATGGATCACAATTTCGGCTGTCCCAAGCCCGAAGGCTATCGCAAGGCACTGCGTCTGATGAAGCAGGCAGAAAAATTTCATCGTCCTGTAGTTTGCTTTGTGGATACTATGGGTGCGTTCTGTGGCGTGGATGCCGAAGAACGCGGACAGGGGGAAGCGATCGCCGAAAATCTCGTGGAAATGATGGGACTGCGTACCCCGGTCATCTCTGTTATCATCGGAGAAGGCGGCAGCGGCGGTGCATTGGGTCTTGCTGTGGCAGACCGTGTCTATATGCTGGAAAACGCCGTGTATTCTGTGATTGCGCCCGAAGGCTGTGCCAATATTCTTTGGAAGGATGCACAGCGTGTGGAGGAAGCCTGCGAAGCACTGCATATCACTGCCAAGGATATGCAGGATTTTCAGGTTGCCGAAACCATTATTCCCGAAGATTTTACCCATTTCGATATGATGTGCGAAAATCTCAAGCGTACTCTGGTAGAGGATATCTGTCATCTGTCCTCGATGCGGAAATACGATCTGCTGGAAAACCGTTATCATCGTTATCGTGCCTTCGGTGTATACCGTGACGAATAATCGTATTCCAAATTTTTGTTATCTCCTTTTTATTTCATTCTCCCATATCCTATGTTTTTTCCCTGCGGTTTTTCAAGATCGCAGGGCATTTTTTTACGCAAAAAACCGACCCTTGCCCGATTCGGCAAAGGTCGGTTTGTTTGATTCCGGATCAAGACTGCGTCAGCCGCTTGGCACGTTGTTGCGCCTCTGCATACACGGCTTCCGGATCCAAGCCACAGAAATATTCACCATTTTCATATAAAATCTTTCCGGCACACATGGTCAGGGTGATATCCTGCTTTCCGCCGCTGAACACCAATCCGCGCACAATATCATGCTCAGGCTGCAGATTGGGATGGGACAGATCGATCACGATCAGATCTGCCTGCTTGCCGACCTCCAACGTATCGCAATCCAAAAGGCCCATTGCTCTTGCGGCACCTACCGTTGCCGCCTTCAGCATCGCAGTTGCCGGCAAGGCAGCCGCATCTTGATAACGGATACGCTGCAATACCGTTCCCAGATACATCTCACGGAACATATCCAGTGCATTGTTGCTGGCAGGGCCGTCTGTACCCAGTGCAAGCTTCACGCCCTCCCGATCACAATCCGTCAGCGGCGCAATACCGCTTGCAAGCTTTGCATTGGATGCCGGACAGCTCACAAGCCACAATCCATTGCGGCGAAATACTGCCCGATCTGCCTCATCAAGCCATACACCATGGAAACCGCCGCCGCCATGCTCCCAAAGACCAAGCTCCTCAAAATGCACCGCCGGACTGCATCCGTTTCGCTCGATACATTCCTGATGCTCCTTTTGCGTCTCGCTGATATGCATATAGACCGGTGCATGCTCTGCCTGTGCAAGCTTTGCAATCTCTCGGCGCAATGCCGGAGAGCTGGTGTATTCGGCATGAAAACCCAACCGATAGGTCACAAGCGGATGATACTGCCGAAACTGCTGATATTGCTGATATAACCGATCAATATCCTCTGCATCGCCGCTGACGCCGCTGCATAATACGGTACGCATTCCGCATTCGATGCTTGCCTGTGCCGTCGTCTTGGGGGTCAGATACATATCAAAGGCTGCCGTGGTGCCCGAAGAAAGATATTCTAAAATCGCAAGCCGGGTAAAGACATAGACATCCTCCTCGGAAAGCTTTGCCTCATAGGGAAAAACCTTCTCAAACAGCCATTCCTGCAGCGGAACATCCTCTGCAAATGCACGTAAAAAGGTCATGCCCGAATGGGTATGGGCATTTTTGAAGGATGGCATCAGAAGGTTGCCCTGCAAATCAATTTCACGCTCAAATGCAGGCAATTGCTCCGGTTCTTCTCCTACCAATGCAATGCGATCGCCATCTGTCCAGAGAGCACCTCGCTGCACGGTACAGTCGTTGGCAAGTGTCAGAATTCTGCCGTTATAAAAACGAATCATTGCATGCTCCTTTCACAATCAGGCGTTGTCGTTTGCCTCATGAATGGCACTGAGCACCCGCTGCACCAATGCGCAAAACTGAGGTGCCACCGCATCCGCAGCCTCTTTGACCTCTTCATGGGTCAGAGGTGTCGGGCTGATGCCTGCTGCCAGATTGCTGATACAGGAGATCCCGCAGATCTCCATGCCGCAATGCCGTGCCGCAATGGCTTCAATGGCAGTACTCATGCCCACTGCATCGGCACCTAAGGTACGGAACATCCGGATCTCTGCCGGAGACTCATAGGC
>JAZOCU010000009.1:0-78619 GCA_045596625.1 Oscillospiraceae bacterium | reverse complement strand
GAGCCGGAGTGAGGCTGTACATTAGCATATTTGCAACCGAACAGCTTTTTCGCGCGCTCAACAGCAAGATCTTCAACGATATCAACGCATTCGCAGCCACCATAGTAGCGCTTTGCGGAATAGCCCTCAGCATACTTATTTGTGAGCACAGAGCCCATAGCAGCCATGACAGCAGGGGAGACGATATTTTCGCTGGCGATCAGCTCAAGATTACGTCTTTGACGAGCAAGCTCGGACTGCATAGCAGCACCGACTTCAGCGTCAACACCTGTCACATAGCCGATAGTATCAATCAATGAATTAAACATCCAGGTTCATCCTTTCCGGTTTTTATAATCGAGCGGACATCAAGTCAGCACATAATATTATACCACAGATTTCTGTCGATTGCAAGACCTATTTGCAGTTTTTTATTGTGAGAACGAAAAAAACGATCCGCATTATCAAAACAATGCGGATCGTTAAGAAACATATTAATGGAGTGTAATGATTACTGCGGGCCGAGCTGGTTCATAGTCAGAAGACCAGCCAGATACTTCAGAATAGCAGTGGAATCATCTGCATCCACCTTACCGGTGTAAGCGCAGTCAGCATTGAGAACGCCCTGTGCAGTAACGTTGATGCTGGTATCTTCAGCAACATAACGGTTCAGAAGAACAACGTCATCGATCTTAACAACGCCATCACAGTTAACATCGCCCCACAGGCAATCTGCAGTGCCGCCGGCAACGGTAACGGAACCGTTGGTAGCCTTGCAGTCATAAGTAGCGGTAGAAGACTCGCCAACAGCAGAGATCACGATATCGCTCATGTTAGCGCCGGAGTTCGGATAAGTCTCACGATCAACAGCGGTAACGTTCAGAGGGCTGGAAGAACCAGCAGCTGCATTGCTGTTGATAGTACCGGTAATGGTAACGAAAACACCATTGGACTTGATCCATTTGGAAGTATCGGTAACGCCGGTAGCCCAAACCAGAGCAATCTGATCGCCGGTATCATTCCAAGTGAACAGGGTATCACCCAGCTCACCCTCAGAGGAAGCAGCACCGGTGTTAGCAACAGTGCCAAGCTTAACATCACTAATGCTAATGATGGAAGCATCATAATCGATTGCGAGGTCGATTGTGGTCAAACCACCGCTGGGAACGCCAGCCAGGGAAACGTCAACAGAGAAATCAGCGCCGGCAGCCTGAGTGTCGTTACCTACATTAACCTGTACAGTGCCGTCTGCAGCACTAACTGCAGAGCAAAGTGCCATTGCAGAGATGGTCATAGCCATCAGGCAGGAAACCAACTTCATTCTTTTCATGTTCATACTCCTCCATGTTTTTCTGGATATGCTAAAGATAGCATTGTGGCAGGGGCTTTATTACAAAAGCCACGCTGTGACTGCGGAACATCCCCTCACCATTCCACCATCACATTATGCTATCTATATCTTAACTGAATCCTGCAAAAAAATCAATGACTTTTTGTATTATCTTTATGATGAATCGGGACAACATTCCGTAATGGATCAAGATTGCCTTGGTGACCATAATTAATGGTAGGGAATCCGATAGAATCAGGGGATATCATTTTTGAGATCAACAGAAAATCAAAATAGTGCAACAAACACAGCAGGATTCTCCAAAGAAGTTACATGCCGATTTCTCAAATATTCTGATGCTGCGCACGACAACTTACAAAAAGTCCCATATTCAAACAATGGAAAAAAGTAGTTGCATTTCCTAAGTAAACATGGTATAATAGTATCGTTTTCTGCGATTTGGCGTGAATGCGTATTTTTCAACATGCCAATTGCTGTATTCTGACATTTTGGAGGGATATTTTTGTCGAATATTCAGGAAGAAATCGGTCGCCGGCGAACTTTCGCAATCATTTCGCACCCTGATGCCGGTAAGACTACACTGACAGAAAAGCTGCTCCTTTACGGTGGAGCAATTGCACTGGCAGGTTCTGTCAAAGGAAAAAAGAACTCGCGTCATGCGGTATCTGACTGGATGGAAATTGAGAAACAGCGTGGAATTTCCGTAACATCTTCTGTTATGCAGTTCAATTACAACGGATTCTGCATCAATATTCTGGATACGCCCGGTCACCAGGATTTTTCTGAGGATACGTATCGTACTTTAATGGCGGCGGATGCGGCAATCATGGTGATCGATGCATCAAAAGGTGTTGAAAATCAGACCAGAAAACTGTTCAAGGTTTGTGTGATGCGGAACATTCCGATTTTTACCTTTATAAATAAGATGGATCGAGAGGCACGTAATCCATTTGATTTGCTTGAGCAGATCGAACAGGAGCTTGGAATCCGTACCTATGCCGTCAACTGGCCGATTGGTTGCGGAAAGGAATTCCGCGGTGTGTTTGATCTGGAGACCCGTCATATTCTCTCATTTGAGGGAGACAGCGGACAGCATACCGTATCGCAGACTGAGGTTACACCGGATGATCCTAATTTGGCGGCGCTGATCGGCAAGTATAATCACGCACAGCTTGCTGAGGATATTGAGCTTTTAGACGGTGCATCGGAGGAATTTGATCTTGAGGCGATTCAGTCTGGTAAGCTTTCACCGGTATTTTTCGGTTCGGCGTTGACAAATTTTGGTGTCGAGCCGTTTTTGAAGCGTTTTCTTGAGCTGACACCGCCTCCTTTGGCACGAAAGACTGCTGAAGGAGAGGTATCTCCGTTTGATGCGTCATTTTCCGCATTTGTATTCAAGATCCAGGCTAATATGAACAAAGCGCATCGTGACCGTGTAACATTTCTGCGGATCTGTTCCGGAAGATTTGATCGTGATATGGAAGTATATCATGTACAGGGTGATAAAAAAATGCGGCTTTCTCAGCCACAAATGATGATGGCAGAGAATCGAGAGGTCATCGACGAAGCGTATGCAGGCGATATCATTGGTGTATTTGATCCCGGCCTGTTTTCCATTGGTGATACGATTTGTGCACCGGGAAAAAAGCTTTGTTTTGAAGGAATACCGACGTTTGCACCGGAGCATTTTGCACGGATCCGTCATAAGGATACCATGAAGCGCAAGCAATTTGTAAAGGGTGTCATGCAGATTGCCCAGGAAGGTGCGATCCAGATTTTCCATGAGCCGGAAAGCGGTATGGAGGAAGTGATCGTCGGTGTGGTCGGTGTATTGCAATTCGAGGTCTTTGAGCATCGCATGCGTACAGAATACAACACTGAGATCATTCGTGAAAATCTTGGTTATCAGTATATTCGCTGGATTTCCGGTAAAGTTGAGAATCCGTCGCGGCTGACGATCAGCGGCGATACAAAGCTTGTACAGGATTTCAAGGATCAGTATTTGCTGCTGTTTACCAGTGAATGGAATATTCGCTGGGCATTGGAGCGCAATGAAGGTCTGGAGCTGTTGGATTTCAGCAAGGGATGATCCGATATCAGAGTAAAAAACGTGCCGTTTCCTCTTGGGGAGACGGCACGTTTTGTGGTTTATCCGCTTCGTCTGCAGCCGCGCAGGAACGCCTTGTGTGCTGCAGGAATTCGATTGCTTTCAATGGCTTTTTGAATGGTCTTGTTGTGCACCCATATGGACAGTCGGTTGGCTGTCAGATAGGGGAGCGCTGCGTCATATTGTTTGGCAAGAGCCGTGGCGAAATACCACGCCTGCATCATATTAACATAGTATTCATCGGAACGGATCGCACTGACCATATCAAGAAAATCAGCCGAAAAATCGCCATCGAGAAATTCGTTCATAAGACATTTGATGCCGAATCGGATGGTGTAGGTGTGGTCGCTTTGGAGCCACATGGGAATCTGTTTGAGCAAAGCATCATGGTGTTTTCGGAAGCACTTCGGAGAAAGGGAATCGCAGGTTGCCCAGTTGTCCACATAGGGCAGAAATGCATTTACAAGGGAAAGTGCAGCAGAAAAGTCCTGTATGTGTTCCAATAAGAAATCATGCAATTGGTTTTCCTCGAAATAGCGATGAGGCAATTGACAGAGGAAGTGTTCGGCATCCGGCGTGTTCCGCAGAGACTTTGCAAGATTACGTAATGCGGGCGTTTTGATGCCAAGCACGGATTCCTTTGGGATATTGGGGATCAGAGCTGACATAAACCGTTGATGCTCATCGTTTTGCAACGAGATCAGAGTGTTTGTGATATCCATATGCTTCAAGGCTTTCTGCGTGCTTTTCTGAGACATTTATGCTGAGCCTTATCCACATAGAGCTTATCGTCGGCAGATCGGATCAGCGAATCAATATCGGTCGTATCGGTATAGAGCGTCAGTTCGATGCCACAGCTTGCTGCAACACAATAGGGCTTTTCGGATTTGCGGTTGATTTCATCGATTCCTTGCTCCATACGCATGGGGAAGCACTGTGCATCGGCTATATCGCCGGGCGCGAGTACTGCAGCGATCATAAATTCATCACCGCCGAAGCGAGCTACTGCACTGTTGGGTGGTGCCAGATCAGTAATGAGATCGGCAAGTGCGATGATGGCGAGATCGCCTTCACTGTGGCCAAAGGTATCATTGATGTATTTCAGGCCATCCATGTCGATGGCGGCAATGAACAGATATTTTTCGGACTCAGACTGAGAGAGGTAATAATTCAGGCGCTGAAAGAAACCGCGGCGATTAAAGAGCCCTGTCATGGAATCACGTACATAGAGCCGTTCCAGCTCTGCGTTGACAGCCAACAGGGAGCGGCGCTGGATCAATGTGCTGAGAGAATGGGCAAGCGACATCTGATAATCCAGCAGTCTGCCGTAATCCAGCGTATGGTGCTGATAGGAGTCTCCTGGTGGCTCAAAGCCGATCACAAAATATCCCAGCACTGTGCTTTGTACATGAAGTGCTGTGACAAGAAGTGCCTGAGAGGGGGAATGCTGATAAGCGATATCCAGATCAGGCAGCAGTTCTTTGGAAGAAAAAGGCTGCATGGATGGCGTAAAGGCTTCGTTGGTCCAACGGCAGAACTCATAGGCGTTTTTACCGCATTCGACCTGATCGGGATAGAGACCGAGACCTTCCAACGTGTTGCGGAACAATACCAGACTGGTTTGATACCAGCAAATACCCCAGTTAGTGCTTCGTACAGCATCAGCGAGCTGTTCGGGTGCACGCTGTTCGTTGAGCAGGAGAATAGTACCGTTATGTACCTGCCGATGGAAAAAACGCAGGCTGTTCAGCTCACGGCTCAGATCAATGAGCATTTCGGAGGCATCGGGATTTTCCACGGGGTGGCAGCCGCAGGATTGCGCAATGATCGGCTGGTAAGGTATGGTAACGCTGTAAGGCTTCAGATCAGGCTGTGTCTTAAGCCGGCAGAGCAGTTCCACCAGCGTACCGCTGATGGTGGCGTTGTCACAGGATGCTGTGGTCAGCCGAGGAGAAAAGAAGTGCTCGGAGATGATGCCGTCAAAGCCTGTGACCAGTATATCATCCGGCACATGGATGCCCAACTTTTTCAATTCCAGTATCACGGTCATAGCCATGGCGTCGTTAGCGCAGATAATGGCTTCGATGGGCGGTTTTCCCTGATTGCTTTTCAGTAAGGCGTCCAGTGCGGCAACTGTGGGAGTCTCCCAGAATTCGCCGTATTGCACTAAGGCTTCATCATAAGGAATGCCGCGGTGTTCCAGTGCCTCGCGGTAAATATTCAGACGGGCATCGGAGATATCGTGGTCTTTGAATCCGGACATAAAAGCCACACGCTTGCAGCCATGATGATCGAAGATATGATCAACGATGTTGCGAAGCGGTGTCAGCATATCGTAGGCAAGACAGAAACAGTCATTCATAGGATTTTCTACAGTAATGACCGGTGTTTCATACTTTTTGGCCTGCTGTACGATAGATTCCAGCAAAGACTGATCCTTGATGGATTCCGTAAACAAGATCAATGCGGAGAGCTTTTGATATGGGATGAATCGAAACAGTGCCCGTTCTCCTATGTCAAAATCATCGTGATCATTAAAATCAGAAAACCCTTGAAACACCAGACTGCGCATACCCACAGCCTTGAGATCGCTGCAAAGGGATTTGATCAGTGTTGACGCAGATTCATGCAGCCGAGCAATACAAATTCCAACGATATTTGACGAGCGTTCCATAGGCCTCTCCTTTCAAATTGTTCTGAAAATCTTGTATATTATATCATATTTTTTTGCAGTTTGCAAGGGCTATTTTATGTTTTTCCGATACTTTTTCCAAATTTTCTTTCGACAAAGCAAAATCGGGAATGAAGTCCTCAGAGGCAGCGGATGCCTCCTGTATCAGTGCTCTGTCTAAGCCGATCTGCATTGCATAGCGGATCACGCTGTCATATTCTTTTTCTGATACGGTTCGTGAAAGTTTTGGATGCTCTGCTGTTTGCGGTAAGGGCGTATATTGATTCATGATGCTGATGCCGAAGGTATTGCCGAATCGATTTTGCAGCATCCATAAAGCGCGTCTGGATTCCATAGCGTGTCCCGGCAATACAAGATGACGAATCTGCACACCTCTTTTCATCAATCCGTTTGTATCATATTGAGGTGCGCCGACTTGCCGGAGCATTTCTTCGATGGCATCCAATGCAATATCCGGATAATCGGGTGCATGAGAGTATTCGGCAGCGGTAGTTTTGCTGCTGTATTTGAAATCGGGAAGATAGATATCCACAAGTCCGTTTAGCAGCCGCAGAGTAGCTGCGGATTCATAAGCGCTGGAGTTCCAGACGATCGGAATCGTCAGACCATTGCTTTTGATCGTTTTCAGCAGCGGTATGAGCTGTTCTGTATAATGGGATGCCGTAACCAGATTGATATTATGAACACCGGCGCTTTGCAGCTCCAGCATCAGTGCCATCAGCTGCATTGGAGTAATGTCGATGCCTGCTTCTGCGCCGAGAATAGCGCTGTTCTGGCAGAAGCAGCAGCGCAGATTGCATCCGCAGAAAAAAATTGTTCCCGAACCGTTACAACCGCTGATGGCAGGCTCTTCCCAAAAATGGGGAGCAGCCCTTGCAATCCGGAATTGATTGCGCTGAGCACAGAATCCAATTGTCTGTTCTCTGTTGCAGCCGCATTTTCTCGGGCATTGCATACAACCCGAAGACTTTATCACAAGATCACCTCACAATGTGTAGTTGGTCAAAGTATAGCATTTTTTCGCAGTGTTGTCAAAGGGACTGAAAAAAAACTTGACGCTTTAGCAAAATCTGCTTGACAATCTTCGGTAAATATAGTATACTAAATGTATGTATTTTGCATTGCACTCCGAGATGCTCAATGAGTATCCATCAGGTGTTGTGCGGCGCGGACGCGCTGTTTTTTTTCGATTTCATTTCTATTCTTCATTCGCCGCAGTCTTATGCTGAGCAGCAGAGTGATGCGGCTTTCAATATTCAAGCAGCAGAAAAATCGCTGCTGCTCATATGCTTGAAAATCAAAAAGGGAATCTATCAAACGGTGTGTTTCCTGCCGCATGATCATTCGGGTGTATCATACAGATACTATGGTAAATTGATCTATGACAGGAGGAAATGTTTTTGTTGTGTACTCTCATGATGGCAATGTCTGATCCGATTGCTGTCATCGCCATTCTCATTGCTTTGATCGCCGGAGGCGGCGTCGGCGCACTGGTTTCTGCCAAAAAAGCGAACAAAAAAGGCTTTGAAGAAGGCGTGGCGCATCGGAAGATGGAAGCCGAAGCTGCAATTGGCAGCGCAGAAAAAGAAGCGGAACGCATCCGTACCACAGCGGAAAAGGAAGCCAATGACCGCAAAAAAGCAGCGCTTGTGGAAGCGAAGGATGAGATCTTTAAGCTTCGTTCCGAGGCTGAGCGTGAGTTGAAGGAGCGTCGTGGTGAGATGTCTCGTCAGGAACGGCGCATTCAGCAGAAGGAAGAAAATCTTGATAAGAAAACCGATCAGTTTGAGCGTCGTGAGGAAGCACTGCAGAGTAAGCTGCATGCTGCGGACGAAAAACTGGCTGAAGCGGAAGCATTAAAGAAAGCCGGTGCCGAAGAGCTGGATAAAATGAAAAAGAGCCAGCTTGATATTTTGGAGCGGATCTCTGAATTCAGCCGTGAGCAGGCACGTGACTATCTGCTGACACAAATGGATGCTGATCTGACCCATGAAAAGGCAGTCAAGATCGTGGCATATGAGCAGCAGGTCAAAACCAGCTGCGATGAAATTGCACGCCGGCATATTTCGCTTGCCATTGCAAAATGTGCTGCTGAGCAGGTTTCGGAGGTTGCGGTATCAGTGGTGCCGTTGCCCAACGATGAGATGAAGGGACGGATCATCGGCCGTGAAGGACGGAATATCCGTACATTGGAAACACTGACGGGCGTTGATCTGATCATTGATGATACGCCGGAAGCTATTACGCTTTCTTGCTTTGATCCTGTACGCCGTGAGGTTGCAAGACTCGCACTGGAAAAGCTGATTATCGATGGCCGTATTCATCCTGCCAGTATTGAAGAAAAGGTTGACAAGGCTCGCCGTGATGTGGAAAAGCGTATCAAGCAGGAGGGTGAGCGTGCGATTTTGGAAACAAATGTCCATGGCTTAAATCCTGAGCTGGTACGCCTGTTGGGACGACTGACCTTCCGTACCAGTTATCGTCAGAATGTATTGAATCACAGCATTGAGGTTTCGATGCTTTCCGGCGTTCTTGCCTCAGAGCTGGGTGTTGATGCCAATATGGCACGCCGTGCCGGTCTGCTGCATGACATCGGTAAGGCATTGACTGCCGAGATCGAAGGCTCTCACGTTGCGATCGGCGTGGATGTATGCCGCAAATATAAAGAAAATGCCGATATTGTCCATGCGATCGAGGCTCACCATAATGATGTGGAGCCTAAGACTGTGATTGCTTGTATCGTACAGGCAGCGGATGCGATTTCTGCTGCACGTCCCGGTGCACGCAGCGAGAATCTGGAAAGCTACATCAAGCGTCTGCAGAAGCTGGAAGAGATCTGCACCTCTTATGAGGGCGTAGAAAAATGCTTTGCAATTCAGGCAGGCCGTGAAGTGCGTGTTATGGTAAAGCCTGAGATCATTGATGACGAAAAGATGATCCTGGTTGCTCGTGAGATTGCCAAGCAGATCGAGGATGAAATGGAATATCCCGGTCAGATCAAGGTCAATCTGATTCGCGAAAGCCGCGCAGTCGAGGTTGCAAAATAATACAGAGAACGAGAATGCGCATGGATCGAAAAGTCGGATTCATGCGCATTTTTTCAAAGGAGTTGTGTTATGCCAAAGACGATCTTTCATACCACAGAAAAATCCAATTTCATATTGAATATGGATCTCGATCGTTATCGCAGTGTTTGCAGTAAGCTGCTGTTTATCATGCTTGCGGTGATTGCAGGTTCTACCGCAATCTATCAGATCACATATTCACTGACCTCAGAGCTTTCTGAAATGATGCAGCAGACAGGCTTTTCATATTTTCTTTCTTCATTGCTGGTATCACTTCGCAGCATATCAATGCTTTTTTCGATCTGCGGTGTTGCTGCGATTATCGCAATGGTTGTGGGTCTGATGCGGAATCAGTTTTCCAAAACAACAGCGCTTCCATATTTTCTTGTGCTTGGAAGTCTTGCATGGGGCGTGATCTCAATGATCAATTCATTTGATACAGAGATGTCGTTCTTTGGTCTGGATGGACGAGATGAAGGATGGCTTGCATTGCTGATGTATGCCGCAATGTTTTATCTTGGAAGCATGCTGCGGCGGAAAGAAAATCTTGATCGGTTCTTATATTGGACGTTGTGGTTGGGAATTGCCAATGGCATCTGGGGATTGCTTCAGGCGCAGCCTTGGTTTGCGTTTCCATCGCAATATGGGTTTATCGAACCGCTTTTGTATCAGAATCTGCGGTTGCCATCCGGCTTTACCGATAGTCCTATATCCTTTGCAATGCTGCTTGGAATGTTGCTTGGCATTGCGATTCCCTATGCCATGCTCTCGGAAAGCCCAAAGAAGCGGATAACTGCATTGATCTCTATGGGATTGAGTATGTTGCTGCTGTTGAAAACGCAAACCATTGCCGGCTTGATCGCAGCTGCCTTTGCGGTAATTGAAATGGTAATACTCTTTGCGGTCAAACAGAAAGCAGTGCACGGAAAACGATGGCTTGCTCCGGTGATTTTAGTTGGAACCCTATTGTTGTCCTTTGGTTGGGCTTATATGTCGCCTTCGATGAACGGTGTCTATCAAACTTATGATGATACGGCTCTTACCAATGGATACAGACTATATGACGGCGGTATCGTTTGGGATGACGGATTCTATCGCTTGTCGGTAGCCGGTCCCTATACTCCCAGTGCAGAGCCGGACTTTGATATTTATGATGCAGCATCAGTGCTTGGATATTGTTGGCAGGAAGGGATTCGTGTTGTTGGGAAATATCCGATGCTGGGCACCGGCCCCGATAACTTTACTTATTCACAGTTGAAAACCAGTATGTATATCTCCTATAATCCCAATACGATAGATCGTCCTTATAATGATTATATTTATATTGCAGCCACCAGAGGTATCCCTTCGCTTTTGCTTTATTTGGCATTGCTTGTGGTTTGCATTTGGTTTGGCATTCGCGGCTATCGAAAAACAAAGAACTGGCTGTATCTTGCAGCATTGAGTGCTGTGGCATGCTTTATGATGACTGCGGTGGTTGGCATATCGGTGCTGACAGTATCGCCGCTGTTGTGGATTCTATTGGGTATTCTGATTGGAGAACCGATTCTGGATGAGCCAAAGCCGCAGGCAGTGCAGCCTGTGCAAAAGTCCGGTAAAAACGGAGCATCAAAGCAGAAAAAAGCAAAACGCAAGTAATCGGATCTACAGTCTGTTCCGGATTTGTGTTTGAAAATGAATTGCGAAGCGACTTTTGATGGGTAACCACAAAAGCCGCTTCTTTTTGTTTTTACACAGTCTCATTTTGGCATTGTATTTCAGTTGAAACAAAAGGATTTTTGGTAGAATTCATGGTTCTACCTTAAAATCGGCAATTCTACTGTCTGTGGAATTTACGTAAATACGTGATGTTTTCGGTAGAACACGCTATCTTGCACAGAGAGCATACAAAATGGTATCGTAGGTTGCATAGAGCGAAAAAAAGGGGTAAGATAATACTGTAAATAGTATGACCAAGAACATTTGCTTGCAATGCGGAAAGGAAGATGAAATATGACACAAGCAAGAACGCCTCTTCGTGAACGTGTGCTGCCTCGTTATACCCGTGGTGAGGAGCTTATGAATATGATCACACATATTGTTGGTGCCTCGGTCGGTGTTCTGATTCTGGTGTTTGGTATTTTGATCGGTGCATCCCATCGTAACCCTTGGGCAATTGTCAGCGCTGCGATCTATGGATTTGCAACGGTATCGTTGTTTACAGTTTCCAGTGTTTATCACGGACTCAACGACGGAATGGCAAAACGTGTCATGCAGGTCATTGATCATTGCACAATCTATTTTTTGATTGCAGGAACCTATACGCCGATCCTGCTTGCAGGAATTCGTGAAGCGAATCCGGTGGCGGCATGGGTTGTATTTGGTGTGGAATGGGGCTGCGCATTTGCAGCTGCAGTGTTTACCGCCATTGACCTGAAAAAGTATGCGAAACTGAGCATGATCTGTTATTTGGCAATGGGATGGGCAGTGATTGCCGTGTTAAGACCTACGATTACTGTTCTGACCATGACTGGATTCTGGTGGCTGCTAAGTGGCGGAATTTGTTATACAGTGGGCGCAGTGCTTTATGGGATCGGAAAGAAGCTGCCATATTTCCATAGTATCTTTCATATGTTTGTGAATGCAGGCAGTTTCCTGCAAGCCATAGCGATCATGTGTTATGTATTGTAAGAGTAAAATAAAACGGCGAAGCCTCTCATTGGGCTTCGCCGTTTGGCGTTTCCATATTTAGTCGGAAAGATAAGATTTGACCAACGCCTGCATCAGCTCATCGCGATCAATACGGCGGATGAGACTACGGGCATTCTTGTGCACCGTTATGTAGGTGGGATCCTCAGAGAGAATATAACCTACGATCTGGTTAATGGGGTTGTAACCTTTTTCCACAAGTGCATCATAAACCTGTTGCAGATTGCGTTTCATTTCTAATTCTTTTTCCTGAGTAATCGAAAAAGTGATTGTTTTGTCAGACATAATAGAGAGTCTCCTTTCCGGAAAGGGTATGCAGGAATATTCAGCTTAGATTTATTATACTGCATAAAATGGATTTGTTCAAGTTCTTTTTCGAATTTTGGATGAATTTCCATAAATTGACATTGTTATTTGTGCGATATGTACAGACCCTGTGCATACAATAACACAGGGTCCGGAACAAGCTTATCGGCAGCCGCCGGTACGCTTTTCAAAAGAATCGCAATCGACACATTCCTTAACGGAGGGGTTGCTCTCGTGGGTACCGATGTTGACAACGTCGAGTGTGCAGTAATTCTCGCTGCACATATTATAGCGGCACTGATCCACGGTGCAGTGAATATTCGGATTTTTCTTCTGATTCATCATGGCAAAGGCTCCTTTTGAAAAAACGGAATGATACCATGCGAGCAAGCAAACGGGCTTGTTTGCAGTGGTATAGAAAGAGTATGTGCTGAAATTGCTGTAATATTCCGCAAATGAAAGAAAATAAAAAATCGACGTATTTACGAAGAAATATGCAAGAAAATCAAATGAATCGATGTCTTTTCAAAAAGTGAATACGGCTTGGATTCGCTATACGAGAGAGAGAAAATTGCAAAAAATCGACGCTAATCGGCTCTGGCAGGAAAATTTGTTTGAATTTGTAGCTTGCATATCTGAAAATTATATGTTAAAATAATAGCACAGTTGAAGTACAAAACCAACCATCAATCGAACTAAGCATTTTGTGGAAAGGAGGAACAATCGTGACTACGTATATGATTATCTGGGCAGTGGTTTTTGCATTGACTGTTTTAGCTGAGATCACCAGTATGCAGCTTGTGAGCATCTGGTTTGCAGTAGGAGCACTCGGTGCATTCTTTGCGGCAATGGCAGGTCTTGGCTTTACAGGGCAGCTGGCAATTTTTGTACTGGTATCTTTATTACTTCTTGCGTGCACACGTCCGCTTCTGCGGAAGCTCAAGGTAAAGAATGTTGTGCCGATGAATGCCGATAAGGAAATCGGTGCCACTGCGATTATCATCGAGGATGTATGCAGCGCAGCAGGTACCGGCAGAGTACGACTCAACGGTATCGACTGGATGGCGATATCCGAAGATGGCAGTGTTTTGCCGAAGGATACGGTTGTGACTGTCCAGCAGGTACAGGGCGCCAAACTGGTGGTACGTAAATCTAAGACAGAGCAGACATCTGCACTGTAAGCACAAGTTCTGATCACATTATTTTCAATATATCATGTAAATTCAGGAGGATATTATCATGTTGACACTGACATCTGCAGCAATTCTTGCCGGTACCGGCGGTCTGGTCGTTGCCCTGATTCTGATCGTATTTTTACTGTTGGTATTTATCGCCAATATTCGTATCGTGCCACAGGCTAAGGTATATGTTATCGAGCGACTGGGATCGTTCCATCAGGAATGGCATACCGGTCCCCATTGGCTGATTCCTTTCTTTGATCGAGTCGCTAAGATCGTTTCCATCAAGGAACAAGTTGTGGATTTTAAGCCCCAGCCCGTGATCACCAAGGATAATGTTACCATGCAGATTGATACGGTCGTGTTCTTCCAGGTAACCGATGCCAAACAGTATACTTATGGTGTTGAGCGTCCGATGGCTGCTATTGAAAATCTTTCGGCTACAACGCTGCGTAACATCATCGGTGAAATGGAACTGGATGCTACATTGACCTCTCGTGACGTGATCAACACTAAGATCACCGCCATCCTTGACCAGGCAACAGACCGTTGGGGTATTAAGGTCAACCGTGTTGAGTTGAAGAATATTCTGCCGCCTCGTGAGATTCAGGATGCTATGGAAAAGCAGATGAAAGCAGAGCGTGAGCGTCGTGAAAAGATCCTGCAGGCAGAAGGTGAAAAGAAGTCTGCAATTCTCGTAGCAGAAGGTGAAAAGCAGTCTCAGATCTTGCGTGCAGAGGCACAGAAGGAATCTGAGATCTTGAAAGCCCAGGCTGAGCGTGAAGCATTGCTTCTGCATGCTGAGGCAGTACGTCAGCAGAAGATTTTGGAAGCACAGGGTGAAGCAGAGTCCATTCATCTGACGCAGACAGCCCTTGCAGACAGCTTGAAACTGTTGAATGCAGCTTCGCCTGACAGCAGTGTCATTCAGCTGAAATCTTTGGAAGCCTTTGCTAAGGCTGCTGATGGAAAAGCAACAAAGATCATCATTCCCAGCGAGATCCAAGGATTGGCAGGTCTTGCCGGTGCATTGAAGGGGATCGCTTCTGAGAATGCACAGTAAAACTGTGCTTGACAAGTGCAGGATCATATGTTATAATAATAATATGATTTCGGATGGAATCTTATATGAATAGGGGAGCCTGTGTGAAAGGCTGAGAGGATATGTAAACGTATCGACCCATAACCTGATTCGGATAATGCCGACGTAGGGAAATAACCCAAAAGGGAAACCAAGGCGTTACAGTGTTATCTGTGACGCCTTTATTTTGTGGTTACTTTTCGTTGACAAAATCCTGCATTTGAAAGGATGAAGTATTATGCGACATGAAAGAACACAGCGTATGGTGACAACAGCTATGATGATCGGTTTGGCAACCGCTTTGAGTTTTGTAAAGCTGTTTGAGGCACCGATGGGAGGATCGGTAACATTGTTGAGTATGCTGCCTCTATGCCTGATCGCCATTCGTTATGGTACCCGATGGGGATTGTTTTCTTGTGGAATCCACGCATTGCTGCAAATTTTGTTAGACGGAGCCGCTTTGGCACGTTCGGGAATATCCTCCATCGCTTTGGTCGGCAGTCTGATTTTTGATTATCTGCTCGCATTTGGTTTGTTAGGTCTTGCGGGCAGTTTTCGTCATCGTGGTAAATTAGGCGCTTGCTTGGGAATCACATTTGCATTGACCATACGGTTTTTATGCCATACGATTTCAGGCTCGATATTCTTTTCCGAATGGTGCTGGGAAGGCTGGAATGTACTTTTGTATTCTGTTTGCTATAATGGTGCCTATATGCTGCCGGAATGTATTTTCACAGTCTGTGGTGCATGGATTTTGCTGCGCGTTCCGGCAAGCCGCAGATTGTTTGCGCCTATAGAAGCATGACTTGCAGATATAAAATAGGATATTAAAAACGGCAGAGCCTTTGTCAAAAAGGTTCTGCCGTAAATTATTTATGGAACGATCAGGTGTTTTTGGATTTCTTTTGGGTCGAATCATTTTTCTGGGCATTGCGATATTGAATGGGAGTAATGCCAAAAGCAGCCTTAAACTGTCTGAGAAAATAAGAAACACCGTTATAGCCGATGATCGTTGCGATATCATTGACACCGAGATCGGTGCAGATCAGCAATTCTTTTGCTTTTTCGAGTCGGCTGGTAATCAGATCTTTATTGACGCTGACACCGAAGGTATCGGAATAAAGATGCTGAAAGCGAGAACGACTAAGGGAAAGCTCTTTCGCCATATCATCGATAGACCAATCTCTGCCGGGCCAGCGATAAATGCATTGTCTTACCCACAGCAGTGTAGTGAAATAAACGCTTTCACTAATTTTCGAGGCATCATTCTGCATGTGCATTTTTTCGTGCAGTTTATAGATCATCAGGCGAAAATAGAGGTCAACGCTTTGTTTGCGGTTTTGGTTAGCGGAGTATTGTTCATAGCACATATTACGTGCCATAACGGAAACCTCGGTAGTATCGGGAAGCGGAACGGGGCAGTTGAAGGGAATATTCAACGACTGCATCAGATCCAATTCTTCTTTTTCTGGATAGAAGTGGATCCAGTCATCATAATACTCATCCGAATCGGGGTAATAATACTGTGGATAATCCGGTGTATAAATAATAAAGGCGTTGGCAGGCATGCGAATGATCTTGCCATCGATACGGAAGAAAGCGGGAGCTTTTACAATTAACAGAAGCCAATCACCTGCACCGCTGGGTCGGTCAATAACGAAAGAACGATCGTGATGATGGTTATAGCCGATTTCGTCCATGTGCATGGAACCGCCTCCAATCCTCTAAATATGCTGTAATTATAGCATAAGGAGATAAATTTGTCAATTCCTAAATGCCGAGAATGTCAAGTTTTTTCTAATTGATCACAAATCATTGGTGTTATGACAGAAAACGGCAGTGCCTGAGACATGACACTGCCGTGTGAACGTGATAGAAGGAATATGTTACGGTGTATCTTCATCAAAGGCGCGCTTTGTTTTCATGCTTCGATACTGAATCGGCGTGATGCCGAAGGCAGCTTTGAATTGCCGGATAAAATATGAAATCCCATTATAACCGATGTCGATCGCAATATCATTGATGGACATATCGGTGGTAGTGAGAAGCTCCTTGGCTCGTGCGAGACGGCTTGTGATGAGATCCTTGTTGACACTGACGCCGAAGGTTTCGGAATAGAGATGCTGAAACCGAGAGCGGCTGAGAGAAAGCTCTCTAGCCATATCATCAATCGACCAATCTCTGCCGGGCCAGCGGTAGATGCATTCGCGGACCCAAAGCAGGGTCGAGAGATAGATGTTGTCAGTGACCTTTGTTGTATCGGTATGCATTGTCATTTTCTCGTGGAGCTTATATAACAGAATGCGGAAATAATAGTTGATGGTAGTTTTACGATTGATGTTAGCGGAATATTTTTCATAGCACATATTGCGAACTGTTGCAGAGAGTTCTGTCATATCGGGAAGTGCTGCCGGTGTGTTGAGAGGAATTTCCAGCGAACGGATCAATGACTCTTCTTCGTCATTCGGTATGAAGTGAAACCAGTCATCATAATAGTTATCGTGTTCGGTATAGTAATAAATCGGATGTTGTGGGGTATAAAGAATGAAAGTATTGGCAGGCATTGGTATCAGTTCCCCGTTCACACGAAAGACAGCAGGCGTTTTCACAAGCAGCATCATCCAATCATCGAAGCCATTCTGTCGATCCACGCAGAAATAGCGGTCATGACGGTGGTGATAACCGATTTCATTCATTTTCATGACGACACCTCCTGTTCAAATATTATGCTAATATTATAGCATAAGCTTATTTTTTTGTCAATATCTGCTGAAACATCGGATGCATGATATTGAAAAAAGCCTCTGTCGGTGCAGTAAGCAAGGACAGAGGCTTTGAGAGTATGGATTATTCAGAACGCAAAGCAATAACGGGATCCTTTTTGGCAGCCATATGAGAAGGAACAAGGCCGGCAATCAGTGTAAGAATAATGCTGATTGCAATGAGGATCACGGCATAGAGGGGGCGCAGGAAAGCAATATCGGGCGCACCGGAAACGTGTTCAATGATGATGTTAATGGGGATATCCAGCAGTATAGTAATCAAAACACCCAGAACGCCGGATACCAAACCTACAAGGAAGGTTTCGGCATTGAATACACGGCTGATATCTCGTTTGGAAGCACCGATCGAACGGAGAATACCGATTTCCTTGGTACGTTCCAGCACGGAGATATAGGTGATAATGCCGATCATGATAGAGGAAACCACCAGTGAAATAGAGACAAAACCGATGAGAACATAGGAGATCATGTTAATGATCTTGGTAACCGAGGAGAGCATGATGCCGATATAGTCGGTATATTCGATGACACCGGCTTCATTATCTGCATCGATCTGTTTCTGGTTATAGTCTTCTAGGAAGGTTTCAAAGTTTTCCTTTGCTTCAAAGCTGTTGGAGTAGATCATGATGGCATTGGGATGATCGGGATCATGCACACCCATAATGCTGAGATTGCCGTTATAGGTATTCTCAGTGGAGGCAGAGAGCACTTGTTCCTTAAAGATCGTGAGTAAAGTATCCTCATCCATGGTAGCGAGCATCTGCTTTAAGCTCTCGGCATCGTTAGCAGGATTCAGAGAAGCAGCCAATTGATTCAGCTGATCATCGCTCATTGCAGCGATCTGTGCACGGATCTGGTCAGCGGTTACGGAGGAGAGTACGATCTGCTGATAAGTTGCAAGCAGATCCTCATCAGAGAGACTATCAACAAGAGCGGGATCGGCAGGAACGCCCAAACCGGCAGCGATTGCCTGTGCCAGTGCGTATTTGCCCTGATCCGTAGCAGCGAAGGTTTTGGCATCATCAACGGTAATGCCTGCAATCATCTGGGGACCCAAAGCAGCAACCAGCTCATCATCGCTCATTGAGTTGAGCGCATCGATCACATCAGTGCTGTTGAAGGAATCACCATAAAGAGTGCCAAACATCATCTGCATCTGCTGCAGCTCAGCCTGACTCATATTGTCGATGTACTCGTAAACATCCTCGATGGTAACATCCTCATCGGGGTCTTCAAAGGGGTAGCCGGTGAAGACATCAATTTCGGGATCTGCTTGCTGTTCTTTTACGATATCGGATTTTGCAATTTCTTCAATCAGATAATCGGTAAGTTCTTTTGTATAGCAGATCGTACCTGCAGACAGAGCGCCGGAAACGGTGCCTTCCTTGGCACGGACAATACCGCTGATCTTGATCGGCAGGCCGTTTTCGATCTTCTCTTTCATGTAATCATCATTTTTGCTGCGATCGACCCAACACTGCTTTGTTTCGTCATATTCGTAGATATCGGTGTTGAGAATAAGCTTGAACTGGAGATTCAGCAGCTCATCATAGTCAAAGCTGTCAGCTTGTGATTCCAATGTTCCGCCGCTCATAATGGTAGCAAAAATCTCAGAAATCTTACCGGCATCACGCAGACCCAGACCATACATTGTCAGGTCAGTAATTTCATTGCGGTCATCGACGACCAGCACAGCTTCCTGATAATTGGTGGGCCAGTGACCGGAGATCACATCATATTGTGAATCCAGCAGATTCTGGTCACCATAGAGCGTTGTCCAGACATCCATCATCGAGGTGCCCATATTCATCATAGAGGAATAGGCAGAGGATGCGCTGCTCATATCATAGCCCAGCATCTGATAATAGGCATCGACCATAGGATTCGGATTGACAACGGTTACATCCTCAGCGGTATCGGCAAGATAGATCTGCGGTGTTACGAAATAGCTGTAAGCGATATGATAATCATCCAGCTCAGCTTGGTGCTCCTCGATATATTTCTTGAGACCGGACATATCATTTTCCTGTACTTCGGAAACCATTGCATTGAGCATTGCCGAGGCGGTATCGCTGATATAGACCTTATCAAGCTCATGAGCATCATCTTTCGGTGCGGTATTGGCAAGAGATTCCATCAGACCGGAAAGATCGGCAGCTTGTTCCTCAATAACGAGGGGATAAGAAGAAAGTGTATTTTCCTGAACGGTATTGATATAGGTCTGGAAGCCATCGGAAAGTGAGAGAATCAACGAAATACCGATAATACCGATACTGCCTGCATAAGAGGTCAGGAAGGTACGTGCCTTTTTCGTCATCAGATTGTTGAGAGAAAGAGAGCCGGCAGTAAGGAAGTTCATGGAAACATGCTTTTTCTTCTTTTTCTTGGCAGTCTTTTCCTGATTAGCCTTATCTTTTTTCTTTTGCTGAGCGCCTTCATAAGGCTTGGAATCGCTGACGATCTTACCATCGAGCAGCCGCAGGATTCTGGTAGAATATTGTTCGGCAAGCTCGGGGTTATGAGTTACCATGATAACAAGGCGATCTTTTGCGATCTCTTTGAGAAGATCCATGATCTGTACACTGGTTTCGGTATCCAATGCACCGGTAGGCTCATCGGCAAGGAGGATTTCGGGGTTGTTAATGAGTGCACGTGCAATCGCGACACGCTGCATCTGACCGCCGGACATCTGATTCGGCTTTTTATGGATCTGATCACCGAGTCCGACCTTTTGGAGCATAGCCTTTGCCCGTTCACGGCGTTCGGATTTGGAAACACCGGACAATGTCAATGCCAGCTCAACATTGGCAAGCACCGTCTGATGGGGGATCAGATTATAGGTCTGGAATACAAAACCAATGGTGTGGTTCCGATAATCATCCCAATCTCTGTCAGAATACTCCTTGGTTGAAATGTTTTGAATGATGAGATCGCCTTCGGTATAACGATCAAGACCGCCGATGATGTTCAACAACGTGGTTTTACCACAACCTGAGGGACCGAGCACCGATACAAATTCATTTTTTCGGAAGGTAACATCAATACCCTTGAGTGCTTGCACTTCGGAATCGCCGGCGAGATAATTTTTCGTAATTCCTTTGAGCTTGAGCAAAACAACACAACCTTTCTGATATGTAGTCTAAGGGAAAAGCGATACAGTGTTACCGTTATCGCTTATCAATACTATTATAGCAGCACCGTTTAGTATAGCATATAAATGTGTCAATTTTGTGAAATAGAACCAGAATTTACGTATTGAACGAACAGGAAAGCAAGTGATTTTGCATTTTGTGAAGAATCACAATTGAATTGTACGAGTTGCTGGAGTGATATCAATATGATATCACCCGGATGGTGGCTTTGTCAATAGTTTTCGTGTAGATTTTTCTGCATTGTGTATTGCATATTTTGTTGTTTCTGTGCAAAATGCGAGGAGCAATCGGTGTGTGAATATTTGGTCTTGCAATTTACCGGTGATTGTGCTATAATGATAGAGCGAATTGTGAAAGGAGATGAAGGGGGTTGGGTGCAGTCCCTCGTGTAGCTTGTATTAATGACTTGTCCGGATATGGGCGATGCTCCCTGACCACAGCGCTTCCGATTTTATCGGTATTAGGTGTGCAGGCGTGCCCGGTGCCGACTGCGGTGTTATCAAAGCACACCGGCTTTTCTGATTATGTGTTCACGGATCTGACTGATGCAATGCCGGCATATTTGGAAAGCTGGTCAGATCTGATGTTTTCGATGATATATAGCGGTTTTTTGGGTTCAGAAGGACAAATTGCAGTCGTGCGTGATTTTTTCATCCGACAAAAAGAAATCAATCCGGAGTGCAGGATCCTGCTGGATACTGTGATGGGAGATGATGGCAAATTATACAGCACCTATACACCTGCGCTGTGTAAAGCCATGCGAGAGCTGGTTGCATTTGCTGATGTTATCACGCCTAATGTAACAGAAGCTTGTTTGCTGACGGATACGCCCTATCATGGTGAGACATTGCATACGGCAGAAGCCGTAGCATTGGCGCAGCAGCTTGCAGCACTTGGCTGCGGATCGGTTGTGATCACAGGTATTGTTCGAGAGGATATGATCTGCAATCTGACCTATTGCAACGGATCGGTTTCTTTTGATACGGTACATCGAACAAAAAGTCTGTTTTCCGGTACCGGTGATCTGTTTGCCTCGGTGGTGTGTGCAGCACTGGCTCGCGGCAGGAAGCTGGAGCAGGCAGTGCGGACTGCAGGACAGTTTTTATCAGCGGTGACACAATATACCTTACAGCAGAATACCTCAGCAGATGAAGGAGTATTGTTTGAACCGCTTTTGAGAGCGTTGGAGGATTATCTATGAAAAATGCGAAAATTAAAAATTTGGTCAATGCAGCGCTGATGACAGCAATGATCTGTGTATTGACAGCAGCGATCCATATTCCGTCGGGACATGGCTATATTCATCTTGGCGATGCTGCGATTTATCTTGCAGCGGCTTGGCTGCCCTTGCCTTATGCAATGGGTGCTGCGGCACTCGGCGGTGCCATGGCAGATTTGATTTCGGGATATGCGATATATTGTCTGCCGACCTTTCTGATCAAAGCTGCATTGGCATTTGCCTGTTCAATGATCGGCGGTGAGCGGATGTTTTGTGCCAGACGCGTGATATCCTGTGCAATATGCTGTCTGATCACGATTGTAGGATATTGGCTGACTGAAGTTATATTGTACCAAGGAAATCCTTGGGTGCAGTTTTTGGCGACACTGCCCGGTAATATTGTACAGTCAACCGCCTCGGCATTGGTTTACTGTGCTTGTGCACTGGCAATTGATCGCTTTCATGTGCGGATACCAAAATAACAGCAATAAAAATGGCTTACATTCCGTTTGGAGTGTAAGCCATTTTTTGATATAGAATTGATCAGTCAGCATTCATGCGGCGAGCAATCGCCATATAGATCTTTTCATCGACTTCGATGAGTGAGCGCTTATCGTCTTGAAACTTCACAACAAGGGTATAAATACCCTTTGCCTGCATTGCAGCGGAAGCATGCAGTCGAAGATTGTTGAGGCAGCAGGGATCCAGAGCACCGGTCAGCAATAAGGAATTGCCGGAGCGGATGACGTCATCAGTCAAAACCTCATAACGCACAACTGATTCAGGACAAAAGCGAACATCATCAATTTTCTTCATTGTACCGGAAATATAAGCGCAGGTAGCAGACATTCGGAAAATGCGGCAGCCTGCATAATCGCCGGCAAGAACCATATTTTTTGCAGAAGCCATGAGATACCTCCAAAAAGTAGTTGATTTTGTATCCGATTGCAGTGATTGCGTATAGTCACATTATACTATTTTTTGCTCTGGATGTCAAGAGGTTTCTTAAAAATTCACAATATTATTGCGTTATCCCCAAATCATATTGATCAGGAACATGAGAATGCAGAGTACAACGAAGATCAAGATGCCTGGATTCAGCAAAACAGATTTTGCTTTCGTGGGACATTGTGCCGGCTGCAGCTCAAATTTGCGGATTGAGGTCAACAGAAGTACCAGACCGACAATAGCGACAATCCAGACACAGAAAGAGAAAACAAGATAAGGGAAAATATTTTGAAAAATCAGCAAGAGCTCCTCGGTGCTTGCGCTATCGGCAGAGAGAAGCTGTTGATAGGCATCGGGATCCATCAATAGCGCCGGCACAGCAGATCCGAGGAAATTGATTGCCACATGCAATGAAATCGTATGCAGGATTTTTCCGGTACGAACGTAGATAAAGGCAAAGAACATACCAATGCCGGCGGCATAGAAGAACTGAGTAAAATTGCCATGGAACAGTCCGAACAGCAAGCCGGAGCACAGAATTGCCCAACCATCGCCATATTTGCGGACACGGTCGATGAAAACCTTGCGGAACAGCATTTCCTCGATAATGGGAGCACAAACGACAGCAAAGAACAGGAAAAGATATGGATCTTCTCCAAAGACATAGTTGTTGAGCGTTGTAGTTGCAACATCAGGGAACAGTACTGTGAGAATTGCGGAGAGGATCATGCCGATCAGATTACCAAATAGCATGATCGCTTCACAGATACACAAAGCAATGATCCATTTTCCGATCGGCAGAGAATGCTTTGGGGGCGACAATGGTTCGATTTTTTTGCTGATGAGCAGGTAAATAGGAAAAGCAATACAATACATCGGCAGAAAAGAGATCAAATATGCAATGCTGTTGGACATTGTATCGGTATCGAAGATGCGAAAATAGAGTATCTGGATCAATGAAGGGAGAATCATGCAAATAACGGCATAAAGGGATAGATTCAGTGCAGAGAGTGTGTAAGCACGCGATGCATTGTGTTGAGATGTTTGATTCATAAATCCTCCTGAGAAATGAAAAGCAGCGGAGCAAGAAAAGCACCGCTGCTTTTGTTTTGAGTGTTTAGCGATCAGAGCAGCTTAAGCGATGATCGTTTTATTTTTTCTTGCCTTTGCCGACAAAAGCGCCGGTTTCGGGATCAATACCGCGATCCTTGAGTTTCTTTTCAAACTCAGAGTTGATCTTATCAAGCTTCTTTTTCCGTTTTGCCTCGGCAGCAGACATTGGAGCTGCGGGAGCCGGATCTGGAAGTGCAGCCTTAGGCGGTGGAGTAGGCTTCTTCTTTTTCTGCGGAATGTGGTATTCAGTATATTGGATCGCTTTTTCTTCGATTGGCTCTGATTTGCTTTGCTCAATGCCCATAGCAGACATCAGTTCATCCACATCGAGGATCGAACCACCGCCGAACTGAGGTGTTACAAGCGGCTTGGATTCTTGCTGAGGCGGTGTGCTGTATACGGGTTCGGTTACAGGGATAGGCTGACCGTTGATATCATAAGTCTGGAAGATCTGTCTGCCGTCTGCGCCGTAGCCGATAAAGAGCGGTGTGGGCAGTGAGGGAGTCTTAGGTGCATCCGGCTGAGCAGGAATGGAAGGAATCGGCTGCTGGGCAAATCCGTTTGGCATAGCATGCGCTTGACCGAACGGAGCGCTCTGCTGCGGATAAGCGGGAGCAGCGGGAGCAGTCGGAACCTCAAGTGTCGGTACAGCAGGTATCTGACCGAACGGAGCGCTCTGCTGCGGATAAGCGGGAGCAGCAGGAGCAGTCGGTACCTCGAGTGTCGGTACAGCAGGTATCTGACCGAAAGGAGCGCTCTGCTGCGGATAAGCGGGAGCAGCAGGAGCAGTCGGTACCTCAAGTGTCGGTACAGCAGGTATCTGACCGAACGGAGCGCTCTGCTGCGGATAAGCGGGAGCAGCGGGAGCAGTCGGTACCTCAAGTGTCGGTACTTCGGGAACCTCTAAAACAGGAGCAACCGGTGCTTCATCAGCGATAGCATCGAGCTGAGGTACTTCGAGTACAGGCGGAATGTTCGGCTGCGGTGCAGCATCGCCGGGCATGATAAACAGATCATCATCGGGCATAGCTGGTGCAGCAGGAACTTCCGGAATGATAGACTCCAGAACCGGAGGCTCTACTTTTGCGAAAGGATCATAATCCTCAGGAGCCGGAGTGACTTCAACAACGTCAAGCGCATCTGTGGCTGCGGAACTGACGGAAAGGGTATCATCATCAATGCCAAAAACAGTCGGCTCCGGTATTTCTTCCGGCATATCAACTGCAGGTGCTTCACCGGCGTTAAACAGACTGTTTGCAAGGTGATCGAACAGATTGTTGGCAGGATTGCTCGGTGCAGTGGACGTTCTAGGTTCATCATGATATGTAATCACACCACCGCCGTCCGGAACGTCATCGGATGGTGCAGAAGGTGCAGGGATTGCAAATTGTGCCAGAACATCATCCTGCGGCTGCGGCATCACACCGGGAATGCTGGTGGGTACAGAAGGAATCTCAGAATCATTCTGCAGCTGCGGTGCAGCAGGAGCATTGTTGGGTGCAGGCATGGCAAACTGTGCCAGAACATCATTCTGCGGCTGAGGCATCATGCCGGGAACACTTGTGGGCACAGTCGGGATATCAAAACTCGGCTGTGGCGGTGCAGGAGGCGGAGCGACCTGCGGAGCAGCCTGTTGTTTGCGCATGGAAGGCGGAACATAACCCTCACTGCTTGCCGAGGAAGCGGGAGCAGGTCTGGGCGGAGCTGCAGTACGAGATGCAGGCTGCTTAGCAGGCTGTTTAGCGTTGCTCTGCTTGGCAGCAGCTTGCTCCTCTTTCTTTTGCATCTTACGTTCTTCTTTAAGAATACGATCCATTTCCTTATTGGATTCACGGATGATTTTCTTTGCGAGAATGGTCTTGCACTTCTCACAAGTGAGCTGTGCAACATCTGTCATTTCACCTGTTGAGGTGTACTGACCAACAGCCTTCAGCAAATTGATGCCACAGGCTGTACGTTTTCCGTTATCGGTTCCGTGCACCTCTTTGGTGCGGGATTTGGTCGCTGCAATTAAATCGATATGCATATTAGGATACCCCCGAAAAGATATAAAGTCCCATGTTCTCCATTATACACCAGACTGAATATGAAGTCAACCATTTCTTGAAAAAAAATCAAAGAAAATATATTTTTGTATAAGTTTTTGTGCATTACAGAAAAAAGAGCACTCATTTTTGACATTCGCGACAGAAAAATACAGGATTTGACATTGCTGTTCAGATGATGGGCTGACCTTGACAGCGAGAGAAAAATATGGTATGATAGATAAGTAAAAATATGCATTTCTATTAGTATACCTCGGCAGCAGAATGGAAACAATGTTTTTGTACAAAATCTGCGAAAGCGAGGGATACAGGAAATGTCTGAACAAACATCCTCATCACGTTCACAATGGCTTGAGGAGCAGTCTTCAGAGTCATCTTTGGACTTGCTTGAAAAGCTGGGAACGTTGCCTGTCCGGCATGCACAGCATACGATTTACTGTCTGAGTATTGTAGGACAGATTGAGGGGCATTCAATATTGCCGGAAACATGCAAAACCACGAAATATGAGCATTTGCTTCCGATTCTTGCGGCGATTGAACAAGAACAAACAGTGGAAGGATTGCTGATCCTGCTCAATACCGTAGGCGGTGATGTCGAAGCGGGTCTTGCACTGGCGGAGATGATCGCCGGCATGCAGCTCCCATCGGTATCGCTGGTGCTGGGCGGCGGTCATTCCATCGGAGTACCGCTGGCTGTCAGTGCACGGCAGTCGTTTATTGTTCCGTCGGCATCCATGACCATCCATCCGGTGCGCATGAACGGTACAATGCTGGGCGTTCCGCAAGCGCTTAACAGTGTGGAGGGAATGCAGTCACGTATCTTACGGTTTGTTTCTTCGCACAGCAACATCAGTGAGCAGACGCTCTATGAAATGATGACACGAACCGATGAGCTCGTGTTGGATTTCGGTACGGTGCTTGATGGAAAACAAGCAGTATCTGTAGGTCTGATCGATGCTGTAGGCGGAATATCCGATGCTTTATCGGCATTATATGCACAGATTGAGGCACAGCCGAAGCGCTATGAATCATCCGCTTCCGGATCATAAACGGATCGGATAAAAACTGAGGCGTGTTATTTTTGGAGGTAAATTTATGTCTGTATTCGATGCGATCATCCAAGCAATTATCCAAGGTCTTACTGAATTTCTTCCGGTTTCCAGTTCGGGACATCTTCGGCTTTACCAGGCGTTTACGGGGCAATCGGTAGAGGAAGGTACGTTTTTACTGGTGATTCTGCATCTTGGCACGCTTGCAGCGGTTTTTATTGCTTTCCGCAGCACGATCTGGGCATTGATCAAAGAATTCGTTGTGCTGATCAAAGATGTGTTTACAGGTAAATTCAAGTGGTCGGGAATGAATCCCGACCGCAGAATGATTTTTATGCTGCTGATTTCATTGGTATTGTTGGTACCGTTTTATCTCATCAAGGATATTTTTGAGAACATAGCCTTACCGGTTTTGGCACTTTGCTTTTTGTATACATCCGTAGTTCTGTTTTTCGCCAATCGCGTCAAGAACAACAAGAAAACTGCAGGTGATATGACCGTGCGCGATGCCATTGTGATTGGACTGTTCCAGTGTGTTGCATTGTTTCCCGGTGTATCCCGTTCCGGCTCAACGATCAGTGGCGGACTGTTTTCGGGACTGGATAAAGAAACCGCGGTGCGTTATTCATTTGTGTTGGGTATTCCGGCAATTCTCGGCGGATGTCTGTCAGAGCTTGTTGATGTGATGAATGGTACGCTGGAAGTACAGCTTCTTCCGACAGCAATCGGTTTTGTGGCTGCAGCTGTTGTAGGTATTTTGGCAATCAAGATGGTGGATTGGCTTGTCAAGTCCAGTCAATTTCATGTGTTTTCTATTTACACTCTGCTTGTGAGCGTATTTACCTTTGGTTATTGGCTTTTTACTCGTTGAGTGAGCGTTATTTCGTTCACAGATATCCGATGATACATATAAAAAGGAAGGGACAACATGGCGCAAAAACGCAGCACATCGAAATCCGGTACCGGAAAGCAAACAAAGTACGGTGCAGGATCCACAAAGTCTGCATCGTCTTCGAAGCGGTCGGGCAGTACCAGAACAGCGTCGAAATCCGCTGCTAAAACCACAACTAAATCCAAAGTGCAGACAAATTCAACAGCAAAGCCGCAAGGCCAAGCTGCACCGCAAGGGCAGTCCAAGCAGGAAATTCGCCCGCAGAATAACCAGTTCTGGTCGGTGATTTTGTGTGCGATCGGCATTTTTTTCCTTGCCTTTGCGCTGTTTCCCGGTGCAAAGGCTTGGCTGTTCATGCATAAGCTGCTGAGAGGGCTGTTTGGTATTTCTGTATTTTTGGTATCGGGAATTTTGTTCTATACTGCCTATCTGGTTGGTACTGACCGTGATCGGCAGGCATCCCGCCGAGCAGTATGGGGCGTTTTGCTGACACTTTTCATCAGCGGCTTTGTGCAGATCTTTTTCGGTGAGACTCTTTGGGACGGCCAAGGCTTTGTCAATACAGTCAAGAATCTGTATCACGAAGGGCAATCGCTGAAGGGCGGCGGATTGATCTCCGGCGTAATCGCATGGCCTTTAATCGGATTGTTTGATATAATGGGCGCAAAAATCATTATCATCATGCTGATCGTCATTTTATTGATGCTGCTGATGAATATGAGCTTTCCCGATCTTCTGCGGCTTTGTACAAAACCTTTTCGCTGGATGTGGCGTGGGATCGTGTCTTTGGCGACCCGTGATCTGGTGGACGACGACAATGATTATGATGATTCGGATGATGACGATGATGAAGATACGGATGTGTCTGAACTTCCGCCTTGGGAAGACGACACATCGCCGCGTTTTCAGCGCAAGAGCCGTAGTCGTGCGGCAGCAGCGGCCGCTAAAGGTCAGCAGATAGCCGAGGATACACCGCTTCCGTTGGAACTCATTGCGGATTCCGCTGCAAATACACAGGATCCACAAAAAGAACAACAGGATCTGCTGGATGTTGCTGTGGATGAAGCGATTCTTTCGGATAATGATACGACACCTGAGCGGGAAGTATTTGATAATATTGATGTGGATATTCCGATTTTCGATCATAACGCTGTGATTCCGGAAGGCAGTATTAATCCGGTGCCTGCCGATATCGACGCTTTGGGTGATAAACTTTCGGGTGAAGAGGAAGCAGCATTACAGGAAATGATTGCCAATGCAGATGCTGCGCCGGAATCCAATCGTTTGTATGATGAGGCGTCTGATCCCGATGAAAGTATCTATGAGGAGGCTGAACCGATCCCATATGTCGCTCCGCCTCTGACGCTTCTGCAGCGTGTGGATAATTCAGCCAATGATGCAGACAAATCCGTTGAGCTGAAGGAAAAAGCAAAGCTGCTGGTGGATACGCTTTCCAGTTTTGGCGTGCAGGTACGCATAACGGGTATCCGCCGCGGCCCTACGGTTACTCGTTATGAGATTCAGCCTGCTGCGGGTGTAAAGATATCTAAGATCACAGCATTACAGGACGATATCGGGTTGAATCTGGGCGGTGAGTCGGTGCGTCTGGAGGCGCCGATCCCCGGTAAACCTGCCGTTGGCGTAGAGGTGCCGAATAATACCAAGGATATCGTAACACTGCGTGAAATTCTGGAAACGCCGGAGTTTCAGGAATCCAAAAGCAAGCTGACGTTTGCGGTTGGTAAAGATATTGACGGCAACGTGATTTTGGGCGACATAGCAAAGATGCCCCATATGATCATTGCGGGTGCAACCGGATCGGGTAAATCGGTGTGTACCAACTCTATTATTATGAGCATCCTGTTCCATGCCTCACCCGAAGAGGTGCGTCTGGTTCTGGTCGATCCGAAGGTAGTTGAGTTTGCACCTTATGACGGCATTCCGCATTTGTTGATTCCTGTTGTGACCAATCCGCAGAAGGCAGCAGGTGCACTGAACTGGGCTGTGATTGAAATGGAGCGCCGATATGCGCTTTGTGCACAGTTTGGTGTGCGTGATCTGAAGGGATATAATGCCATTGCAGAGCGCAATGAGGGTATGAAAAAGCTGCCGCAGATTCTGATTATGATCGATGAGTTTGCGGATTTGATGATGACCTCATCGAAGGAAGTGGAATCAGCAGTCATCAGAATAGCGCAAAAGGCAAGAGCTGCGGGTATGCATCTGATCATTGCAACGCAGCGGCCTACGGTGGATGTTATTACAGGTCTGATCAAATCCAATGTGCCCAGCCGAATAGGTATGTCAGTAAAATCCTCACAGGATTCCCGCAATATCTTGGATTGTGTGGGCGCAGAAACTCTGCTGGGTAATGGTGACCTGTTGTTCTATCCCAATGGCTGGCGTGAGCCGAAGCGAGTACAGGGCTGTTTCTGCTCTGATGCAGAGGTAGAAGCTGTGGCCAGCTTTTTGAAAAGCAATGGAATATCCGAATATGATGCCGAGATCATGGAAGCTGTGGAGCAGAATATTCCCACACCCAAGGGAGAGAAAGCGGCAGGCGATGATGATGATATCACAGGGCTGACAGGGGATGATGCACTGCTCATCCGTGCTGCGGAGCTTGCGGTAGACATGGGACAGCTTTCCACCACCGCATTGCAGCGTCGTCTGAAGCTCGGCTATGCAAAGGCCGCCCGTATCATGGACAGTATGGAAGAACGCGGCATTATCGGGCCTTCGGAAGGGGCAAAGCCCCGTAAGGTACTGATGACGCCGCAGGAGTTGACGGAATGGAAGCTTCGTTTTGCTGCAAAAGGCGGCGATGTAAGTGAATAAACAATAAGGTGGGGAGCAGCTTTGGCAAAACAGATGCGTACAGGCTGGCAGGCGGTTACCGTTGTGCTTTTGTGTGCAGTTTGGCTTGTGTTATGGCAGTATGCTGCACCGTGGCTGCTGTGGCGTATCCCTGAGCAGCCTGTGGTGGAGCTGATTCTTGCGGTGATCACGCTTGGATCATTTCTGCATCATGCGATCCGATATCGTATCAAGCCGTTCCTCTGGCTGCTGGGGATCCTCGTGCTGCTGGGCGGAAAGCTGCTGTTTTTCCCCAATGATTTTGCATTATTATCAACTGCTGTATGGCAGGAACGACTGCCAATGGAATGGATCTGCGTACTTGTGCCGATTTTGTTTTGTGTATTCGGTTATCTGATTCATGCGGTTCAAGTGCGTCGATGGAGGATGGGAAAATGACAACCGGTTTTTTGCCTGTGACTCTTGAAGAGCTGCAGGCGCAGGGGATATCACAGCCCGATTTTGTCTATATTACTGGCGATGCCTATGTTGATCATCCAAGCTTCGGTGTGGCTATTATTTCCCGAGTGCTTGAGGCAAATGGCTATTCTGTGGCCATTTTGCCTCAGCCCGATTGGCGTACCGATCGTGATTTTAAGCGATTTGGCAAGCCACGCCTTGGATTTTTAGTTACAGGCGGTAATATTGACAGTATGGTTGCGCATTATACAGCGGCAAAGAAAAAGCGCAGTGACGATGCCTATTCTGCCGGTCGAAAAGCCGGCAAGCGGCCCGATCGTGCAGTGACTGTATATTGTCAGTGCTTGCGCAGCATTTATGGAGCAGAAGTGCCGATTTTGATCGGCGGTTTGGAGGCATCCTTGCGCCGTTTTGCCCATTATGATTATTGGGATGATGTAGTTCGTCCATCGGTATTGCAGGAAAGCGGTGCTGATCTGCTGATGTTTGGTATGGGCGAACATAGTATTATCGAGATCGCTGATCTGTTGCGTGACGGTGTCCCTGTGTGCGAGATTACCGAGGTGCGCGGCACCTGTTATATGACAAGTCCCGACCAAACACCCATAGGCAGTGCGGAATGTCCCTCTTATGCACAGGTGTGTGAGAATAAAACTGCCTATGCCAAAGCCTGCCGCATTCAATATGACCAACAGGATGAGGTGACAGGAAAGCGAGTGATCCAGCGGCACGGAGATCGGATGCTGGTACAAAATCCACCCTCGCTGTCTCTGACCACTGAAGAACTGGATGCAGTTTATGCATTGCCTTATATGCGGACATATCATCCGATGTATGAGGCAGAGGGCGGCGTGCCTGCTATTGAAGAGGTACGGTTTTCAATCACGCATAATCGTGGCTGCTTTGGATTTTGCAATTTTTGTTCGATTGCATTGCATCAGGGCAGAAGAATTGCGGTACGAAGTACCGAATCCGTGATCGAAGAAGCCAAACTGCTCACAACGCTTCCGGATTTTAAGGGTTATATTCACGATGTTGGCGGTCCCACGGCAAATTTTCGTCAGATATCCTGTCAAAAGCAATTAAAGAATGGAATGTGCAAGGGGAAAAAATGTCTTGCACCGAATCCCTGCAAAAATCTTACGGTGGATCATAATGAGTATCTCTGGATGCTGCGAAAGCTTAGAACATTGCCGAAAGTAAAGCGCGTGTTTATTCGCTCCGGCATTCGGTTTGATTATTTGATGGAGGATCCCGACAGCAGTTTTTTCCGTGATCTTGTCCGTCATCATGTGAGTGGTCAGCTGAAAGTTGCACCGGAGCATTGCTCTGCCGGAGTGTTGGATGCGATGGGCAAGCCGCATATTGAAGTGTACAAGCAATTCAGAAAGCGGTTTTATACGCTGACAAAGAGTATGAATCTGGAGCAATATCTGGTACCCTATCTAATGAGCTCTCATCCGGGCAGTACTATTAAAGATGCCATTGCATTGGCCTGCTTTCTGAAAGAGGAGGGGATGCGTCCCGAACAGGTGCAGGATTTCTATCCGACACCCGGTACGATCTCCACATGTATGTTCTATACGGGATTGGATCCTTATACGCTGCAGCCGGTTTATGTTCCACGGACATCTAAGGAAAAAGCAGAGCAGCGAGCCTTGCTGCAATATTTCAAGCCGGAGAATCATGCGGTGATCCGAGCAGCACTGATCAAAGCCAATCGTCGTGATCTGATCGGCAGCGGCTCTCAGTGCCTTGTACCTGCAGAAAGCCGTACCGGCCGTTCTTCAATGCAAATGCGGAAAGGAAAACCCGCTGAATGGGAAGAAAAGCGAAAATATCGAACAAACGCCGCACGAAATACCGGTGGCAAACGCGGAAAGAGCAGGGGGTCTATGTAACCCTTTTCGGATGTTTTCTGCTGTTGCTGTGTGCAGTTTTGTTTCAGTATCAACAGACTATGGAGCTTCCATCCGTACCGGAAGGTGCGCTGTATGTGTATGTGCTGGATGTGGGGCAAGGAGATTGTGTTCTTCTTCGTACTGCGGAAAGTACGGTGCTGATCGACGGCGGCGAGCCGAATCAAGGAGACGGATTGGTACAGAAGCTTCATGCACTTGGTGTGCACAAATTGGATTATATGATCAATTCACATCCTCATTCCGATCATTACGGTGGTCTGACGGCTGTGTTGGAGGCAATACCGGTTGATACACTGTATATGCCGGATTATCCCGAAGCCTTGACACCGACAGTGAGTTCCTATTTTGCATTTCTGGATGCCATTGAGAACGCCTCACTCGTTATAACAACGCCGCAGAATCAGCAGCAGATTTCTTTAGGGAGTGCAGCGCTGACCTTTCTGACGGTTGACAATACCGCTGCGAATGATCTGAATGCCTGTTCCTTGGTTTGCAGAGTGGAACATGGTTCAAACAGTTTCTTGTTCTGTGGTGATCTGGATGCAAAAACAGAGCGTGTATTCGTGCGCGAAAATCTGCTTGCACCGATTACTGTCTTGAAGTGTTCCCATCATGGCAGCAACGGTTCGAACTGCGATGCGTTTCTGGATGTTGTATCACCGAAGTATGCAGCCATCTCTGTCGGTGCTGACAATGAATACGGACATCCGTCTCTGGGATGTCTGAAGCGGCTTACAGAATATACCAACGAAATTTACCGCACCGATTTTGATGGAGATATCTTGTTTCTATCCAAAGATAATCTCATCACGGTGCAAACGAATATGAGAGTAGCATATGGCTGAAGGGAGGTTGAAGAGGATGATGATCGTAGAACGGATCGAAGAGACCTTAGCAGTTGCGGAGATCGTTTCTGAGGACGGCAGTGTGTATTATGAAAGGATACCGCTGCATCGGATCTGCGGCGATGTATGTGCCGGTGATGTTTTGGAAAAAACATCGAATGACCACTATATCATTGATACTGCGGCAACAGAAGCAAGACGCAATCTGGCGATCCTGCGGTCACGTCGTCTGAAAACACCATGAATACCGATGTGATTGTAGTAGGTGGCGGTGCAGCCGGCTGCTTTGCAGCGATCGCTGCAGCACGCAGAGGCCGATCGGTGCTTTTGTTGGATGGCAATGATCGGCTGGGGCATAAGCTTTCGATTACGGGAAAGGGTCGTTGTAATGTGACCAATGCCTGTGATATGGATACATTGATGGCAAATATACCGCGAAACGGCAGATTTTTATATTCTGCATTTTCAGGTTGTATGCCGCAGGATGTTATGGACTTCTTTGAAGCAGAGGGTGTTCCGCTGAAAATTGAGCGAGGACGCCGTGTGTTTCCGCAGAGCGACAAGGCGGCCGATATCGTGCAGGCATTGCTTTTGGCGATGAAGCGTGCCGGTGTCAGACGGGAACAGCTTCGTGTAGATGGCCTTTGTATTGAAAATGGTTGTTGTATCGGTGTGAAAAGCGGCGATACAGAGCGCTTTGCAGAAAGTATATTGCTTGCCACAGGCGGTGCATCTTATCCTCGTACCGGCTCCAGAGGCGATGGTTATCGTCTGGCAAAGCAAGCAGGACATACTGTGATATCGCCACAGCCCTCTCTGGTGCCGATTGAGACTTTGGAGTCGTATCCTTCTGAGATGAGCGGGCTTTCCTTGAAAAATGTTACTCTGACTGTCAAAAATGGGAAAAGACAATGTTTTTGTGAACAGGGTGAGATGCTGTTTACGCATTTTGGCGTATCGGGTCCGCTGGTATTATCCGCCAGTGCCATGATGGAGCCGTCTGATGCGGCATCCTATGTTCTTGAGATCGATATGAAGCCTGCACTGTCAGCGGAGCAGCTCGATCTGCGGATACAAAGGGATTTTGCAGAAGCACCGAATCGGATGCTTGGCAATACGCTGCAAAAGCTGCTGCCATCCTCTATGGTGCCGGTTATGCTGAAGCTTGCGGCGCTTTCACCGGAGCAGCGGGTCAATGCGGTGACAAGAGAACAACGCTTGCAGCTCGGTGCAACGATCAAGGCAATGCCGCTGCATTGCAAGGCGATGCGCCCTATTGCCGAAGCGATCGTAACCAGAGGTGGTGTTTCGGTGAAAGAGGTCTCACCGAAAACCATGGAATCGAAGCTGGTATCCGGATTATATTTTGCCGGTGAGCTGCTGGATGTGGATGCGTATACCGGTGGATACAATTTACAGATCGCCTTTGCAACCGGCTATGCTGCGGGACAGGTGATCTGATCAGAAGGTGGTAGAGTCTAATGGAAAAGCCATTGCAGAGCATTGAACCGTTGATGGAAATGGATGCATATTTTAACAGCCACAGTGCCGATTATGCAGAAATTCATCTTGCCCATATGGACGGCGGAATGGAGGGCAAGCGGCAGGCGGTGCTTGCACTGCCGAACCACTGTCGCGAGCTGTTGGATCTGGGGATCGGTACCGGATTGGAGCTTTCTTATATCTGGGAGTATTTTCCGCAGATGCAGGTAACAGGAATTGATATTGCCGATCAGATGCTGGCAGAGCTTCGGAAGCAGTATCCCGAGCATCCCATTACGCTTTATCATATGGATTACTTTACTTATGCATATCCCAACGAAGGATATGATGCCGTGCTTTCCATTGCATCGCTGCATCATTTTTCCGCAGAGCAAAAAAGGGTCTTGTATCGCAAGCTGTATGATACATTGCGTAAAGGCGGTGCATTTGTACTATGTGATTGCTTTTCTCTGACGCAGGAGGCACAGGAGGAAGCGGAAGCACTGATGCAGGCATGTCTTTCTGTAACAAAAGATCCTCTGCGTATTGTTCATTTTGATCGACCAATGTATGTGGAAACCGAGATGCAGATTTTGCAGGAAGCCGGCTTTCGGATTGTGGAAAAGCGTTGGCAGGAAGGTAGAACCATCCTGTTGTATGCAGAAAAATAATTGGCAGGAGGAAACTGACCATGGAGACTATCACCCGTAATATTGCCATTGATGGCCCTTCAGGAGCCGGAAAAAGTACCCTTGCGCGTCGTTTGGCAGCACGTCTTGGCTATGTTTATGTGGATACGGGAGCAATGTATCGGGCGATCGCCCTGGCAGCATTGCGGAAGAATGCAAAAACGACTGAGGAGATCCTTGCGCTATTGCCTGAGCTTACGATCTCTCTTGGATATGTCGAGGGTGTGCAGCGAGTATTTGTCAATGATGAGGATGTCTCTGATTTGATACGTACCCCTGAAGTTTCCATGGGTGCATCAGCAGTATCTGCAATTCCCGAAGTGCGGCAGTTTTTATTTGATTTGCAGCAGCGGCTTGCAGCAATGCAATCGGTGGTGATGGATGGACGGGATATCGGTACCGTGGTGCTGCCGAATGCGGATGTGAAAGTGTTTCTGACAGCAACGCCGGAAAAACGAGCCTATCGCCGTTATCTGGAGCTGCAAGAAAAACAGAAGGATGCTGCACCGGATTATGAAACGGTTTTGCAGGATGTGATTCAGCGGGATCATCAGGATATGACACGAGCCATTGCACCGCTCAGACAGGCTGAGGATGCCGTGCTGCTGGATACCACTGAATATGATCTGGAACAATCGGAAGCGATGCTGTATCAAATTTGTAAGGAACGGTTAACAGAACTATGACAAAGTTTTATCGATTTGCATTAACTCTCGTACGGCTTGTGATGCATGCTTGTTTTCGCATTCAAATGGTAGGCGAGGAGAATCTTCCGACAACGGGTGGATTTCTGTTTGTCAGCAATCATCGCAGCAATCTTGACCCTGTGATTATTCCCATGTTGAACCGCAAGACACAGTTTTGTATTATTGCCAAGCAGGAACTGTTTCAGAATAAAGTGATTGGTTGGCTGCTTCGCACCTTAGGCGGTATTGCCATTGATCGGGGAACCGGCGATCTTTCCGCCTTAGATGAACTGACGCAGCGGCTGGAGCAGGGAAGAAATGGTCTGATCTTTCCCGAAGGAACCCGTTCCAAGGATGGAACGCTTCTGCGTTTCAAAACCGGTGCAGCGTATATTGTTGCACAGACCTGTGCACCCGTGGTGCCGGTTGCAATGGTTTATGATAGAAAGCCTCGATTCCGCAGCCGGATCACTGTGTATTTCGGAAAACCGATCACATTGCTGGAAGAAAAACTGACTGAGCCGAATCCACGTGAGTTGAAGCGAGTCAAGCAGGAAATGTACGATGCGGTTGCAGCATTGCTGCCGCCTGCTGAGCCATAATGGAAAATACATATGAAAAGTAAAAAGAAAAGGAGCACAAAATATCATGCGCAGACGTGTTGATTATGGTCGGGTTGCCGTGTTGTTGTCTATGGTCATTCTCGGTATTTTTGCGGTTGATTTTGCACGTCGGACGATCAATCGCTGGCGGGGAGAAAACGGTCAGCTGATCGTTCAGACACCATCCGGTTTGGACTCCTATGCGACCACACCGCCTCTGAATGATGATACATCGACCTCCGATGATCAGAATGTGGTGACTACAACAACCACCGCAGAGGCCAATCAGCCTAAGCTGACGTTGCTTGCATCCGAGGTATATACCGGTAGTCTTGTGCTGGTGAATGCGGATCATCCGTGGCGTGGCAATGCAGAGCTTGTGACCTTTGCTGATCTGGATTATGCACATTTTCGGCTGCCCAGCCGTGCATTGGAAACGGCACGCAGTTCTTCACAGTCTCTTGTAACAATGTTCAAGGATTTTTATCAGGCCACAGCATTGCCGAATGTCATGGTCTATGCTACCACCAAAACACCGGCTTCTGCTGCCTATGGCATAGAGATCCCTGAACGAGCAACAGGTTTAACCATTGATCTGACAGTGTGGGATGATGCAACGCAATCACATTCTGCATTTAAAAATGAAGGGAACTATACATGGCTGACGAGTCATTGTGCCGAATATGGTTATGTACAGCGATTCCCGGCTGATAAGGCAGAGATTACAGGGGTTGAGGGTAATATCTGGCATTACCGTTATGTGGGAATCCCGCACGCCGTATATATGACTGAACAGAAGCTTTGTTTGGAAGAATATCTTTCTCTGCTGCAGGAGAATCATACATCGGATAATCCGCTGATCGTAAATGCCAATGGGGTGAACTATCAGATCAGCTACATACCTGCTGCCGCCGATGGTTCCATGATCGAGATCACAGTACCTGCCAATACACCGATTACCGTTTCGGGAGACAATATGGGCGGATATATTCTGTCGATTCAAAAGGATCAGTGATCCTGTCGTGAAATAGAGAATCCCCGCATGAGAGTAGTGTTCTCTCTTGCGGGGATTCTTTGTATTTTAGGGTCAGTGTCTTTCATTTTTATAATAGAGCAGATCCAGACCTTTCAGCAGCAGTTCCTGATCAATGATAACATCATGACGGCATTGCTCAATGATCAGCGGAGCCAGTCCGCCGCTTGCTACAACAGTCAGCGGATAGCCGACCTCCTCTGTAATGCGGTCGATCAATCCATCAATGGAAGCGGCATTTCCATATACAAGACCGCTTTGCATGGCGTCAATGGTGTTGCCGCCGATGGCTTTGGCAGGTGCTTTGAGCTGAATACGAGGTAGCTGTGCGGTCATGCTTTCCAGAGATTGCAGAGCGATCTGTACACCGGGCAGGATCAGACCGCCAATGAAATTGCGGTTTTTATCAATAACAGTCAGTGTCGTAGCGGTACCCATATCGATCACAAGCACCGGAGCACCGTATTCATGGATTGCGGCAACAGCTGCAACGACCAGATCGCTGCCGACCTGTGCCGGTTGGTCCATCAGAATATTGACGCCGGTTTTGATGCCGGGACCGACAATAAGAGATTCGATACCGGTCAGCTTGCGGATTGCACTGGCAAGTAAAGTGGTAAGCGGCGGAACCACGGAAGAAATGATCGCACCGTTTAAGGTTTTGGAATCAATCTTGTGCAATTCGAGCACCATATGGCAGCAGATCGCATATTCCAAATCGGTTTGGTTACGCTGAGTGGAGACACGCTCCACAAATTCGACTTTGTGATCATTCACACATCCGATAACAATATTGGAATTGCCGATGTCAATGGCAAGTATTCTCATAAGAACAATCCTCCGAATCGTATGAGATATAAAATTTTGATGCGTACAGGGTGAGTATACCACATTTCGCAGTTATTTGTCAAGCTGCGGGATAAATGTTGCGGATCGAACGTTTTTTCTGAGAATTTACCATTGTTTTATTGACAACGCAGTAATTTTATGGTAAAATAACAGTGCGTCCTATGGATTGGAATTCCTCGCACGGACGTTCCTTTTTTGTGCAGTCGGCTGGGCTGCAGGATCGGAACGGGCCAATTCGATCCCGGATGAAAAATCATAGAGAGAGTAGAGAATTAGCAGGAGGTTACCCCAATGAAATTTTCCGATGGATTCTGGCTGAATCGACGAGGCTTTACCGTTGATTATGCTGCACAACCCTACGAAGTATCAGTTGTTAATAACAGCATCCGTGTATTTGCCACATCCTCACAGATTTATAATCGTGCCATGACGCTTGGCGGTGTGACATTGGAAGTGGTGTTTTCATCTACGAAAAAGGATACGATCAAGGTACATATTGTGCATCATAAAGGTGCAGCGAACCATGAACCGAAATTTGAATTGAATGAAGATCCTGCATTTGTTCCGGAGATTATTGATACCGAAACGGAAACGATTCTTCGTTCCGGCAAAACTGAGGTCAAGGTGACCAAGGGAATGGAATGGAAGATTGAATATCTGTATGACGGTAAGCATCTGACCGGTGCTGGCTGGAGAGCTGCCTCTTATATTCAAGAGAATGCCTATCGTGCAGATGAGCGTGTGGCATCGATGCGTGATGATTCATTCTGGAGTCTGCCTGCTGACCGCAGATCAACCTATGTGCGTGAACAGCTTACCTTGAGTGTCGGTGAATATATTTATGGTTTTGGCGAGAAGTTTACGCCTTTTGTCAAGAATGGTCAGACCGTCGAGACATGGAACGCCGATGGCGGTACCTGCTCGGATCAGAGCTATAAGTGCGTGCCCTTTTATCTCAGCTCTCGGGGCTATGGTGTATTTACCAATCAGACCGGTTATGTCAGTTATGAAGTTGCGTCCGATACTGTGTCGAAGGTCAGTATGACGGTTGCCGGCGAATCGCTGGAATATTATCTGATTGGCGGTGCCAATTGTGCCGAAGTGCTTTCCAATTATACTGCTTTGACCGGTCGACCTGCATTGACACCTGCCACAAGCATGGGTCTGTGGCTTTCTACTTCATTCACCACAAAGTATGATGAAAATACCGTCAACAGCTTCTTGGATGGCATGGCAAAACGTGATATTCCGCTGCAGATGTTCCATTTTGACTGCTTCTGGATGAAGGGTTATACTTGGACAAGCTTTGATTGGGATACAGAGCAGTTCCCGGATCCTGAAGGGATGCTGAGCCGTCTTAAAGCAAAGGGATTGGGTGTCTGCGTCTGGATCAATCCCTATATTGCCCAGGAATCCTCCTTGTTTGATGAGGGTGTTGAGAAGGGGTATTTTATCCGTACTCGGGATGGAGGCGTGTTCCAGACCGATATGTGGCAGCCGGGTATGGCGATCGTGGATTTCACCAATCCTGAAGCATACAAATGGTTTGCAGGCAAGATCAAGCTGCTTTGCAAGCAGGGCGTTACTGCAATTAAAACCGATTTCGGTGAGCGCATACCTACGGATGTGGTATATTATGATGGCTCTGATCCCATTGCGATGCATAATTATTATACCTATCTGTATAATAAGTGTGTATTTACTGCGCTTGAGGAATGTGTCGGTAAGGATAAGGCCTGTTTGTTTGCCAGAAGTGCAACAGCCGGCGGACAGAAATTCCCTGTGCATTGGGGCGGTGATTGTGCAGCTGAATACAGTGCTATGGCGGAAACCTTGCGCGGAGGTCTGTCGCTGACCGCATCCGGATTCGGATTCTTCAGCCATGATATCGGCGGCTTTGAACAGACAGCATCTCCGGATGTTTATAAGCGTTGGTGTGCATTTGGTCTGATGAGTACGCATAGCCGTCTGCACGGTTCGACTTCTTATCGTGTACCGTGGGCATATGAGGAGGATGATCCGCAGAATCCTGAGAATGCCTGCGCTGTATTGCGTTATTTTACGAAGCTGAAAGGCAAACTGATGCCCTATTTATGGGCACAGGCAAATCATACCCATGAAACCGGCGTGCCGATGATGCGTGCTATGGTGATCGATTATGCAGAGGATCCCACCTGCCTCACGCTGGATAGACAGTATATGCTGGGAGAGAGCCTGCTGTGTGCACCGGTATTTGATGAAAGCGGCGTGGTGGAGTGTTATCTGCCGGAAGGCGAATGGTTTGATCTGCTTTCCGATTCGTATTCCGCACCGCTGACAAAGGGTGGCCGCTGGATCCGCCGCACCTGCAACTATCTGCAAATGCCTTTGTATGTCAGACCCAATACTATTCTGGGACTGGGTGATTTCGATAAGAATGTAGTGTATGATTATCTTGAAAATGCCACTTATCTGATCTGTGGCCTTGAGGATGGCAAAACCGCATTTTGTGATGTGTATGCAGCCGAAGGCGGCAAGCAGATGACGATCACAGCTGAGCGCAGCGGCAATCAGATTATAGTGCGCTATCCTGCTACCGAAAAACAGTTTACATTCTGTGTTGCGGGAACGGCAATTGCAGTAAAGGCAGATGCTTCCGGCAAGACAGTCATTGATCTTTAAGTCAAAGCGGATTTTTGAAAGGAGTATTTATAATGGCAAAATCGGAGTTTTCCTATATCTGGCGTGATCGTAAACGTACAATCTTTGGTTTGCCTTGGAGCTTTACCACTTATTTTCTGACGGAGACCAAGTTTGTGACGCGTACCGGACTGTTCAATCTTTCCGAGGATGAACTGGATCTGTACAAAGTAACGGATAAAAAGCTTGTTCTGTCATTCTGGCAGAGAATCGTGGGTTGTGGTACAATTGTAATTTATGTGCGAGATACAGATACTCCCACAAAAGAGATACGCTGTGTCAAGGAGCCTCGTAAGGTACTGGAGCTGCTGGATAAGCAGATCGATGTACAAAGAGATCGTTGGAACACTCGTGGCCGTGATATGTATGTGCTTGATGGTGACCATGATCATTGTGGTTGTGGGTGCAACGGCCAGTAATACGCTGCAGGATTGAATCTGATAGAGAAATAGCGGAAGTTGCCTGAAGAATGGCAGAATTTCGAACAGCGCAACAAAGAAAGGATTTGGACGGTATCATGTTAGAGTTTCTGAAGGAGAAAGTATCCACATGGGATCGATTGAAAGCTGAGCAGCGGCCGATTTATCTCTATGGCATGGGTGATGGTGCTGTTAGGATTCTGTCTGCAATGCGCGGTTATGGGATTCATGCGGCTGGAATTTTTGCAAGCGATGAGTTTGTAAGGGGACATGATTTTGCCGGATATCCGGTGAAGAAGCTGTCTGAGATCGAAGCTGAATGCGATGATTTTGTCATTGTACTGGCATTTGCAGTCTGTGCACCGGCAATGGTCGATCGAATGGTGGAGCTTGGCAAAAAGCATCCGTTGATCGTGCCGGATGTACCTGTTGTCGGTGGTGGATTGTTTACCCGTGAATATTGTGAGGAGCATGCCGAGGAGATCCAAGCAGTCTATCAGCTTCTTGCCGATGAGCGTTCCCGTCGAGTGTATGCGAATATATTGAATTTCAAGATCAGCGGAAAACCGGAATACCTGTTGGATATCGTGGATAGCCGCGAAGCAATCTGGAATCGTGTAATATGTCCGACCAATCACGAAATCTATGTGGATCTGGGTGCCTATAACGGCGACAGTATCCGTGAGCTTTTGGAGTATACCCGAGGCAAGTACCATCGTATTGTTGCGGTGGAACCCGATCGGAAGAATTATAAGAAGCTGAGTAAATTTGTTGGTGATACACCTTCTGTCAAGTGCTATCAATGTGCTGCATGGTGCGTGGATACTGAGCTGCCGTTTGCGTCCAAAGCGGGCAGACAGTCTTCGGTTTCTCAGGATGGCACAGTGATTCCTGCACGTTCAGTTGATAATCTGATGGCAGGAAATCCGGTTACACTGCTGAAGATGGATGTAGAAGGTGCAGAACGGGAAGCACTCTGGGGTGCCAGCCGTTCCATTGCACGATTTTCGCCGAAGCTGATGATCTCGCTGTATCACCGGAATGAGGATATCTTCGAGCTGCCGCTGCTGGTGCATAAGATCAATCCGAAGTATAAGCTCTATATTCGTCATCAGTTGTATATTCCTGCATGGGAGACCAATTTGTATGCCGTAGCGGATGATGCATACGGCATCGGAAAAACGGCTGATGAAGCCTAAGATGACAAATGCTGATTTTTTATATAGCATGATAGAAAATAAAACAGAGCGTGACCCATATAAATAATGGGTTACGCTCTGTTTTTTTATCAAACACGAGTTTGAAGCCGGGAACTGCAAGCGCAAGCGGAGCGGCAATTATGGTAAAATACCATCAAGCAGGTAACTAAGCACCGAATTGGAAACAAGCCAGCCATCGGAAGTCATGGCAAGATGATCATCGCTGATCGTGACAAAATGGGGCTGTAAGGGCTTTGCATTGCGCAGCAGGATATCTTTGCATTGCGGATATTCCTGTAAGCGGATCCCTTTTGCCAGCCGCAATCCCAGCATTAGACGTTCGCCGTTGGAGCAAGGCTCAGTATCGTCAATGACAATCGGTTGTATTGGTGTGTCGCAGAACTGATCCAGTGATCGTGGTACATAATAGCGCTTTCCGTCATAGCAGGAGTGTGCACCCGGCCCGATGCCGATATAAGGCTTGCATTCCCAGTATTTCAGATTATGTCTGCTTTCGTAACCCGGCTTTGCAAAATTTGAGATCTCATAGTGATTGAATCCTGCCGATAGCATAGCGTTGCGAAGCTGATCATAGTGTTCGGCAGCCGTATCTCCATCAGCGATCACAGGTGGATTCTCAGCAAATGGCGTATTGTCTTCGATCTTCAGCATATAGGCGGAAAGATGCGTGATCGGCAGTGATAATACTGTATCGATACTAGTAGCAAGAGAATCTGCTGTTTGCAGCGGTGTGCCCAGCATCAGATCTACAGAAAGATTGGAAAAGCCCATATTGGCAGCACACAAAACGGCTTGTATTCCTTGTTCTGCGGTATGATTGCGTCCCAGCTGCTTCAGCTCATGATCGTGAAAGGACTGGATTCCTACAGAAAGCCGATTGATCCCGTATTGCAGCCAATGCTGTAACGCCTTATCTGTCATCGTACAGGGATTGGCTTCCAATGTAATCTCAGCATCTTTGACAAGGCAATGGCTGCGGATCGTATTAAGGATCTGCTGCAAGGCATCTAAAGGAAGGAGAGAAGGCGTTCCGCCGCCGAGATAGATGCTGTCCACAAGGAGCTTTTGAGGAAGTGCGGTCAGATTCCGACAGACCGCTGCCGTGTATGCAGCCATAAGAGAGTTGCGATAGGGGCGCGAATAAAAGTCGCAGTAGGGGCATTTTCTGGCACAAAACGGAACATGTAAATACAGTCCGACCGCAGAATGTTCCATCATTTGAATTTCCGGATGGCAGGAATGAGTTTTCCGAAAAAGGCGTTAAAGAGATAATTGAATGCGATTGCACACAGTAACGGAATTACGCCGCCTTTCAGAACATCCGTCATCGTATCAAAACGGAAATAGGTAATAAATATCAACACCATCGCAATCAGCAAGGTAATAGAGTTGACAACCAGAGACAGCTTGCCGTTGACGCAGCGTCCGCCGCAGGAGGGACAGGCTTGTCCGTTGCTTGTCATACCGCCGGCAAGTGCTTTTTGAATGGGAGAAAAGGTTTTTTCTCCGCAATGAGGACAGGTGTGTTTCATGGATCCATCCTTTCCGATGATCACTCATCGAATTTGAGAACCGCCATAAAGGCATCGGAGGGAACTTCCACCGTGCCCAGCTGACGCATTCTCTTTTTACCTTCCTTCTGTTTTTCCAGAAGCTTTTTCTTACGGGTGATATCACCGCCGTAGCATTTTGCAAGCACATCCTTGCGCAGAGCTTTCACGGTCTCACGAGCAATAACCTTACCGCCGATGGCAGCTTGGATCGGAACCTCAAAGAGCTGTCTTGGAATATTCTCCTTGAGCTTTTCAGCGATCTTGCGGGCACGTGTATAGGCTTTATCGGCGTGTACGATAAAGGAGAGAGCATCCACAATATCGCCATTGAGCAGGAAATCCAGCTTGACAAGTTTGGAGGATGCATAGCCTGCCAGCTCATAATCAAGAGAGGCATAGCCTCTGGTACGGGACTTCAGTGCATCGAAGAAATCATAGATGATCTCGTTCAAAGGCAGAGTATAGTGCAGATTCACACGGTTTTCATCTATATACTGCATATCCTTGAAAACGCCTCTGCGTTCCTGGCAAAGCTCCATGATACTGCCTACATAGTCAGAAGGCGCCAGAATATCTGCTTTGACCATTGGTTCTTCTGCATCAGCGATATTGGCTGGATTGGGATAGTTTGAGGGGTTATCGATCATAAGCACCTCGCCGCTGGTGAGAGTAACTCGATAGATAACCGAAGGGGCAGTCGTAACAAGATCCAGATTATATTCTCGTTCCAGACGTTCCTGAATGATTTCCATATGCAGCAGACCTAAGAAACCGCAGCGGAAACCGAAGCCCAGAGCGATCGATGTTTCGGGCTCGAAGGTCAGAGCGGCATCATTGAGCTGCAGTTTTTCAAGCGCATCCCGAAGATCGTTATAATGAGCGCCATCGGCAGGATAGATACCTGAAAAGACCATAGGGCTGACCTTGCGATATCCGGGCAAAGGAGAATCGCAGGGCTGATCGGCAAGGGTAATGGTATCACCCACACGGGTATCACCGATGCTTTTGATGGAAGCGGTCAGATATCCAACCTCGCCGGCACAAAGAGAACCCTTATTGATGTGATCGGTGGCGCTCATCACACCGGCTTCCACAATGGTAAATTCTGCACCGGTAGCCATCAGCTTGATCCGATCACCGACACGAACCGTACCCTCCTTGACTCTGATGTAGATGATAACGCCTTTATAGGAATCATAGAAGCTGTCAAAAATCAAAGCCTGAAGCGGAGCAGATTCATCACCCTTGGGGGCAGGAATATCAGATACGATTCGCTCCAATACTTCTTCAATGTTGATGCCGCGTTTTGCCGAAACTCTGGGTGCATCCATGGCGGGAATTCCGATTATGGATTCGACCTCCTGTGCTACACGTTCCGGTTCAGCGGAGGGCAGATCAATTTTATTGATCACAGGGAGCAGCTCCAAATCGGCCTCGATAGCAAGATAGGTGTTTGCCAAAGTCTGTGCCTCAATGCCCTGAGAAGCATCCACGATCAGGATCGCACCCTCACAAGCGGCCAACGATCGGCTGACTTCATAATTGAAGTCCACATGGCCGGGTGTATCGATGAGATTGAACTGATAGGTCTCACCGTCCTGCGCAGTGTAATTCAAGGTGACAGCACGCGCCTTGATGGTGATTCCGCGTTCCCGTTCAATATTCATATTATCCAGGAGCTGTTCCTCCATATCACGCACTGCAACGGCTTTTGTTTTTTCAAGAATACGGTCTGCAAGCGTAGATTTACCGTGATCGATATGCGCAATAATACAAAAATTACGTATGTTTTCGTTCGCCAAAAGCGATTCCTCCGTTCTGTATGACATTCATAATCAGTATACCATAAAGTCACTAAAAATGCAAATACTTTTTGCGGCGGATCGCAAGCAGCGGCTAACTTTCCTATATGTTTGGAGCGTTTTAAGCAAATTGACAAAAATCAAGCATTTGAATTGGTAAAAGTGCACAAAATCAGAAAGCTATTTTCTACGCATAGAAACAATTTGTTCATAATTACGCAATAGAAAATCCATATATATGCAAAAAAAATCCAGTATAATATACGTATCGGCGAATGCGCCGATACGTATGAAAGTGGGATAATACATACATGAAAGAGAGGAATTGTTGAGATGTACCATTCTGTTTGGAAGCGTGCGAAAGCGATTGCCTTGAGCGCAGCGGTCTTGACCGGCGTGATGGCATCGCCTATCGCAGACGGGCAGCCGATCAATGCTGCCGACAGCGACAATTATGCAAAATTGTTGCAGTATACCCTTTATTTTTATGATGCCAATATGTGCGGTTCATCGGCAGAGGAGGCTTCAGCACTGAGCTGGAGAGGGGATTGCCATACCGGTGATGAAGTAGTTGGCGGTTTCCATGATGCAGGTGACCATGTTATGTTCGGTTTGCCGCAAGGCTATACCGCAGCAACACTGGGCTGGGGCTACTATGAGTTCAAGTCCTCCTATGATGCTTTGGGCGTGTCCTCGCATTTTAAGACGATTTCCGATTATTTTACCGATTATTTCAAAGCCAGTGCTGTATTGAGTGGTGATAACGTCTCCAAATTCCTGTACCAGAAGGGTGAAGGCGGTCCGGATCACGATTATTGGGGCCCGCCTGAGGCTCAGGAATCCGCACAGGGCAAACGTAAAATGTTCTGGACAAGTGATTCTGCCAGTGACATTGCTGCAGAGTATGCTGCTGCATTGGCAGTCAGCTATCTGAACTTCGGTGATGAAGAGAATCTGAAGTATGCAAAGGCACTGTATAACTATTCCAAGCGGACCAATCGAGTCGCTACGGATGGTGCTTCCGGATTCTATGATTCTGAGGATTATGCCGACGATCAGGCATGGGCAGCCGGTTTCCTCTATCTGGCAACCAAGGATAACTCCTATAAGAGCGATATGGATTCCTATTTCTCCTCCGGCAACAGAGTATGGGGCGAAGTTTACTATACGCATTGCTGGAACAATGTAAATCTTGGTGCCGCTTGTCTGTATGGTGAGATCACCGGCGAGTGGAAATGGGCAAATTCCTATGTCAGCAAGAACTGTACCAACCCCAATACTTATCTGCCGATCCAGAAGTGGGGCAGTACCAGACTGAATACCGGTCTGCAGCTTCCCGCATTGGTGGTTTCCAAGCATACCTCCAATGATTATGTATCCTGGTGCAAGTCACAGACGGCAATGATCCTTGGTGATAACACCATCAACAAGAACATGATCGTTGGTTTCAACAGTAATTCTCCGAAGAATCCTCACCATAGAGCAGCTTCCGGCTATAAGAACTATGATGAGATGGGCAAGAACACAACAGTCAGTGCAAGCAACAGTAAAGTTCTGGTTGGTGCACTGGTCGGCGGCCCTGAGAATTCTGATTTCGGTTCTTATGAAGATAGTCTGCAGAACTACGTCACTAACGAGGTTGCGATCGACTATAACGCAGCCATCGTAGGTGTAGCAGCAGCCTTGTATGATAAGTTCAAGACAGGCTCCTTGGAGAGCTCTATCCCCGGTGTAGAGGGTACTGTGAATCCCGATCCCGGTCCGGTTCCCGGTACATCCACCAGCAGCACCACATCTACCACCACAACGACTTCTACGAATCCCGGCAATACCGATTCCGGTAATAGCAATGAACTGACTGTTACTAAGAACGAGAATAAATGGATCGTTCAGACCAATGGCGCAACTTCCATTGAGATCAAGATTACCGGTGGTGTATCCGGCGCACAGGCAAACGGCGGATATGGCTATTGGGATAACAGCACATCTTCTTGGAAAGACGGTAACTGGGCAGATACGACCTTTGATTCTTCCGGTTCGACTTCCTTCAAACTGACTGTTCCTTCCGGTATTCAGACGGTTGAGCTTCAGGTTTACTACTATGCAAAGTGGGATAACAGTGTAAGCTCCATGGTAACACAGGATCAGTCGAAGCTGAAGTTTACCGCTTACGGCAACGGCGCTGTTGCTACCACAACAAGCACCACAACGACGACTACTACCACCACCACTACTACGACTACAACTACAACTACAACATCTACCACGCCTTCTGCAACAAAGCTTTTGATGGGCGATATGAACTGTGACGGCATTGTTAAGATCGATGACGTGGTTATGATGTGCCGCTACGCTGCGGAGGATACAACCATCAATGTAACGGATCAGGGTATTCGTCAGGGCGATGTGACACAGGACAGTAAGGTGAATTCTGATGATAGTGTTAAGGTACTGCAGTATCTGGCACATCTGATCGATTCGCTTGATTGATCCGGATGATAAAATGCAACAAAAAACGCATATGGCTTCTGCCATATGCGTTTTTTCTGTATTGACGATGTATGATTTCTCTGGTATAATGAATAATAAATCAGGAGGTTTTGGATGGAGAAATCAAAAGTTTCGCAGTTTTTTGGACTAGGAGCAAAGCGTTCTTGGAAGCAATGGATGATCCGTGCAGCAATCCTTGTGCTGTTGCTTGTGTTTTTATATTGGAATAACAATGCATTGTCATTAACGCAGTATACGTACCAGAACCCTGAGGTTCCCCAAGGCTTTGAGGGATATCGCATTGTACATCTGAGTGATCTGCACAATAAAGTATTTGGTGATGATAATGAATCGCTTATGAAACAGATCGCAGCACTGGATCCCGATCTGATCGTTTTGACAGGTGATTTTGTGGATGCCAGCAATCATACCAACTATGAGAAAGCTCGTATGTTTATGGAACAGATTCCGAAACTGGCGCCGACCTATTATGTGCTTGGCAATCATGAACAGATCCTTCCCGATGAGGAGATGCATTCGTTTCTTGAAGATGTTGTTTCCTATGGAGTTCATTATGTTAGGGATGAGATGATTACGATTTCAGCTGAAAACGGAGATACGTTGAAGTTGATCTGTCTGAATAATCTGTCCCTATATACGACAAAGCTCAAGACAATGATGGCTGAGGAATCCAAAGAAGAGCTGCATCTGTTGCTGGCTCATGAGCCGCAAATGATTGATGATTATGCAAAAACAGGTGTGGATCTGGTGTTTTCGGGTCATGCCCATGGCGGTCAGTTCCGCATTCCTTTTTTCAATATCGGAATCTATGCACCGGATCAAGGCATGATCCCGACATTGTTTGAGGGAATGCATACGGTGCAGGATACAACGATCGTAGTGAGCAGAGGATTGGGCAACAGTGCATTTCCCTTTCGATTGTTCAATCGGCCTGAGATCATATGTGTGACACTTTCAGCTGGATAAAAAACGGCAGCCGCCGAATCGTCATTTTATGACGGTTCGGCGGTATTTTGTTTGGCTATTCCAGAGAGCGGATCATAAGCACAGCTGCTTCGGGCGGATCCTCATAATATCTGGCACGATATCCGTTTTGAATAAAGCCAAAGGATTCATAGAGTGTTCTGGCAGGCATATTGCTTTCTCGTACTTCAAGATAGCATACAGAGCATACCCCCTGCATCCAATCAAGCAAGGCCTGCATCAGTGCTGCACCAATTCCCAAGCGGCGATAATCGGGCAAAACAGCCAGCGCATTGATGGTTAATTCATCAAGAAGAAACCCACAGTTGAGAAACCCAACAGGAGCATCCTTTTGAAAGGCAACAAAGGTGATCGCCTGAGGATTGTTGAGCTCCCGCTGATATGCACCTTCAGACCATGGGGTGCTGAAACAGGCAGCGGCAATGGAAGCCACTGCTGAGACAGTGTGCTCTGTCATCAGTTCGATATGCAGATCAGCTTTTTGCATCATACCAACTGGCCCCCTCCTCCACATCGGCAGTAAGCGGGATTGATAGCGTGCAGGCTTGTTCCATTTCGGACTGCAGGATCTGCGCAGCGATTTGCCGGTCTGCCAGCGGAGCCTCTACGATCAGTTCGTCGTGGATCTGCAAAATCAGTCTGGCGTTGGGTGCTTCTTCACGCAGTCTGCGCCATACCCGAACCATAGCAGCCTTAATGATATCGGCAGCAGTTCCCTGGATGGGTGTATTCATGGCAATCCGCTTACCGGCTGCCTGTACGATTTTATTGGAAGCTCTCAGTTCAGGGACAGGACGTTTTCTTCCAAACATCGTAGAAACAAATCCGGTTTCTCTGGCGTTTTCAACGTTTTCCTGCATAAAGCGTTCCACATTGGGAAAAGAATGCAGATAATCCTTGATATAGCGATCCGCTTTTGCAACAGTCACACCGATATCTTTTGACAGGGAAAAGGCGCTTATTCCGTAGAGGATACCAAAATTTACAGCTTTTGCAGCGCTTCGCATTTCTTTTGTAATCATTTCTTCGGGCAGATTGAACACCTGCGCAGCAGTTGTACGGTGGATGTCTCGATTTTCAATAAAGCTGCGCTGCATATTCTCATCACCGCACAGATGTGCTACCAAACGTAATTCGATCTGGCTGTAATCGGCATCCAGCAGCGTGCACCCCTCAGCAGCAATAAAGAATTTCCGCATTTCTCTGCCCAGAGTGGTGCGAACGGGAATGTTTTGCAGATTCGGCTCAGTGGAAGAGATTCTTCCGGTACGGGTTTCGGTCTGGCGATAACAGGTATGGATTCTGCCATCGGGAGCAATGGTTTTCAGCAGACCTTCCACATAGGTGGAGTTGAGCTTTGTCAGTTGGCGATATTGCAATACCAGATCTACCACGGGATGCTGCAGCCGCAATCCTTCCAAGACTTCGGCATTGGTAGACCATCCGGTTTTTGTCTTTTTGCCGGCAGGCAGAGCAAGCTCCTCAAACAGAACCACGCCGAGCTGCTTGGGAGAAAGAATATTGAATTCATGTCCGACCAGTTCATAGATGTGCTGTTCCAGAGCAGAGATTTCTGCTGTCAGTTTCTCTCCGAATGCACGGACTCCTTCTGCATCAACACGGACACCGACGGTTTCCATATCAGCAAGCACCTCAACCAACGGCAATTCGATCTCCCGCATCAGAGACTCCATGCCTTGTGCCGATATCTCAGCAGCAAGGCGGTCGCAAAGCGACGGCAGGATCGCAATTTCGGCATATTCTCCCAAGCTGTCGGGATAGGGGAGCCCCATGGTTGCACAGAGCCGATCAATGGCATATTCCGGTGTGGAAGGATTCAGCAGATATGCACAGATCGCAGCATCCAGTACAAGATTTCCAATGGTTTCTCCCCGCTCCATGCATTGCCGATAGACAGGCTTTGCATCGAAGGTGCGTTTCGGTACAGATGATTGCAGAAAGGCTGCAATCTGTGCCGGATTGGTAATGCGGGTCATATTGCTTCCATAGGCGATATATAACAGCTGTTCTTTGAGCAGAAAGTCTATGGGAGTTCCCTGTGCCGAGTAAAGCTCCGACAAAGAATCCAAAGAAAGCGAAGTAATTTCAGGAAGTGTAACAGGGGCGTTCACTTCGGTATCCTCTATCGGCAGAGCCGTAGAGGGTTTTACGCCCAGCCGTTCCATTAATTTGAACAGCTCCAGATCGGTAAGCAATGCAGAAAGCGCTTCTTCGTTGCGAGGCTTGGGTAAATAATCGTGCAGCGTTGTGGAGATCGGGGCATCCGTTACGATCGTAGCAAGAAATTTACTTTGTTTTGCATCTGCCTCACCGGCTTCCAATTTGCGCCGCACTGCCGGTGAGAGTACTGCGTCAGGCAGAGCTTCATAGAGCGCTTCAATCGTACCATATTCTCGGATCAGTGCTGATGCGGTTTTTTCTCCGATGCCCTGTACACCGGCAATGTTATCGGAGCTGTCGCCCATCAACGCTTTGAGATCGATCAGCTGTTTCGGTTCAAAGCCGTATTCGCTGATGAATCTTTCGGTGGTAAACAGGATCTGTTCCCGATTGGTAGCAAGTCGTACCGTAACATAGTCATTAATAAGCTGCAGATTATCACGGTCGCCCGTGAGCAGAATGCACTGCTCTTTCTGCGCTGTACCGGCAGCCGACAGTGTGCCCAGAATATCATCAGCCTCCCAGCCTTCACATGTGACAACGTGAAGACCCATGGCAGTAAGGATCTGTTTTGTCAGCGGCAGCTGCATTGCAAGCTCTTCCGGCATACCTTTTCTGGTAGCCTTATAGCTTGCAACTGCTTTATGACGAAAGGTTGGAGACGGCAGATCAAAGGCGATCGCAATCCCATCGGGAGCATCATCACTGATTACCTTCAGCAGAATATTGAAAAAGCCGAAAATAGCATTGGTATATACACCGCGCTGATTGGTCAGCGGTTTTACACCGTAATAGGCACGATTGAGAATGCTGTTTCCGTCTACGACAAGCAGCTTCATAGCATAGGATCCTTTCTGTATCTATGGGATAGCAAAAGATGCGTGTTTTGTTTCAGGCGGATTCCAAAGAATCTGCCGGATAAGATATCTGTTATATTTTATCATGAAAGTCGGGTTTCGTCAAGCTTGAGACGGATTCACAGAAGAAAAAGCAAGGCGGTCTCGAAACAAGATTTTCTTATAAAACTTGGAATTGAATTTGTCAATATAAAAAATTTTCTGAATGTATTGACAAAATGCGGGAAAGCTGTTACAATAGAAGAACACCACAAATCTTGTGGCTGAAGCGAAAGCAAAACACAATATGTTGTGTTTTGCTGGATGCGAATTTTGCGAAAACCACGCAAACACAATCTTCTTGAAAAACACACTGCCACATATGCGCAAAAGGAGAGAACTGCCATGCTGCTTGCGGGAATGCAAAAGCTGACCTTACTGGATTATCCCGGAAAAACAGCCTGCACGATTTTCACATATGGCTGTAATTTACGGTGTCCGTTTTGTCATAATGCACCGCTGGTGACTGACGCAAAGCCTGTTGAACCCTTAACGGTCGAGGAGGTTTATGCGTATCTGAAGAAGCGGCAGGGATTGCTGGATGGCATCTGTATCACAGGAGGAGAACCGCTGCTGCAGCAGGATCTGTCAGCGTTCATCGAACCGATCCGTGATATGGGATATGCTGTCAAGCTGGATACCAACGGCACATTGCCCGATGCGCTGATCAAGGTATGTGAAAGCGGACTCATTGATATGGTTGCCATGGATATCAAAAATGCACCCGATCAGTATGCAGCAACAGTAGGTACGGGACACGTATCAATTGAAGCAGTCAATGAAAGTGTGCGTTATTTGCTGCGCGGTAAGCTTCCCTATGAATTCCGCACTACGGTCGTCAGAGAGTATCACAATGACGAATCCTTTCATGTCATCGGACGATGGCTGCATGGAGCACAGGCTTATTATCTGCAGCAGTTCAAAGATTCCGGTGCTTTGATCCAACCCGGACTTTCCGGCTGTACCCCGTCGCAGATGCGACATTTTCTTGAGATTGTGCAAGTGTATCTTCCCCATGCCGCGCTGCGCGGACTGTAATTTATTGTATGATGTGATAATCAACAGAAAAAAATCAAATCAAAAGGAGTAATGGTATGTATCAAGTGACAAAGCGTGACGGAAAAACTGTTTCATTTGAACTGGACAAGATTGCAAGAGCGATCGAGCAAGCCTTCAAAGCGCAGGAAAAGCAATATCATCCTACGATCATTGATATGCTTGCATTGAAGGTCACCGCAGATTTTGAGCCGAAGATCCAGAATGGTCTGATTGCTGTGGAAGATATTCAGGACAGCGTGGAATCAGTTCTGATCCAGGCGGGCTATGGTGACATTGCCAAGGCATATATTCTGTATCGTCGTCAGAGAGAAAAGCTGCGTAATCTGAAATCCACTATTTTGGATTATAAAGAGATCGTAGATAGCTATGTGAAGATCAGTGACTGGCGTGTTAAGGAGAATTCCACCGTAACCTATTCCGTAGGCGGTCTGATTCTCAACAATTCCGGTGCGATCACAGCGCACTATTGGCTTTCTGAGATTTATGATGATGAAATTGCCAATGCACATCGCAATGCCGATCTGCATATTCATGATCTGTCCATGCTGACCGGATATTGTGCCGGATGGTCGCTCAAGCAGCTGATTCAAGAAGGCCTTGGCGGCGTTGAGGGTAAGATCACTTCAGCTCCTGCAAAGCATCTTGCAACACTTTGCAACCAGATGGTAAACTTCTTGGGTATTATGCAGAATGAGTGGGCAGGTGCACAGGCATTCTCTTCCTTCGATACCTATCTGGCACCCTTTGTCAAGGCAGATGGACTTACTTACGATCAAGTAAAGAAGTGCATTGAGTCCTTTATTTTCGGTGTCAATACACCGTCTCGTTGGGGCACACAGGCACCGTTTTCCAATATTACACTGGACTGGACTGTACCTTCGGATCTGGCTGAGCTCGATTGCATTATCGGCGGTAAGCCTGCCGGCTTTAAGTATAAGGACTGTAAGGCCGAAATGGATATGATCAACAAGGCATTTATCGAAACCATGATCGAAGGCGATGCCCATGGCAGAGGCTTCCAGTATCCGATCCCGACCTATTCCATCACTCGTGATTTTGACTGGTCTGATAATGAAAACAACCGTCTGTTGTTTGAGATGACCGCAAAATATGGTACGCCATATTTTTCCAACTATATCAACAGTGATATGGAGCCCAGCGATGTGCGCAGTATGTGCTGCCGTCTGCGTCTGGATCTTCGTGAGCTGCGTAAAAAGACCGGCGGTTTCTTTGGCAGCGGCGAAAGCACCGGCTCTGTGGGCGTTGTTACCATCAATATGCCACGTATTGCATATCTTGCAGAAAATGAACAGGATTTCTATCAGCGTCTGGATAAGCTGATGGATATTGCAGCACGCAGTCTGAAAATCAAGCGTACTATTATTACGAAGCTGTTGAATGAGGGTCTGTATCCTTATACGAAGCGGTATCTTGGCACACTGGATAATCACTTCTCAACCATCGGCTTGATCGGTATGAACGAAGTGGGTCTGAATGCCAAGTGGCTCCGTAAGGATCTGACACATCTAGAGACACAGGTATTCACCAAGCAGGTATTGGATCATATGCGTGAGCGTCTTTCCGATTATCAAGAGCAATATGGAGATCTGTATAATCTGGAAGCAACTCCTGCCGAATCTACTACCTATCGTCTTGCAAAGCACGATGTGAAGCGCTATCCCGATATCATCACCGCAGCAAAGCCCGGTGATACTCCGTACTATACCAATAGCTCCCATCTGCCTGTTGGTTATACTGCTGATATCTTTACGGCATTGGATGTGCAGGATGATCTGCAGACCTGCTATACCTCCGGTACAGTATTCCATGCATTCCTTGGCGAGAAGCTGCCGGATTGGAAGGCTGCAGCAACACTGGTGCGCAAAATTGCAGAAAACTATAAACTGCCTTATTATACCTTGTCCCCGACCTATTCGGTATGCCGTAATCACGGTTATCTGGAAGGGGAGCAGCAAACTTGTCCCGAATGCGGTGAAGCAACAGAGGTTTACAGCCGGATTACAGGCTATTATCGTCCTGTCAAGAACTTCAATGACGGTAAAGCACAGGAGTATCTGGATCGTAAGGTATATGATATTGCTAATTCTAAGCTGACTCGCAGCGGTGTTCCTGCCGAGACGCCGATTATGGCTGCTGCCTCTGCTTCTGCACCTGCCGATGCTGCAGGTACAGTATTGCTCTTTACGACAGCAACTTGTCCCAATTGCCGTATGGCAGTGACCTTCCTTGAGAAAGCCGGTATTGCTTTTACAAAGGTTATGGCAGATGACTCTCCTGAGCTTGTCGCTAAGTATGGGATTAAGCAGGCACCGACGCTTGTGGTAGTATCCGAGAATGGCTTTGATCGGATCGTGAATGTATCCAATATCCGTCGATTCACAGAGCAGGCAGCCGTGTCGGCACAGGATTGCGGAGAAAATCAGGCATGATGTATGATATTGTGATTATTGGCGCAGGTCCGGCGGGATTGACTGCTGCCCTGTATGCCGGTCGTGCAGAAAAGCGTGTATTGGTGATCGAGAAGGAAAATTTTGGCGGTCAGATCACGTTTTCTCCCAAGATCGAGAATTATCCTACCCAAATGGCAATCAGCGGCAGTGCCTTTGCAGAGCAGTTATTATCTCAGGTGCAGGCACAGAATGTTGATGTGGAGTTGGATACGGTAACAGGTATTTCTCGTGAGGAAAGCGGTTTTACTGTAAAGGGAGAATATGCATCGTATCAAGGTAAGACAGTGATTCTCGCTACCGGTGCAAAACATAGAATGCTTGGTTTACCGGATGAAGAACGTCTGGTAGGTGCCGGTGTTTGTTATTGTGCTGTATGTGACGGTGCTTTTTTCCGTGGCCAGAAAGTGGCTGTGATTGGCGGGGGAAATACTGCTTTGCAGGATGCCGTTTTGCTTTCCGAGCTATGTGATCAGGTTACCATTGTGCAGAATCTGCCGACTTTGACCGGAGAGCGGGTCTTGCAGGCAAGGATCGAAAAGATTGCTAATATCAAGGTGATCACCGGAGCTAAGGTAACAGCCCTTTTCGGAGAGAGCGTACTGGAAAGCATTGAGATCCGATATGATAACGGTGTGCAGGAGCAGCTTGCTGTGAACGGTGTCTTTGTGGCGATCGGGCAGCAGCCGGATAATGAAGCGTTTGCATCCTGTGCGGCATTGGATGATTATGGTTATTTGATTGCGGATGAGCGTTGTCTGACCGATACACCAGGTTTGTTTGTGGCAGGGGATTGTCGGACAAAAGCTGTTCGACAGATTGTAACAGCAACTGCTGATGGTGCAACTGCAGCGTTGGCAGCCTGCCGATTCCTCGATGCACAATAAGTAATAGGAAAAGCTGTATTTGATCATTAAGGTCAAATACAGCTTTTTTGATGGCGTTAGAATTATTTTTGTGTACTGATCCATTGCTGAATTGCACTGAAGATAGTAAAGGAAACTTTCTGCTGATACTCAGTAGTTTTGAGCAGTGCTGCTTCACTGGGATTCGATAAGAAACCGCATTCTACCATAACGGTTGGATTTTTGCAATAATAGCAAAGAAACAGTTCTGTGCCGCATAATTTGATTTCACGTTGATTTTCAGGCTGCAGCATTTCGCGGAATTGATTCTGAAGCTGCTGAGCCAATGCTTCACTCTGTGGATTGGTATCGGAATAAAACATTTGCGCACCACTGTATTGAGGATCTGTAAACTGATTTTGATGAATAGATATGCAAACGGCATTGTCATACTTATTAAAAAGAGCAAGTCGGTTATCCATATCTGAGCTTTTCTGATTGGCGATTCCTTCGATGCCCTTGTCATGTATGGAACGATCACTGTCTCTGGTAACGACCACAGGATAGCCCATTGCTTCAAGCATTTCACGGAGATTAAGCATAATGTTCAGATTGATGCCTTTTTCCGGCACTCCGTCAGCGGTTGAGCAGCCGCCGTCCATGCCTCCATGCCCGGCATCAAGGACAAAAATCACATCCTTGCTGTTGGATTGTGCCACCGTGGGCAGGGCATCAGGGGAGTAGGGCGCGGCATTTGCCAGTGCAATACGAATACCAACGCCACAGAGACCCAGCATCAGCAAAAGCCACATGCTGTTTTTCCCGATCTTCTTCCAAATCTGTTTCATGAAAAACACCTCGTTCATAGAATGAATCTTGGTTATGCATATGTGTTCCGTGGAAGGTTTAGAACAATGCGACGTAAATTCGTGGGGGGATAAGTCTGTTCTCTTTTCGCTTTGTCCAATATCTATTGTAGTACAGCATCTACAGGTATCGTTTACTTGCACAATCACTTGACCAATCTGATAAAACATGGTATAATCAACGAGTCAAAATGCTAAAACACCAAAAGGAGATGTTGATCAATTGAAGCGCATACTGTCCGCACTAACCTCACTACTTTTAGCAAACACATTTATGATGTCAGGTTTTTCTGCCACTGCAGCGGGGATTTCCGATGCAGCAAACTGTAGTGATATGGAAGTCAGCGTATCAGCGACCGATTCGATCGGAAAACTCCTTGCCAAGGATTTGTCGTCCGACTCTGCGTCAGAAGAGAACGAACAGAGTAAGGGAAGTTTGATCCATGCATTGGAAATGAATGACATTATGGCCAATGTGCAATTTCAGACACAGTGCGACGGCTTACTGATCGTTGCGCTTTATTCTGATGATGGGACAGAACTTTATGCCACGGGAACTCAGCCGGTTTATGCCGGTCAAACCAACGTTACTGTCACCATTGATACGGACACTATGCCTACTTATTACCTTGCAAAAGCGTATTTAGCTGATCCAGAAACCAAAGAACCGCTTTGCGCATCGTTTACGAATAATCGTCAGACGCGATATATGGCTGAATTTTTCGCCACCACGCTTTCCGACTTTGACGAGTTACCCGCCGAGCAGATTCTCATACTGGAGACGGAGTCTTCAGAAGAGGAGCCGTATAATTTCGCTGTTTTTTCGGACGACTGCATGATTGTCGAATCTAATGCTGCTCTGAACACGGTCAACGCTGAGGAAAATCCGTTTGATGGTACGATGGTGTACACGATTACCAATGCCGAGCAAAGAATCATCAATTTGCAGCTCGGTGATATCGTGGTGTTCGATCAGGCAGATGCCAACAGGGTCGTTCTGAAAGTCGCAGACATCAATATTGATGCGAATACAAATTACATCACAATCACTGAAGATCCCAATCTGGATATGGAAGAGCTCTTCCAATTCTTCCGCTTGGAGGCAACGAATACTGTGCCTGAAATTGATGCCGATGCTGCGGATGAAGGTGTAGAAGTAATCATGTCCAAGGCAATCGATCCGGATAAGCCCATTTCTTCTTACGAAGTATCCTTTGATGTGGGAGTTGTTCACGGCACAGGCGAGCTGATCATGCAGCCCGAGTTCGAATACTATGTAATGGATGGAGAAAAAATTGTGACTCTGCGGGCGGATTATGAGTTCACAATTGGCGTCGATATCATCATTGACAATGATACATTGCAAGAGGATTCTTTGCGCGTCGAAATGCCTGGCTTCGTATTGCCGGTCTACCCGGGTATTACGGTTGAATTGTATCCATTTGTGGCATTGGAACTGGAAGGTTCTGCTTCGATTGGCACTTCTATGGAAGGTACATTGGGAATGTCTCTTTCCAAAAAGAATGGCTATCAGAATCTGAGTTATACCGGTTGCGGTGATCCTGTTTTTTGCGTTGAAGGCAGTGCGTTTCTTGGTCTTGGTGTGGTTGCTGAAATTTACCTCTTAGCCGAAGAAGCTCTCAACATTTACTGCACATTAGCTGTTGGTATTGAATTAATAGATTTCACCTATAATACTTCTCACGCGTGCAATATATGTATTTCGTCACAGCTCAACTTTGTCCTCAAGATCGAATTAGGTATTGAAGTGTTGGATACATTTGGAATCTCGAAAGAATTCCGACCGGTGTCCGGGCCAATCGGATCATATTATTATTCATATACGCTTATGCGTGGTGGGTTTGGAACCTGCCCAAATGACGGAACGAAAGCTGATTCACCGGAAACGGATTCATCCGGGGAAAACACAGAAGCGGAGTATTCACTGAGTTATAGACTTATCAATGATGGAAATGGATATGAGGTTAGTCTGACTCGGAATGACAGCACTCAATCTATGCCTGGCATTACTTCAATCACAATTCCCTACATATATGACGGCAAGCCTGTCATTAGCATTGCACCAGGTGGATTTGCACAATGTCCTGACCTTAAAACTGTAAACCTGCCCATAACGCTCATCAATATCGGTAATAATGCATTTCTGAATTGCACGAGTCTGACTGATATGCATTTTCCAGCTGCACTACAAATAATTGGCCATTGGGCATTTTATAATTGCGATAATCTTTCTTCCATAGAGTTGCCCTCATCACTCATTGATCTTCAAATATGGGCGTTTGGAGATTGTGATAATCTGACCAATGTAAAGCTGCCTTACAGACTGCAAACAATTGAAAATGGCGTTTTTTATAATTGTAAGCAACTGAAAAGCATCTATATTCCTTCATCGGTAATAAGCATTGGCAATTGGGCTTTTTATGGATGCAGCAGCCTGCAGTATATCAATCTTTCCGATAGCTTGCAGTCATTGGGCGAAGGTGCGTTTGCGGAATGTACTGCATTAACGAATCTGTTCCTGCCAAGAAGCATTTCTTCTATTCCCGATTATCTATGTCAGGGCTGCACCGCGCTGACTTCAGTCACCATCCAAAATGGCATACAGTCAATCGGGATTTTTTCATTTGCCGGCTGTACAAAAATACGCGCCATTGATTTGCCGGATTCAATCACAACAATCGGAAGACAAGCCTTTGCTCTGTGCACTAATCTGATCTTCATTCAGCTGCCCGACTCACTGACTGCATTGGGCGACTATAATTTCATCGGCACAAAACTCTGTTCCCTCACGCTTCCCGCGACCATCAGTGTATTTTGTATGGAGCAATTATACAATGTTAATACGGCGCAATTGAGCGAGTCGGTTTTGGATGCATTGGGTGATGCGATCTCGGTGCAACTACACAACACTACCTCACCGAAAGAATTATGTGTTCTAAACAAAGAGTGTCAGATTATAAGTGCATCCCCCACGTCCGAGGTTCTCTATCAAAAATTGACGGTATCAATGACCACAAGTGGCCCCAGCCCTAATTCCTTATCCATTCGAATACCGATGATCTCAATGTCAACCGATTCTCTGACCATCACCGCCTACACTGATAGTTACGCACATCAATATGCAGATACCAACACCATCGCATTTATTGCGATGGATGCTCCGCCAGCCGATGATCCTGCTCCTGAAGAGCCTGTAGAGAAAGAAACCGTTACACTCACCTTTACAGATTTGACTCCCAACATGACGTACTACTTCTATGAGATGTTCGATTCAAAAGCTGACCTGTCTTCCGAGGAGATTCTCTATATCATCGATGCTGTTGCAGATGAAACCGGTACTCTGTTGATCACCTATGTGCCACAGGAAACGACTTCTGAAACCGACTGTTTTGTAGTCGGATCAATTCTCTTCGGCGATATTAATACAGATGGTCTGTTAAAGATTGATGATGTCGTCCTGATCAACCGGTTTATTACGGAGAATACTGAAATCAACATCACCCCGGATGGTCTGCACAATGCGGATTGCTGCTACGATGGAATCATCGATTCATCAGACACCCTTCTTCTGCTGCGATATTTAGCTGCGCTGATTCCGGCTGAGAGTCTTGGCCCACAAAATGCTGTCTGATTTGTAACTGTGGAATTCTTCACAGCTATAAAAGACCTCCTCCTCGTTGTGATTGGATCGGTCCTGTTTTGGACAGAAAAACCGAAGCTCCCCATTTGGGGAGCTTCGTGCTATCTATAACTGAATAATCTATCACAATAGTGAAAGGAATGTCTGCGGACGCTCCTTTTCATACTATATCAGACGAAATTTTGTAAAATAGAAACAAAGGACAGTGATTGGTTCAATGTCAATAGGGCAGACACATCGAAGCTATCCTTGCAGGGAGCCTTGCGTCATATGGACCTAGGTTTAAGTTATCTCCACAGCCCCGTTTCCGAAATGAAAAGCATCTCTTTAAAAGCAGACTGATTTCGCTTTTGTTCTTCTATAGCAATATAGGTATATTATTCTCGCGAATTGCAATGAAATACTAAAGCGCAACATGGCAATAAATATTACGGATTGTAGAATCCCGATGTACAAAATGCACAAACAAATTGTTTGAGTTATGTAGTTAATGTAGAACTTGACATGGAAAGGGAAATTATGCTTGACTTTTCTGATTATGAATTGTATAATTAAGCATATAAAAGTTGAGCTATAACTATGCAATTTATGAACAATTTATGACTTAACACCTAACTACAAGGAGTCTGTTGAAATAATGACTGATAAGGAATTACGGAAGCTGAAACGTGCTGATCTGCTGGAGATTTTGTTTTATCTGCAAAAGGAAAATGAAACGCTTCGACAAGACAATGAAGCGCTGAAGCAGCAGATAGCAACAGGCACTGCCGGAATCGCATTGTCAGAGGCAAGTATGCAGCGGTTGGTTGACGCGGTTTCTGATGCTGTTAAGCGGACACTTGATCCGACTCTCGGACAGAGAGGACCGGAGCAGAGTGAAAGCAAAGCGGAGGGAACGGCGATATGACTGAGCTGCAGCTGCAAAACTTGCCGACTTCGGAACAGCTTGCACAGGAAATGAAGCGCTTGCAATATCGTAGAGATTTTCGCAAGATGATCGTCAGTACGATTGGCTCGTTGATCGTGGTAGCTGCCATAGCAGTGCTGATCTCTATGCTGTTTTTACCGGTTCTGCGAGTAACGGGAACCAGTATGACACCGACACTGCAAAATGATGAATATGTGATTTGCAGTGAATGGAGCAAAATCGAATGCGGTGATATCATAGCATTTCATTTCAACAATAAGATTTTGCTGAAGCGAGTGATCGGCTTGCCAGGCGATTGGATCGATATTGAGGATGACGGCACCGTTTATGTGAACGGAGAAGAGCTGTTCGAACCGTATATCGATGTAAAATCACTGGGACAATGTGACGTAGAGTTTCCTTATCAAGTGCCGGAAAATCGTTATTTTGTGCTTGGTGATCATCGCGAGACATCCATTGACAGCCGCGCTTCTTCAGTTGGCTGTATTGCAGATGAATACGTGATCGGCAGAGTGTTTTTCCGGATCTGGCCTTGGGAACAGATTCATCCTTTATAAAGTTGCGGTAAATCAAATAAGATGCAATTGAATGCATTCAGAGAGGAGGGTGCTTAGTGAAAGAATTGCAGTTTACAGTTAAGCGATATTTAGATCAGCAGATTCGTTTTAAGCGATATCTTGCGTTAGTTGTGGCCTTATCCATTATAGTATCTTTTGCGGTGCCCTATGTTTTAACGCAGCCGGCAGATAGTGTGACCGGTAAGCTGGTATGCCCGCTTGAGGCGCATGTGCATACGGATGACTGTCATCGTGTTGCAGATGCGCAGTGTGAATTTGCGGCGCAAGGTGAGCATACACATACGAATTATGATGCTGAAAATGGCTGCTATCAACTGATTTGTACGAGTTTAGTAAATCATCAACATTCCGATGGATGTCTTACCTGCACCATTCCTGCTTATCATTATCATGGCGGAGATTGCGATTATAGCCAATGTGAAGACGAGACAGAAGGTCACGTGCATGATTATCTTTGCTGCGCCACTGTTGAAGGTCATCAACATTCTACACAAGAATGTTATTGTGATTCTTTGGAATGGCATAGTCATAATGATGGTTGTTATGAACTTGTCTGTGCATTGACAGAACATACTCATAACAGTGCCTGTTATTTGGCAAGTGAACCGCAGTGCGGCAAAGAATATCATGAGCATTCCGATGATTGCTATTTGGGCAATGTTGTTAGCTCGATCATGAATAACAATGAAATCACTGATGTGACATTGCTTGTCGGTCTCAATAATCCTGATTTGCTGAAAGACTATGATGGTGACGGTGATGTCGATCCGGACGATGTGATTCAAAATGCTGATGAGAAATATCTGCTTGGTATTGCATCGCAGTTTTGCGTGTTTGTCGCTGAAGATTATCGTGCGATTGACTCTGACGCTGAAGGTCGAGTTGTAGTTGGCGGCGATATGATCATTAATGCCGGCTTCATGTATAATATCGGTAAGGGACCTTATCAGCAAGACAATGTTTTGGAAGACGAGGTCAATAATTTAGGCTTTGCGTATTTGATTCTGGATGGCGTTGTAACCGGAGACGGCTTGAACGATGAGTACAACCGTACAAAGAAATCAATGATCAATGAAACGCTGAACTATACACACGGTCTTACAGCAAACGGCGAAGACGCTTTCAGACGTTTTGTTTTGCAGAATTACGGCACCGAAGGATATGCTTTTGATTCTGAAAAGTTCAAACTACCGGATGATTTCATTTACGGAACACAGCTTCTTGATATTCAAACAGAATATCAAAAAATGATTTCGGTATCCGAAAAGGTATCCGGTGTACGTACTCAGGGTGCCACTGCAACGGTTGTTGAAAGCGCTGATGGTTACAAGACAATCACATTTGAATACAGCGGTTCGGCACATAATGTTTTCTTCCATTTGGAAGAAGGTGCACTGGATGGCGTTGATGAAGTAATATTCAATGTTCCGGAAAATGCAAGTGTTGTTATCAATGTTCCCGATGAAGGTACGGTGGATCTTGGCACAGATGGCACTACGATCAAAGCGATTTATAATGGCACAGAAATTTCTAAAATCGGTGCTGAGCATAAATCAAACAATAATCAGCTGTCTGAAAAGATCCTTTATAACTTCTATAATGCACACCATATTGATTTGAACCGAAATCTGAACGGAACAGTGTTAGCACCATATGCACTGATCAACGGCGGCTCCACAGCAAGAGGCGAAGGCGATGCAGCAGCCGGTATTCCCGGCAACGGTCACTTGTCCGGTGCTTTGATTGCCAGAGGCTTTGATGGTGCTTTGGAAATCGGTTTCAGACCGTACAGCGGCGGTGTTGATATTACTCAGACGAATAACATTACAGTGGATAAGCAATGGGCAAATGCCAATGCAGGTGATGTGAATGTTACTCTGTATCAGTCTACGCTGAGTCCTGATCAGATCGGTGATCTGGTTACATACAGTTATGATTGGTGGGGAAACATTAGCGGACAGACCCTGAATTCCAATTTACAGAAGGTGGAAACCTTCTATGATTCAGAAGGCAATAGCGGCACTCTTCAGCCTATTTACAGTTCGTCTTGGTTTGGGAGTCAAATCACCGGTTACGCTGCAACGATATATGGCAGCGATGGCAGCACGTTGACGGTCAACAATCCCGTAACAATGAATTCCGCTATGAATTGGGAATATACATGGTGGAATCTTCCCTCTGCCGACAATAACGGCAATCCTTTGTATTACTATCTGGTAGAAGATGCTTCGGGATCTTATCGGACTGAGTATACCGGCAACGGCTTGCAGGGCGGTAAAGTACAGATCACGAATTATAATCCGATCAGCTTGTTTGTTCAGAAAGAAAATCATGATTTCGAAGGAAATATGATTGAGAATTCTCCAAACACACCTTCGGTTCAATTCAGATTGTACTATTCCACAATGCAGCCCGAAGATCTGGGTGAAAATGAGACTCTTCCTTTCGATGCCGTACTGTATACCGCAGATCATGAAGACGGTATCTATACGATTGTACCGGAAGCGGACCAGACATGGTACAATATGCAGATCAACATACAGAATCTTCCTGCAGTGAATGATTCCGGTAAGCTGATCTACTATTATGTAGAAGAAATTGTGCCGCCCGGCTATGAAGTCGAGTATGAGAATAATGGCACGAATGTATCTTCGCAGTGGGATAATAACGGTCGTTATTGGACCAATCTTTTGAAGATGACCAATACGCAGAAGTCGCTGAATCTGACCATTGATAAGGAATGGGTCGGTGATAAGCTTGACAAGGATATCGAAGTTGAGATTTATCAGTATACTGATCTTCCGACGCTGGATGAACTGCCTCTGCAGCTTATGGTCGTCGGCAACTCGTATCTGCCGGTTGGCGGTACCACGCAGCTTAGCATTGCAAACGGCGATGAAAATGATGTAGAGTACTGGTCGCTGGACGAGTCGATTCTGAAGGTTGATGCCAATGGACTTGTCACTGCAAAGGCGCTGGGTACCGCAAAAATAGCAGTCCGTTCCAATGGTCAGAGTATTGTCCATGAGATCACCGTGAAAGAGTCTACTGAGGTTACAAGTAATGGTATTTATACCATTACTGAAAACATGGATGCAACCAAGTACATTCGAAGCATCACATTCTGGCTTGATACAGTTACGAATAGACAGGAAAAGTTCCAGCCGTTCATTTATCTTGCCAAGAATTCGAATGCGCTTACCGATAGTGAGAAGATCTATCAAGGCGAATATCTCTATTATACCATGCTTGATATCTTGGGAACCGGTGCGATCACAACGATTTCCGGTGATGGTAATTGCTTTACGATTACTTTCCCGCAGCCCATCGCAATTCCCGATAACGAGTATGATCTTTACGTGAAATCGGATTACTTCAAAGCTTATATTCTTCAGACTGAGGTGGAGTATTCCAATACAGCAATGTCCCGATCGGCACTAACCAAGCTCACACGATCTGTATTAAAGTATCGCGCATTGGGCGGCGCCAATAAACCCTTTGATACTGTTAAGCTCAATGCAGCCAATAACTGGACGATCACCAAAAATCTGCCTGCATATCAGCTTGATGGAACACCGTATTATTATGCAGTACTTGAAAAGCTTGGTCCTGCTGATGCGGGGCAATATACAGTAACCTATGCATTCCTTGATTCTGACGGAAAGTACACTACTGTCATTCACGGCGCAACCTCAGGTGAGAATCCGTCTGTTGTGATCACGAACAAAAAGGATACCAAGTTTACCATTCGTGTCAACAAAATATGGCCGGATGATAATACTGATGGGAATACAGAAGTCACTGTTGCGCTGTATCAGTCTTATACGCAGCAAGCCGATGGCATACCGAAGGATGCTGTTATGGTTTCGAATGCTGATCCCATAACGCTTCGTCCTAACAATGGTCCCAATAACTGGCGAGGCGATTTTGCAAATCTTCCTGTAAGTGATGCGATCGGAACGATCTATTACTACTTGAAGGAAGTATCTTATACCAAGAGTGATGGTACCGTAGTGGAAGTGGACAGCAAAGCATCCAAATATGTACCGCTGTATTCTATGAATGCCATTACACTGACTGCCGAGGAGCTTTCCGGTGCAGTGAAGCGAAAAGATACTACGATCACGAACCTGATTCCTTCTGTGTCGGCGGAAAAAAACTGGAGCCCTGACCCTGAGGAAGGTTCAACCGTTACCTTGCAGCTCTATCAATCCACAGTCGGACCGAGAGTGGGCTATCAGGTAAATGTTGCCGGATTTGATTATGGTATGAATCAGATCTCGCTCGACGATATCCAATTACGTCAGGAGCTCGGAAATCTGAAAATCAAATCCATCACGGTAACAGCAGATCAGAATCATTTGAAAACCGGTATGACACATTCTGCTGCGATTTTGGGACAGTTGTTTGATTTCTCATCCGGATCCGCAACGTATCAGTATGATACACCCACAGAGCTGCTTCCTGAGACGCTGGTTCTTGATTCAACAAGTTCTGCAGCAATCAAAACGATTCGGCTTGAGCTTGAGGATGATGCATATCTGGAAATTAAAAACAACAATGTCCAGACACCGCCGATTGCTCTGGTTTTCGAAAACCTGCAAAATGACCAAGCGTATTATTTCCCGCAGGAGTACTTGAATCTAAAACTTTTGAAGATCGTGTTTGAGGGTGATCAATCACTTCAATATTGGTTTAATATTGCTTACGAATACGATGAGAATAAGAATGGCGATGTAAATGCTTCATCGAACACGGAAGTGATCGACGATAAGACGTATATTACTTATACCGTTCAGGATTCACCGGCCGGTCTTTGTGGCTATAAGATATGGTTCGGTGATAGTTCTACGGTCTATCGTGCGACATTCCTCTTTGAAGATTCCGAAGCGCTTACCAAGAACAGCAATGATCTAAAGCGGGTATTGAATCTGGTTTATCGAATGAGAGCCGGCGTTTCTTCTGTTCAAAAACAGGACATTGACGTCAGCTGTCCGAAGGATGCAGTTCCTTTTGGTGATCCTATTGTACTGGATGGTGCCATAGATGCCAATGAAACAGAAAAATGGGTCGCAACATGGAATAATACGCCGCGTTATGATGAGGATGGAAATCCTTTGTATTATTATGTTGTAGAAACATCCGGTCCGCTTGATTATATTCCTTCGTACAGCGGAAATCCTGCAATTCCAACAGGAAAGCAACCGAACGCATCTGTTGATATTTCTGTTACGAACAAAAAGACAATGCCGAAGGTTGAGCTTGAGATCCAAAAAACTTGGAACGACCAGAATCGTGCGGATGCAGAACGTCCATTCCCGACATTTACACTTCAGTATCAAACCGAAGGTGATGCTTGGGCAGACTGCCCGACTGATGCATTTACGATCAGTGGTCCTTCGAAGAACGGTAATGTCTGGACATATCAGATTACCGGCCTGGATGCACTGGACAGTAAAGGAAATCCGAGTGTATATCGCATCGTAGAGCAGGCATTGGATGGCTATGTTGTTCATTATGAAACGCAGGTTGTAACTGCTGAGCGTAATGATTCCGGTTATACTGCGAAACCATTCAAATTAACCAACTCCAAAACCTTCAATCTCACGATTATGAAGGAATGGCTCGATCATGGTGATATGCTTTCGCATGCAGGCGATGAAGTGTTTGTTAAGATATTCCGATCCACAACGGCACCGAATGACGAACACGTAACGCTTTATCAGCCCTTGACGATCACTCCCAACGGTTCTCAATCTACCTTGGTGAATGGAACTCTGGAGTTTACTTTGAACCGAAAGGCGTCTGTCACCATTGACGATGAATCTGTAGCATCTTATACAATGGATGGCAATCAGATTACGGTGACCGGTTTGAATATCGGCTCAACAACAATGACTGTTACCGATGGGAAGGTCACCCATGTGATCCCGATTACTGTGGATGCATTCAAATTGAATGTAGGCAAGAACTCGATTGTATTTGATGAAACCACAAATCTGCTGCCTACTGTAACGGATGGCGTGGAATATACTGTGGATCCTGCCGGCGTAGTTGAGATCGATGCAGAAAATCATACCCTCAAAGGTATTGGTTTGGGAACTGCTACGATCACCGCAAAGCGCAATGGTGCAGAAGCCTCGGTAACCGTAGAAGTGACACGTGCCGCGCTTAGTCTGTGGGCAAAAGATAATGCAACATCGGTATTGAAATCCAATACATTGGAGCTCTTTACCAATGTGGATGGAGCAACGCTTACAATCACCGCCGGCGGCGAATATGCTACACTGGAAGGAAATGTGCTGACCGGTATTGCCGCAGGTACTGTGGAGATCACAGCAACCAAGGAGAATTATACCAGTCCGACCATTACAGTGCAGGTTGTGCTTCCGAAGCTCAGCTTATGGGCGAAGGATAATGCAACATCTGTTATGGCAATGAATTCCTTGGAGCTCTTTACTGATGTTGATGGTGCAACGCTTGAAATCGTCTCTGGCAGTCAATATGCAACGCTGGATGGCAATGTTCTGCGAGGTGTTGCCGAAGGACCTGTGACGATCCGGGCAACGAAGCCCGATTATCAGAGTGCTGAGCTGGTGATCACAGTAACACCCAATGACCAGTTCTTTGCACAAAGCAGCACAGGCCAAATTTACATGAGTGGTATTGAGCATCATATTGAGATCCTGAAGGGTCAGACCATTCACTTCACTACTTCGAAACCCTATGCTTCATTTGGTGCTTGGGGTGGTAACGGATTCTCAGCGAATGGTGCAGAGGGTACCAGTACGTTTTCAGTGACAGCATCGGAATCTGCAAGCGGAACTTTTGAGGTTCAGTTCTATAACAGCTCTGATCGCATGAAGTTCTTTATTACTGCGGTTGATACTCCGGTAATTTCTATTACTCCTGAACAATCTACGCTGTATATTGGTGATGCTGTAACATTACATGTACAGAACAGTTCGGGTACCGTGCACTATTCTTACAGCGACGGATATGCTGATATCATTGACTTCAATCAGGAGACCGGCTTAGTCACAGCAAAAGCCGAGGGTACTGTAATGATTACAGTAACCGATGACTTTGGTTCCGCCACTGCTACAATTATTGTTGAAACTATTAGTGATGACAACGATAGTGATGATGGTGGTAACGGTGACGATGACGATGATGGTAACGGTGACGATACAAATGGCACAGACTTTTCCTTATCATCTGGTTCTTCTCTGTCCGTTGACTTAGATACTGTGTCGATATCATCTATTGTATTTTACTTGAACGAAACTAATTTTTCTGATTTTAGTTGGACTTCTCTTCAAATTGTATATGAATTCTATGATACCTCTAATATCTATTATCAGCATTGGGAACAGCTAGCCAATGTTACAATTGAATATGATAAAAACAATAATTCGTTTATTTACAAGTCGGACTCTGTTAAAGTATCATATCAAATCGATGGTAATACTGTTACAATCACGGTGCTTGATCCGTCAGCACATGATTTGTCTAATGGTGTCAGATTGAATTTATACAGCAATCAGGCAAATTGGAGTGGCTCATATACAATTAATACCTATTCCACTAAATCATTGAAGGATGCATTCAAAGCCAACTTGATGAAAGCCGCGAATACATCGAATGTTATTAACCCTGTGTTTATCAATGACGTATCCGAAGTAATCAAGCTTTCTCAAGCAGCAAATCAGTGGCAATATCTCGCCGGACTTCCGATTTATGACGAATCGGGCAACCCGTATTACTACTGGATTGTTGAGTACACGGATGAATCTTGCTCCACCGAGGGCAGCAGCGCAAACGGCTATACTGTAAGCTATCTGTTCCAAGATGACGATGCAGTTGCCGATAACGAAGATTATGCGATCAATGCTGCGAATCCCGGTAATAATCCCACTGCGATCGTCTACAACACTGCTGATGAAACAGGCGGTATGACGATGCCCTCTACCGGCGGCAGAGGAACATCTGCAAATATTTTCGCAGGCTTGGCAATCATGCTGAGCAGCGTCGCCGGATTGTTAGTATTCAAGCGTCGGAGGTACCGTCGCTCAGCATAATCCCAAAGCAAAAACCAATGTTCGAACAGAGGGTGCAAACCCTGCACCCTCTCAACCACAATGTTATTTTATAAGGAGAATTATCATGAAAAGAACAAATACTATGAAGAAAGTTGCAACGATCGCAACAGCAGCTCTGATGACTGCATGTTTGGCTGTTCCTGCCGCCATGTATGTTCCGAATTTTGCAGATCAGGCTATTTCAGTATCTGCAGCTGATACCACATATACTCTGACCATCAAAAGCAATGTAGCTGGTCATACCTATGAAGCATACCAGATCTTTTCCGGTGATCTTGCCTCGAACGGAAAGCTTTCCAATATCGTTTGGGGTAATGGTGTGAGCGCTGACGGTCAGGCTGCATTAGGCGATGCTGATGAGTTGTCTCAAACCCTTACGGAGGCTAATGCAGCTGACTTTGCAAAGACTGTGTCTGCTTATCTTGGCACAGTCGCAGGTACAGCTAACGTAGTAACTGAGAATGTCTATTCTATCGCCGGTTTGAAAGCAGGTTATTATCTGATCAAGGATAAAGATAATTCTCAGGATAAGGAAAACGGTGCCTATACATCCTACATTCTGAAGGTTGTTGGCAATACCGAGGCTGAGCTTAAGACAGGTATCCCATCCTTGGTAAAGAAGGTTCAGGAGAATACAAATATTTCTACAAGCTATAAGCATCCCGGTCTTGCTGATGCGGATACCAATTACAATGATATCGCTGACTATAATATCGGTGATATGGTTCCGTTCAAGCTGTACGGCACAATGCCTGAAAACATCGGTGATTATTCCGCTTATTACTATGAGTTCTCTGATCAGCTGGATTCTCAGTTCACGATCACATCCTCTACTGCAGTGACTGTTAAGGTGGATGGTGTTGCTTTAGAAGCAGACAATAACATGAGAATTGTGATTGATCCTGCTGCCAATACCATTAAGGTATCCTTTGAGAATATTAAAGCAAAGGTTCCGACCATTACCAATAACTCTGTGGTAACTGTTGAGTATTCTGCATTGCTGAACAAAAATGCTGAGATTGGTCTTCCCGGTCAAATGAATGCAGCTCAGCTGATCTACTCCAATAACCCCAACGAGACTTATGTTCCTAATACAGATGATGAAACCACCGATACTCCCAACGATTCCGGTACAACACCTTGGGATAAGGTTATCGTCTTTACCTATGAGATGGGTGTTACCAAGGTAGATGGTTCGAATACCGATACTAAGCTGAAGGATGCTGAGTTCAAGCTTTCCAATGCTGCCGGCAAGTATGTAGTCGTTGATGCAAGCGGTATTGTTACCGGTTGGGCTGATGATATCGATAGCGGTTCTGTTCTGACATCTGATGATGCTGGTTTGTTCAAGGTTATCGGTCTGGATGATGGCGTTTACACTTTGACAGAAACCAAGGCTCCCGAAGGCTATAACAAGCTTGCAAATCCGCTCACCGTTACTGTGGATGCTACCACGCCGAATACGCAGGAGTGGAATGATTTTAATGAAGCTAATGCACTGACTGCACTGACAGTTCAGGTTGATACCGGTTCTGCTGAGGAGGGCGATATTACCGATGGTGCTGTTGGTATTCAGGTACAGAACAAGTCCGGTCAGACCTTGCCCGGGACCGGTGGTATCGGTACTACCTTGTTCTATCTGATCGGTGGTGTAATGGTAGTAGGTTCCGGTGTATATCTCATTTCCAAGAAGCGCATGAGCAATAAGGAAGAAAAGTGATTGACGAATTGGAAAATTTGTTGTATAATTAAGATGTAATGTAAAATACACCTAATTTTTGCCACCGGCGGCATATGCCGCCGGTGGCCATTAGGGAGGGTTCCATGAAAAAAAGAACAAATTTATTCACTACAATATTCTTTACAATTGTTCTGTTCGTGGGTCTCTCCGTAATGCTTTATCCGGTCGTCAGTGATTGGTGGAACAAGCAGGTGACAAGCCAGGCAGTTGCCAGCTATAACAGCACGATCGTTAATATGGAAGAAGACGAAACCGAAGCGCTTTTAAATGAAGCAAGAGCGTATAACCGTGAACTTGCATCTTTAATGGCACCTTTTGCGGATTATGCCAATATCAAACGGTATTCGGATGTTCTTAACATTTCCGGTACCGGTATTATGGGGTATGTTTCTATTCCTGTTATTGATGTTGAACTTCCCATATATCATGGTACATCAGACGAAGTGCTGAACGTCGCGGCCGGTCATTTGGAAGGATCTTCGATACCGGTGGGCGGAGAGAATACGCACGCTGTAATTTCCGCACACAGAGGCTTGCCGTCTGCAAAGCTGTTTACCGATCTGGATCGTGTTGTAGTAGGTGATGTCTTTACGATCACGATTCTCAATCAAGTGTTTACCTACCAAGTGGAGGAAATCTTGATTGTAAAGCCTTATGAGATGGAAAAGCTTGCAGTTATTCCTGATAAGGATTATGTTACGCTGATGACCTGTACGCCATATGGTGTCAATACCCATCGTTTGTTATTGCGATCTCGCAGAATCGAGACGGAATTTCATTTAGACGTTAAAATTGTAGCAGATGCAATGAAGGTAGATCCTTTGTTGGTTGTTCCGCTGATATCGGCGCCGCTTTTGCTGATGCTGCTGTGTTACTGGATTTTTGGCGGAAAGCGAAAGAAAAAGCGGACCAGACTTGAATATCTGATTTATGTCAAGGAAAGACGGTGATATGATGAAAAAGACTTTTTTGAAACTTGCCGGTGCACTCACTTGCTCATTGGGCGTTCTGATGACAATGGCATCCGGAGTGTTTATGCATTCTCATGCAGCGGATGCCGAAGGATCAATGACACTGATCTGTCAGAAAGATGATTTCAAACTGGAAGGTTTGGAATGGGATCTGTATCATGTCGGTTCTCGTGATGGTGATCGCTTCGTGCTGGAAGGCGACTTCAGTGAATATCCTGTCATAATTGATGATTTCTCGGAATCAGCGATGAACGCCTCTGCAAAGACGTTGGAAAATTTTGCGATTCTGGATAAGATTTCACCGATCGCAAATGGATTCACAGATTCCGATGGTGTTTTGGTGTTTGACGGACTGGAAGAAGGACTTTACCTGTTAAGCGGTCATATCCTGCATGTTGATGATACGATTTATGTGCCTTCGACGATGCTGTTCGAAATCAACCGTACAGATGCTTCGCTGGATTGGAACGCCTATCCGAAGTTTGTCTATCGTACCATGTCTTCGAATGAGGTTCAGTATACGGTAAAGAAGGTGTGGCTCAACGAAGACGGTGAGCCTTATGATACCACGACTTCCATTACTGTTGAGCTCTATCGCGATCGTGAGCTGTATGACAGTGTTGTACTGAATGCGGAAAACAACTGGACGTATCAATGGTTAGGCTTGGATCAATATGAGTGGCGCGTCCGAGAGGTCGAGATTCCCGAAGGATTTACCGTTGCCTATGAATCCAACGAAACACAATATCTTATCGTAAATACATTCCATGGTATCACAACGACTGATATCGTAACTACAACATCAACAACATCCACCACAGAAACAACAACGACATCCACCGATACAACGCTGATTACTACTGCAACCAGTGGTGAGAAGCTGCCGCAGACCGGACAGCTTTGGTGGCCTGTGATCGTACTTGGACTTTTAGGTCTGATTTTGGTAGCGATTGGTTGTCGGATGATGACTGTGAGAAACGATGAACAGGAATCCAAATGAAACGAAAAGGTTTGATTTTAGTTTTGCTTGGGACAGTGCTGCTGCTTGCAGCAGTGTCCCTTGTTCTTTACAACAATGCGCAGGATCGCAGCAGCGGTGAATATGCACAAACTGCATTGGATGCTATGCTGGCAGAAATGCCGGAAACCAATCTTGCGACAACGCCAACCACATCATATCACAATGATTTGTATGCCCAATATGAGACAACAACAACAGTTGCGCTTGATGATACGATTGTTGTGGAAGATCGATCTTATATAGGTATCATTGCAGTGCCTTCGCAGAATATTCAATTACCTGTTTTGCAGGAATGGAGCAAATCATTATTGCAATATGCACCGTGTCGTTATAGCGGAGCTGCTTTGAATGATTCGTTGATTATTGCAGGACATAATTACAAAACGCATTTTGGCAGATTGTTTTCGGTGAATCAAGGAGATCTGATTACTTTCACCACTGTAAACGGTATTGTTTATCAGTATGAAGTCATGCACTGCGAGACATTGGATGGCGGTGACATTGAAGGTATGCTCGAACAAGAGCAAGGTGATTGGGATCTGACCTTGTTTACTTGTACACTCAGTGGTCAGAGTCGTCTGACCATTCGTGCACAACGGATCGAGGCATCCTAGATGTGTTTCTAATTGCTGTAATCTATCGGTAGCAAACGACACTTTGTTCGAATGCGAGCAGAGTGTCGTTATATTTTAGGATAAGAATCATAAAGGAGGCATATGATGGAATTGATCCATGCTAATGAGATCCAAGCGTTTTCAAATCCCGGTGTTGTTTCGCGACAATTATTGAATCCTGATAACGCAAGCAGTAAACGTGTGACGATTACAGAGGTTCATCTGGAAATCGGAGCAGAACAGCCAAGACATGCGCACGAGTCTTCAGAGCAGATATGGTATGCACTCAGCGGCAGCGGAATCTTATTGCTGGCGCACGAACGGGAAGTACCGTTTCATGCCGGAGATGTCGTTCGGTTTGCCGATGGTGATATCCATGGCTTGCGCAATGATGGCGATGTTCCTTTTGTATATTTGTCTGTGACATCACCGCCGATCCATTTTGGATATGCGTATCGCGATCAAAGGTAATAGAGAAAGGTTATCTCACCGTAAAATGTGTTGCGGTGAGATTTCTGTGTTCGGTCATTTTCTGCTCAAAAATGACGGATTCTTTTACCGTGAATCCTAATCTTGTGATTATTTTCACAAATTTGCAAAAACCCCTTGATTTTGGCAAGAAAATTCGGTATAATAGTAGCATGTACGAGAATGCGCTTGCATTCTTAGTAGAAAGGAGTAATTATATGATCTATTCTCATGAAGTAGAAACAATGTGCCCGATCAAGCAGGGCGTTGCTCATGGCGCAGCTCCGATTCCGGAAGAGGCTCAGTGGGTTAAAGCGAAAGAGATTAAGGACATTTCCGGCTTTACACATGGTATCGGCTGGTGTGCACCTCAGCAGGGCACCTGTAAGCTGACCCTGAACGTAAAGGAAGGCATCATCCAGGAATGTCTGGTTGAGACCATTGGTTGTTCCGGTATGACACATTCTGCTGCTATGGCATCTGAGATTCTGCCCGGCAGAACCGTGCTTGAGGCACTGAATACTGACCTTGTTTGCGATGCAATCAATACTGCTATGAGAGAGCTGTTCCTGCAGATCGTATACGGTCGTTCTCAGAGCGCATTTTCCGAAGGCGGTCTGGTCGTCGGTGCAGGACTGGAGGATCTGGGTAAGGGTCTCCGTTCTCAAGTAGGTACCATGTATGGTACTTTGGCAAAGGGACCCCGTTATCTGGAGATGACGGATGGTTATGTAACCGGTCTTGCTCTGAATGAGGATAACGAGATCATCGGATATCAGTTTGTAAACTTTGGTAAGATGATGGACTTCATTAAGGCCGGCGATGATGCAAATACCGCATTTGAGAAGGCTAAGGGTCAGTACGGCAGAGTTGCTGACGCTGTGAAGATCGTGGATCCCAGAAAAGAATAAGGAGGACTTGTAACATGGCTTTGTTTGAATCTTACGAGAGAAGAGAAAAACAGATTCTGGCTGTACTGGCTCAGTATGGCATCAGCACCATTGAGGAGTGCGCTGATGTATGCAAGGCAAAGGGTCTGGATATTTATAAGCTGGTAGAGAGCATTCAGCCGATCTGTTTTGAGAATGCAAAGTGGGCATATACAGTGGGCTGTGCAATTGCAATTAAGAAGGGCTGCACCAAGGCTGCAGATGCTGCTGCTGCAATTGGTGAAGGTTTGCAGGCATTCTGCATTCCCGGTTCCGTTGCCGACCAAAGAAAAGTTGGTTTGGGCCATGGTAATCTTGGCAAGATGCTGTTGGAAGAGGAGACTGAGTGTTTCGCATTCCTGGCAGGTCACGAATCCTTTGCAGCTGCTGAAGGTGCAATCGGTATTGCCGAGAAGGCAAACAAGGTTCGTCAGAAGCCCCTGCGTGTTATTCTGAATGGTCTTGGCAAGGATGCCGCACAGATCATTGCACGTATCAACGGTTTTACATATGTTGAGACTGAGATGGATTACTATACCGGCGAGGTCAAGGAAGTGTTCCGCAAGGCATATTCCGATGGTCTTCGTGCAAAGGTAAACTGCTACGGTGCCAATGATGTTACCGAGGGTGTTGCTATTATGTGGAAGGAGAACGTTGATGTTTCCATCACCGGCAACTCCACCAACCCCACTCGTTTCCAGCATCCTGTTGCAGGTACTTATAAGAAGCAGCGTACAGATGCAGGCAAGAAGTATTTCTCTGTTGCATCCGGCGGCGGTACCGGTCGTACTCTGCATCCTGATAACATGGCAGCAGGTCCTGCATCCTACGGTATGACCGATACACTGGGCAGAATGCATTCTGATGCACAGTTTGCTGGTTCTTCTTCTGTTCCGGCTCACGTTGAGATGATGGGCTTGATCGGCGCAGGTAAGAACGCTATGGTTGGTATGACTGTTGCTTGTGCTGTTGCAATTGAAGAGGCAATGAAATAATCGTTGTTGATGACGAGAATTTGAAGGCTCTCACGCATTTGCGTGAGGGCGTTTTTGCATGGCGTACTGCGGTTTGTCAAATGCATTCAGACGATA
>JAZOCU010000008.1:0-54117 GCA_045596625.1 Oscillospiraceae bacterium | reverse complement strand
ACTTCAATCTGCATCGGCTTATAGTTATGAGCCTTGTGATTGAGCAGAGCATTGAATGTGATTTTCTTCATGGGCATCGCCTCTCTTTCTTTTTAATAGTATAGGGGGAAATAAAAAAATGCCGAACCAATCGAGAGTAGTGACTCTCAACGGATTCGGCATAACGAACAAGAAACCGTCTGAAACTTTGTGAAAGTTTTTCGCAATAAAAAAGAGCAGGCTTCGGAATCTTTCTTCCAAATCTGCTCTCAATTCTCCTGAAAATGAAAAAACGCCCGTTCAAGTCCTCTTTTGAGGCTGAAAAGGCAAAATGTCATCTACGGTTTTAGTATAAAAAATTTCGGCGTCAGAGTATAAAAAAACCACGCAACTGCGTGGTTTTTCGCCCTGTCATCTATTTTGGGCACAAGAAATGGCAGGGGCAGAAGGAATCGAACCCTCGGCACACGGATTTGGAGTCCGTTGCTCTACCAGCTGAGCTATACCCCTAACACCATAATATTATAGCACATCCGATTTCGTTTGTCAAGAGAAAATTTCAAAATATTTTATTTTTCTTCATTTTCATTGACAAACCACAGAAAAACTGGTATGATTAAAAAAGGCTGCATATGAATTTGCCGCAAAGATACTGTGAAAAGAGGTATAGCACTTATGTCGCATTCCAACTATAATCAAGCAATGCTTGCATTGGGGCAGGCTCCTTCAGTGATTCGTGAAACATTTGAATATGGAAATCGCCGCGCACAGGAAATCGGCAGAGAAAACGTATTTGATTTTAGTCTTGGAAATCCCAGTGTTCCAACTCCTGACGCTGTACAGAATACCATTTGTCGTCTAGTTGAGGAAACAGATCCCATCCAACTGCATGGTTACACTTCAGCAATCGGCGCAGAGCCGGTACGTGCATCCATTGCCGATGATCTTAATCGTCGATATGATACCGGACTTTCTGCCTCGGATCTCTACATGACCTGTGGTGCAGCAGCATCCTTGACAATCACCCTGCACGCAATTCTTTGCCCCGATGATGAATGCATTACCTTTGCACCCTATTTCCCTGAATATCGGGTCTTTGTGGAAGCAACCGGCGCACAATTTACTGTGATTCCTGCCAATACCGAAAACTTTCAGATGAATCTGGATGCATTTACAGACACGGTTTCCGCTAAAACCAAAGCTGTGATGATCAATACCCCCAACAACCCCACCGGTGTTGTATATACAGAAGAAAATCTGAAAAAGCTCTGTGAGATCCTTCGTCAGAAATCTGCAGAATACGGTCACCCGATTTATTTGATTGCCGATGAGCCGTATCGTGAGCTGATTTATGATGATAGTACTGTTGTTCCTTATCTGACAAAGCTGTATGCCGATACTTTTGTATGCTATTCTTACAGTAAGTCACTGTCGCTTCCCGGTGATCGTATCGGCTATATCGTTGTTTCACCGCAGATGACCGACAATCGACTGCTGTATGCAGCGGTTTGCGGTGCAGGACGTGCTCTTGGCTTTGTATGTGCTCCCAGCATGATGCAGCAGGTCATTGCCAAAAATCTTGGATTAACAGCAGATCTTTCAATCTACCGTAAAAACCGTGATCTGCTCTATCAGGCGTTGACCGAATATGGTTATCGCTGTATTTATCCTGATGGCGCATTCTATCTCTTTGTGGAAGCCATGGAAAAAGATGCCAATGCATTCTGTCAGAAAGCACGTGATTATGAATTGCTGCTGGTTCCTTCCGATTCCTTCGGCTGTGAAGGATTCATTCGGATTTCCTACTGTGTGACCACGGAAATGATTGAGCGAAGTCTGCCGGCATTCAAAAAGCTCGCTGAGGCATATCGCTGAAAATATCTGTTATCAAAACAAAAGCACGAGGTTTGTATCGAAGCCTCGTGCTCTTGTTTTTATCGGGTAATATCACCATAGTAATGGGGTCTGCGATCACGAAAGAGTCCCCAATTGAGACGTTCAGCAGCGATTTCTGTCAGATCATAGCTATGAATCAGAACTGCCTCGCACGCACGATCTGCATCAATCACAACCTCGCCCAGCGCATCTGTCATAAAAGAGGTGCCATAGAAGCAGAGTGAAGATTGCTGTCCACCATTTTCCGTACAAGGCGTGACGCTTTCTACACCGAAACGATTGGCAGCAATTACAGGCATAATATTCGCAGCGGCATGTCCCTGCATCGTTCTGCGCCAATGGGCGGCACTGTCACAGGTAAGAATCGGCTCGGAACCGATCGCCGTCGGGAAAAAGCAAAGTTCAGCACCGTTCACTGCAAGGGAACGTGCAGTTTCCGGAAACCATTGATCCCAGCAGATGCCCACGCCAATGGCTGCATAGCGAGTATGCCAAACACGAAAACCGGTATTGCCGGGAGAAAAATAAAACTTCTCTTGATAAAAATGGTCATCGGGAATATGCGTTTTCCGATAGACACCCAACAGCGTACCATCCGCATCGATCACAGCTGCGGAGTTGTAAAGGCAATTACCGTCACGCTCATAAAAGCTGACAGGGAGCACGACTGCAAGCTCGGCAGCAAGCTTCATGCAACGTTGTACAGCAGGATTCTCCAAAACAGGCAGCGCATAATCATAATATTCATAGCGGCGTTCCTGACAAAAATACGGACGTTCAAACAGCTCCGGTAACAAAATGATCTGAGCACCCTGCCCGGCTGCTTGTCGAATCAAACGCTCCGCTGCAGCAAGATTCTCTTCGGGCGCAGTCACACATTGCATCTGAATGGCTGCTACCGTAACAATTCGATTCTGATTCATGCAAATTCTCCCTCAGGTATCTGCTGTGTGATGCAATGTATATTGCCGCCACCCAGCAGGATTTCTCGCGCTTCAATCGGTATGACCTTACGATCAGGGGCGCATTGCTGCAAGATTTCACAGGCAACACGATCACTTTCTGCATTGCTGCCGCCGAATTGCGGCACCAACAAACAATCATTGGCAAAATAGAAATTGACATAGGAGGCTGCCAATCGCTCACCCAATATACGAACTGCCTCGCCCTCAGCAAACGAATATCCATCCAGATCCGCTTCTGTAATACAAACAGGAGTTTGGGGTATCGGCAATTTATGCACTCGGATCTTTCGACCCTTCGCATCTGTTTCCTGCTCTAACACAGCAAGATCTGCCATTGACATTGCATATTGCGGATCATCAGGGTTATCACACCAAGCGAGCACGACTTCTCCCGGAGCGGTAAAAGCACAAACATTATCGATATGCTCATTCGTTTCATCCTGATAAATACCATAAGGCAGCCAGATCACCTTTTCAGCACCAAGATATTGCATCAGCTTCGATGTAATTTCTTCTTTGCTCATATGCGGATTGCGTCCCTTGCTGAGCAGACAAGCCTCTGTTACAAGGACAGTCCCCTCACCATCACTATGAATCGAACCGCCCTCCAGCACAAACGGATGTGCATCATAAACTTCGCACTGCAAGGCATGACAAATGGCAGAAGCTGCCGCATCATCCTGATCCCATTCGGCATACAGGCCATCAAAAGCACCGCCCCATGCATTAAATGCCCAGTCAATTCCTCTGAGCAGACCATCTGTATTCCGAACAAAGGTTGGTGCCACATCTCTGGCCCACGCATCATCGGTATCGATCGTCAAAAGACGAACCGCATCCGGCAGCATTGCACGTGCAGATTCCGCAGTACGAGCATTGACCAGCATATATACCTTCTCATGGACAGAAAGCTGTGCTGCAATTGCTGCAAAAGCCTTTCTTGCCGCAGTGGGATCATTCCCCCATGAGCCGGGACGTTCGGGCCATATCATAATTGTACCATGATGCGGTGCAAATTCCGCAGGCATCGAAAATCCCTCTGCCAGCGGAGTACGATTTCGTATAACTTGCATGATATCCACAACTCCGTAACATACATCCAATTTCACTGCAATGTTGATTGATTCTCCTCAGGATAATAGAGGCAGTTTCTCATTCCACACCGCAGATTTATGATAAACGTCCTTTGAAATCATCATAACTGAATTCTTTGATGATCTCACAGTCGCCATTTTCATGTCGAATCGCAATTGTCGGTAAAGGCATGCCGTTAAACGTATTGTTCTTGACCATTGAATAAATTGCCATATCAGCAAAAGTCAGACGATCACCGATCTGAATCGGCGAATCAAAGCTGTAATCTCCGATCACATCGCCGGCAAGACAAGTGCGAGATGACAAACGGTATGCATAGGGTTTCTCTCCCCACTCTCCCGCATTCAGAAGCGGCGGACGATAGGGCATCTCCAGAACATCAGGCATATGACAGGCTGCTGATGCATCTAAAATCAAGATCTGCATTCCGTTTTCAACAATATCCATTACTGTGGTATCCAGCCAACCGGCATTCAGTGCAATGGCTTCACCGGGTTCCAAATATACCTGTACATCATATTGCTGCTGGATTCGATTGATCAGCGCCACCAGTGCCTCAACATCATAATCCTCACGAGTAATATGGTGGCCGCCGCCTAGATTCAGCCATTTCATCTGCGGTAGATATTCCCCGAATTTCTCTTCAAATGCCGTAAAAGTAGTGATCAGATCGTCCGCATTCTGCTCACAAAGCGTATGAAAATGCAATCCTTCCACGCCTTGGAGCAGATCCGGTCGAAAATTCGCCCTTGTCACACCAAGCCGAGAACCGGGGGCACACGGATCGTAGATCGCATGATCTCCCTGTGTAGAGCATTCCGGATTGACACGGATTCCCACACTGACCTTGGCTTTTTCCCAAACACAGCGGTGATGTTCCAACTGAGTAAAGGAATTGAAGCTGATATGATCACAGATCTGACAAAGCTGTACAAGCTCCGAATCGGTAAACGCAGGCGCAAACACATGGGTTTCCCCGCCGAATTCCTCAAAGCCGAGCTTTGCTTCATACAGGCCGCTGGCTGTGGTTCCGCTGATATATTTCCTTATCAAAGGATATACCGCAAAATTAGAGAACGCTTTTTGTGCAAGCAGGATCCGACAGCCTGTGCGTTCCTCTACTCGATGCAAAAGCTCCAGATTCATCCGGAGCTTTGCTTCATCAATGATATAACAGGGTGTCGGCAGAGCACTGCGCAGCATTATTCCACCGTCTGCGGATTTTCATCCACAACCCAAGGCAATCCCCACTGATTGAGCATATCCATAAACGGATCGGGATCAAACTCTTCGATGGTACGTGCACCGGGTTTACGCCATGTGCCGTTGGCAACCAAAGCTGCACCGATCATTGCAGGCACACCGGTGGTATAAGAAATTGCCTGAGAGCCAAGCTCACGATAGCATTCCTGATGATCGCATACATTATAGATGTAGATGGTTTTTTCTTTTCCATCCTTGACACCGGTAAAAATGCAGCCGATATTCGTCTTTCCGACAGTACGGGGACCCAGCGATGCAGGATCCGGGAGCAATGCCTTCAGGAACTGGATCGGAACAATCTCCGTACCATTGAACACAATCGGTGTAGTAGAAAGCATACCCACATTCTCAAGACACTGCATATGGGTCAGATAGCTCTGGCCAAAGGTCATAAAGAAACGAATGCGCTTGACGCCGGGAATATTCTTTGCCAGAGACTCGATTTCCTCATGGTGCAGCAGATACATATCCTTTTGACCGACCTCCGGGAAATCATACACACGCTTAATCTCCATGGGCTTGGTTTCAACCCAATGACCGTTCTCCCAATAGGAACCGTTGGCAGAAACCTCTCGCAGATTGATCTCCGGATTGAAATTGGTTGCAAAGGGATAGCCATGATCGCCACCATTGCAATCGAGAATATCAATCGTATGGATCTCATCAAAATAATGCTTCAGAGCATAAGCGGCAAATACGGAAGTTACACCGGGATCAAAGCCACTGCCCAGCAATGCTGTCAGACCAGCCTTTTCAAAGCGGTCATGATATGCCCATTGATAGCTGTAATCAAAATATGCAGTAAAGCCCTTTTCTTCACAACGCTTTTCATATGCTGCACGCCATACAGGCTCATCGATATCCTCAGGCTCATAATTTGCGGTATCAATATAGTGAACACCGGTTTCCAGACAGGCCTCCATGATCGTCAGATCCTGATAAGGCAATGCAAGATTCAGCACAGCGCAAGGCTGATAAGAACGAATCAGCGCAACAACAGCATCCTTATCATCGGCATCCAAGGCTGCTGTGGTGATAACGGTAGAAGTCTTGCCTTCTGCCTCGATTTTTGCTTTTAATGTCTCGCATTTGGAAACAGTACGGCTTGCAATACAAATCTCACTGAACACTGCACTGTTCATGCAGCATTTTTGTATCGCAACGGATGCAACACCGCCGCAGCCGATAATCAAAACTCTGCTCATAATGAAATACCTCCTAAATAACTACGTTTTTGGTAAGTTTATTTATTCCGATCCTCTGCTTCTTCCAGCAGATCCTCCACATAACGAGGCAGCATAAAGGCTCCTGTATGCAGATTCGTTGTATAATACCAGGTCTGGATTCCGCGCTTTTTCCAGCGCTTGGGATCAAAATCTTTCAGCGGATGATATTTTTTCGACGCAAAGCCAAACAACCAATAGCCTGCGGAGCAGGTAGGAATATGCGCTTGATAGACACGGCAGATGGGGAAAGACCGATATGCCTTTGTATGCATAGATCGGCAAGCGCCTTCATCCTCATCATAAAACGGACTGCCGTGCTGATAGACCATTACGCCATCATCCTTGAGCGCCTTATAGCAAAGACCGTAAAACTCTTTGGTAAATAATCCTGCGGTATGACCAAAGGGATCTGTTGCATCATTGATAATCAGGTCGTATTCGCCATGACGCGTCCGCAGCGCACGCAGGCCATCCTGATTATAGATAGTAACACGAGGATCCTCAAGACCTTTGGCGTTATCGGGAAAGAACTCACGGCAAACATCGACAAACATCTCATCGGGCTCGACCACATCAATGACTTCGATTTCCTCATAATAAGAAAGCTCTCTTGCAACACCGCCATCGCCGCCGCCGATCACCAATACATTCTTTACATTGGGATGCACTGCCATCGGCACATGAACGATCATTTCATCGTAAATAAACTCATCCTTTTCGGAAAAGATCACACTGCCATTGGATACCAGAAAGCGTCCGAACTCAGCAGATTCAAACACATCGATCCGCTGAAAATCACTCTGGCCGCTGTATAATTGCCGATCACAACGAATCGACATCTTCACATTGCCTGTATGCAGTTCAGAAAACCAAAATTCCATACGACACCTCCAAGCGATACAATGCTACAATTCAATCCTCCGTCAGAACATTCAGCTTGTTCACATCGGGATCTTCCGTACCCTGCATCGAGCATCCTTTTTCCTTGGCATATCGGATATATGCCAGAATATCCTTAGTGATGATCTCACCGGGTGCCAAAATCGGAATACCGGGCGGATAACACATTACAAATTCAGCACAGATACGACCATTTGTTTCTTCAAGAGGCAGCATCTCCTTTTCGGCATAAAATGCCTTTTGCGGCGTCGCCACTACCTTCGGCGGAATATACTCCAGACTCAGCATACCGGTATTGTCCTTGGCATATAAGCGTTTGATGTCTGCAAGAGCTCCCACAAGACGTTCAATATCCTGAATACGATCGCCAATAGAAATATACGCCAGAATATTACCGATATCGCCAAACTCGATCTGAATATCGTATTCATCGCGAAGCAGATCATATACCTCGATCCCTGCCAGACCAATATCTCTGGTATATACCGAAAGCTTCGTCACATCATAATCAAAGGCACTGGAACCGTTGCAAAGCTCTCTGCCATAGGCATAATAACCACCGATTGCATTGATCTCCTCACGGGCATATTCCGCCATTGACATTACCTTTGCAAAGGATACTTCTCCTCTTTGTGCAAGATTGCGTCGTGAAATATCCAGACTGGACATCAGTAAATATGAGGCACTGGTCGTCTGAGTCAGATTGATGATCTGTTTGACATAGCCTTCATTGACCGTGTCATTCAGCAGCAGCAACGAGCTTTGCGTAAGACTGCCACCGGATTTGTGCATGGAAACCGCTGCCATATCAGCGCCTGCTGCCATGCCTGACACAGGAAGCGTATCATTGAAATAAAAGTGCGTACCATGTGCTTCATCCACAAGCACCAGCATATTGTGTGCATGTGCAAGATTGACGATCGCACGCAGATCTGAACAAATACCGTAATAGGTCGGGTTATTCACAAAAACGGCAACAGCATCCGGGTTGGCATGGATCGCCTGTTCCAATTGTGAAAGCTCCATACCCAATGCAATTCCGATTCGCGGCTGCACATCAGGATTCACATATACCGGAACAGCACCGCAGAGCACCATGGCATTGATTACACTTTTATGTACATTACGAGGTACAATAATTTTTTCTCCGGCTTTGCAGGCAGAAAGAATCATACTTTGTACAGCGGATGTTGTGCCGCCTACCATAAAGAACGCATGGGCAGCACCAAACGCATCAGCTGCAAGGTTTTCGGCATCCAGAATCACAGAAACCGGATGGCAAAGATTATCCAACGGCTTCATGGAATTCACATCAATTCCAACACATTGCTCTCCAAGAAGCTGAACCAGCTCAGGATTACCTCTGCCTCGTTTATGACCGGGCACATCAAAAGGTACCACACGCTGTCTGCGCAATCGTTGGAGCGCCTCATAAACCGGAGCGTGTTTTTGTTTTTCTAAATCCATTTTGCACTTGACCTTGTTCCTTATAAAATCATGCGTCAATCAGCGCATTCTGTAAAAACAGAAGGCACCCTGCAAGCCATCGGATTGTAGGCGGTAAAACACCGCGGGCAAAAGATGAAAAATGCAGTTTGCCTTTTGGGACAAATTCCGATTTGATTATATCATAACCGCATGAAACTGTCAAGTATCTTACTGATATTTCTAAAGGAAATACACATAAAAAAACAAAGTCCCGGCACGGCTCATCATTCCATACCGGGACTTTGCTTGTAGGGTGTCATTATAAACCATTGTACACATTGCCAGCGAACATATCCTTGCCCTTGGCACGGAACATCTCAGATACTGTTACAACCTGCCAACCATTCTGCTTGAAGTACTTGCAAAGAATCTCAACAGCTTCAGCGGTCGTGTTATAAGTTTCATGCATCAGAACAACTTTTCCGTTCAGAGAACCGTTCTGAGCTGCTGACTGAATCTTGTTGACCATATCATTCACGCTTGCATTATTCCAGTCACCACTGTCGATCGCACAATTCACAAGAGGAACTTGCAGCGTATTCTTAACGGTATCATTAACAGCAAGATAAGGAGGTCTGACTAAGAAGTCCTGCTGACCTGTCAATCTGCGAAGAATATCGGCAGTCTGATTATACTCGCTGAGAATCCGATCAGGAGACAGATCCGTCAGATACGGATGCGTATAAGTGTGATTTGCAATCTCAAAGCCGCGCTGCTTTGCCTGCAGAATCTCATTTTCATTGTTGCCGTTGATACGATTGCCCCAATAAAAGAAGGTAGCGTGGAATCCATTATTGGTCAATGCATCGTGAATACGAGCCGCAGGAGAGCCATTGAGCCCGACAGGGCCATCATCAAAACTCAATGCAACCATAGGCTTATTCGGATCGATCCAGCTGATATCAGCCTGATTATTCCATTGTCCGGGCTGCAAAACGGGGGCAGTAGTTGTTGTGGTAGTAGTTGTTGTGGTGGTCGTAGTCGTAGTAGCAGTCAGCTCAGGATAAATGAAAAACTGACGCAACATAGAAAGATCAACGCCGGAAATGACATGATCCTGATTGAGATCCGCTGCCTTGCCGTTGATCTGGCAATCCTTACCGCAAAGCCAATCGCTCAGCTGCAGAACATCATTTCGATTTACTGCATTATCCTGATTGACATCACCCTTGATATACACCGCACAACGCTCTGCAGCAACTGCATCCAGATAAAAATCGCACAAGCTCTCTGTTGTTTCGACATAAAGCATCTCATTGGTTGCATTGGAAGGCAATGTATAGGAGTCATTAGAAAGAACCGTCCACTGTCCACAAGGAACGCTCTGACTGTCGATCTGCAGGTACGATGTTGTGCCATCTGCATCGTACTGAAGCGATAATTGCATAGTCACATTACCGGTACCAACCGGCATCACGGCACAGGAAAACTCATAATCGGCACCATCAACCCAGCTATCGCCAAGAATGATCGAAGCGCCGTTCCATGCACTCGTTCTGCCGGATACGAACAAGCTGCGTGCGCCTTCAAAGGCAACATCATTTGTTTGTGTTACCGCAGCACTTCCTCTAGCAGTAAAACCCTCAGTACCGGACTCAAAACCAATAGAAAGCGAATCGTCTGCTCCGGCAACATAGCCTGTCAAAGCAGAAAGATATACAATACTTGCGCCAAGAAACGCAGCAAGATATTTGCGATATTGCGACATAATCATATCCTCCCAATTCCAAAATCAATATTATCTATCTATAAAAAAGAAAACGGAGCGCCGAGATTGGAGGCATCCTTTACCGGCGCTCCGATAGGGGGAACAATGAAATCAGCAGGAGCTTTCCTACTGACATCATTGTAGCACAGTCTACCTCAAAAATCAAATAGGTATCTTATGATAGGGGGTATAGGAAAAATAATATAAAGTGTCATTTATACAAAATGTAATTCTGTTAAACTAAAAAGATCGTGTCAATTAAGTGACACGATCTTTTATCAGTTAGGCTTCTTCTGCAGCAATCTGCTTTTTCGCTTCCAGTTCAGCCAACGCATCCTTACGGGAAAGGGAGATCTTACCCTTTACGTCATCGATTTCCATGACCTTAACAACGATCTCATCACCGAGAGACACCACATCTTCAGTCTTTTCAACACGATGCTTGTCCAGTTTGGAAATATGCACAAGACCTTCCTTACCGGGAACGATCTCAACGAACGCACCGAATGTCTGAATACCGGTTACCTTACCCTTATAGATTGCACCGATTTCCGGACCCTTGGCAATGGTATCCACAATGGTAATTGCTTTCTGAGCATTGGCAAGATCAATACCGGAAACAAATACGCTGCCGTCTTCATTGATATCGATCTTTACATCGCACTCAGCAGAGATCTTCTGAATCACCTTACCGCCGGAACCGATAACCTCACGGATCTTATCCACAGGCACACGGGTCTGAAGCATCTTAGGAGCATAATCGCTGACAGTATTACGAGGTGCTGCGATCGCCTTGAGCATGATCTCATCGAGGATATACAGACGAGCCTTGCGAGTCTTCTCAAATGCTTCCTTAATGATAGCAGGTGTCAGGCCATCCACCTTGATATCCACTTGGATCGCAGTGATACCCTTATGGGTACCGCCTACCTTAAAGTCCATATCACCGAAGAAGTCCTCAAGCCCCTGGATATCTACCATCGTCATGAAATCATCGGAATCGGGCTTTGTAATCAAGCCGCAGGAGATACCGGCTACCGGCGCCTTGATCGGTACACCGGCATCCATCAAAGCCAACGTAGAACCACAGATGGAACCCTGGGATGTGGAACCGTTGGAGCTGAGCACCTCAGAAACCAGACGCAATGCGTAAGGGAACTCCTCAACAGACGGAATGACAGGCAGCAGAGCACGCTCAGCCAATGCACCGTGACCGATCTCGCGACGTCCCGGACCACGGCTGGGCTTTGTTTCACCAACAGAATAGGACGGGAAATTATAATGGTGCATATAACGCTTGCATTCCTCATTGGCATCCAAGCCATCAATGCGCTGAGAATCGGAAACAGGGCCGAGAGTCGCAATGGTAAGCACCTGTGTCTGACCTCTGGTAAACAGACCGCTGCCATGGACACGAGGCAAAAGACCAACCTCGGAAGCCAGCGGACGGATCTCATCGATCTTTCTGCCATCCACACGCTTGCCCTCATAGAGCCATTCACGAACGATCGTCTTTTGCAGCTTATAAATGCACTCATCGATCATCGCAATACGCTCAGCATTTTCGGGATCAAATTTCTCATGGATCGCATTTTTCACAGGGCTCAAACGAGCTTCACGAATGTTCTTGTCATTGGTATCAAGTGCATACTCGACATCTTTTCTTGCAAATTCAGCGATTGCATCAAACAGATCATGATCCACTTCCATGGATTCAAAGGTGAATTTCGGCTTGCCGATCTGTGCACGGATCTCATTAATGAAGGCAACCAGCTTCTTGATCTCCTCATGTGCCTTCAGAATCGCCTCCAGCATCACTTCTTCAGAAACCTCGTTCGCACCTGCTTCGATCATAACGATCTTCTCAGCACTGGCAGCAACCGTCAAATTCAGATCACTGACAGCACGCTGCGCTTGGGTAGGCATCAAGATAATCTCGCCATCGATCAAACCGACAGAAACACCGCCGATCGGACCGTTCCAAGGAATATCGGAAATCGAAATTGCCACGGAAGCACCGATCATACCGCAGATCTCAGGCAGATAATCCTGATCCACAGCCAGAACAGTCATTACAACAGAAACATCATTACGCATATCCTTCGGGAATAAAGGACGAATCGGACGATCGACAACGCGAGAAGTCAGGATCGCCTTTTCACTGGGCTTGCCCTCACGCTTCATAAAGCTGCCGGGAATCCTGCCGACAGAATACAGACGCTCTTCATAATCCACAGAAAGCGGGAAGAAATCCACGCCCTCACGAGGCTTTTCACTGGCGGTTACATTTGCCATCACAACGGTATCACCGTAACGTACCCAACAAGAACCGTTGGAAAGTTCACAGGTTTTGCCGGTCTCGATCGTCAGAGTACGACCGCAAAATTCTGTCTGGAATACTTTGTAGTTATCAAACATGATATTGACCTCCTAATATCTTTTTTGCAACAATCCGGATGACATCAGCGGCATCCCAATACAGATTTAGCACAAAAGCCTGTACTGCTGGATCACAGTACACGATTTCATGCTAATCATCATGGAAGCCACCATTTCTTACTGCATAAAAGGGCAGAGGGAAGGACTCCCCCTGCCCTATATGCGCACGATTACTTACGCAGACCAAGGCGCTCGATTGTTGCACGATAGCGCTCAATGTCCTTCTTCTTCAGATAGTTCAGAAGGTTACGTCTGCGGCCGACCATCTTCAGCAGACCTCTGTAAGAATGATAATCCTTCTTATGATCCTTCAGATGTGCGTTCAGGTCGTTGATGCGACGAGTCAGAATTGCGATCTGCACCTCAGGAGAACCGGTATCGCCCTCGTGAGTAGCATTGGCAAGAATGACCTCTGTCTTTTCTTCCTTACGAAGCATGATTTTCACCTCTTTAAGTAATATTCACCGATAAACCCAGAAAGAAGGTAGGTGAATCTCCCTGCACAAAGCATATGGGCAGATCCTTCATCCGAGTAAACGGTCTCTAGTATTATACCATAAATAGGTTTGTAATAACATGAATTTTAAGTGAATATTTCATGAACATTTTATGAACGCCAAGGCATTTTCCTGTGTTTTTCTCCGAATACCCATTAGATTTACGCAGATTCGAAAAGATTCGAAAAAACACGTGACAAATCTTCCAAAGTATGGTACAATAATAAGTAATATCATGCAAGTCAGAAGGAGATTTTGATCCATGCTGAATTTAGATGCAAATTATGATGTGGTGATTGCCGGTGCCGGTGCTGCCGGACTCTATGCAGCACTGCATCTTCCCCCGTCACTTCGTGTTCTGGTGCTTGCAAAACGAGAAGCCACATTATGCAATTCTGCGCTTGCACAAGGCGGTATTGCAGGTGTATGGAATGCGCCTGATGATAATACTGAGCTGCATGCCAATGATACCCGAATTGCAGGTGCTTTCACCAACAATCCCGAAACACTGCATATTCTTGTGACAGAGGCTGCAAGAGATATCGAACAATTGGTTGCTTATGGCGTAGACTTCGATCGAAACGAAAGTGGCGACTATGATCGTACTTTGGAAGGCGGTCACTGCCGCAGAAGAATTTTCCATTATCGGGATTCCACTGGCGCTGAGATCCTGCGTGGTCTGCTTGCTGCTACGGTAATGCTGCCGAACGTCACTCTGGCAGAGCATACCATTATGAGCAGAGCTATGCAGACTGAAACCGGTTTTTCCTGTGAACTGCTTCACGATGATGTATTTTCTGTGGTGAATTGTCATTTTCTGATTATGGCAACAGGCGGTATCGGTCGTGTATACGAATACACGACCAACTCTGCCATTGCAACCGGAGACGGCATCCGCATTGCCTACGAGCTTGGCGCACGCATCAAGAATCTCAATCTGATCCAATTCCATCCGACAGCCTTTAACAACAAACACACCAGAGAATGCTTTCTGATTTCAGAAGCCGTGCGTGGTGAAGGTGCCTATCTGCTCAATCCGAATCGCGAACGTTTTATGCACCGATATGATGATCGTCTGGAGCTTGCTCCTCGTGATGTGGTGTCTCATGCCATCATTTTGGAAAGCCGTCGCACCGGTTCCCAGGATTTCTGGCTGGATATTTCTCATAAGAATCCCGAAGAAGTCCATACTCGTTTTCCGAAGATTTACAGCAAACTCCTTGAGCAAGGCTATGATCTCACCAAGGAACCTGTTCCTATTTTCCCCTGTCAGCATTATCTGATGGGCGGCATCAATGTCAACGCCAATGCACAGACCCGTATTGACCGGCTATATGCCTGCGGTGAATGCGCACATACCGGCGTTCACGGTAACAACCGACTCGCCAGCAACAGTTTATTGGAGGCTCTGGTATTCTCTCGTCGTGCAGCGGAAGAAATCGCCCGTGAAGCATTGGATATCAATCCACGCTTTGTACAGGGTACATTTAAGCCGGTCACAGCAACTGAACCGATCCCCCACGGTATCCGCACCGAGCTTCGTAAGATTTTACAGGAAACCTACTTCGTCATTCCGAACACAGAGCGAATCCATGCCGCCTACGAACGAATTACCGAACTGATTCAATTGATTGCCTGTGAAGATTGGCGTCTGGATCGCGATTACTTAGAGGCGCGTTCTCAAGCAACCGTTGCCTATCTGATTCTGGAGGAATTATTATGATGCAGCTTCTGCCATGTTATGTTGATGAACTGATCCGCAATGCGTTAATGGAAGATATCACCGGTATTGATATCACATCAGATTTTTTACTGTCACCCGACGACTGCTCCGAAGCATATCTGGTCGCAAAGGACAGCGGTGTACTTTGTGGTATGGATATTGCAGCTCGTGTATTTGCGCTGGTAGGCGAAGGAGTTACCTTTACCCCAAAAATGCAGGATGGCGATCGCATTAATAAGGGTGATCTTCTTGCCACAATGCAGGGCAACACCCGTACTCTGCTGAAAGGCGAACGCACTGCACTCAATCTGTTGCAGCATCTTTCCGGCATTGCCACTGAAACCGCACGCTGTGTTGCACTGGTCGAAGGCACCAATGCCTCTATTGCCGATACCAGAAAAACAGCGCCGGGTCTGCGTGCATTGCAAAAATATGCAGTCCGCATAGGTGGCGGTAAGAATCACCGTTTCAATCTTTCGGATGGCGCTATGCTGAAGGATAATCATATTGATGCCTGTGGCGGCATTACGCCGGCAATCACACAGCTTAGGAAACACGTCGGACATATGGTGCGGATCGAAGTGGAAGTACGGACATTAGATGAGCTCAGAGAGGCATTGTCTGCCGGTGCGGATATCATTATGCTGGATAATATGGACTGCGACACCATGCGCGAAGCAGTTTCGATCACCAATGGCAACGCCTTACTGGAGGCTTCCGGCGGCATAACTCACGATACACTGCATGCCGTTGCCCAGACCGGTGTGGATATTATTTCCATCGGCGCATTGACGCATAGCGTAAAAGCCTTTGATATTTCAATGAAATTCCATCCCAAAAAACAGTAAGAAATATCAAGGTATCCGCTTTTCTCCCTCAAAAACATTGATACAGCCATCCATTCTGTTGCAAAGTATGGATGGCTGTTCTGTGTTATAACAAGACAAAAACAGGCCGCATGTTCGATCATGCAGCCTGTTTCGATGGGTAATACCCTTTATTATTCCAGATAGTCTCTTACCTTTTTGCTTCTGCTGGGATGACGAAGCTTTCGCAGCGCCTTTGCCTCGATCTGACGGATCCGCTCACGCGTAACATCAAAAGCCTTTCCGACTTCCTCTAATGTACGGGCTCTGCCATCATCCAAACCAAATCGCAGCCGAAGCACCATTGCTTCCCGTTCTGTCAGGGTACTAAGCACTTCGTTGAGCTGCTCCTTAAGCATTAAATTGGAAGCTGCTTCTGTGGGCGCAGGTGCTTGCTCATCGGGAATAAAGTCTCCAAGATGGCTATCCTCCTCTTCACCGATCGGCGTTTCCAGTGAAACAGGATCCTGAGCGATCCGCATGATCTCACGCACTCTGTCCACCGGCATATCCAGCCGATTTGCGATCTCATCCGCAGTCGGATCATGCCCGTTCTCATGAAGCAGCTGACTGGATACCTTCTTCACTTTGGTAATGGTCTCAACCATATGCACAGGAATACGAATGGTACGAGCTTGATCCGCAATGGCACGGGTAATCGCTTGTCTGATCCACCAAGTTGCCTAAGTTGAAAATTTGAATCCCTTTGTATGGTCAAATTTCTCAACCGCTTTGATCAGACCAAGATTCCCCTCCTGAATAAGATCCAAAAACTGCATTCCACGGCCAACATATTTTTTGGCTATGCTGACCACAAGACGCAAATTTGCTTCGGAAAGACGTTTCTTGGCATAAGAATCCCCTGTCTGTATCCGTTTGGCAAGCTGCGTTTCTTCTTCTGCAGTCAGCAACGGCACACGACCGATCTCCTTCAGATAAATCTTAACCGGATCATCAATGGCGATGCCTTCCGTAGAAAGTGCCAGTTCAAGATCATCAACAAGATCAGCATCCATGCCAAGCTTCAAATCAAGATCATCGATGCTGTAATCATCCACGATCTCAATATGCAATGCACTGCAAGTATCATAGAAGCTGTCCATCTGTTCCGCATCAAATTCCAGCTCTTCAAAGGTATCATTCATTTCCCGCAAGGAAATTTTGCCGTTGGCTTTGGCTATATCCAGCAATTGATCGTATTTGGTTTTATCGCCGGGCATATCACGTCCTCCTTCACACACAACTGCTTTTTTCTTTCTCTCTTGCGATTACGCTCCTTCATAGGCAAGCATCAATTGCAATAACCACTCAGATATCTGTGACGACGATTCCGCAGCTTACGCATCGCTTTTGCTTCAATCTGACGAATACGCTCTCTGGTCACTTCAAATGCCGCACCGACTTCCTCCAGCGTATGTGTCTGACCGTCATCCAAACCAAAGCGCATCCGCAAAACCAACGCCTCACGTTCGGTCAAGGTATTCAGAAGATTATCCAATTCTTCCTTCAAGATGCTGTTAGATACTGCTTCCACAGGATCGATCGCCTGCTCATCGGGAATAAAATCTCCGAGATGGCTGTCATCCTCTTCACCGACAGGTGTTTCCAGAGATACCGGATCATATGCGATCCGCATGATCTCACGGACTTTATCGACAGGCATCTCAAGACGCTCAGCGATCTCCTCCGGCGTCGGATCATGGCCGTTTTCATGCAGAAGCTGACTGGAAATCTTCTTGACTTTTGTGATGGTTTCCACCATATGCACAGGAATACGGATGGTACGGGCCTGATCGGCAATGGCACGCGTAATTGCCTGTCTGATCCACCATGTTGCATAGGTCGCAAACTTAAAGCCCTTTGTATAATCAAATTTTTCAACAGCCTTGATCAGACCAAGATTACCTTCCTGAATCAGATCAAGAAACTGCATTCCTCTGCCCACATAACGCTTTGCAATGCTTACTACCAATCGAAGATTGGCTTCGATCAGACGCTTTTTGGCAAAGGTATCGCCTGCCTTCATTTTCTGTGCAAGCTGTGTTTCCTCTTCGGCTGTCAGAAGCTGTACATGACCGATCTCTTTGAGATAAATCTTGACAGGATCATCCACACCGATGCCTTCTGTGGACAGTGCAAATTCCAGATCATCCGAAAGATCCGCATCCATACCAATTTTCAGATCGGCATCATCGGTACTGTAATCATCAATGATCTCAATATGCATACTGCTGCAGCTATCATAAAAGCTGTCGATCTGCTCAGGATCGAATGCCATGCCCTCAAAGGCATCGTTCATCTCTCTCAAAGAGATCTTACCACTTTCTTTTGCTTTTTCCAGCAGACTCTGATACTTGTTCTTTTCATTTGACATTGCTACATCCTCCTAAAAAACAGGGTACCCTTATATTTCTATTTTCTATACCATACAGAAAGTTTGTGCTGTATCCTTCAGCTTATCCATTCTTCTGTATTCGTTTCTTGACGAACAGCGCTGCAAAATCCTCGTCACTGAGCGAATCAACCGGAGCCTGTCCCGTATCAGCTGCCTTCAGCACCTCGATCGCATCAAAAACAGAGGCTTCTCCAATATCGACATCGGCATATCTTGCTTCAATGCCGGTGATTCTTCCCATTTCATCCGGATGGAAGGAATCGGAAAACATCGACAAAGAAAACTGCTGCATCTGCGGCATACGGTTTAGGTATTCCCGATATACACGCTGATAAAGCGCAGTGACAAATTGTTCCGGCTGAATATGTTTACGGATAACATCCATATCGTCGGGATGGCGGAACAAATAACAAAGGATCAGTTCCTCTGCCTTTGCCTCCTTGCGATGCGATACTGCCTGCGGATTGACTGGATCCTGCATCAACGGCAGCGAGGTAACTGCCTGCCACGATTGTTTCTCATCACGTGACCTCCGCTTTGCGATCTCTCGATTCACTTGTGCGGTCAAAATCTGTGGATCTACCTCCTGCTCTTTTGCAAGATTGGAAATATATATGGATCGCTGCATATCATTTTCAATGGCAGCCAAAACGGGTATGGTTTTCTCAATCAAGGTCACTTTGCCATCGACAGCTTCCGGATCGATCCCATCCTTGCAGCGTTCCAGCGCATATTGAACTGCATCATCTGCTTCCTCCAACAGCAGACGGAAGCGTCCTGCACCGAATTTCTTGATATATTCATCGGGATCCTTGGCGTCATGGAGCCGAAGAATTTTCGGCTGAATCCCCACAGCACGCAAAAGATTCACCGCTTTGATGGTCGCATTCTGTCCTGCGGTATCACTGTCATATGCGATCACGACCTCTTCGGCATATTGCCGCATCAGCCGGCACTGATCAGCTGTCAATGCAGTTCCAAGGGATGCAACCACATTATCAAATCCTGCTTGATGGATCGCTATGACATCCATATAGCCTTCCGCAAGGATCAATCGCTTTGATTGCGATTTTTTGGCAAACTGCATGGAAAACAGATTCCGGCCCTTTTTGAACACCGGTGTATCGGATGAATTGAGATATTTAGGCTGTCCATCAGGATCAATGGTACGTCCGCCAAAGGCGATCACGCTGCCTCTCAGATCAAAGATCGGAAAGATAACACGATCCCGAAACCGATCAAACAGCGTTCCTTTCTGTGAACGGCTGCATAAATTGGATGCAATAAGTTCATCCTCTGTATAGCCCAGCACTTTCATGGCACGCAGCAAACCATCCCATTCACCGCCTGCGAATCCCAAACCGTATTTCTTGATGATCTTGGGATCGATTTTTCGCTGTGCCAGATATTGCAGTCCACGCTTATCAGAGCCGCACAACTGTTTATAATAATACTGAGCAGCATTCCGATTTAATTCCAACAAACGGGTACGGCGCTTGCTCTCACCATTATCGTGCTCCTCAGTCGGCACAGTCAGTCCGGCGTTTTGTGCCAGAGTCTGAACGGCATCCATATACCCCAAGCCTTCGATCTTCATCAGAAATGTGATGACATCTCCGCCGGCATGACAGCCAAAGCAATAAAAATGGGGATCCTGTGTTCCGGCATAGATCACACAAGAAGGTGTTTTTTCAGAGTGAAACGGACACTGACATTTCAGCAGCGAACCTGCACGCACAAGCTGCACATAGCGTCCCATGACCGTTTCGATCGGATTCGCCTGCTTAAGCTGATATAAGAATTCCTGCGGAAGCATTCCGTTTCACCATCCTTTCCTCTAAAGTACGAAACCGTTACCGAACATCCCAGCAGCGAGGAACAAAAATCTTTTCATAAGTCCAGATGGCATAATCATCGCTCATGCCGGCAATATAATCACAGACAGCACGATCAAGATCCATCCGTTCTGCGATGCGCTGATATTCCTTCGGAAGCGCATCAATATGCTTGATAAAATAATTGTAAAGCCGAATCACAAGCTCCTGTGCCTTTGGTTCTTCCTGCTTTGCGGCAGAATTGCTGTATACATTCTCACGCAAAAACGTATGCAGTGCATCATGCGCTTCCTGAATCTCTCTGGTCATACGAATCACATCGGGGCCATTAGCAATGACGGAAGAGATCATCGCTGTGATTCTGCGGCTTTTGGTATCACCGAGTGTCTGCACACAATCTCTCGGCAATTCGCTTTTTTTGAGGATCCCACCGCGAATGGCATCATCTATATCATGATTGATATAGGCGATCCGATCGGCAACACGGACAATATTGCCCTCTCTGGTAGAGGCAATGCGATTGGTATGACAGGCAATACCGTTTTTCACCTGCATCGTCAGATTCAAGCCCTTGCCGTCTTTCTCGATATAATGCACAACACGCACACTTTCGAGATAATGCTGATAGCCATAGGGGCAAACCTGATCAAGAGCCGCTTCACCGGCATGGCCAAAGGGAGAATGGCCCAGATCATGCCCCAGCGCAATGGCTTCTGTCAGATCTTCGTTCATATGCAGCGCACGTGCAATTGTGCGGGCGATCTGAGATACCTCAAGCGTATGGGTAAGCCGTGTTCGATAATGGTCACCGATTGGAGAAAGAAAAACCTGCGTTTTTCTTTTCAGACGGCGAAATGCCGAAGAATGCAGGATCCTGTCCCTGTCGCGCTGGAATTCCGTGCGATACGGACATTTGACTTCACGCTTACTGCGCTTTGCTTTTACGGATGGACAGGCAAATTGGCTCAAATTGCCGATTTCCATAATCTCAATTTGTTCTCGAACCGTCATACACATCCCTCACTTTTATTATTCATACGACTTACATCTATATATTGATTATACAAGAACGATCCGCAAAAACCCTTTTTTTTAAAGAGGTAAAACAGATTTCGGCGTTATGCACAGCGCAACCTCCGCACGGCATGACAAACTGGAGAATATAACAACAAAACGGTATCGAAATTACGATACCGTTTCTGAGAAAATACATTAGGAAAACAGTTTGCTGATTGCAGCCAAACCGCCATAGGATACAATGCACATAATGACAGTAGCCATGATCAAACCAAGCAAAATTGCAGGAACTGCTTTTCGGATCTTGATATGAAGCAGTGCTGCAATGAAGGAACCTGTCCACGCTCCTGTACCCGGCAGCGGGATTCCGACAAAAACCAGCAATCCGAGAAACTCATATTTTCTGATCTTCTGCGACTTTTCGCCCAAAGCTCTTGCTTCCAACCAGCAGGCAAATTTCTGAAATATCTTTACTTTACAATTTTTCATCCAGTTCAGCAGTTTTTCAATGAAAAACAGAATAAATGGGATGGGTATAATATTGCCAAGAATACAAACGATCACAGCTGTCCAGATATCAATACCGAGTAATGAAGCGGCGATCAAGCCGCCACGCAATTCAAGAATCGGAAGCATTGATATAATAAACACAATAGCAAGCGGCGGCAAACCACCTAAAGCATTTGTCAGCGCTGTTGCGATTTGTTCACTCATCGGGTTCACTCTCCCTTTATACACATTTCTTATATTATTACATAATTTTTCGATTTCGTCAAGCTTCCGTATGAAAAATGCCATTTTACACAAATTTATGCGTATTGATTTTCAAATTCGTCTTATTTCCCCAAAAAAGCGATGGTAATATATTTAATTTAAGTAGCTATGCATAGTTTTGATTCTTAGATATTTACTTTTGTGGTTTCATATGGTATAATAAATGTGTTATTTGTGCTGTGAATTCAGCACAAATAGTCTCACTCTGACACACAGCATAAAGAATAGTGAAAGGAACTATGATTATGGGCTTAGTTGTTAAGGAATTACATAAGCGTTACGGTAAAAAAGTTGTAGTGGATTCACTTAGCTTTTCCATGGAACAGCCCGGCGTATACGCTTTGCTGGGCACCAATGGTGCCGGAAAAACCACTGCAATCCGTATGATGCTTGGTATGCTTGCAAAGGATGGCGGTCAAGTTTTCTGGAACCAAGCGCCCTTGAGCATTGATCAATGCAATATCGGCTATCTTGCCGAAGAACGCGGACTATATCCCAAAACAGAACTGATGGATCAATTGCTGTATTTTGCATCCCTTCGCAATGTTTCCAAGGCGGATGCCAAGCAAAGAATCAAATACTGGGCAGAACGTCTTGAAGCCACCGAATATCTCTATCCTCAGCAAGAGGGCAAACGCTCGGCAAAACCTAAAAAAGCGGATCAGCTTTCCAAGGGCAATCAGCAGAAGATCCAGTTCATGACCGCTTTGCTCAGCGACCCTGAGCTGATCATTCTGGATGAGCCGCTGTCCGGTCTGGATCCGGTCAACACCGATCTGTTCAAAAGCATCATTCACGAGGAGATCAACAAAGGCAAATATCTGATCATGTCCAGCCACCAGATGGCAACGATCGAAGAATTCTGCACCGATCTGACGATCCTCAATCGCAGCAAGACCGTATTGCAGGGAAATCTTGCCAATATTAAAAAGAGCTATGGCAGAATCAATCTCTTTATCAAAACCGAACAAGAGATCGCACCGCTGATTACACAAACCGGTGTTACAATTCTGTCGCAGGTAGGGTTTTCCTATCAATGCAAGGTCAACGATGAGGATCACGCCAATGCCCTGCTGAAGCGTTTGGTTGAAGAGGGCATCTTACTGGTCGCATTTGAATTGAGAGAGCCAAGCCTGCATGAGATCTTTGTGGAAAAGGTGGGTGAGCCTCATGGTGAAGAGTAATTCACTGCGCGGTGTCGGCACTGTTTTTCGATTTTCTGTTCAACAGCATTACAAAGCAATTTCTATCCGGATCTTTCTGCTGATTCTGTTTTTGATCGCACTGGCTGCTTTGCCGGTTGCCAGCCTCTTTTTCACAGAAAAGGAAGCTGAAAGTTCCTCTGTCACCACGCTCTATCTGCGCAATGAAACCGGAATCCCATTTATATCCGATTCTATTCTTGCCGATGAACGATATACTTCATTGGAAATCATAGAAACCGAGTCCTCTGATGACACCTTTGCCAGTCTTCTTGCAGAATCGAAAACCAATATGGCTGCATCCATTGTTCTGGATGAAAGCAAGGGCTTTGCAATCAAGGGCTTTTACAGCGAAAACAGTTCCTTGGATACCTTGGATGTGGACACTCTGACCGAAATGATCGCCGAGGCGTTCCATCAATCCCAGATGGAAGCGCTTTCCATTACCGAGGAACAATTGGAGATCGCCAATGCATCATATACAATGCAGGTGCAGGTCATCAATGAATACAGCGATGACAGTGATCAGAGCGATTTCGCAGTACACAGTATGATTAGCCTGTATTATTCCATGATCGTTATGTTCCTTGGCACACTTTCCATGAGCTATATTTTCCAGCTCTGTGTGGACGAAAAGAATTCGAAGCTCGTTGAGCTTTTGCTGGTCAGTGTCAACCCCTTGGCAATTCTTGTGGGAAAGGTTCTTGCAGTCACCGTATTTCTTATGATCGGCATTGCTCTTATCCTGCTGGGATTATTCCTTTCCTATCATATTACAAGCGCCATGGGCAGTGTGTCATTTATCACCGAGGCTATTGAAATGATCGGTCTTCAGCAGTTGATCGACAGTCTGAACTTCGGCTCTGTAATGCTGCTGGTAATTTCTATTGTGCTGGGTTATGCAACCATAGCACTCCTGGGCAGTATTTTTGCATCCTGCTGCTCAAAAACCGAGGATATTCAGACCAGCAGCCTTTATGTAGTCCTGATTCTGATGATCGGCTATATCGTTGCAAGCTTTGCACCGATGCTTGAAAGCGAAGCCGTGAATGTCTTTGTATCATTATGCCCGTTCCTCTCTGTATTTACCGCACTTGCAAACTTTATTTGCGGAAAGATCAGTCTTGCGCTCCTGCTGCTTGCATGGGCACTTCAGATTGCACTGATCGCACTGCTTGCCGTCATTGCAGGACGTATCTATCGGATGATGATCCTGTATCGGGGCGGCATACCAAAGCTCAACAAACTTATCGCTATGTATCGTGCAGAGCGTAAACAAAAACAGGAGGTGCCGCATGAAAAAGCGTAATTCTCTTGCCGGAGTCAATCGTGTCTGCGCCTTCACGCTCAAACAGACCTGCATGAATAAAAGCTGGCTGATCTCTACGATCCTGTTGGCAGTTCTCCTGCTGGCCGGCATTCCGCTGATTTTCAATATCATTGCTTCAGACTCTGTCAGCGAAGTAGTGGAGGAACAGCCAATCCGCAATGTCATTATCTGCGATGAAACGGAAGGTACTGCTGATTATACTGTGTTCAAAGAAATGGGCAGCTATCCCGATGTGACCTATACCACTGCCGATTCGATGTCCGCAGCAGAAGCCATGCTTTCGGATGCGGATGCCGATACCACCCTGCTTCTGCACATCCACAAAGTCGAAAAGCAATATGCACTCACGGTATATCTGTCTGATAATACGGAATTATCCAGATCTGATGCATATATCTTCGGCGCTTACGCTGAAGAATGCTTCCCCTCGATCCTAATGCAAAAAGCCGATCTGACACCCAATGATATCGCATTGCTGTCCATACCGGTTTCCACAGAGATCCAACAGCTCACTCTGGAAAGCGACGATGCAGAAGAAAGCAATATCGTCAGCGAACTTATTGAGATTTTATTGCCTTATCTGGTTCTGATGCTGTTGTATTTCATGATCTTGTTCTACGGACAGAGTGTTGCAAACAGCGTACTGCTGGAAAAGAATTCGAAGCTGATGGATACCATGCTGACATCAGTAAAGCCTTTGGCTCTGATCTTCGGTAAGCTGTTTGGTGTCGCACTGGCCGCTTTCCTACAGATATTCATTTGGATGGCAAGTGCTGTAGCAGGCTGTACGCTCGGATTGATAGCTGCATTGAAAATCGTTCCCGAAACCGGCGATACCGTGATCCATACACTGGATACGATCGTCGAGAATCGTGAGATCTTTTCTCTGTCGGGTATTATACTTACCTTGCTGAGCTTTGCACTGGGCTTTTTATTGTACTGTGCTGTTTCTGCAATCAGCGGTTCTCTTGCATCCAAAACGGAAGATCTTGGAAAAACCAATTATATCTTCGTTATGGTATTGCTGTTCAGCTTTTTCATGTGCATTGGCTCTCCAAACACCGGAAACGGTATGATTTCCAATGCAGCATGGCTTACCTATTTCCCATTCACCGCTATCCTTGTTCTGCCCAGCCAATTGCTGCTGGGACAGCTTTCTGCAACACAAATTCTTATTTCTTTCTCGCTGATCATTGCAACGGCGTTTTTCATGGTATGGCTTTCCGCTACGATCTATCGTCTGCTGGTGTTGTATCGCGGCAATCCGCCTTCCATCAAAATGCTGATGAATATGATCCGCACAAAGCAGACCGACAATATTGACGAAATGCAGAATACCTCTCAAGAATAACGCAAATTAACGAGACTTCATAATTACTGCAATACCTTTTCAAATATCTATCACCAAATTCTTACTTAGTGCTCAAAAAATAGACTTGACTTTTTATTTCGGATTGTGTATAATGAAGTCAAATCTGCATTGTACCAACTTTGCATAACTTGAAAGGAGATTCACTACCATGAATCGTTTTTATAAGCAAGTAACTGCTGTATTGCTGGCCGGTATCATGACGCTGCCTGCGTTTGCCTGCACCAAAAAAGGAGATAATTTGACAAACTCCGCCCTTTCAACCGACGATGAAGGCATGGTGCATATCGACCTTACCCTGACACCTGATCCTGAGGTCAGTGTCAGCACAACACCTGCTGTTACTACAATTGTTGATGAAAACGGTGATATCTTTGTCAATAAAACCGATATCAACGGTACCACCGTGACCGAATCCGGCGGTGCACCCGCTACGGAACTTTATACCGGTACTACACTTGCCACTTCTTATGCCGATAAGAATTATACGCCCAACAACAAGACCTATCAGGCAATGTGGCTGGATATGTCCAAAAAAGCAGACTTCGTCTTTGACGGCGAATTTCTGATCTTTGATGCAAAGATTTCTGAGGATGCCAAGGATGGTATTTATCCGATCGATATGTTCCATCCCGATTTTGCAAACTATGATGCCAAATCCTTGCAAGTAACCACCAACATTGGTTATGTATGTGTCAATGCAAATGCCCCCAGCGTAGAAAACGAAACCGGAGATGGCTTGACAGTTTCCTGCAAAACTGTTACTGCAAAGCCCGGCGATACCGTACAGATCGTGTTTGAGCTGAAAAACAACCCCGGCTTTGTCGGCTTCAACGTAATGTTCAGCTATGACGGCAATGCAATGACAGTCACCGGAGGCGGTGCCGGCAAAGACTTCTCCTCTCGTGCCAATCTCACAGCACATGAGGTTAAGAACTGATCTGAGTGCTTTCAAAGCAACACACACAACAGGAGCTATCGATTTCGATAGCTCCTTGTTTTATCTTTTATGATTCCTTCTCTTCCGTTCGAAACAAAAAAGAGTCTCTCTGCCGAGAGACTCTTTTTTTCACTTCATACTGTGCCTTGCAATGATCAAGCGATATCATGTAAGATCCACCGCATCATAAAGCGTTGACATTTTCCCGATTGGTCATAGATCCCTTTTGCAAGCATCTGTGCAAGAGATACGATCTGTGCAGCATCCTCTTCAAAAACCTTCGTTGTTCCGAATGTTACGGCAAGCTGTGTCTGCACGGCTTTTACCATTGCGCCGGCAGGGATCAGTCCACATTGTTCTTCTGCATAAAGTGCAAACATCTCATGGGAAAGATTCCCCTGCTCAATATGCTGACGTCTGAGCAATCGCAGCAGATATCCATAAGATGCCGATGCCGCTTCATTGGGATCGGCTTGGTACATCGCGATGTTTCTCTTTTGTATGATACGGGAATGCCTGAACCAGCAGTACCAAATCACTGCACCAAGCACAACTGCAATTCCGAACAGAATCAGCAAAACCATGACGACCAAAGACCATATCTTCGAGAGATCTCCATGACCGTCTGCGATGCTGCCGGTTGCGATCATGCTGCTTTGCTGCGAAGTTTCTGCAGTATCCGATGTAGTGGATTGACTGGAAGAAGTGGTTTGCGTTGCGGTTGATGTGGTCTGCATTGTGCTTTGTGAAACAGAAGAAACCGTTGTAGCGGGTGTTGTCTCTGTATTCGGATTCTGATCGGTATAATACCCTTCCGTCGCTTCAAACGGAATCCATCCATAATCAGGTAGGAAAACCTCTGCCCATGCATGAGAATTGGTATCTTTGACCGACATCGTATACTTGCCATCAGTCAAGGTTGTCAGATCCGCATTGTAAAAATCAGATTCAAAAATCACATAGCCTTGACAATAGCGTGCAGGAATACCCAGCATACGGCAAAGTACGACCGCAGCAGATGCATAATGCGTGCAATAACCTTTCTTTCCTTCCTGCAGAAAGTATGTGACATAATCTCTGTCTGCAGGTGTTTTTGGCGGCTGCATACTGTAATCCGCAGACTCGCTGAGATAGGTATAAATTGCCTGCAGCGCTTCCTCCAGAGAATACGATGTCGACGTCAGGCGCGATACAACTGCCTCGCGAATCTCATTAAGCTCGGAAGTTTCTGTCAGTATCGAATAGTTCACACGACAAAACACTTCATAATCCTGCAAAAGTGAAGATTCATACGCATATGCCTCACAAAGATCTGAAAAATCGTATTGAGACGATAACGGATCGGGATCGATTCGGAAGGTATAGTTTTTCCGATCATCCAGCAAAATCAACGTGTCATCAATATATTCTGCATTTTCATCATAAATACAATGATAGGGCGTGAAATTCACAGAATGCAAATCAGCGGTACGAATCGTCAGCGGCACCGTATCATCCTCCATCCGATTCCAAAGCTCATATCCGAGACACTGAGGCATGATATTCACGGACTGCATTTCGATATACAGCGAATTCCAGTTTTGCAGCACAGCAGCATCAAGAGTGGCCCAGCCTTTTCCGGTATATACCGAATGGACTGCGTTTTTCAGATAGATTGTCTGTGGGGTATAATCGCCCGGCAATTCCAGTTCAAAAACCGTTTCCCCAGTAAACGAAAGATCGCCGCGATCCGCCAGATTGATCTCATCCGAAGCAGAACCGTTCGAAAAAGGGAACTTCAGATTCTGTGCAAATTCTGTCAATTCATTCCATCGAATGCTGCGAAACTGTGTACGAAAATACATCCGCTTTGATTCGATCCATGCATTCTTCGGTGCTTTTTCGGCAATCACACCGACAACTGCACCGATGCCCCAAATTGTAACCAGCAAAAGAAACGCCGTGATTTCAATTGTCATAAACCGCATACCGGGCTTGGCATAAAAGATATTACCCCGTCGATAGAATCCTGTCTGAGACTGTTTCACAGAGAACTTATGCGTTGCGCGCTGCATGGAAAGAACTGCAACCCAGAATGCTACCAGTATCACAACAGCTGCGGAATCTGTCTGAAAACCAAAAAACAACCCCAGTTCGAGAAACGGAAAAGTACATAAAAAGCATGGCAACAAATGCGGATGGAATGTAGTATAGTAACTTATGATCAATGACAGAAACAAAACCACCAGACAGAGCATCAACGTACAGCAGGCCATATCATTCCAGCCATTGGTAAGATGTGCTGCATCATACGAAAACTCCAGCTCCGACACGGACGCTCTGATCGTCTCATACAACACAGAATAGCCGCGTAAAAGCTGCGGGAAATGCATTGCCGAATAAACAATCGCAGCACCATAAAAAACACAGCCCCGCCGAAACGGAAACGGCTCTTTCTGCCAAAGCCAACCGTTGATCACAGTCAAAAGCAAAGCAAATCCCAGCAAGATCTTGGCATAGATCTGAATTTCAAAAAAGCCCAAAAAACTTTGCAGTGTTCCAAGCACACCAAAGCAAGCAATTGCGGTACGAATCAGTTTTTTCGGTACAAAGCGTATCCGCTGCACCGACATGGCAATGGAATCGTGCAGCTCCACACAAGAATCAGTGACAATCTTTGGCGTGGAATACGGTCTATTCACGGCTGCACCTCCTCACCATGAACAGAATCAAGCTTCCATATTTTATTTTCTTCCGAACACAATATGGGGATACAGTTCAGATTCTCAGCGCCCTCAGGCAAATCAGTCTCTGCATCCGCTAAAACGGTATACAATACAGTCAGATCAAACTGCTGTGCCAATGTACATAAGATGGGAATGGTTTCTGCATCAAGGCTCGGGGTAAAATATATAATTCTCGCACAATGCAGATTTTCATACAGCAGACCGGCGATGCCCGGTTCCGCCTGTGATTGCGGCACTGCATACAGTAGCTGCCGAAGTGCCTGCATGGTATCGGTTGCAGATTGCAATGACAGCTCAAAGCATTGTCCCTCACTGCTCTGATACAGCAAACAACGCTGAGATTGCCCCAGATCATGCAACCGGCAGGAGACCGAATAAAACGCAGATAACGCCGCATTCAGAAACGGTGCTGAATGCAGTGAACTGCCGGATCGACGATAATCCGGAAACAGGATCACATCATCATTGATCGGCAGACCATATTCCTTTACCAGCAGTGCATCCATCTTTGCACTGAGCTTCCAATGAAGCCGTGTACAGTGATCCCCCGGCTGATAAGGACGAATTGCAAAAATCTCAGAAGGATCATCACCGCTTTTTTCCGCTGAATACTGATCGCTATCCGCTTCCCATGCATCAGAAAGGATATCATAGGGAATCGGTTGCAATTTCGGAACAATCAAAATGTTTCCGGAATCCTTCAGCGAAATCCGCATACGGAATAAATGAAGCGGGTCGTATAGATACAGGTTCTGTGCCTGAATGGATATTCTGCCGCAATAAGGAACAGAAAATGAAAACCGGATCTGCTCCGTATTACCGGCGGAAATCGGAATATGCAGTTCGATCGTCTCATATTTGGTATCAAAGGAATGGGTATAAGAAAGTGTCAGCATTGCATTGCTCAATGGGATCAGACAGCGATTGCGAATCCGCACGATACAATAAAACAAAGAATCACACGGGATTTCATGGCAATTGAATTTCATTTTCAGAGAAATCGAACAACGCTGCCATAGCAAACACAGAAACAGCAAAATCGGCATGATAATCGCCAGCAACAACAGCTCAAGCGATAGTGCACCACGATACAGCATATAGAATAATACAAGCACGATCAACAAAAACAGATAGATCAGTTGATTGCGAAGCATGAAATTACGCCTTTCTCAATGCGGGGATCGGTACATTACATAGGATCTCATCCAGTATATCACTGACTTTGATATGATCCATTTTGGCTTTGGGGTGCAGCATGATCCGATGTGCAAACACATCATGCAGCACGACGGAAATATCATCGGGAATCACATACTCTCTGCCACGTGCAATCGCAACTGCCTTCACAACGGATACCATTGCTAAGGAACCTCTGGGGCTCACTCCAAGACGAATCAGCGAATGCTCCCGGGTCGCCTTAACAAGCTTTGCAATATATCGGTAGATTTCATCGGAAACATGGATCTGCGCAACAAGCTTTTGCAGCTGCAGCAGCATTGCAGAATCTACAACTTGATTTACATCCTGCAAAGTAGAGATACTGCCGCCATTTCGCATAATAGCGATCTCACTTTCCAGATCGGGATATCCCATCCGCAGACAAAGCATAAAGCGATCGAGCTGCGATTCCGGCAGCATTTGTGTTCCGACAGATCCAACCGGATTTTGTGTTGCGATCACACAATAAGGATTCGGCATAGGATATGTGACGCCATCAACTGTGACTGCGTTTTCTTCCATAATCTCCAGCAGCGCAGACTGTGTTTTCGGTGAAGTACGATTGATCTCATCCGCAAGCAGCAGGTTGCAGAATGCAACACCCTTGTGAAACTTAAATACATCAGTCTCTTTATGATACATGGAAAACCCGGTGATATCGCTTGGCAACACGTCAGGCGTCAGCTGCACACGATGATAATCAAGACCCAATGTTTTGGCAAATGCCAGAGCAAGTGTTGTTTTTCCAACTCCGGGTATATCATCCAGAAGCACATGACCATTCGCAAGAAATGTCAGCAGAACCTTTAACACCACTTTATCTTTGCCGACAATCACTTTACGGATCTCTTGCATTATATTTTGAATCAATTGCGAACCTTCATAAAAAGAAATATTCTCTGTCATTATCGTTGAACAAATGTCCGACATTGATTTCAGCACCTTTCTTTTGTTGTTTTCTGTTTTTATAACGGAACTGATACAGTATACCATATTTTCCGCTATTTTGCAAGGATAAATTCCCGTTGTGTTACGAAATATAACGAATGCAGAGCGTTTTTGAAAAAAAAGACAGATTTTGCAAAGAAGCCCACGGAATTCATGCAAGATTCACAAAAATGGGAAACGTGATTGACACTATGGTCATTTTGTGGTATACTTTCAGTGGTGGAAAAGCTGGAAAGGATGGATTCGTTACTTTATGAATATCTGGCACAACATCAGCCCCAAACGCATCACGCCGAATGATTTCGTCGCTGTGATCGAGATTCCCAAGGGAAGTAAAAATAAGTATGAACTGGACAAGGAAACCGGTTTGATCAAGCTGGATCGAATTCTGCATACTTCAACGCACTATCCGGCTAACTACGGTCTGATCCCGAGGACTTACGCTGATGACAATGACCCTCTGGATGTTCTGGTGCTCTGTTCTGAAACGCTGTCCCCCATGACACTGGTTCGCTGTTATCCGATCGGCGTGATCCGCATGATCGATCAAGGACATCGTGATGACAAAATCATTGCGATCCCTTTTGATGATCCGAATTATAACGCCTACACCAGCATTGATGATCTTCCTTCTCATATTTTCAAGGAAATGGTTCATTTCTTTTCGGTATACAAAGAACTGGAAAAGAAATCGACTGCCGTCAATGAATTCGGAGATGCTGAAACCGCACGCTCTATTATCCAAGCGGATATTGATCATTATATTGAGGAATTTTGTAAATAAACCGATGCTTTCAGCATGGTTTCATAGCAAGCCTATCGTCTGCATTTGAACAAATCAGATACAGACAGAATGTAAAATAATGTGGAAGGATGTACCGTTATGACGCTCGCTGCCAGTGATACGCTTTACCGCAAGAACCAGACTGTCGCTCCCCTTGGCATTATTGCCATGCCGGGTGCCGAGCAGCTTGGTGCTCAGATCAACCAGTTCCTTGTTTCATGGGCAAATGAAAACGGCATTCCAGACAGAAATTATCTGATCGATTGTGAATGTCCTCGTTTCGCCTCCGGTGACGGCAAAGGCCTGATTAAATCTACCATCCGTGGTAAGGATCTTTTCATTATCGTTGATGTGGGTAATTATAGCTGCACCTATAAAATGTTCGGAAAGAACAACGCCATGTCTCCCGATGATCATTATCAAGATCTGAAACGTATTATTCAAGCAGCTTCCGGTAAGGCACATCGTTTGAATGTCATCATGCCGATCCTTTACGGCGGCCGTCAGCACCGTAGAAATTATCGTGAGTCTCTTGACTGTGCTTACGCTTTGCAGGAACTGGAAAGCATGGGCGTTGAGAACATCATTACGTTCGACGCTCACGATCCAAGAGTCAGCAATGCAGTACCGCTCATGGGTATTGATAATGTCATTCCCTCCTATCAAGTGCTTAAAACCATGCTCAAAACCATTCCGGATATGGATATTACACCGGATAATTTCATGGTCATCAGTCCTGATGAAGGCGCTCTGGGACGTAATATGTACTATGCCACGATGCTCGGCGTCAATCTTGGTATGTTCTATAAGCGGCGTGATTACTCCAAGATCGTTGAAGGTAAGAATCCCATCGTTGCACATGAATATCTGGGTAATCCTGTTGAGGGAAAAACCGTTTTCATTGCAGACGATATCATTGCATCCGGTGAATCAATGCTGGATCTTGCCTATTCACTGAAACAAAAAAACGCAACCCGTATTCTTGCTTATGCGACGTATGGTCTGTTTACACACGGTCTTGAAAAATTCGATAAGGCATATGCTGATGGCATGTTGGATGCTGTATTCGGTACAAATCTCACCTACCGTATGCCCGAACTGTTGGAGCGTCCTTGGTTCCACGAAGTCGATGTTTCAAAATATGCAGCCTACTTTATCGCTGCAATCAACCATGATGTTTCTATCAGTACTGTTATCGATCCTCATGAGAAGATTCGTACTCTGCTTAATGCTCGTCATAATCACATGGAATAATCATTTTTCAAACCGGATGCTCCATTACAGCATCCGGTTTCTCTATTGCGTGCATTTTTCAGAGAGTATCGTTCGTAAAAATCGATCCACAAAAAATTTTACGAGAAAACATACCAATTTTTACATGTTACGGAAAATCACAACTTTATATGCTATAATAAAGAAGCTGTGGTGTTTCTCTTACGCACCCAGCCTTCCTTTCGAATGAGGCACCGGCATTTGTCGGCGCCTCATTCATTTTATGGTCACGTTCACGCAAAACAAAAGCTCCCTTTTGTTCAATAACAAAAGGGAGCAATGAACTCGTATGAGAATCAATCCTCAGCAGGCTCAATGACCGGAGCATCCACAACATTCTTGCGAACGCTCTCAATGCCGTTTTTACAGCCAGCTTTCGCTGTATAGCCTTCACTCACTGCAATAATCTCACCATTGGTTGCCTTCAGACGGAAACGATACTCGCCTGCCTTATCCTGATAAAGCTCAAACTTCGGATGCTTTTCCTGTGTGTAGCCCTCAACGGTCTGATCCTCAAGCGCCGCGATCGGAGCATTCTTGGTGATGCTTGCAGTACCGTTCTTTGCAGAAGCAAGACTGGAATAAACTTCACCGCCGGTTGCAATGATCTCACCGTTGCCTGCCTTCAGACGAATCGTAAAGCCGGTTTTTGTTGCGTTGATTTCAAATTTTCCCATGGGTATTACATCCTTTCTGATTGATTATTTCTTGAATTTATCAAACAAGCCGCCAAGCTTGCTTTTTGCATCATCCAAAGAAAGCTTTGCTTTGATGCCATCAATGATCGTATCGATCTTATCATCGGGCAGATCTTTACCGGTCAACTGCTCCAAAGCTTTCACGGGATCCTTTTTGAACAGTGCAAGAAGATCATCATCCCCTTTGATCTTATCAACAAGCTCATCGATTTTTGCTTTGATATCCATTGGTACATCCTCCTAGCAACTTTGATACTTCAGTATAACACATTTCCCAAAAAATGTCAAGCACATTTTGAAAGTTTGGATAAATGTGATATGTCATTCTGATTTGATAAGAAATCGGAAATTGGGATTTTCCTCTGAAATACGCTGACAGACAGCGCAAAAAGCATCTGCATATTTTCCAAGAGAAGCCTGAAGCATCGAAACATCGTTGAGTTGCAGCATGATCTCGTCGGTGCGTTCGCTGAGGCAATCATAAAAAGCATCAAGATTTTTTCCATAATAGGGCGGAAGGTCAAACAGGATCGCCAATAACTCATGAAGCCCTTCGTTGGTGTGGATATGTTCACAATGTATTGTCAGTTTCATTGCATTCTCCTTACTCCGCATCTCCATACAGCAATTCAAAGCTTGCATAGTGATCTTCTGTATAATAGATCAAACCATCATCAGAATACACAATACGCTTTGCTCCACGGCTTTTTGCCCCTAATGTATCAATATCGCATTCATAATAGCTCCTGCCGCTTTTCTTTGGAAGCAAACCTTCATAGTTGCCAAAATAACTGCCGCCGATGCATTTCCCCGGCGCATAAGGCTCAAGAGAACCGCCTGTCCAGCCAAGATTCTGCGCTTCTTTTTTGGTAATAAAGTTCTGGGGCAACTCACCATAGGTATACAGATACAGCGCTACATCCTCCTTGGTAGTATAGCTGCCGTTGCGATCCAATCCGAGAGCTGAAGTGCTTGTCTGATCAGTAGTCGTTGTGGCAGATGATATTGTGGTATCGGTCAGAGCAGCTGTGGTTGTATCAATACTGATTGTGGTGGTGGTCGTATCAGACTGCACCGTTGTGGTCTGTTGGGAATACGAAGGCTGGGTATTCTGTACATTGCTGCCTGCCTCCGGCAGCTCCATACAACCGGTCAGCAGCAGCATGACACCGATCAGCAATACAGATAGGATTCGTTTGAACATGAGATACACTCCTTTTTTACTTTCTATGAAAACACCAAAAGGCAGGAAAGAGCATCCGCTCTCTCCTACTGGATTTTGGTGATTCAATCCTTAATCAATTATAACGGATTGGTTTTGCAGCTATGACTTCGATTGTTTCGGGTGATATTTCCGGATCGAAGTACAAACCGCATCGGTTGTCTCTTGCAGCAGCGTACGATTCTGTGAAGCGATGAAATATCGTTCCAGATCATCATGCACCTGCAGCGCCTCAGAAAGCAATGCAGTTGTCTGTGTCAGGAGAGATGCCGCTGATTTCATCGAAAACCGATGTATCATACGTTGCTGGCGCAAAGAAGCAGGATCATAAAAACGCTGAAGATTGATCTGCATCAGCGGATCGGTCGGTGCTTGCTCCAATTGAGAGGCCGTAAGAATATTCAATTCACATTCCGGAATCATGCAATGAACCACAGGCTTGCCTTTGAGCGTCAAACAGCGAGTCAGCACACATTGCATTCCTCCTGCTGCAATCGTCTCAGACAGCACCCCAAGCAAGCGGATCGCTGCTGCACCATACTCATCCTGTATCAGCACACATCGATACCCCTCCGGAAGAAACGTCATCATACCTGCAGGTGTCAATGCGCTGCACTGCCGATAAAGCGGCTTTACAGCAACAGAATGCTTTGCTCCTCTGCCATGAGGTACCAGACGCTTTGCCAATCGACCGGCAAAGGCTGTAAGCTTTTCTTTTTGCAGAGCGCTATCCCCGATCGAAAGAGAAATAGATTTGAGAGAAGATATCGCAGACAGCATCGTTTTTACACGATCATGGAGTGCTGTATTGCGTAATGAAAGCAATTCGATGGCATCACGATCGCCCATAAGCTGCTGCGGATGTAAAGCTCGGCCAAGATCGACAAGTTCTCCGTTCACAAACGGCAAAGAAACGCTCATTTCATGCGGTGCTGTAGCATCAGCCAGATACACGCCGCGATCTTCCAGTACAACAGCATCCAACGAGTGTGGATCCGATGCACAATGATACAGCGAAACCGATTCATCGGCAAATGCACCGGCAACGGTTCGGAGCAGGGTTGATTTTCCTGTTCCGGGACCGCCTTTGAGCAAATATCCATATTGTGATTTTTGTTCCGTAAGAAAATCCGATACAAAACCTTCCGGTGAAGCACCACCTAAAAAATACTGATGAAGCATCCGAAAACACCAGCCTTTCCATAAGTCTGCATTCCGCTTAAAAAAGCGGATCGTCTTATCTTATGCAAAAGCGGCATGATTGACACAAAATCAAGTGAAAAATCAGCGGGATTTCTTTTTACGCCAGAAACTTTGCATATAGCACACCCACAAGAACAATAATCACAATACACCAGATCAGAAAAGCAAAGGATGCTTGATTCGCAGAGGCAGAATTACCGTTATCGGTAAAATCGGAAACAGTATCGCCATATGGTTCGCTGCTTTCCATCGAAGATACATACTCTGAAGTGATGCTGTTCGATGCTCCGATATTATGACCCGCTGAACCACTATGAGAGGATATCGTCTGTGTCATCCGTAATTGCTCAAGCTGATAGAGATAGCTTTGCCGTTTCAATCCCGTACATAAGGAATCATATTGCACTGAAAAGGCTGCACCTGATGACGATACTGAAGACAATTTCTGTTGTGCAGATGCAAAATCCCATCGTGAGCCGGTTGCCGAAGGATATCGGGCAGTATCCCATGTATGGGTACTTCGGATCTCTGCATCCTTCAGCAGAAAATAATCATGCAGCAGTAGTTGACTGCCATTACCGGATATGGGGTCATCCCAAGTGCAGTCAATATGATAATACTCACCATCCAGCTTAACAATATTCCAAGCGTGAGAAACAACATCACTGCCGTTATCCGCTTCTCCGATCACAATATAGCCCTCAATACCGGCAATATCCATCAAAAGCTGAAACGCCTCGGCATAGCCTTCACAAACAGAATAGCCATTGATCAGCACACCATAGGCAGAATGATTTTCTCCGGCTGTAAAGTGTGTATCATTATATGCACAGCGATGAATCAAAGCATCATGCGCAAGCAATACCTTACAGACATCCGCAGCATCTTTCGGGAAAATCGATTGCGCCAGTAAGACAGCCTCTTGCTCGATTCGCTGCTTTTTCTGCCAGGCAGCAGCAGAATCGGAGCCATAATACTCCAGTTGAAGAATCATATATACATCATTGCTGTATGCATTCTGCCATACCCGCCATTTTCGCTGGGAAAGCATTGTCCGCGCCATAACAGAATCCGTAAGCGCTTCATCCATGATCTGCGCATAATCCCATTTCACAGAATCCGCAGCTCCCACCAGCACAAGATACAACTCTGTTTGCGCATAAATCGCCGCCGATACAAAGGCATTTGCAAATTCTTGTTTGGAATACACAGGCAATACCGCCTGAGAATCTGAGGTATGATAATGCATGGTAATCAATGTTGTATCACTGTAACCAACTGCTTCAAAGCCGTCATAGTAGAATCCCAGATCCGGCCGCTGTGCAAAAGTCTCTGTAAACAAAGTGTCCATCCGGTCGGTTGGCACCATCATCTGTGCTGCACGTCCCGCCAGTGCATCCGCCATATCTTCCGCCGATGCAACAGAAATCGGATCCGCACAATGTCCCTGCAGCCAAAACAACTGCATACCCAAACAGAAGCACAGGATCCAGAATACAACATCACAGCGTTTACATCTGTGCATTTGTATCACTCCTATTTTCAAAAGAAACAAAGCCCTCTTTTTGTCCATTATAGCGCAAAACCGCAAAAATTGCAACCATTTTTTCGATTCTTACTTTTCAGCGCATGAGAAAGAACACTGCATCATTATCACACATAGAGCGATCTGTTTGTACATACAATGCAAATTGCGATGCAATTCTCGCTGTTTTATCCTGCACCGATTGATCGGAACTTGTTCCAAAACAAATTGCAGATTTCAATCAAGTTTTTTTATTTTGCATTGACGTATTCTGTTTTTTGTGCTATAATATTGTGCAGAGCGACCTTTACGCGCTCCCTTTGAAAGGAGTCTCTCTCAATTATGATAACCAAGAAGCTTTATGAAACCGACGGTATGCTGCGTGATTTCACAGCACAAGTTCTATCTTGTCAATTGGTTGGCAAGGATAGTCCTTGCGGCGCGGAATATGCGATTATACTGGATCAAACCGCATTTTTCCCCGAAGGCGGCGGTCAGACCGCAGATACCGGTAATCTCGGCAATGCAGTCGTACTGGATGTTCAGATCCGAGACGGTGAGCTTTTGCATTATACGGATGTTCCCCTTCCGGTTGGAGAAACAGTAGTCGGTGTGCTCAACTGGGAACAACGCCTGCGAAAAATGCAGAATCATACCGGCGAACATCTGATCTCCGGTATTGTTCATAGTCAGTTTGGTTACGATAATGTAGGGTTTCATCTGGGGAGCGACGAGGTTACTGTTGATTTCAATGGTGTTCTGACAGACTCTGAGCTTGCTTTTGTTGAGTATATCGCCAATCGAGTGGTTGCTATGAATCATGCGGTAACCGTCTCTTATCCCACAGCGGAAGAGGCATGTGCTCTGAATTATCGCTCTAAACTCGAAAACATTGATGATCTTCGTATTGTCACCATTGCTGATTGGGATTGCTGTGCCTGCTGTGCACCGCACGTTAATACAACCGGTCAGATCGGCTGCATTAAGATCCTTGATTCTGAAAACTGGAAAACCGGTGTTCGTGTGCATATGCTTTGCGGTCTGGATGCTTTGGATGATTATACCAAACGTATCGAGAATACAGCAAGGATCTCCAATATGCTGTCAGCCAAACAGCTCGAAACCGCATCTGCCGTCGAACGCCTGCTCAGAAATATGCAAGCCGAACGAGAACAACAGGCAAAGCTCCGACAGGCTCTGCTTGACTGCAAGATCGCTCAACTGACGCCTACTGAAGGCAATCTGCTTCTCTTTGAAGATCTGCTGGATGCCGATACTCTGCGCAAGCTGGTCAATGCCGGTGTTGCAATCAGCGGCGGGATCTGTGCTGCTTTTCTCGGGAATGATACCGATGGCTATCGTTATATCATTGGCAGTAATACGATCGCACTGCGCAGTGCATCCAAAGAATATAACAATGCACTCAACGGACGCGGCGGCGGTTCCGATCAGATGATACAAGGCACTATGCACGCAACACGTGCCGAGATTGAAGCATATTTTACCTCTCAATAAAAAAAGACCCTGCTGCACGGGTGTTGACAGCAGGGATCAGGATCCGAAAAACATGGCTGCATTCCTTGCGCTGATGGATCCTATCATGTATTTCTGCGGCAGTACCAATGCCACAGAAAAGCAGCTACCGATATATTGCTTCATGACGAACAAACAATATAACATAAGGAATCCGCATGCTTTCCGCCTGACTCAGAACGCTTCGGTTTCCTTATGATCAGCATACCAGATTTCTTTCTGAAATGCAAGCAAATATTCAAATTGTAACCGCTTTGGTTCCGAATTGACATGGATTTGTCACCAAATTGCAACTTTTCCCGTAAGTTGTTACAAAGTGATTACGAGATTGCTTACCCACAAATTACACATCAGAATCACGGGAGGCTGTTTGATATGATCTGTTATTATAAAACATTCGAAGGAAAAATCCAGGCTCTGCCACAGCCGGAACCCGGTTGCTGGATCTCCGTTTATGAACCAACACGCGAAGAATTTGAAATTTTGACCGGTGAATACGGTCTGGATGTCGGTTTTGTGCGTTCTTCACTGGATGAAGAGGAATCTTCCCGTGTGGAGCGTGAGGATAACCAAACGCTGATTATTGTGGATACTGCCGTTGCCGAAAAACAGGAGCAGAGTGATACCCTTCTGTTTTATACCGTACCGCTTGGTATTATCACAACACCGGATTATGTTTTTACCATCTCCTTGCGCAGAAACCAAATCATGACGAATATCGCTGAGGGTGCTGTTCCGAATGTGCATACGCAAATGAAAACACGCTTCATTTTGCAAATCCTGATGCGGATATCTGCCGGCTTTGTTACTTATCTGAAGCAGATCGATAAAATCTCTTATTCCATGGAACGTCAACTCAGCGGCGCTATGAAGAATCACGAGCTGGTTCAGCTCATGGGGCTGGAAAAATCCTTGGTTTACTTCTCCACATCGCTCAAGGCCAATCTGAATACCATTGAAAAGATTCAGCGTGGCCGTGTTGTAAAGCTTTATGAAGACGATCAGGATCTGATGGATGATGTGTCGATCGAGCTGAAACAGGCTATTGAGATGGCCAGCATTTACAGCGGTATCCTTGCTGTATTAATGGATGCTTTCTCTTATGTCATTGCGAATAACCAGAACGCTGTCATGTCCAGACTGACTGTGATCACAGTTATCATGTCGATTCCTACCATGATCTTCAGCTTCTACGGCATGAATACTGCAGGTCTTCCGATCCCCACAACATGGTTCCCCACTGCAATTGCAGTGTGCGCCACTGCAATTGTCGCCTTTATGCTGCTGCGACATCGAAAGAATTGAATTCATTCCACTTACAAAAATAAAACCCGAGGAGACTATGAATACGTCTCCTCAGGTTTTTTTATGCTTCCTGCGTCAAAACAGCTTGATACAGCTCTCGTTTTGAGAATCCTGTTTGCGCTGCAACCTCACGGCAAGCATCTGCGGCCCGGACACCTTGCTCCATTTGAGCCCGTACAAGCACCAGCGCATCTTCAATCGACATGGCATCAGATACCGCGATCATCGGCTCACCTGCGATCACCAACACATATTCCCCTCTCGGCGTATTGGTTTCATAATAAGCAACGGCTTCCGATAAGGTGGTTTTACAAACTTCCTCATGAAGCTTCGTCAGCTCACGACAAATCGAAATCGAACGATCGCCAAAAACTTGCAACATATCCTGTAATGTATTTTTCAATTTATGAGGCGCTTCATAAAAAATCATCGTGCGCGTTTCGTGCTGAAGCATCTGCAGATGAGAATATCGTTGTTTTTTAGTAACGGAAAGAAATCCCTCAAAACAAAACCGTCCTGTATCCTGTCCCGAAATCGCAAGCGCAGAAATAGCCGCACTGGGACCGGGTATCACTTGAATCGGAATCTGCATCTGCAGTGCCTGCAATATCAGCTTTGCGCCGGGATCGGATATACACGGCATCCCCGCATCACTCACAACAGCCAGAGATTTCCCTGCTGTCAATTGGGCAAGCAGATTATCCAATACGGCTTGTGTACTATGTTCGTGATAGCTGGTAAGAGGCGTGTGAATATCAAAATGAGAAAGCAGCTTCCGTGTAACACGGGTATCCTCTGCGGCAATGATATCCACTGCCGCAAGAATCTCTAACTGACGTGTGGTGATATCGCCGAGATTGCCGATTGGTGTACCGACAACAAACAAAGTACCGCTCATAAGTACTCCTCTCCAAAATGACAAATCTGTGCTGCCTCTGAGGTCATACCCTCACCGCTCCGTACAAATAACGTCGGCTCGATCTGTAAGAAAGGCTTAGCATCCTTTTTGCCCTCCAACAAAAACAGCCATGGCTGAGAATCCGGATCCTTGCATACCAGCCGCAATCGCTTGGGTTCGATTTTTGCAGCACGCATCGCACACATCACATCAGTAAGGCGCTCCGGACGACAGCAAAGACAAAATCTGCCGTGATATCTCAGTAATTGTGCTGCGGCATGACAAATATCCGAAATATCACATGCCACCTCATGTCGTGCGATCTGATGTGCAGGCAGTTCAGAAAGAATACCGCTATTGGATGATTTATACGGCGGATTGCAGGTCACCAGATCCAGCTGATACAGCGGTGCTTCCTCCCACAACGTACACAGATCCGCACAAATCGGATGAATGGATAACGGCTGCTCTGCACGATCCAACGCCATTTGAAGCTGTGTGATGGCTTCAGGCTGAATATCTACCGCATAAATTTCTTTGGGCGCACCACCACGCTGCATCAACAGAGGTATAATTCCGCATCCTGTCCCCAGATCGCAAACACGATCCTTGGCACGATATCTTGAAAAGCCGGTCAGCAAAAATGCATCCGTACCAAAGGTATGCCATTCACTGCGGCAGACATACAAGCCGTTTTCTAATGTTTCAAAATAATATTCCATATCAGCTTAACTCAATATTACGATCGAGATCGATCAATCCAATATAGCTTTTGCCGGCATTCACAAGAAGCTCTTTTCCGCTTGCGTCATATACAACGATCGGCGATGCCTCATCCGCTTTTTTCCATGTGATCGGCTGCGCTGCACCTGCCGAAACATACCATCCGCTTCCCCCATCCAGAGCGACATCCATCAGATATCCATCTTCACGGGTCTGAATCTCAGTTTGTAAAACAAACAAATTGGTAAACCGAAGCTGCGTGTTCGTATGACTATCCATATGCGGTTTTCCGCTATGTTGTTTCAGATAGGTGCCAGAGGCTGCATCATAGGTGAACGTGCTCCAATAGGCCGGTGAAAAATGCAGCACTGCCGCTTCACAAGAACTTCCTACACCGATCTTTTCTTCCGGCGCACGAAAAGTAAATGCGGGCTTGCTATCCGTATCTGTGCGAAATCCCATTGCTTCAATGGTTTGCGGCAGCTTAGCGCCGTCCAGATAGCCGGTATGCTCCTGATTATATTGCTCAGCACGCTCAGCATCACGGAAATAACATTTCTGCCATCCATTGGTACCGCCATCCAGACGATCGATCTTCAAACGCTTAAGCGTATCCATCGCAATGGTCTGATCGGAACCCCAATGACAATAAATCGCATCCATTCCAAAGGCAAGCAGCGGATAATAATACCGGCAGCTGCGTACAGAACATACAGAAGGTACCTTCGTATAATCAGCATACACAGCCATCAAACGGGTAATACCTGCCTCGACCGGGATCTCATATATAATATCTGCCGCTGCAATTCCATATTGCGGCAACGAAACGGAAATATTATTTACCATTACTGCAACCGGTCGTTTTCCGACAGCAGTCTCCGCATAGCCGGCTTCTCCGGTCAGCGGATTGACTGTCTGCTGCAAGATCGGCGCAGTTGCGGTAGGCACAGTTGCAGTATAGGTCGTTGTTGTGGTGGTCGATATCGACACGATCGGGAATTCGATCGTTGACGATCCCCATTGTGCAGAGCAGGCTGTCAGCAATGAAAGCATCAAGCACAAGGCAGATGCCAATAACACACGGAATCTCATATGTTTTATTCCTTTACTTCGACTTAGAAAACAAATTCATAGATAAGATGACATGGAAGTTGCATGACGACAGTGTCGTTATACCGTTGATCTGACAAACGTGCTCCGACAGTCATTGCGGCATATGCCCAACAAGCACATCGAATTTATGATACAGCTTGACCGATTCAATTTCCTCCTGCGATCAGATTCACGGATTCCCCATGCAGCTCTTTGGATGCCATCGCATTGAGTGTTTCATCCGCAGTGATCCCTGCAAGATAATTATAATACCCTTGGCTTGCGATCATAGCAGCATTGTCACCGCACAATGCGATGGTTGGCATATACAAAGTGTAGCCTTCTGACTCGCAGGCAACGGATAGCTTTTCTCTCACACCGGAATTGGCTGAAACGCCTCCGGAAAGTGCAATTGTAGTATATCCGAATTCTTTTGCGGCTGCAATGGTTTTTTCCGTCAATACCGAAGCAATGTTTTCCTGCAAGGATGCCGCGAGGTCATTGTGATCGATAGTCTCATGACACTGCTGCGCATGATGCAGCATATTGACAACGGCTGTTTTTAATCCCGAAAAGCTGAAATCATATGGAGAATCCTCCATTTTGGGCTTTGGAAGAGAAAATGCCTGCGGATTTCCATTTTTGGATGCACGATCGATATGCAGACCGCCCGGATAAGGAAACGACATTGCACGCGCACATTTATCAAAGCATTCTCCGGCAGCATCATCTCGGGTACGACCAATGGTGCGAAATTCGGTATAGTCAGTTACTTCGGCAATACGAGTATGGCCGCCGCTGACGATCAACGCGAGATAGGGCGGCTTCAACTGCGGATGCAGCAAATAATTGGCTGCCGCATGTCCTTCGGTATGATGCACCGGAATCAGAGGCTTGCCGGTTGCCAACGCAAGTCCTTTTGCAAAACTGACGCCCACCAGCAATGCTCCGATCAAGCCCGGTGCAAAAGTCACAGCAATGGCATCTACTTCCTCCAAGGTCATATCCGCTTCCTGCAAAGCTTGCTGTACTACGGACAGAATATTCTCACAATGACGCCTCGATGCCAGCTCCGGCACAACGCCGCCATATTTCTGATGCTCTGCTGCCTGTGACGCAATGACATTCGACAAAATTACTCTGCCGTCCTCGACAATTGCTGCCGCTGTTTCATCACAGGAGCTTTCAATTCCCAGAATTCGCATTGTGTTCTTCACCTTTTGCTTCAGAATTGCGCAGCTGATCCATAATATAAAAGCGTGATGCCTTTCCATTTGTTTCGGGATCATCTGCAGAAAGATCACGATAATAGGTTTTTCCGCCCCAACCGTCAACATTGGCCCGTCGCATCGCACCAAACACTCTTGTTTTGAAGCCGGATTGCGCTTTTTCTTGGATGCGGATAAAATCCTTCATTGATTCCCGTGAGGTATGTCCATCCACAGGACACCGAGACCGAACGATCTCCGGAATACATTGCTTGGCTACTCTTCTGATTTCGCGTTCGGGTGCAAAGCTCAGCGGACGGATCAAAGTAATATCCTTGCGGGATAAATAAGATTTCGGTGCATAGCAGCCGATCCGTCCTTCAATGAACAGATTCATCAGAAAAGTTTCAATGGCGTCATCATTATGATGACCCAAAGCAAGCTTATTGCATCCAAACTCTCTTGTTGCATCATGGAGTGCTCCCCGCCGCATTTTGGCACATAAGCTGCATGGATGCGTCTCCTTACGAGATTCAAAAACGATCCTGCCGATTTCAGTGCGCAGAATATGATATGGGATTTCCAAAGAGCGGCACAACTCAGAAACTGCCGAATAATCCGTTGGAATCCCCTCAAACTGAGGATCAAGCGTTATGGCAGTGAGACTGTATTCCACCAAACCGAATCGCTGGAAATCCCGCAATGCTCGAAGAAGCACAAGACTATCCTTGCCGCCGGAAATACCAACAGCAATTCTGTCTCCATCTTGAATCAGATCATACTCGTGCACTGCACGACGTAAATATCCCAGTATTTTTTGCATATTCTTTGTCTCCGAGCTTTTAGCCCTGCAACAAACGCTGCATAATTGCATATCCCGGCTCGATCAGCAGACCGGTTGCCTCAGCTGTTTTCTCATGGAATATCTCGACACCCTGTTTCGGTGCAGCGCTATCATAAATAAAGAACGGTACGGCATCGTTTGTGTGCGTTTTCAGACAAAGCGGCGTGGGATGATCGGGCGTTACCAACACACGATATGTACCCATCTCAGCAAGGGCGCTGCATACAGGCTTCAGTACTTTTTCATCGATCAGCTCGATCGAACGCACCTTATTTTCCGGCTCATTTCGATGTCCGCACTCATCCGGGGCTTCCACATGAATATATACCAGATCGGCGCCATTGCGGAAGGCTTCGATCGCAGCCTGTGCTTTTCCCTCAAAGTTGGTATCCAGATAGCCCGTAGCACCGGGTACATTGATCACCTGCATATTGGCAAATTTGCCGATTCCCTTCAGCAGATCAACTGCAGAGATCATAGCAGCATGCACACCATACTTAACATAAAAATCCTCCAGCTGTGCACGCTTGCCTTCGCCCCAGAACCAGACACTGTTGGCAGGACGCTTCCCCTTTGCAATACGAGCTTGATTCACAGGATGATCCTTCAGCAGATCATAGGAACGCTCCATCATTGCAAGAAGCTTTGCTGCATTGGGATGCAACGGAAGATACTCCCGAACCGGCTTTCCTGTAATATCATGAGGCGGTGTAATGGTACCCAGATCCAATGTGCCTTTATGCCAGATCAAGCAGTGCCGATAACTGACGCCGCTGTACAATGCAAACTCCTCGTTATTAAACTGTTCGGCAAGATACTGCACCAATACAGCTGCTTCTTCCGTCGAAATATCATCAGCACAATAATCAAGGATGATTTTATCCTCATAGGCAGGCTCATCCGAAACTGTCACCAGATTACAGCGCAAAGAAACATCATCCTCTGCCATGTCAATACCGATGCTGCCTGCCTCCAGCGGAGAACGGCCGGTATAGCAATCAGACGGATCATATCCCAATACCGCAAGATTGGCTACATCGCTGCCGGGCTTCATGCCATCCGGTACAGTTTTCACGAGTCCGACCTCCGCCTTAGCAGCCAGCTGCTGCATAAAGGGTGCCTTAGCCATCATCAAAGGCGTGCGGCCTCCGAATTGTTCTACTGGATAATCTGCCATACCATCACAAAGCATTACAAGATATTTCATAGAGAATGCCTCCTCATTTTTCTTCATGATATTCCTTTTCGGTATTTACATTCCAAAGATTTGCATGATCAGTCACACCATGGCGGATATTAAATACCGCCTCAAATGCAGTTGCCATAGAGTGATCCATATTATTGTAGCGATGCTGACCATTGCGACCGATACAATACAGATTTTCATAGGTGTTCAGCCATGCGATCAGACGATCGATCTCATCATATGTATCAAAATAAGCAGGATATGCTTTTTTTACCCGTTCACGATGATAATCCTTGACACCGCCGGCACTGGAAAGGATCCCCATACGGATCAATTCAAGAATTGCCTGCTCAGAACATTCTTTTTCAGATAGATTCCAGAACGCATCGCCTTCCGTACAAAAATATTCCAAACCGATCCAGACCTGCTTCTCGGGATCCGGAAGCATATAAGGCGACCAATTATTGAAAATCTGGATCCTGCCAAGCTTTACATTGGTATCCTGTACATAGATCCAGCAATCAGGCACAATATCGCCAAGTGTCCGTATCTTGGTTTCGTTCTTCAGATTCAGTCGATCGACTAACAGACCAACCGTCACAAAATCACGATATGGCAAACCCGATGCAATCGCAGCGATATCCGCAGGAACCTGTGGCATACCGGCAACCAGATCTTTCAATGGCATAGAGGAAAGCACTGCGTCGGCTTCCATTGTTTGCAAAACACCATCTTTTTCATAGGAAACGGCTGTAATCTTATCACCCTCGGTCTGCAAACCGGTAACTTTACAGCCAAAACAAATATCACCGCCCATTTCTTTTACAGCATCCGCAGTCAGCTCCCACAGCTGCCCGGGACCGAATTTGGGATAATGAAATTCTTCGATCAGAGAAGTCTCCACCTTTTTCGATGATTGTCCCGGCAGAAGCTTGCCGAACATATCTCGCAGCACTGCCGTAACTGACAAGCCTTTGACACGCTGGGCACCCCAATCGGCAGAAATTTCACGTGGATGTCGTCCCCAAAGCTTTTCGGTATATCCTTCAAAGAACATAGAATAAAGCGTTTTTCCGAATCGGTTGATGTAAAAATCTTCCAGCGAGTTTTCAGGACGCTTATGCGTTGCCGCACCAAGATAGCTGAAACCTGCATGGACTGTCTGCTTCAGACCCATATTGATAAATGTCTGTGGCTTTGCACTGATCGGATAGTCAAAGAATTTCTTCTGATAATAAATGCGAGAAACTCTATCACGCAGCAGCATGACACGATCGGTCTTTTCGGGATCGGGGCCGCCGGGCGATACCTTGCGCTGCCGTTTCAAAATAAGATCATCCATAGATAATGCGCCCTGTGTGGGCATCATATGCTCCCACCATTGATTGACACGTGGATCTTTAGAGAAGAACCGATGTCCGCCAATATCCATACGCATATTTTTATATTTTACAGTGCGGGAGATTCCACCGCATACATCAGATTCTTCCAAAATCGTAACAGAGTATCCTTCGTTCGCTTTCAACAGCTCATAAGCCGCTGTCAAACCTGCCGGACCGGCTCCGATTACAATTACTTTTTTCATATTCTGCCCTTTCTGTAACAACAAAAAACGGGATGTGCCGAAAGACGCCATCCCGTTTTTACTTAATCGTTGCGATTATTCGTTGGCCTCATCCTCAACATCGGACTTCTCTGCATCCTCATCGGCAGAATCAGTAACGTCAGAAGCAGCATCAGCCTCACAAGCAGCATCATCCGGTGTTTCATCCGGAATCTTCACGTCCATATTATCTTCGCAGATATCGCAGACTCCACAAGCATCGCAGCAGCAGCACTCATCGTCAAATTCATCCGCATTATCAGCGTCATAACGACAAGCAGCATCGTGCTTACGTTTGGTCAGAGCAATGGCAACCGCAGTACCGGCGGCAGCAGCAGCAAGCAACGCAATAATTGTGAATTTCTTCATTTTAACTCCTCATTTCTCCGCATCTACTATTGCAGAATAACGCAACATCGGTATTCTTACGCAAACGACCATTGCTTATGCGGTATGCAACGATCCCAATACTGGTATTATACCACAGTTTTCAGAAGATTTCAAGTACTTTTGTGAATTTTTTGAAATTTCACTCTGAAGCATCCGCCGCAAAGATCACCGTAGAATGCGGCTGATATTCCGCGCAATTCAGAACAAATCTGCCAATGCCGACTGGTGTCATACCACATTCTTCATAAAAAGAAGCAACCATCTTGTTTTTAGCAGTGGGAAGATACTCACCAATCAGAAATTCAAAGCCAAAGCGGCGAGCCAATGCAACGATCTGATTGAACAGATATTGTTCAGCACCTCTTCGCAAAACACGACAGCTCATCAGCCAAGTATCAATAAACAATGCATTTTCCTGCTTTTTCAAAATCACAACACTAATAAGCCCGTGATCTCCAAACCGATCGCGCAATGTCATATATTGTGTCAGATACGCATCACTTTCCGATATTGCACGGATCTCTGCTTCCGTATACCGCTGTGTTCGCAGGTTAAATTGATTGGAACGCTGTGTAAGCTGTGCAATACGACCATAATAGAATGCCGTAAACGGAGCCGTCACTGCTTTCATTTCCAATGAGACCAGATATTCGGCATAATCAGCATATTCGGTTTGTGCAGCATTACGATTCAGTTCTGCCTGATACTGTGCAGTACGATTACTGTCCTCCTCGGAAAAACCGGTTGCCTCAAACAAATGCAATGACTGCAAATAATCCAACACAAGCGCCGGATCTTCAGGAAGATCCGGAACTGTAACTTCCGGCAGCATACCGGCTACTAAAGCACGTTCAAAAGGATTATCATCCAGAAACACAATACTGTCCATGCCAATATTCAGTGTTTTCTGAATCTGCCTAATATTGCTTGCTTTATCCTCCCAATTGGCAACAAACATTGCAATATCAGTTAGCCGCAGCACCATATCGGGATGATGAAGAAACGGTTCTTTTGCAATCTCCTCTTGATTCTTACTGCATACCGCAAGAAGGACTCCCCTCTGCTGCAATGCCTTTAACCATCGCTGCAGCGCAACAAATGCAGGCCCTGCGCCAAGCTCGCCCAGTTCGATGCCATCCATACCATCATCCCCGATCACGCCGCCCCAAAGGGTATGATCCAGATCAAGCACGATACATTTTTTGATCCGCCCCTGAACTGCCGAAATCACATCCAATATCGCTGCAGCAGCATAGGGCAATGCTTCATTGCGCATAGCAAATTTCGCCAGATGCCACATTCTGACATCGGAAAACGCCGCACTGCCAATCTGTGCTTGTATGGCACTCAGCGCAATAGGATAAACATTCGGATGTTGATTGGCAATACACGCATCAAGTTTTGCATTGAGCTGCCGTAACTGATAGGGAAAGGATACCGCTGTGCGCAATGCATAATTGCCAAACACACCATCATCCATTACAGGAAAATCACAAAGCAAAATCTTTGCATTGCAATGGGAGGCAATACGGTTCAGCAAGGTACAGATCCTATGACATTCCAGATCCGCAAAGGTGTGTTTCTCTGCAACAGCCACTGCCTGATATCGCAGCAAGCATTTTTCAGTGCAGAAATACAGCAGAATATAGTCCGGCGCAAAAGCATAGAGCGCTGAATTTACATCAATGGTCAAAGCGTCCATCTGATCATAATCCGCATCGAACACTTGAAGATCGAAGTTTCGACGGATCCCTTCACCTTTGCACGCGACGGCAAGCTGCTGTGTCGCAGAATCGCCAAGAATCGCCAGCTTGATTTGTGAAAAATCTGTTGCAGACTGCTTGGCATACCGTTTCAGTTCAGTAAATGAAATTGGTTGCAAGTGTATTGTTTCCTTTCTTCTTCTGTTTTTTCTTGTCTGTTTTACAGATCGGATTTCACTGCAGTGCAGTAGGATGATACATTCCTTCATCCGTGCCCAGCTCTACCACAGCACGTGCAAGCGCCTCGGCATATTCTTCCAGATGCGTATCAAAATTGATATTATCCTGTTCTGCAGTCAAAAAGCCAAGCTCTACAAGACAACTGGGCATATCGGTATTGGCATTTACATAATAACTGTCGGCATGATTATCAGCACCGCCATCGGAAACACCGCGAAAACCATATTTCTTACCTCGGTTTCGTGAGATTCCTACCTCCTCCAGCAGCTCAAGAATATACTCTGCCAACAGATTATCAATCCGATCATCGGCATTATTCACCCAGACTTCTACACCATTTCCCACATCGGCACAATTTCGATGCAAAGATACAAACAGATCCGCTCCGGCATTGTTCGCAATGTCACAGCGCTCCTGCAATGCAATAAACTCATCTGTTTCACGAGTCATCAGAACCGTAATGCCTTGATATGCCAAAAGCTTTTCTTTCATTTTTAAGGCAAGACGCAGATTGTCATCCTTCTCAAGACGTGTGACCCCCTGCGCGGTTGATCCGCCATCATAACCGCCGTGACCGGCATCGATCACCACGACAAATTCTCCTTGCGTAAATGTCTGTTCAATATCGGCAAGACTTTGCACAGGCGGTTCTGCAGAACTCTCGTTATTCTTATTGCGATTTCCTGTACATTGCGTCACAATCAGCAATATAATCACAAACAACGGGATCGCTACCAATGCAATCCGATCCCAGCGCACACGTCTTTTTGCCATAGTATAACCTCCGAAAGCATACTAAAAAATCAATAAGAACTCATTGATTATTATAACATATTTCGACAAGAATTGCAAGTCTTACTTTACAGGCAAAAACGCATCACACACTACTTGCATTTTGTCGAATTTTGTGATATACTGATTATGACATCTATTATGAAACATAGATGAATATTTCAAAATGGAGTGTGATTCCTATGTTAAAACCTATCGCAGCATTCCTTTTCGCAATCACTGAGTTCCCGTTTGATCTGACCAAGACCATATTGATCTCCGTCGCAGTGTTGCTTGTGCTGATCATTCTGTTCACCGGTTATCTCAAAGCACCGCCGGATACCGCTTTTATCATCTCAGGCTTGAGAAAGAAAATCATTATTGGTAAGGCAAGCATTCGTATTCCGTTCTTTGAGCGTGTAGATAAGCTCAAATTACAATTGATTGCTGTGGATGTCAAAACATCCAGTGCTGTGCCGACTGCCGATTACATCAATATCAACGTCGATGCAAACGTCAACATCAAGGTAAGCAGCGATCCTGAACTGATCAAGCTTGGTGCTGAAAACTTCCTCAACCGTGATACCGATTATATCGCAAAGGTTGCCCGCGAAGTGCTGGAAGGTAATATGCGTGAGATCGTCGGTCAGATGACACTGGAGGCAATGGTGAACGATCGTAAAGCGTTTGCTGAAAAAGTACAGGAAAATGCCGCTCCCGATCTCAATCGTATGGGTTTGGAGATCGTTTCCTTTAACGTCCAGAACTTCACCGATGACCAGAACCTCATCGAAAACCTCGGTATTGATAATACCACGAAGATCCAGAAGAAAGCTGCCATTGCAAAAGCCGAATCCGAAAAAGAAATCGAAATCGCCAAGGCAAAGGCTAAAAAAGAAGCGAATGATGCCCGCATTCTGGCCGAAACCGAAATTGCACAAAAGAACAATGAGCTTGCAATTCGTCAGGCAGAACTGAAAAAAGAATCCGATACACAGCTGGCAATTGCGGATGCAGCCTATGAGATCCAGCGTGAGGAACAGCGTAAGACGATCGAGGTCTCCAAAGCAAACGCCGATATCGCTGCTTCCGAAAAAGATATCGAGCTGAAATCCAAGGAAGCGGAAGTTCGTGAAAAAGCACTGGATGCAGAGATCAAGAAAATGGCTGAAGCTGCAAAATATAAGGCACAGCAGGAAGCCGATGCAAAGCTCTATCAACTGAAAAAAGAAGCAGAAGCCGATCGTTTCCAGCGTGAGCAGGAAGCAGAAGCACAGAAAGCGGAAGCAGAAGCTGCTAAATTTGCAAAAATGCAGGAAGCGGAAGGTATCGCTGCTGTCGGTCAGGCAGAAGCTGATGCGATCCGCGCCAAAGGCCTTGCCGAGGCGGAAGGTATTAACGCCAAGGCTGAGGCTATGAAAAAATACGGCGAGGCTGCCGTTCTCGAAATGTACTTCAAAGCTCTGCCCGATGTTGTAAAGAACGCTGCTATGCCGCTTGCACAGGTCGATAAGATCACAATGTACGGTGATGGCAACAGCAGTAAGCTGGTCAGTGATATCATTGGTTCCACGGTACAGATCACCGATGGTCTTACCGCTGCAACCGGCGTTGATCTGCGTGCTTTACTGGCAGGCTTCCTGGGCGGCAAGCTTGCAGATTTGCCCGGCGCTCAGTCTGCTGCGGCACAATCCATTCCTACAACCGGCGAACAGACTCCCAGTGAGACCCTGCAGCCTATGGTATAATCACTCTCAAAAACAAAATCCCCGATATAACAAAAGAGCTGTGTCAACTTCTTGTTGGCACAGCTCTTTTTATCATTTTGAATCCAATCAATCCTTGACAGCTTTTTCTGCATCTTCCTTCCGCAGCTCGGAGCGACGGATCTTACCGCTGCCGACTGTCTTAGGCAAACTATCACGGAATTCAACCACGCGAGGATATTTATACGGTGCGGTTGCATTCTTTACATATTCCAAGTCGGATCGTAGCCATGTCGTTCTGTGAGCCAAGGAGTTGGGGGGGCAACTTGTCTTCCTAAGACCGCTTGGCCTCCGACTTAACTCCACGATTCTGGGATACTTATAGGGCGCGGTGTGCGTCTTGACATATTCC
>JAZOCU010000007.1:0-66203 GCA_045596625.1 Oscillospiraceae bacterium | reverse complement strand
CCGGCACACGGCTCAATGCGGATATTGTACACGCCGTTGGAATACAGCAGATGCTCTGCTGCTTCTGCACCGGTCATACCGCGTCGATTCGGCATGGTTTCATATTTGGAAAATGTGGACTTGACTTTCAACGAAGCAGCCACAGAAATGATCATAGAAATCAGAAGCAGGAAATACACCGAAGTTTGCTCCTTTCGAGATTCAAAAACAAATGCGGAACGTTTCTTGACTCCATTATATGCAGGAATAAGACAAACATCCCTCGCAAAACACCGATCAGCCCTCCGCCATAGTAAATCGATCACCGATCTGAATAGAAAATCCACGCAGCAGCTCAGAAACCGGCATTGCACGCGCACCCTCCAGCTGTGCGATCAGAGGAATCACGCAAAGACCGTCACCGCCGGAAAACCGCATGGTCTTTGCATCCACGATCTCACCGGGGGCCGCATCGGTGCGTTCATCGCTGAGGATGGATGCCAGCAGCTTGATTCTTCTGCCATTGAGCATACCATAGCCTGTCACCGCACGAATGGTACGGTCAATGGTCTGTGCCGGCATGGTAAAATCCAACCGGCTCATATCCTTGGTAATCTTCTCCGCAGTACAGGCTTTCGCATCATCCTGCTGTTCGGGCTGCAGAGAACCCTCCTCCAGGCAGCGGAGTGTTTCCTTCAGCACCTGTGCCGACATCTCAGCCAGCCGATCATGGAGCGTGGATGCCGTTTCATCGGCAGCAATGGGAGTTTCCAGCTTATACAGCATATCACCGGTATCCAGTCCTACTGCCATTTGCATTGCCGTAACACCGGTCTGAGCATCTCCTGCCAGAATACAGCGCTGGATAGGTGCCGCACCGCGCCAGCGCGGCAAGAGCGATGCGTGCAGATTGATGCAGCCATATTGCGGCAGTTCCAGAATATGCTGCGGCAGAATCTGACCATAAGCAGCAACCACAATCAGATCAGGAGAAATGGCACGCAGCACGGAAAATGCTTGATCGGCATCCTCGCCCTTTCGCAGTGAAAGCGGCTGATGCACAGGAATTCCAAGTTCCAGCGCTTTCGCCTTTACCGGCGAGGGCTGCAGCTTATTTCCTCTGCCTCGCGGACGATCCGGCTGTGTGAATACAGCTTCAACCCGATGTCCCAGATCTTGCAGCATTTGCAGCGCAGGTACAGCAAAATGCGGTGTTCCCATATAGACGACGGAAAGTGGTTTCATAGCAAAAGATTCTCCTTCTCTCGGCAGATCCTATCCCGCAATACAGCGATGCCGCTGCGGTTATGATTCCTCCATTGTCACGAATTCATCCACCAAACGCAAAAACAACTGACCTTCCAGATGATCATATTCGTGGCAGGCACATCTTGCATCAATATCACTGAGCTTCAGCTCATACTGCTCACCCTTGCGATTATAGGCACGCAGCACGCAATGCTTGGGACGTGTAACATATCCCCAGCGATTGGGACAGGACAAGCAGCCTTCCACATCACGCTGTTTTCCACTTGCCTTCACAATCTCGGGATTGATCGCTTCAATCACACGATCTCCCATATCAATGATGAACAGCCGGCGCAGAATGCCCACCTGAGGTGCAGCCAGACCGACACCTTTTGCTTTTTTCAGTGTTTCGATCATATCATCAATCAGCTGTCCGAGCCGATCATCAAATTGCTCTACCGGGCGGCAGCGCTTGGTCAGCACAGGATCGCCGTCTTTTACGATATTACGAATTGCCATAGAACATTGTTCTCCTTTCCAGATTCAAAAGCCCTCATTCCATCGACGCAGTGTGCTCTCATCCTGGAACACATAACCTGTACCGGTTCTCAGAGGAAAACGGATCTCATCGGCGGTATACCAAGGATCCGCAGTATCACCTTGCGGATATAAGATATGGAAGCTCTGGGCAGGCATCATACCCTGTCCCAGCAGATAGCATTTTTCGCCCTGCGCATTGATGGCTTCATCCACCACAAGCACCGCATGACCGGGTGTTCCCCCATGACAGAAAAAGTCACCAACCCGCATTTCCGCTGCCGGAATCGTTTTGGATTCCCGTTCCAGAGAAAGCGTACCGGCATAGCGCATGACAGTGCTCAGATAGCTGAGAAACTGCTCATCGGAATCCTGATATCCACGCACCTTCACCCACATCACAAACTCCCCGAAAGCAAGGGCACGCTTTCCGCTGCGCCATGTTTCGTAATCCAGCAAGAAGCCGCTGGTGGTATGAAAGGCAATTTTGTCCGACATTCCCTGTAAGCGATAATATTCACTGTACAGACGAATGATGCTGTCGGCACATTGCTGCAGATTTGCTGTTCCGGTATCCATAGTATATACCGCTGCAGCGCACGCCGAGGATTTGGCAGAGCCGTCATGCACATAAATCAGACTGCCATGCGCAAACACAGGCTGATGCCGCAAAAATGCGGTAAAACTGGATTCTTCCGCCTCTGTTCTTGTATATCCTTCGGGGGGCAGGATTCTGGTTTCCTGTGTCATACCTTCGGGATCGATCAGCGGACTGTCCATTGCAGCTTCCGTCACAACCTCGATCTGTCGTTTTTCCCATTTGGGACAAACACGCATACAAAGCAGAATATAACCGAAAAGCAGCAGCATCGTCAACAAAATCAGCCTAATGATGATTTCTTTTCGGTGCAAGTAAAACAGCCGCATCAAAGTTTCTTTTTTCCTGTTTTATCTTTCATACACCGCAATCTCCATTCATATCCGCAAAAAGCTGCACGGAAGCAAACTGTCTGTCTGTGGCGGCCCGTTCAATGACCGTTCGGATGAATTGCCGCATTTGCGTTGTATTTTTGCATTTGAGCAGCACTCTCCAGCGATATTTGCCATTCAATCTGCCATAGCTTGCCGGCACAGGGCCAAGCACACGAAGCGGCAGCTTGAACTGCTCTTTTTGGATGGTATCCCGCAGCAATATGACAAAACGCTTGGCTGCAGCCTGTACTTTATCCTCCCAAACACCGGAAAACCCAATGACACAGATATCGCAGATCGGCGGAAACATCAGTGCGCGGCGCAGCGCCAGCTCCTCTTGATAAAAGCTGTCATAATCCTGCGCTGCTGCCAGATTGAGCACATAATGATCCGGCATATGCGTCTGCAGGATCGCACGGCCGGGATTTCTTCCTCTGCCGCCTCTGCCAACCACCTGCGTGATCAGGGAAAAAGTACGTTCATAGCTGCGAAAATCGCCTGCATACAGTGCCTTGTCGATCGACACCACACCAACCAGTGTTACATTGGGAAAATCCAAGCCCTTACCGATCATCTGGGTGCCTGCCAATATATCATATTCGCCGTTTGCAAAGGCTCGAAAGCCTGTTTCATAGGCGGTTCTTGTCATTGTTGTATCTGCATCCATCCGCAGGATCCTTGCCTGCGGAAGCAGAAGCTGCAATTCTTCCTCAAGCTTCTGGGTACCAAAGCCCATCTGCCGCAGCTTTTCATTGCCGCAGGCAGGACATTCTGTTGCCGGCGGCTGTACTGCACCGCAATAATGGCACAGCAAACTGTTGTTTGGCTTGTGATAGGTCATGGGGACCGAACAATTCGGACAATATACCGGCTCATAGCATTTGGTACATTGCAGCAGAGTGTGATAGCCTCTGCGATTCAGAAGCAGAATACTCTGCTCACCTTTTTTCAGATTTTCCTGCAATGCCTCTGCCAATGCCATAGAAAACGGACTGCCGTTTCCGTTTGCCCGTTCGATATTCATATCCACAACCGAAACCTGCGGCAGCGGTGCCTGATTATAACGCTTTGTCATAGTCAGCAGCCGATAAACACCGCGCTCTGCCAGATATCGGCTTTCCAGCGATGGTGTTGCCGATGCCAGCACCAAGGCTGCCTGATGCGTTCGGCAGCGAGCCTTCGCCACATCGGCGGCATGATAGCGTGGAGACTGATCGGATTTATAGGAATGCTCACCCTCTTCATCCAGAATGATCAATCCCAGATTGGAAAGAGGCGCAAACACGGCGCTTCTGGTGCCAATCACGATCTGCACCTCACCGCTGCGGATCAGCTTATCGGTATCCAGTCGTTGTCCAAGAGATAATCCGCTGTGCAGCAGTGCCACACGATTTCCAAACCGAGCTTGAAAATACTGCACGATCTGCGGTGTCAATGCGATCTCTGGCAGCAGCAGCAAGGCTTGTCTGCCTTCTTCCAGCGCCAATGCGATCAGCTGTTCAAATACGGCAGTTTTTCCGCTGCCGGTTACGCCATATAATAAAAACGCAGCTGCGCGTTTTGCAAGCATCGTCTCAGCAACCGCATCATAGGCAGCCTGCTGCTGCTCGCTCAGCACAGTATCTTTGGGCGAAATCGTTGCCACAGCATCCCGCGGCACTCGCAGCAGCGACATCGCATAGCGCTCTGCGATCCCCGATTTCACCAATTTATTCACAACACTTTCCGATACGCCTGCATAATAGGCGCATTCCTTGGCGGATAGGGAGGTATGTTCCCGCAGAACGGCAATGGCATCCCGCTGCTTTGGCGTGGGATAAAACTTGCTTTCATCCGCAAGAAACGCTGCAGTCAGCCGCAGCATCTGCTGTGTACTGTCACCTACGGCGCGTTTTCCCTCTGTGACTGCAACCAAGCAGCCTTTCTCCGCCAGCGATTCCAGCACCGCCTGTTTTTCATTGTTTCCACTGCCGTCAGACTGCAGCAAAAGATCCCGTTCCCGCTGTGATTGTGCATGAAGGATCATCGAAAGCAGATTTTCCTCCTGCTCTGTCAGTATGACTGCGTCAGGTTTTGGCACAGGAAGATAATGCTCCTCCAAGCGGATCTGCATCCCGCCCGGCAGCACAGCTTTTACGGCATCAAACCATGTACAAAGTGTATGCTCATAGAGCCATTCTACCAAAGAAAGCAGCTCATCCGTCAGAACCGGTGCCGTATCCAGCACCGCCGCAATGGGCTTGAGCTTGCGTGTTTCCAATGCTTCTGTCTGTACGGTGACTGCAAGCACCATGGCGATCCGTCGCCGATTGCCTCTGCCAAAGGGAACCGCCACTCGTACGCCGGGCTGCACTGATTGCGCCAGATCGGCAGGAATCCGATAGCTGTAAAGTCGGTCATAGCCCAATCCGGCAGCATTCAATGCGACCTGCGCAATCCTGCCCTGCGGTAAATCGGGCATAGGATGACCTCCCTTCCTATCAATTCAGCACATCCATGATCTGACCGATTACTCGGCGGTTTCTTCCTGCTCTACGATCTTATATTTACCGGCCGCAAACTCATCTACAGCGGTTTTCACGGGCTTTTCTTCCAACTGCTGATGATTTTCACAAAGCTGCTCTGCAATCTCTCTGGCACGCTTGGCAACACCAATCACCAACGAATAATAGCTTTCATTCTTCGAAATGATCTGATTCAAAGACGGTCTTAACATGATTCGATCAACGCTCCTATTCTTTCTTTACAATTCACGGCGCGATTGGCTTCTGCCTGTATAATTGCGCAGAAATCATCCACCGCATCTTCCAGCTTATCATTCCATACGATATACTGATATCGTGGTGCAAAGGGAATCTCCTCCTTGGCACGAGCAATACGCTTTTCAATGGTCGCCTCGTCCTCGGTACCGCGTTTATGCAGACGCCGACGCAGCTCCTCCAGCGAGGGCGGCAGCGTAAAGATCGTAACGGCATCGGGATGGGATTGCATGACAGACAGCGCTCCCTGCACCTCGATCTCAAGGATCACATTTTTTCCCTGCGCACGAATCGACTCCACGTTGCTTTTCAGCGTACCGTAATAATTGTCGCAGAATTCAGCATATTCCAGCAGGTCATCGTTTTCGATGCAGGCTTCAAACGCCTCACGGGTAAGAAAATGGTATTGTACACCATCGATATCGCCCTCACGCATCGGACGAGTCGTAGCAGAAACCGAAACCTCACAACCGGTACGGGCTATCACTTCCTTGAGCATCGTGCCTTTCCCGCAGCCGGACGGGCCAGAAAGGATGATCAGCATGCCTTTATTCATCGTCACTGTCCTCCTCCACTGCATTGCTGCCGGATAATCTGGCAGCGATGGTCTCCGGTTGAATTGCTGAGAGTATTACATGATCGCTGTCCATAACGATCACTGCACGCGTCCGTCTGCCATAGGTCGCATCGATCAATCTGCCGCGATCTCTTGCATCCTGCATAATGCGCTTGATCGGTGCGGATTCCGGGCTCACGATCGTCACAAGCCGCGCCGATGAGATCATATTACCAAACCCGATATTGATAAGCCGCATGGGTTCGCCATCCTTTCATTCTGTCATGATTATTCGATATTCTGGATCTGTTCACGAATCTTTTCGATTTCGGATTTCATATCCACAACAAGCTTTGTGATGCTGAGATCCTGTGCTTTCGAACCGATCGTATTGACTTCACGATTCATTTCCTGCACCAAGAAATCGAGCTTTCTGCCAATTGGCTGATCTTCCTGCAGCAGTGCACGAAATTGTGAAATATGGCTGTGCAGTCGAACCGTCTCCTCATCGATCGCCGTTTTCTCGGCAAAAATGGCAGCTTCTGTCAGGATCCGCTGCGGCTCCACAGCAGTATCCTTCAACAGCTCCGAAAGCTTAGCGAGCAGCCGTTCCCGATATTGATCGGCAACCGTAGGAGAAATCGACTCGATCTCCGACAGCATGGACTCCAGCAAAGTAAGTTTGCCGTTGAGATCCTCCGCCAGACGTGTACCTTCGCAGCGGCGCATTGATACAAATGCATCCAGCGCATCGGCAGTCACTGCCGATACCTGTGCCCAGATGGCATCTTCATCCTCCTGCGCTTTCGTCACCGAAAACACATCGGGCAGCCGCAGCAGCGAGGTTAGACTAATATCATCCTTCAGCCACAAACAGCCATCCTCACCGAGTTCCTGGTTCAGTGTACGCAGCGCCTGTACATAGCCTTCCGCTACCGAACGGTTGACTACGATCTGTGCATCTCTGCCATCGGGCCGTGTGATCGTCACACTGACTTCAACCTTGCCTCGGGCAACCTGTCCGTTCAAGAAGGATTTCAGTTTCTCCTCGAGATACAGGCAAGTACGGGGCAAGCGAGCAGAAAATTCATAATATCTGTGATTGACGGCACGGATCTCAACTAAAACATCACGGCCATCAGCAACGGATTGGGCTCTTCCATATCCAGTCATGCTTTTCGGCATAGGCAGCCTCCCATATGATCAATCTTAGTAATTATGTAATAGGATGAGGGTAAAGTTTGACAGTATACTCATCATATTAGTATATCACATTTCGCTTTGAAAATCAAGAGGAAAAAGGCTACAATTCGGTTACAAATTGCAAAAACGGTCAGTCTCCGAAGAGACTGACCGTTTTGTAATGAATCAGAAGATTACTGATCGCCGAGCTCCTCATACTTCAGGAGACCAGCCAGGTACTGCAGGATAGCAGTGGAATCATCAGCATCCAGCTTACCGGTGTAAGCGCAGTCTGCATTCAGAACACCCTGTGCAGTAACGGTGATGCTGGTATCCTCAGCAAGATAACGGCTAAGGAGAACAACGTCATCGATCTTAACAGAGCCATCGCAGTTCACATCGCCCCACTTGATCTCGCCGGAAGGCGGATCAACAGCTTCAGCATCGGTAGGAACTACATCCGGATACAGCTCATACATGGTACCGAGAGCCATCAGGATGTCACCTGCGTGCCAGAATCTGTGGTAGTTCAGCTCAACGGAGCCAACGTTGGTGAAGTCGCTGCAGTCAGGGCTGCCGTTTGTCTGGGTAACCTTCTCATCGAAGACTGCACCAGCAGCGATATCCTTCTCGTAAGCTGCCTTCAGCTCCTGGAACTTGGAATCAGACTCGTACATAGTACGGATGTCGATGAACTTGATGCCGTTCTTAGCAACATCGCCGTTCGGATATGTACCCTGAACGCCGTTCGGAACGTAAACAGGCTGCTCAAAGATACGGGTCAGAGAACCGTTGGTCTCGGTTCTGGACAGACCGATGTCATCACGGCCGAGTGCCCAAGCACGGTCGAGCAGCTGCTGTGCAATGTACAGAGCATTGGAAGCAGTGTCGGTGCCCTTCTCAACAGTGCCGGAAGCGGTAACGCCTTCAGCTGCTGCATACCAGATCAAGGTGTTAGCAAGAGAAGTTACACAACCAAGGTCGCTGCTGCCGCGAGCGTCGGTTGCACAGGTCAGACCGGAGTTAACGTTTGCGCTGTAGGTCTTGTTCTTGTCCCAAGTATCAGGCTGGCCATTCCAAGTCAGAGTTGCAGGAATGGTGTAATCGCCGTCATCAGTCAGCTCAACTTCATCAACGAAGAACTGTACCCACTTCTTCAGCATGATGGACAGACCCTCTTCCATGGTCAAGCCGCCGGGCTTAACTGCGCCATTGGAAGCATCACCATCGGTCTTGATGATGTAGTACAGCTCAGCCAGACGCTGAGTGGACCATACCTGGTTACCGATCCAGTAGTTGGAACCGGGGTCAGCGTAAACAGGATGTGCTACATAAGCCATATCATAGAAAGTAGAAACGGAAGCAGGATACTTATCATACTTACCGTTCCAGCAGTTTGTACAACCACCGGCAAACGGACCCTGTACAGACTGCAGCCACATGTACATCTCAAGCTGACGCTGGAGAGAAGTGGTGTAATCCTTGACAGCACCGGTAGCCTTCATAGCAGAGCTCAGACCGGTGTCATACAGCAGACCGTATGCGCACAGCGGGTTCTGATAGAACTGGTGGCAGTGAGATGCAGAGATCTGCCATGCCCATGCGCCATCAGCTGCGCCGCCCCATGCAGTGTACCAAGACATGAGGTAATGAGCGCTATCGTAGCCGGCGCCACCATTGGAATTGGCATTAATGTCCTGGCAGCCGATTGCCTTGTAGTACTTGTCGAACATGTTGTTACGCATCATGTCGCCCATCATACCGGCCTTGGTGGTAACGGTAGAATCGGAAACGCCCCATCTGTTAGCTGCGTAAACAGCCTGGATAGCACGCTCTTCAGCGTCAGGTGCGTTGGTGTAGGACCACTTCTTGGTACCTGCGGAGGTCTCGAAAGCAAACTTCATACCGAGCTTGCCGGAATCACCGTAGGTCAGATCCTCGATACAAGGATGAGGAATGGTCTCGAAGCAGGACTCAGAGTCACCACGCTGGAAGGTGTTGATGAAGGTAAAGGTACCCAACTCGCCCTCCTTGGAGCCGCCGAAACCATACCAGTCGTCAACGTCAGCCAGCCAGTGCAGCAGATACTCGCCGCCCTGAGATGAGTAAGCAGAAGTGAAATACTGGTGAATCGGGTTTGCGCCGGTGTTGCCGGAGCTGCCTTCGGAAGGATACTGAGAAATATCGGTAGGATACTCTTTAGCAACCTGTGCGCTCAGTTCTGTCTTGCTCCAGAAGCCTGTCTGAACAGTCGGGATCATAGCTTCCATGGTCTTCCATGCCTTTGCCAGATCATTGCTGGAACCGCCGTAGTAATCGGTGTTCTTAGCAATGTTATCCTGCATTGCTGCGATCCAGACGATGTAGGACATAGCCTCGGAAGTGGTCTCGTGACCGTAGTCAGGAGCCTCAACGATCAGCTCTTCAACTGCGTGGTAAGGAATACCAAAACCACCGCTTGCGGTGTTCTTGGAGCTCAAATAGCCATTTTCCTGACCGTTGGTTACAACGTCGTCATACAGCGAAAGGAAACGCTGTGCGTAGGTCTCGTCGCCATAGGCTTCTTCCTTGTTGCGGCTGCCTGCTGCCGATGCGGTACAGGTCATCAGTGCGCTGGAAGCCATAGCTGCAGCCAGAACGGCTGCCAGAAGCGCTCTGTTCTTCTTGAATTGCATTCTTTTTTCCCCTCTCGTAAAAATGTGATTGCGGCTTTCGCCGTTGCTTTGCACGGAGCTTGCTTGCTTCGGCAAATGCCGATTGCCGTGCTGAATGCTGCAGTTCCCGTGCGCACCCCAGCCTTCAGCGTCGTGATTATGCGGCTCTCGCCAATACGCCCTTGCAAGATTATCCAATCGAAGCACGATGTTCCCATTTTCCACAGCAATCATGACAATTGCACGCAAAAACGGCACCGCTTTGTTGGACAATCCGTCGAAAAAGCATTCAAATCCGAGCATCGAACCGTCTGCTTTTGGCGTATTTTCGACAGAATTGCATAGCTAAAGCCACATAAATACTATTCTCATTATAGTGATTCGATTTCGGTTTGTCAACCCTTTTATGAAAAACGAGGAGACCCCAACCTGCTTTTTGGACAATCATACAAAACAGCATTCTGTTTTTTGTGCACTCTGCCAATCGCTGGCAAGATTCCCATAATTGCCCGCTCAGCAATGTACAAATCCTATCATCTCCCGATCAGCATGCACGATTTTCTCAAAGAATTTTCACATTGTACACACATCCTTTTGCTACAATAATTTTGATGTATTCCGACTTTATCATTCACAAAACAGTAACATTTCATTCATTTTTTGTCCATGTTTATTTGCAATAATAAAAAAGAGCGTCCATTTTGCGGTCAGAGGGCTGAAAGATCGCATCCTAATACTATATTATTCGTATAGTGCGCTCGGTCACATGGAGATGTGATACTATGCTGCGCCGCATCCACTGCGGCGGAAAGGGGCTACATTACATATGGTTGAAATCAAGAATCTCACCAAATATTACGGCGCCCACCCGGCAGTACAGGATATTTCCTTTACGGTCGGCGATCACGAGGTTCTGGGCTTTCTGGGACCCAATGGTGCGGGTAAATCCACTACAATGAACATGATCACGGGATGTCTGCCTTCCACCTCCGGTACCGTGCTGGTCGATGGCTATGACATCGCCAAGGATCCTATGGAAGTCAAGCGCCGTATCGGCTATCTGCCGGAACTGCCGCCGGTATATCCGGATATGCGTGTACGGGATTATCTGAACTTTGCAGCCGGATTAAAAGGGCTGCCCCGTAAGGATCGGCAAAAGCAGGTTGAATATGCCATGGAGCGTCTGCGTATTACCGATGTGCAAAAGCGTCTCATCGGCAATCTTTCCAAGGGTTATCGTCAGCGTGTCGGCTTCGCACAGGCATTGCTTGGATCTCCCAAATTTCTGATTCTGGACGAGCCTACCGTCGGTCTTGACCCTACACAGGTAATGGAGGTGCGAAACCTTATCACCGATCTTTCCAAAGAGCACACGATCATCTTCTCGACTCATATTCTTGCCGAAGTCAGTGCGGTGTGTGAGCGTGTTGTTATCATCAACAAAGGACAGATCCGTGCTGTGGATACCATTGAAAATCTGGCTGCATCTACTTCCGGCGATCCCGTCCTTGTGATGAAGGTAGAGGGCGATATGCAAAAGGTATCTGATATTATTAATAGTATCGGCGGCGTGAAGGAACTGCGTGAGGCTGAATATATTGAAACCGGCATCAATCGTTATCGTGTTGTCGTTTCCGAAGAGCCTGTCCGCAAAGCGATCATGAGCGCATTGATCGCCGCTGACTGCATGGTGCTGGAAAGCGCCGTCGAAAAGACCAGTCTGGAAGATGTTTTTGTCAAGCTGACAGCACAGCCCAGACAGCAATCCCGTGAAGAAGCACTTGAGGCACTGGGACAAAAACTTGAGGCAGACCGCCTTGCGGAAGAAGCCTTGCAAAATCCCTATGATCACGATGATGAGGAGGTGCAGAGCTGATGTTTGCATTGTATAAAAAAGAACTGCAATCCTATTACTATTCTCCCTTTGCCTATATCATCAGTGCGCTGTTCATGCTGGTATTTTCGCTGAGCTTTATCAACGGAATCTCCAACATGGATTCCAATGTCTTTAAGTTTTCTTTTTCCAATATTTTCTACAACAATTTCTTCTATTTCATTTTCATGATTCCTCTGCTGACCATGCGTACCTTTGCCGAGGAGCGTAAAAACAACACCGAAACCCTGCTGCTTTCCGCACCGATCTCCATTACAAAGATCGTTATCGCAAAATTTGCAGCGGTTGCCACTGTATTTTTCACCATGATGCTGCTTTCTCTGTTTTTCCCGCTGGTAGCATTTCTGAATGGTTCTGTCGTTTTGAGCAACCTGTTCTGCGGATATACCGGCTTTTTCCTGTGGGGTCTGGTCTGCATCGCCATCGGTGTACTGATCTCCGCCACCACCGATAATCCCATTTTGGCAGCCGTACTGGGCGAAGCCGTTATGATCGTCATTATCTTCCTGGATAACTTCACAAACTCCGATCTGATCCAGTCAATTCCTGTTGCCGCAAAGGTGTTCAAATGGTTTTCCACCGAAGAACGCTTTGTGGGATTCTCTCAGGGATTGTTCAGCCTTGCCGATCTGGTATTCTTCCTCTCGCTGACCTTCGTGGTGCTGGCATGGACTGTGATCGTAATCGAAAAACGCCGCTGGAGCCGCGGATAAGCCGAACAGGAGGAAAAACCAATGAATACTGTGGATATCCATAAGAAAAATAAAAAGTTTACAGCCATTGCATGGGCACTGGCAGCCTTGATCCTTGCAGTTATCATTCCGTTCAATCTGATTTTCGGTCGTCTGAATATCAATTTCGATATGACGCCCAACAGTCTGTATACCCTTACCAAGACTACAACCGATTATCTGGATTCTCTGGAGAGACAGAACATCAAGGTGGATGTCTATTTCCTGATGCCTCTGGAAGAAATGGAAGGCGAACTGGAGCTTTTGGCATTATACCGCACGCTCCTCGCTTATGATGAATATGAATGCTTCAATCTGATCGATTTTGATCCCGATACCGAGCCGCAGCTGCTCAAGGATCTGAACCCCAACAATGTCTATAATCTGACGGAACGTGACTTCATGTTCTCGTATAACGGCATGGTCAAGCGTATGCCCGCAAGACTGATGTATACCTATGAGACCGCTACGGATGAAAACGGCAACGACTATGTTGTCAACGCTACCTTCAACGCCGAAAACTATCTCACCGGCGCTATGAAATCCGTTGTGGATGGCGTACAGCCTACTGTATATTTCTTGGAAGGTCACGGCGAGACCCCTCTGAGCAGCTATACCAAGCTGGTGACCAACTTTGCCAACTATAACTATGGCGTTAAAGCACTGAATCTGATCAATGCAGAAAAAGTGCCGGATGATGCCTGTATCCTTGTGATGGCAGGCCCGCGCAACGATATCACCGACGATGAGTTTGAAAAAATCAATGCATTTCTGGATCAGGGCGGCAATCTGTCTCTGCTGATGACACCCAATGACTCCGAGGCATCCTATACCAACATCGCATCCCTGATGGCACGCTTCTGCATCGGCATGGATTACAACCGTATCTATGAAACCGATTCCGCACGGCATGCATCCAATGATAAATTCACCTTCATGTGCGATCTGATGCCTGCAAGCTCCGAAGCGGAAACCGATCTGACCGGTGCCCTGATCGAAGATTCGGGACTCATCCCCTATATGCCGGCTTCCCGCAGCTTTTACAGCATTTACAGCAGCAATTATTCCACTTGCAATATTGACACGCTGCTCGAAACCTCCACTACTGCCTATGGTGAGCCTTACGGCGGTGCCTTTGAGGATCCGGAGCCGACAGAAGGTCACAAGATGTATCTTGCCATGTATTCCGAGGATACCCTGCGCAAAAATGCCAAGCTGGCTGTATTCGGTTCTGCAGAATTCTTGACCGACAAGGCAACCGATTCCAGCTATTTCATCGTACCGCTGAATCTGTTTTTGACTACCGTTACCTGGATGTATAACAGCGACATCAACATGAATATTGACAACAAGGAAAAAACCTATGATACGCTCAATATCAATAGCGCAGATGCTGCTTCCGGCTTGATTGCACTCTTTGTTGCAGTACCCTGCGTTGTGGCATTGGCAGGTATTGTCATCTGGCTGAGGAGGAAAGACGCATGAAGCCCATTCGCTGGATTATCGGACTGACAATTGCTGCACTCGCACTTTGTGCTGCCTATTTCATTGTGGATATGAATGCTACCGAAAAGGAAAAGGAAGCACAGATCGGCAATGCAAAATCTCTGTTTTCCTTCGATGGCACACAGATCACCAAGGTCACGCTGGATAATGAGGATGGCTATTTCGCTTTTGAATGGGATGCCATAAACGGTACTTGGGTATTGGCAAGTGCAGAGCAGTTCAATCTCAATACTTATGTTGTTGCTACGATCTGCAATTATTTCTGCAGTCTGAATACAGAAAAAACCGTCGCCTTTGACTGCCAGGAAACTGCACTTTACGGCTTTGATGATCCTGTGACCCTCAAAGTATTCACCACCGAACGAGGCGAAGAAAATCCCTATGTGCTCTATGTGGGCGACAGCACGCCCACCTTCAACGCCTATTATGCCATGGTGCCTGATTCCAATGATGTATATACCATCGGCTACACCGAGGGCTCTGTATTCTGTTCCGCAAAGGATATGCTCAAGAACCTGTATCTCTTTGATACCAACAGTACACAGGTCACGAATTTCGAAATGTACCGGGGAGATACACTGACCGTGAAGCTGGAGCGTAACAAGGATTATACATGGATCATGACACAGCCCAAACCCTTTGCGATCAATCTTTCTTCTGTCACCGATCTGATGGACACCCTGGTTCGTGTCATGATACAGGGCTTTGTAGAGGAAAATCCCACAGATCTTGCAAAATATGGGCTTGATGATCCTGCCTATCGCTTGAAAGTCAAGGGCACCAATGTTGCCGGACTCCCCATGGAAACCGAGATCTGGTTCGGTGATATGATCTCCAATGCTGCGGATGAAACGCAAATGTACGGCTACTTTGCTGATTCTAAGCAGGTATTCCGGATCAACAGAGCAGAGGTCAGCTTCCTCGAAAACGAAACCTATGATTATGTTTTGGCCTATTGTGCAGACTTTGATATTGCAGAGGTCAGCAAGCTCTCTGTCAATCTGGGCGATCTGTATGACATGGACATTACGCTTTCCGTGGACTATGCCAACGAACAGTATGCTCTCGATGATATTGATATCGATGCATTGGAAGATGAAAATATTATGACACTGTATCAGGATTTCTATCGTGCCATTTCCGATCTGCGGGTCACCGCCATTGATCTGGATGCCACACCTTCCGGTGAATCGGTCGCCGAGATCATCTACACGCATCCCGACGGCACCGAAACACATCTCACCTTCATTCCGCAGGCAAGCAATAATTTCTATCTGATGGTTGACGGACAATATTCTTACTTTACTGTTCGTCTTAACCGCTTCACCGGCAGCACGGGTCTTGTGAAAGCCTATGAAGCCTTGACCTATGCGCTGGAATCCAATCAATCCTAAAGATCGTTTTCAAACATCGCTGTGCCCGCCTGTTACGGGTGCAGCGATGTTTCTCTTTGCATTGACAAAAAAACGCTCATATGCTACAATGAAGGCAAACTTCCGAAAGGAGCTGTGTCCTTTCTCTTTGGGGATATCACAGGGCACCCATTCGTTATGCGAAAACCCATTGTTACCTTTGATATGCTGTTAGAGCTGCTTGCGCTCATGGCAAGGACACTTTGTCTGCTGCCTGTTTGGCTGATGCTGAGCACGATTGCAACAAAAGCCGCCATATCGCCGCTTCTCTATTGCAGTGTGCTCTTTTTCTGCGGTGTCCTCACCGCAGTGACAGTAAGGATCGGTACACTGTATCAGACCACCCGCCCTCTTCGCAGCAAGCTTTTGCGCTGTGCGGTCATGCTTGCAGCGGCATTCTGTGCCATTTGGTTTTGCCGCTTCCGGATCGGAATCCCTTGTGCACTGCTGCTGACAGGCATCACGATCCTTTTCTGTGCAGGCAGTGCAAAGCGCGATGCGGAACAGCTATTCGATACCAACGCCTTTGTGGGATTTCTTACACTGCATACGCTTGCGGCAATCATGCTGCATTCCATAGAGCTGTCTCCGCCTCTGTATTTTATGATCTCTGCTGCGGCTGCCGAAACAGCAGTGTATCTTCTGCTGCGCAATCAATATACATTGCTTCGGCTGGTAAATCGCCGCAGTGACGACACACTGCCCATTCCTGCGGAGATCCGCCGTACCAATCTGCAATTGCTCCTTCTGCTGTCAGGGAGCGCTGCGATATTGTTTTTGTTCTCAAAGCCATTGGCTGCTCTGCTGGGAATTCTCGGCAATACCGCAAAATGGCTGCTGCGTGTATTCCTGCAAGGCATCACCCATCTGCTCGATACCTTGAGCGGCGGTCAGCCTGTCGAATCCGTTCCTGTACCCGATGCCGGTACGCTGCCGCCGCCGAACAACACAGACGCCAATCCGTTATGGAATCTGCTCTGGCTGCTTTTGATCCCGCCGGTGCTTTGGATCTGGAAAACGCTGCTGTCCGATTGGTTCTATGATATACGGCTGCGCTTGACATCCTTTCATCTGCGCCGCCAAACACATAACGGAGAACCGGAAATCCATTCCGCAGAATCCGGAGAATATACAGATATCGAAACCATATGCACGCCCATCGAAGATGCGCCGCAAAAGGCAGTGCAGCGTCTTTGGAAAAAGAGATACAGAAAATGGAAAGCCTCCGCATCCTCTTTGGATAAATTCAACGAGGGATATCGGCTGATGCTGACTGCGCCTGCATGGAAACAGCAGCCGCATCGCTCTGATACACCCCTTGAGATCCTTGCATTTTCAAAGATACAGATGCCTGTAACAGCACAACAACCGCTTGCGCAGATCACCGATGCCTTTGCACAGATCCGTTATGCCGAACAGCCCATGCCCCTTGAAGCGCTCACCGCCATGGAGCAAACCCTGCAGCAGCTTTCGGTACCGTGCAAAGAACACGCATCTGCGCCGCAATCATCTTCCCTGCAGAAAGGAGCCTTGTGACCTATGAATCATCCCACCGGACTGTTGCTTTCCGGCGGCGGTGCAAAGGGTGCATTTCAGATCGGTGCATGGAAAGCGTTGTCGGAGCAGCATCGACTGGATCATATCACCGCAGTAGCAGGCTGCTCCGTAGGCGCCTTAAACGCTGTTTTATTCGCTTTCGGTGATTGGGAGCTTGCTGCACAGATATGGCTTTCTCTGCGCCCCGAAGACATGCTCTCCGATGGCGTAGGCGGTGCTTTATTTTCTCGCAAGGGTCTGATCCGCCTGCTCCATGAAGTTCCTCTGGAGGCGGTCAGCAATGCACCCATTGCCCTCTATGTCAGCGTATATCATACCGCCCGGCGCTGTACAGAATATCATCAGCTCAACGGTCTTTGTGCCGATGACATCCGCACCCTGCTGCTGGCATCCTCAGCGATTCCGGGAATATTCCGTCCCGAATCCTATCAAGGAAGCACCTATCTGGATGGCGGCTTGACTCCGGAAGGAGATCATTGCATCCCTGCTCTCTATGCTTTCGGACATCGCAGTATGCTCTTGGTTTCCCTCAATCATGAATTCTCGCTCTATGGCGTACAGAATTCCCGCCTTGCCCGTGTGGGCAGACATAATCTGGCAGAACAGTATTCCGATTGCAGCTTTACCGTATGCAAGCCGCTGCACTCCATGGGTAAGCTGCTTTCGGGCACATTGAATTTTACATCCGAACACATTCATCAGTGCATGCTGCAGGGCTATCGGGATACCCTTGCGCTGCTGGAGCACACTACACTGTATCATGGGGATATTGGCGGCATCAATGCTGCACTGACCGAAAAAATGCAGCGCGTTTTTGACAGTGCTGCTGCGATCCGTCTTTTTCTGGAGCGGTATCAAAAACGCTTCTGCGGTAATCTGCCCTTCCCGACGATGGGCGGAACGCTCTGGTATAACGACCTGTTTGCCATAGAAGGCTGGCGGATCCAGCACCATCGCACGCCGGGATTCCAACAGCATTACCGCATCCTCGGTCCCGATCAGATCCGCTATGCATGGATCATGGATCCGCTTGTATTTTTGGATGCATTGAACGATTTTGGCGCATTGCGGCAGATCGGATACAAAAATCCCCTGTAAATCAAAGATAAAAGAGGTGTTTTTATGGAACAAAAGCAACTTACGCCACAGCAGCAGATCCGTTTGGTAGGCGGCGGTTCCTTCTTCGGTTCTGCCGGCATACCGGAGCAGGATATTCCCCGTATGCAGTTGCTGGATGGCGGAACCGGCATGAATTTTGAACAGCTTTTCGGTGATATGATCAGTGCATCCGGCAGAACCGATGTCAGCGAAGAAGCAAAGATCGATGTGATCGAACATTTCTATCAGCCCGAGGTGCTGGCAACTGAAGAAGCAAAGGCACTCTATGAATGGATCACACAGCGGCTCCGGGAACGATTTCCATCGATGACACCGCCCGGCTGCTATCCGCCCGGCATTTTGCTGGGTGCCACATGGAATCCCGAAGTGGTTGAGGCAGTAGGCGATGCGCTGGGAACCGAAGCCCGTGCCTATGGGGTACATGTACTGCTGGGTACACCAAATGTCAATCTGCATCGGGATGTGCGAAACGGCCGTCTGTTCGAGGGCTATTCCGAGGATCCCTATTTGATTACCGCTCTCGCTCCCTCATTGGTCAAGGGTGTGCAAAAGCACGGTGTTGCCGCCAATGTCAAGCATTTTGCCGCCAACAATCAGGAAACCAATCGGTTGAGCATCAACGAGGAGATCTCGGAACGTGCCCTGCATGAGCTGTATTATCCCGGCTTTCGTGCCTGTGTGGATGCCGGTGTCGCAACGGTCATGAGTGCCTATAATCAGATCAATGGCATACCCTGCACGGAGAATCGTGCGCTGCTGCATGATATGCTTCGTGAAGAATGGGGCTTTGAGGGATTGGTCATGTCCGATTGGGGTGCTGTATATCATCCGGCAGCTGCCATCAATGCCGGAAACGATCTGCAAATGCCGGGACCGGTATCTCCCGAACCGCTTACCGCCGCACTGGCAGATGGTTCTTTGGATCCCGAAGCACTGGCAATCTCTGCGAATCGTGTTGCAAAGCTTGCAGCACAATATGCACTGCCGGCAGGCGGAGAGATCTCACTGGAGCAAACCGATCAGGCTGCTTATGAAGCTGCTGCTGAGGGCATCATCCTGCTGAAAAACGAAAACTGCTGCTGTCCCCTTTCCGCATCGGCAAGCCTTGCAGTTTATGGAAAGAATGCAGCAGAGCTGCTCACCTGCGGAGAAGGCAGCGCCGGAATTCATACCACAAGAAATATTCCCTTTGACAAGGCGCTCTCGAAACGATTTGCACAAGTTACGCTTCACAATATGCCCGAACACGCTGATACGCTCCTTTATGTCTATACACTGCCCGGGCAGGAGGGCAATGACCTGAAATCCATTTCCATTACCGAATCCGTAGCAAAGGAATGGGCCTCGCTGCTGCCTGCGGCAAAAGCAAAGGGCATGAAAACCATATTGCTGCTGAATGTAGCCGCACCTGTTGCCTTAGGGCAATGGGAACAGGAATTTGATGCGATCTTCTGTCTGTTTTTGCCCGGTATGCAGGGTGCTTCCGCTATGGCAGACCTGCTGTGCGGCAATCGAAATCCATCGGGCAGGCTGCCGCTGACATGGCCAAAGCGTCTGGAGGATCTTCCCGCTTATCTGCATTTTCCCGGTGATGGTATGCAGGTGCAGTATGCAGAGGGCATTTTCGCCGGCTATCGCTGGTATGATGCACGAAAAATCGAACCTCAATATCCATTCGGCCATGGATTATCCTATACCGATTTTGCCATCACGGCGCTGCAGGCAGAAGCCGAACGCTTTTGCGATACCGTAACACTCAATGTCACCGTCCGCAACTGCGGCAGTAAGGACGGAAAAACCGTAGTGCAGCTTTATGTACGGGATCCACACAGTACATTGACCAAACCCATCCGTGAGCTGAAAGCCTTCCGTAAGCTGTCACTTTCTGCAGGAGAGACACAAACGATCACTGTCACATTGGATCGCAGTGCCTTTTCTTCCTATGACCCCAATCTCCACACATGGACCTTGGAAGAGGGCTTCTATGAGCTGAGCGCAGGATTCTCCTCCCGGGATCTGCAAGCCTCCTGTATGGTCTATGCCGATGTGGAATCGCCCTATTCTTACGGCGCAAAGACCTCTGTGAAGATCATCATGGAAACACCGGCTCTGCAGGAGACTGTAAAGCAATTCTTTGTACAGCAAGGCATTTCATGGTGCGCAATGCTTACCAGCTATGAATATACCGCACAGGATGCAATTTCACTGATCCTGCGCAATCACGGCTGTTCCGAGGAACAACAGCAGATATTATACACCGCTATGCGTCAGATCAAAAAACAATGATCCTTGCGATCCTTCTGCGATACTGTTTTGTATCCGCAGAAGGATCGTTTTTTCATATCTCTTTTGGTGTCGAATTTGTTCGGAACAACGCTTGCAATCCCAAATATTTCATGATATAATTATAGCTGATATATTGCGCCCTTTGATCAAAACCCGGATGTAAGGGTGTTTCAGAAGAAACAAGAGGGAGGCGGTTTTTCAATGGCATATGAATTTCAGGACATTACAGTAATCATCCCTTCACTGGATCCCGACAGCCGATTGCTCACTGTGATCGAGGGCATCAGGAAGCGTGGATTTACAGATATTTTGCTGATTGATGACGGCTCAGCACAAAAGAATCAGCATTTTTTTGAAGAAGCAGTCAGCCGCTTTGGCTGTGCATTGCTTCATCATCCGCAGAATCTGGGGAAAGGGCGTGCATTGAAAACTGCCTTTGCATGGTATCTGGAAAACCGAAGTGAATCCCGCGGCTGTGTGACCATTGATGGAGACAACCAGCATCATCCCGAAGATATTGAAGCCTGCGTAAGCAAGATGCTGGCGCTGTGCAGCGAACACCAACAGCCCGATACCATCGTGCTGGGTGTACGGGATTTCAAAGCGGAAAATGTTCCGCCGAAAAGCCGGTTTGGCAACAAATGCACCTCCTTTATCTTCCGAGCCTTCTGCGGACTCAAGATTTCGGATACCCAGACCGGTCTGCGGGCTTTTCCGCAATCGGTGATCCCATTGCTGCCGGAGATCGAAGGAGAACGCTTTGAATATGAAACCAATATGCTGTTGGTCTGTAAAAGCAAACACATCCCCCTTGCAGAACAGATCATCCGCACCCTTTATATCGACGAAAACAAAACCTCACATTTTCGTCCCATCAAGGATTCTCTGCGCGTATATGGCATTATCATCCGATTCTTTCTCAGCTCCATATGTTCCTTCCTTTTGGATTATGGCATATTCAATCTGCTGAATATTCTGCTCAAAAATCTGGCAAAATCCCCCCGTTTATTGATTGCTACGGTAATTGCGCGCGTGATCAGTTCTCTGTTTAATTATACACTCAATCGCAAAGCCGTGTTTCGCAGCGATGCACCCTTAAAGCAGACTCTGCTCCGATATTATATCCTCTGTGTTTTGCAGATGTTTGCCTCTTATGGATTGGTCTTTCTGCTGACGCTGCCGTTTGGAGAAAGCAAATGGATAGTGGCACTGCTCAAGCTGCTGGTGGATACCATACTATATTTTATCAGCTTCCGTATTCAGCAGGATTGGGTGTTCCGTGAGAAATGATCCCCGCAAGCGGCTTGCGCTCCCCACGCAGCGCAGAAAGGATACTTTGTATGGCAAAGCAAATCTCCGCAATGCCCAAAAAACCGATGCCTCTTCCGCTGATGCTGCTGGCAGATACCATACTGCTGGCGGCCTGTATGCTGTCGTTTGCCTACTTCCATCATGTGCGTCCGCAAACACTGGAAAATGACCCCAACAAGCTGCAGCAGGCGGCGATTCCAAATCAGAATCCATACGGCTCTACGACAGCTTTGACGACGACAATCGGTACATCGGCTTTGTCAGAGCAAACGGGCTCTGACACACAAGCCGAGACAACAACCACTACAACAGTGCAATACGATCTTACGGGCTGGGGCAGCAAGTGGCCGACTCTGTTTGCTCCCGGCGACCAGATCACTGTAACGGAAAACAGCTACCGCAGCCATGATGTGTACATCAATATTGAAACCCGACAGGTAGGCTCCAGCGTGGCTTATATTGCGGATGTGTATGTGCGCTATATCGATAATCTGAAATCTGCCTTTGCAAAGGGCGAATATGGTAAAAACCTCACAGAATGGCCTCAGAATATCGCTGCTGCCAACAATGCCATCTTAGCGGTCAACGGCGATTATTACGGCATTCGCGATAACGGCGTGATCGTACGAAACTATACGCTCTATCGAGATACGATGCGCAACGATGTCTGTTCGATGTTTTACGACGGAACTGTCACCGTGGAATCCGCCTCTGAATTCAATCTCGATGCTGCCATGCAGAACGGACTCTATCAGACCATGAGCTTCGGGCCTGCATTGGTAAGGGATTATCAAGCACCGGAAAAATTCTCCTCAAGCATCAGCGGGATCAATCCACGAACCGGATTCGGCTACTATGAGCCGGGGCATTATGTGTTCATTACCGTGGATGGCCGTCAGGAGGGATATTCCATCGGACTTACCTTAAAGGATTTTGCACAGCTCTTTGTTGATCTGGGCTGTCGGAATGCCTATAATCTCGATGGCGGTCAGAGTGCAATGATGATCTTTAACGGCGATGTCTGTAATCAGCCCTATAACGGAGGCAGACCTACCAGTGATATTTTTTACATTGCGGAGGTGAACTGAAGTTATGCAGCCGCAAAAGCATACCTTATCTGCCGTTTCCGGTGTTGTCGCTGCCTTTGTGCCGCATCTGCTCGTGACCTGCTGCATCATGGCCATCACCTTCTATTGCATCCATCAGGTCAACGATGCCATGTGCTTTCTCACAGCCCGTATCTCCACAGGATTTCAATCCGCATTCTGGCTGCTGACATTGTGTGCAACGGCAGTATGTACAGCAAAGCCCAAGCCCATACTGCGTTGGCTCGCCATTCCGCCGATGCTCCTGACCGCAGTGCTGACTGTTCCTGCTCTGCGTGCCTATTTGCTCGATGATCCCACAGTGCCTGCTATGGCATTCTATCAGCACGCACTGCTCATAGATTCCCTTCTGATCCTGTCATTGGCTGTCACTGCGATCGTCATACAGCGCAAAAAAGCAATGGCTGCATATCGTGCCGCTGTCACACAAGGAAACCCGGAGACAGAAAATATAAAAAAATCGTCCCAAAGCGAAAAAGTGCTTGACAAGCAGTCTTGAATCTGATATAATATCAAGGTACGGCATTTTTGCCGATTCCTTGTCCGTGTGTAAGCATTGACACGGGCTTTATCCAGAAGGAGGTGTATCAACAATGGCAAAGCTTTCCGCAAATTACGAGCTGATGATCGTACTGAGCGTTGCTAAGGGCGAAGAAGATGTTCAGAACCTGTGGGCAAAGTTCAAGGGTATGATCGAGAAGAATGCAGAGCTGGGCGAAGTTGATGAGTGGGGCAAGCGTAAGCTGGCATACCCGATCAACGATGAGACTGAAGCTTACTACATCGTAGCAAACTTCACTGCTGCTCCTGATTTCCCTGCAGAGCTGGATCGTGTGATGCAGATCACCGACGGCGTGCTCCGTTCCATGATCACTGTGAAAGAGTAATTCCCGAACAGAACGATTTCAAAGGAGGTCTTTTTTATGCTGAATAAAGTGATTTTGATGGGCCGTCTTTGTGCCGATCCGGAGTTTCGGCAGACGACCTCCGGCGTTGCAATGTGCCGTATCCGTGTGGCTGTCGATCGCCGCTTCTCAAACAAAGAAACCGGTGAGCGTCAGGCAGACTTCATCAACTGCACTGCGTGGCGTCAGCAGGCGGAGTTTATCTCCCGCTATTTTACTAAGGGCAGAATGATTCTTGTTGAAGGCAGTCTGCGAAACAATGACTATACCGACAACAATGGCGTAAAGCATTATTCCATGGATGTACAGGTTGACAATGTCAGCTTCTGCGGAGATGGAAAGAATGCAAACGGCGGTGGCGGCTTTGCACAGCAGGGTGGCTTTGCAGCACCCCAACAGAGCAATCAAGGCGGCTACGGTCAGCAGCAGTACGCTGCGCCTGCCCAACCCAGCGAGTCGCTGCAGATCGGTGATCTCGGCGAATTTGAAGAAATCCTCAGCGACGGCGAAGTACCGTTCTGAGCATCATCATCGGCAACACCGTTTGCCGATCATACTGATTCCTGAAAAGGAGGGAATTTACAATGGCTATGGATCATGAGAGAAGCCCTCGCGGCGGCAAAAGACCCCGCAAGAAGGTTTGTATGTTCTGCGTTGATAAAGTGCGGAATATCGATTATAAGGACGTAAACCGTCTGAAGAAGTGCATGACTGAGCGTGCAAAGATTCTGCCCCGTCGTGTCACCGGCACCTGCGCTTATCATCAGCGTGCTCTGACCGCTGCTATCAAGCGTGCAAGATACGTTGCTCTGCTGCCCTATACCGCAGATTGATTGCATCGTAATAAAAAGACCGAAACAAATTCCGTTTCGGTCTTTTTTTATTTTGTAGGCCCCTCGTATGGCTGAGGGGCTTACCCCAAAAAAGCAGCCTGCCAATTATGACAGACTGCTCTTTTTTTGCTTTGTCGGGAACCATCAATCCTCGATGATCTCAACCGTTTTCATGATCTGCGGGACAAGGGGCTTGTCGGCATAATTGGTTGCTACCGCAGCGATCTCATCCACAACTTCAATACCCTCAACCACTTCACCAAAGGCAGCGTAGTTGCCATCCAGATGAGGTGCATCCTCGTGCATGATGAAAAACTGCGAACCTGCACTGTTGGGATTGCCGGAACGTGCCATGCTCAGTACACCTCGGGTGTGCTTGAGATTGTTGGCAACACCATTTGCCAGAAATTCGCCTTTGATCTGCCAGCCGGGGCCGCCTGTGCCGGTGCCCTGAGGACAGCCGCCCTGAATCATAAAGCCGGGGATCACACGATGGAAGCAAAGACCATTATAAAAGCCTTCACGCACCAGCTTTTCAAAGTTTTCGCAAGAGATCGGTGCAACCTCCGGATGCAGCTTCAGTTTGATCTGCTTGCCGTTTTCCATAGTGATAAGAATCATAGTCGTAAATCCTTTCGTTATTAATTCAGCTCAATATCTTTTACATCATCCAGCGTCAGAGTCGTCAGCTCGTCATCCGAGATGCTGGGGTCTTTCGCCAGACGATTTGCCTGATTGGTAATGGCACGCTCATAGAAATTGCGGATATCACGGGCATTGGCAAAATTCTTCAGCTTCTGACCGCAGCGCTCCACAAAATAGGAAAGCACTTCATCCTCTGCCTCTTTGGTGAGCCGCATGCCTGCCTTGGTGCAGATGCTCTTGAAAATATCCAGCAGCTCATCGGGCATATAATCCTGGAAGGTGATGATCTTATTGAAACGGGAACGCAGACCCGGATTGCTGTCTAAGAATTCCTCCATCAGATCGGAATAACCTGCCACAATAACGATCAGATCATCCCGATGATCTTCCATCTCCTTCAGCAGCGTATTGACTGCTTCCATGCCGAAATCGTTTTTGCCGGTATTGGCAGTCAACGCATAGGCTTCATCAATGAACAGAACGCCGCCCATTGCCGATTCGATGACCTCTTTGGTCTTGATGGCGGTCTGTCCGACATAACCGCTGACCAGACCGGAACGATCCACCTCAACAAGCTGCCCCTTCGACAGTACGCCAAGACTATGATAGATGCCTGCCAGAATGCGGGCAACTGTGGTCTTGCCGGTGCCCGGATTGCCCATAAATGCCATGTGCAATGAGAGTACACTTTGGGGCATACCGCGTTCTTCCCGCATTTTCCGCACACGGATCAGATTGATCAGACTGTTCAGATCCTCTTTCACCGCATCCAGACCGGTAAGATCGTTGAGCTGCTGAAGCTGCTCTTCCAACGTTTTCGGTGCATCGGCATCCTTGCTCTGGTGCGGCTGCGGTATATTCTGCTGTACCGATGAGATCGGCGGCAAACCTTTTTCGGATGCGGATGGCGCCACAGGCTTTCCTGCAGCAGTATTGGGATATGCGGGGCTCTTCGGTGCAGCAGGTGCTGCACTGCCCCAAGGAGAATGTTTTCCGCTGCCGGGAATGATCGGCCCTTGATTGATCCGATTCTGTTCTGCGATCATTTTTTCCCAGCCGGTGATGTATTCCATGCGATAATTACGCAGCGCAAGCACCAATGCTGCCAGATCCTTCATCATAAAGGGATCGGGCTTGCGGCGATCTGCCTGTAAAAAATCCAAACCTGCCTGATTGATGAACTCCACAAAAGCAAGGCTCATACCGCCCATGGGTCTGGTTTCCAGATCCAGCTTGAGAAAGGGCATCATCATAGTGATCATACTGTCCTTGAGGCTGTATTTGGTGATCCGGCAGCTGACATGAAACCGGTCGATCTGCTCAGCTGACATCATATAGCCCAGAGCATCGTTGATATAAGCAAGCTCGTTCATGGAAATGCTGCCGCTGTCATTGCCCAGATATACAAAGAATTTAAGCAGCGTAAAGCGCAGATATTCCTGCATTGATTTGCTCTGCACGGAAACGGTATATCCATGAGATTCACATACCTCACATTGTGCATGAATATGGTTTAGCTGCTTTGCAACATCCTGCTGCATGAGATCCGTCTCCTTTCTGCAATGTCCGGATTCGCAATTACTCTTTCACTGCTTTGTGGAATACCTTTTTGCCTTTTTTCAGGATCACGGCATCCGCAAGAGAGATCTGTGCTTTGGCATCGGTGATCTTCTCATCATTCACAGAAACACCACCCTGCTGTACCAGGCGGCGCGCTTCACTGATGGAAGGTGCCAGACCGGTCTTTACCAGCAGCGGCAGGATACCGATGGCATCCTCTGTCAACTCAGATGTCGGAATGACAGTGGTAGGCATATCATCACTGACACCACCGCCTGCAAAAATAGCTCTTGCGGCTGCCAGCTGCTTTTGCGCTTCTTCCTCGCCGTGAACAAGCTTTGTCAGCTCAAAAGCGAGCAGTTCCTTTGCCTCGTTGAAGGCTTTGCCGCTGTCCATATGCTGCTCCATCTCCTCGATTTCCTCGATCGGTACAAAAGTCAGCATCTTCAGACATTTGATTACATCGTCATCGCCTACATTCCGCCAATACTGGAAGAAATCATACGGTGTTGTTTTTTCGGCATCCAGCCAGACCGCACCCTTTTCGGTCTTGCCCATTTTCTTGCCCTCGGAGTTGAGCAGCAGTGTGATGGTCATAGCATGGGCATCCTTGCCGAGCTTTTTGCGGATCAGCTCGGTGCCGCCCAGCATATTTGCCCACTGGTCATCGCCGCCAAACTGCATATTGCAGCCATAATCGGTATAGAGCTTATAGAAGTCATAGCTCTGCATGATCATGTAGTTGAATTCCAGGAAGGTCAGGCCACGCTCCATGCGCTGCTTATAGCACTCAAAGGTGAGCATTTTGTTGACGCTGAAGCAGGCGCCGACCTCACGCAGCACATCGACATAATTCAGCGTCAGCAGCCAATCGGCATTATTAACCAGCATTGCCTTGCCTTCGGAAAAATCAATGAAACGGGACATCTGCTTTTTGAAGCATTCACAGTTATGGTCAATGTCCTCTTTCGTGAGCATCTTGCGCATATCACTTTTGCCCGAAGGATCTCCGATCATACCGGTACCGCCGCCCACCAGAGCAATCGGCTTATTGCCTGCCATCTGCAGGCGCTTCATCAAGCATAGAGCCATAAAATGACCAACATGCAGAGAATCGGCAGTCGGATCAAAACCGATGTAGAATGTTGCCTTGCCTTGATTGATCAGATCAGCAATCCCCTGCTCATCCGTAGTCTGGGCGATCAAGCCTCTGCGCTTGAGTTCTTCATACAAAGTCATGGAAATCGAATCCTTTCTGTGCATTCTGATATTCTTGGATATTCATACGGATTTATTGTACTACAAAACGATAAAAAAGTCAACCTGCGCCGCACATCATACAAATGCGGTATAATACCACACGATCCCACAGACTGCTGCGATCGCAATGCCCCAGAGTACTGCACCGATCCGGGCAGCGGTTCTGCAAGGCTTTGCGACCTGCGGGCGATCCTTCTGATAACGGCGGGCAAGTGAAAAGCCGTAAATCGGGAAAAAGCCACTGCGAATCAGCTCTGCTTTGGTGACTCGTGCATTGCGATCCTCCACCATTTTCCGTGCACGCTGATATGCCACGGGATTCAGCACAGTATTGCAATGCACGCAAACGGCTGCCCGCCACTGGATCTGCTTGCCGCAGTTGCGGCAAAAACGCACATCGGGATCTCGTTGGGCAGCGGCATGCGCTTGTGGTGCGGGCTGCTGCATCTGCTGCATCTGTTGCACGGTATCTTGTTTCGGTTCGGGTGCGGATTGTGCTGCAAATCCGCCTTGCTGCTGCATATTCAAATGTTCCGCCTCCTTGATATAAATCCGACAGCAAATGCTGCTGCCGCATCGGTCATGCTTATGGACGATAACAGCCGACAGCTTGCCCTCTGGTAAACAAACTGCTTTCTATGCGGCGCTGTTCTTCCAGCGTCATAGGTGTAAGCTGATTTTCCGTGATGGGGATTTTGGCATACAACGCATACTGCACATTGCCATCCTTATCACAGATCACAGCACAATATTCCTCTATGGCCGTCATATCCTGCAGATAGGCGGCAAAGCTGCCTTTTTCAGCAGGCAGGCTGCAATCTACGATCTGGGTTTCCAGTGCAGAGGGCAGACCGTTTTCATCCTGCTCATACTGCCACTGAACCGCTGCATCGTACACAGAATGGGCAGTGGCATTGATGGAATTGACTCTGGCATTCGCCACAAATCCCAGCATGCTCTCAACCACGATCATTCCGATGGCCAATGCAGGGATCAGTGTCCAGAGACAACCAAGCCGCTGGGTATGTCTTTTTTCAGTCTCCCGCAAGCGAACGGCCACAGGCGCCTGCTGCAGGCTTTGATCGGAACGGTTCATGCAGGCCGCAACGACCGCTGCAATGATCAGCATAAAGAAGCTGCGCAGGAATATCATTGCGACGATACCGATCAGCAGCACCACCAATTGCTTCTGATCCAAGCTGCGCCGATATCGCGGCTCCTGCATCTGCTTCACGACTTCCGGCGAAAGCAGATCCGGATTTTCCTCACAAAGCTGCTGCATTGCCTTGCGATTGCTGTAACTGAGCGCCCACCAATACACCAGCATTGCCAAAAAGCTTACCAGCGCAATGATCTCAAATATGCTCTCCATGATCTCGACTGCATAAAGCAGGATGACGCACAGGGCACAACCGCACAAAAAATACAAGGTGAGCCTTCGGCGGGCATATTTTCGCTCTGCAAGCCATTCTTGCAGCAGTTCTTCATCCATAGCACTCAGCGTAGTCTGTGAATTTGAAAATTGTTCCTGTTCCGGGTTGTTCTTCATTCCTTGTCATCTCCAATTCTGCACACTGCTTCAGGCTCAAGGAGCATACCAGCCGATGGCATTATCCCCCCAAAGAGAACACTCCTGTTCATAACGAATCTCATATTCCACGGGCACCAGATCCGCTTCCGTCAGAGGTGTTTCGCTCCAAAAAGCATATAAAATCGTTCCGTTTTCATCACAAAGAATCGCACAACCGCCTTTTACAACGCCATCGGGTGTACGATACACCTTGCCGTTAAAACGACGATAGGTGGACTCTACCTTCATGGTTTCCAGCATATTTGCCTCCAGAGAGCCCTTTTCATATTCCTCTCCGAAATTAACGATCACAGTTTGCGGTGTTATCTCAACGCCTGCTTCCTTCTGCTGATGAAACCATGTATTGGCTGTAACATAAACCGCCTTAGCGTTCTTATCCATTTGCGTCAGCCGTGCCTGTGCAAAGAATCCTAAGACTGAGCTGCCGATGAACAAGGCGATCGCACCAAGGATCAGCAAGGCGGTACCGCCGCATCCAAGCTGCTTTTTCTGTGCCTGATTTAAGCCGCGAATACGGTTTATGGGCGAATATTCAACATACTTTGCGTTTTCATCCCATAATTCAGGATGCTGCTCCTCCAATCGCCGCAATGCCCTGCGATCATGCAATCGCAGCAGCATATTCGCCACCAAAATCATACCGACAAAAATCAGCACCGCGATACGGAAAGCGCCGTCAATACCGCTTCTGATGCACAAAAAGCTCAGCCCGATGGCTGCGAAAATGCAGCTCAAGGTGATCAGCAACCGCACTTTATGTTGCCGGTGAAGCCATTGGTTCGCTATTTTCAATTCAGAAGATTGTCCTTTGTCTTGCTGCTCCTGTTTCTGTTCATATTGATCATTGTATTTCAGCACTACCTTTTCAATTTACTGCAATATACATCAGCCGCCCAGACGCAGCATCTCATCCAAACAATGTCTTGCAGGAGTCATCAAGGCTTCCGGCAGGACAAGCTCCTCCGCCGTGCTTGCTGCGATCTGTTCCAGTACGCGCTCGATATCCGTCAGCGCCGTAATCCGCATATCGGGGCAGATCAATCGGCTTGTCATGGGATAAAACCGCTTTTCGGGACATTCCAGCGCAAGATGCATCGTAATGCTGATCTCTGTACCGATGATAAATTCCGCTGCATCGCTTTGCTTTGCAAACTGCATAATGCCGGAGGTTGCACCGACATAATCCGCCATCGCCGAGATCGCCGGATTGCATTCGGGATGCACCAGCATAAGCGCTTCCGGATGTGCCGCTTTTGCAGCTTGCCCTTCCGCAACGGTAACTGCACCGTGATATGGACAGCCGCCCTTGAGAAAATGCAGTTTCTTTTCGGGACATTGCTGCTGGACATACGCTCCCAGATTGCAATCGGGAATAAACAAAATCTCCTGCTGGGGCATATTCCTTACAATTTCCACCGCCGAGGAGGAGGTCACACATACATCGCTGACCGCCTTCAGTGCCGCTGAGGTGTTCACATAGGCTACCACTGCACAATCCCCCAGCGTGTGCTTCTTTTCAAGGATCTCTTCCGGAGAAAACTGTTCTGCCATCGGACATCCCGCATCGGGATTTGCCTCATACACCTGCTTCTCCGGATTCAGCAGCTTTGCTGTTTCCGCCATAAAATGAACGCCGCACAGCAGCAGGCGCTCCGCATCGGTTTTGCCTGCCATGGCACTCAGCCGATAGCTGTCGCCGGTAATATCGGCAATCTCTAAGATCTCAGGAGACTGATAGCTGTGTGCCAGAATACACACGCCGGTTTCTTTTTTCAGCTGCAAAATATGCTGCTGCACTTCATAAAGCGTTCTTGCTGTCATTGTTCTTCTTCCTCCTTTCCATGCTGCACCGATTCCGCAGCGGGGATCGGTTCCGATTCTGTCGATGGCGGTGGTGCCATCGCATAAACAGGATCGCCGGTCATATAGCTGTCTGTATCACAGGGCAGACCCTTGCGGGAAAGCCGCTGCGCAAGAAATTCCTTGGTGAAAGTATAGAGTGCGGCAAACAACGGTACAAATGCCACCATGCCGATAAAGCCAAACAATCCGCCGCCGGCAAAAATCGCAAACAATACCCAGAAGGTCGGCAGACCCAGAGAATCGCCTAGGATCTTTGGCCCCAAGAAATTGCCGTCAAACTGCTGTAATGCAAGAATAAAGATTGCAAACGGAATAACCTTAGAGGGCTGCGAAAGCAGGATCAGAAATCCACTGGGGATCGCCCCGATAAACGGGCCGAAAAACGGAATGATATTGGTCACACCGATAATCAGCGAAATCAATACCGTATACGGCATATCCATGATCGTCATGCCGACAAAACAGAGCAGACCGATGATCAGGGAATCCAGACTCTTTCCCGAAAGAAAATGCATGAAGGTATAGCTGATCCGCGAGCCGATATGCAGCACGGTATGCACCTTTTTTTCCGGGAACAGCGCATACATCAGCTTTTTGATCTGCGCCAGATATCTTTCCTTGTTGTAGAGCAGATAAATTGCGACCATAATACCCAGCACAAAATTCTTTACTGCATTAAGAATCGAATAGGCTCCGCTGGTGATCGATCCGATAAGATTAGCACCGCTGATAAGGCTGTCCACCTTCGGCTCAAATTCAGAGATCAGATTGGTCAGTCCGTTCTGCAGACTGCCCAGCATGGAAATCACTGCGCCATGCAGCTGAGGCTGTGTTTCCTTCAGTCCTGCAATATGATCCGCAATCCATGTTCCGGCATTCGCCATATACTCCGGCAAATTCCCCATCAAGCCCTTCAAGCTCTCCACGATCTCCGGCAGCAGCATAGCGATCAATCCTACCAACACTGCCAGCAGCAGTAAAATGGTAATGGTCACTGCAACGGAGCGCCGCAATACCGGATGCTCCTTTTTGCGGTCTGTAAGCCTGCCCAGCTTCTTTTCGATCCAGTTTTGCAGCGGGCTCATCAGATAGGCGATCACTAAGCCCCAGATCACAGGTGCCAGCACCGCAATGACCTTCTTTACGATCGAAACCAATGCGGAAAACCGCCATACTGCTATAGAAAGCAGCAGGCATACCGCAAACACCCATATCGTACATAACGCAACCGATTTTTGTTTCTCGGTGATTTTGATTTTCATCGTTATTCCCCCGATCCATCGAATCGTTCTGTATACCGCAGAGGGTATCATTTCTATTATACATGAAATCGACAAAAAAGAAAAGTGTTTCATCAAAAAAATCTCAACAAAATTGAAAAGAACAGCTTTTTTTGAAAAAATCCGTAAAATTTACATTTCAGCCCTTTTCAAGTCGCAGGATTTGTGCTATAATGATACTGTGTCATCCTGTGCACTGAATGAGCTGATCGGCTCTTGAGGCACACAGCACGAACTCTTGGATGAAGAAACGGAGCAGATTTCAAATATGCAAACCATCGACCAACTCAAACAAGCCGCGATTGATCGGCTTCTTGCATCCCGCAAGCTCAATCCGCCTCAGCAGGAGGCCGTCCGCACTGTCAACGGACCCGTTGTGGTACTGGCAGGTGCCGGCAGCGGAAAAACCACCGCTATTGTCAACCGAGTCGCTTTTATGATGCAGTTTGGCGATGCCTATTACGGCCAATGCGGCGCGATCTCTCCCGATGAGCAGCGCTATCTTCAGGCAGTTGCAGACGGTGACGAAGCACCCGATGCACAACGCCTTGCAGAGATCCTTGCGGTCAATCCGATCCGTGGATGGAATATTCTTGCAATCACCTTCACCAACAAAGCCGCCGGCGAGCTGAAAAGCCGTCTGGAGTCTATTTTGGGTGATGATGCCGCAACCGTATGGGCCGCTACCTTCCACAGCGCCTGTGTACGCATTCTGCGGCAGCATATCGATCGTCTGGGCTATGACCGCACCTTTACCATCTATGATAAAGATGACAGCCAGCGTGTCATCACTGCCTGCTTCTCCGATCCTGCCGTCAGCGATCCCATTACCGGCGCAGGCATTTCGGAAAAAGCATTTCCGCCCAAAGTCATGGCAAATGAAATCAGCCGTGCCAAGGATCGTCTGATCACACCCGAGCAGATGCTCGCAGATGCCGAGGGCGACTTCCGCCGTGTGAAGATCGCAAAGCTCTATGCTGCCTATCAGGAAAAGCTCCGGGCTTCCAACGCACTGGATTTCGATGATATTATTGCACTGACCGTAAAGCTGTTCACCGAATGTCCCGATGTATTGGAAATCTATCAGAATCGCTGTCGTTATCTGCTGGTGGATGAATATCAGGATACCAACAAAGCGCAGTATGAGCTGATTCGTCTGTTGGCACAAAAGAACGAAAATCTTTGTGTGGTAGGCGATGACGATCAGAGCATCTATAAATTCCGCGGCGCAACCATTGAAAATATTCTTTCCTTTGAATCGCAGTTCCCCGCCTGCAAGGTCATCCGTCTGGAGCAGAATTACCGTTCTACCGGACGCATTCTCGAAGCTGCAAACTCCGTGATCCGCAACAACACCGAACGCAAGGAGAAAACACTCTGGACTGCTTCGGATGAGGGAGAGCGCATTTATTGGTATAAGGCACAGGATCAGAATGATGAAGCAACCTTCGTTGTGGATACGATCCTTGCCCGTGTCAAGGCAGGCGGTTCTTATGGCGATCATGCTATTCTATACCGTACCCATTCCCTTTCCAACAGCTTGGAGCGTCACCTTGCACAAGGCGGTGTTCCCTATCGTATTTATGGCGGTCTGCGATTCTATGACCGCAAGGAAATCAAAGACGTAATCGCCTATCTGTGCGTAATCAATAACAACCATGATGCGCTGCGGTTCCGCCGTATTATCAATGAGCCCAAGCGCAGCATCGGCCCGCAGACCCTTGCCGATATCGGCGGCATTGCCGAGGATCTTCGCATTACGCCGCTGGAGGTGCTGCGTACCGCTGCGGATTATCCTGTGCTTTCCCGCAAAGCAGCCGTGCTGCAAAGCATCGCCAAGATGTTCGATAAGCTGACAGAGCTATCGGAATCTCTGCCGCTGGATGAATTCTACGATGAAGTGCTCAAGCGTACCGGCTATGCCGATATGCTCAAAAGCCAAGGCGATGAGGGCCTGACAAGACTGGAAAATGTCATGGAAGTGAAAACCAGCATCCTCAATTATATGGAAAGTGCCGAAGAACCGACATTGGGCGGATTCTTAGAGGAAATCTCGCTGTACACCGATCAGGACAGAGCCGATGAAAGCACCGATGCCGTAACACTCATGACAGTGCACGCTGCAAAGGGTCTGGAATATGATACCGTGTTCCTGCTTGGTATGGAGGACGGTATTTTCCCCAATATGCGCTGCATGGATAGCCAGCAGGATCTGGAGGAGGAACGCAGACTGGCTTATGTCGCCATCACCCGTGCCAAAAGACGGCTGTATGTGCTGAGCACCTCGCACCGTATGCTGCATGGCACCACCTCCCGCAACTTTGCTTCCCGTTTTGTCAAGGAGATCCATCCGGATCTGATCGAAAAGCATGACAGCACTGCAGCATCGCTGACACAAGCGCCGCCGCCTGCACTGGATGCGGTACAATCCATCTCACTGCAAAAACAGATGGCGCAGCAGAATAAGCAGCGCAGCGCTGTGAAAGAGACCTCCTTTGCCGTGGGAGACCGTGTGCGCCATTCCGTATTCGGAGAAGGCACCGTTCTCAGTGTTGCCAATATGGCAGGAGATTCTCTGCTGGAGATCGCTTTCGATAAAGTCGGCACCAAAAAAGTCATGGCACAGTATGCCAGAATCCGTAAGGTATGAATTTTGATAGATTCCGAAAGGAAGCACTATGAGTGAACATAGCAAGTCCGTCGAAACCGGCGGCAAGCAAAGCCCGTCATCGGGCAAAACGCCTTTCCAGAAATGGCTTGGATCCATGGGTAAAAAGCTGAAAGAAGGCTGCATAGTCTGCAAAGACAAACTCAAGCAGCTTTGTGAGAACATCCGCACACGGCTGCCATGGAACAAGGATGCCGATCCCGATTCGGCATCCCATCAGCATAAATCCAAAGCAACAAAAAAGCCTCGTCCAAAAATGACAAAGCTGCAGCTTGGTATTTTCATTGCACAATGTGTGCTCTCTGTGGCTTCTGTATTGTATCTGATTGGCATTGTTTGGCTTTCTGTCTATTGTCTGCTGTATCGGCTGGAGATTCCGGATGCGATGCGGTCTGCCTTTTGTGTGCGCATCAGTCTGATCAGCTTTGGATTCACGGCAGCCATGATCTTTACCCGCCGTCAGATCCTGACCCGTTTTTGCGTCATGGCGGCAATGCCCTTCTATTTTATCATTTTCCTGTTCAATTATCAGCATCTTGTCCTGCTGATTCCGTTGGGCCTGATGGGGGTTATCACCTTCTTCGCCAACGGCACCAAGGAAGGAACCAAAACCATTCTCGGATCGATTTTTCTGATGATCTATGTACTGGGCGCATTCTGTTATCTTACTGTAATCGATCTTATGAAGCCGACTTCCATTGAAACGGTCGCAGAACAAAGCATCTCTCCCTCCGGCACCTATCGCTGTGAGGTAATCGAGGTGCAGGATACCGCAGACGGCAACACCTATGTCTCCATGGAACCCAACACCTTCGACCGGCAATACGATCACTGTACATGGTATGCTCTGGGCTATGATAAGCGAATCTATCTGGAGCGTCCCAAGACCGAATTCAAAACCGAATGGAAAACCGAAAAACGCGAAGATATTACCAAGCAGCTTCTAAAGCGCAATCCGGACACCGCATTCACGCTGAATTCTGTACAGATGGAGATTCTTGGACTGCATATCGGCTATACCGATACCTTCAAAGCCTCTGCTCTGACAAAGAGTCAGCGTAAAGCACTGGGGATCTGCATTCAGTCTGATCTGCCGGACAATCAGACTGCAGAGGATCTGGGACTTACACTCTATGAGAAAACACAGACCATCACCATCGGCTATGAACAACTCTTGGCATTGGGTCTCGACGTTTCCTATGAAATGCCGCTTGCAGAACTGACCGAAGCGCAGCTTGCTGCATTAGGCATTCCTGAAGATAATGATGTGCTCTATGTCAATGGCAAGGCTGTGTTCCGTCAGTATATCACAGTGTTGGAGAATACCTTTACCCCTTCCGTCAGAAGCTATGGCTATTTGTTGGAATGATTACGGCAACACCGTATCAGATATCTCGATCCCAAAATAAATAAACCGGAGCATAATCCGGAACAGGAGGTTACTACCATGAGCGAATTTTTCCCAAACATCGGCAAAATCCCCTATGAAGGCAAGCAATCTACCAATCCGCTGGCATTCAAGTACTACAATCCCGATGAGATGATCGACGGCAAGCCCATGCGTGAGCATCTGAAGTTTGCCTTAAGCTGGTGGCATACCATGGGCGGCGACGGCACCGATATGTTCGGCTGCGGCACTGCCGATAAAACATGGGGCGAAAGCGATCCTGCTGCACGTGCCAGAGCAAAAGCGGATGCTGCCTTTGAGATCATGGATAAGCTTTCCATTGATTATTTCTGCTTCCATGACCGCGATCTCTCTCCCGAATACGGCACACTTGCCGAAACCAACGAAAAGCTGGATGAGATCGTAGACTATATTGCAGAGAAAATGGCAGCAGATCCTACCAAAAAGCTGCTTTGGGGTACTGCAAAGTGCTTCGATCACCCTCGCTATATGCATGGTGCAGGCACATCTCCTTCTGCTGATGTGTTTGCTTATACCGCCGCACAGATCAAAAAGGCAATCGATGCCACCATCAAGCTGGGCGGCAACGGCTATGTTTTCTGGGGCGGCCGTGAAGGCTATGAAACGCTGCTGAATACCGATATGGGTCTTGAACTGGATAATATGGCACGGCTGCTGAGAATGGCTGTGGATTATGCACGTTCCCAAGGCTATACCGGCGATTTCTACATCGAGCCCAAGCCCAAGGAGCCGACCAAGCATCAGTACGATTTCGATACGGCTACGGTGCTCGGCTTCTTGAAAAAATACGGTCTTGACCGGGATTTCAAAATGAACATCGAGGCAAATCATGCCACACTTGCACAGCACACCTTCCAGCATGAACTGCGTGTGGCAAGAGAAAATGGCGTGTTCGGCTCTATCGATGCCAACCAGGGCGATCCGCTGCTGGGCTGGGATACCGACCAGTTCCCCACCAATATCTATGATACCACTCTGTGTATGTATGAAGTCATCAAGGCAGGAGGCTTTACCAACGGCGGTCTGAATTTTGATGCCAAGGCTCGCAGAGGCTCTTATACCCCTGAGGATATCTTCTACAGCTTCATCGCCGGCATGGATACCTTTGCGCTGGGCTTTAAGGCAGCTCGCGCGCTGATCGCCGACGGCAGAATCGATCAGTTTGTAGCAGACCGCTATGCAAGCTGGACAACCGGCATCGGCAAAGAGATCATTGACGGCAAAGCGGATTTCGCAAAGCTTGAGCAGTATGCTCTGGAAAAAGGCGAAGTAACCGATTCTCTGAGCAGCGGCCGCCAGGAGCTGCTGGAATCGCTTCTCAATAATATCCTGTTCAATCTGGACTGACATGAAATCCACAAGGCATAGGCGGACTTAGGTCCGCCATATGCCGTTTTGTAAATACATTCGCAGCAAGGATCCCCATACAAAGAAAACAGATAGATACGGTTCCTATGAATCTCAGAAGGAAACAGGAACGTGTAAGGAGGTTACTTCCTCATGGCATATTATATTGGTGTAGATATCGGTACCAGCGGCACCAAAACCGTATTATTTGATGTGCTCGGCACAGTGATCGCCTCTGCGACCAAAGAATACCCTCTCTATCAGCCGCAGAATGGTTATGCCGAGCAGATGCCGCAGGATTGGGAACAGGCAGTCATTGAAACACTCGCTGCTGTGATGGCAAAAAGCGGCGTGGATGCATCTGAGGTCAAGGGCATCGGTCTTTCGGGACAGATGCATGGTCTTGTGATGCTGGATGCCGACAACCAAGTCATTCGCCCTTCTATTATCTGGTGCGATCAGCGTACTGCTGCAGAGTGTGAGGAAATTACCGCACGCGTCGGTGCGGATCGGCTCATTGCCATTACCGCAAATCCTGCACTCACCGGCTTTACCGCATCCAAAATCCTCTGGGTGCGCAATCATGAGCCCGAAAATTATGAAAAATGCCGGCACATTCTGCTGCCGAAAGATTATATACGCTTCCGTCTGACCGGCGAATATGCCACTGAAGTTTCCGATGCTTCGGGAATGCAGCTGCTGGATATTCCCAATCGCTGCTGGTCGGATGAGGTTCTGCAAAAGTTGGAAATCGACAAATCCATGCTGGGCAAGGTCTATGAAAGTCCCGAGATCACAGGCCTGCTGACGGCCGAGATCGCCGCTTTGACCGGTCTGAAGGCGGGTACTCCCGTCGTTGGCGGTGCCGGCGATAATGCAGCCGCCGCCATTGGTACCGGCGTTGCCGAAAACGGCAAGGCGTTTACCACCATCGGCACCAGCGGTGTGGTGTTTGCACACAGCTCTGAAATTTCGATTGATCCCAAGGGAAGAGTACATACTTTCTGCTGTGCTGTACCCGGCTGCTGGCATGTTATGGGTGTCACACAGGGCGCAGGGCTGAGCCTCAAATGGTTTCGTGATCAGTTCTGCGGCAGCGAAAAGGAAACCGCAGCTTTGATGGGTGTCGATGAATATTATCTGATGGACAAAGAAGCAGAATGCTCTCCCATTGGCGCCAACCGGCTCCTGTATCTGCCCTATCTTATGGGCGAAAGAACCCCGCATCTGGATGCCAATGCAAGAGGTGTCTTCTTTGGTCTTTCCGCGATGCATACCAAACGGGATATGCTCAGAGCCGTCATGGAGGGCGTGACCTATTCACTCAGAGATTGTCTTGAGGTGTTCCGTGAAATGCAAATTGAAGTGGACGCCATGATGGCATGCGGCGGAGGCGGCACTTCAAAACTCTGGCGGCAGATGCTTGCCGATCTCTATGGCTGTCCCATCCAGACGCTCGCTTCCAAGGAAGGCCCTGCATTGGGTGTTGCAATTCTGGCAGCCGTAGGCACCAATGCCTATGCTTCTGTGCCGGAAGCCTGTAATGCGATCATCAAAACCAACCAGACCTGTCTGCCCAATCAGGAGGCTATGACGGTCTATGAGCAATACTATCAGCTTTATCGACAGATTTATCCCGCATTGAAAACGCAATTTACAGCGCTTGCTGCGCTGTGAATCCATCTGTGGACGGTCACCGCAGATGTATAAACCACTCACATCACAGGTTTAGGAAAGGAGAATGCTTCCATTGTACCGGGGAAGCATGAATATCATTATGGACACCTATAATGGCTGGCTGATCGTAAATAGCTACTACAACCCCGCAAAATTCCGCTCTCTCTACAAGCTGCTGGCAGATTCCGCCGAAAAGGCTGAGCTGCGCTATTCTATGTGGAGCTCGGATGCTCTGCCGACGATCATCGGCAGCAATGCCCGTGAGCCGCGTCCCGATTTCGTCATCTTCTGGGATAAGGATGTTATGTTGGCTCGTGCATTAGAGCTTTCGGGACTGCGTTTGTTCAATTCTGCAAATGCCATTGCCGCTGCCGACGACAAGGTAAAAACGGCTCTGCTTCTGGCAGAAAAAGGCCTGCCCACACCGGATACCATTCCTGCTCCCATCGTATTCCCCGGCTGCAACCGCAATGGTGCCGCCGCAGAGCAAGCAGGAAAAATGCTGGGCTGGCCTATGATCATCAAAGAAAACAGCGGCAGCTTCGGTCAGCAGGTCTATCTGGTGCATAATCTCGCAGAAGCAACCAAAGTGCTGGCACGCATCGGAGAGCGCAACTGTCTGTTCCAGCGCTATATTGAACCAAGCCGCGGCCGTGATCTGCGTGTTACCGTAGTAGGCGGCAAGGTGATCTGTGCCATGGAGCGCCATGCTCCTGCAGGCGAATTCCGTTCCAACATTACCAATGGCGGTACTGCAAGCGCCCGTCCCATTACACCGTTGGAGGAACGTCTGGCTCTGGATGCAACCGCAGCATTGGGTCTTGATTTTGCCGGCGTGGATATTCTCATGGGCCGCACCGATGACGAGCGTTATATCTGCGAAGTCAACTCGAATCCGCAGCTGCAAAGCACCATTGATTGCTGCGGCGTGAATCCTGCACTGGATATCATGTGGCATATCCGTTCTGAGATCAAGCGCCTGAAAACTGCACGTTGAACGGCTGGCTGATCTATCAACCGCAGGATCTTCTGCGCAACCAATGGTTTGCCGAAGCGCTTTGCAGGGAAGCAGCCCGATATGATATCCGGCTGCAATGCCTGACATCTGATACCGATGCACCCCGGGAATCGCCCGATTTTATCATCAATCGCAGTCGGGATGCTAAGTGGTCTGCACCCTATGAAGCCAAGGGGGTCCGCTGCTTCAACCGTTCCATAGTAACGGCGATCACAAATGATAAGCTGCGTACCTATGCGTTTTTGAAGCAGAATGCCATACCTGCGGCGCCTACCGTTTGTATCGACGATACAACAAAGATCCTTCCGTCATTGTCTCTGCCGATGGTGGCGAAACCGCCGGATGGACATGGCGGCGAGGGCGTCGAGTGGATCGCCGATCCTGCTGCATTGGAACGGATCCTGCGGCAAAAGAAGCGACCGTTTCTGCTGCAGGCTCCTATGGTCACAGGCTGGGATCTGCGTGTGTATCTGCTGGGCGGCAAAATCTATCATGCCATGCTTCGTACCTCTGCTTCGGATTTCCGCAGCAACTTTTCACTGGGCGGTTCTGTGCAGAGTATGACACCCGATGCTGAAATCTGCAGGCTGATCGATCAGGTGCAGACGCATCTGCCTCTGGATTTTGCCGGTATCGATTTTTTGCGTCATCCCGATGGAGGCTATGTCATCGGAGAAATCGAAGATGCTGTTGGCTGCCGTATGCTCTATCAGCATACATCCTTGCAGCCGGCGGCGGATTATATGAAAGAAATCGTCACAGAACTTTTACGATCATCGGATGCGCCTAAATAACAGAAAGGTTATTATCGTGTTATGAAACAACTGAAACAGGTAATTGCAATCTTTGCATCCGCCGTGCTTTCTCTTACTGCATTGCCAAATGTTCCGACGGAGCCAAAGGCTGCTGCAGCGGAGCAAGCTGTAATTTCGTTGGAAAGCGGTGAAGCACTCCCCAATGAAACCATCGCCGTTACCCTTTCCATCGCAGATAATCCGGGATTTGTATCCGCAGGCTTTGCGCTGCAATATGATCCCATGCTGATTCCTATGCTTACAGACGATGGTACCGGTGCGGATTATACTCCCGGCCTTATTTTGCAAAACCTCACTGCAACCACATATCATAATCCGGACACCCATGTGATCTCTCTTGTGACGATGGGTACCGCAAATTGTACGCAGGACGGCGACCTTGCAATTTTCTATTTTACAGTATCTCCCGAAGCAGAGTACGGCGCTTCGTATGAGATCCGCTGTGAACTGGATATGCTTTTCGATGATAAACTGAACTCTGTTCCTTATACTATAGTTTCTCCTGCTGTCATCAAGGTTCCGCCACTAACCACAACGACTACGACAACCACAACCACCACAACGACGACCACGACAACCACTACTACAACCACTACTACAACCACTACAACTACGACCACAACGACTACGACAACGACCACAACAACTACAAGCACAACTCCCGAAACCACCACAACGACAATACCATCTCCGGGCAGCTGCTACCTCAGCGGAAAAGGATTTGCAGGCGAGAATATCCAAGCACCGCTGATTCTGGAAAATAATACCGGACTGACTGCACTGGGCATATCCATTCAGCTTCCCGAACACCTTACACCTTATTACGATGCAAGCTATTCGGCATTGTTTACACCGGTCGATTCCATGAAGGGTAAGATCGCATCCTATTATCATCCGGAATCCCATACACTTTCCTTTGTATTGGCTGCGGATGAGCAAAATGCTTTCCATGGAGAAATACTGGGCTACTTTACGCTGCATATTGCAGAACGTGCCGCAGCAGGCTCACAGCTTGACATCATCACAACAGTAGAAAGCTGGGCAGATATCTATGGTGAAAACCGCACCGAAATTGCACCGTATACATCTCATTTTCAAGTTCTGAAGCCAACACAGCGCACGCTTTCGACGGAATCTGTTGCCTTCACCTCGCTGCAGGATACCCATACCCTGACACTTTCTCCTGCCCCCGATGCCGGCAGCTGTGTCTGGAGCTCCAGCAATCCTTCTGTTGCGGCCGTTGATCAGAACGGTGTTGTTACTGCGATCGGCAACGGTACTGCACAGATCAAAGTCACCTGTGAAACCCTTACCTATGTCTGCACCGTTACCGTTCGGGCTGTTCTGCGGGGCGATGTGGATTTCAATGGCACTATCAATGCAAACGATGCTGTATTCGCACTCTGTGAGTATCTCAACGGAATGCTCAGTAAGCCATCAGAGCTGACTGCAGAGCAGCGGATGGCAGCCGATGTGGATTATGACGGCATCAACAGTCTGAATGATGCAACCTATATCCTCAACTACTATCTTTTCAATATGATGGATCTTGATGTTTCATGGGAGGATATTATCAAGCACTGATCATTTCATTGCTGCAAAAAGCGGCGTCGATTCATTCGATGCCGCTTTTTCGTGTTTGCGTAAAATGAAATTACTCTCCTGCAAAGCCATTTTTGTATGAAATTCCAATCTTTGAGCAATTGCTTGCAAATCGGCGGGAAATCATGCTATAATGAAACAGAAATCTGAAAAAGGAAGTTGAAACCAATGTCAAAATCGCAGGCTCCGGCTGAAAATAAAATGGGCACTCGTCCTGTGGGACCGCTGCTGCTGCAAATGGCACTGCCGATGATGTTTTCCATGCTGGCGCAATCTCTTTACAATGTTGTTGACAGTGTATTTGTATCCAAAATCAGTGAAAACGCTCTGACTGCTGTTTCACTGGCATTCCCCGTCCAAAATCTGATGATCGCCTTCGCAGTCGGCACCGGTGTCGGCATCAACGCACTGCTTTCCCGCAGCTTAGGACAAAAGAATCAAACAGCAGTCAATGCTGCCGCTTCACATGGATTGCTGCTTCAGATCACTACTTCCGTCTTGTTTTTGCTGTTCGGTCTGTTCCTTGCAGGATCCTTCATGCGCTCACAGACAGGCATCGACGAAATCCGTGCCCATGGCATTGCATATCTGCGAATCGTAACCATCGGCTGTACCGGCTTGTTTTTACAGGTGACCTTTGAACGGCTGCTGCAATCCACCGGCCGCACAGCCTACTCCATGCTCATGCAATTGGTCGGTGCGGCAACCAATGTGCTCTTCGACTGGCTTCTGATTTTTGGCATCGGGCCATTTCCGGCGCTGGGTGTGGCAGGCGCAGCGTATGCAACCATATTGGGACAATGGCTTGCTGCATTGATCGGCTTGTTCCTCAATCTGTATTGCAATCCCGATATCCGATTGCAGATTCGAGGCTTCCGTCTGTCTTTATCAACCATCGGCAGCATTTATCTGGTGGGATTGCCTTCCATTCTGTTGTCTGCTCTTACTTCGGTCATGACCTTTGGAATGAACCGGATTCTTGCGCATTTTTCAGAAACCGCCATTGCTGTATTCGGGGTATATTTCAAGCTCCAAAGCTTTGTATTCATGCCTGTTTTTGGTCTGAACAATGCTATGGTACCCATTCTTGCCTATAATTATGGCGCACGCAATCCTAAGCGTATGACCGCAACACTGCGCTGGGCAATGCTTTGTGCAGTCTCTATGATGCTGCTGGGATTTGGTGTCTTTCAATGTCTGCCCAAACAGCTTCTGCTTTTGTTTGAACCCTCCGATGCGATGCTGCAAATCGGTATTCCCGCATTGCGCACCATCAGTGTTTCCTTTTTGGTTGCCGGCATCAATATCATTGCGATCTCATCCTTTCAAGCATTGGGAAGCGGCATGATCAGTCTGACTATTGCGATCATCCGTCAGCTGTTTTTACTGCCCATCGCATTCTTCCTTGCAAACAAAGAAATTCTTGCATTGATCTGGTGGGCATTTCCTATTTCCGAAGGTGCCGCATTGTTGCTCTCGTTGTTCTTCCTGCGATATCAGCATAACAAAAAAATACGTCCGCTTCAGGAAATATGACAAGCGCCCTATACTTACCTTCACAAAAAGGAGCCAATTATGCTACCTGTTTCTATTGTGCTGCTTCTTTCTGCCGAATATTGGCGTTATCTGCTGACAGGCCTTTCGGCAGCAATTTTGTTTGGAATCTGCTGTCATACACTGGGCAGATTTCTGACTCCCTTTGGTCAATGGCGAAGCTTTTCCGCATCCTGTCTGTCTGCACAACCAACAGAACAGGGTACGATTCTTATCGTGGCGTTCTTTGATCGAAACCGCATGCGGCATCAGGCTGCCCTGCAGACAAACCATCCCTCTGCTACAGCAATCCATGCCGATACGCCGCTGCGCATTGCCATTCGCACTGAGAGCTTTGCTGCCGGAACCTATCCCGATCTGCAGCCGGAGCCATCCACTGCCCGTACAGTGTATCTAGCCGCTGAGCAGAAAGCCTTGCTCCAACGTGCGCTGCTGCACGTAGCAGTAACCGGTCTGCCGGCTTGTTTGATCGCCTTTCTGGTGTTCTGCGCAGCAATGAAGATATTCTTTCCATGATTCTCTGCAGAATCCGAACTGTCCAAATCCCCATACAGGAGCCTTGCGATTATGATAGCAACCGTTACACTCAACCCGGCGGTGGATTACACAGTCTCTATGCAGAATCCACTGCAAAAAAACGCCGTAAACCGTACCGAAAAAGAACAGCTCACCCCCGGCGGAAAAGGCATCAATGTCTCACTGATCCTGCATCGGCTGGGGATCCCCACCACCGCCCACGGTTTTTTGGCAGGATTTACCGGCTCTCTCATTGATGAAGCCATGCGTACTGCCGGTGTGCCGACCCAATGGATCCGCAGTATCGATACCACACAAATGAATCGGATCAATCTGAAGCTCGTCGAGCAGGATGCTGTTACAGAGCTTAACGGCTCCGGCATCCGTCCCGATGGCACACAGCTCGATGCCTTGCAAGCACAGCTTGCCGCATATGGTACAGAGGATACCATCGTACTTGCCGGCAGCATTCCCAAATGCTGTCCGATCACTCTGTATGCCGATCTGATGGCCGCACTTTCGGAGCGCAACATCGCTTTTGCAGTGGATGCCGAAGGCGATGCCCTGATCGCAGCATTAGCCCATCATCCGTTTTTGATCAAGCCGAATCTGCCGGAACTTTGCGCCCTCTTTGCAAAAGATACCATTCTTGGCAATAAGCAGCTGCTTTTTTATGCTTCAAAGCTGCAGGAAATGGGTGCCAGAAATGTACTGATCTCTTTGGGAGGCGATGGCGCTTTGCTCTATACCGAGGAGAAAACTGCATATCGCATGGCAGCACCGCAAGGCAAAACCGACAGCACCGTCGGTGCCGGCGATTCCATGCTGGCAGGATTTCTGGCAGGCTGTCAGCTGAAGCGTTCCATGCCCGATGCCCTGCGTTTGGGAATCGCTGCCGGATCCGCCACTGCCTTTTCGTCATGGCTTGCCGATGCGGCATCCATCGAAGCGTTGCTGCAAATACTCCCGCAGCCTGTAGAAATTACAGTGCCCGGGCTCTGAGCTGTGATGCTGCCAATCCCTTCGGGTGCTTTGCACCGAGAAGGGATTTTTTTGTTTTCGGCTCCTGCTTTTCTCGCTCAGATTCTTGACTTTTTTACGGAAATGTGATATACTATTATGAACTGTTGTCACTTTTCGGACAACAAACTACGGAAAGGATGTATCGCAGCTATGAAATATCAGCCTATTGCAGGTAAGCCCGATCTGCCGCAGATCCAAGAGGATATGCTCCGCTTCTGGCGTGAAAATACGATATTTGAACGCTCTGTAACCGAAAACAAAACCGATGAGGTCGTATTCTATGACGGCCCACCCTTCCCCACCGGCAAGCCGCATCACGGCACCGTGCTGGTATCCTTCATCAAGGATATGATCGCTCGGTACTGGACCATGCGCGGCTATTCCGTTCCCCGTGTCTGGGGTTGGGACTGCCATGGTCTGCCCATCGAGACACAGGCAGAAAAGGCACTGGACATCACCGATAAAAACGAGATCGAACGCAGCATCGGCATCGGCACATTCAATGATGCCTGCCATGAGATCGTTTCCGGCAACAATGAAGCCTGGAGAGAATATGTTGAACAGATGGCTCGCTGGGTCGATTATGACGGTGCTTACAAGACCATGAACCTCTCTTATATGGAATCGGTCATGTGGGCTTTCAAGGAGTGTTACGAAAAGGGCTTGATCTATCAGGATTACCGCGTCACACCCTATTGCCACCGCTGTGAGACCTCTCTTTCTATTTCCGATACCAGAGAATCCGATTCCACTCGTCCTCGTCAGGATCGCTGGATCATTGCAAAGTTCAAGACCGAACAGGTCATGAACGATAAGCCTGTGTATTTCCTCGCTTGGACAACCACACCGTGGACTCTTCCCTCTAACCTTTGTCTGGCCGTAGGCGAAGCACTGGATTATGCCTTTGTGGATGTTGGTGAAGAAGTATTCATCGCCTGTAAAAACGTTCTTCCCAAGTATGAAAAGATCTTCGGCGCAGAGCCTGTGATTCTCAAAGAATGCAAGGGCGCAGAACTGGTCGATATGACCTATGAACCATTGTTCCCCTACTTTGCACAGCTGAAGGAGAAGGGCGCATTCCGCGTTGTTACTGCGGATTATGTTGGTTCTGAAGAGGGTGTCGGCATTGTCCATACTGCACCTGCCTTTGGTGAGGATGACTACTGGACTTGTAAAAAGCATGGCATTCCGCTGGTGAATCCCGTTGATGCAAAGGGCCGCTTTACGGAGGAGATCACCGATTTCTATGAGGCAGAAAATGCCAAAAACGTCATCGAAATGAATCCCACCGTCATCCGTTTCCTCTATGCTGAGGGCAAGGCAGTTGCCGATGGCACCATTGAGCATAATTATCCGCACTGCTGGCGCTGCAAGCAGCCGCTGATCTATAAGGCAATGAACGCTTGGTATTTCGATATCGGCAAGATCAAGGAGCGTCTCATTGCGCTGAACCAAGAGGTACATTGGGTGCCCGAAACCGTCAAGAACGGAAGATTTGGCAAGTGGCTGGAAAATGCACGTGACTGGAACATCTCCCGCAACCGCTATTGGAGCACACCGATCCCGATCTGGGAATGTGAGGAATGTCATAAGCGAGTCGTTCTGGGCAGCCTGGATGAGATCGAAGCCAGAAGCGGCAAGCGTCTGGATAATCTCCACCGTCAGTATGTGGATGAGGTAAGCTTCCCCTGTGAGTGCGGTCATACCATGCACCGCATCCCCGAGGTGCTGGACTGCTGGTTTGAAAGCGGCTGTGTGCCCTTTGCCCAGAAGCATTATCCCTTTGAAAACAAGGAATGGTTTGAATCCCATTTCCCCAGCGATTTTGTCGTAGAATATACCGGTCAGATCCGCTGCTGGTTCTATTATCTGCACGTTCTGGCAACTGCACTGTTTGATCGCCCTGCATTCTCAAACTGTGTCGTTCACGGCACTGTGCTTGCCAAGGATGGCAAAAAGCTTTCCAAATCCAGCAAAAACTATACCGATCCCATGGCTCTGATGAAGCAGTTCGGCACAGATGCATTCCGTTTGTATCTCTATCAATCCAATGCAATGCTCATCGGCGATCTGCAATTCGATGAAAACGGCATCCAGGATGCCTTGCAGCAGGTTCTGCTGCCCTTCTGGAACGCCTGCAATTTCTATATCTCCTATGCCAACATTGACGGCTATGGCCCCGATGCCCTGCCTACACCGAAATCCGAGCATCAATTGGATCGCTGGATTCTGGCTCTTCTTTATGATACACAGCAGACCATCACCACCAACATGAATGATTATCAGGTCAACCATTATGTTGATGCCTTGATCACTCTTGTGGATGGCTTGACAAACTGGTATATCCGCCGCAGCCGCCGTCGTTTCTGGGGCAGCGGTATGACCGAAGACAAGCAGAACGCCTATGACACCCTGCTGTATGTGCTGGTCAATACCTGCAAGCTGATGGCACCTGTGGCTCCGCTGCTGTCTGAATACCTGTATCGCAATCTGACCGGTGAAGAATCGGTGCACCTTGCTGCATGGCCGGAGATCTCTGCTGATTTTGCTGATGATGCTCTGCTGACACAAATCGCTTTGGTACAGAATGTGATCTCGCTGGGACGTTCCATTCGCAACAAGAACCGTGTGAAGAACCGTCAGCCTCTTAGTGTGCTGCGTGTTGCCTTGGCTGCATCCGAACAGGCCGAGATCATCAAGCAGTTCACTGATGTCATCGCAGAAGAACTGAATGTCAAGCTGGTTGAAGTGGTAGAGGATGTTTCCGCCATTGCCGCAGTACAGTATGCTCCGAACTTCAACACCATCCGCACACTGTATGGCGATCGTATTCCGGTGCTTATCAAAGCAATCAAGAGTGGTACATTCCGTTTAACCGGCGATGCCGCTATGCTCACCATCAACGGTACAGAGGAAGCCTTTGATCCCGATGTGATCTTAGTGACCTATCAAGCCAAGGATGGCGGCCATATCATGAGCGAGCACGGTGTTGTGGTATCTCTTGATCTGACCATCACCGAGGAGCTGAAGGCAGAAGGTGTCGCACGTGAACTGGTACGTAATATTCAAGACGCCAGAAAACAAAGCGGATGTGAGATCTCTGATCGCATTCTCATTCAGATCGAAGGAGAATATCCTGCCGCATATTCAGATTATATTTGCAGCGAAACGCTTGGCACCATGGCAACCATTTCTGAACCCGATGCTACTGTAACTGTACAGACTGCAAACGGTGATATTGTGGTTTCCATTGCAAAGGCATAATCAACATCGATCCGCTATGATATCTGTCGTAGAGATATCATAGCGGATTTTATTTTATATGCAATATGAAAGCACGCAAAAAAGCACCTCTGATATGGCATCAGAAGTGCTTTTTTCATGATTCAATAAGCTTATGCCCTTATGCCTCCATGCGCAGCGGTTCTTTCGCCTTCACAGGAGCATCATGCAGTTCCATTTCCTTATGCTGGAAGGTCGGCACCAGATCGGCAAGCAGCGAAACCGTCAGCTCAGCCTTATTGGCGTTTGCTGCATCACGCAGGATATTGAGCTTTTCCATAAATGTAACCGGTTCAATGGTGATCTGCTGTCCAATGAAAATCTTTTTGTTGGATGTATTGGTCAGACCCTCCTCATCCATCAGCAGCTCTTCAAAGAGCTTTTCACCCGGGCGCAATCCGGTGAAGTGGATCTCGACCTCTTTATAAGGCACTTTGCCATACATACGAATCAGGTTTTCTGCCAACGTGGTGATCTTAACCGGCTCTCCCATATCCAGCACAAAGATCTCTCCGCCATTTGCCATAGCACCCGCCTGCAATACCAGCGAAACTGCCTCCGGAATTGTCATGAAATAACGGATGATATCAGGATGCGTTACGGTAACAGGTTGTCCGGATTCGATCTGACGCTTAAACAGCGGAATGACCGAGCCGTTGGAACCCAGTACATTACCGAATCTTGTGGTTACGAAATTGGTATTGGTCTTGCTCTGTGCCATATACTGCACGATCATCTCGCAGCAGCGCTTGGATGCACCCATCACATTGGTGGGATTCACTGCCTTATCCGTAGAGATCATCACAAACTGCTTAACATGGAAGAAATCTGCCAGTGTTGCCACATTAAAGGTACCAATGACGTTATTCTTGATGGCTTCCATCGGTGCATATTCCATCAGCGGAACATGCTTATGCGCTGCTGCATGGAACACGATATCGGGACGATAGCGATCAAAGATCTGGCTCATACGCTGGTAATCACGCACCGAAGCGATCAGTGTTACCAGATTCAGCCTCTTGCCATAGCGCATATTCAGCTCAGTCTGGATCTCATAAGCGTTGTTCTCATAGATATCCACAATGATGACCTGGCTGGGATTATACTCGGAGATCTGGCGCACCAGCTCGGAGCCGATACTGCCGCCGCCGCCGGTAACCATACAAACCTTGCCTTCAATAAACTCGCGGATATCATTTTTATCAAATGTGATAGGCTCTCTGCCAAGCAGTCCTTCCACATCGATATCTTTCACCTGAGAGAGCAGCACCCGTTCTTCGGGGGTATCACCCAGAACCAACTGGGCAATAAAAGGCAGCACCTTGATCGGCTTTTTGGTTTCACCGCAAATATCAAGAATCCGCTTACGATCCTTTTCTTCTGAAGACGGAATTGCAAAAATGATCAGATCAATGTTCTCTCTCTGGCAGATCGAAGCGATCTCATATGTCGTACCCATGACCTTGACGCCGTTGATCACATTGCCGACAATGCTGAGATTATCATCGATCATACATACCGGATGATAATGATATGCCGGATGGGAAGGATCTGTGCGGGCATTTTCGATATCAGACAGCAGCATTTTGCCGGCAATACCTGCACCGATGATCATAACTCGCTTCTGATTGCTGTCATCACTGGATGTAGCTCTCGGCTCATCCCGCAGGAAAGCCCGACGGAACAATACGCGGAACATTACCAGTGCAACGAGGCTCATAATACTGTAAAACAGCCAGAATGTCAATGGAATCGTCTTGCCGGTCGCAAGCATGATCCCCATGGAAAGCAATACACCGGCCAGCATACCATAAACGCAAAGAAGATAGTCTCTGCGTGTGGAATGTCTCCACAGCTTTGCATAGGCACCACTGATCCAAAGAGTCAGCACACAGACAACACCGGAAATCGCAGCAACCGCCGTGATCGTACTGGGCGGTTCAATGGGAAATTTCATCAGTGTTGAAAAGTAAAATGCAAGGATCGCAGCCACCAAAAGCATGACAAAGTCTGCTAATATCAAAATGATCTTACGACGACTTAACCGAAACACAGCAAAGCCCCCCTTTTCACTCCTAATTCTTTATAGCATTCCAAAGCTTTTCTCTCTATCTGTTATTGATGTTTCTTGCTTCTTGGCAAAAGACACCGCCCCAATCTGCTGCAGCCTCTGCGCACACAGCATGTTTTCTCGGATTCGCATTACCGATGCCGGAAAACACAATTGTTATCCGAACTATTATAACATATTCTGCAGCTGCATTGCAAGCAAATTATCGGATTTTAGATGCAATATGGCATTTTGCTCGAAAAAGCAAAAAAATTCGTGCAAATTATCGACGATCGCTCAGCACATCGGCAAGAATACCCGTCGCAGAAGCAATGCCCAGCTTGCCGGTATTGAGTACCATATGATAATTGGAGCAGGTTCCCCAGTCCATACCGGTATAATAATTATAATGCCGACGGCGTGCTTTATCCTTTCGGGTCACGATGGCAACTGCCTTTTCTGCCGGCACCTGATATTCCTCCACGGCACGCTTAACACGAGAATCCAGATCCGCAGTGATAAACACACTGAACAGATTCGGCTGCTCACGCAGAATGTAATCCGCACAGCGGCCTACAAAAATCGCAGATGTATGCTGCTGTGCCAGCGTGCTGATGATGCGGCTTTGCGTCAAAAATACATAATCCTGAGGGATCGTGCCCATATCACCGGAATGATAAAAGGGGGAATAATTTCCCGTTACAGCAATATTGAACAAAAACGAATTGGTCATGCGCTCTTCGTTCTCTTGAATGAACTTCGTGGAATAGCCGCATTTATCTGCGGTCAGATCGATCAGCTTGCGGTCAAACACAGGGATTTCCAGCAGATCCGAGAGGCGCTGTGCGATTTCCCGGCCGCCGCTGCCATATTCACGACTGATGGTAATAATGATCGGATTCATAAATACGATGCCTCCGTAGGTTGTGGTATGGGATATATACCATTTGCCAAGTCAATTGTTGTTGAAAATAAACAAAAATCATCAAAGATTTCGTCTGCTTTATTATAGCAGACTTCCCACGGTTTGTCAATCAAAATTTTTACGATTTGTTATGGAAATGTAAGGAAAACCACAAAAAACACGAGCGCATTCCATCTGAAACAGAAGAAATGCGCTTGTTGTTGATAAAATTCAATTGGCTTCCTCAGCAGCAACGCTTGTAATGAACACATCATAAATACGACGGACAGCTTCTTCAAAGTCACCATCCAGCAGACCAATGATAATATTCAGCTCACTGGAGCCTTGATCGATCATCTTCACATTGATGCGGGCATGTGCCAATGCTGCAAAAATACGTGCCGCAGTACCTCTGGTACGGCGCATACCTCGACCAACGACCGCCAGCAGAGAAATGCCATGCTCGATCTCACAGCGATCCGGAGAAACCGCCTTGCGAATGCCGGAAAGCACGGTCTGTTCCTTGCCGCGAATGGCGTCCTCGGGCAAAATCAAGGTCATTGTGTCAATACCGGAAGGCATATGTTCAAAGGAAATCCCGTTTTCCTCCAGCACAGAAAGCACTTTGCGGCAGAAGCCAAGCTCTGCATTCATCATCGCCTTCTGGATATTGATGGCGCAAAATCCCTTCTTGCCTGCAATACCGGTAATGGTATAACCGGTCAATGTATCGCTCTCGGCGCTATCATCTGCCACGATCAGGGTACCGGGAGCAGAAGGATCATTGGTATTACGAATATTGATCGGAATACCGGCAGCACGAACAGGGAAAATCGCATCCTCATGCAATACGGTAGCACCCATATAGGAAAGCTCCCGCAGCTCCTCATATGTAACAGTATTGATCACAGCTGCATCGGGAACGATACGGGGATCTGCTACCAACACACCGGAAACATCAGTCCAGTTTTCGTAAATAGCTGCACGAACTGCTCTTGCTACCAAGGAGCCCGTGATATCAGAGCCGCCGCGAGAAAATGTAATGATATCACCATTGGGTGCCGCACCGTAGAATCCGGGAATCACAGCACGATCCATATCTGCAAGACGCTTGCGCATTTTCTGCATCGTTTCTTCCATCTGGAATACGCCTGCGCCATTGAAGCAAACCACCTCAGCGGCATCTACAAACGGAAATCCCAGATAATCACTGAGCAGCAAACCATTGAGATATTCACCGCGGCTGGCAGCATAATCCTTGGTTGCCCCTTCTTTCAGATGTGCACCGATCTTCTCCAACTCCTCGGTAGGATCAAAGCGGATGGAAAGAGATCTTGCGATCTCCAGATATCGCTCACGAATCATCTCCAGCGATTCGGAAAAATCAGCGCCTTCCGCCGCGAGCTTCTGACAGCGATAAAGCAGATCTGTAATTTTCGTATCCTTTGCATGGCGCTTGCCCGGGGCAGAAGGCACCACGAACCGACGTCCTTCATCCGCCTCGATAATTGCCTTTACCTTCCGGAATTGTGCAGCATCTGCAAGACTGCTTCCACCAAACTTAACCGTTTTTATTTGTACTGTTGCCATTGCGAGCATCCTTTCTTTCTGAAACATTCAAATAGCCGTTACCATATAGTATATTCTATTTGTCACAAAAAATCAATTGGCTGCTTTCACAAAGTTTCCGATGCAATAAATGTACTTTTTGTGAATACAGATGTACGTGACAGAAAAACAGGATATGCTTTCTGAAATTTTGAAGAAAATCTTAAAATCTCGTGAAAACACTGGACATTCTGCGCTTAATATGCTAAAATATAAGCGTATTTGAATCCGTACTGCAAAGGGAGGCTGTCTTGTATGATGCGACTGCGACATAATCCATTACGGCATACTGCTGTTCTGAATGCCGTTGTACTCCTGCTCGGCTTACTGCCCGCCCCAACGGTAATGGCGGCAGATGCCGAACCGCTTACGGAAAACGGCTTTGTTTATACGCTGACCGATGCCGGCGCTGTCATCACAGAATACATCGGCACCACAGCTTACATCAAAATTCCCGAAACACTGGGCGGCGCACCGGTTGTTGCCATTGGCGAAGAAGCATTCAGCCCAGATCATAACGGCATCGCCGCCTTGACGATTTCGATCCCGAATACCGTAACGGAAATCGGAGATTATGCCTTCTATGACTGCAATGCGCTCAGCACAGTCACTCTGCCCGCTTCGCTGGTTTCTATCGGTGAATATGCTTTTGCCGAAATGGCAGGTCTGGCAACCATTGTCATTCCCGATACGCTGGAATCCATCGGAACCGGCTGCTTCTCGCAATCTTTGAAGCTGACTTCGGTACAGCTTCCCGAAAGCGTTACCGTAATTCCTCCTCTGTGCTTTGAGGGCTGCAAGTCGCTGGAACAATGCCCGATCCCTTCCGGTGTCACGGAAATCGGCAGCGGTGCGTTCCAATATTGCCAGAAGATCACTGAGATCACGCTCCCTGAAGCGGTCACAGTAATTCCGGATTCGGCATTTCGCAGCTGCAGTGCACTTGCCGAGCTGCAAATCAACGGTAAGATCACCGAGCTTGGCGCATTTGCCTTTTCGGGCTGCTCTGCATTGCAGCAGATTCCCGAACTGCAATATTGTACTGAATATGGCGATTACGCCTTTTCCCAATGCGAATCACTGACTGCATTGACCATTGCCGAGGGCGTTACCGTGCTGCCCGACAGCTTTGCTGCCGACTGTTCAGCATTATCCGAGCTGAAGCTGCCTTCTACGCTGACTACGATCGGCAACAGTGCGTTCAGCGGTTGTCTTTCGCTCAAGGAAATCACACTCCCCGAGGGAATCAGCTCGCTCCAAAACTTCGCATTCGCCTTCTGCACCGGTCTTGAAACAATCAATCTGCCCTATTCCTTGAAAACCATTGCATCCAATGCTCTGTATTGTTCCGCCTCTGTAACAGCATATTGCCATGAAAATACACCTGCCGAGACATTCTGCCAAAAAAGCAGCGGCTTTGCATATGTTGTACTGCCTGTTCTCGCAGACTTCAACGAAGACGGTATCCGTTCTGTGGCAGATGCGGTACTGCTGGCTCGCTGTGTAACAGAGCTTACGGAAAATGTGCCTTCCATGGCTGCCCTTTCTGTTGCTGATCGGGATCAGGACGGATGCCTCACCCTGCTGGATGTACTCTCCTATTTAGAAGGACTTGCGGTACTCTCTCAATATACTTGATACATAACAAGGAGATGAACCCATGCCAAAGCGTGTTTCTGCCGGTGATCTGCTGCGGAAGATGTTGATTCCCGGCACAACGCTGCATCTCATTATGGCAGCCGTGCTTTCCCTGTTCACTGTATTCTCAGTTGCCCGTCAATGCGGATGGCTGGAGCAGATCGAACAATACAAAGAATTCTCTGTAACCTTTGCCACATGGACAGCTGTCAACAAAACAGCAGAGCTGCATATTATGAATCTGCTGCTGTTCGGATTGCCTGTTATCTTTTGCCTTTACGGCCTGCTGCTGAATCTATGGCAGCCGGTTTGCGATCGGGCACCCATTGCTGAGCTGTTCCCCATATGGATCCTCTGTCAGATCTGGATGAACCGTTTTTCCGACTGCTCGGTACTGATGGCAGCACTGATCGCCTTTGCCGCCTTCTGGCTGCTGGTGGTTCATAAGCAGTCCTGCGAGAATGTGCGGGATCTGATCCTGTCGATCCTGCTGCATCAATATACCGCAGTCATTCTGATGCAGTGTCTTTATGCAGTATTCGGACTGCAATTTGCTGCCGCATTGACAGAGCCATTCTGTCTTGTGGTGCTCTGGCTGGATTTTCTGCTGGTACTGCTGCAAGGCTTCCGTCCCTCAGCAGATCGCATTGCAATGCTGCTCCGTTATTCACAATTGCTGCTGCCGCTGGGCTTCTGCTATGCATGGCGATTTCCCTGCGAAACAGAAACAGGGATCGAATTTCTATATCCCTCGGTTCCATGGATGCTCTTTTGCCTGTGCATCACCGGAATTCTTCTGGCATTGGCGCTGCACCATCTGGTGAAGAAAAAAGCCGGCATCTGGTGCTCCACGATGCTGAGCGCTGCGGCAGTGCTTGTGTATTGTCTGCCTAACACATCCATTCTCACCGATTGGTTCCACTATGGCGAATATGCCATTCCCACACAGCAGCTGCTCAGCTACGGCAGTCTGCCCTACTTCGATTTCTATCCCATTCACGGACTGTGCGACTATGTATACAGCGGCACAGCGGCTCTGTTTTTTGAGGACAGCTTTGCTGCGCTTTCCCCCGGCGTTGTCTGCGGCAATCTGCTGCTCGCCTGCGGTGCGGCACTGATCGTGCGATTGTTTTCAAGCGATCACATCACAGCCTTCCTGTTGTTCCAATCGCTGCTGTATCCCACCGTATTCGCACAATGGGGCTATAATTATATCGTCCGCTGGATCTTTGCCTTTCTCACGCTGTTTATCCTGAACAGCCCCAAGATCCGAACCAGCGCCATCACAAGTCTGTATGCCTGGATCTGGCTTTCAATACTGGGTATTTTATGGAACCCTTCCATTGGCGGCGTTCTGGCGATTGCCTTTGTGCCGGTGCTGATCCTTCGCTTCGCACGAAAAGAAGGCAGAGAGGAACTGGCTTCTCTCAAGCAGAAACGCAATCTCATGCCATGGATCCGTCGCGCGATCCCATTGCTGATCGCCGGACTGTGCTATATCCCCATATTCCTGCATATCGTGCAGTATATCCTTGAAAACACCGGCACGACCACCGAGACCAACGGCAGTCTTATGCTGACCGGATCCGATCTTGCTGCGATCTCCGCAGATCCGGAATGGCTGAAAAAATTCGCTGCGCTTGCATTCGTGGGATTCTTTCTTCTGCTGCTCACTCGTCTGCAGGATCGCAGGGAGCGCCTTGGCACATGGGAAGCGCTGCTCTTTACCCTTTGCTGTACACCGCTGCTCGCCAATTACATCTATGTCCGATACGATGGCGGGGATCGTGCTATATATTACTGGATGATGCTGGCACTTTGCACCGCATTGCCCCTGCTGTTCTCTCTGCTGCAAAATTCAGCTTCTGTCCGCAGAAAACAGTATGTCACAGCGATGACAGGTGCCGTAATGTGCATTGCCTTTACCATGTGCAATATGCTTCCGGTTTTCATACCCGATTGGCAGGTAAAGCAGACTGCCCATGACGCAGATGCTGTCTATATTGACGGTGATGCCTTGGGAATTCCTAAGCTCGGCAGCGGCTATCTGACCGGAACCCGTGCCACAAAAATTCAGAATTATGCAGAGCTTTGCCGCGCTGTCTGCACTGCGCCCGAGGATACCGTGTTCAATGGTACCATCTATATCGCGATGTCCATGATGATGGATCAGAAGCTGCCAACCCGATACACCTCTCTGTATAACATCAGCAATTCCACCATGCAGGAAATCGCACTGGAAGAGCTGAAAGCTGCTCCGCCAAAGCTGGTCGTGCTGCAAAACGGCACGCTGATTGACGAAATGACAACCTCGCTGCGCAGTTTTTCTGTATACGAATGGCTGCTGACAGAAGGCTATGTCCCCTATACCTACAAAGATCTGCTGTTTATGACCAAGGGCAGCGATCTTCCCGAACAGGCATTCCCGGCATGGCGTACCCTGATCGAATGTCTGACGCAAGAGGATCTGCAAATGCTGCCCATCGTCTGGGCACAGTCCGAAGCTGCAAAAACACTCATGCCGATAACGGTTTCCGCAAAGGAAAAAACCACTAATCTGCGCACAGTACTGCGTACCGATCTTACCTTGGAGCAACCGCTCAACGGTGCAGACTGCGATTTTTTACAGCTTACAGTTTCAGGACTTTCCGGCAATGCTGCCGGCACGATCTCCTTTGTATGCAATACCCATGAGATCGAAGATACTGTCTCTATGGATTTTACCGTGCGGAACGGTACATTGCTGATACCGCTTTCCGCCTCTCCCGGCTGGTATCTGACCGAGGAGCATACAACTCTGACCATTCGGCTTGAAGCCGATGATAACAGTGTTTTCCAAAAAGATGCCGTATTGGATACGGCATTGCTGAAAACACCGGATTGAATCTTCCATCGCAAATGCATCCACCCTTTTTCGAGAAACAGAGGAATAAGAAAAATGCAAAACTTTATCAAGGAAAAAACCACCGCATCCGCCGATCACGCCGCCACTGTATCGGCTTCTTCGCCTGTAGCCGCATGCGTGCAGACATGGAAAGCAAAAATACAGGAGAAATATCGCCGTATGCAGGAAGAACGCCTGCATAACCAAAAGAATGACCGTATTCTGAATCTCATTCTTACATGGCTTTTCCCTGTATTTATCGTTTGTCTGGCAGAGCTGAATCAATTTGTACAGGTCACCGAATTTCTGGAATTCTGTATGAATCGTACCAGCGTGCTGATCTTCGATTTCATCATGGCGTATCTGCTGTACTGCTTTATTCTGGTGCTGACCAATCGTGTCTGGATCGCTGCATGGGTACAAGGTCTGCTCTATATGACCATCAGTGTGGTGGAGCTGTTCAAATTCAATACCAACGGCAATCATTTCAAGCTTGTCGATCTGTCGCTGGCACCCAATGTCAAAAATCTCACCAGCTTTGCCTATATTCAGATCACACTGCCGTTGGTCATTTATGTTCTTCTGTTGTTTTTGGTCTTGGGTGTGATGTTCTGGCAAAATCCTGCTTTTGCCGCCCCACTGCGTAAGCGTGTGCTTTCTGCGGCAGCCTGTCTGGGTACTTATGTGGCAGTTGTCTGTGTGCCCGGCATTTCCCAATCGGTATATGGCGTATTCAAGGTAGATACCACTGCTTCGGAGAATGCTTTTTCCACCAATGAAAAATTTAATAACAACAGTATGCTTGCCTTTATCGTAGAAACCACATCCGAAAAGCTCGCAGATTCTCTCCGCGAACCGGAGGGCTATGACGCTGCAATGCTGCAGCAGGCACTGACTGCCCCTGCAAAACCTCAGGGCAGCAACTATATAAAGCCCAATGTGATCGTGATTATGTCCGAAGCCTTTGCGGATTTCCGTGCACTGGAAGCAATCCAACTGGATACCGATGCTTATGATGCCTTTGATGCCGTTGCTGACGATAGTGTTGTGCTGCGGGTAGCGGTTCCCACCTTTGCATCTTATACTGTTCGGACAGAATTTGAACTGCTGTTCGGATTGCCTGTCCGTTCCTTAATGGATACCATTACACCGCAGGCAGAAATCGTCCCCGAAGCGCCGTCCTCCTTTGTATCCTATTATCATGATATGGGTTATCAGACTGCCTACGTGCATCCTTTCACCCGCACCTTCTATAACCGTGACCGTATCTATGAAACCTTTGGCTTTGATACGATGCTGTTTGATGAAGATCTGACTGTACAGACAAAAACCTATCCCAACGGCTATATCTCCGATGCGACGGTTTTTGCACAGCTAAACCAGCTGCTGCAGGACAATGAGCAGCCTATGTTTATCCATGCTACTACCATGCAGAACCATCAGCCCTATAACTGGAGCGAAACCGGTTCTGAGCTGGATATCTATCTGGAAGGCATCCGCACCACAGGAGAAGCACTCAAGCAATTTACAGATACCCTTGCCAAATCCGGCGAGCCTACCGTGCTGCTGTTCGTGGGAGATCATTTCCCTTCCATGCGTGCAGAAGGCAATCTGTATAATGCTTTGGGCATTGACAGCAAAAATTGTACGGTTCTCTATGAGCAGACTGCGCTGATCTGGAGCAACTTCGAGCTGAATACCGATCCCGTTCCCGATTCTATGATCTCTGCCTTCTATCTCAACAATCTGATTCTGGAAATGACCGGCGCACCCGTTGATTCCTTCTATGCCACCGTTATGGAGCAAAGCAAGGAATATCCCGTTTATTCTTCCATCTTTATGGAGGATGCCCAACGAAGTGCTGTGCTGGATCTGCTGACCTATGATCGCATTGTGGGTGAAAACTATACCGGCACAAGAACTGAGGACACCGAAGAATAAGGGAGACCTCGACATTTTTCACAAAATTCAAGATTTCCTATTGCAATTTCTGAACGATTCTGGTATAATTGTTGTATATTGTATTCGCACTTATGCGAAAGAATCGATATGGAGGAATAAACCGGATGAACGGACTGGATGAAATGAACGGCACCCCTCTGTTGGAGGAACCGAGTTATACCCCTAAGCCGCAGCGCAGTGGACCTGCTGCCGTTGATGCTGCTTCTCTGCTTTCCGATATGGGTGCAGAGGACGCAAAGCCTGTACAGCAGACACCTCGCTATCAGCAGCTCAGTGATGCACAGATCGCTGTGTTGCAGCAGCAGCGTGCAGAACAAGGTCAGCCGCCTTATACTCCCGAGGAGATTGCTGAGCTCAAGGCTGAATACATTGAACGACAGCGACTCCAATTCCAGCAGCAGGCATTTGCACAGCAGCAGCAAGCTGCGCAGAGCAGTGTGATGCTGGAGGAGGCTACTTACACCGCTCCCGAAAAGAAAGCAACCAAAGAAGCATTGCCGCAGGTTGATGCCTCTCAATTACTGGAAGAAGCAGCGCCTCAGCCGGAACGCCGTGTCAGCTTCGATCAGGCGGATCTGGAAGCTGCAAAAAAGGCTGCCGCCAAACGTGCCGTTGAAAGCCTGAAAGAGGCTCCGCCACCTAAGGATCCCGCAGAAGCCCGTCGCCAGATGGAGGCGCTGCGCCAACAGCAGCTTGCGGATCTCGCACAGGCCGGCTTCCCTGTTTCCATTGTGTTGACCATCATCGGCGTGATTGCCGGTGCTTGTATGGCATTATTCGCTTCCCGGCCCTTCCCCGAAGGTGCCGAGCTGACCGGATTTTTTAATATTGCTTGCAACATTTATCGCTATGCCGGCATTGCTATGGCGATTCTTGCCATCACCATCGTACTGCGTATCCAGCCTGTCAAGGGCTTTACCGCATTCCTTTTTGGCGCAGCTTCTATCCTGCTATTGATTCCCGGCGGCATTATCCTGTTCCAGCATCGCGGCGGCGACGGCTTTGGTTTGACCTGCGCCTTCTATGTCGCAGCACTGATATTGGGATTCGTCGTCACCTTTAACCTTTCCACCAGCGATAAGCTGAATGCGTACTATGGCAAAAAAGAAATCATGTACGATTGATCGCACATGATTTCTTAACAAACGAGCCGCTTTTGATCAAACGATCAAAAGCGGCTTTCTGTTTATTCTGCTTGCTGGTGACTCCAAGCGGGTTCAACATAATGCGAAAGCAACAATGAAGATTCTTCACACAGCTCTTCGATATTGCGGCAAGTAGCCTTGGTGCAGCTATGTGTTGCGGGACAATCGCTTCCATTTCTGGTTTCGTCCTCAATCTTCTCAGTCTGTGCCGATGGATAGCTGCCAACATATCCTGTGCCGGCAGAGTCCGCACAGAATGCAGCACGAACCTGATAGTTCTGAATATAAACTGCCCATGCTACTTCCGAGTTGTCAGAGAACAAACGATCAATGCGCTGCATCAATGCGGTTTTTGTATCCTTGTCATCCAACTCTGCGATCTTTGCTGCATCTTCAGCCAATACAGAGCTTGCTCCGGCAGCTACCCAGACACGCTCCACATCACCTTCGTTGGCGTAAATCAGAATTGCGCCTTCCGTAATCGCTTCTTCGGCTGCGTTCTGACCATAAAAGGTCGTGGTTTTCTTTCCACGCTCTTTGAACTGCAATTCCTGACAAACAGTCTGGATCGAATTGAACACAACTTTTGCATTACTGTTTGCGGTGTTCAGACGGCTTCGTTTGATGTAACCGTTCATGGTCGGAACCAACAGCGCAGTCAAGATACCAATAATCGCAATAACAACGATCAGCTCGATCAGTGTAAAGCCCTTGAGTCGGGCGGATTTTCTTTCATTTTGAGACATAATAGCCCTCCTTCATAAATCCGAGTGTCCCACAGCAAATAAAACTTATCGGCGGTGGTATACCAGTTTCAGTATAGCACATGAAGACAAAAAAGTCAAGTGAAAATGAACGATTTATGAAGTGCGGGTTTCACAAAAATCCCAAGCTCGATTCATGCAATATCAACAATCTGCCGTCAGCTGTTTCCATATCGGATGGTTAAAATCGAGGAAAGCATGGCTCTCGCATCAGAAAACCGATGATCGGTGTTGCTTTGATCCCCTTTGCGGAATGTAACCGGAACCGAGGATGCTGCATAGGGGATCCGCAATATAATCGTATCGTCTTCTTTTTTCTGCATCTTCAGCAGCCTGCAGCGGAAAGTATGGCAAAATCGCTCCAGCAGTGCCTCAGCAGCCAATGCTGTTCCGTCATCGAGATGCGGCAGCGGCGGATGCAAGCGTTCCGCATGATCTCCTGTTTCCACGGCGCACATGGTAATGATAATATCATCTTCATTGCGTTCTGCGATGATACGCAGCAGTGTATGTGTCGATCTGCCGCCCTGCACCAGCAAAAACATCACCAAAAGTGCGAACTCCAGCCGTTCGGGAAGCAGTGCTGCTGTCAGACCCAAGGAAAAATCATTCGTTTCAATGGTCAGAATCCCTTTGGTGATTCTACGCAGCGATTCTGTATATGCCAATAAGATCTGTCCTACATCCACCGGAGCATATTCGGCTTCGCCCGAATCAACAGTCTCATACCATACGAGCTCCGAGCATCGAAGGGAAAGATTCAAGAGTTCGTAGCATGGAGCGAGCAGCATATCCACCGAATCATAAGCAGCCGATTCTGCTTTCGCAACACCCAGTTGTTCATATAAAACCGCAATTGCCTGTACCATTACCGCAAGAGCTGTGCGAATTTCTTCCGCACACACCGAAAGCAGCGGTTGTGACTTCACAGAACGGTCAAGAAGATTTTCTCCATACGAAAACCGAAGCAAATATATCGTTTTACCGCAATCATCCAAAATTTCGGCGCGGCATGTTGCAGCCTCACAGCCAACCGGAAAGCTGTATTCTTTTCCCTGTATCGGCAGAGAATATACACCGGAAGTCTGTATCGCCGCACAAAAAGAAGGCAATAACTGCTGAGCACGGGAATCGGGAGCCCAAAGAATATGATAGTTCTCATCTGCAACGCAGAGCGGATCATGACTGCCTGAATACAATGTTTCCAGCGCCAAGCGCATCGAATCCGATAACCGCAACTCTAACACCTCCTTCTGTTTTGCGCAAACCCTGTGATATCTTTCGTATTTTGCATCAAAATTACGGGAGAATTCCCGCATAATGCCGATGCACCTAACATTATACACCAGATTTCGGAAATTTTCGACAATTCCCGACAATTTTCTCTGATTTTGTCACAATACACAAAAAACCGCCAAACTAATCATGCATCCTGCATAAAATCCCGCTTTTTCATTGCAATGCGTTATTTTTTTATCAAAGCGCTTGCAATTTGAGAAAAAATGGTGTAAAATAAAGGTATCAAATTATCAGGAGGTAATTCCAATGTCCGTTAAAGTAGCTATCAATGGCTTTGGCCGTATCGGCCGTCTCGCATTCCGTCAGATGTTCGGCGCTGAAGGTTATGAGGTTGTTGCAATCAATGACCTGACCAAGCCCTCCATGCTGGCACATCTTCTGAAGTATGACACCGCACAGGGCGGTTACTGCGGTAAGATCGGCGAGGCTGTTCACACCGTTACCGCTGATGATGAGGCAGGCACCATCACAGTTGATGGCAAGACCTTGACCATCTATGCAAAGGCAAACGCTGCTGAGCTGCCTTGGGGCGAGCTGGGTGTTGACGTTGTTCTGGAGTGCACCGGCTTCTACTGCTCTAAGGAGAAGTCTCAGGCTCACATTGATGCAGGCGCTAAGAAGGTTGTTATCTCTGCTCCCGCAGGCAACGATCTGCCTACCATCGTATTCTCTGTAAACGAGAACACTCTGACTGCTGATGATACCATCATCTCCGCAGCATCCTGCACCACCAACTGCCTGGCTCCTATGGCTAAGGCTCTGAACGATTATGCTCCTATCCAGAGCGGTATCATGAGCACCATTCACGCTTACACCGGTGACCAGATGATTCTGGATGGTCCTCACCGTAAGGGTGATCTCCGTCGTGCACGTGCCGGCGCTGCTAACATCGTTCCTAACTCTACCGGTGCTGCTAAGGCAATCGGTCTGGTTATTCCTGAGCTCAACGGCAAGCTGATCGGCTCTGCACAGCGTGTTCCTGTTCCGACCGGTTCCACCACTATCCTGACCGCTGTTGTTAAGGGTACTGACGTGACCAAGGACGGCATCAATGCTGCTATGAAGGCTGCTGCTTCCGCTTCCTTCGGCTACAACGAGGATCAGATCGTTTCTTCTGACGTTATCGGCATGACCTATGGTTCTCTGTTCGATGCAACACAGACCATGGTTGCTAAGATCGCTGATGATCTGTATGAGGTTCAGGTTGTTTCTTGGTATGATAACGAGAACTCCTACACCAGCCAGATGGTTCGCACCATCAAGTATTTTGCAGAGCTGGGCTAAGTCCTTTTCCGCTAATACAACAAAAACGCTATGCAGCTTTCGCTGCATAGCGTTTTTTCTTTCATAACAGTCTGAAAAAGCAAATCTTTTTGATCTCTGCCAACAGACAAAAACAATGCACGCTTCATCAGCGCAAGATCCATGGCGTTCAGTATGCCATTGCAATCATAATCAGCAGCGTACCATGCATTCAAGCCCAAGCCCGGTATATTTAACCATAGCGCATAAATGCTATCATATTCAGAAATGGTCATTATTCGAATCGTAGTCAACATTGTCAGTCTTCTCAAGCACAGATCGCTCTTTGATTCATTATATCATACGCCATAAATTCGGTTCTATCATCATAACAAAAAATCTCAGCCATCCGTATGGATGACTGAGATTCATTGGCTCCCCCAACTGGACTTGAACCAGTGACGCCCTGATTAACAGTCAGGTGCTCTACCGACTGAGCTATGGAGGAATATTGCAGATGCCGGCATCGATCTATCTTCCCGGGACGTTTCCATCCAAGTATTGTCGACGCGAATGAGCTTAACTTCCGTGTTCGGAATGGGAACGGGTGGAACCTCATTGCCATTAACACCGACTCTGCGATATATTTCACAAGCCTTGACTTGTTGAAATCATAAGAATGACCCGTACGGGAATCGAACCCATGATTCCGCCGTGAGAGGGCGGCGTCTTAGCCTCTTGACCAACGGGCCATTGGTGCACCATCAGGGACTCGAACCCGGGACCCACTGATTAAGAGTCAGTTGCTCTACCATCTGAGCTAATGGTGCATTTGACGACAAGACAATTATAGCACAAACATTCTACTTTGTCAAGTAGTTTTCAAACCTTCGGCAAAAGATACCCTAAAAACTGAACAGCAAGCATGAAAGAACAATCACAAAGGAAAAGCCCTCGACCGATTAGTACTCGCAAGCTAAACACGTCACCGTGCTTACACTTTGAGCCTATCTACCTCATAGTCTTTGAG
>JAZOCU010000006.1:0-10997 GCA_045596625.1 Oscillospiraceae bacterium | reverse complement strand
CCACACCATCGAAAACCACGTTTGCACCGCTTGTGGCGCGATGGAAATCGTAGTCAGCTTCGATGCAGGCGATTATGAATGGAAAACCGGCGACCAGATTTGCCTTTTTAGAGAAGCAGAACTTCTTGATGACTGTGTCTTTACGGCTACGGTTGCAGAGAATGGTACAGTAACTTGGGCAGCTGACAAACCCTTCTGTTGGTACGACGAGGGAGAGCAAAAGCTGTTCGCGCCTCCTAATAATGGTTGGTCGATAGATTATTTCGTCATTCCTGATGACCAAAGCACACCCGCAAAGCTCGAGGAGGCAGACCTTATAAATGCTATGTGGGCGGGTAATCCAACACCCAATACCATTACCTTCAATATGAAGCACCGTATGGCAAAGGTTACCGTGAATTATGAGTTTGCCGAAGGTGTTTCTGCCGATATCAGCGAACTCAAAGTGTACAGTATTGCACGGATTTTCAGGTTTTCGATAGACGACTGGTCAATCATCACCTCTGCGGGACAGTACGATGTGTGGGTGACTCCTTATCATAACGGCAATCAGTTCACCGCCTTTATCTCTCCTGAAACTTATGCCACAGGCGAAGATTTCATCAAGATCACTCTGAGCGACGGAAGTGTTCGGGAAGTCAAGATGAACAAGGCTGTGACATTTGAAGAAGGTGCAGAGTACACCTATACGGTTGTCATCACCGCTGACGGCGCATATCTCGTCTGCGCTGATGGCTGCACGAACTTCACCTACACCGACAACGAGGATGGCACCCACGATAAGGTCTGCACCGACTGCGGCAAGGTGGAAGTGGATAATGAAAACCACACTCCCAATGCAGTTGGCTACACCGTGGGTACCGACGGCAAGCACAGCTTCACCTGTGTCTGCGGCGCTACTGTCATCGAGGATCACGACCACACGAACGGCAAGTGCGTCTGTGGCGTCAAGGCAACGCCCACCTATACCATTCCCGCGAATCTTACCGCAACCTATGGTGACGCCCTTGCCGACGTAACGCTTCCCAATGGCTTCACATGGCAGGATGCAACGACAACCACCGTTGGCAACGCAGGCAGCAACACATTCAAGGTAACCTATACGCCTGACGATACGGACAACTACGAAACCGTAACGGATATCGAAGTTGCCATTGCTGTTGCACAGGCTGATATCGCCAATGCAGCGGCTGCCGAGATTCCGGTTCAGGTGTACGACAACGGCAACGCCATCACGCCGGAACCCGTCCTGACCTTCAAGAACGAGACCTTGGTGAAGGACACGGACTACACCCTGTCCTACAGCGACAACACCGCCGAGGGTACGGCTGCGATCACAATCACCGGCATGGGCAATTTCACCGGCACGAAGACCGTGACCTTTGAAATCGTGACCCATGAGCATGTGTGGATGTACACCGCCAGCGGCGACACCATCACGGCATCTTGCGAGGGCGAAATCGGCGAATGCCCCGTGGAAAATAGCACGGTCACCATCCAGCTGAACGCTCCCGAAAATCTGACCTATGACGGTACGGCAAAGACCGTCACCGTCACGCAGACTCCCGAAGTCGTGTTCAATGATATTCCTGCTGTGGAATATGAGGGCGACTGCCAGAACTGCGGTACGCATACCGCGAAGCTGACCTACAACGGCGTGGCGGCAGCGCTGACATTCACCATTGGACAGAAGTCCATTGACGGTGCAAGCATCGGCGCATTTGCCGGGATGACCTACAACGGTGCGGCGCAGACGCCCAATGCCACCGTGACCATCGACGGACTGACCGTTACCGGCTCCTGGAGTCCTGTGACCAATGTTGGTGAGAAATCCACCTTTACAGCAAACGACAACTTCACTGGTACACTGGAAGCCGATCCCAACATGAGCCCCAAGACCATCACCATCACCGGCGCGACCATCGAAGATGTGCTGTATCAGGAAGATGGTCAGTACACGCTGAATGTCACCGGTGTCAGTTTCGGCGACGAAAACTTTGCCAACCTGGAGGAAGAGCTGGTGCTGGGTACTGACTACACCGCTACAGCTGTTCTGGATGGCGAAAATGCTGTTGGAGAAGTTCCGGCGCTTGTAACTGTAACCATTCTCAACAAGAACTACACACTGGGTACAGCTAACAAGGTTAAGTCTCCTGTCAACATCGTGGTGCATACCCATGTTTGGACTTACACCGTAAACGGCGATTCCATCATTGCCGCCTGTTCCGGTACCATCGGCACCTGCTCTGACGACGAACAGCGTGTCACGCTGAATGCGCCCGGTGCGGTCTACAGCGGCAATCCCGTGAATGCGGAGGTGACCCGTGATGGTGCGGATCTGACGTACACGCTGCACTACACCGGAACCGACTATGCTTCTGCCGATGCGCCCATCAACGCAGGGGACTATACCGTCACCATGACCGTTGGGGATAAGAGCATCGGGAAGGAATTCACCATCAGCCCCAAGGACATTACGAATTGCAGTGTCAGCCTCACTCAGAGCAGCTTCGTTTACAGCGGCAAGGCTCCCGAACTGGCTGTTACTGTCGTGGATAATGGTGTGGGCAGCACTGCCTTGACTGAGGGTGCCGACTACAAGGTTGGTACGGACGTCGCCATCAATGCTGGCGTTTACAAGCTCACTGTCACCGGCACGGGTAACTACACCGGCAGCGTGGAGCTGGATTACAGCATCACGGCCAAGCCCATCACGATCACCAGTGTGGGTGTTGATGATGTGGCCTACGATCCTGCTGGCTATACGCTGACTGTCAAGGAAGTTGTCTTTGATGGCATCGTTGAGGGCGACACGCTGGTCATGGGCGAGAACGGTGATTTCACCGCGACGGCCGTACTGTCCGGAAATAATGCCGTGAGCGACGCCGCTGCGGCAACGGTTACGATTGCCCTGACGAACACTAATTACAGTCTGAGCGAAACAACGGCTGAAGCTACATTCAAGATCAACAAGGTTGCCGCTGTGCTGAACACGCCTCTCACCGCTGCCGATCTGACTTACAACAGCACTGAACAGGCTCTTGTTGTGGGCGGCACGGCAACGGGCGGTGATGTGGTGTATGCGCTTGAAGAAGACGGCACCTACACCTCAACCATCCCTGTTGGCGAGAATGCAGGCACCTACATGGTCTGGTACTATGTCCAGGGCGACGAAAATCACTCCGATACTGAGAAGGCTTCTGTTGTGGTCACCATCAAGCAGAAGGAAGTGACGCCCGCCATTTCCGGTACTGTCACCAAGGTCTACGACGGTGCGCTCACCGTACCTGATGGCCTGTCCATCAGCCTGACCGGCGTGATCGATGGCGATACTGTCACTGCTACGGCAGTCTACAGCTACTCTGCTGCTGATGTTGGCACTACCACCATCAACGCTTCCAACATCATGCTCAGTGGCGATCATAGCGCTAACTATGTGCTGAATGCCGAAACGCTGAGTGCGGAAGTCGGTGAGATCACCAAGGCGGATGCCTCGATCACCACTGCTCCTGCTGTAATCACCGATCTGGTTTACACTGGCGAAGATCAGTCTCTGATCTCCGAGGGTGTTGCCGTTGGCGGTGAGCTGCAGTACAGTCTGGACAACGCTACCTGGAGCACCAGCATTCCCAGCGGGAAGGCAGCTGGCAGCTATACGGTGTACTACAAGGTGGTCGGCGACAATAACCACAACGACATTGCAGCCGCTACCTTGACGGTTACCATTGGCAAGGCCACGCTTGATGCGGATGATTTCACATTCACTGCACCCACCAACCTGATTTACGATGGCGAAGCAAAGACCGCTATCGTTGAAGCGAAGGAAGGTATTGTCGGTATTGGTGAGATCACGGTGACCTACAGCCCCGCTGATCCGACGAATGTTGGCAGCTACAAGGTTCTGATCAACGTGACTGAGGGCGATAACTACACCGCAATCAGCGCTTTGGAGGTTGGCTCCTTCATCATTACTTCGTCGGATACTGACATGGAGGCAGATGCTGACAAGGACGAATACACCTACGGCGACATTATTACCATCAACGGTAATGTCAAGCCCAATGGTGAAGCCTCGCAGACCTACGCATTGCGTGCCGCTGTCAATACTGTTGAGCTTTACAATGGCGGCACCCTGCTTGCCACCGCAAATGTGGCGGCGGATGGTACCTTCACCCTGACCTACGACACCAAGGGCAAGGCCATTACGCCCGCTGGCGCTGACATCGACCTTCTGGTTGAGTACGGCGGCAGTGGAAACATGGTGGAGAAAGCCACCACGGTGACGATCAAGCTGAACCCCGCTGCCCTGACGGCTACAACCGCAACGGCAACCACCCGCACCTACGAACCCGGTAACACGACTGTCATCATCACCGAAGTGAAGGTAAGCGGCGTTATCGGTACGGACGATGTGAAGGTGGACGCCACCAACCTGACGGGTGAGATCGCCAGTGCTGATGCCGGAACCTACACCAGCGTGACGCTGACCGACCTGACCCTGAGCGGCCGCGACAAGGCATTCTACACGATCAGCGACGCTACTGTGACCACCAGCGTGGAGATCACGCCGAAGGAGATCACGAATCCGACCATCGTTCTGGATGCTTCCAGCTTCGTCTACGATGGCACAGAGAAGAAGCCTGCTGTGACCTCCGTCAAGGACGGCGACGATCTGATCGACGCCACCGAATACACGGTCTCCTACGCCAACAACATCGAAATGGGTACTGCAACTGTCACCCTGACGGATGCTGCAGGCGGCAACTACACCGTGAGCGGCAGCACGACCTTCCAGATCACGCAGTCCGGCACCGAAATGACGGCGACGGCTGACAAGAACAGCTACACCTACGGCGAAACCATCATCGTGACCGGCACAGTCAAGGCGACCGGCACCGCACCTGCAACGACTCTGACCCTGCGCAGCGCGCCTGCTGCCCAGCAGGTGGCTCTGTTCGCGGCAGACGGTACCCAGCTGACCGATCCCGTGAACGTGGTGGACGGCGCATACACGCTGACCTACAATACCGCCGACAAGGGCATCCTGCCTGCGGAAGCCATCACCCTGACGGTGAAGTTTGTGGGCGATGCGGACATGGCCGATGCAACGGCAAATGTGATCATCGCACTGACTGAGAAGCAGCTGACCGCAACCGAGGCAACGGCAACTACCCGCGCCTACGAAACTGACAACACGACTGTCATCATCACCGAAGTGAAGGTAAGCGGCGTTATCGGTACGGACGATGTGAAGGCGGACGCCACCAACCTGACGGGTGAGATCGCCAGCGCGGACGCCGGAACCTACACCAGCGTGACGCTGACCGACCTGACCCTGAGCGGCAACGACAAGGCCTTCTACACGATCACCGACGCCACCGTGACCACCGACGTGGAGATCACGCCGAAGGAGATCACGAACCCCACCATCGTCCTGGATGCTTCCAGCTTCGTGTACGACGGCACCGAGAAGAAGCCTTCCGTGACCTCCGTGAAGGACGGCGACGATCTGATCGACGCCACCGAATACACGGTGTCCTACGCCAACAACATTGAGATGGGTACGGCGACTGTCACCCTGACGGATGTTGCGGGTGGCAACTACACCGTGAGCGGCAGCACGACCTTCCAGATCACGCAGTCCGGCACCGAAATGACCGCGACGGCTGACAAGGCCAGCTATACCTACGGCGAAACCATCACCGTGACCGGCACGGTAAAGGCAACCGGTACCGCACCTGCAGCGACCCTGACCCTGCGCAGCGCACCCGCTGCCCAGCAGGTGGCTCTGTTCGCGGCAGACGGTACCCAGCTGACTGATCCCGTGAACGTGGTAAACGGTGCTTACACGCTGACCTACAACACCACAAACAAGGGCATCTTGCCCGGTGCTTCCATCACGCTGACGGTGAAGTTCGTGGGCGATGATAACATGGCTGACCAGTCTGCTGCTGTAACCGTGGCACTGACTGCCAAGAGCGTCGAGCCTGTCCTGTCTGGCAGTGCAAGCAAGGAATATGATGGCACCGACACAGTAACGGACGCGAGCAATCTGACAATCAACCTGAATGGTATCATCGCAGGTGACACCGTGACTGCGGCGGCGGCTGGCTATGCATATGCAGACGGAACCGTTGGCCAACGCAAGAGCATCACAGCAAACGGTATTACGCTGAGCGGCGAGGACAACATCTTCTACACGCTTGCTCAGACGGAAGCATCTGCCCAGATTGGTGAAATTAAAAAGGCGATGCTGATCTCCGTAACAGAGCCTGCGGATACCACCCTCGATGTTTACTGTGCAGACGCTGATACCGTCATTGGCAAGCTGCCTGATACAGTCATCTACCATCTGTCTGATGGTAAGACTGTTGAACTGAAGGTCGAATGGAGCTGTACTGCCTATGACAGCACGCCTGGTGCAACCAACGCTTTTGCTTGGGCAGTCAACGATTCCGACAAGCTCGCTTGCTACGAGATTGCACAGAACGTTGCAGATGACGGAACGGTCATCGTAACGAACAGCGCATTCCTGCCTGTTACCGTAACTGGTACAGACGCAGCGATCACCTACAATGGTACTACCTATGATGTGAAGCAGATGTTCGCCATCGACAGCAATGCCGGTGCGGCTGTCTTTGAGATCATCAGCGGCGGTACTGGCGAAGGTGCGCTCAATGGCAGAATGTTGACCATCACCAAGGCGGGTACAATCACTATCAAGGTCACTACTGCACCTAACGCGGCATACGCTGCAGGTGAAGCCACGGCTGTTCTGACGATCAGCAAGGGAACTCCTGCTGTGACTGCTCCCACTGGTCTGACTGCCTGGTACGGTCAGAAGATCAGCGACATTGCGCTGCCCACAGTTGACGGCGGTGCATGGAGCTGGACGGACACGAACAGCACCGTGGGTGACTCCGGTGTACAGATCCATCAAGCCATCTTCACACCCACTGATATAAACCTGTGGAACATCACGACGCATAATGTAAGCATCACCGTCGCCCAGGCTGGCACCAGCTTCGGTGAGATGAAGGTTTACAATGGCGATACTGAAACGACCACCTTCACCTACGGCGATACCATCACGGTGAAGGCGGAAGCAACAGCTGTCCAGCCTGCTACGTTCAGCCTTCGTTCTCTGATTGCTCCTACCAAGCATCAGATGGCGTTGTTCATCCGCAATGCTGACGGCTCTGAAGTTCAGATTTCCGAAGCTGTGAATGAGCAGAACGGCGTCTACACCATGACGTACAACACCACTGGCAAGGCACTGAGCATTGGTGACAATGCACTGATTGCCAAGTTTGTCGGTGACGAGAACATGGCAGACTATCAGGAGACTGTGCTTGTGACGCTGAATCCCAAGAAGCTGACCATCATAAGCCTGACTGCGCAGGATCGTGTCTACGAACCGGGCAATCAGCAGGTAACGATCACTGGCACTGAAGTATCTGGCAAGGCCGATGCAAACGATGATGTATCTGCCATCATTGCTGGCATGACTGCCATGATCAGCAGTGAAGATGTTGGCACCTATGATACAGCGCTCATTCCGCAGGATGTGTCCCTGACCGGCAGCCATGCAGGCTACTACTTCGCAACTGGCAATGTGTCCGTGAGCATCCCGCAGGGTGTTGAGATCACTCAGGCGATGCCTTACACCACGAGTGGTACTCCTGCACAGCCTGTATTCGATCCGATCTATCAGGATGGCATGACGCTTGGTGACATTCCTGTTTCGCTGGCTGCCGGAACCTTCAATGTTCCCGGAACCATCGAATGGGAAGCACCTGGCAATACACCCGTCACCGAAGGTACTCCCTTCACTTGGGTGTTCACGCCGGATGACTCCAACTGGAAGCCTGTGACTGGCACAGTGGTCATCTATCCCGATGGCGAGCCGCCTGTCATTACCGCACCTGCTGGCGATCAGGAAGTGACGGTATACGAAGGCGAACAGGGAACCATGGCCATCACGGCTGAAGATGCTGCCAGCTATCAGTGGTATATCAACCGTTACGACGGACTGGGATTTGTTCCGATCAGCGGCGCAACTTCTGCCAGCTACACTACAAGCGTTGTGAACCTTGGCAATAACGGTTTCACTTACTACTGCGTTGCGAGCAATGCGTATGGGGAAACCGAGAGCCCTGTGTTCCTGCTTCAGGTGCTGGAGAAGATCGAAGTTCCTGAGACTGGCGATCAATCCAATATCACATTGTGGGCTGCTCTGACACTTCTGAGTGTTGCCGGACTGGCCACAATCGTTGCAACTGAACGCAAACGCAAAACCAACTAACCCCATCAAGCAGCGGACGGTCACATACTGTCCGCTGCTTTTTCGTTGTTTGAAATCCGTAGACGTAGTAAGGCCGACAAAAGTAGCAAGCAAGGCATTAGCGTACGCTTAATGCTAACTGCTTGTTGGTGGAGTATCCCCCAATCCCCCCAGAACGCATGAATAGATCATGCGGCTACGCACCTAACGGCGCTTATTCCGGTACGTTCGTCCCGGAGAGCAAACACAAAACCCAATAAAAAAGGACACGCAACAGAGCGAGTTTGCTTCGCTTTGCTGCGTGTCTGTTGGTTTTGGTTTGCTCATCGTTGAGCAGAACGATCAGGTCGTTGCTGCTCCTGCTGCTGGGCAGCAAGCTCACGAAGGAGATCAACCCGCCGCTGAACGAGTGCCATCTGGTTCAAGTTGCGCCGCAACTGCTGCATTTTTGCGTAGTCCTTTTTCTTTTGTTCCAGGATTGTGGAGTATTCAATCTGCAGCATCTTGGATGTGGGAAGTTTCTTTACGCCCAGCTCATCAAACGCCTTCTTTGCTGCTTTGTGCAGGAGGATGTCTCCCTCATGCTCTGCAAGGAACTTCTTTGAATAGCCGGATTTACGATAGGCGGTATACACATCGCGCGTCTTGATGTAGTTGAGAATGTGGGTCCTCAACACAGCAATCGCACTCAATCGCGCCTCCGCTGCTTTCACCTTTTCGTTGAGCTGGTGGATTTGATTCACCTGATCATCTACCGCTGTGCGAAGCAGATCATACTGGAAGAGGTTGTTATCTTCCAGATAGTTGATGGTATTTGCGACCTCTTTTGCGGTCATTACCTTCGACCAGATACTCGGATGCTGTGCAATGATCTTGATCTCAAGAACAAGATCTTCCTTCACGACAGCCCGACGCCGGGGCGTATGCTTACGGGAGCAGGACAGCACAGCGTTCAGCATATCAACGCTATAATCCTCGCCCAACGTGTCAATCCTTTTGAATTTCTGCTGCCCTGGTCCGCGTATGCTGATCGTCTTGCCACGCTTTACATCACAACCGGATGCAATCAGCAGCGCTAACAATTCATCCAGATCACGGGGCTTCTTTTCAAGTGCAGCATCAATCAGTTGACGAATCTCTTCACGATGTGGTACGGCAGCTCGATTCCCACGCCACTTATTATAGCTCTTACCATAGCCTTTCGGTTCTTCCACAATCGAGTAACCATTCTCGATACAGATCAGATCATTGAGCCGTCTGACTGCTTTGGCTGAGCCGATGAAGTTTCGGAACTTGCGGTCACACTCCAACGTTACCGCATTGAAAATGATGTGGTTGTGAATATGCTTCTTATCCGTATGAGTGGCAACAATGAACGCTTGATTGCCGTGCGTGAACCGCATGGCAAGTTCGTACCCCAGACGATTCGCTTCCTGTGGTGTGATCTCTCCGGGTAAAAAAGACTGACGTACATGATAAGCGATTATATCATCCTTGCCACGATAGCGTCCTGTTCGCTCCAGATACTCGCGTTTTGCAAGCATAAACTCTGCATCAGCAGTGTGCGGATCACAAGCATAACCAGTGATTAACTCGCCCTTTTCAGTCTTTTTAGGATTCGACGCATAGTCAATCGTTTCCTGAATAGCCCTGCTGGTTGTTCGGTCCTTGCCTGTATGTAGTGGCATGATGCGTGTCGTTGCCACTGTTTCACCTCCCTTCAAAAAGAGGACGGCCTGCACAAGGCAGACCGTCCATTGTCCCGTTTAGAATACCAGACGCCACACAAATCCCCGCAGATTGTCCACGCCCTTCCAGCAACATTCAGCGATCCACGGGAGGCCGTAGGGGCTTACAGCCCATGCAATGCCCACCATGATGAAGCCGTTTTGCCAGCTTCCAGAGAGGAACAGCAGCAGTGCAAGGAACATGAACAGCGAAGATACGATGGACAGAACACTCTTGGAAAGAGCGAGGAACACACCCAGCACAAAGGTTAAGGCGGTTATCACAAGCATCACAGGTGCCAGCAGAATCTTCAGCAGAAAGCGGATCACGATCATCATCAAGTCCTCCTTTCGTGTATCCCTTCACTTACATTATCCCCTCTTTCAGAGGAAAGTGCAAGGATGCGACGATTCAGATCTCGCCCAACCGGATCAGCAGTTTCCGCAGACCCTCCCATATCTGCTCCTGCTGTTCCTGAATCTCTGACAGTTCCGACTGATACATATTGCCGCCCTCGTTGAGACGCTTTGCAATCTGGTTTGTGTTGTTACCCATGTAGCGCATGAGTGACACCAGCTCCTTCAACTCCGGTATATCCAGCTTGAGAACGAAGCCATCAATAGCCATCTTACGAAGGTATGCTTCTCGGTTGGTTGTACCGGCTTGCCGCATCTTGAGGTTGATCATTTTAAGCTCATGTTCCGTCACATAGAACTTTACTTGAATCTCCCTTGTGCGATTCTGAGGACTCATCGCTCGTTCTCCCTTCGCACGGGCGTCTTCTTTCCAGAAGGAACACCGGCAACCTTCAGCTGATCTTTTACGGAGGGGCGCTCCTGTTCCCGTGCCTGCTTCCGTGCCTGAGACATGAACAGATTGACCAGTCCGGGGTGAGCATACCCCACCACATAGGCAGTCGTGCGATCCACTCCACGGACATCCTTATCGTCAGGAACAAAGATCGTGGACGCCCACTTCTTGTTAT
>JAZOCU010000005.1:0-6509 GCA_045596625.1 Oscillospiraceae bacterium | reverse complement strand
AGCCATGTCGTTCTGTGAGCCAAGGAGTTGGGGGGGCAACTTGTCTTCCTAAGACCGCTTGGCCTCCGACTTCAACGTCGGATGCAACGCCGGATACAACGTCGGATACAACGCCGGATACAACGTCGGATGCAGCGCCGGATGCAGCGCCGGTTACAACGACGGATACAACGTCGGATACAACGTCGGATGCAACGCCGGATACAACGCCGGATACAACGTCGGATGCAACGCCGGATACAACGTCGGATACAACGCCGGATGCAGCGCCGGATACAACGTCGGATGCAGCGCCGGATACAACGTCGGATGCAGCGCCGGATAGCGTACCTTCACAACCGAGTGCACCTGCACCGAATGCGCCGATCACACCGCCTGTGCCGCCCAGACCGATCACACCGCCTGTGCCGCCGCAAAAAAAGCGCAAGGTAAAGCCGATCTATGTCAAAACACCCAAAGCACCCAAGGCCAAGAAAAAACATACCGCATTATGGGTCTTTTTGTCCTTGCTCGTGATCGGTATCGGCATATTCTGCGTGATCAAATGGCGCAACAACGTTGCAACCGATCTCTTGCTTGAGGGATTGACCAATCAGCCGTTTACTTACAGCGGCATCGATTATATTGATTATGTCACCGAAAATATCGGGATCCCTACCGAGATCGAATTGGAAGAAGACAAAACCGCATCCGTGGTATGGAGCTCCAGTCATGAGGAGGTGCTCGATGCAAAGGGTACGGTGCATCGTCCGAAAGACAGCAACAAAACTGTCACACTGACCGCTACGATGAAGCATGGGTTCGGAAAAGGCAAGGCAAGCTATACCTTCACTGTCATCAAAACCGAAACCATATCCGAACAGAACATCTTTGTTTTATCCAACGAAGAGATCGAAAACGGCATCGGTGAGCACAATCTGTTTGTTACTTATGATGATGACGATCAGATCTCCAGCATCTATGGCGACTTCGGCAAAACAGAAGTTTCCTCTTTGGATGATGCGCTGTGTGTCGTAGAGCAATATCGTCCGCTGCTGGAGCTGGATACATCCGTCACATTCGTCGGTGCGGATGTCAAGCCCGGTCTGAAGGGCAAAACCTATCAATTGCAGCAGGTCAAGGATGCCATTCCGTTCTGGAACAAAACCATCGTACTGACCACCAATGAAAGAGACAGACTGCAATCCATCACACTGCATGTCTGCAGAAATACGGATGTGAATCCTGTCTTTGCGCTCAGCGAGGACGAGCTTACCGAGATTGCTGCACAGCATCTGGGCTGCGATGTCAAAATCGACAGCATTCAAACGGGTATCAGTACCCAGGCAGACAACATCCCCATCCCTGCTTATTCCTTTGTCGCCTCATTCATGAAAGCAGGCAGCTCTGCTATGAAGCAGCTGATCGTGCACGCCGATACCAAAGAGGTGCTCGGTGAACAGGAGCTGTTCCGTTCGTTATTCGGAATGGAACTCTGCATCGGTGAAGATGTATTCGGTAAAACCAGAGAATTTGAAGCCTACAAAGCAATCGAAACCTATCAATTGAAGGATCCCAAACGAGACATCAGCATCATTGAAGGTGCCACCAAAACATGGACGGATGACGAAAAATACTTTGCAAACAAATGGGGCGATATGGCGATTATAGTGGAAAGACAAATCTTCGCTTCTGCCATTGAAAATAAAAGCACGATATGGGATAATCCCCAAGCGGTTTCTTCCTATGTCAATCTGTGCCGGATCTATGACTGGTATCAAGTGCATCTTAACAGAGACTCTTTTGACGGCAAGAGCGGCGCAATCCGCTGTGTTGTGAATACTCGATACATGACCGATAACGCTGCCTATTCTCCGATCAATGATTTCTTCTTAACAGGTCCTGCCTACGAACTCTTTGATTATCCTCCCTGCGGTGCACTGGATACGATGGCCCATGAATTCACGCATGGCGTATTTGAACATGTGGCCGGAAACGAATACGTTTCCTGCTTTTGGGATCGGAACTATATGCATGTTGCCATTGATGAAGGCTATGCAGATATTTTCGCCTGTCTGGTTGAAGGAAACTGGCAGATGGGCGAGAGCTTGTCCGAGTATGTCATGCGGGATCCCACCGGCTATGAAGAACAACTGCTCCTCGGTTACAAATACCCCACGAAATATTTTGATGAGAACTGGAGCTATACTAACGGTCATATCGACAGCATCCTGCTGAGCCGTGCGGCATATCGCATGTCTGTCGAAGGCTTTTCCGATGGTGATATCGCCAAAATCTGGTATCAGTCCATGCACTATGGCTATGACAACACTTCGGATTTTCTGGATGTAAGAGCCAATGTCCTGCGTGCCGCCAAAGAGTTGGGCTATTCCGAGGAGAAAAGAGAGATCATTGGCGAAATTTTCGGTCAGTTGGGCATTGGTGCAAGAAAAACCAAAGAGATCCTCAACCATTCCATTTCCGGTCATGAGCTCATGGATGATACGATCGAGCAGCAATTCTTCTGGTTCTATTCGCCGGTCGGCAGTCTGCTGGGCACACCGTTCTATATCGTACAGATGGAATGCCCCATTCCGCATACGCTGACCGATGAAGAGATCTCTGAGATCATGTCCACCGGCATATCCTATTCCTTGGCTTCCAACAACAGCCAGTACTACGATCCGACCCTTGAGATCGAATATAACATCAACATCAAATACCACAGAGTCTCCGAAAAAGAGTATCGTCTGCTGAAAACGGTTCTGGGAAATCTGTCTGGCTTTATCCGGCAGACTCAGATCAAACTCGGCATTGACGATGTGGACTTTTTCGAGAAATATGTGCTGCAATACGAGCTTTTCTACCGCTCCAGCTATGATTTCTGGAGTGAAGAAGTGGGCATCGATTTCCCCATACTTGCCAAGATGGGTCTGCTGGAAGAAGTCCCCGGTGTAGAGGTTGAGGGCGGCACGCCTCTGCCCAACATTCCCATTAACCCATAACGGTTCCGCCGGCTTGCGGATCCGGATCATATGCCATCAAAAAACGCTCTCTCATGCGTACCGAGCAGCTCGGCATCTGCATGAGGGAGCGTTTCCTTTTTTTCTCGGATTCAGATCGCAGTATCCTCTGCCGCATCGTATTCCGCAATATACGGCAGATTGCGGTACAGCTCAGCGCAATCCAGTCCATATCCGATCACAAAATGATCCGGTATCGTAAACAATGCCATATCCGCTTCAAACTCCACTTGGCGTCTGGATGGCTTATCCAGCAGAGCAACCACACGCAGCGATAAGGGATTGCGTGACCGCAAGAGTGCTGCCACATCTCGGAGTGTTCTTCCCGTATCAATGATATCCTCCACGATCACCACATGATACCGGCTGATATCCTGTTCCAGATCCATGGTGATCGTTACCGTTCCGCTGGATTCTGTACCTTGGTAATAGCTTTTGGCACCCATAAACCCGATCTCACAGGGCACGGTCACTGCTCGGCACAGATCGGACAAAAACACAAAGGCCCCCTTCAGGACGCTCACCAGCAGAATCGGTCTGCCGTCATACCATGTATCGATCTGTGCGCCCGCCTGCCTGATTGCCTCGGCAATGCGTTCCTGCGAGATCAATACTTGCTTGATATGCTTATCAAATGCCGCCATATCCATTCTTAAATGCTCCTTCCCTTTGCCATTCTTTTGCATCCTGCTTGTTCTATCCTTATCATATCAGATTTTCCGGAACTTTGCAATCGTTTTTTTCATTTCGCCTCTGCATCTGCCCGCATTCACGTTATGATGATATCGTTTTTTGCAAATTTTCCCATATTTCAGATATATATGTCTTGTTTTTGGTATCATTTTCAAAATTTAAGTGGTATAATATGATGGGGGGGCTGATGTCTCTCTATGTGGGAAGGGCATCATTAAAGATGTCAGTTATTTCGAGGAGGATTTGAACATGAAAAAAGGAAAATTGTTAGGCATCCTATGCGCTGCCGCAATGGCAGTCACAACACTGCTGCCGTCGTTTACCAAGCCGACCATGAAGGTCAAGGCTGCGGAAAACGGTCCTGTCAGCTACTACGGTCAGATGCAGGCAAGCGGCAACAAGATCAACGGCTCCAAGACCAATAAGCCGATGCAGGTCAAGGGCATGAGCTTTTTCTGGAGCAACTGGGGCGGTCAGTACTGGAACAGCGGTATCGTCGATCGCATGGTGGATGAATTCAAATGCGAGATCCTGCGCTGCTCTCTGGGCGTCGATGATTACGGCTCCATTTACAACGGCGGCGATGTCAGCAAGCTGCGTACCGTTCTGGATGCTGCCATCAAGCGTGATGTTTATGTCATCGTGGACTGGCACTCCCATGGTGCACACAGCAATACCGATGCCGCTAAGAATTTCTTTGCTGAGATCGCCCGCGATTACGGCGCCTATGACAATGTGATCTTTGAGGTCTATAACGAGCCGACCCAGATCTCCTGGTCTACGGTCAAATCCTATGCCCAGCAGGTCATCTCTGTGATCCGTCAGTATTCCGATAATCTGATCCTTGTGGGCACACCCACCTGGTCTCAGGATGTGGATCAGGCTGCCTATGACAAGATCAACGACAGCAACGTAGCCTATGTTCTGCATTTCTATGCCGGTACGCACGGCGGCAGCCTGCGCGGCAAGGGCGATGCAGCACTCAACCAGAATGTGCCGCTGTTTGTATCCGAATGGGGTACCGTAAACGCTGACGGCGATGGCAGTGTCAACTACGGCTCTACTGAGGAATGGCTCTCCTGGATGGATTCCAAGCAGCTTTCCTGGTGCAACTGGGCCATCAACAACAAGGCAGAAGGCTCCAGCATTTTCGGCGGCGACGGTTCTTCCCTGACTGAGGCAGGCAACTACCTCAAGAAGATCCTCAACGATCATGCTGCCAATGCAGAATGGCGCAAGGCCCCTGTAACGACAACGACCACAACGACTACAACGACCACCACGACTACAACTACGACCACCACGACCACCACGACAACAACCACGACAACAACCACGACCACAACGACAGTTCCCGTCGAGCCTTTCACCCTGCCGGTACAGGGCTCTGATGTGCTGGAAGCCGAAGGTTATGCCGGCATGAGCGGCATCGAGCTGGAAGACTGTCAGCAGGGCGGTCAGAATGTCGGCTATATCGAGGATGGCGACTGGCTGCGCTATCGTGTCTATGCCGCCAACGAAAACACCTATGAAGTCACCTTCCATGTTGCCTCTGAAACCAGCGGCGGCAGCTTTACCGTAGAATGCGGCGGCAGAGTGCTCACGACCGTATCCATTCCCGTTACCGGCGGCTGGCAGAACTGGCAGACCGTTACGGTTTCCCTTACCATTCCTGCCGGCGAATCCGAGCTGACCTTCAACACAAAGCAGGGCGGCTATAATGTCGATAAGATGATCTTCACCGCACAGCAGCCGCAGGCAAATCTGCTGGGCGATGTCAACTGCGACGGTGTCATCAAGATCGACGATGTGGTTCTGCTCAACCGCCTTCTCGCTGAGGATACCAGCATTCAGGTTTCGCTGCTGGGCATGGCAAATGCCGATTACGATACCTCCGGCAAGCTGAATTCTGACGATGCAACAGCGATCCTCAGACGACTGGCTGCCCTTGAATAAGCCGATGTATCCCGATCATTCATAAACCACACAGACAATCGCTGTCCGTATCACAAAGGGCAGCGATTGTTTCTGCCAATCCCATACTGTCATCAGCAAAGCAATGCACCGGAGGGGTCATAATGTACGAAATCGAACAGCAAGCAGCACGTACCAAGGTCATTCTCGTTGGCTTGGATACGGGAGAATATGATGCAGAATGCTCTATGGCTGAGCTTGCCGAGCTGGCCGATACTGCCGGCTGTGAGGTGCTGCGGTCGGTGCTGCAAGCACGGCCTGCACCCGAAGCCGCCACCTGCATCGGCAGCGGAAAGCTGGAGGAGATCGCTGCCCTTATCAAAGATTGGGAAGCCGATATGCTCATCTTCGATACCGAACTGACCGGTATGCAGATGCGGAATATCTCCGATCTTACCGACTGCAAGGTCATCGACCGCACCATGCTCATTCTCGATATTTTTGCCGGACGTGCCCGCACTGCCGAGGGTAAGATCCAGGTTTCGCTGGCACAATACAAATATCGTCTCTCCCGATTGACCGGCATCGGCAATGCGCTGTCCCGTCTGGGCGGCGGCATCGGCACCAGAGGTCCCGGCGAAACCAAGCTGGAAACCGATCGGCGTCATATCCGTGCCCGTATCACCTCTTTGGAGCAGCAGCTGAAGGAAATGGAAAAGCATCGCAAATTCCTCGGCAGCCGCCGTAAAAAAGACGGTGTGCTCACCGCTGCCATTGTGGGTTATACCAATGCCGGCAAATCCACCCTGTTCAATCGGCTGACCGATGCAGGCGTGCTGGCGGAAAACAAGCTGTTTGCTACTCTGGATGTCACTGCCCGTGCACTGGAGCTTCCCGATG
>JAZOCU010000004.1:0-56135 GCA_045596625.1 Oscillospiraceae bacterium | reverse complement strand
GATCTGCGCTCCGATAAGACTGCGATGCAGCGTCTGAAGGAGGCTGCCGAAAAAGCAAAGATCGAGCTGTCCTCTATGACAACCACCAATATCAATCAGCCGTTCATCAGCGTGGATGCCAACGGCCCCAAGCACCTGGATCTGAACCTGACCCAGGCAAAGTTCAACGAGATGACCGCAGATCTGGTGCGTGCTACCATGGGACCTGTTGAGCAGGCTCTCCGTGACAGCGGCCTGAATCCCTCTCAGCTTGACAAGGTGCTGATGGTGGGCGGTTCCTCCAGAATCCCCGCTGTGCAGCAGGCTGTCAAGGATCGCATCGGCAAGGAGCCCTTCAAGGGCATCAACCCCGATGAATGTGTTGCACTGGGCGCAGCTTATCAAGGCGGCGTGCTGGGCGGCGATGTGAAGGAAGCATTGCTGCTGCTGGATGTGACTCCCCTTTCTCTTGGTCTGGAAACCATGGGCGGCATCTGCACCAAGATCATTGAGCGCAACACCACCATCCCCACCAGCAAGTCTCAGGTATTCTCTACCGCTGCCGACAATCAGCCTGCCGTAGATATCTGCGTGCTGCAGGGTGAGCGTGAATTTGCAAAGGATAACAAGCAGCTGGGCATGTTCCGTCTGGACGGCATTGCTCCCGCACCGCGCGGCATCCCTCAGATCGAGGTGACATTCGATATCGACGCAAACGGTATCGTGAATGTTTCCGCAAAGGATCTGGGCACCGGCAAGTCTCAGCAGATCTCCATTACCGCATCTACCAACATGAGCAAGGAAGATATCGATCGTGCTGTGCGTGAGGCAGAACAGTTCGCTGAAGAGGATAAGAAGCGCAAGGATCAGGTGGATACCAAGAACAACGGCGAAAGCCTCTGCTTCCAGTGCGAGAAAGCACTCAGTGAGTTTGGTGATAAGGTCTCTGCTGAGGATAAGGCACCCATCGAGACCGCAATCAACGAGCTGCGTGAGGCACTCAAGGGCGAGAATTATGATGATATGAAGGCAAAGACCGAGGCTCTCCAGAATGCATTCTACGCCCTCAGCTCCAAGGTGTATCAGCAGGCTGCACCCAATGGTACACCCGATATGGGCAATATGGGCAGCATGGGCGGCGATGACAATGTAGTCGATGCCGATTTTACTGAGGCGTAAACGCCCGTCAATCAAAATTGTGCAAAAGGGGCGGATTCTGATCTGCCCCTTTGTGTTGTTTGAATCGGATCAAACGGCAGGCGTCTGCCTTTGCAGACTGACCGGGCGATCCAATTGAAAGAGGATGCGCTGCATCAGGCAATTGCAGCGGCGGAGCAATCTTTCTGATGAAATCTCGAAAAAACCTGCAAAACCCCTTGCAAGTTTCCGTTGGATGTGGTATAATAAACTATATCCGTGTGCTGTTTTGTCGGGAGGCAAAATGCACCGCAACACAAATACATGAAAATCAGCGAAAGGGTGTTCTGCCATGGCGGATAAACGCGATTATTACGAGGTGCTGGGTGTCAAACGGGATGTTTCGGATGAAGAACTGAAAAAGGTTTATCGTCAGCTTGCCAGACAATATCACCCGGATCTGCATCCGGATGATCCCACCTGCGAAGCAAAATTCAAGGAAGTCACCGAAGCTTATGAGGTGCTTTCCAATAGCGAAAAACGAAGTGTATACGATCAATATGGCCACGATGGTCTGGAAAACGGCGGCATGGGTGCCGGCGCAGGCGGTTTCTCGGATGTCAGCGAGATTCTCGAAAGCCTGTTCGGCGGCATGGGCGGCGGTATTTTCGGCGGCGGCAGAGCTGCCAATGCCAATGCACCTCGTCAAGGCCGTGATATCAGCGCCAATGTTACCATCGATTTTATGGAAGCCTGCAACGGCGCATCCAAAACCATGCAGGTCCAACGTCTGGAAAACTGCCCCGATTGCCACGGCACAGGTGCAGCAGGCGGCAATGAAGCAGAGGTCTGTAAAGAATGTCAGGGCAGAGGTACGGTCAAGGCAACACAGCGGACTCCGTTTGGTCTGATCTCATCCTCCAAGCCTTGCAGCCGATGCGGCGGTAAGGGCAAGGTCATTAAAAATCCTTGTCAAAAATGTCGTGGTGCGGGAAGAGTTCGTGTACCCAAATCCATAACAATCACCATTCCTGCCGGTATTGATCACGGTCAGACGCTGAGTCTTGCCGGACAGGGCGATGCAGGTACCAACGGCGGCGGCAACGGAAATCTGTTTGTCAGCGTCAATGTACGTCCGCATCCGCTGTATACCCGTGAAGGCTATGATATCCATTGTGAAATTCCCATTACCTTTGCACAAGCTGTGCTGGGCGATGAGATCGTTGTACCAACCATTGATGGCAATGTGAAATACCGCATCGGAGAAGGTACGCAAACCGGAACGGTATTCCGTCTGCGCGGCAAGGGCATCAAGCGTTTGCAGCGTTCCGATCGCGGCGATCAATATGTAAAGGTCTATATTGAAGTTCCCAAGGGATTGAATAAGCATCAGAAAGAGCTGATCTCTCAGCTTGAAGCCTCACTGGAAGCAAAGAATTATGCCAAGCGGGAAACCTTCTTCAGCAAGCTGCGCGATCTATTCTCCAAGCCCGGCGAAGATTGATCGCTTCCGGCTGATTCGACAAACAACAGCACCGTCACAGTCACACCGGCTGTCGGCGGTGCTGATTTTTTTGTACTCTTTGTCGATTTGGCAATACACCACGCTGTCAGTTATCGCATACAATACATCGAGCTGTATCTCTCACAGCCGATCCGATCCCATCCAAAGGAGTGCTTGCTATATGGTACATCCCAACCAAGCGCAGGATGCGCTTTCAAAACAAACATTGTTGGTTGCAGGCGGCGATCTGCGCCAGCTTTCTGCTGCAAGACATCTTGCCGCCCATCATCATGTGACTGTCACAGGCTTTGATGCTGTTTCTGATCTGCCCTTGCTGCCGACCAATCCCGCACCGTTTTCTGTGGATGCACTGATCCTGCCTATGCCCGTTACACAGGATGGTGTTTTTCTGCATACGCCTTTATGCAGCAGCACCATCGGACTTTCCTCGCTGCTTCCGCTGGTAAAGAAAGGCGGTTCCGTATTCGGCGGACGCTGGACGCCTGCCGATCTGCGTGCCGTGGAGGCTGCCGGACTGAAACCGCAGGATTATTCTTCCCGTGAGGAATTTGCTGTGCGAAATGCGATCCCCACTGCCGAGGGTGCTTTGCAGCTTGCGCTGCAGGAGCTGCCTGTTACCATCCATGGTTTATCCTGCCTGATTCTGGGGGCCGGCAGAATCAGTCGTGTATTGCAGCCGATCCTACGTGCCATGGGTGCAGAGGTCACCGTTGCCGCAAGACGGTGTTCTGACCTTGCGTGGAGCAAAGGTTCCATGAGGAAACCGTTTTTTTTGCAATCAAAAACAGCATCCTTGCCTCTGCCGAAAAAGCAGAGCATGGATGCTGTTTGTTTGTATCTTTTATGTGTTGTGCGAAGCTTGCGGAAAGGGCAGCGGCACGCCCGGGGGATATCGTACCACCCCAACCAGCGTAATATTATCTCTGCCCCCCTTATCCAATGCCAGCTGCACCAGCTGTGCCAGACGGATCGGCATTGCCTTGGGTCTTGCAAGAACCTCCTCGATCTCATAATTGGTCACATAATCGGTCAAGCCATCAGAGCAGAGCAGCAGCAGATCACCATACCGCATACCATCAGGATACACAAAGACCTCCGGCTTGGGTTCTTCCTCCAGATTGCCGATCACCGGCAGGATAATATTGCGATGGGAATGCACCCGCTTTTCCTCACTGGTGATACTGCCCTCATCATAAAGCATCTGCACCAATGTCTGATCTCGGCTGAGCTGCTCCAGACTGCCGTTGCGATACCGATAGATCCGAGAATCCCCTACATTGAAGCAGCGCATGACGGAATCCTCATCAATGGCAATGCCGCACAGTGTCGTCTGCATATTGGCAGTATGCTGATTGCGGCGGCTTTGGTCTGCGATCTCCCGATGGATCTCAAGGATCCGCCGCTTGAGATTGATCTTTTTGCTGTATCGCAGCGCCGAAAGCCGATTCAGACAGGTGCGCGATGCAAGCTCACCGGCCTGCTCACCCGAAACACCATCGCAGACCGCAGCCAGAAAAGGCGCCGGCAGCATTTGCTGGATCGTTCCCTCAGAGCTCACCATGCGATGGATCAGCATGGCATCTTCATTATGCGGCATAATCCCGACTTCAGTGATCCCACAGCAATAATACATACCCATATCGCTCCTTTCTCTATGTTGCAGAGCTTTCTGCCCTCTGCTTATTCCCGATAGGCAGACCCCAGTATCTCAGAATACTGTGCACGGAATTGTGCAAAGGTTCCCTGATCCAATGCCTCACGCATTCTCTCCATGAGTGTATTATAAAACCAAAGATTATGTGTCACTGCAAGACGACCGGCAAGCTGCTCGCCTGCCTTGAACAGATGCCGTACATAAGCACGGGAGAATCTGCGGCAGGTTGGACAATCACACTGCTCATCTATGGGACGCTCATCTGTCTCAAAGCAGCGATTGGTCAGATGCATGATGCCCTTCCAGCTGAATACCGTTGCATGACGTGCATTGCGGCTTGGCATCACACAATCGAACAGATCAATGCCTCTTGCCACAGCTTCTACCAGATTGGCGGGTGTGCCGACACCCATCAGATAACGGATCTTATGGACAGGCATATGCGGTGCTACCTGATCAATGATATCATACATGACCTCAGTAGGTTCACCAACAGCAAGTCCGCCGATGGCATAGCCATCCAGATCTAAGGCTGCGATCTCCTGCATATGCGAGATACGCAGATCTCCATAGGTACTGCCTTGGTTGATGCCGAACAGCAGCTGATGCGGATTGAGAGTATCCGGCAGACTGTTGAGTCTTGCCATTTCCGTCTGACAGCGCTTGAGCCATCTTGTTGTACGGGCACAGCTCTGTGCGGCATACAAATAGGGCGCAGGATTTTCTACACATTCATCAAACGCCATAGCAATGGTGGAACCCAGATGAGACTGGATCTGCATGCTTTCCTCAGGCCCCATGAAAATGCGGTGTCCGTCAATATGCGACTGGAAATAGACGCCTTCCTCTTTGATCTTGCGGAGCTTTGCAAGAGAAAACACCTGAAAGCCGCCGCTGTCAGTCAGAGTAGGCTTTTTCCAGCCGGTAAATCCCTGCAAGCCGCCCATCTGCCACACGATCTGATCACCGGGTCGTACATGAAGATGATAGGTATTGCACAGCATCACCTGACATTTCAGCTCCTCCAGATCATAAGCAGAAAGCGCACCTTTTATTGCACCTGCTGTTGCAACATTCATAAAACAGGGGGTCTGAAAATCGCCGTGAACAGTACGGAACACGCCTCTGCGTGCAATGCCCTCGGTTTTGAGCAGTTCAAACATAGCAGCCTCCACATTCTGATTTCTTTCAATGTTCTTATTATAACACACTCTCCGGAAAATGTCACGCATTTTGCAAAAAAATGAAAACTTCTGTTCCGGTCACCGACTTCTCTTGCAATTTTCATAAAAATATGCTATACTTTGAACGTATCAAAGAAAGGAGTTTTTATGGCAAGATATCAAACGCAAGATGAACAGCGACGCAGTATGCGTGCACTTGTAAAACCATTGCTGATCACAGGTATTGTCCTTATCTTGGTCGTGTTCGGCGTACTCTGGCTTGTGGACTATATTCTAGGACAGCAGATCACCGTCAAACGGGATCAGTTCAGCGAAATTGCGATCCGGCAAATGGAAGCAGAGTATCATTTTGATCCCGGCACTGCCCTTACTCCGCTCTATACCTTTGAGCAGGGCACCGATGAAAGCCGCGAACAATATGAAGGCATCGTGCTGAAAATGAATGCTGATATCGCAGAGGTACTCACCGATTGCTTCGGCTTGAATCCCGATGGCGAGGATTATCTGAATATTTACAATAATTATCAGGATTATTTCGTAAAGGATGCCTATAACGGCTATACCGAAACGGTTTATACCGAACAGGGCAAAGCCAAAGCCATTCGCTTTACGCTGAAAGATTCGGCATATGTCTACTATTTCTATGAGGAAGATCAGACGCCCTATTTGATGGCGCGAAAACTCGATTGAGCTTTTCATCCCCCATCCTCTGCCATAAACAGGCAACAAAAAAGACGGCATATGCCGTCTAAAAAATGGGGTGGGAACTGAATGTATCAAAACGCATATCTGCTGCACAAGCGGATATACGGGGTTTTTATTGCCCCCCTGCCAAGCCGTTGCCGCTTTCCTTAAGATTCTGCCGCAACCGTTTGGCAGGGGAGCAACATGAAAAAAGGGGGATCGGGAGCAGCGTGAGTCTCCCTACGGAGAAAATTGCAACGAAAATGCGTTTGCCTGTAATTTCTGTGCTGAAAATTCAGTGCACAGGATGATACAGGAACCGATCAATGGCTGAGACAAGCTGAGAAACCTCTGCGGTATCCGCAGTCTCCACAACCAACTGTACGGGCTGTTCACGATCCAGCGTGAAAATACCCATCAGAGATTTTGCATCCACGGAATAATTGCCGACAGTCAGCTGTGCTTCAAAAGGAAAACGTCCCATGATGTTTACAAACTCGGTGACGTCAGAAATTTCAGGAAGTAATACTGCCAAAGTAGACATAATCGTAACCTCTCTTTACAGCCGATTTCCAAAGGAAACCGGAAGATGTTGATCCGCATTCCGCGAGATCATTTTGCTGTGTGGTTGATTTTGCCCGCTTCTTCTTTTACGGGCAGAGGTTATTCTGTGCTGTTCTGTGCTTATCATAACATTGCTTTTTCGATTTGTCAAGCAAAACTGAGTGTTTTCGGACATTTGACTCAATTTTGCGATTCCTTTCAAAATCTTTTTCACACTCCCGACATCTAGTGCACGTTGCACAGGATAGGAGTGTAAAATTTGTGCATATTGCACAGGAGGACATATGGAATTCAAAATCATAACCTTTGGCTGCAAGGTCAATCAGGTAGATTCTGCCGGAATGCAGCAACAGCTTTTGCAATCCGGGATGACCGTTGCCGCAACCATTGCCGAAGCGAAGCTCCTGATCGTCAACAGCTGCGCTGTGACAGCGGAAAGCGTTCGCAAGGCACGGCAGGCTTTGCGTTCTCTGCGGCGAAAGAATCCGGATGCCTTACTTTTGCTGTGCGGCTGCTGGCCGCAGGCATTCCCCGAGGATGCCTTCGAGGATGCCGATCTGATCTTAGGCACCAATCAAAGAGAACGGATCCCTGCTTTGATAAAGGCATGGCAGGAATCCAAGTCGGATTCCAATCCTTGTCATGCAGTTCTGGACTATCGGCTGCAAGGCGGAGAAGCTTTTTCACCGCTGCCCTGTGCAGACACCACTCGCACCAGAGCGTTTTTGAAAATCCAGGAAGGCTGCAATCAGTTCTGCAGCTATTGTATCATCCCCTTTGCCCGTGGCAGATGCCGTTCCATGCCGCTTCAAAGGCTTGCTGAAGAAGCATCGCGGCTTGCGGCACAGGGCTTTCGTGAAATCGTGCTGACCGGCATCAACCTTGGCTTTTTCGGCTTGGATACCGGCGCAGCGCTTGAGGAAGCGGTGGAATGCTGTGCGGCACAGGAGGGTATTCTGCGGGTACGGCTTGGTTCTTTGGAGCCGGAACGTATGACCGAAACACAACTCAAGCGTCTTGCAGCCTGTGAAAAATTCTGTCCGCAGTTTCACCTTTCCCTGCAAAGCGGCTCGGATGCGGTACTGCGGCGAATGAATCGCCGTTATACCAGCGATGAATATCGTCAGCTGATCAAGACCATCCATACCATATTCCCCCATGCCGCTGTCACCACCGATGTCATCGTAGGCTTTCCGGGAGAAACCGAGGAGGATTTTGCACAAACTCTGGCATTTGTTGAGGAAATGCGCTTTGCAAAAGTACATGTATTCCCCTATTCCCCACGTGAGGGCACTAAAGCCGCTGCTTTCCCCGATCAGCTTCCCCAATGGATCAAAAACCAACGCTGCCAGAGACTCACTGCTCTTGCGGATTCCCTGCGCCGACAATGCCTTGCCGCCTTTGTCGGGCAGACGCTTCCGGTGCTTGTGGAGGGAAAGAAACAGCAAAATGCACAGAGCTTTCTGCAAGGACATACGCCGGACGGTACACTTGTGAAAATTTTCTCAGAAAATATCGAAAAAGGTTTGCAGAATTCCGTAATCTGTGTTACAATAGAATCGTATGCGGATGACTGCTGTATCGGTTATGCCGCGCTCTGATTTCAAACATGGAGGTTGATTGTTGTTATGCCAGTTTTTCGCATCTATACCGAAAAGAAGCCTCAGTTTGCCGTAGAAGCACAGTCTGTACTTGCAGATCTGCGCACGGCACTTCGCTTGAATGTGGTGAGCATCCGTGTGCTCAACCGCTATGATGCAGACCAGATCGCTGAGGAAGATTTCCTGCGTGCCATTCCCACAGTGTTTTCTGAGCCTGCTGTGGATTATGTGTATGAAAAACTGCCGATGCTCTCCAATCAGGAGCGTATTTTTGCAGTGGAGTATCTGCCCGGTCAGTTTGACCAGCGTGCCGACTCCTGTGAACAGTGTATTCAGATTCTCAACGGTAAAGAACGCTGTCGTGTTCGCAATGCCAGAGTTTATATTGTATCCGGTGCCATCACCGATGCAGAATTCGATCGTCTCAAGAGTTATCTGATCAACCCCGTGGAAAGCCGAGAGGCTTCTCTGGATCCTGTGGATACTCTGGATACCAATTATGAGATCCCCACCACCGTCAAAACGCTGGAAGGCTTCTGTGCGCTGGATACCGAAGGGCTGCGTGCCTTTTTGAATGAATATGCACTGGCGATGGATCTGGACGATATTACCTTCTGTCAGTCCTATTTCCGTGATACAGAGCATCGTGATCCCACCATTACCGAGATCCGTATGATTGATACCTATTGGAGCGATCACTGCCGCCATACTACCTTCCTGACCACCATTGATCATGTGGATGTGGAAACCCCCTATATCCGGGAAACCTTCGAGGACTATCTGCGGATCCGCAAAGAACTGGGCAGAGAAGCAAAGCCTGTCACATTGATGGATATGGCTACCATGGCAATGCGCAAGCTCAAGGCAGATGGCAAAATCCCTGCACTGGATGAAAGTGAAGAGATCAATGCCTGCTCCGTGAAGATCAAGGTGGATACCGATACCGGTACCGAAGACTGGATCCTCATGTTCAAAAATGAAACACACAATCACCCCACCGAAATCGAACCCTTTGGCGGTGCTGCAACCTGTCTGGGCGGAGCCATCCGTGATCCGCTTTCCGGCAGAAGCTATGTCTATCAGGCAATGCGTGTCACAGGCGCTGCCAATCCGCTGGTGCCTGTGGATGATACGATGCCCGGCAAGCTGCCTCAGCGTAAGATTACTGTCGGTGCTGCCAATGGTTATAGCTCCTATGGCAACCAGATCGGTCTGGCAACCGGTCATGTAGCGGAAATCTATCATCCCGGCTATGTCGCAAAGCGTATGGAGATCGGCGCAGTGGTAGGTGCTGCACCCGCTGAAAACATCCGTCGTGAAGCACCTGTACCCGGCGATGTTGTCATTCTGCTGGGCGGTAAGACCGGCCGAGATGGCTGCGGCGGTGCGACCGGTTCTTCCAAGTCTCATACACTGGAATCACTGACCCATTGCGGTGCTGAGGTGCAAAAGGGCAATGCACCCGAAGAGCGTAAGCTCCAGCGTCTGTTCCGTGATCCTGCCGTTACACGTCTCATCAAGCGCTGTAACGACTTTGGTGCCGGCGGCGTTTCTGTTGCCATCGGAGAATTGACCGATGGTCTGGAAATTGATCTGAACGCCGTGCCCAGAAAATATGACGGCCTGGACGGCACAGAGCTTGCTATCTCCGAATCGCAGGAGCGTATGGCTGTTGTGGTTGCCGCCGAAGATGTGGATGCCTTTATGGCTGCTGCCGCTGCCGAGAACCTGCTGGCAACGGTTGTGGCAAAGGCAACCGATACCAATCGCCTGCAGATGCAGTGGAACGGCAAGACCATTGTGGATCTTTCCCGTGAATTTTTGAATTCCAACGGTGCTGAAAAGCATACCGATATCATTGCAGCAAAGCCCAATGCCGCTGCACCCACACTCTATGAGGATACACCCGAGGGCTGGAAAGAGCTGATGTCCAATCTGAATGTGTGCTCGCAGAAGGGTCTGGTCGAGAAATTCGACTCCACCATCGGTGCCGGCACCGTGCTCATGCCCTTCGGCGGTACCTATCAGCTGACACCGACACAGGCAATGGCCGCAAAGATCCCGGTGCTCAAGGGAGATACCTCTACCTGCTCTGTCATGGCATACGGTTTCCATCCGGGCATCTCTGAACAGTCTCCTTATCACGGCGCTATGCAAGCTGTGATCGAGTCTGTCGCTAAGGTGATCGCTGCCGGCGGTTCCTGGCATCAGTGCTGGCTCACCTTCCAGGAATATTTCGAGCGTACCCAGAACAATCCTGCACGCTGGGGCAAACCGTTCTCTGCTCTGCTGGGTGCATTCAAGGCACAGCTTGAGCTTTCCTGCGCATCTATCGGCGGCAAGGATTCCATGTCCGGAACCTTTGAAAATGTCGATGTTCCGCCTACTCTGGTATCCTTTGCAGTATCTGTGGCAGATACCAAGCGTGTCCTTTCCACCGAGTTCAAGGATGCCGGCGATACCGTGATCCGTATGGCTCCTGTCTATGACAGCAACGGTCTGCCGGATTGGGACAGCGTCAGAAGCTGCTTCGATCGTGTGGAGACTTTGATCTCCGAGGGCCGTGCCAAGGCGATCTGGACTGTGACCGGCGGCGGTGTTGCCGAAGGTATTGCCAAGATGTGCTTCGGCAATCATATCGGCTTTGAATTCCAGAAAACTCTGCCCGAGCAGATCCTGTTTGCGCCCTTTACCGGCTCCTTCCTTATTGAGCTGAACGGCCCTGCCAAGGCAGATGAAGAAGTCATCGGTCGTACCACTGAAAACTATAAGATCTTCAGTGATTCCTATACCATCAGTCTGGATACGCTTCAAAAGGCTTGGGAAGGTAAGCTGGAATCCGTATTCCCCTGCCGTATCAAGACCGAATTTGCTACCATCGAGGCATATTCCTTTGAGGCAGAGCGCCGTGCCGCCTCCAAGATCAAATATGCCAAGCCTCGTGTGCTGATTCCCGTATTCCCCGGCACCAACTGCGAATATGATACTGCCAGAGCCTTTGCCCGTGCCGGTGCCGAGCCGGAAGTGCTGGTTATCCGCAACCTTTCCGCTGCTGCCATTGAGGAATCGGTGGAGGCTGCTGTCAAAGCGATTTCCAATGCACAGATGATCATGCTGCCCGGCGGCTTCTCCGGCGGCGATGAGCCCGATGGCTCCGGCAAATTCATTACCGCATTCTTCCGCAACCCCAGAGTTGCTGAAGCGGTTCACAAGCTGCTCCAACAGCGTGACGGTCTGATGCTGGGTATCTGCAACGGCTTCCAGGCGCTGGTAAAGCTGGGTCTGGTACCCTACGGCGAGATCACTGAGATGAGCGACAATTCCCCCACCCTGACCTTCAACACCATTGCTCGTCACCAGAGCATGATGGTCACGACCAGAATTGCATCCAACAAATCTCCGTGGCTTGCAGCCTGCAATCCCGATGATCTGCATACGGTTGCGATCTCTCATGGCGAGGGCCGCTTCATTGCACCGGCTTCTCTGCTGCGCCGTATGGCAAATAACGGTCAGATCGCTACACAATATGTCGATCTTTCCGGTCGTCCTACTATGGATATCCGCTTCAATCCCAACAGCTCTGTGGATGCCATCGAAGGCATTACCTCTCCCGATGGCAGAGTCCTCGGTAAGATGGGTCACAGTGAGCGTATGGGCACACAGGTCTGCAAGAATGTACCCGGCGAAAAGGATCAGAAGATCTTCGAAAGCGGTGTGCGCTATTTCGCAGATTGATCCTCTGTCAATACAACGATCAAAACAAACAGCCGCTTCCGAGCATGCTTCGGAGGCGGCTGTTGCTGTTATTACTCTGCTGACATCTCAGATGCCATAGCAGCAGTGTCCGGTCAGTGCGGCTTCGATCCGCAGCAGACGATTGTATTTCGCGGTACGATCGCAGCGGCAAGGCGCGCCGGTCTTGATCTGTCCTGTATGCAAGCCCACTGCCAGATCTGCGATGGTGGTATCCTCTGTCTCACCCGAACGATGGGACAAAATTGCACGATATCCCGCTCTCTGGGCGGTCTGTACTGCCGCAATTGTCTCTGTCAGCGTACCGATCTGATTGGGCTTGATCAGGATCGCATTGGCAGCCTTGGCACGAATGCCCTTTTCCAAGCGCTTCGTATTGGTAACAAACAGATCATCCCCTACCAATTGGATCCGTTCTCCCATACGGTCAGTCAAAGCAGTCCAGCCGTTCCAATCCTCTTCTGACAACGGATCCTCCACAGAATCAATGGGATATTTGCTGCACAGGGCATCCCAATAGCCGATCAATTCCGCAGCAGTATACTGCGTACCACGCTTCGGAAGACAATAGACACCATCCCGATACCATTCCGAGGATGCCGCATCCAATGTCAGACGCACCTGTGCTGTGGTGTAGCCTGCCGATTCGATCGCTTCCAGAATGCAGCAGATTGCATCTTCATCCGATGGCAGATCCGGTGCGAAACCACCTTCATCGCCCACAGCGGTAGAAAGACCTCTTGCCTTCAGCAAACGTCCCAGCGCATGATAGATCTCAGCGCCCATCCGCAAGCCCTCTGCAAAAGTTTCTGCGCCTACCGGCTGGATCATAAATTCCTGGATATCAATATTATTGCCGGCATGTGCTCCGCCATTGAGAATATTCATCATAGGAACCGGCAGCCGATTGGCACCGACGCCGCCAAGATACCGATACAGCGGCAAATGAAGCTGCATGGCTGCGGCTCGTGCTGCTGCCAGCGATACTGCCAGAATCGCATTGGCACCAAGCTTTTCCTTCTGAGCAGTGCCATCCAAAGCACAAAGCATCCGATCGATCTTTCCTTGCTCCGTTGCCGATATGCCGCATAACTGCGGTGCGATCACCTCACGGATATTACGCACCGCTTTCTGCACACCTTTGCCATAATATCGCTGAGCATTGCCATCCCGAAGCTCTGTGGCTTCAAATTGTCCGGTAGAAGCGCCGGATGGTACCGATGCAGCACCCATTGCGCCGCCCTGACACAGCACCTCGGCACGTACAGTCGGCATTCCACGGGAATCCAGAACCTCATAGGCATTGACAGCAGTGATCTTCAGTGCTTGCATACACGGTCACCTCCTGCGCAGGTATAGGGTGCACAAGACTCTCTGATAAAATATCCCTGCACTGCTCCGCATACGGGACAATGTGTGGGTGCGCCGCTGCCCTCATGAATATGCCCGCAATGCAGACAAAGCCATGCCCCGTTCTCTTCACCGGAAAACAGCCGACCTTCCAGCATCTGTTTGGCGAACATACCAAACCGATCGGCATGGCTGCGTTCAATGGCGGCAATACTGCGGAACAAAAAGGCTTCCCGTTCATAACCCTCTGAAGCAGCGATCCGTGCAAACTCGGGATAAACCGGATCAAACTCCTCCATCTCATTCTGTCTTGCCGTATCCAGCAGCGCTTGCAGATCCTGCGCCGGATCTACCGGATAACCGCCTTGGATCTCTACATTGCTTACACCTCGCTTCTGCAGACAAGTGAAAAACTGTTCCGCATGGGTCAGTTCCTGCTGTGCAGTAAACAGAAACACCTGTTCCAGCACCGGATATTGCTGCTCTCTTGCCGCTTTTGCTGCCAGCGTATAGCGATTACGCGCCTGACTTTCTCCCGCAAACGCCCGCATCAGATTGATACAGGTCTGTGAATTCTGGAATGTCATAGATACCTCCCAAACAAAAGATGAAGGTATCTTTCCCCAGAAACTGCAAATTATGCAATCTGTTTTTCAGCGGAATATCTTTGAAAAAATAAAAAAACGCTTCCGGTTCTCAACCGGAAGCGTCAAGGTATCCCTCAATCTTCTTTGCATTCAGATGCACTCAGAACATACACGCAATCATAGTCAGCGTCGAAACCAATGCTGCAATAGACCAACAAAGCGCAATGCGGTAGCGGTGCAGTGTTTGCATCGTGTTGCGGATCGTCTTCATAGACATCCACCTCCCCAGAATGAATCACTATTCCATCTTTATGGTATAGGCTGATACCCGTGATATCGCCCTACCTCTCTCTAGCAATATCATACCATAGCAACCGGTATGTTGTCAACCCCTCCGGATTAAATTTTACAGAAATTACAAATCGTATTATTATGACGACGGGTTTGTTGTGCATTTTTCGACAATTCCCGCCAGTACCGCCCATCCACAACGCACGTATATACGATGTTTTACAGATGTATTTAACAACAATCTTTAACAAAAAGACGTTTTGTCACCCTCAAAGCGTTTCTTCGCTCCTCATTCGCATAAAAGAGCAATATCGTCATATTTATCAACGCAAAAAACCTCTGCCAAATGGCAGAGGTTTTGAAACCGACATCGATCATGCTTCTTCCGATTCCTTTGCAGCAAAACGAGCAGCCTGCATCATAATAGCACACTCCAGACGCTTCTGCTGCAGCTTGCAAGAGATCCCATAAGGCTTCAGAATATCGCCTGCATAGAGGTAATTGTTGGCATTGCAGCCGCCGCTGCAATAGAATTTCGCCCAACACTCACGACACTCCGGCTTATTTCCCACATGAGCCGCCGCAAATTTCGCTTTCATTTCCTGATCAAAGGAGCCATCCACCAAGCTGCCCATACGATAGCCTTCCACACCGACAAACTGATGGCAAGGATAGATATCTCCTTCCGGCGTGATCGCAACATAATCGTTGCCGCAGCCGCAGCCGCGCAAACGCTTAATGGCACAAGGGCCGTTGTTCAGATCAATGGAGAAATGGAAGAAATTAAACTTCCCACCCTTTTTCTCATTTTCGAGCATACGGTCAGCCAGCTTCTCATATTCGGCCGCAATGGCAGAAAGCTCCGACTCAGTCAAAGCATAGGGCATATCGGCAGGTGCCACCACAGGCTCCACCGAGATTTGATCGAAGCCCTGCTCATAAAGATGGAACACATCCTCGGAAAAATCGAGATTATACTTGGTAAAAGTACCGCGAACATAATAATCCTTGGTGCCGCGAAGCGAAGCCATTTTACGGAACTTCGGCAAAATATGATCATAGGAACCTGTCCCATTGGGGCAGGGACGCATCTTATCATGCACATCTTTTCTGCCGTCAATGGAAAGCACAACATTGCTCATCTCTTCATTGAGATACTCGATCTTTTCGTCATCCAGCAGCATTCCATTGGTGGTCATCGTAAAACGGAAGCGTTTGCCGATCTGCTTTTCGATGCTGCGTGCATAGGCAACGATCTCCTTAACGGCATTCCAGCTCATCAGCGGCTCACCGCCGAAGAAATCCACCTCAAGATTCACACGATCACCGGAATTGGCAACGAGAAAATCAATGGCTTTCTTTCCCATTTCCGCATCCATGAGTTTTCTGCCTACACCGAAATCACCGGTGGAAGCAAAGCAATAGGCGCATCGCAGATTACAATCATGAGAAACGTGCAGACACAACGCCTTGATCGGAGAAGGCACAGATACCGCACCGTATTGCGTAAAGGTATCCTCAGAGAACAACACACCTGCCTCAGAAAGCTCCACGATCTCGCCATAGCAGGCTTGCAGCTCCTCGGCATCGTAGGTATCCGCAAGTGCCGCAATCGCTTCTGCAGGACATTCAGCAGCAAAGGGAGGGGCAATATAGTCCAGCAATGCATAGGTCATTTCATCCACAAGATGAACACCGCCGCTGTTGACATCCAGAACGATATTAAATCCGTTCAATTGGTATTTATGGATCATCTTTCAAGCATCCTTTCAATAAAAAGCGCAAAAGGGACAAAGAATGTCCCTTTTGCATTTGAATCCGGTAATAAAAGCTGTCAGTTGATGCAAATCAGTCGCGCTCGCACTTCTGGTTGGCAACAGTGCAAGAGGTCTTGCAGGCAGACTGGCAGGAAGCCTGGCACTTGCCGCAGCCGCCCTTCTTAGCGGTAGCAGCCAGCTGAGCCTTGTTAATGGTCTTGATATGCTTCATGGTTTCTCCTCCATTCTTAGCGTAAGTATATGTTCAGTATATCATAAAAGTGATATCTTTTCAAGCATTTTTCCCCTTTTTTCGATTTTTGGTCATTTTATACAAGCGGGAGAATCATGCGGCATCGCTCGATATGCAGATTTACGATTGTGATTTGATCTTCGATGGATGATAGTATCGCCGCTTTTTCGTCCGATCTGCCAATGCAAACCATATTTGTTTCCGATGCAGCATCCCATGGGAGCGTTTCGTTATGATCGGTGCACTATGATTAACTCCCAGCACACCGCCCAACGCACCGGCAGGCAGCGTAAACAACAGCAGCAGCGGAATCCCGATCGAACGAGTTACCACCATAGCAAACAACAGCCACAATGTTGTCACGATCGCACCGCAAAGAAAGCCTAATTGCAGGCCATGCAGCCGCAGATGCTTTCCGGCAAACCATCCGGCACAAAAACAGCCCACCATCAATGCCAGCGTCCCCAGTATGCCATAGCCCCATGGCGGCAGATCGATCAACGTGGCAAGCAATGCACCGCAGACCATTCCCAATACAGAGATCGGTATTCCGATCAACAAAACCGCTTCCCGCAGCACTCGCATCCGATCACCTCCTGCTGCAATCTATGCAGAGGCTTGCTTTGATAGAACAGCTCGTTTTATCCAAAAAGCAAAATGAAAAGCTGCTTCAGACTTATGTCCAAAGCAGCTTTCTATGCAAAAATATTCCGATCAGATCAGCAAGATCATGCCTTCATATCGGCACGAACAGCATCAAATTCCACTGTGATCTCCTTACTGGGTGCGGCAGTCAGCAGAGATACGACAATGATGCATACCAGAGCAACAAGGAATGCCGGCAGCAGCTCGTAGATCGCCCAGACACCGCCCATAGGAGCAATGAGGAACTTCCAGACAAATACCATCACACCGCCGGAAACCATGCCTGCCAATGCGCCCCATTTATTGGAACGCTTCCAGAACAGTGCACAAAGCATGACCGGTCCGAAGGTTGCACCGAAGCCTGCCCAAGCAAAGGATACCACACGGAACACAGAGCTGTCCGGATTCCATGCGATCACAACACCCAGCACAGCAATCGCTACCAGCACCAGACGCGCTACCAGCATAGAGACCTTCTGGGACATCTTGATCTTGAACACATTGCTCAACAGGTTCTCAGACATACTGGAGGAAGCCGCCAGCAGCTGAGAGTCCGAAGTGGACATGGTGCAGGCAAGAATACCGGCAAAAATCAGGCCTGCGAGAATCGCAAAGAATATACCGTTTTTGCTCAGAAGATTTGCCATCTCCATGACAACAGTCTCTGCCTCAGAGCTGGTTTTCAGAGCACCGATGGTACCCTTGGCGGAAAGTGCATTGCCGATAAAACCGATGAATACGGCAGCGGCCATGGAAAGGACGACCCAGATCGTTGCAATACGGCGAGAGGTTTTGATCTTCTTTTCATCCTTGATCGCCATAAAGCGCAGCAGAATATGCGGCATACCGAAATAGCCCAAACCCCATGCCATAGTGGATACGATCGGTAAAAATCCGTATGCCGTGCTTTCGCCGCCATCGGGATTATGAAGTGCATTCAGCGAAAGATAATCCTTCAAGCCTTCTGCATTCTCCATTACTACATTCACACCGCCGGCAGTCGAAATGCCAAATACCATCAGTATGATCAGAGCAAACGTCATAACAATGCTCTGGATCAGATCCGTGGTGCTGGCAGCAAGGAATCCGCCGATACTGGTATAGGCAATGATAATGATTGCACTCATGATCATTGCGGTATGATATTCCATACCGAACAAGGTGCCGAACAGCTTACCGCAGGCAGAAAAGCCCGAAGCTGTATAAGGCACAAAGAAGATCAGAATGATGATCGCCGAAATCGCCTCAAGGATCTTCTTCTCATCACGATAACGCTTCGAGAAGAAATCGGGCAGTGTAATGGAATTGCCGCAGCGCTGAGAATACAGCCGCAGACGCTTTGCTACGATCAGCCAGTTGATGTAAGTACCCACAGCCAGACCGATAGCAGTCCAGCCTGCCTCGGCAGCACCGGTAAGAAACGCCACGCCCGGCAGACCCATGAGCAGCCAGCTGCTCATATCGGATGCTTCGGCACTCATGGCAGTAACGATGGGGCCAAGCTTACGGCCGCCCAAGTAAAAATCGCTGACGTTCTTATTCTTGCGGGAATAATAAACGCCAACGCCTACCATCAAAAGCAGATATGCAATGATGGTAATGAGCATACAGATCTTGCTATTGTCCATAGTTCATGATGTATGAATCGATAAGAATTCATACGCCTCCTTTCATAAAATTGCGGATTCTCTCGAAAAATCCGCCGAAATGAACAAATACAAATTTTATTATACCAGAAGATTCCTCAAAACGCAAGGGTTTTTGTCATATTTTTCTATATTTCTCGTAATAAAGATACAAAATGTGATTTGTGATCACCGCATAACAACAAATACGATAAAAATTATTTTATCATTGACATTTCAATTGCCTGTGTGCTATAATATAGTATATTCATGCGCGCTTGCGAACAGCCGCAAATATCAATCAAAAGAACCTGCGTTTTCACCGTTTTTTCGTGGCGCAGGCTCTTATTCATGAAAGGTGATTTGAGATGAAAAAAATGCTCCGTACTCTGACCGCTGCTTCCATGGCACTGCTGCTGCTGGCAGGCTGCAGCAGCAGCATCCCCGCCAACACCGTACATAACGCTGCCGATCTGGAAGGAAAAAAGATCGGTGTGCAGCTTGGCACAACCGGCGATGCCTACGCATCCGATGTCAAGGATGCCACTGTTGAAAAGTATAACAAGGGTGCCGATGCTGTACAGGCTCTGAAACAAGGCAAGATTGATGCCGTGATCATTGACAATGAACCGGCAAAGGTGTTTGTTTCCAAAAACGATGATCTGATGATCCTCAATGAGGTGTTCGTCGAGGAGCAGTATGCCATCGCCATTAAAAAAGGCAACAGTGAGCTTACCACAGCCATCAACGGTGCGCTGGCAGAGCTGAAGGCTGACGGCACACTCGCCAATATCGAAAAGAACTGGATCGGTGATGATACCGGCAAGACTCCCTATGTCACCCCCGAAGGCACCGAATATCCCAACGGCGAGCTTGTTATGGCAACCAACGCAGAGTTTCCGCCCTATGAAAGCATTGAAAACGGCAAAGTTGTCGGCTATGATGCCGATATGATGCGCGCGATCTGCGATAAGCTCGGATACTCACTGAAAATCGAAAACATGGAATTCAATTCCATTATTGCCGCAGTGGATTCCGGCAAAGCCGATGTTGGTGCCGCCGGTATGACAGTCGATGAGGATCGTCTGAAAAACGTTGATTTTTCCGATCCCTACATCACCGCAACACAGGTGATCATCGTCCGCAAGAACTGACACCGACCCTGCGCCCTTATTTCGCAAAGGGCAGAATCTGAACAGAACGGAAGTGGTTGAGCGCAATGCAGTTTCTCATGGAATTCAAAGACGATCTGTATGCAAACTTTATTCAGGACAATCGCTGGAAATATCTTGTGAACGGTCTTGGCAATACGCTGATCATCACACTATTTGCCGTCATTTTCGGTATGCTGCTGGGATTTTTGCTGGCAGTCATCCGCGCTACGCATGATAAGACCGGCAAGCTGCGCTTTCTCAATCTGATCGCTAAGGTATATCTCACAGTCATACGCGGCACTCCGGTGGTCGTGCAGCTTTTGATCATCTATTTTGTCATTTTCGGCTCAGTGGATATCAACAAGACATTGGTAGCCGTCTTGGCATTCGGTCTGAACTCTGCGGCTTATGTAGCGGAGATCGTCCGTTCGGGTATTATGTCCATTGACCATGGACAGTTTGAAGCCGGTGCCAGTCTGGGACTGAATTATCCCATGACTATGATCTATATCATTCTGCCGCAGGCGTTCAAAAACATTCTGCCGGCACTTGCCAACGAGTTCATCGTACTGCTGAAGGAAACCTCCGTGGCCGGCTATATTGCCATTGAGGATCTGACCAAGGGCGGCGATATCATCCGCAGCCAGACCTATGAAGCGTTTTTGCCGTTGATTGCTGTTGCAGTGATCTATCTGGTATTGGTTATGTTCCTGACGCATCTGGTCTCCAAGCTGGAAAGGAGGTTGGCAGTCAATGATAAGCGTTAAGAAGCTCAATAAATCCTTCGGTGAGCTGCATATCCTCAAAGATCTGGATACTCAGATCGAACAGGGCGAAAAGGTCGTGATTGTAGGGCCCTCCGGTTCCGGCAAGAGTACCTTTCTGCGCTGCCTCAATCTGATGGAAACGCCTACTTCCGGCTCGATTTTCTTTGAAGGCACGGATATTACCAAAGCTTCCACCTCTGAAGTCAATCTGCTTCGCCGCAAAATGGGCATGGTATTTCAGCATTTCAATCTGTTTCCGCATCTCACCATCCGTAAGAATATCACACTGGCTCCGATCAAGCTGGGACTGATGTCCAAGGAAGAGGCAGATGCCAAAGCAAGCTCGCTGCTGCAGAAAGTCGGACTTGCCGATAAAGCAGAGCAATATCCCAACCAGCTTTCGGGCGGTCAAAAGCAGCGTATTGCCATTGCACGTGCACTGGCGATGAATCCTGCTGTAATGCTCTTTGATGAGCCTACCTCTGCACTGGATCCCGAAATGGTCGGAGAGGTGCTCAATTTGATGAAGGAGCTTGCTGAGGATGGTATGACTATGATTGTAGTAACCCATGAAATGGGCTTTGCAAAAGAAGTTGCCTCACGTGTGATGTTTATGTCGGATGGCATGATCTTAGAGGAGGCACCTCCGAAAGCATTCTTTGAAAATCCGCAGAATCCTCGCTTGCAGGAGTTCCTTTCCAAGGTTCTGTAATATGGCACTGCATACTGTATTGTTTTACGGCAATCAGGCTCCTGCTTTTGCTGATGCCGCTTTGATTCGCAGGACTGTATTCCTGCAGGAGCAAGGCTTTTCCGAAGATTTTGATGCAACGGATGCTGTGGCATGGCATGCCGTGATCTATGAAGATCAAACGCCTCTTGCCACCGGAAGATTGTTTTCCGAGTCGCAGCAGGTCTATCATATCGGCAGAGTCGCTGTGCAGCAATCCGCACGCAAGCAAGGCATCGGTGCTGCGCTCATGCTGGCGCTGGAACAGAAAGCTGCCTCGCTGGGCGCAAATACAATCGTATTAGGAGCACAAACACAAGCCGCAGGGTTTTATCGCTCCATTGGCTACATAGCCTATGGAACGCCATTTTACGAAGAGCATTGTGAGCATATCTCCATGCAAAAACAGCTATAATCCAAAAAAACGCCCCTGCACCCATATCCGCCGTTCGGATTCGGTGCAGGGGTTATTTTTCTGTTTTTCATCCCAACACAAAAAGTAAACCGGCAGAAGCGCTCAAAGAACCTCTGCCGGTAAAATGTGTATCAAAGAATATGCTGCCGTTCAGCTTCGATCAAGTGGATGTACGTAAAGCGCCCATCAAAGCAAAAAGGCTGCCGTAGAAGATGACCACGAGAACAATAGAAATCAAATAGACGATCAGATAATACCGCGCAAAATTCTTGACATTGACATTGGTATCACTGCCAAAGGCATACATAAACATCATAATCAAGCCAACGATCGGAATGGCAAACAACAGATTATATCCGAAATATCCCATGGGAGAAATCGGCTTGTGATCCATCGGAATCTGCAGTTGTACAGGCATTTGCTGAGGCATTTGCTGCATGTGCGGCATTGGCTGCGACATATTGATACCGGTCGGCTGACCGCAATAGTTACAATGCACTGTTTGATCGGCGAGCTGTGCGCCACAATTTGGACAAATCATTTTAGATCTTCCTCCATTTGTCATATTTTGTCGCATCATGCAACAGTATTATCATATCACGTTTTCCGCAAACTGTCAATGGGATTTCACGAATTCTCCTATCATTTCCAAATTTCAAAGCACACATCGGCTCCCGCAGCCGCTGATTCTTGACCGTCACGACATCAATCGGGCATCAAAAAAAGACTTGCTGCAAGGTAAAAACCCTGTAAGCAAGTCTTTTTCTCGATAAAATAATTATCTCTTGGAGAACTGAGGAGCACGACGTGCGGCCTTGAGACCGTACTTCTTTCTCTCCTTCATTCTGGGGTCACGAGTCAAGAATCCGGCCTTTTTGAGAGCAGGACGCAGCTCAGCATCGAACTGAAGCAGAGCACGAGCAACACCATGACGGATTGCACCGGCCTGACCGGTCACACCACCGCCTGCAACAGTGCAGACGATATCGAACTGATCAGCAGTGCCGGTGAGAGCCACAGGCTGACGCACGATCAGCTTGAGCGTCTCGAGACCAAAATAGTCATCAATGCTTCTGCCATTGATGGTAACATTGCCGGAGCCCGGATACAGACGGACTCTTGCAACGGAATGCTTTCTTCTGCCGGTGCCGTAGAACGACTTCAGCTTAGACTGATAAGATACAGTTTCACTCATTGCAGAATCCCTCCTTACAGCTGATACATTTCAGGCTTCTGAGCCTGATTCTTGTGATCTGCTCCAGCATACACACGCAGGCGCTTCATAGAAGCTCTGCCGATAACGTTATCCTTGAGCATGCCCTTAACAGCAATATACATTGCGTGATCAGGACGCTTCTCCATCAGTTCACGATAGGAGACCTTTTTCAGGTGGCCGATCCAGCCGGTGTGCCAGATCTCAAACTTCTGATCCAGCTTCTTACCGGTCAGAACAGCCTTGCCGCAGTTGATGATGATTACGTGATCGCCGCAATCGACATTGGGGGTGAAATCCGGCTTATGCTTGCCGCGGAGAATTGTAGCAGCCTTAGCAGCAACACGACCAAGAGGCTGGCCTGCTGCGTCAAGGATATACCATTTCCGGTTGATTTCGCCAACCTTCGGGATGGTTGTTGACATAATAACTTCCTCCATAAAATTTAGGTTTCCGGAGCTTTGACGGAATCCGGCACAAAACCGCATACCACGCCTCTATTCCGGCAGTGCAAAAATAATTATACACTATTTTTCCTATCCTGTCAACTGTCAAATTGCCGAATTTTCAAAATACAGCCATTATTCTTCCATTTTCTCTCGTATTCTATCGTATTCTCCTGTATCCTCGGAGTTCATTTCACTTTTTCACATTAGAAAGGACAACTTTGCTAAAAATCGAGGGGAGAAAGCCTCTCTCCCCTCGATTTGTTCGTCAGATTGCACAACTGCTCAGCTAAGCTTTTCATACTCATGGCGCTTCGGACGGCCCATCAGTTTACCCAGTGCCATGTTGATATCACCGTTTTCATACAACACTGCATAGAGCAGTTCGGTAATGGGCATTTCCACATCATATTTCTTTGCCAGACCGTAAGCGGTGCGGCAGCAATAATAGCCTTCAACCGTACCCACTTGCCGAACCGCTTCATCGGGCGCCACACCTTGTCCGATAAGAATACCGGCTCTGCGATTACGGCTATGCATACTGGTACAGGTCACGATCAGGTCGCTAAGTCCGGTTAAGCCGGCAAAGGTTTCGATTTTTGCGCCCAACGCGGTACCGAGTCTTGCGATTTCATGAAGTCCTCTGGTCATCAGAGCAGCCTTTGTATTATCGCCATAGCCCAATCCATCGTTGATACCGGCACAAAGAGCGATCACATTTTTCAGTGCGCCGCCCAGTTCACAGCCGGTGACATCCTCATTGATATACACACGAAATCGTGGTGTACTGAGCCATTCCTGCACATAGTAAGCAGCGGCAGCACTCTGCGAAGCCGCCACCACAGAGGTGGGGATCTCTCTTGCAACCTCCTCGGCATGGCACGGGCCGGTCAGCACGACATAGGCAGCCTGTGGGATCTCCTCGGCAAACACCGTACTCATCAGCTTCAGCGAGCCTTCTTCGATGCCCTTACCTGCATTGCATACGATAGTGCCGGGCTTGATATAGGGTGCCGCGCGCCGTGCAGTCTCACGCACAAATGCGGAAGGGATCACAAACAGCACCATATCGCTGCCTTCGATCACAGAGATATCCGTAGAGAGATTGATTTCTTTGGGGATCTTCACACCGGGAAGCTTTACTTTTTGCTCCCCGTCACGACGAATCGCTTCGATCTCCTCGGGCAGAGCGCTCCACAAGGTCACCCGATGTCCCATGCCATGCAGCAGGATCGCCAACGCACTGCCGAATCCGCCGCCCAAAACAGTAATATTAGCCATGTACTCAGCGCCTTTCCAATGTTAATGCTATTTTACAGAATCCTTCGGTTTCGGATCACCGATTCTGCGTTCCGTACCCGCCTTCAGCCGTTTGATATTCTCGTGATGACAGCTCACGATCATTGCAGCCATAACGGCTACGATCGCCGTATACAGCAGCGCCATACCCATATGGGTGCCGCGCAAAAAGATCTCCAGCAAAAAGGTAGTGGGGATGACACAAAGTGTCGCTACGATCGACGAAAGCGAAACATATTTTGTCCGCCACAGCATCAATCCGAAAATCGACATCAGTATCAAAAAGGTCAGCGGATTGATCACAAGAAATACGCTGACGCCGACCAGCACACCTTTTCCGCCATGAAATTTATGATAGATCGGCTTCATATGCCCTAAAATGGCAAAGGCAGCAGCGATAAAGCCCAGCCAGCGATAGGCATTGCCGCCGCCATCCTCGATGGGTGCCCAGCCCAATGCTTTGCTGAGCAGCAGCGTCAATGCAATGGCAGCCGCTCCTTTTCCAAGGTCAATGATGAGCGTAAGGATTCCGCAGCCCTTGCCAAAGCAGCGGATGGTATTGGTGAGCCCGGCATTTTTGCTGCCGTAATCACGGATATCTACGCCCTTGAGCACGCGAACGGTCAGTATGGCACCGTTGATACTGCCAATCAGATAGCCGCACAGTGCAGCCAGAAGCGCAGCCAACACATAGCCAAGGGGCTGCATAACCAAAAGTTCCTTCATAAAAACAGGAGCCTCATTTCCTAAAGAATAACCGAATTGCACGCACAAGCACTACGCTTGGCAGATTATGATTTGGTACCCTTATCATTACCACGTTCACGGATAATAAACCGCACAGGCGTACCGGAAAGTCCAAAGGTTTCGCGGAGCTGATTCTCAAGATACCGCTGATAAGAGAAATGGAACAGATCGGCACGATTGACAAAGAATACGAACGTAGGCGGCTGTGTGCTTGCCTGCGTCATATAGTAGATCTTCAGACGTCTGCCTTTATCGGTCGGCGGCTGCACACGCGCTGTTGCATAGGCCAGCACATCATTGAGCTTACCGGTCGTGATCCGCATTGCATGATTGGCCGCCACAGTACGGATCATCGAAAACAACTGCTGCACACGCTGCCCTGTTTTGGCACTGATGAACAAAAAGGGAGCATAGCTCATAAAGCTGAAATCATGTTCCAGCTTTTTTGTGAATTCCTGCATGGTTTTGCCGTCTTTTTCGATCAGATCCCATTTATTGACCACAACAATACAAGCCTTACCCTGCTGATGAGCATAGCCTGCAACCTTACTGTCCTGCTCGGTATAACCGGTCGTGGCATCGATCAGAATGATGCACACCTCGGCACGATCCACCGCCATATAAGCACGCAGCACGCTGTAATGCTCCACAGCATCGGTGACCTTTGCTTTTTTGCGGATTCCTGCCGTATCAATAAACAGATATTTCCCATCCTCCCGATCCACGGGCAGATCAATGGCATCACGGGTGGTGCCTGCCATATCGGCAACAATACTGCGTTCCTCTCCGGCAATATAATTGACCAGACTGGATTTTCCGACATTGGGCTTACCGATCACCGCAACTGCGATCCGGTCCTCTTCTTCCTCCGTATCTGCAGAGGAATCCAGCGATGCAAGCACTGCATCCAACAGATCGCCGGTACCGGAACCATGCAAAGAGGACACTGCATACGGATCTCCCAGGCCCAGATTATAGAATTCATAGAATTCCATGGGCGGTTCTCCGATGCTGTCGCACTTGTTCACGCACAGCACGATGGGCTTTCCCGATTTTTGCAGCATTTCCGCCACAGCGATATCATTCGCAGTAACACCTGCACGCACATCGGTCACCAGAATGATCACCTCAGCACGTTCAATGGCAAGCTCTGCCTGTCTGCGCATCTGGGCAAGCAGCGTATCATCGGTTTTCGGCTCAATACCACCGGTATCTACCAGCATAAAGGCACGGCCGCACCATTCACAGCGTGCATAAATACGGTCACGGGTCACACCCGGCGTATCCTCCACAATCGAAAGGCGTTGTCCTACCAGCTTATTAAACAGGGTCGATTTTCCCACATTGGGGCGACCAACCACAGCTACAATCGGCAATGCCATAGAATATCTTCCTCCTTTTCAAGCAGCAGAGGACTCATGAGCTGCCAAGAATCGCATCCAGCAGCGCATAGCCATCCACTGCAGTACACAGTACAGGAACACCCAATGCCTCCTGCAGCTGCATACGGGACATATCATCCAAAAACAGATCATCATAGCGCAGACAGGTCTCGGAAAGCATCACTGCCTCGCCAAGATCCTTGTCCTTTAACTGTGCCAGCAGATCCTGTCCGGTCAGCAAGCCGGCGACCGTCACCGTTTCGCCGTAAAATGTATTGATGATCTCTGCCACATCCACCTGTATCAACGGCAGCTTTGCCTGTAAATCCCGCATCATCTGCCGAAAAAAGGGGGCTGCTGCCGTACCGGTTGCGATCGTCATATGCCGGCGTTCTCCGTCATATGCCGCATCCTCCAGCGCCTCATAGAACGCATCCATCAGATAACGCAGCATTCCAACACCGTTTTCATACTGCGGATACCCCTCATAAACCTCTGTCTCCGGCAAGGGCAGCTCCGCTAACAGATAAAGCTCATCGGCAGCATACACGATTCGGCTTCCGTTTTGCTGTAAACTCCATTGCTGCACCGCTTCGATCTGTTCGACGGCCGCGCGAGCAGCCTCTTTGGTAAAGGGCTGCAATCGGCACAAATGCTTCCGATGCTTTGTCAAGCCAAGCGGCACGACCGCAATACTTTCCACAGCAGGCAGCAATCCGAAAAGATCCGCAAGTGTTTTATGCAATGCATCCCCATCATTCCATCCGGGACACAGCACGATCTGGCAATTCATCGGCACTTTATGCTCTGCCATGCGATACAAATGTCGAAGCGAATCGCCCGCCTTGACATTGCCCAGCATCTTGCAGCGCAGGGCCGGATCCGTTGTATGCACCGACACATTCACCGTCATATGCATTCGGATGATCCGATCCACATCTTCATCGGTGAGATTCGTCAGAGTAATATAACTTCCCTGCAAAAACGAGAGCCTTGCATCATCATCCTTCAGATAAATCGAAGGGCGCATTCCCTTGGGATTCTGATCAATAAAGCAGAAAATGCAATGGTTTCCGCAGATCTGTTTTTCGTCCATCAGCGCTGCAGCGAACTCCATCCCGGGATCATCATATTCTCTTTTTCTGAGCGTGAAGGTTTGCTCTGCGCCGCCTCTGCTGACAGTTACGGCAAGCACAGACTCGGTAATGGCAAAACGATAATCCAGCACATCCCGAATCTTCTGTCCGTTGATCCTCAGCAGTGCGTCGCCGCACAGCAGACCCGCACGTTCCGCCGGAGATCCGGCAACGATTTCAGTGATCTCAATCATAGCAGCGCAACCAACCTCTTTTCAGCATGATCCTTGTTTGCATTCCTGCAAACACAAACGGGGAGAGTGAACAACTCACCTCTCCCCGTTGCGACATACGCATATACAAAATCACGATGCAGACACAATTATGCCATTACTCCTCGTCGATTTTGAGCACTGCAACGCCCTTATAGAAGCCGCAGTTTTTGCATACCTTATGGGGCGCTTTGATCGCACCACAATTTGTGCAGGTACTCATTGCGGGCATTTCGAGCTTCCACACTGCGGAACGACGGGTGTTACGTCTAGCTTTGGACGTTTTTGCCTTCGGGACAGCCATGTTGGCACCTCCTTATATGAATTGCGCGGGAATCAGAATACGACTCACGGCTGCCGGAACGCCTTTTACGCTTCCTCGCAGCAACTGCATGGATTTTCGTTCCGGTTCTGCCCACAATGGGGACAGAGCCCGAGACACGCCTCACTACACAGCGTTTTGGATGGCAGCGACAGGCGCAGATCGGTCATAACGACCTCAGCCACATCCAGCATTGCGTCTGATGCCAACAGATAATCGGAGTCGTTTTGCTCAACAGCAAGCTCTGTGACCACGATATGCTCGAATTCTTCGCATACAGGATAAGTAACAGAGGAAAGACAGCGGTCACAGACAAGATCCAGAACACATTCAGCCGTATAGCGGAAAAACAGCACACCTGCCCGATTCTCCAGCACACCCTTCACCTGCGGGAGTTGTGCACAGCACAATCCGAAGGAGGATGCGGTTTCGGCATCCAATGTGAGTGAAACTTCCTTCCGTTCTCCGGGGCGATGCAGCAGCGGGCGGACGGATATGGTTGTATTCACGCGGTTTTGCTGTGGATCCATTGGGATATCCCTGCCTTTCGGTTCGCATAGAGCGTCACAGGGTTTATTATACCCAAATCACGCCGATTTGTCAATAGATTTTGAAAATTGCAGTCGTTTTCAACAAAAATCGACTCAATCGTTCTGCGGAATCAAGTACTTGAGTACAGACTCAGGCAGATCCTCATTATCGGCAGAAACGGTAAAGATCATGGTTACATCGTCACCGGTAAGGATGTCCAGCTTTTCAAGCAGATCGCCCAGCGCATCATAGTTGCGGCCGCCGATCTTCAGAATACCATCCACAAAAACTTCCTTGATGTCATAGTTGCCTGCCAGCACACCGGCTACAAAGCCATAAAACATATCGAAGCCGTTGATGTTGTAACGCTCTGCATCTACCAGACGAACCTTGTGGTTGACGCTGTAAGTCAGCTTCATGCACTTTTCAATGCAGATGATAGCGCCTGTAGTAGTCTTTACTGCATCGTCGATCATACCCAGCAGAACCTTTGTCTTGCCGGAGCCTCTTTTACCGGTAATTACTTGGATCATAAGAATTCTCCCTTCGATGGTTAGTGTTGTTGCCAGCCTTTGCATGATGCAGAAGGCAAGCTTGCACGGATCGGTTGTGTCGCAAACTGCTCAGCTGAGCTTAGCCTCCAGCTCTGCCTTCATATCCTCATAGCCGGGTTTGCCCAGCAGTGCAAACATGTTTTTCTTATAGCTTTCCACACCCGGCTGATTGAACGGATTCACGCCGAGGAGATAGCCGGAAACGGCACATGCCTTCTCGAAGAAATAGATCAGCCAGCCCAGAGATTCCTCAGTGGTATCCTCCAGCTCCAGCACGATATTGGGCACGCCGCCCTCGGTATGTGCCAAAATCGTTCCTTCAAGCGCACGGCGGTTTACGATGCTCATATTCTGATTGGTCAGGAAGTTCAGACCGTCAGCATTTTCGGCATCGGGCTCCAAGAACAGATCCTGCTTGGGTTTCTTGATATCCACAACAGTTTCAAACAGCATTCTTGCGCCATCCTGGATATACTGACCCATGGAGTGCAGATCGGTGGAAAAGATCACGGAAGCCGGGAACAGACCCTTCTGATCCTTACCTTCGCTCTCACCGTAGAGCTGCTTGTACCATTCGTTCATCATAGCAAAGGAGGGATCATAGCTGACCATCATCTCCACCTGCTTGCCCTTGCGATAGAAGATATTACGAAGTGCTGCATACTGATAGCAGTCATTCTCTGCAAAAGGAGCCGTATAAGCCTCCTGCGCAGCTCTTGCACCTGCCATCAGGCGCTCGATGTCACAGCCGGCAGCAGCAATGGGCAGCAGACCCACAGCAGTCAGCACAGAGAAACGGCCGCCCACATCATCCGGAATGACAAAGCTCTCATAGCCTTCCGCATCGGCAAGATTCTTCAGTGTGCCGCGTGCCTTGTCTGTGGTGCAGTAAATCCGCTCACGAGCGCCGTCCTTGCCGTAGCGATCCTCCAACAACTTTTTGAAAATGCGGAATGCCAGAGCAGGCTCAGTCGTGGTGCCGGATTTTGAGATCACATTCACAGCGATCTCCCGACCCTCGCAAATCGAGAGCACTTCGTTGAGATATGTAGGAGAAATATTATTGCCTACATAGTAAATATCGGGGGTGTTTTTCTTCATGTTGTTATAGAAGGGCGATTTCAGAAACTCGATTGCTGCACGAGCACCCAGATAGGAGCCTCCGATGCCGATCACGATCAGGATATCAGCAGTTTTCTGAATCTTTTCAGCTGCAGCCTGAATCCGAGCAAATTCCTCCTTGTCATAATCAGTCGGCAGAGTCAGCCAGCCCAGAAAATCATTGCCGAGGCCGGTTTTCTCATGCAAAACGGCAGCAGCAGCTTCTGTCTGGCCGGCAATACCGGTCAGCTCATCTGCGCCGAGGAAGCCGGAAAGATAGCTCTTGTTCAGCTTCAAAGCCATATTGTAACATCCTCCAGTCATTTCTTTTTTGCCGTAGATGCGTAAAAATCATCCTGCACATACGGAATCGATATGGAAGCACGCAAACAGTTTCCCGATGGGTGCTACTCACTCAAGTATATTTTACTATAATTCTCAGCAGATTGCAAGTGATTTATCTATTTTTGGGAAAAACGCCAAATTTTCTGCTATTATTTGAACAGATTCTCCAAAAGCAGGGAAAAAGAGTCCCAAAACCCTCTGCGAGACACCGGAGCATCGGCACAAAGCGCCGCTTCATAGAGCAGCGTATCACCGCAATAGAACGCAGCAGCCCCAAGCTTTTGTCCTTTTTTCACCGGTGCCTCCACATAGGCCGGCAGCACTACGATACAGCTCACTGCCTTACCTTTTGGAATTGCCACACTCGCCAGCATACTTGGATCGGTCATAACAGCACGATCCATTCCGTGGCGCACCACAACCGGCTTCAGAAACTCCGTTGAAAAATCGGGCGTTGTGACCATATAGCCGGAAAACCCTTTGGCAAGCAGCGATTTTGCAACAGAAAACCGACGATCCTCGTCCTCACAGTTCAGCACAACCGCAATACAGCACAGACCATCTCGTTCGGCAGCGGCTGCAAGTGTAAACCCGCTTTGCTCCCCATGTCCGGCCTTCAAACCGAGGATTCCTTCGTAGGTACGTGTCAATGTATTCTCCGAGACAAGCTCTGTGGCGCCATCACGCAGAAAATCACGCCATGTACCGAAAATTTCGCTGAGCCAATCAAAGGATAGCAGTGCCCGACAAAGCAATGCCAGATCCTTTGGCGTGCTTTGATTTTCGTTGCGCTGCCCTGTTGCATCTGCAAATCGTGTGGAATGCATACCAAGGGAAAAGGCTGCCGCATTCATATCCAGAACAAACTGCGATTCGGTTCCCGATACAGCATGTGCCAATGTCACCGCTGCATCATTGGCATTGCCGATGATCACTGCTTTCAGCAAATCCGAAATCGACATCTTTTCTCCTGCCTCCAGCCAGATCACCGCTCCCTTTTGTTCCGCAACGGCTGATGGTGCCGAAATGAGCGTATCCGTCGTGAATCTCCCCTCTTCTATTGCCGATGCCGTAAGATATACCGTCATCAGCTTGGTCTGGCTGCCGATCGGCAGCACAGTATCATAGGATTCTCCCGCAAGCACCAGACCGGTCTGCGCTTCCATCAGCACAGTCGCACAAACCGATCCCTCTTCTGCCCCATGGCACACCAATGAAAACGGGTGCAGCAAGCATTGGCAGACAAATAAAAGCAGCATAAAAAAATCACGCATCTTCAAAACAGTTCCACTCCTTTGCATGGATAATGCTGTTTTTACTCTATGCGTGATTTTATGATTTTAGGAATTATGATGCAGCTTCGGCAGTTTTGCCTGCATCTGCGCCCAACCGCCTCTTTTGGGGCAGCAGCAGGCCCACGATCAGCGCACACAGCGCCATCGGAACGATGCCCAGCGAGGCCAGTGCAAACTGACTTTCCGGCATCAGAGCAGGATCGGCTGCAAGCAGCAGAAGCAGCACCAGACTGTATATATTGTTATTCAGCGAATGGGCAATACAGGCAGGCAGCACCGATCCGCTGCGCTCGGTAAGTGTGGTGAAGAAAACGCCCATACAGATGCAGAACAGACACATCACACCATATCCTGCCCAAGGGAAAAAGTCATAATCCTTGCCGAAGTTATGTCCGTTTGCAATCATAGGAGCATGCCATAAGCCCCAGATCATCCCACTGACGATATGGGCAGCAGGCTTCGGCAGCAGCTCACAGAGCTTAGGCGTAAGATATCCGCGCCAGCCGAATTCCTCTCCGAAATAGATAAATGCAAGAGGGATACAAAATGCTGCGGTATAGGCAAAGGTACCCACATGATTGACAATATCGCTTTTGAGCATGGTATGCAGCGTATCGAATACCATTTTACTGTTCTTCAGCACACAGAATGAAACGATCACACCCACTGTACAGAACACAATCGGCAGCAGTGAAAGCACAAAGCAAAGCGGTGTTTGCCTGCCGCGCTTTACGGCGATCCGCAGATCGGTTTTGCCCTCTCTCGTAATAAGGCGGGTAAGGATGTTGGCAAGCATGGGTGAAAAACTGATCAGCAGCATACTCATCTTCGAAGCAAAGTCATCCTCTGCATATCCGAATACGGGGATCAGAATATAAGTCGGCAGATAGGCAAACAGTGTATACAGGATCACACGATAAAGAGTCTGTTTCTTTTCAGTTGTCAAAATATGCCACTCCCTTCACATAGGCCTTGCAGCTATACAGATACGAAAGCCCATATGCCGCCATACTGAGATAAGGCAGCACTGCCATCACAATCGTGACTGTTTTGCTTTGTCCCTCACCCAACAGGCTATTGTAAAGCTTTTCTCCGAACAGTTCCGCATCATCAAAAATCGCAAGATCTCCGAACAGGAAATACACCAGTGCCAGAAACGCCATCGCAACAAACAGGATCAGACGCACATTCGCACCCAGCTTGCTGCCAAAGCGTACATCAAAGGGCATGCAGATCGCAAAGATCAACAGCTGCACAAAGAACAAGAGCATATACAATGCGGTGACATTCACCGGCATACAATACCAAGCAGAAAACACAGTCTCAAACAAATAGCTGAGTACACACATAGCGACACCCAACAGCAGCGTATAGGTATATTTTGCATCGATCAGGCTTTTTGCACACTGGGGTGTACTGATCACAAAATGCGCCCATGCCTTCCGTTCATCTGCCTTGATCGATTGCAGAGCAAGGATCGAGGTCACGACAAAATAGACCAGACACATACTCATGCAGATCGAGTTGGCTACGGATAGATATTCGGACAAAAACATTTCTTCGTAACAATATTCCGTGCCGCGATTCTGCAGCAAAATCGGATCCAGCCACTGGCCGAATACCATAAACGACATCACACTATACAGCAGGATCACCGCACCGCCGATCCAAAACCACTTGCGGTAGCGCACCCATTCGGCATACAAAATGCCCAGCATCAGCGTTCCCTCCTTTTGAACAATGCGGTCATTGCCAATAATCCGCCTAAGATGACGATCGACATGACGCCAACGCACCAAGGCAGCAGCCGCCGCAAAAACGCCGTCACATTGCCCTTGATCTCTGTCCGGAAGTATTCCACGATCCGGAGCATCACTTCTTGCGGCATACTCGCAATGATAATTAATACCAACATCATCATGCCCACTAAAAATAAGCCTGAAGCGATTCCCGTTTTGGAGCGAAACAGCAGTGCAACCAACAGCATCAGCACCGAAATCGTGCCGCATACCATGGTGATCAACAGCACAGGCACCAGCATCTCACCCAACGGGGTCTCTCTGTCAAAAATCGCACAGCTCATTAGGCAAAGGACAACACTGATCCCCATTCCAAACAGTAGCTGACCGCCGATCATCAATATCTTCACTGCCGCATAATGGATCGGTTTGTAGGGCAAGCTCGTCTGAAACCGCATCCAACCCACCTGAAAATCTGCTGCTACCAGTTCAAAAGCGGCAGCCGGCATCAGCATTACGATCGCTGCAGAACCATAGCTGCAAAGATAAAACAGCGTATCTGCAACCTCTTCTGCGCTCATACCCGAATCTGCCACATATACCTTACCCAGATTACCATACAGCAAGCTGAGATACGAAAGCACTCCCAATCCAAAACAGACCAGCACGACAATCAGAATCGTGATGATTCCCTTGCGCTGCAGATAAAGTTCACGATACAGAAGCCCTTTCATGTGGTCCACTCCTTCTTTTCGGCATTGACATAAAAGCGCATCAGTTCCTCAAGTGTAGTCCGATCCATTACAAGACCGCTGTATTTATTTGCACAGACATTCTTGTCTGCCACCAACACTTCAGCACCGAAATCAGTCAATCTTGCACTGATGATATCCGCCTGATCGATTTCGGTATAATCCTTTTTGCCGCATTTGAGCACCGCATGGTTTTCCAGGATCTCATCCTTATAGCCGGTCAGCAGCAATTTTCCTTTGTGAATAAAGGTTACACTGTCAGCAATGCGATCCAGATCGCTTGTAATATGGGATGACATAAGAATGCTGTTGCTGTCATCCTGCAAAAATTCCATAAACATATCCAAAATCTCGTTGCGCACCACAGGATCAAGACCCGTCGTCGCTTCATCCATGATCAGCAGCTTTGCGCCGTGAGAAAGTGCCGCCGCGATCTGCAGCTTCATCTTCATACCTTTGGAAAACTGTCCGAACTTCTTTCTTTCCGGCAGCTGCATCCGCTCAAGATATTGCTTGAAGGTGCTGCTGCTCCAAGCAGGATAGATCCCCTGCATCATCACATTCAGATGCTTGGCATTCAGATGATCGTGGAAAGGCAGCGCATCAAAAATCGCCGCAATATTCGCTTTGACTTCCTGCTCATGCTCGATATGATCCATACCAAACACACGCACTTTTCCGCTGTCTGCTTTGATGATATTGAGAATGGTATTGATGGTAGTGGATTTTCCGGCGCCGTTCTGCCCGATGAATCCCATAATACTGCCCTTTGGCACCTGAAAACTGATATCATCCAGCGTAAAGCCGTCATATCGTTTGGTCAGATGCTCGATTTCAATGGCATTTGTAAAGTCATTCATGATTCTGTACCTCCATAAAGAATGGCAAGCAGCTCCTGCAGCTCCGTCAATGAAAGACTGCATAATCGTGCCTTTTCACAAACCTGCTCCAGCAATGCCTCGATCTGTCTTTGCTGTTCTTCCCGCAGCAATTCGGTATTCTGTGCCTTCACAAAGCTGCCTTTGCCGGTATAGGATTCGATATAGCCCTGCCGTTCCAGTTCTTCATAGGCCCGCTTTGTCGTAATAACGCTGATGCGCAGCTGTTGTGCCAACATCCGCATTGAGGGAAGAGCGTCCCCTTCCTTCAGAGTGCCATCCAAGATCTTTGCCTTGATCTGGACAACGATCTGCTCATAAATGGCTGTTCCGGATGCATTACTGATAATGATATCCATGGTTCACCTCACAATGTATATATACGATATGCACATTATAACACCGAATTCTGCATTTGTCAATAGGGAGATTCATTTTTTTTGCAGATAAAATGAAAGCCGTGCTTGTCATGGCGGTAAGCGCCCTCCCCTTTCTCTTGTGGTTCCCTCTTGCACATTTTGAAAGTAACAGAACGTCCTTGATATTATGGTTTCATCAAGGCAAAAACGTATCCTTGTTATCGGGGGAGACACCACAGAGGGGATGAAGAACATACGAAATCCTTTTGCACTCAATAAAAAACGTCTCGTTAAGAAATGAATTCTCAACGAGACGTAATTTGCTTATTCAGCTTCGCTCTGCTCCTCAGCAGCAGCCTGATTTCCACCGGCTGCCGGCAGCGATTTCATCGTGGGGAACAGCAATACATCACGAATAGACTGGCTATTGGTCAGCAACATGACCAAACGGTCAATGCCATAACCGATACCACCCGTAGGCGGCATACCGATTTCCAGTGCATTCATGAAATCCTCATCAATATGGTTAGCTTCCTCATCACCTTGTGCGATCAAAGCCTCCTGTGCTTCAAAACGCTGACGCTGATCGATCGGATCATTCAGCTCTGAGTACGCATTGCACATCTCACGACCGGTAATGAACAATTCAAAGCGTTCCACATAATCGGGCTTATCGGGTTTGCGCTTGGTCAACGGAGAGATTTCCACCGGATGATCCATAACAAAGGTCGGCTGCACCAGCTGATCCTCAACATATTCCTCAAAGAACAGATTCAGAATGTCGCCCTTGGTATGACGATCTTCATAATGGATTCCACGTTCATCTGCGAGCTTCTTTGCAGCTTCGGTATCGGGAATCTGGTCAAAATCCACACCGGCATATTGCTTTACTGCATCGATCATGGTAACACGGGCAAAAGGCTTTCCAAGATCGATCATCTCATCGCCATAAGGCACCAATGTAGTACCGCAAACAGTCTGTGCAACATGGCGGAACATATTCTCAGTAAGATCCATCATGCCATGATAATCGGTATATGCCTGATAGAGCTCCATCAGTGTGAATTCCGGATTATGACGGGTATCCACGCCCTCATTACGGAACACTCTGCCGATCTCATAGACCTTTTCCAAACCACCGACAATCAGGCGCTTTAAGTACAGCTCAAGAGAGATTCGCAGCTTTACATCCTCATTGAGCGCATTATAATGAGTCTCAAAGGGTCTTGCAGCAGCACCGCCGGCATTGGAAACCAGCATCGGCGTTTCCACTTCAAGGAAGCCCTGCGCATCCAGAAAACTGCGGATCGTAGACAAGATCTTGCTGCGCTTGATAAAGGTATCCCGCACTTCCTCATTCATAATGAGGTCGATATAGCGCTGACGATAACGAGTATCACGATCGGTCAGACCGTGGAATTTTTCGGGAAGCGGCTTTAACGATTTGCTCAGCAGAGTAATTGCAGTAGCGTGTACCGAAAGCTCGCCGGAGCGTGTACGGAACAAACTGCCTGTCACACCTACCAGATCACCGATATCCCACTTGCGGAAATTCGCAAAATTCTCCTCGCCGATATCGTTCATACGCACATAGACCTGCATTCTGCCTTCACGGTCACGCAGATCGATAAAGTTTGCCTTGCCCATTTTACGCCAGCTCATGATACGACCGGCAATGGTAACGATAAACTGTGCATTCAGCGCCTCAACAGCAGCTTTTCTTGCTTCGTCGGCGGGGTCCTCGCCATATTGTGCATTAAGCTCTGCCTCTGCTTGTTCATAACGGCTGCGGCACTCGGCAGTATTGGCTGTCACATCAAAGCGAGTGATCTGAAAAGGATCACGACCCTCCTGCTGCATTTCCGTCAGTTTATCCAGACGAATCTGACGGAATGCGGAAGGATCACTGACCTGTTCGTTTGTATTTGTATTCTGCAATGGCTGATCCATTGTCGGGAATCTCCTTTCAATAGAAGCGGCGACAGATGATTATTCGCCCTCCGAAATTTCCAGTACGGTAAAGGTCAGCATACCGGCAGGTGCTTCCACCATAAAGCGGTCGCCCACACGTTTTTTCAGTGCAGCTTTACCGATCGGGGATTCATCCGAAATCTTACCTGCAGAATAATCGGATTCTGAACGGCTGACGATTTTGAGCTGCTCGATCTTCTCGGGCTGATCGCCGAAAGGATCACGCTTGAGCTTTACCACGGAACCGATACCGATTTCATCCACCGAAACGGTCTGAATGATCTCAGCATGGGCAAGTGTATATTCCAGCTCTGCGATTTCCGCCTCCAGACGAGCCTGTTCATTCCGAGCCTCCTCATATTCGGCGTTTTCGGACAAGTCACCGTAGCTGCGAGCTTCTGCCAAAGTATCGGCAATTTCCTGTCTACGGGTACCAACCAGATATGCAAGTTCTTTTTCCAGCGCTTCAAAATGCGCCTGCGACATTTGCTCCATATGCTCATGTGCCATAGGAACACCCTCCGTTTCGGTTGTAGTTGAAGATTACTCAGTGATTTCGCTGTGGAATGACTGCAAGGATTTCACACGCAGCGAAGCAGTCTGGGAACGAATGGCACGGATACCCTCAGCGCTTGCCAGTGCGGCAGCCATTGTAGTGATATAAGGGATCCGATATTTGATTGCAGCCTTACGGATATAGCTGTCATCATGAATACTGTTCATGCCGGCAGGGGTATTGATGATCAGATCCAGTTTGCCATTGGTCATCGCATCGGTGATATTGGGTCTGCCTTCATACAGCTTATTGATCTTCTCGGCAGGAATTCCGTTTTCCACGATCATTTCATAGGTTTTGCCGGTTGCCACGATCTTGAAACCAAGTTCATGGAACTTGCTGGCAATTGCGATCAGCTCGCCCTTATCACGATCACAGACGGAAAGCAGCACGGTTCCGCCCACAGGCAGACGCGTCTGTGTGGCTTCCTGCGCCTTGTAATATGCCTCGCCGAATGCGGAAGAAAGGCCCAGCACCTCACCGGTAGAACGCATTTCCGGTCCCAGAACAGGATCAACCTCCTGGAACATATTGAAGGGGAATACGGCTTCCTTTACACCGTAATGCGGGATCTTGCGATCACGCAATGCCGATACGGGAGAGGGATTGCCTGTCAGCTCAGCGGTCATGATCTGCGTTGCGATACGCACCATATTGATGGCGCAGACCTTAGATACCAGCGGAACAGTACGAGATGCACGGGGATTTGCTTCCAGCACATAAACGGTATTGTCCTCAATGGCATACTGCATATTCATCAGACCGCAAACGCCCATTTCCACAGCGATCTTACGGGTATATTCCTTAATGGTTGCGACCTGTTCATCGGTCAGATTCAACGAAGGCAGCACACAAGCAGAGTCACCGGAATGGACACCGGCAAGCTCGATGTGCTCCATAACAGCAGGCACAAAGCAATTGGTGCCATCAGAGATCGCATCCGCCTCACACTCGGTTGCATGGCCCAGGAAACGGTCGATCAGGATCGGACGATCGGGGGTCACGCCCACAGCAGCTTCCATATACACACGCATCATATCATCGCTGTGTACGATTTCCATGCCTCTGCCACCCAGCACATAGGAAGGACGCACCATAACAGGATAACCGATCTTATTTGCGATCTCCAATGCATCTTCCACAGTAACTGCCATGCCGGATTCGGGCATCGGAATGCCGAGCTTCTCCATCATAGCGCGGAAGTGGTCACGATCCTCTGCCAGATCAATGGTTTCGGGAGAGGTGCCCAGAATGGTTACACCGTTCTTTTTCAGATCCGCAGCCAGATTCAGCGGTGTCTGACCGCCGAATTGTGCAATCACGCCCACAGGCTGTTCCTTCTCATAAATAGAAAGCACATCCTCCAGCGTCAGCGGCTCAAAATAGAGCTTATCGGAAGTATCATAGTCCGTAGAAACGGTTTCGGGATTACAGTTGACGATGATCGTCTCAAAGCCCAGATCCTTCAGAGCCAAGGCTGCATGAACACAGCAGTAATCGAACTCGATGCCCTGACCGATACGGTTCGGACCGCCGCCCAAGATCATGATCTTCTTGCGGTCGGTATTACAAGGGCTTGCATCCTCTTCAATATGATAAGAGGAATAATAGTAAGCTGCATCCTTGGTACCGCTGACATGAACGCCTTCCCATGCTTCACGGATTCCGGCAGCATAGCGAGCCTCACGGATCTCCTGCTCGGAAACAGCCAGGATCTGACTGAGATAACGGTCAGAGAAGCCATCCAGCTTTGCCTGACGAAGGGTTGCGGCATCGGGCACACTGCCCTTTTTCTGCAGCAGTGCTTCCTCCTCCTGCACCAGTTCAAGCATCTGCTCCAAGAACCAATGCTTGATCTTAGTCAGACGATACAGCTCTTCGATGGTAGCGCCCTTGCGCAGTGCTTCATACATAATGAACTGACGGTTGCTGGTAGGATATACCAGCATAGAAAGCAGTTCTTCCTTGGTTTTCTCATGATAGCCGTTTGCAAAGCCAAGACCGTATTTGCCGGTCTCCAGAGAACGGATTGCCTTCTGGAATGCCTCTTTATAGGTCTTGCCGATGCTCATGACCTCACCGACAGCACGCATCTGCGTACCCAGCTTATCCTCTGCACCCTTGAACTTTTCAAAAGCCCAGCGTGCAAATTTGATCACAACATAGTCACCGCCGGGCACATATTTATCCAGCGTACCGTATTTGCCGCACTCAATCTCATCCAGCGTCAATCCGGCTGCCAGCATAGCGGAAACCAGCGCGATCGGGAAACCGGTTGCCTTCGATGCCAATGCTGAGGAACGGGAAGTACGGGGATTGATCTCAATGACAACGATTCTGTCGCTGACAGGATCATGTGCAAACTGGCAGTTGCAGCCGCCGATCACTTCAACGGACTCAACGATACGATATGCCTGATCCTGCAGTCTCTTTTGCAGCTCCTCGGAAATGGTCAGCATCGGTGCAGAGCAGAAGGAATCGCCTGTGTGCACACCCAGCGGATCAATATTTTCGATGAAGCAGACGGTGATCATATTATTCTTGGCGTCACGCACGACCTCCAGCTCCAGCTCTTCCCAGCCGGTGATGCACTCCTCAACGAGCACCTGACCGACCAAGCTGGCCTGCAGACCTCTTGCGCAGACGACCTTCAATTCTTCTACATTATAAACCATGCCGCCGCCGGCACCACCCATGGTATAGGCAGGACGCAGCACAACGGGATAGCCCAGACCGTCAGCGATCTCCACTGCCTCTTCGACAGTATAGGCAACCTGGCTCTTTGCCATTTCCACGCCGATGGCTTCCATGGCCTTCTTAAACTCAATACGGTCCTCACCGCGCTCGATGGCATCCATCTGCACGCCGATGACTTCCACATTGTAATCCTTCAGAACGCCTGCCTGTTCCAGCTCAGAGCAAAGATTCAGACCCGACTGGCCACCTAAATTCGGCAGCAGAGCATCAGGACGTTCTTGTTTGATGATCTCAGTTAATCGCTCACAGTTGAGCGGTTCGATGTAAGTGACATCCGCCACATCGGGGTCCGTCATAATTGTTGCGGGATTCGAGTTAACGAGTACGATCTCATATCCCAGCTTACGCAGTGCTTTACAAGCCTGTGTACCGGAATAGTCGAATTCGCACGCCTGTCCGATAATGATCGGACCGGAACCGATAATCATAATCTTGTGAATATCATTTCTTTTGGGCATAGCGCAAACACCTCACTTCTAACTAATTATTATAGCACAAACGCTACATGGATTGCAAGGCTTTTCCACTTTTTTTTGAAAATTGGCTATTCGCATAAAACAAATCCGATTTTTTCTTCGTTTTACCGAAATTCGACCAAGCCGCATCTTACCAAGTCAGAGCAGCAAGCTGTTCAGCCAATCCGCGTTTTTGTTCCATAAGTGCATCAAACCGATCCAGATACTCATAAGGATATTTGCATTCTGTCAGCCGTTCGATGCCTCTTTGTCCGCCGATCAGCTTGGTAGAAGCACCCGAACCGATGCCCAGGATCGTTTGGGAATCATCCATCATCAATACATTATAGGGGCTTTCAAAGCCCGCCTTTGCATATCCGACATTTTCAAGATTGGCTGCCATATTCTTCTGCCGATACAAATAATAAGGCCGATAGCCCTGTGTGCAAAGATTTTTTTGCGCATACGCAACCATTTGTGCCACAGTCCCGGCATCGGGCATAGGCAATGTCTGATAGAAATCGGCTGCTTTTTTCAGGGAAAGGCAATGCACTGTAATACTTTCCGGCGCAAGCGCAATGGCTTGATCTATACTCTGACAGAATCCTGCCAATGTATCACAGGGCAGCCCTGCAATAAAATCCATATTCACATTTGCAAAGCCCAACGCCTTGGCAAGCAGATAGGCATCCACCGCATCCTGTGCGGAATGGGGACGGCCTGCTGCTTTGAGCACTTCATCCTGAAAGCTCTGTGGATTCACAGAGATCCTTGTGACACCGAATGTTTTCAGGATCCGCAGCTTTTCTTCTGTTATGGTATCGGGTCTGCCGGCCTCCACGGTATATTCCCGAATCGGCCGTCTGGTGCGGATCCCATCGGCATCGGGTTCTTGCAGCAGGATCGCATCGTCGATCCATTGGAGCAGATCCTGCAGATCGGCAGCTTCCAGCACCGTAGGGGTGCCACCGCCGATATACACGGTATCTACCGAAAGATCGGTTTTTCGCAGCAGCTCTGCTACGATCCCGATTTCCTGATGCAGTGCCTCCATATATTGCGGAAGCAACCGTTTCATCTGTGTCACGGAATTGCTTACAAAAGAACAGTAGCGGCAGCGGGTGGGACAGAAGGGAATCGAAACATAGATCCCCACAGCACGCTTGGGCGTTGCTGCAAAAATCGGTTGCTGTACCGATAAGATCTCCTCTGCCAGAGCAATTTTTTCGGGGCTGACCTTCCAGTTCTGTTCAAAAATGCGCTTGGCATCCGATAAGGAATCCGTTTGCTCTGCAGTGCGCCGCAGTAAATTGACAGGGCGAATGCCTGTGAGCATTCCCCAAGGCGGACGCTGCCCCGTGATCCGGCAAAGCATGGGATACAGCAATTGGCTCAACACTTTATCAAGCGCATTGCCCTGCGTTTCAGCAGAACAGCAGGTCTCATCACTGCAGACCTGTCCATTGAGACGCACTGTGGCTTTGACCAGCATCCGACCATCCTCTTTCGGGGTCATCACTGCCGAAATGCATTCTTCTTCGGGCAAGGTTTCCTCGGTAGAAAAGGAAAACCGCTGTGCAGGCAAAAACAGTTTCAGCAGTGCCTCCATCTCATATGTGCGGGTATGCCCGCAGCTATGAATGATCATCGTCCGTCTGCAGGTGCCTGCAGATAGTGGCTGTATGCTTTTTCTCTTGCCAATGTTGTGCCGGCATAATGACCGCAGTAGATCTGATAATCGCCCTCCAACGCACCCAACCGGCGCAATGAAGCACGCATATCACGCAGATTTCCGCCGGGGAAATCCACTCTGCCCACAGCATCTCTGAACAGGGTATCGCCGGTGAACATCAGATCATCCAGACAATAGCATACACTGCCGGGAGAATGTCCGGGCGTATGCAGGATCGTAAATGTCAACGCCTCACTGAACGAAAGCACATCGCCCTCAGCAAAGGTAGTGCATTCCGTAATGTTTCGGTATTGTGCCTGCATCCCCAGATAATCGGCAAGATTCTGCTGTACGGAATGGAGCACAGGCTCTTCCAGCTGATGCAGATACAAAGGGATCTGCAAGGCATCCATCAATGGTGCTGCCGCAGCAAAATGATCAAAATGTGCATGCGTCAGCAAGATCGCCTTAGCATTGAGCGAATGCTCCTTGAGGAGCGCAAGCAGCTTATTTTCCTCCGAACCGGGATCGATGATCACTGCATTGTTCTGCTGATCATAAACAATATGACAATTGGCCTGTAATTCTCCTACGGGAACAGTCAGCACTTGAATCATTGTCACAACGGACTCCTTTCATTAATTGGCGGCACGATCCGCAGAAACCACATCCCGCACCCGACGCAGCTTTTCCAGTAATGTACGAAGCTGCTCCAGTGTGGCAACGGTAATGGTGGCCTCAAACACCGTATTGCCGTTTTTCAGTGTACGGGATGCAGAATGCAGGATCGGCACTCTGGCATCGGCAAGCACACCGCAGATATCATATACCAGCCCCACGCGAGAGGTCGCAAGCACTTCGATGCTGACTTGGATCTCCTTTGGCGTTACATTCCCCGACCATTCCACCTGCACCCAGCGTTCCAGTTCTTCGGGCACATCACGGCGCACTGCCGAGGTATAATTCTTACAGCTTTTTGTATGCACAGAGAGTCCATGCCCTCTGGTAATAAAGCCGACGACTTCATCGCCGGGCAGCGGACTGCAGCACTGAGCATATTTGACCATACAGCTTTCGATCTCATCCAGTATGATCCCGCTGTTGCCGTTATGATGCAGAGGCTTTACAGGAAGCAGGATCGCAGGCTCTTCATCCGGCATCGGCTGCTGCGGAGCATAGCGCTTCTGATACTGTTCGCGCAGGCGAGGCATGATTTTCGTCAGACTGATGCCGCCATAGCCGATCGCCGCATACAGATCATCCAATGTTGCACAGCCGCGCTGGCGCATATCCTCCGCCAAAAGCTCTGTCAGCTGTTCGGGCGTGATCAACAGATGTGCACGCTTGCATTCATGCTCAAGCTGTGTACGGCCGGTTATGATATTTTCATCGCGGCGCTCTCGCTTAAACCATGTACGGATCTTGGAGCGAGCTTCATTGGTTTTGACAATATCCAACCAGTTACGGTTCGGCCCCTTATCGGGATCCTTGCTGGTCATGATCTCACAGATCTCTCCGGTGCTCAGCTTATGGTTCAGAGAAACCAGCTTGCCGTTGATCTTCGCACCGACAGTACGATGTCCGATCTCAGTATGAATATGATAGGCAAAATCAATGACGGTAGAACCGATGGGCAGACTGATGGAATCGCCCTTCGGTGTCATCACAACGATGTCCTCCGGCGCAATATCGTTTTTGATGGTATTGACCAGTTCCTCCGGATCATCACTTGCCTGTTGGGTCTCAATGACCTGTCTGATCCAAGCAAGCCGCTGTTCCATGCGATCCTTGCCTTGGATGCCTTCTTTGTATTTCCAGTGTGCTGCAACGCCATATTCGGCATTGGCATGCATTTCCCATGTACGGATCTGCACCTCAAACGGAATCCCCTCTCTGCCCAGCACAGTGGTGTGCAGAGACTGATACATATTCTGCTTGGGATTGGCAATATAATCCTTGAAACGATTGGGGATCGGGCGGAACATATCATGAATCAGACCCAGCACATTATAGCACTCGCTGACCGTCGTCACGATCAGGCGCACTGCATATTTGTCATAGATCTCATCAAAATTCTTGCCTGCCATATAGATCTTTTTATAAATGCCGTAAACACTTTTGACTCTGCCGTCGATCTGAGGCGGTGTAATGAAATCCTCTGCCTTAAAGCGCACAGCAATACGCTCCTTGATGCTTGCGATAAACGCTTCGCGCTCTTCCTTTTTGGTATTGAGCATCTGTTCGATCTCGGCATAGGCATAATGATCGAGATAATAGAAGGAAAGATCCTCCAGCTCCTCCTGCACCGAAGTGATGCCAAGCCGATGGGCTATCGGTGCATAGATGTTCATCGTTTCCAGTGCAGTGCGACGCTGTTTATGCACCGGCCGGTATTGAAGTGTACGCATATTATGCAGACGGTCACAAAGCTTGATGATCATGACACGGATATCCTGTGACATGGCAAGCAAAATTTTCATGACATTCTCTGCCTGCTGTTGTTCTTTACTGAATGTAGGCACTTTTGTCAGTTTTGTTACACCATCCACCAGCGAAGCCACATCCTGTCCGAAGCGCTTGCGTACATCCTCAAGCGTTGCGGCAGTATCCTCTACTACATCATGCAGCAGTGCGGCGCAAAGAGTATCGGTATCCATACCCAGCTCCAGCAGCGTATGCGCTACCACAACCGGATGTACAATATACGGCTCACCGGAAGAACGGATTTGTCCCTCATGACATTTTTTGGCAAATTCATATGCCGTGATCAGCTTGCTCAGATCATATTGTTTATCTTCCATGAGGATCTTGGAGATCATCGTATCAATAGAATAATTTCTTTCAGGGATCTCTGGCATAATCTGCACTCCTTTCTGTCAATCGGATACGGTTTTTCCCGCCAGATGCAAGATGCTCCGGTATTGCTGCGATTCCGTCAGCGAGCGTTTTTGGGTGACCGGCAAACGCTGAACCTGATCCTGTATCGCATCATAAGAAAACAACGAAAGCTCTGTAAAAATATCGGTACAAAGACGCGCACGGCAATAATTCATGCCTTTCGCATACAGCTTGCGGCAAAGCAGTGCCAGCAGCATCGGCTCATTGCCCACTGCCTGATATACTGCGATCAGATCGTCACGGGAAGGACACATTCTTTGGTAATATGCTTCGGGTAAAGCTTCGCCTCTGCAATAGGCTTCATAAGCTTGTTCCGCCGCAATAGTCTGTGCCTGTGGGATGCCTGCAATACGCCATTCCTCGGCACGAATGCTGAGCGAGGCTTTGCCCTGGTACGGACGCACCTCAGGCGAAACCAGAAAATCATATTGCATACCCACTGCAATACCGGTTTCTTCCGGCGCACAGCGAAAAATCAAAAGCTCCAGCTGCTGCTGATCCTTCATCACACGCAGCTTGGTATATTGTCCGCCGGCAAGTGCGATGCGTTCCTGCACCGTTGCATTGAGCAGCGCAAATACCGGACGTGCATTGCCTGCACCATAAGGCTCAAGGATCTGTAAACCCTCTACATTTTGCGGATGGAGATCCTGCGGAGACAGTGCTCTGACCGCATGGATCGTCATAACAGGCATCACTTTATGCATTTTTGCCGCATAGCTGTGAATGCCTTGCATAAAATTCTCAAGCTGCTCCTCGGCAACGGTAAAGCCACCTGCTCCGGGATGTCCGCCATAGCGCATCAGCGTATCAGAACAGGCATAAAGGCAATCAAACACAGAAAATTCTCCAAAGCTTCGGGCAGAACCGCGATAGCCTTCACCTTCTTCACGGGAAAGCAAAAAGCATGGCTTGCCAAAGCGTTCCATCAAGCGTGCAGCAACAATACCCACAACACCATGATGCCAATCCTCACCCACAAACACCAGCACTCTTGCATGAAGCTGCTCCGGATGATTGCGGATCTCTGTCAAGATCTGCTCTAAGATCCTGCGTTCTGTTGCACGCCGATCATCATTGAGCGTATGGATCTGTGCCGCAAGCAGTGTCGCTTCCTCAGGATCGTCTGTCAGAAACAGACGCGCCGCAATGGAGGCGGATGCAAATCTGCCTGCCGCATTGATTCTCGGAATCAGCTGAAATGCCGCTGTGGTCGCTGTGATCGGTTTGCGCGGATCAATGGCGCATACTGCCATCAAGGAAAGCAATCCCATCCGCTCGGTGTTCTGCAGCAGCTGCATACCGCGCTTCACAAGATAGCGGTTTTCACCATCCAGCTGCACCACATCAGCAATGGTAGCCAATGCAGCCAGATCACCGAATTGCTCCAGCGCAGGCTCGCAATCGCCGCCTTCCAGCGCAGCGATCAGTTTGAGCACCACACCGGCTCCGCACAGGGATTTGTATGGAGAAGGGCAATCACTGCGGTGCGGATCCACCACAGCCACCGCATCAGGCAGCACATCACCGGGGCGATGGTGATCGGTGATCACCAGTTCCATACCGAGCGAGCGGATCAGCTTCGCTTCCTCGACCGCCGAAATGCCGTTATCCACTGTGATGATCAGAGATACGCCTTCTTCCGCAAGCTGCCGGATCTGTTCTTCCCGAATCCCGTAGCCTTCTTTTCGAGTCGGAATATACCAACTGACCTCTGCACCTGCATAGTTCAGCCAATCGGTCAGCATAACCGTTGCGGTAACACCATCGCAGTCATAATCGCCGTAAACACAGATCCGTTCTCCGGATTCCACTGCCTGCAAGATCCGATCCGCCGCCTTGTCCATATCCATGATCAGAAACGGATCGGAAAGCTCTTCTGCATCCAGGAAGGCGCTGGCTCGTTCCATGGAAGTAATCCCTCTTGAAACGAGAACCTCCGCACACAGCTTGGTTATCCCGCCCTGCCGCCGCAGCATCTCAGCAGCCTGCTGATCGGGAGAGCCGATTTCCCAATTTTTCTGCATAGCGCACCTCCTTTTTATAATAAACAATGATTCCATGCCATTCTTATCAGTATAACATTTTTTTATAAAAATTGCAAGTGCTTTTCCCTTCGGGAACGCCCTCAACAGCATCAAAAAACGCTGTCATCCTTGCGACCTGCAAAGAGACAGCGTTTTACATTATTGTTCCTGATCGGATTCTTTTCGGATATGAAACAGCAAGCGGAAAATTCCCGAAAGCAATCTCGGACTTCTGACGACAACAACCTTCATGGCGCAACCCTCCTGTATTTGATACTACATCATATGCAGAAGCGGAAGATATGTTACAATTTAGAACGGATGATCAGCAGAATGCCCGATTCGCAGCGGATCTCGGCTTCTTCTGCCAGGATCTCATTGCTCACACCCAAAGGGAATGTCATCCTGAGCGTTGCTTGTTCCAATGGATACTTCACACCCTTCAATGTCACACCACTGCATTCTGCAGACAGCGCAAACACCGAAAGAGAAGATCCTTCCTGCTTCGGATAATATCTGCTCTTGCCTGCCGGCTGGATATTCACCAGATCCCGTACACCGACCAGCAGTCCCTCGGCACCCATGGTGTGCAGAAAGCAAAGGGTCTGAATATTGGCGTAGGTATGATCCAATCTGCCGCCAAATGCGCCGCAGATCACAAAATTCCGGTAGCCTTGTGCAAGGCCATAGCGCACAGCAAGCATCGTATCCGTATCCTCTTTCTCCACAGGAGCCTGCCAACACGGCAACTCCGGCAGCGCACCCAGCGAATCAAAATCACCCAGCACCATCGCCGGTTTGATGTTCAGCCGGTCTGCCAGACGCAATCCGCTGTCTGCACAGAGCACAAAAGCTTCCTGTGGTATTGAGATCCAAGGCAAGCCATCCTCAGGCCCGCCTGCCAGAATCCAACAACGGTCACTCATTTTTTCTGCTCCCAAGCCCTATACTTTTTTGCTTCCTCCAGCATCGTCACATAGCTTTCATAGCGGCTTTGGGGGATTCTTCCCTCCTCTACCGCCCGACGCACCTTGCAGTGAGGTTCATGAAGATGCATACAATCGGCATAGCGGCAAGACTCCTCCGGCAGCCGCAGTTCAGGAAAGCAATCCGCAAGCTCCTCAGCGGGAATGCGGACATAGCTATCGGTTTCAAAGGTAGAAAATCCCGGGGTATCTGCCACCTTGCCGCCGTTATCCAGTGTATAAAGCTCTGCATGGCGGGTCGTATGTCTGCCTCTGCCCAGCTTCTGACTGATCTCACCGGTTGCAAGCTGCAGCCGCTGATCGATCGCATTGAGCAGTGTGGATTTTCCCACACCAGAATTTCCTGTGAAAGCACTGATCTTCCCGGCAAGCGCATTCTGCACAGCCTGTATCCCCTCGGATTCCCCATAGTTTACCGCAACTGAAGTAAATCCTGCAGCACGATAGGACTCCATCCAGACCGTCGCATCGGCAAGATCCAGCTTGGTCCAAATGAGCAGCGGCTCGATCTGCAAATATACGCAAACCGCCAGAAACCGATCTAGCAGCAGCAGATTCGGCTCCGGTTCGCAGGCAGAGATCACAAAGCAAAGCTGATCCAAATTGGCAAGAGGCGGACGGATCAGCGCATTGCGGCGCGGTTCAATGGCTGTGATGCAGCCATCCTGCACGGTAACACGATCGCCGGTACAGGGAGAGATCCCTTGTTTGCGAAAGATTCCCCTTGCTTTACACGTGATAATGCCACCGGGGGACTCTACCGTGTAGAGTCCCCCAACAGCTTTCAGAATCAATCCTGTCATAATGTTCTGCGATTATTCTTCGCCGCCCTCAGGCACAAGAGTAGTCTCTGTGGTATCGGAGCTTGGCGGCAATTCCGATCCGTCGCCGGAAGTTGTAGTTGTGGTGAGTTCGGTCGTGGTCGTCGTGGTCATTTCGCCCTCCAGACCGCCAACATTCCGGAAAGCAGCTGTCATATCGGCATCCACTGCTGTTGCTGTTTTCTTTTCAAAGTCAACTCGATAGGTGCCGACCGTGGTGCTCATCAGATTGCTTTCGTTGGTCAGCCGCACGATCAGATCAGCAACGCCGATGCCGGTTACGGTAACCGACGTCGTTCCGTTTGCGTAATCCACATTGAAGCTGGGGCCAACGGTCTTGACAACGCCGCCTTCATAGAAGGTAAGATGGAAGGTGCCTTTTGCATCCTCCGGAATCGCAAAGGTGATCTTCACATCCTGCTCAGCGGGAATACCGTTACTAACCGTGAGCTTGATGACCGTACCCTCGGTAACCGGCTCGGTGGGATTGATGCTCTGATCGATTACAGTGCCGGCAGGCTCACTGGAATTGCCTTCGGTTCTGGTAACCTGCAGCTTGGATGCCTCGGCGGTACGCAGTGCCAGATCATAATCCATACCGATGAAATTGGGAACAGGCACAGTATCGGCGTTCTTGCCCAGACTGATTACCACAACAACATAAGCACCGGGCTCCACCTGAACAGGGCCGGCAGGATCTGTAGAAATGATCTTGCCTGCTGCAATATTGTCATCATAAGCTCTGCGCTCTTCGATCTTCAGGCCCAGCTGAGTGATCGCCGTTTTGGCATTTTCGTAATCCCAGTTTTTATAATCGGGCAGATCCACCATTCTGGAACCCTTGCTGACCTTTACTTTTACGGTCTGACCCTTTGTAACAGTATCATCGGCAGGTACGCTCTGATAGAAGATCTTATCCTTGTCAATCTCGGAATACTCATAGCTTTCCACTTCAATGATAATGGTAGCGTTATACTGCTGATTGGCTTCCAGATAATCCATGCCGATCAGATTCGGCATACGGTATTCCTCCGTCGTATTGGTACCCTTACCTTTTTTGATCCAATCCGATATCATACTGCCCAGCAGGATCACGGCGACTACAATGACAACGATGGTAACCGCTGTCACGATCGGAATCAGAAGCGAACGGCCTTCTTCTTCCTCATATTCATCGTCATCATCGTCATAATCGTCCTCTGCATCGTCCTCTTCATAAGCTTCGGGCTCATCCACATCGCTCAGATCGTTGACGGGTGTAAAGAACTTGGTTTTTCCGGTTTCCTCCTCATCGCTCTGCGGCAGATATCCAAACACCACATCGGGATTCTCCTTGAAGGTCTCGATGTCATCCATCATATCTCTTGCAGACTGATACCGCTGTGCAGGATTCTTCTGCATTGCCTTGAGAATGATCTCCTCCAGACCGACAGCCAGCTCCGGACGAATACTTCTGGGACGCTTGGCTTCTGCCTGCATATGCATCACTGCAATGCTGACAGGATTATCGGTATCGAAAGGCTTCTGACCGGTGAGCATTTCATAAAGCATAACGCCCGCAGAATACAGATCGCTTTTGGCATCGGTCGCACTGCCTCTTGCCTGTTCGGGACTGATATAATGTACGGTACCGATCGCCTTATCGGTACCGGTTTTGCCATCCTCGCGGGCAAACTTGGCAATTCCGAAATCCATGACCTTGATCGTACCATCACGGAGCATCATAATATTCTGCGGCTTGATATCGCGATGCACAATACCCTTGCTGTGTGCATGCTGCAGTGCACGCAGAATCTGTGTGATAAAATGTACTGCATCCTTCCAATCCAGCACACCGCTCTGCTCCATGTACTCATTCAGTGTGATGCCGTCAATATATTCCATGACGATAAACTGGATCCGATCGGAAAATCCCACATCATAAATCTTAACGATATTGGGGTGGCTGAGCAAAGCCGTTGCCTTGGATTCATTGCGGAAACGACGCAAAAACTCTTCATTCTCCGCAAATTCCTTTTTCAGGATCTTAACGGCAACTGGTTTATGATCCACCACATCATTGGCACGGTAGACATCAGCCATACCGCCTTCGCCAATGCGTTCGGTGATCTCGTAACGGCCTTCCAGCTTCTTTCCGATATTCTTATCGCTGCGATCTTTTTCCATTATTAACCTCCGAACCGGCAAGCAAACCGGTCAATCTCATTGAAGCTTGCATTTATCTCAAGCCGAAGCGGCGCTTCGACCAAATAACAATATTTAAGGCAGCAAAAGCACTACCGAAATATTATCTCTGCCCCCATTGGCATTGGCACGTTGGATCAACTGTTCCGTTGCCTGCTCCGGCGGAGTCTCCTTTACCACGGCAAGGATCTCCTCCTCCGTCAACATTCCATACAATCCATCGGAACAAAGCAGCAAGGACTCTCCTTCCGAAACCGTATACTGGAAGCTGTCCACCAGCACACGGGGCATCACACCGATGGCACGGGTCAACTCATTGCGTCTGGGATGTGCAGAGCATTCCTCCGCCTTGATATCGCCGCGTTCATAAAGCAGCTGAACCACAGTATGATCCACGGTCAGCTGTCGGATGCTTTCCTTTCCCAGCAAATAGGCACGAGAGTCTCCGACATTGACGAGCCAGCATTGATCGTCCCGCAGGAATGCACCCACCAATGTTGTGCCCATCCGCTGCCGCAGATTGGCAGCAGACGCAGCCATATATACGGCTTGATTGGCATCGGCGGTCATATTGCGCATCAGCTCGGTGATTGCCGATCCCGACATCTCATCCCGATAATCCGCAGTAAATCTTGATCCGGCGGCAGCTGCTGCAATGATTCCTGCATCCTTACCGCCCTGCATACCGCCCATACCATCGCACACCAATGCAAGAATGCCGCTGCCAATGGATCTGGCTAAAATCTGATCCTGATTTTCGGCACGTACCCGACCGATATCACATCCGGAAAACACACGCATACAGCTCACCACCTTTTCATACAATTTTAATCTTCATCCTGCATTTCATCGCGGCGAAGCTGACCGCAAGCTGCTCGGATATCTTCACCAAGAGTCCGTCTCACCGTAGCGTTGACGCCCTCCTGCTCTAAATATTTGCGAAATTGCACTGCACTGCCTGCACAAAAACCGGTATCCTTAACCGGATTGACCGGAATGAGATTGACATGCGGTCGCATTCCGGGGAATACAGGGCGCAGCCGCTGTGCCAGCTGCTTAGCCGCACCCGGAGAATCGTTTTCTCCGCGGATAACAGCATATTCAAAAGTCACACGTCTGCCGGTTTTTCGGAAATAGTTGCCGCAAGCAGTCAGCAGCGCGTCCAACGGATATTTCCGATTGACAGGCATCAGCGCACTGCGGGCAGCATCGTTGGGAGAATGCAGTGAAACCGAAAGTGTCAACGGCAATCCTTCCTCTGCCAGCTGCTCGATCCTTGGCACCAGGCCGCAGGTAGAAAGTGTCACATGGCGCAGACTCATCGCTCTGCCATCTTTACAGGAGAGCAGACGCAAAAACTGCAGCACATTCTCATAATTATCCAGCGGTTCACCGATTCCCATGAGCACCACACCGGAAACTCGCTGCTCCTCGGGATATCCGGCATCCATCAGATCGATCTGCCCCAGCATTTCCGCTGCTGTCAGATTCCTTACCAAGCCCAGCGGTGCCGAAGCACAGAACTTACAGCCCATCCGACAGCCCACCTGCGTAGAGATACAAGCAGTGACACCATGATGATATACCATCCGTACTGCCTCTACGCAATTGCCGTCTTGCAGCTGATACAAATATTTTACAGTATTATCGATACAAGATGCAAGCTTTTGTTTGATTTTTGGTTGGTTTATATAAAACCGGTTCTGCAAATCCAAGCGGAATTGTTTAGATAGATCGGTCATTTCCGAAAAATCCTTCACCCTCCGCTGATGCAGCCATCGAAAAATCTGCTGCACCCGATAAGCAGGCACTTGCAGCGGTGCCAGTGCCTCGGTGAGCTGTGCAGGCAAAAGCCCCAGCAGTTCTGTTTTTTCGTTTGCATTTGACATCGGCAGCTCTCCTTATTCCGCACGTCTCAGCTTTGCAAGAAAGAAGCCATCCGAACCGAGCATCTGCGGAAAGAGTGTGGTCATCGGCGCTGCGATATCGGCATTCCATTGGGCAGGCTGCCATGGCAGCTCCGCAGAAAATTCGGGATGATCGGCTAAAAACGCTGTAACCACCGCATCATTTTCTGCTCTGGATACAGTACAGGTAGAATACACCAGCACACCGCCGGGTTTCACAGCCTTTGCGCTTTGGCTGAGGATCGCAAGCTGAATATCCGGCAGCTCCGTTAATTCCTCTATGGATTTATAGCGCACCTCCGGTTTGCGGCGCATGACACCAAATCCGGAACAAGGCACATCACACAGCACCCGATCTGCCATAGGACGATCCGGCGAAGGCTTCATTGCATCGCCGACCTCAGCACAGATATTGGTAAGCTTCAGCCGCTTAGCACCCTGTGCGATCAGCCGTACTCGTTTTTCATGCAGATCATAGGCATATACTCTGCCGCTGCCTTGCAGATATTGTGCAGTGGTAAAGGTCTTGCCGCCGGGCGCTGCACAAACATCCAATATGATCTCATCCGGATGTGCATCCAGTGCCATACAGCAAAGCTGAGAGGCAAGATCCTGCACATGAAACATTCCCTTCGCAAAGGCTTCGGTCTCTGTGAGACTGCCGCTGCGGGAAAGACGATAAGCATATGGAATCTGGGGCACGGGAGAAGGAGAAAAGTCCTCCAGCAATGTAAGGAACTCTTCCTCGCTGCCACAGAGCGGATTTCTTCTGATATAAACAGGCGGTTCGCCGCAGCAATCCTCCAGAAACGGAAGGATCTGCGGTTCGCCGTATTCTGCGATCAACTGACGGATCAGCGGTGCGGGCACAGAATATCGGACCGACAGCGCTTCGATAAGATCATTCGGCAGCGGAATGGCCTTTTCACTGCGCAGAAAACTACGCAATACCGCATTGACCATACCGGATGCGCTCTTCATCTTGAGCCCCTTGATTACCTCTGTCCAGAGATTGACAGCGGCAGATTCGGGCGTATGCAGATACAATAGCTCATAGATCCCACAACGCAATACACAGCGTACCGCAGGATCCAGCTTGGCGGAAGAACGCTTCACATGTGCGGCAATACATGCATCCAGCGTCAGCAAACGCTCGATGGTGCCTTGAAACAGAATGGTACAGAGCCGTTTTTCCTGTGATGTCAGTGCAGACTGCTTCAAAGCGCCCTGCAATGCCAGATTGCTGTATCCATTGGCACGCAGCGTCCGAATCAGTGTCCGCACACACAGCAGCCGAGGTGCAAGACCATTCATCTTCGATTTCCTCTTATGGCGAGCAGACGAAGCAATTGCAGCAAAGATACCGCAACTGCTGCTACATAAGTCATGGCTGCTGCATGGAGCACCTCTTTGGCAGCCTTCTGCTCATCGTCATCAAAAAGCATACTGGCTTCCATATTCTCCAGGGCACGAGCACTGGCGTTGAACTCCACCGGCAATGTGACCAGTTGAAAGAACATCACAACACAAAACAGCAAAATGCCCAGATCCAACAGCATCACCATTCCAAACAGCAGGCTGATGAGAATCAGAAGATAGGATGCATTGGAAGCAAATTGGGTTACACCAACAATCGCTCTGCGCAGCTTCACAGGTCCATATCCCTGTGCATACTGTACCGCATGGCCGGCCTCGTGCATAGCAACACCGATCGCCGCAACACTTCTTCCGTTATATACAGGCTCAGAAAGACGGATGACCTTGGCAGCGGGATCGTAATGATCGCTGAGTCGACCGGCACACGGCTCAATGCGGATATTGTACACGCCGTTGGAATACAGCAGATGCTCTGCTGCTTCTGCACCGGTCATACCGCGTCGATTCGGCATGGTTTCATATTTGGAAAATGTGGACTTGACTTTCAACGAAGCAGCC
>JAZOCU010000003.1:0-25459 GCA_045596625.1 Oscillospiraceae bacterium | reverse complement strand
TGCCCAGATCAATGACGGTATAGCCGTAATTTTCAAGCAGCAGCTTTACAATATTTTTGCCGATATCATGTACATCTCCCTGAACGGTAGCGATGACAATTGTCCCCTTGCTTTGTGCCTCGGAGCGATCTGTGAAGCTTTGCTTGAGCACGGCAAAGGCGCTTTGCGCCGCCGTAGCAGCTTGAATCAATTGAGGCAGGAACAGCGTACCGGCTTCATATTGAGCGCCCACGGTATCCAGCGCCGGAATCAGATGCTCATTGATGATGGTCATAGGCTCTTGGGACAGCAATGCCTCTTTGGTAAGGCGAGCCGCCTCCTGCTTCATGCCATGGGCCACTGCTTCGGCAAGAGAGAAGGTATCGCTGCGTGGAGTTTCGGAAACGGAGGCGGCATCCTGATAATGTGCAATATAATCGGCACAGTTTACATCATAGCCTGCGAGCATCCGATAGGTGCGAACCGTATCCATCATATCCTCAGCTTTGGGGTTGAGGATGGGAAGCGTCAGACCATTGGACAGCGCCATATTCAGAAAGCTTCGGTTGATCAGTGACCGGTTGGGCAGACCAAAGCTGATGTTGGAAACACCGAGCACTGTCTGCAGGCCCAGCTCCGTGCGGACACGGCGCATAGCGGATATGGTTTCGACAGGGCCGCTTTCTCCGGTAGAGGCGGTCAGTGTCAGACAGTCAATATATACATCTTCCTTTGGGATTCCGAGAGAAAGTGCACGCTGCAAAATGCGTTCTGCGATGCGGAAGCGTTCCGAGGCAGCCGTGGGGATGCCGTTTTCATCCAGTGTCAGACCAACCACAGCGGCACCGTAATGCTTGACCAGCGGCAGGATTGCCGAAAGAGAGGATTCCTTACCGCATACCGAATTGACGATCGCTTTGCCGGGATAGATCCGCAAAGCAGCCTCCAGCGCAGCAGGATCAGAGGAATCCAGCTGCAGCGGCAGATCGCTGACCTCCATGACCGCACGCACAGCAGCGGGCAGCATCACCGGCTCCTCAATGCCGGGTGTGCCCACGTTGACATCCAACAGATCGGCACCGGCTTGGGTCTGGGCAATGGCTTCGCTGCGCAGATAATCCAAGTTACCCTGCTGCAGCGCTTCACGCATATGTTTTTTGCCGGTCGGGTTAATGCGTTCACCGATGACCCTCGGCTGATCCAGTACAACGGTTTTTGTGCCGGAGCAGACTGCCGGCTGTGGATGGAAGATCCTTCTGGCACGACGTTTGGATTCCAGTTTTTGCCGTACAGCGGCAATATATTCCGGTGTAGTACCGCAGCATCCGCCAAAGAACTGTACTCCGCAATCGGCAAAAGCACTTAAAAAGTTTGCAAATTCATCCGGTGTGATATCATAGGCACCCGTGACAGGATCGGGCAGGCCGGCATTGGGTTTTACGATCAGCGGCAAAGAGCTCCAGTCAGCCAGCTCACGGATCATAGGCAGCATCTCACGCGGGCCAAGAGAGCAGTTGATGCCGATGGCATCGGCTTGCAGACCTTCCAGTGTCAGTGCCATGGCAGAAACCGGACAGCCGGTAAAGGTTCTGCCTGTTTCGGTAAAGGTCATGGTACAAAGCACAGGCAGATGAGAATGTTCTTTTGCGGCGAGCAATGCCGCTTTCATTTCCAGCAGATCGCTCATCGTTTCGATGACGATAAGATCCGCACCGGCTTCTGTACCGGCGATGATGACTTCCCGATAGCAAGCATAGGCATCATCGAAGGCGAGTGTGCCGTTGGGCTGGAGCAGCTGTCCTGTCGGGCCAATATCCAATGCGACACAGGCACCGCCATTGGTTGCTTCCTTGGCAATGCGGATGGCAGCTTTGATGCAGGCAGCAGGATCCAGACCGGTACCGGCAAGCTTCAGCTGATTTGCACCGAAGGTGTTTGCATAGATGATCTGAGAGCCTGCGGCATAATAGGCGCGATGTACCGCTGCGATCCGTTCGGGATCGGACAGATTGAGCGCTTCCGGTATTTCACCGGCAGCAAGGTGCAGCATAGTACCCATACCGCCGTCAAGAAGGATAAATTCCTGCATACGAAGGGAAGTAAAATCCATTTCAGCATTCCTTTCTTGTAAAGAATCGAGACATTATTGTTTTGTTTGCCGCAAAGGACAATGTTGTTGTTGGGGACAAAGGGTGCAGCTTATGCCGCAGCCGAACTGTCTTGCATCCTGTACGGGATGTTCGGAGCAGCCAAGGATCGCCGTGACTGATTTCATGGGGAGCAGTGTTGCCTGCGGTGTTGCGGTCAGACCGATGGTGCGCTGGGCATCCAGCAGACGCAGCAGATCGGCTTGCAGTGTAATGGGCAGATCGCCGTAGCCCGGACTGAAGCGTTCGGTCAGAAAGGGCGATCGAATCTGTGCACGGATGGCAGCTTCGGTATCGGCACAAAGCTGTTCTACCAAGACACCGGCAGCGGTATCGGCAATCAGTGCATGGCTTAGATCCTGTACAGAAGCACTGCGCAGATAGCTATCTGCGGATGCGGAAAGCGTTGCAGCCATCAGTACGACACCATGACAGCCATGCAGATGTCGGGCAATATCGGTTCCGATCAGGCAGACACCGCCAACGATTGGGGGATCCTGTTGTTCCAGCGGAAAATACCGCCAGATCGCACGAGGCTGTGCAGCCTGCTGCAATGCCTTCAAAGCGGCTTGGATCCGGCTGTGAAGCGCTGCATCGGGATCGGCACATCCCAGCATACGTGCAATTTCAGTGATTATAGCTCCCTGCTGACTCATCGGGGCAGCTCGTCCAATACCGCATCCATAATATATTTTGCGACATCGGCATTGTTCATGGTGTATAGATGGATGCCATCCACGCCGTTTGCGATCAGATCCAGGATCTGTTCGATGGCATATTCCAGACCGGCAGCCTTCAGCGACTGCGGATCATCGGCATACCGAGCCAGCAACCGGGATAAACGGGAAGGAATGCTTGCACCGCAGAGGGAAACCATACGTTCAATGGAGCGTTTGTTGGTAACCGGCATAATACCGGCTTCGATCGGTACATTCACGCCGGCAATGGCAAGCTTTTCCCGGAACTGATAGAAGGATTTGTTTTGCAGGAACAGCTGGGTGATCAGATGAGAAACACCGGCATCCACCTTCAGCTTGAGATTACGGATATCGGTAACGAGATCCGGTGCTTCGGGATGGCCTTCGGGATAGCAGGCACCGCAGATATCGAAGTCGCCGTGTTCACGAATGAACGCAACCAGATCACTGGCATGGGCAAATGCATTGGTTGGTTCGATATCGGGATTGCGGTCGCCGCGCAGTGCGAGGATATTGCAGATGCCGTTTTCCTTGAATAAACGCAGCTTTTCGGCAACGCCTTCTTTGGTATCATTGATGCAGGGCAGATGTGCAATGGACAGAATATGATGCTGATTCTGGATATGGGCGCAGATCTCTGTTGTGGAAGCGCCGGGCGTGGAGCCGCCTGCGCCATAGGTCACACTGATGAAATCGGGAGAAAGCACCTTGAGCGCATCGATAGTCTGATAGATCTGATCGATCGGTGTTGTAGGTCTTGGCGGGAATACTTCAAAGGAAAATACACAGCGCTTTTGAAACAATTCGATTGCTTTCACTATAGTTCATCCTTTCGGGAATGGTAATATGTGATGTTCAGGGCGCAATGCGCCAATCTATGGGGGACATTCCGTTTTGGGTCAGAAATGCGTTGGTTTTGGAAAAATGCTTGCATCCGAAGAAGCCGTGATAAGCCGAAAGCGGGCTGGGATGTGCACAGCTCAGGATCAGATGTCTTGATTCTGTGATCAGGGAGGCTTTTGCTCTGGCATTCGCGCCCCAAAGCAAAAAGACGATCGGCTGTTTCCGGTCATTCAGCTTACGGATAATGGCATCGGTCAGCTGTTCCCAACCCATACCGTGATGACTGTTGGCTTGTCCTGCACGAACGGTCAATGCAGCGTTGAGCAGAAGAACACCCTGCTGTGCCCATGCAGTCAGCTCGCCATGCTGCTGCAGATTGTCGATGCCCAGATCGTCTTTGAGTTCCTTGAAGATGTTGATGAGAGAAGGCGGCGGTGCAATGCCACGGCGCACGGAAAAGCTCAGACCATGAGCCTGTCCGGGATTATGATAAGGATCCTGCCCGATAATGACAGCCTTTACAGCATGATAGGGGGTATATTTCAAGGCGTTGAAAATATCGTACATATCCGGATAGATCTGTTTGGTGCGATATTCAGTAATCAGAAACTGCCGCAGCCTGAGATAGGATTCGGAATGGAATTCCGGTGCGAGCAGTGCATCCCAGTCATTGCCGATGTGAACCATAGTCCTCTCCTTGGGTGAATTCGGTTTGCAGAAGGTTATCGGATACGCCTACCATGATATCATGATGGAGGAAGAAGCGGGGAACACGTTCTCCCACAGAGCAAACGATCTCATAATTGATGGTATCGGTATGCAGAGCGATTTCATCGGCAGTACAGAGACCTGCCTCATCACCGAATACGGTAACGGTATCTCCGACGGAAAGACCGGGTGCGTCGGTAATATCCAGCATGAGCTGATCCATGCAGACTCTGCCGATCAGCGGACAGAGGCGATCCCGGATGAGCAGCCTGCATTCACCTTTGGCATTGGCACGCCAGAAGCCGTCGGCATAGCCGATGGGGACGGTGGCGACGATTCTTGGAGAATCTGCCTGATAGGTGCGGCCATAGCTGATCGTATCGCCGGGGAGGACGGTCTTGATATGGGAGATGACCGATTTCAAAGCCATAACCGGCTTTAATTCCGGCAGATTGCGTACTTGTGCAGAGGGCTTTAATCCATAGAGCACGATCCCTGCCCGCACCATATCCAGATGGTATTCCGGATGTTCAAAAATAGCAGCGCTGTTGGCACAGTGACGCAGTGAAAAGTGAATGCCCCGTGCTTCCAGCTGTGCGATCGCATCCATAAAATCGTTAAATTGACGAGCTGTAAATGCTTCACCGTCGCAGCCTTCATCCGCAGAGGCAAAATGTGTGAAGATACCTTCGGGGATCAGGCAAGGGAATCGGCAGACAGCAAAGGCATCCTTGAGCTCGGAATGTCCGCTGTGATGCTGGAATCCGATGCGGCCCATGCCGGTATCGATTTTCAGATGGATCATCAGGCGGACCCCCGATGCCATCGCTGCTTGGGAAAGGGTTTCTCCATAGGTGCGGGAATAGACGCATTGGGAAATGCGGTGCTCTGCCAATACGGCAGCACATTCGGGCGGGGTATAGCCCAGAATCAGAACAGGCAGTGTGATCCCGTTCTGACGCAGCTGCAAGGCTTCTTCCAGATTGGAAACAGCCAGCCAATCGGCACCGAGTTTGGTATAAAGCCGGGCAAAGCGGATGGCATTATGTCCGTAGCCGTTTGCTTTGATCACACAGCAGATCATTGCATTCTGATCGGTATGCTTGCGTACCTGCTGATAATTCCATGCGGCATGGTCGAGATTGATCTCAGCCCATGTGCGTTTACGGATTCCGTTCATAGATCCGGACGATCCTTTCTGTATATCGTTTTATCAAATAAGTATAACACATTTTTTATGTTTTGTAAAGCGATTTCCGCAGATTCTCCATATGTTCGCCGCAAAAACCGCAGATTCGTCCGGTCAGCAGAAAAGATTTTTCATACAGAGCATGAATCAGGCAACTTTCGTCGATACTATTCCCGAAAACTCATACACAGGAGGCATGGGATGGCTTATCAGAAGGTTGTGATTTCGGGCATTGATACGGCAAAGCTGGAAGTGTTGACGGAGGAAGAAAAAATGGCACTGCTGAGGGAAATCCAGGAAACCGGCAGCAAAGCGGCAAGAGACCGTCTGATCCAAGGGAATCTGCGGCTGGTGCTCAGCGTGATCCAGCGTTTTACCGGCAGAGGTGAGGATGTGGATGATCTGTTTCAGATCGGTGTGATAGGCTTGATGAAAGCGGTCAATAATTTTGATCTGACCAAAGAGGTGCGGTTTTCGACCTATTGTGTCCCGATGATCTCGGGTGAGCTGCGAAGATATCTGCGGGATTATCATTCGGTAAAGGTAAGCCGTTCCATGAGAGATCTTGCATATAAGGCGATGCAGGCAAAGGAGCAGCTGATCGCTGAGCTTGGCAGGGAACCGACCATCGAACAGATCGCCGAAGTTGTGGAGACGGATAAATCGGAAGTTGTGCTTGCGCTGGAAAGTATTACCGATCCGGTATCGCTGTATGAGCCGTTGTATTCCGATTCGGGGGATACCCTGTATCTGATGGATCAGATCAGTGACAGCAGTGAGGCAGACGGCTGGATGCGGGAGATGGCGGTTCGGGATGCCATTGCCGCATTGAGTGAACGGGAACGCAATATCCTGTATCGTCGGTTTTTGCAGGGAAAAACGCAGGTGGAGGTAGCAACCGAGATCGGGATTTCACAGGCACAGGTCTCCCGATTGGAAAAAGGTGCCATTTCTAAGATCAAGGCACAGCTTTGAATCGAAGATGCAGCCTCTGTCCGTTTGGCCGGAGGCTGCAACATTTTTGCGGTATACTTGCCAATTTCAATAAAATAGTGTATAATGAAAAGAAGTATTAAGAAACGGAGGCGGCAGAATGAGCGAACATCTGCATGACGGGCATCGGCAGCGAATGCGGGAACGCTTTTTGAAAAGCGGCGGCAGCGGATTTCAGCAGCATGAGCTGTTGGAAATGCTGCTGTATTATGCGATCCCACGGATCAATACCAACGATATCGCTCATCGGCTGTTGGATCGGTTTGGCAGCATCAGCGGCATATTTGCGGCAGATCACAACGCATTGTGCAGTGTAAAGGGGATCACGGAACATACTGCGGTGCTGCTGAAGCTTCTTCCGGCGCTGTATGCTGTGGACATGGATGCACATACCACACAGATCACCTTGGATTCCTACGAGAAGGTATGCGGATATTTCCGTAAGCTCTATCAGTATGAACGCAATGAAGTGATCCGTCTTGCGTGTCTGGATGAGATGCTTCGTCTGCGAAGCTGCCATATTCTTGAAAGAGGCAATACGAATTCGGTATCCGTATCCTTACGCGCAGTAGCAGAGATTGCGATCCTTGAAAATTGCAATACAGTGATGATCGCACATAATCATCCGGATGGTGCGGCTGTGGCATCAGCAGAGGATATCGCTGCAACAAGACATTTGTATCAAGGCTTACAGGGGCTTTCCATCCGTTTGATCGATCATGTTGTAGTAGGAAGAAACGGTGCGGTTTCCATGCGTGAAAGCGGTGCATTTCTTTGCATGGAGCGCGGCAGCAAACGATAAGCAGCAGGGAGGGATTTTCATTGAAGCAGCAGCCCTTTCGATTACATGCACCCTATCAGCCCACAGGCGATCAGCCCAAAGCGATCGATGCGCTGGTAAGGGGATTTGAACAAGGCAAAAAAGAGCAGATCCTGCTGGGAGTCACCGGTTCCGGCAAGACCTTCACGATGGCAAATGTGATTGCGGCACGGAATAAGCCTACATTGGTGCTTGCCCATAATAAGATCCTTGCTGCACAGCTTTGCAGTGAGTTCAAGGAATTCTTTCCGGAAAACGCAGTGGAATATTTCGTATCGTATTATGATTATTATCAGCCTGAGGCATATATTCCCAGTACGGACAGCTATATTGAGAAGGATTCCTCCATCAACAATGAGATCGACCGTCTGCGCCATTCGGCAACCATGGCATTGGCAGAGCGTTCCGATGTGATTATTGTGTCATCGGTGTCCTGTATTTACTCCTTGGGCGCACCGGAAGAATATCGTCATCTGACCATCTCACTGCGTCCGGGCATGGAAAAATCCCGTGAAGAGCTGATGGAGGCATTGGTTGCCATTCAATATCAGCGCAATGATATTGCATTGGATCGCGGCACCTTCCGTGTGCATGGCGATGTGGTAGATATCTGTCCGGTGCAGTCTACGGAAATTGCGCTGCGTGTGGAATTCTTTGGGGATGAGATTGATCGGATTGCCGAGATCGAAATCGTGACCGGTGAGGTCAAAGCGATTTTGCAGCATACCGTTATTTTCCCTGCCAGTCATTATGTGGTTTCATCGGACAAGATGGAGGCTGCCATTGCCGAGCTGCAGCAGGAGCTTGCGGAACGAGTGGCATTTTTTGAATCGGAGAATAAGCTGATCGAAGCACAGCGGATTGCGCAGCGTACCAATTATGATATTGAAATGCTGCGTGAAATCGGGTTTTGCAGCGGTATAGAGAACTATTCCCGCGTATTGGCACGGCGGAAGCCGGGTGCTCGTCCGATGACGCTGCTGGATCATTTCCCCGATGATTTTCTGCTGATTGTGGATGAATCTCACGTCACACTTCCGCAGGTGAGAGGAATGTTTGCGGGAGATTATGCCCGTAAGAAAACGCTGGTGGATTACGGCTTCCGATTGCCCAGTGCCTTTGATAACCGTCCGCTGAACTTCAATGAGTTTACGGAACGGATCCGGGATGCAATGTTTGTCAGTGCAACACCGGGCACATTGGAAAAGGAGCGTACCGACAGCATTGTAGAGCAGGTCATCCGGCCTACGGGATTGGTAGATCCGCGGGTGACCGTCAAGCCTGTGGAAGGGCAGATCGAAGATCTGCTTTCCCAGATCCATCAGCGCACAGAGCGCAATGAACGTGTGTTGGTTACGACTCTGACGAAAAAAATGGCAGAGGATCTGACCGCATATCTGCTGAATATGCAAGTGCGGGTACGATATCTGCATCATGATATTGATACCATTGAGCGTATGGAGATCATTCGTGATCTGCGTCTGGGTGAATTCGACGTGCTGGTGGGCATCAATCTGCTGCGGGAAGGACTGGATCTGCCGGAAGTATCACTGGTAGCGATCTTAGATGCGGATAAGGAAGGCTTCCTGCGATCGGAAACCTCTTTGATCCAGACCATCGGCCGAGCAGCCCGTAATGCGAGAGGCGAGGTCATCATGTATGCGGATTCTGTGACCGGCAGTATGGAGCGTGCGATCCGTGAAACGGAACGCCGCCGTTCGATCCAGCTTGCCTATAACGAAAAGCACGGGATCATACCCCAAACGATCGTCAAGGAGATCCGTGAGGTGCTGGAGATCACCAGCAAGGAAAAAACAGAGAAGATCGTTGCCCGTCAGATGAACCGGCAGGAAAAGGAAGCGCTCATCAAAAAGCTGACCGAACAGATGAAAGAGGCAGCAAAGCTGTTGGAATTCGAGCATGCGGCGTATTTGCGGGACAAGATCAAAGCGCTGCGTGAAAACAGATGATGATGCGATGTTATTGGAAAGGTGAAAAATAAGGATGTACGAGTTCGTTTTGGTTGTTCTGTTTATTATGGCAATCTATATTGTTATGGGTGTGCTTTTTTTCGGCGCACTGTTGGGGATTCCGGCAGTATTGTTTGCAGGATTCCAAATCTATCGTTTGTCACAGCGCCGTCGTATGTTGAAACAGGCAACGCATTATATAGCAGAAGTGTCGGATATCCGAGGCGTGAGGATCGTTCAGCCTGGGCAGCCGCTGTATTATCAGGAGCTTGCCCTGCGTTATGCAGGAAAAAACGGTATTTTGTATCGTGCATTTTTTGCATTTAAGACCGTTGCGCCGCTTCCCTTTTCCCTGGGGATGCAGGTGCCTGTGCGGGTCATGCCGCAGACGATGATCCAAGTCAGTCCTGCGGCATGGGATCCTGCCAGAGGTGCAGACGGCAGACTTTCGGGTGCCGTTCGGGAGGTCAAATGGCATGGGATCCCCATGGATGAGACAGGCAATGTCATGCTGGAAGCGGATCATGCATTGATGATGAAAAAATGCAGAAAGCAGCTGATCGGTTATTGGATCATGCTGATCGTATTTTTATTGCTTTTTGTGATCGCCTGCTTTAGCTTGCTTACTTGGTAAGACGAAGATACATCATGAGATTCCCATAACCGCAACAGCAACAGTATAATCGGAAAGGATATGCAACCATTATATGCTGGATAGAATCATAGTAAAGGGTGCACGTGAGCACAATCTGAAAAACATTGATCTGGAAATACCGCGGGATAAACTGGTCGTGTTCACCGGTCTGTCCGGTTCGGGGAAATCCTCTCTGGCCTTTGATACCATCTACGCAGACGGTCAGAGACGATATATGGAGAGCCTTTCTTCTTATGCCCGCATGTTTCTGGGACAAATGGAAAAACCCGATGTGGACAGCATCGATGGACTGTCTCCTGCCATATCCATCGATCAGAAGACCACATCCAAAAATCCGCGTTCCACAGTGGGTACCGTAACCGAGATCTATGATTATCTGCGTTTGTTATATGCCCGTGTGGGTACACCGCATTGTCCGGTCTGCGGCAGAGAGATCAAGCAGCAGACCGTAGACCAGATCGCTGATCTGATCTTGGAGATGCCGGAAGGCACCAAGCTGCAGCTGCTGGCACCGATCGTCCGCGGCAGAAAGGGTGAATACACCAAGGAGCTGGAAGCGGCAAAAAAATCCGGTTATGTCCGTGTGCGTGTGGATGGCAGCATTTATGATCTGAGCGAAACAATCAAAATGGATAAGAATAAAAAGCACCATATTGAGATCGTAGTGGATCGTCTGGTCGTCAAGGAAGGCATACGCAGTCGTTTGACGGATAGTCTGGAAACCGCAACGGGATTATCCGAGGGTCTGGTGCTGCTGGATGTGATCGGCGGTGAGGAGCAGCTGTATTCGCTTTCCTATGCCTGTCCCGATCATGGCTTTTCCATGGAAGAGCTGACGCCCAGAATGTTTTCCTTTAATAATCCCTATGGCGCTTGTGAGACCTGTACCGGTCTTGGTGTGTTTACGGAGTTTGATCCCCATGCCATTATGCCCAATATGAATCTTTCGGTGCGTGAAGGTGCCTTCAAAGCGCCGGGCTGGAATTCTTTGGATGAAAGCTCGTTTGCCACAATGTATTACCGAGCCATTTCCCGCACCTACGGCATTTCCTTGGATGTGCCGATCAAAGAGCTGACCGAAGAACAGCGCAATCTGTTTTTGTATGGCACAGGAGATACCAAGCTGGAACTGCATCGGCATACAAGCTATGGCGGCGGGACATATTTTCAACCGTTTGAGGGCTTGATTCCCAATCTGAAGCGGCGATATACCTATGCCTCACCCTCCGCCAGAGAAGAGCTGACTGAATATATGTCAGAGGTGCTTTGCCCGGATTGTCATGGCAAGCGTCTGAAGCCTGCATCACTGCATGTTACGGTTTGTGATATGGATATTGATACCATGTGCAATCATTCCATCACCGATCTGGTTGCATTGTTTGCGCAGCTTCCGCTGACCGAACGACAAATGCTGATCGCACGTATGATCGTCAAGGAGATTCGTGCACGGCTTGGCTTTTTGCAGAGTGTCGGATTGGGATATCTCTCCTTGTCACGGGCAGCGGGAACGCTTTCGGGCGGTGAAAGTCAGCGGATTCGTTTGGCGACGCAAATCGGCTCTTCGCTGATGGGCGTGCTGTATATTCTGGATGAGCCGAGTATCGGCCTGCATCAACGGGATAATGAAAAGCTGATTGCAACCTTGAAGCATCTGCGGGATTGCGGCAATACGGTCATTGTAGTGGAGCACGATGATGATACCATGCTGGCTGCTGATTATATCGTAGATATCGGACCGGGCGCAGGCATCCACGGCGGTGAGATCGTGTGTGCGGGAACCCTTTCCGAGCTGATGCAATGTGAACGCTCTGTCACAGCACAATATCTCAGCGGCAAAAAGAAAATTCCGCTGCCGGAAGCATATCGTCCCGGCAACGGAAAAGAATTGGTGGTATATGGTGCCACAGAGAACAATCTCAAGGATCTGACCGTCCATTTCCCATTGGGCAAGCTGATCTGTGTGACCGGTGTATCGGGTTCAGGCAAATCCTCGCTGGTCAATGAGGTTTTGTATAAGCATCTGGCAGCGAAGCTGAATCGGGCAAAAATACGTCCCGGTGCCTTTGACCGTATCGAGGGCACAGAGCATCTGGATAAGGTGATATGCATCGATCAATCACCGATCGGCAGAACGCCCCGATCCAATCCTGCTACCTATACCGGTTTGTTCGGGGATATCCGTGCGCTGTTTGCACAAACCGCCGAGGCGAAAATGCGTGGCTATACAGCAGGCAGATTTTCCTTCAACATTCGCGGCGGCCGTTGTGAGGCCTGTGAAGGCGACGGCATCGTAAAAATCGAGATGCATTTCTTGCCGGATGTTTATGTACCCTGTGAGGTTTGCAAGGGCAGTCGGTATAATCATGAAACACTGGAAGTCCGATATAAGGGAAAGACCATTTATGATGTGCTGGAAATGACCGTTGATGAAGGCTGTGAGTTCTTTTCAGCGATCCCGAAGATCGCCCGCAAGCTGAACACGCTGCGCAAGGTCGGTCTTGGCTATATCAAGATCGGACAGCCTGCCACAACGCTATCCGGCGGTGAGGCACAGCGAGTTAAGCTTTCGACAGAGCTGCAAAAGCGCTCTACGGGACAAACGATCTATATTCTGGATGAGCCGACCACAGGTCTGCATAATGCCGATGTGCATCAATTGATCGAGGTGCTGCATCAGCTGGCAGATGCAGGCAATACGCTGGTGGTGATCGAGCACAATCTGAATGTGATCAAAACCGCAGACCATGTGATCGATCTGGGCCCGGAGGGCGGCGATCAGGGCGGCAGGATCGTAGCCGAAGGTACTCCGCAGGAGATCGCAGCGACAGAAGTCTCCTATACGGGAAGATTTTTATCTCCCTATCTCAAAGAAGCTCCTGTGGCAGTGCAGGAGAAACCGAAGCGAAATCGGCGTAGTGCTCCATAAGTACTTTTGTGCGGATGGTACCGCCGGAAAGTTCTGTGAGACGTGCCTCCAGCAGGGGGTGCGTCTCTTTTTTGATGTCCAGACAGAGTGTGACCTGATCGGAAAAATCACTGGAGACCTCTAAGATCCCGTAGTCGGGCAGCAGATATGTTACCTTGCCATACAGCGGATAGTCCATGGTGATCTGCAATCTGACCGCTTCACAAAAGCATTGGATCTGTGCATTTTGAACGGCAAGTGCCGCTGCCGAAGAATATGCGCGGGTCAGACCGCTTGCGCCCAGCAGTACACCGCCGAAATAGCGGGTCACGACACAGCAGAGATCACAGAGTCCGGCTTTTTGCAGAACACTCAGCACCGGTACACCGCCGGTTCCTTGCGGTTCGCCGTCATCCGAATAGCGGACAGCGCCATCGGTGCGGAGGAGATACGCCCAGACATGATGTCTGGCCTTATGATGCTTGGCACGGATCTGCTCTACAAAGGCAGCAGCTTCCTCCGCTGTGGTGAGGGGCGTGAGCTGCGCGATGAACTCGGAGCGTTTTTCTGTGAGGCTTGCCTCACAGGGAGAAGCAATGGTGCGATATTCCATATGTAACGATCATTCCTTTAAGATGCCGATCATGGCTTTGTAATCCGCATCGGCAGAAGCGATGGTGCGTTGTGCCAGACCGTAGATTGCGGTGGATTTTGCTTCCAGCTCAGCGCAGGCTTTGCAGGCAGCATTGATTTCCGAGAGCTTTGCCAGAGAAGTGCCGTAGGGGAGTGTGGTGCCGGCTTGCTTGGCGGCCGAAAGAATATCCCGTCCGCGCTCATTGAGTGCCAGAATGCGTCCGTAAGGCGGTGGCGCTTCGGTATGCTCCGCACGGATACCGATCAGCAGATGCAGCAGGATCCGGCGAAGCCTTGCCATAGGATAGCGTTTGTTCTTGATCGCCATCAGCATGGATTCCAATGAAGTTTCATTGCGGGCGGAAAGGATCTTATTCTCCAGCCCCTGTCCGACCTCGGGCAGCGCAGCCAGCTCATCGGTGGTTGCGGTGCGCAGACGATACAGCAGGATCCGTTCCAGATTTTCAAAGCGGGCAGTCATACCTGCAGCAGCACAGGCGCAGAGTGCATCCGAAGAGACCTGCGGCACCAGCTCATCAAAATCGGCATTATGATTTTCCATGATCTGTCGGATCAGAGAAGCGCTTGCAATATTCCCGATAGAAGAAACACCGTCATGAGGCACCTGACGTTTTACGGTAAAGGGTCGAATCTTCATCCGCAAAGCGATCATAGCCTTGAGATATTCAATGGCCAATACATTGTTGGGAGAACTGAACAGCGCAGAGATCTCGTCACCATAGGTCTGTCGGATCAGGATCTGCAGCGCTCTGGGATAAGAGTTGCCCAGCTTGAGCAGTTCTTCCAGTTCGGGACGCTTTGCACAATCATAGGATGCTTTCACAGCATTGGCAAGCAATTGCAGATCACCGCATTCACTGCCGAAGGAAAGCTCATTGACGCAGCCCAAGCCCTTAAGCAGATACATTGCACTCTTAGCATAGATTTCTGCCGCACTGAGTGAATAGGCAACAGGGATCTCGATTACAAGATCGGCACCGCATTTGACGGCAGCTTTGGCACGTTCAAATTTATTAATGACAGCAACATCGCCACGCTGTACAAAATTGCCGCTCATGACAGCAACAATATGCGTCGCGCCGTTTTTTCGGGTTTGTTGAATGTGATAGAGATGTCCGTTGTGGAATGGATTGTACTCGCAGATAATACCGCTGATTTTCAAGATCGTCGCCTCCTTATGTGATTGTGAAATAAACCAAAACCTATGGGTTTTCAGACTGTATTTTCGGTAAGTAAAAACTGCTTTTTTGCAAAAAACACTTGAATGTTGAGGGAATATCGTGTATAATAAGAAATTGGGCAGTCGTTAAGCGTATCTGCCATCATTCTATTATTATATTGTATCATCGAGAAAGGATGTATGTTATTATGTTGATTCTGGTCGTAAACGCCGGAAGCTCTTCGCTGAAGTATCAGCTTCTGAATATGGAGGATGAGAGTGTTCTTGCAAAGGGCAACTGCGATCGTATCGGTATTGACGGTCATGTGAGCCATAAGGCTGCCGATGGCCGTTCGATCGAAGCAGATTGCGAATTCCCGACACATACCGAAGCCTTCCAGAAGCTGGTTGAGGTTCTGACGACCGGCGATGCTGCTGTGATCAAGAGCATGGATGAGATTTCTGCTGTGGGTCACCGTATCGTGCAGGGCGCTGAGGTGTTTGATCGTCCTTGTTTGGTGACGCCCGAGATCATTGATCAGATCGATGATCTTCGTGAGCTTGCACCGGTTCACAATCATGCACATGCACTTGCCTTGCGTGCCTGCACCGCTGTGATTCCCGCAACCACACCGCAGGTTGTTGTATTTGATACTGCATTCCATCAGACTATGCCGCCTAAGGCATATATGTATGGTCTGCCTTACGAGGATTATGAGAAATATCATGTTCGTAAGTATGGCTTCCACGGAACTTCTCATCGTTTTGTATCTGCTGCACTGGCAGAGGCAATGGGCAAGAACATTGAGGATCTGAAGATCGTTTCCTGCCATCTGGGCAACGGTTCTTCGATCACCGCAGTCAAGGGTGGCAAGTGTGTGGATACCTCCATGGGCTTTACCCCTCTGGATGGCGTGCTGATGGGTACCCGCTGCGGTGCGATCGATCCTTCCGCTGTTACCTATGTAGCTGACAAGCATGGCTTTACTCCCGATGAGATGAGCCAGTATATGAACAAGAAGTCCGGCTTCTTGGGTGTATCGGGTGTTTCTTCCGATAACCGCGATCTGACTGCAGCTGCAGAGCAGGGCAATCAGCGTGCAAAGCTTGCACAGGATATTCTGGCTTATGAGATCCAGAAGTACATTGGATCCTATGCAGCAGCTATGAATGGTGTGGATGCTGTACTGTTTACCGGCGGTATCGGTGAGAACTCTTGGGAAGTGCGTGAGAGCGTATGCGAGAATATGGACTTCTTCGGCATCAAGATCGACCGTGAGCTGAATCGCCAGAGCAGAGGCAAGCTCGTGAAGCTTTCCACGCCGGATGCAACCGTAGAGGTCTGGGTCGTTCCCACCAATGAGGAGCTGCTGATCGCACGGGATACGCTGGCAGTAATCTCTCAGTAATCGAATCAAAAAATGCTGTAACGCTATTATAGCATATACGATACGGAAAATGCAAGAGGATTTCAGCAGTTTGTAAATATTTTTTCCAAAGATAAGGAGGATGCTTGTGCAATCGGAGCGGTTGACAGATTGTTTCCCCAAAGCACAGCAGCAGCTCTTGTATCGGAAGGCATGTGAAGCAAGAAACCATGCCCATGCGCCGTACTCCGGATTTTATGTCGGTGCAGCACTGCTGTGCAGCTCGGGCGAGATTTTTCTTGGCTGCAATGTAGAAAACGCTTCCTATCCGTTATGCTTATGTGCGGAGCGTACTGCGCTGTGTGCGGCGATCGCTGCGGGAGAGCGTTCTTTTCGGGCACTTGCCATCTGCGGCGGAAAAGGGGAGGAGATCTCGGTTCCGTGTTTCCCTTGCGGCGCCTGTCGGCAGGTGATCGCAGAGCTTTGTCCGCCGGATCTTCCGATCATCTTATCGGATGGCGTCTATCTTGCAAAGGATCTGCTGCCCTATGTGTTTTCTCTGCCCAAGGGCGAAGAATAACAAAAACGAAACAGAAAACAATACTGTGTGCCGTTTGTTCGACCGACGGCCGCATGAACAGAGGGTCGGGATTTTTTCAAAGGAATCCCGACTTTTCTGTACCGAACAAAAGAATATGAGAACAAAACAAAGGAGGTGTGTGCCTTGCGGCGCTTACTTTCTGTGCTCTTGATGGCGGCACTGTTCTGCGTGATGCTGACGGGCTGTCAAAAGGATCAAAATACCAAAAGCGGTGCCGGCCATTCCTTTTCCTATGCCCTTGTAGGCAATCCGGATACGCTGGATCCCCAATGTGCACAAAACGATTCAGCCAAGATCGTATTATGCAATTTGTTTGAAGGATTGTTTGTGCTGGATGCAGCTGGGAATGTACAAAACGGCGTTGCCAGTGGATATACGGTTTCGGAAGATGGGCTGACCTATACGATCACGCTGCGGGAGGATTCCTATTGGTATCAGGCATCCTTTGGCGAAGAATCGGAGGATCGGAGTGCATTGCTGGAAGAGCCGGTCAATGCCAAGGATTTTGTCTATGCCTTTCAGCGCTTGTTTGATCCGCTGTACAATTCCCCTTATCGGGAACAATTTCTTTGTCTGGAAAATGCAGAAGCGATCATGAACGGCAGTCAGCATCCCTCTATGATCGGTGTATATGCAAAAAAAGCATATGAACTGGAGATCCGTCTTTCCTATCCGGAGGCAGATCTGCCGCTGCTGCTCACTTCTGTGGCAGCCATGCCTTGTCGGCAAGGTTATTTTGAAGCCTGCAAGGGAAGATATGGTCTGGATGAAGAATCCATATGCGGCAACGGCAGCTTTGCGATGCAGCGCTGGCTGTATGATCCGTACGGAAAGTATAATGTGATTCAGCTCGGACGCAATCCGCTGAATCACAGCGTCAAGCGAGTGTATCCGGTGGATCTGACCTTTTATATTGAGAATACCCAGGCAGAAGCAGAGGCGTTGTATCTTGCCGGCACTACCGATTGCTGCATGACTGCAAATCTTACCTTTGCAAGTCAGAATAAAGGAACGGCAGAAGCGGTATATTGCCGCACTTTGGGTTTGGTTGCGCATCCCGATTCTCCGTATGCCCATCCATTGATCCGGCAGGCGTTTGCCGAAGCCATGGATCTTTCCAATCTGCCTGATGCTATGGAAGGAATACAGATCGCATATGGTCTGCTGCCGCCCGATGCAACGCTTCTGAATAAAAGCTGCCGTGAGCTGATCTCTGAAAGTGCCTATCGGAGATGGGATCCGGAACAGGCAAAGAAAACCTTTGCGGAAGGTCTTTTGCAGCTTGGTGCCGAAGATCTGCCGGAAGGCAAGCTGCTGATTCCCACAGGTTGGCTGGAGCATACCGCTTTGCAGGCGATCATGCAGCAATGGAAGGATGCCTTGGGTGTCTATCTTTCCGTTGAAGAGGTTTCTGATGAAGAATACAGCCGTCGTCTTTCTAAGGGAGAGTATATGCTTGCCGTTGTGGCAGTTGAAGGAGAAACTGCGTCACCGGATGCAGTGTTCCGAAGCTATCTGCAGCATCCTGCCATTGATTTTACGGATCACAGCAGCCATAGCGCAGCACTGCATTCTTTATTGCAGGAGGCAGCGGAAACAGAACGCTTTGCTGATTGTATTGAGTTGTATCGGCAGGCAGAACAAATGGTGATCACAGAGAACCTGTTCCTGCCGATTTGCTATGCGCCGCGCTATCTGCTTTGCCGGCAGGATGTGGCAGATGTGGAATATGATGCATTTCGCAGATGGCTTCGTTTCTCGGAGGCAAAGTATTTCGATTGATGGGAGGATGTACCATGAAGCTTGTGACTTGGAATGTCAATGGACTCCGTGCTTGTGAAAAAAAAGGATTTGCAGACTTCTTTGCACGGATCGATGCGGATTTCTTCTGTATCCAGGAAACCAAAATGCAGGAGGAACAGCGCAGCTTGCTGCAATTTCAAGCCGAAGGATATCATGTGTTCTGGAACAGTGCCGAAAAAAAGGGATATTCCGGTACCGCAGTGTTTGCAAAGCAGCAGCCCCTAACGGTGACAAAGGAAATGACGACCGGTGGTGTATCCAATGAAGGAAGGGTATTGACACTGGAATATGACAGCTTCTTTTTGGTCAATGCTTATGTTCCCAATGTGCGTCGGGATCTGGAGCGGATTCCGCTGCGGATGGAATGGGAGGATGCCTTGCGTGCCCATCTGCTTGCGCTGGATGCGAAGAAGCCTGTGCTGTATTGCGGCGATCTGAATGTAGCACATCAACCCATTGACTTGAAAAATCCGAAGCCCAATGAGGGCAATGCCGGCTATACCTTGGAGGAACGGAGTAAATTGACCGAGCTGCTCAATGCCGGATTTGTCGATGCATTCCGGGCACGATATCCCGATCGTACCGATGCCTATACATGGTGGTCGTATATGGGACGTGCAAGAGAAAAGAATGTCGGATGGCGTATCGATTATTGGGTGTTATCGGAGCGTCTGCGCAATGCCATAAAGGATTGTATTATCCATGCTGATATTATGGGCAGTGATCATTGTCCGCTGGAACTGCAAATTACATTATAATCAAATGGCAGCCGCCGTCTTGAATGGATTCCCGTTCGAGGCGGCGGTAAAAGCTTGTTCTGAAATCCTGCCTTGCTGCATACAATGAAACAGATGCAACAGGAAAGGAGATGGAACGTATGCAGCAGGAGCATAAGCAGAACGGTGTCCATCATGCGATACTGGAAAACCGCAACCGATTGCTGCTGACAGGCATCACGGAGATCGACAGCTTTGATGAGCGTGCCGTCGTGGTGTATACACAGCTTGGTGAGCTGACGGTATTGGGCCGCAATCTGCATATGAATCAGATGAGTTTGGAATCGGGAGAGGTATCCATTGAAGGCGATGTGCAGGCGCTCCGATACGGCGATCGGGACAAGCAGGCGCCGTTGACGATGCTGGGAAGGTTGTTTCGGTAATGGAGCTGACAGAACAGATTATTACCATCGAGCAGGAAACATGGCTCTTCCTTGGAAGCTGTCTTTTGGGGATCCCTGTGGGGATGCTGCTGGATCTGATGCGGCTGCTGCGGACAATATTGCCGCATCATGCCGCAGCGGTGTTTCTGGAGGATGCTGTGCTGGTGATCTTTGCTGCAGTATTGGTGCAATGCTATGCCATAATGTTTGCACGAGGTGCACTGCGGTATTATGATGCCTTAGGCTGCTGCTGCGGATTTTTGATCTATCTATGTACCGTGGGTGCGGTGTGGCGGAGAATGCTCAGCCGGATGCGACGTGGTGTACAGCGATTTTCCTTTGGATTTCAGCAATGCTGTTATCGGATTTGGCAAAAAACGCAGGCTGTTTTTGTCAGAAGTCCCGAAAAACAAAAAAATAATCGGAAAAGAGAAAAAAGCACTTGACCCTTGGTGCATTTTGTTGTATAATACTATAATTAGAGAGCAGTGTCGAAATCTGCCGAATTGTGTTGGAATCATGCACAAATCAGAACAATGTGTGAGAAGAATGGAGCATTATGGAACGAAATGTAGCATCTCGTAAGCAAAGCGAGAAAGAAAAGCGTCGTGCGATCATTGAGTGGATCATAACCAATGTCGTTGTAGTAGTGTTTTTTGTGGTGTGTTTGATCTCGATCATTTCGACCGAGGCAACGCTTGCCCAGAAGCGTGAGGAGCTGGCTGCCATTGAAGCAGCTACCATTGCTGCCGAAAACGAATACAAGGAACTGGAACGGATCCTTGGGGATGACGATGTGCAGGCTTATATGGAAAAAATGGCGATCGAAGAGCTGAACTATGCATATCCCAACGAGCGTCGGTTCTATGATACCTCAAGAGATTAAGCGGCTGAGCGTGAGAAATCGTTTGCATCAGATATGAAGGAGCGGATTTATGCAGCTTGAAATTGGTCAGATTTATGAAGGTCGCGTGAAGGGCATCACACAATACGGAGCATTTGTTGAGGTAACCGGTGAGGGAGAGCCTTCTGCAGTTACCGGCATGGTACATATTTCTGAGGTGACCAATACCTTCGTGCGTGATATTCATGATTATCTTTCCGAGAATGATACAGTGCGAGTCAAAGTGATTGCTGTGAATCCGCAAGGCAAGATCAGTATGTCCATAAAACAAGTCAATGAAGAAAGCGCACCGCAGCGTAAGCGTAAGGAAGCACCCAGACCTCATGTGTGGGAACCTAAGCGCACAGTGCCGCAATCGGAAATGACCTTTGAGGATATGATGCTTCGGTTTAAGCAGCATAGCGAAGAGAATATCTGTGATCTGAAACGAGGAAGCGAACGAAAAGGCGGTTCCCGCAGCAGAAAATAAGAAACAGACACGGTATCACTGATGTGATACCGTGTTTTTATCAAAAGGAGTGTTTTTATGACATTTTCGTTTTGTCCTCATTGCGGCATGGCATTGACAGATAAGCCGATCGGGGATGAGGGATTGGTACCATATTGTGAATCCTGCGCGAGACCGTATTTCCCATTTTCCTATGCCTGTGTAATTTGCTGTGTGTTTGACCAAGCCAACGAACGGGTGCTGCTGATCCGGCAATCCTATGGCGAGAAGCGTTATGTCTGTGTGGCGGGATATGTCAAGCAGGGAGAGAGCATCGAGGAAACCGCTGCCCGTGAGGTGCTGGAGGAGACAGGTCTGACCGTATCCTCGGTTCGGTTTGTGCGCAGCTATTATTATCCGAAGCGGGATCAGCTGATGCTGGGATTTGCTGTCAATGCAGCCGAGGGTGATGTCCGTTTGTCTTGTGAGGTGGAGGATGCACAGTGGTTTTCTGTAGCAGAAGCGCGTGAGCAATTGCGTGAGGCAAAAATCGCAGCACAGCTTCTGGAGGATGCCTTGCAGTGTGAGTAACAACAGAAAAAGCACAGAATGCGATGAAAGCGTTCTGTGCTTTTGTTTTGAATGAAAAAACCGACCGGAGCGTGCTCCGATCGGTTTTGGTTGGTTGAATCATAGAATCAGCCGCGGTTGTAACGCTTGTTGAAGCGGTCAACACGTCCGCCGGTATCGACGAGCTTCTGCTTGCCGGTAAAGAACGGATGGCACTTGGAGCAGATTTCAACCTTGATGTCCTTTTTGGTGGAGTAAACCTCGATCACATTACCGCAGTGGCAGGTGATGGTGGTCTTTTCGCACACGGGATGGATGCCTTCTCTCATTGCTGTTTCACCTCACGTTTTGAAGATTATAGCAAATTCACATAGCAGCCCATCCTAAATCAAGGTTCAGACAGTAGTGCTACGGTATTTTCGCATAGGAATTATATCATATTCCCATGAAAAAAGCAAGGGCTTGTCAAAAAGAATCGCAAATTACACAAAAATATGGAAAATGCAATGGGAGATTATTGTGCAATCAGTTTCTTCATATCGGCACGCAGCAACGCTTCCAGTGCAGCAGCATCAGCCATTTCGGGGGCCGTTGTAGTGTAATAGGCTTTGATTTTCGGCTCAGTACCGGAAGGACGCACAATGACACTGGCGCGATCGGGAAGGAAGAAGGAGACAACATCGGATTTGGGCAGATTCAGCGGACGGGTATTGCCGGTTGCGGTATCGGTTGCGATACCGGTGAGATAATCGGCAGATTCCAGAACCTTCATACCGCCGATGGAGGTCGGTGCATCGGTGCGGAGTGTCTGCATGATCTCCTGCATTTTGTGCATACCGCTGACGCCCTCGAAGGTAAAGCTCTCCTGGGAGTGCTTGAATACACCATATTGGCGATAGAGATTTTCTCTTGCCTGCATCAGAGAGATGCCCTGTGTGCGATAGAATGCTGCCATTTCCACAATCAGCATGGAAGCGACAACGGCATCCTTATCACGGACATAGGAGCCGGCAAGATAGCCGTAGCTTTCCTCGAAGCCGAAGATATAGCGATCGACTTCGCCCTTTTGCTCCAGCAGACCGATTTGTTCACCGATAAACTTGAAGCCGGTGAGCACATCAATGAGCTGAACACCATAGCGTTCGGCAATGGCTTTTACGAGATCGGTAGTAACGATGGTTTTTACGGCGACCGGATTTTTCGGCATGGTACCGAGCTTGGTGCGCTGGCTGCAAATATACTCAAAGAGCATTGCGCCGACTTCGTTGCCGCTGAACAGTGCATAACCGCCGTTGCCGTCGGGAACGGCGATGCCTACACGATCGGCATCGGGATCGGTTGCCAGCAGCAGATCGGGCTGTACCTGATCGCAAAGGCGAAGACCATATTCCAAAGCCTCACGGATCTCAGGATTCGGGTAGGGGCAGGTGGTGAAATTGCCGTCCGGATGTTCCTGCTCGGGAACAACAGTTACATCGGTGATGCCGATGCTGCGCAGGATCTCACGGACAGGCTTGTTGCCGGTGCCGTTGAGCGGTGTATATACGACCTTAAGACCGCTTTCACGGCAAAGCTCCGTGTGGATGCCCTGATTGCGCACCTGCTCGTAGTAGGATTCGATCAAAGACTGCGAAATGGTAACGATCATGCCATCGGCAGCAGCCTTATCGTAATCCATATGCTTGACATCGGTAAAGAGATTCACAGCATTGATCTGATTGATGATCTGTTCAGCGACTTCAAGCGTGATCTGACAGCCGTCATCGCCATAAACCTTGTAGCCGTTATATTTGGAGGGATTGTGGCTGGCGGTGATCACGACGCCGCCGCTGCAGCCCAGCTCTCTTACTGCATAGGAGCAGGTAGGTGTCGGCATCAGTTCAGCGTACATATGCACCTTCACACCGTTTCCTGCAAAGACCTCGGCAGCAGCTTTTGCAAACACATCGGATTTGATGCGGCTGTCATAGGCGATCGCAACGGAAGGATTCTGATAATTCGCATTCAGATAAGAGCAGAAGCCCTGTGTCGCACGGCGTACCGTATAAATATTCATGCGTGCGGTACCTGCGCCGATGACACCGCGCAGACCACCGGTGCCGAATGCAAGATCCTGGTAGAAGCATTCACGGATCATTTCCTCGTTGCCTGCCATATCCTTCAGTTCGGCAACCAGATCGGCATCATCCACGGCGTTTTCGCACCACAATTGATAAAGCTTGTTTTCTTGATTCTGCATAAAGCATCCTCCATACCATCATAATAGCGCATGCATAGGAATTTGCACACGGAACTTACAGCAATATACGAAAACTATTATACCACATTTTCTTTGATTTGAAAAGGGGCATAATACCGAAATTTTAAGAACTTTCCGTTGCTTTCTGGTATAAAAGGATGAAATTCAAGCGAAACCCTTTCGAAAAAAAGAAAAACATATTATAATGTACTATATAATAGTAGCGTGATTACGGAAGGGAGGAACAAGATGCACCGACGATTACGACTGCGCTTTTTTTTGATCACATGGGGATTACTGATACTGCTGCTGACGGCGCTGATCGTTGGCGTTGGCGTGTTTATGTATCGTTCCGAGGTGAATGCGACCGAGCGGGCGCTGCAAACAGTGCTGTCAAGCTTTCATGAACCGGGTGCCGGACCGGAGTTTGCCGAAGTCAATCGAAGCATGGCGGCGATTCGTATGAATGAAGCAGGCGATCCATCGGAGGTTACGCTCAACAGAATGCTGCTGTCGGATGAGGAACTGCAGCGGATCGGCACAATGATTGCAGCAGAAACCGATGCGGCAGCGGGATTGATCGCAACGGAGGAAAGAGAGTACCGATACATATATAGTAAGAAATCCGATGAGATCCATCTGGTGATCGCGGATCGGGAATCGGAGATCAACCTGCTGAATGATCTGAAACGGTATTTCATTATATATGGTCTGTTGGGGATGGTGCTGATGCTTGGTGTGAGCGTGCTGCTGTCCCGCTGGGCAACGAAGCCGATCGCCGAGGCGTGGGAGAAGCAGAATGATTTTGTTTCGGATGCGACCCATGAGCTGAAAACGCCGCTGACAGTGATCGGAGCCAATACCGAAGCGGTACTGGCGAATCCCGGTGCTTCGGTGGCAAGTCAGGCGCGATGGCTTGGCAGTATACGAGGGGAAACAACGCGGATGGCAGGTTTGGTCGGGGATCTGCTGTTCATTGCGAAAATGGATGCGGGAGAGATCAAGCTGCATGCCGAGACGCTTCGCATCAGTGAGCTGATTGAGGGCTTGTGTATGGAGTGGGAAACGGAGATCTTTGAACGCGAACGCCGTTTCGATTATGCAGTTTCGCCGGGGATGCTGTATCGCGGAGATTGGGAGCAGCTGCGCAGGATGATTTCGGCACTGCTGGATAATGCGGTGAAATATTCTCCGAAAAACGGTGAGATTCGTCTGATCGTGAATCGCAGCAGGAAAAAACAGCTTCAGATCCTGATTTCCAATACGGGTGAACCGCTTAACGAGGAGCAGCTTGAAAAGATTTTCGATCGTTTCTACCGGGTGGATCCTTCGAGAGCAAGAAAGACCGGCGGCTATGGTCTGGGCCTGTGTATTGCAAGGAGCATTGCGGCGATGCACAATGGTACGATCACTGCGGAAAGCGATGGCGGAATCAACGTATTTACGGTGGTTTTGGGAGCTTTGGAAGCGGAAATGGCAAATTGACTAAAAAATCGACAAAATATACTGTCGGATTTGGGTGGGAAACCCCTTGACAATCGGCAGGTGATGTGGTATTATAAGTGAGTCGCCTCACGAAGGCGGCGAAAAAGACTGCATAAGGAACGGTGAGTGCAAGAAATTTTTTCGAGAAAATGAAAAAAGCACTTGACAAACCGGAAGAGATGTG
>JAZOCU010000002.1:0-29899 GCA_045596625.1 Oscillospiraceae bacterium | reverse complement strand
GCCGTTTTCTGCATACTCACTGCCGTAGGTGATGTTCTCGATGGTGAAGCCTTCGGGGATCGCAAAGGTCATGTTAAAGGATGCGGTGCCGTTATCAAACCAGACATCCACAGGAATCTCTGCTTTGCCGCCGGGGATGGCAGTTGTTTCGCCAACATGATAAACGACACTGCCGCCGGGAATCTCCGGAAGTGTAAGCAGATAGATCGAGCCGTCAACCATGGAGAATGCAATATCCTCGGCATTGCTGCCGCCAATTGCAACACGATCCGGTACAAAGGTAATCGGATACTTGATTTCGGTTTCTGCGTCAGAAGGTACATCCACCAACAGATACAGGATCACAGAACCGATTTCCGCGATCTGATCCTGCCCATCAGCAGAATTCCAGATGAAGCTGTAATCTTCAGCAGACCAGATAGCCTGCTCCGAATCGCCATAGGCATCACCGAACTCAAAGCCGCTGATCACAAAGCCTTCCGGCACGGAGAACGCCATCTCCAAATGATTTGCGCCGTCATCGAACCATGCAAGTACAGGGACGCGAATGGTTGTGCCGGCCAGTCCATATACATCATCAATCTGATACACTGCATGGTTAGGATCTTCCACCGGTGCATCGATCACATAAATCGATCCATTGACAATTGCAAATTCGGGCGCCGCACCATCTTCATTGAGGACTGCCACGCTGTCATCCGCAAAATTCACGGGATACGAAGTATCTGCCTCTGCATCAGAAGGTACATCCACCAACAGATACAGAATAGCAGAACCGGACTCTGCGGTCTGATTGCTGCCATCAGCAGAATTCCAGACAAAGCTGTAATCCTCGGCAAACCAGATCGCCTGTTCAGGATCACTGTAAGCATCACCGAACTCAAAGCCGCTGATGACAAAATTATCAGGAACAGTAAATGCCATTTCCAAAGAGGAAATACCCTCATCAAACCATGCGAGCACAGGCACACGCACCGTAGTGCCGGGCAGACCGTTGATATCATCTACCTGATAAACAACATAACCCGGATCTTCAGGCGCTGCAGCATAACGATTTCGGAATGTCATTGCGACATCGTAACTGCCGGATTCAGCATTCTCAGTAACAGATGCCTGTTCAGATGTAACGGCGCTGATCTCCAGCTTGCCATCCATATCGGCATCGGTTACATGAATTGTAAAGCTGCAGATGCTCTTATCATAAAGCATATTATCCAAAGAACCGTCCAGCTCTGTTACACGGAATTGATAGCTGCCGACAGAGGAGAAAATCAGATTCCCAACAGTATCATTGAAATCGAAAGACTGATCGTCTGCCGAAACAGTATCCACATCGATGAGCCTCCAGTAATCCTCAACTTGCTGCTCAAGAAGGAAGGTAAAGCTGTCATCATCCTGCCATGCTCGTCCATCGAGCACCTTGATGCCGCCAACCGTCATCTGCGGCTGCACTGCGGAAGGCGTATACACATTAGTGAACGATGCCGTAACATTGCCTTCTTCAGGAATGATGAGATGCTGCACGGTGACTCCATCCTTGGGAGAAAACCCTGCAAACTGAGAAGGCAGCTCGGTAACGGTGACCTCTGTTCCTTCATCAATGCCATCTATGCCCACAGGACATCCGGGTCTGACGGACAAAACAAACACACCGTTTTCATCAGCGATCAGACTGCCGGCAGTGGTTTCGATGGTAGTCAACCCATAAAGTGAACCAAGTTCTACCTGATAGTCAAAGCTGATGTTTTCCGGAATCGCATACGATTCGCCCAGAGGATGCTCCACGATTTTTTCAAGAATCAGATCTCCCGTGGCGCTTTCATAGGGACGGAAGGTGTTAGTCACAAGCTTGGAGTGTGTGACGAGAAAAGCATGGGTGGATTGAACAGTCGCAGATAACAGCACGCTCAAGGATACCGAGAGTGCAAGATATTTGCGTATGCCATGTTGTTTCATACATTGGCCCCCTTTGGAGAGTTGTGTTATATGATATCGTATTGATTTGTTCAGTAACCAAAGCGCACAAAGCTTTATGCACTTTGGTCACCGCCCACTCGGGGAGTGGGGGTGAGTGATGCGAAATTACTCGTTAACAGTTACGTTTCCTTCGCCCACCTTGATTTGCCACAGACCGTTGAAATCTTCGTCAACAGTATTTGTGCCTTCAAGATTGACAACGTATTTGCCTTGGCTGCCATCAATAGAAACAGCAGAAACATGAATACCATTCCAAGTAGATGCAGCAGCAGTAGCGTTAAAGGTACAATCCTTAACAGTTACAACCTGATCGTTCTGAGTGCCGTCTTGGTACACCAGAATTGCACGACCGTCAGTGTTGAAGGTGCAGCCGTTAAAGGTGGCGGAGTAAGCACCGCCTACACGGAGGTACTCGTTAGTGATGTTGAACGTACAGTTGTTAAATTCGCTGGTACCAACACCCAGATTGTAGGTGTTCTGGATTACGCAATCGTTGTAGGTTGCGCTCAAACGGGCATAACCTGCATACAGTTGGCTGTTGGTTTTGATTGTTACATTGTTGAAAGTAACAGTAGAACCGTCCAGACTATAATCAAGCTGTCCCTTAGCTTCGCCCTGACCTGCAGGGACTACTTCGATTACAGAGTTAGTGGTGCCGTTGATGGTCAGCTTTTTGCCCTTAGCAGCGGAAGGCATGCTGTAAGTGCCTTCGCCAAGAGTGATCTGAGTTGCGCCGTTTGCGATAGCGGTCGCCAGTTCTTCATTGCTTTTAACAGTAACAATACCGAGAGAGGTGTTAAACCACTCAGTTGCTAACTCAGGAGTCACCTTGCCGAAAGCTGTATCCAAAGCATCCGCAGCATTCGTAAAGTTTTCAGTCTGGCAAGCCTGAGACATCACCAGGATCTCATACTCGCCATTCAGCTTTTTAATATCTTCATTCGTGACGTTGTGGGTCATAACGACCTGCAGCAAGGAAGGACGAGATATCTCATCGGGAGACAGAATCTCGTTGTAAGTAACAACCTTCAGCAAATATCTTGTTCCGCCTACTGTAATATACTCACTGTCACTCCAAGCAAAACGATTGTTGCCGTTGACATTCATCATGAACTCTTTATCAGGGTTCTGACTATATCCGGTACCCTCGGGACACTCCAACGCAATCAGAGTACGATAGTAGCAATTATCATCACCAGTGTTCTTTACAAACACAAACTTGTCGACAGCGCCCTTCAGTTTCTCGTCATTCCACAAGCCGTTACCGGCACCGGCAGCGGTTACATAATCGCCCCAGTTGAACAAATCCGTCGGTTCGGCAGTGTAATCGCTGGTTAAACCATTGACAGGATAAGCGGGTGCAAGAACCTGCTTTTGTTTAAAAGGAACAAGGTCACCATCTTGTGCTGTATGGATATGTTTCACTCCCTCAGCACGCTGCAACTCGATCTGTTCGATTGCAATTCCGTCACCAACAGCCATGACATTTACATCCGGCTCAGTCTGCATCTTCAGAAAAGCCAATGTACCTGCCACGGAACCGGCAGCAACAGCAACCAAAGTCACTGCAGAAAGCGCAGCTTTTACAACTGTTTTCATGTGTCAGATTCTCCTTGTTGTGATATGCCTTGTGCCCCCTTTACAGGGGGCATTGGGCATTCTAAAGAATCAGTTTGATTGTTGATTGCTAATACAATTACTCAGCAACTACAGTATACCAAACGTCGCCGTTTGCCTGTGTTTCAGCAACAACAGTATAACCATCAGCTACAAAGTTGATATGATCGCCGGTCTCAGCCTCATTGTCTGCAGGGTTGAAGTTTACGAAAGTACCACCGGTAATGGTAACAGTTGCAATACCACTATTGTAACTTGCATCATAGCAGTTGATAAGGAATGTGGTATCACAGCCTTCTCCCAGCTCGAAGTGGCCGCCGTTAATAACCAGATCGCCATAAACAACATTGATAACGCTAGCGTTGTTGCCCTTATAAGTACCGCCGTTAATGGTCAGTTTTGCATTTTCATCACGTACAGAGATGGTATAGCCGTTCTTATTCTCGATCGTGCCGTTGCCACCGATGGTAACATCGCCGTATACGGTCAGAGTGGAGAATTTATCTGCGCCGGAAGTGTCATTACGATCTGCAGTGATAGAACCGCCGTTCAGGACAATTGTTGCCTCATTGTTCAGTGCAGTGATAGCCTCCGCAAGCTCAATGTCCGTATCAACGATTACATTGCCGGCCAAATCTGCCAGATCAGCCTCGGTAGCAGCCTTGGCAACGGAGTTCTCAACGCCGCCCTTGTCAGCCCACTGTGCTGCGTAAGCTGCGTATGCTTCCTGCACACTTGCAAAGCCGGATGTCTGCATGCCGTATGCATTGACATAAATGATAGGTGCACCATCCTCGTTGATGTTCCAATCGACCTCATTGATCTCGCCGCCTTCAACGTGATTCAGCTGGCCTTCGGGCGTGATATCAATGTGATAATCCATGTAAACCCTGGTAATGACTTCGGGTGTTGCATCGCCGGGCTTCAGCGCAGTCTGATACAGAACGGTGTAAACATTGTAGGCAACGCCATCGATCTCTGCCGAATCAACCATCCAACCATCAGAATCTTGCCATGTCCACTGGGTATCATTTACATAATCACCGCTGTAATTGAAGTGAACCGCATTCTTGGAAGCGTCTTCATCATCCAGAGCAGAAGGAATTGCGATGGTAGCCCAAACCCAAGCATCGGAATCACCGGTATTGGTAATGACAGGTTTCTTTTCGATCTTCTCACCGGGGATCAGCGTTGCGCCCTGCTCGAAGTCCTCAGACAAAGCAATGTCAACATCGCCAACAGTGAAGATGTTAGCCTTGCTGTCACGGTCGGTCAGATAAGCTACGGTGCCTGCAATAGAAAGTGCAGCAACAGAAGCCAAACTCAGTGCAGAAAGAGCGATTTTAGTAATCTTTTTCATTGTAATTTTCTCCTTTTAATCATAATGTATTGGTTTTCGGTTCCGAAACGGCAGCCGCCGTTTCTGTCAGTTGGATGGATTACTCGTTTGCCAGCTCCCATGCATCAGCAGCATTGTCGGCTGCTGTATACTGCACGGCATAGGCAGAAACTTTCAGCTGGGGATAAGTTGCCTCAGTCAGTGTATTGAACTGTTCTTTGGTCACAGTCTCCTTCACCGTCACCTGGTTTTGTTCCAGTACAGGGCACGCAACATCTGCAGCCGTCTTATCAACGATCTGATAATACACACCGCTTACATTATCCAAGGGCTGCCATGCATCAACCAGCGCATAGGACATAAACTGAGTAAAGTTTGCGGATTCATCCAGCTTCACAAACAGCCAAGCCTTTTCGCTGCCGCCTTCCACGGTAATGATCGGATCCTTTGTGATGGTATTGCCGGGCACCATTTCATAGGTGTTGGTGTTATCATCGCCATCATCCGTATCGCCGTCGCCTACGGGAGTTTCTTCCAATGTAATGTTGATATCGCCGTAAGTAAAGGTATTGGTCACAGTATTGGTCTTAGCAACCAGCCATGCAACAGTGCCGCCGATGGTGCCGCCCAGTACAGCGATCGCAGCCGTTGCCACAAGAAATGATTTGATGCTGAAACGCTTCCGTTGCAAATTCTGCATTTCGGATTCCTCCTTTCCTCAAATGATTTTTCACAGAACGCAAAACAATTGCCATTGCCTTGCGGAAAATGAAAACGATGGATCAAGTGTTGCTGTGCTGCTGATCAAATGCACTCCAAGCTTCATCGACAGCAGCTTCCGGATCATTTGCGGGATCCCCAAAGCCGGTAGCCTGCACGGCATGTCCGACAACCGTGATCTGCAGATCCTGCAAAGTCTGGATCTGATCGGATGTCACAGAACCGGGAACTGTAAATTCCTCAAACAAAGGCTCCAGCACCAGATCATCCGCAGCATTCGCAGCATTTACGATATACGATTGGTTTCCGACATCATAATAACGGAATTCATAGGTCTTGGTGTCATCGCCGTTATCCACGATATCAACGCATTTCCATACATTCGCATCCCAAGTAGCACCTACGTAGTTCTCCGGCAGGAATTCGCCGCCGCTCATCTGGTTGAGCGCTTCGATCTTGTTGATCGTCACCAGCATTCGCACATAAACAGCTTCCGAACCCGCGGTGATCGTGATTCTGGGATCCTTCACATACGTTTCACCCGGAACCAGATGGTACTCATTGCCGATACGCGTTCTGTCCTCGCCTGCGATGGGATCACCATATTGATCGACTGCCGCTTCATCCAATATGATGGCAGCATTGCCGATCGTAAAAGTATTGACCACCGACTCGCGATCGGTAAGGTATGCGACTGTACCGGCAATACTTGCTGACACCAGCGCAACTGCGCCGACGGCCAGCATCGCAACCTTGGTTTTAAGTTTCATGTATCAGACTCCTTTCGCTGTGATTCGTTCGGTTGGGGTTTCTTATCGTCACGTTCTCCTGTCAGCAGATCGATCAGCAGAATCAGGAAAACGATCGCAGCACCGATTGCAAGAGCGATATAAGATCCCGGCGGCTGCTGTATGTAGCTTGCAGCATAGCCAAGATAAGGGATAGAGAAGATCGGCTTGCCAACGATCCTGTCATAGCTTACGGGCAATTCATCGGCAAGCGTATTGGCATCGCCTTTCGTGCGGAACAGCTTGACCGAAGCATCTTCTTCATCGTTCACAATCTCAATGATCCGATGCGTTGCCGTAATGCTGTCGGTAAGTTGAAAGGTGATCACATCATTGACCGCAAGCGTCGAAGGATCCACTTCCTTGACATAAAGCAGCGAACCTGTCATATATTCCGGCTCCATTGACGGCGACAGTACAGTATAGACATCCACACCGAACAGCCGAATGCCTACAATCAGAAATGCACACACCGCTGCAAGCACTACGATCAGTGAGGTTATTATTCTCAGCGTTTTTTTTACAACTTTTGCCATATCAGATCGGTTCAGCCTCCTCGGCAGCAGAATGTAATACACATTAAATCAATACATCAAAGCAAGATGTTATGCCCATTATAACATATTTTTCCCTCTAATGCAATAGTTTTTGTGCAAGAAACCATATTGTTCACATATTGTTTACATTTTTAAGTCGAAGTATCAAAAATCACGAATTTTCGTTATATTTCGCTGATACAATAGTGCCGTATCGACTGATTTTCTATTCGCTATTGTGTTATGGTACATTTTTGTCGCATCAAATGTACCGTTATTATAAAAACAGCAATGGAAAGTGTTGCTGTCTTTTTGATCCATCCATCTTTTTATGCAAAACAAACAGCAACGAAAAAGCCGCCTGTAATTGCTTACAGGCGGCCATGCATCATATTTGGTTTTTAGAGAAGAAAGCAGAACTTACTCAATAATTTCTACATTATATGTTTCCACATCAGAAGACGGAACTATAATCCATCTATCATTTGTAATTTTCAATATAGTCAGCCTATTTGTTACACGAAGCATCATCGTTTCCACTTCACCATCTACTGTGCATATTGCGGAAACAACAACATCATATCCGTCTTCCGCAGAGAAATCGGCGGATACGCCCAGCAAGGATGCGCCCATTGCCCAAAAAGCCGCCAGATTCCGCACTTCATCTTGAAGACGCCGAGTACATTCCAGTATTTCTACATCTTCATAGGCACTGCAGGGGAAGCCGGCGAAAAAATAGTTTCCCAGCGGAACATTTCCGTTTTTCATTTCTTCGGCCACCGAACTCGGGTATAAGCTATTCGCCAACGAAGCGGTAGAATCGCATTTAAGATATTCATGCAAGGCATGTTCCGCTTCTTCCGGTAGAACAGTGTTTGCATCAGCATCATATCCCGACAAATCATCCGAAAATGTTTCGGTCGTATCCGATACAGAGGTGTCGATCGTGATATCGGAACTTACATTGTTCATATCGCTTTCAATATGAGAATTTGGTTTGCCGCATCCGCATAACAACAATATGATAGAAATCGAAAGCATAAATTGTGCTTTTCTTGCTTTCATCGCAATCACTCACCTCCGAATCCCAATTTAACGCACCATGCAATTTCCTATATAATACCACATCCCAGCGCCATTTTCAATGCTAAAAACCACCGATGCGTTCACATCGGTGGTTTGCTGTCAATATGCGACGGAATTGGCACCCTCGCAAATGTCCTTTGCATAACGCCGACAGGGATAGTCGCTTTACAGCAGCTGCAGCCGGAAACAGAGAAAGGAGAACAACCGTATCAAGCCAAAGCAGATAATGTATGTGATAAACAATACAACTCCACGCGGCAGATTCCACTTGCCGTCCGATGACAATGGCAGCAGCAGACCGATCGAACCGGGTCCGATCAGAAGGGATAAAATCAAGATAAATGTAGATGGATAAAGCACCGCATCAATATCTTTGAATTTTTCACTGAGAAAGATTGCGGCGGCCGTCAGGATAAACCAACCTATCGTAAACATCCACCAGCTCTTCCATGACCGATTATTCATATTCTTCACCCTTCGCATCAATTTCTGCACGAGCAAACAGCAATAGATTCATTCCGTGCAGCAGCTTCGGTTTTGACGATAAAACTTTCAGTTCCCAACACCACAAAAAGCCCGGTAAACCGGGCTTTTTGTGTGCGATCTTTTTAATTAAATAGAAGTGGTGAGGATGGGCGGACTTGAACCGTCGACCCCCTGCATGTCAAGCAGGTACTCTAACCAACTGAGCTACACCCTCACAACGAATAACATTATAACACACTAGCGCACATTTGTCAAGCATTTTTTCAAAAATATTGGGAATATATAAGATCGAAGCCGATCACCGCAAATCCCCCTCAAACCTACATATACTATATATATTGATATGGCAGGTGAATCCTATGAGCGAGCCATCTTCGGCTTGGAGCTTATATCCCCGCAAGCAGCTCGTTGCAATGAGCGAGTTGCTGACACTGTTTTTGCCCAACAATACCGGCGAATCTATATCTGCCGTCCGCAGCTTCAGCCGAATTTGCGGCGGGAACGCTGCGCTTGCCGCCGCTGCAGCTGCGCGATTGGGCATTCAGGCACGTCTCATTGCGATGGCAGGCACGGATCCGTTTTCCGATGCTTCGCGAAAAACATTGCAGCGTTGCGGTGTTCGTACCGATACCGTGTTTGCAACAGATGCCGCACATATCGGAAAAGCATTCTGCTGTTGCTCTGCGCAGCAGCTTTACTGGTTTTACGACCGGCTCTACAGCGCCGATCTTCTGCTGCAGCCGGAGCACATTGAGGCCGAATGGTTTGCCGAAGCCGGCGTGCTGCATTTTTCATCCGGCGGATTGCGATCGGAAAGCAGCCGCTGCGCCCATCGCGCCGCCATCCAATATGCCTGTACGAAAAATGCCGTCATCAGCTTTGATTTCGCTGCCGCACCGGATCTGCACAGCACGCCGCATCTCATGCATACGCTGGAAAGCTTTCTCCCGCTTTCCCATATCATTTGGTGTACCGAAGCAGAGCTGCCGCTTCTGATCGGCAATCGTCCACCGCAAGCCGCATTCCCTGCACTGACCGGCGGAAGAACAAAGCTTTGGATTGTGGAACAGGCAGACGGCACCATGGAGCTCTATACAAAATCACAGCACCAAACCCGAAAACCGATCCCCACTGAGCGCCGCAATCTGCCGGGTGCACGTGCAGCATTCATCGGAGGCTTTCTATATAGTATGCTGCAGGATCACGCCGATCCTCGTCTGCTCTCCGCAATGCCAGCCGAAATTCTATCCCGTTGGGCAACCTTCTCGGCACTTTGTGCTGCGTTCAGCCGCACGGGGATCGGTGCCGCAGCAAGCTTCCCCACACGTTCACAGCTCGATCTGTTTATGAGGCGAGGCATCCGGGAACGATACAACCGTTCCGGCCAACCTCCGCCATTATCCTCATAAAAATGAATATGGCTGCCTTCACGGGTAGGCAGCCATATTATAAAAAAGGAAGTAAAGACCATGTTTTGCAAATAACACTTCTCTTCGTGATCGCGCGCACGCAATCAACATCGTTATGTGTCCATCGGATTCGAGCCTCCATACGAAACGGTTCGGATATTGATATTTCCCCTTCTCCATCCGTATCTTCGCTGCTGCGTTCAGATCACGGATGCATACTGCAAATGACCCATTGGTCACACGCCCCTTCTGTCTGAATTCACTTCTGTGATGATTTATTTTCCTTCTGTGATTATAATATACCATACTTTTTATTGATTGTCAATAGTTTTTGTACTATTTACATATATATTTATTTTTTAACCATGAAACAGTCGCCCTTTTATACTGTTTGTCATATTCTTTATTGAATATTTTCAGCTTTTATGCCGAACCTATTTTTTAACACACTATACAAAACAGCCGAACAAAGCCTCTTTTCGCTTGTGACGCTTTGTCTATTTTTACTTTTTTCGAAAAAAGACTTGCTTTTTCGCAAAAATGCTGTTATAATAGCTGTATGTATCAGTTCGGCATCAACATGTCGTGACGAAAAGCATTTCTTTTTCTAAGCACATGGACTTTTTCGATGTCACACAACCAATACATACTATATTTCTATTAAAGGAGAGGTTTGGAATGAAGAAGACCCTTTTAAAGCGCGGCCTTGCTTCTGCAACAGGTGCTCTGCTGGCAATCACCCAGTTCGGTGCAATGTTTGGCACTGTCGGCGCTGCTGATCCCCTTGTCATCGACGCTTCTTATCTGACCGATGTTCCGGTTGAGATCGGTGTTGATGAACTGAACTACACTGAAGGCAGCTGGTACAATTATCTGACTCTGGCATACACCGCAGGCGAAGCTGTTGACAGCACTGTTGCTTTGGATGGCGTAAAGGCCGCAGTCAAAAATGCAATCGGCGATTACCTCAGCGAAGAGGCTCTGGATGCTGTTCTGGCTGCTCTTTCCGATGCAGCTCTGACCGGCGAAGCCGGCAAGTATGTTGCTTCCGCAGAGCTTGCTCAGTGCGGCGCAGCTGTTGGTGATGCTCTGGTTGAAGTGCTTGCAAACCGCGAGAAGGTCGATGCCGAGGGCGTTACATTCGACTGGAGCGGTCTGTCTATCGCAGGTACCGTTACAGTTGCCATCGATCTCACTGCTGACAAGACGATCCAGTATACTCTGACTTTTACTGATGAGACCGGTGCTGTTTATACCGCTTCCACCATTACCGAATACATCAAGGCAAAGCTTGCAATCGCACTCAATACCATTGATGCTGCTGCGGGCGTTAACCTTACTGCAGATTACGCAAACAGCATCGCCAAGGCTTTCGATGCAATCGACAAGGCTAAGGCTGAGCTGGATGCAATTTCCATCACCGCTTCCAGTTTTGATGAAGCTGTTGCAGCCTACAAGAAAGCCGCAGGTTCTGCTCTTGCAAAGGCTGCTGATGCCGATATTCCTCAGTTTGCTAAGGACAAGATCGCTGCTCTGGCTGATAAGCTGCCCGAGACTCTGTCCGGTGTTCTGACCAACGATACCGCAAACAAAGCATTCAATAAGATCATCGCTACTTTGAATGATGCTCAGACCTTTGCTGATGTTCAGCTCACTCTGGCTGATATCGAAGCAATTGCTGACAGCGCTTATGACATCACTGTTTCTGTTGATGGCTTGGCACTCGATGCTGCATTCAGCATCGCCGATGATCAGAATGATATTCTGCTTGTCGGTTTCCAGGATTACTACGGCAGCGATGTTGAGCTGCTTTCTACGCTGAGCGATTACTTCGTTGAAGATTATGATCTGACCGATGGCGAATACACCATCATCGAGGTCACTTCCCATAAGGAGATCACAGTTTCTCTCGACGACAGTGCTCTGGAGTACGATATCATCCGTGTGATCGATACCGTCATTCTTGACAAAGCCGAGGAGACCACTACCACTCCTGAAGAGACCACTACCACTCCTGAAGAGACCACTACCACTCCCGAGGAGACCACTACCACTCCCGAGGAGACCACTACCACTCCCGAGGAGACCACTACCACTCCTGAGGAGACCACTACCACTCCCGAGGAGACCACCACTACTCCCGTAGAGACCACTACTACTGAGGAGACCACTACTACTCCCGCAGAAACTACTACCACTTCCGTTTCCTATGCCCTGAACGTAGAGGGCCTCGATGATGCAGGTATTTACTGGTCCGAGGAAACTGATCTGTTCGATCTGTCCGGCATCGAAGTTTCTCTCTCTATCTTCGTTGATGGCGAGGCTGTGACCGAGATCCTCAATCTCCACAACTTTATCGTTCCCGCAGCTACCAATGCTTCCGAGATCGCTTACGATGGCTACGGCGTTTACGATGTCGATGTTAACCTCACTGAAGACGGCATCAGCCAGATCAGCACTGCAGTTGCATCGATGGGTTATGACGCAAGCGTTCTGAGCGAATGCGGCATCACTGCTGACAACGCTATCGGTTCCTTCGGTGTGACACTGGTTACCCGCGGCGACCGTGATCTCAACCACGTGCCTTCTGAATCCGACCGCTTTATCGACGCAAACGACTATCAGATCGCTCTGCTCTTCTACACCTATGTAGAGATCCTGAAAGAGCCTGATGTCAACGGTGTCATAGCTGAGCTGTTCGATGCTGATCGTGAAGTTGCTGCTGCAATGCATTATGCTGCTGACGTAGATGCTGACGGCGATGTGGATGCAACCGACGCTAACCTCATTCTCTCTTACTATAGATGGAATATCATTCTGGGCGTTGGCCAGGATTGGAGCGAACTGATGGATGTTACCGCAACTCACGATCCGGCTCTCCACCTCGATCCTTTCTACTTCCTTCCGAACAACCTTGAAGATTTCCAGACCTTCAACTGATTGATTGGCATTTTATTTCGATGCTAACGCAAAAACAACCGAAAAGGACATGGCAAACGCCATGTCCTTTTCTCATCCAATACCGTGTCGGAGGACTCCATGAAAGAATTGTTTCACTTGCTGCTGCGCTTTGAATTCCGAGCATTATTCCTTGCGCCTACGCAAAACATTTGGATCCAGCTGCTGCGCTATGGCTTCGTAGGCGGCATTGCTTTTCTAGCCGATTTTGCAGCGCTGGCTTTGCTGTATCACGCAGCCCACACCAATCAGTATTTGGCCGCAGCAATTGCTTTTACTGTTGGATTGCTGGTCAATTATCTTCTATCGAAATGGGCTGTCTTTCAACAGCCTGCAAAGCAAGGCAGGATATTCGAATTTCTTTCCTATGCCGTCATCGGCATTCTAGGCTTGGGCTTAACTGAAGGAATCATCTGGATTTTACATGAACGATTCGCCATTGCCGTCCTGATTGCAAAGGCGATCGCTGCCATCATCGTACTGCTGTGGAATTTTGCAGCAAGACGATTCCTTCTCTATCGTACCAATCGCAAAGAATCGTGAATCGATATCGTTCGCCTCGAAATTTCAGAACAACTCGTTCATATTTGTTCTTGGATTTATGTCCATACTGTAAAGTTTATATGAATATTTTGTGAATTCCATTGCATTTTCTTGAGAATTTGGTATACTGTATTTAGCACTCTTGTATAGTGAGTGCTAAACCATGCTAACCGGAAAGGAAGAACAGTCCCTATGGAACAAAAACAATTCCAAGCAGAATCCAAGCGAATGCTGGATCTGATGATTCATTCGATCTATACGCACAAGGAGATCTTTCTCCGTGAGCTGATCTCCAACGCTTCCGATGCCATTGATAAGCTCTATTTTCGTTCTCTTACCGACGATCAAGTCGGCATTGCTCGTGATGAATTCCGCATTGAGCTGAAGCCTGATAAAGAAGCCCGCACCCTCACAATTATTGACAACGGTATCGGTATGACCGCGGAGGAGCTGGAACAGAATCTGGGTGTCATCGCACATTCCGGCTCTCGTGTATTCAAATCCGAGAACACCTTGGACGATAATACAGATATTATCGGTCAGTTTGGCGTTGGATTCTACTCTGCATTTATGGTTGCCAAAACCGTTACGGTACGTACCAGAGCCTACGGCTCGGATACTGCCTACGTATGGCGTTCCGAAGGCGTCGAAGGCTATACCATTGATACCTGTGACAAGGCATCGGTTGGTACTGAGATTATACTTGAGCTTCTTGATGATACCGACGATGAAAAATACAGCGATTTCCTTGAAGAATACCGTCTGCGTTCTCTGGTGAAGAAGTACTCCGATTACATCCGCTTCCCGATTTGCATGGAGGTCACCCATGAACACCTCAAGGAAGGCACAGAGGATGAGTACGAATCCCACACCGAGCTTGAAACGCTCAACAGCCGTACTCCTATCTGGAAAAAGAATAAGAACGAGCTGACCGAAGATGACTATCATCAGTTTTATCGTGAAAAATTCTTTGATTACACCAAACCTTTGCTGCATATTCATAGCCGCTCCGAAGGTATGGTCACATATAACGCTTTGCTTTATGTTCCCGCTAAGGCACCCTATGATTACTATACCAAAGAGTTTGAAAAAGGCCTGCAGCTTTATGCAAGCGGCGTAATGATCATGGAAAAATGTGCCGATCTTTTGCCGGATCACTTCAGCTTTGTACGCGGTATCATTGATTCCGAGGATCTCTCTTTGAACATTTCCCGTGAAATGCTCCAGCATGACCGTCAGTTGAAACTGATTGCCAAGGCTGTGGAAAAATCCATTAAAAACGAACTGACAAAGCTGCTTAACACCAATCGTGAGCAGTATGTGGAGTTCTGGAAGGCATTTGGCATTCAGTTGAAATTCGGTGTGTATAACGGATTTGGCACGAACAAGGAACTGCTGCAGGATCTGCTGCTCTTCCACAGCTCCGCAAGCGAGGAGCAGGATCAATACACAACGCTTGCGGAATATGTTTCCCGAATGCGTGAGGATCAGAAGTATATTTATTACGCAGCCGGCGAGAGCACAACACGCTGCGCAGCACTCCCCGCTGCCGAGCTTGTGCGGGATAAGGGTATGGAGGTTCTGTATCTCACCGAAAATGTAGATGAATTCGCCTTGAAAATGATCGCCTCCTACCAGGAAAAGGAATTCAAGAATGTTTCTGCCGGCGATCTGGGATTGGAATCCGATGAGGACAAAACAGCCCTGGAAGAGAAGAATACTGCAGCAAAGGATCTGTTTGAGGAAATGCAAAAGGCGCTGGATGGTAAGGTAAAGGCTGTGCGTCTTTCCTCCCGACTTAAGAACCATGCGGTCTGTCTGACCAGCGATGGCCAGATCTCTCTGGAAATGGAAAAAGTGCTCAACGCAATGCCCACCAACGAAAAGGTGCAGGCAGAACGCATCCTCGAGCTGAATCCTGAGCATCCCATATTTGCAACGCTCCAATCCTTGCTTTCTACCGACAAAGACAAGCTGGCACAATATACCCAGCTGCTCTATCAGCAGGCATTGTTGATCGAGGGAATGTCCATTGAGGACCCCGTTGCATTCAGCAAAATGATCTGTAATCTGATGGTATAAGCCAATATGCTGTCGAAACCGCTTACACATGAAATCCTGTGTAAGCGGTTTTTTATGGGCGAAATTGTGAATTTTTTTGCAAATGCTTGACAGGATATACAAAAACATGGTATCATTATCTTGAGCGATTATGGTCGCATCGAATTTTCTTTCATATTTTGAGAGGGGGCATTTCCTATGAAGCGTACACGGATCGCTGCCTTGGCTATGGCAGCGGTAATGGGTACTGCTGCCCTGCCGGTGATTGGATCCAATGACACCGCCACCGCAGCCGGCAGCTATAACTATGCAGAAGCTTTGCAGAAAGCCATGTTCTTTTATCAGGCACAGCAATCCGGTCCTCTGCCGGATTGGAACCAGATAACTTGGCGTGATGACAGCCTGATGAACGACTACATCCTCGGCGGCTGGAATGATGCCGGTGACCACATCAAATTTACGATCACCAATGCATATTCCGCTGCGATGCTTGCTTGGGGTATGATCGCTTTCCCCGAAGGCATTGAAAAGGCAGGCTTGACCGATCTTTATCGCAAGAATCTGCAGTTCGCACTGGATTACATCGCAAAATGTGATCTGGGTAATGAAGTTGTTTACCAGATCGGTGAAGAAGGCTTCGACCACAAATGGTGGGGCTCCGCAGAAATCTATCTCTACAAAATGGAGCAGATGGAAGGTTCCTCAGAGCGCAACTACTTCACTACAAAGGATTCCAACGTAACCGGTCATATGGCTGCTGCACTGGCTGCCGGCTCGATCGTGTTCAAGGATGCAGATCCTACGCTGTCTGCAAACTATCTTAAGCATGCCGAAAACTGCTTTGATATTGCAAACAAAACCCGTGATCACGGTACAACACCGGCATCCGATTCGATGTATAAATCCTCCCATTTCTATGATGAGCTGTTCTGGTCTGCCAACTGGCTGTACATGGCAACCGGCGACAAGTCCTATCTGGATCTGTGCGAAAGTGATTTCATTGCCAATCTGGGTAAGGAAGATCAATCCACCGAGATGAAGTATACCTGGGGTATGTGCTGGGATGATACCCAGCAGGGCGGTACCTTGCTGTATGCCATCAATACCGGTAAGACTGAGTGGGTCGATCAATTCACCAAGCATCTGGAATACTGGACCACCGGCTACGGCGGCAAGCAGATCCAGTACACACCCGATGGTCTGGCATGGCTGTTCAACTGGGGTTCTCTGCGTCATGCAACCACTACCGCATTCCTGGCAGCTGTTGCCGTGGAAGAACTCTATGCCGATGACGCTGCTGCTGCCAAAAAATACACCGACTTCTATGAGTCTCAGATGGATTACTGCTTCGGTGACAATAAGCAGAACAGAAGCTATGTAATCGGTATGGGCAATGATTATCCTAAGGCATGGCATCATCGTACCTCTTCCGGCATCTGGGATGACCAATGGACTACTCTGGGCAAGGATAAACAGCATCGTCACATCCTGTATGGTGCACTCGTCGGAGGTCCCGGACAGGACGGCTCCTATACCGATGATGTTGGCCAATATCAGTATTCCGAGGTTGCAATCGACTACAATGCAGGCTTTACCGCACTGCTTGGTAAGATGATCGAAACCTATGGCGGCGAGATCGATCCCGATTTCCCTGCAAAGCAGCTGGCTGAAGAGTTCGCTGAGGATCAAAAGACACCGGAACATGTTGAATTCTACATGGAGGCTTCTATCAACCAGCAGAGCGACTCCTACGTTGAGATCAAGGCTCAGGCAACCAACCATTCCGCATTCCCCACTCGTGTTGCCAACAGCCTGTCCTATCGCTATTTCTTCGATATTTCCGAGCTGCTCGAAAATGGCAAGTCCATTGATGATGTCAGCGTCAAGATCGGTTATGATGAGTATTCCGGCAACACCGTTGCCTCTGCACCGATCCATTACAAAGATAACATTTACTACGTTGAGTTCACCTACACGGACAGCACTGTGATCCGTCCCAGCGGTCAGTCTGAGCATCAGGCTGAGCTGCAGTTCCGCATCTCCATTCCGGATAACGATAAGTTCTGGGATTCTACCAATGACTGGTCTTTCCAGACACTGGAACAGGGCAATACCAATGTAAAGATCACACCTTATATCTGTATGTATGACAGCGGTGTTCTCATCTGGGGTACTGAGCCCGATGGCACAACACCCGATCCCGACCAGCCCATTCCCGGCGACGACGATACTACCACGACTACCACGCAGAGCACACCGCCCGCAGCAACGCAGTACGGCGATGTAAACTGCGATGGTGTTGTCAAGATCGATGATGTCGTTCTGCTGAACCGTTTCATCGCCGAGGATACTACCGTAACAGTTACCCTGCTGGGCCGTCAGAACGCAGAATGCTCCGGAAGCGCACCCATCAATAGTGATGATGCTGCTGCCATTCTGATGTATCTTGCTAAGCTGATCGACAAGCTGCCGGCATAACGCAATACCACACAAACACAAACAAAACGCTGCATTCCGCACAATGGAATGCAGCGTTTTTTTCTTTGTAATGCTTTCACTCGCTTTTCACACAAAAACAAAATGCCCCCACGTTTTCCGTGGGGGCATCGGTATCTGTATAGCTTCAGAAAATCGCATCGGCATTACATCTGTGCATTGAACAGACTTTTCAGATTGTATATCACATCATCACTGTCTGCGTTGATGCTGGCGGCTTCATTGATTGCAGAGAGCTCTGCCAGCGCATCCAGATTGGCGTTGTAACCGATCGTATAGCAGGGCACTTCCAAACCCTCAACAATATCACGAATGTCATAAAGGCTGTTTCCGATATTGGTTTCACCATCGCTGAGCACAAACAACAGCGGTTTGATCTTCTGACCGGTTTCAGCCTCAACAGTTTCCTGCGCTTCCAGGAGCATATCCAACGCGACCAGCACAGCATCATAGGTTGCGGTATTGCCGCCGGGAGAAAGATCCTCCACAGCACCGGTGAAATAACTGCGGTGATTCAGATCAAACAAATCAACCGGAAGATTGATGGCAACATCAGTGCTATAACTGACCAGACCAACATAGTTGGTATCATTGATATACTGCGAAGCATTGATCAAGGAAGTTTGCAGCTCCTGCAGAGGAACACCGCCCATGCTGCCGGATACATCCGCTACAAACACAGCCATTACAGGGTTGCCGGAATCCTTTTCCGTCTTCCAGAGTCTCTGTGCACTGAGCATCATCTCGCCGCTGATCTGATTCAGATCCACGCCCTGATAATCCTGCAAATAGTTGAAGCCATAGCTTTTTGCAAGCGCCTGATTCTCACTGTTCCGGCAATACTCCACAAACATATTCAGCAGTGCATTCTGCTCATCACTGAGATCACCCAATGCATACACCGGGCTGTCATGACGTACACCGAATGGCACGAATTCATACTCACGCAGCTCAGACGCATTATGATATCCCTGATATTCCAAAATGAATGCATCCAGCACGCCGCTGTCTGCTGCATCGCGCATTTGCAGCGTAGTATATGCAACAAAGGGTACATTCTGCTGGAATTTCTGGAACTGCTCTACTGCTTTATCACTAAGAATATCATTGGCATCGAACTCATACAGCGCATTGATAAGGAAATTCAGACCCGTAGAGGAAGCATAGGGATTTGTATAGCCCATAGAAATCTCACTCTTAATTGTCGCCTCGATGATCGTACTGCTGTTGACTTCACCATAAGTCGCTTCCAGTGTTTTATAGGTATCCTTGCTGATCAGAATACCGGTGGTATTACCGGCGATCCGATCGGAAACCATCTCAATATCAACGCCCTCAGCAGCAATCATTTTGCCCCAAAGTTCATTGGAAGGGCTATAAACCTCCGGCACATATTTTCCGGAGATGATGTAGTCAATGGCTGCACCGGATGCAATCGGACGAACCGAAACAGTCACCCATGATCCATCGATCGTATAATGAGAATCATTGAAGTTTTCGGCAACCTCATTCAGCCAGCCATCAGTGCCGCCGGATGATTTTTCTGTGGATGAGAAAATTTCGATATTGATATCGCCATAGCCCTGCACGCTCAGCGGATATTGTTCAATATCAGGCAGCTCATCTGCCAGATTATCGCCGGAAATCTGTACGGTAGCCTTGCGAGGCTCCTCAATTTCCACATCGATCTTTTTCAGCTTGCGTTCCAACTGAGAAAGCGCAGCCTCTCTTGAAATCTGCGAATCAGATTTCCCGATGAAACCCATGAGCGTTGTTCCGAGAATAATCACACCGGCCAGCACACAGCCAATAATCACAAGAATGATCGCATATTTTGCATTTGATTTTTTTGCCATAGGTTTACTCCTTTTTTATGTTATTGCAGATCTTGCCGCTGTTGTGGTTGTACAGGCGCTTGCGTGATCTGTGAATTAGATTCATCCCAAACATCTTCGCCGCCATCCCGAACACTGCGAAGAGCAGCTGTCAACTCATTGAGACAAGGTGTTTCCGCATACTGACCGTCACCGATCTGGGAAACTTCAAGGATCAGATTATCAAAATCAGAAAGCACATGGGCATTTTTCCCCAGCACCTGCCGCAGATATGACACGTGCGTCTGATAACGATGAGGCTCCGCAGAATCATAAATCATCACACGATTCAACACCCGCTTGCAATTGGCAAGAATATAAGCGTCTACCTCCTCAGCAGTTCGAAGAAAGGCACTGTCGGTATCATCGCCCAAGATTGCCCGCAGTGCTTTTTGCTTGCGTACCAGTGAATCCAGCTGCCGGATCGCAACTTTAATTTCCTCAGGAAAAGGCGGATCCTCTCTCAACCAAGCTTCAAAGGCGGCAATATAATCCTGTGCATCCTTCAGCCTTTTGGCATCACTGACAACCGCAGCGCTGTCTGCACGCATCACAAGCCAATCCACGCCCAATGAAAGTGCGATCACACCGATCAGCGCAAGGTATTTTCCCCAAGTAAAAGGAGTCGCCGCAAAGGTGCTATACAGAAATATACCAAGGGCAGCTTCAAGAATCACCAAAATAGAAAGCTTCACAACTGTGCTTCGCTTCATGTGGATTTGCCGTTCCTTTCTATGTTATTTGCAAGATTACTATGAAATAATGATATCATATCTTGATGGGATTGTCAATCACGAAAAATCGCCGGAAACTCCGGATTTGGCGCAAAAATGAAAAAGAGGACGGATAATCTCCGTCCTCTTTGCAGTAAGCTGGTCAAATGAGAACCGGTCAAGGATTACTCGTTGGTCTCATCCTCAGAAACAGGTGCAACCGCCTCAGGATTCTCATCGGAGTAGACAAGAGCATCCTCAGACTCAGCTTCAGTCTCTTCCACATCAGCTACCTCCATCGTAGCACGAATGGACAGGCTGATGCGCTTTTTCTCAGTATCGATCTCGGTGATCTTCACGGTCACGGTATCGCCGACTGCAACCACTTCCTTCACATCGGTGACACGCTTGTCAGAAAGCTGGGAAATGTGGATCAGACCATCAACATTATCGGTAATACGAGCAAATGCGCCGAAAGAAGTTACAGATACCACAGTAGCATCAACAACATCGCCTACATTGTAGTTTGCAACAAACTTTGTCCAAGGATTATCCTCAGGACGTCTGTGGCCCAGAGAGATTCTGCCGGTCTCAGGATTGAGAGCCTTGATGTAAACCTCAAGGGTATCGCCAACAGAAACCACATCGCTGGGCTGATGAATACGGCTCCAGCTGAGTTCGGAAACGTGAACCATACCATCAATGCCGCCCAGATCTACGAATGCACCGTAGCTGGTCAGAGACTTAACTTCACCTGTGTAAACATCGCCAACCTGTGCGCTCTCCCAGAACTTAGCCTTAGCAGCATCACGCTCGGTCTTCTGTACCTGGCGGATGGAGCCGACTGCTCTGCGGCGCTGCTCATTGACATCAATGATGACAAAGCGAACATCCTGCTTTACCAGAACATTCAGATCAGCATCGCGGCCCAGACCGGACTGAGATGCAGGGATGAATACACGAACGCCGTCGCAGCTGACTACAAGGCCGCCCTTGACAACGCTCTGTACAGTACCTTCAAGCACTTCGCCGGCCTCTTTTGCCTTGAGGATGTTCTCAAAGCCAACCAGCTCATCAACACGACGCTTGGAAAGCATTACAGTGCCTTCTGCATCGTTGACCTTGATAACGACCAGATCAAGCTCATCGCCAACCTTAACCAGATCGGAAGGCTTCTTGGAAGCGTCGTTAGTCAGTTCGGACAGCGTAATATAGCCAGTCTGCTTTGCACCAACGTCAACCATCACTTCGTTATTGCCGCTGATGGACGCAACGATGCCGACGACTCGATCTCCTGTATGTATTTTTTTGGTGAAGGTTTTGTCAAGCTCCTCCTCAAATGCAATTCGAAAGTCCTCGCTTTCAGGGATCGTGGTATCGGTGTCAAAAATTCCAGACATAGTTCTTTGAACCTCCTTAATGATGTGAGCGGGTGTACTGGCTCCGGCAGTAATTCCGATATACAAGTTTTCATCAAAGCCCTGCGCTGCTTTCCGGACAAGCGCATCCTGTGCAGCCTTTTGCAGCTGCGGTGCAAGCGCCACCAGCTCCTCCGGCTCTGCGATATGCCATGTAGGACAATTCCTGCGACAGACATCATAGAGCTTTACGGTATTGGAGCTGTGCCTTCCGCCTGCTACGATCATCAAATCGGACTGCCGTGAGAGGACATCCGCATCTGATTGCCGGGCAGCGGTTGCATTACAGATCGTTTCAAACACCTGTATATCGGGGTGTGATTCTGGCAGCGCCTTCATACACTCCCCCCATAATATTTTATTATACGTCGTTTGCGCGACAATTGCAAGGGTTTTTTTCAAATTTGGAAAAGTTCTATCAATAAAGCATTTCAGTTCGTTTTCGTCGCAAAAAACTGTATAGTTTTCGGCACAATGACCAACAATTCCCTGCACCTCGGGATGTGAAGCATCTCCGGCAATGAGAATATCATGACCGAGAGCGGTTTGCTCCGATACAATTTTATGGATGCGGGCCACGAAGGGGCATGTGGCATCGATCACAGGATTGCCGCGCTGCTGCAAAGCTTCATATACATCACGGCCTACACCATGCGAACGAATGACCAGCGTTTCGCCCTCTTGGAGCTCTTCCACAGAAGATACAATACGAGCACCCTTCTGAAGCAGATCACCGACCACGGCATCATTATGAATAATAGGGCCTAAGGTTGCCACACGGCGGCCCTGTTCCAACGCTTCATAAACCAGCTTCACGGCACGATCGACGCCAAAACAAAAGCCGGCAGATTTTGCGGTTTGTATGATTACTTGATTCATGCAGCCTCTCTGTCTGCGATGACATCGGAATCTGTCATAAAACGAACAGCACCGATTCCGTCACCGCTGCGATATTGATCATAAATTGTCAGTGTATCATAGACAGCCTCCATCGGCTTAGCACCGTCACAGCCTGCCACAACACAAATATATTCTTTTCCGTCTTTCGCCTGTGCCCATGTTGCAAGGCACTGTCCCGCTTGATTGGTGAAGCCTGTTTTTCCGCCGCACACAGCAATATCATCCAATTCGCTGCCCGTCATACGAGAAAACAACGTGCTGTGCACTGTCAGGCCATCGGGATGCTGTGCCGTCACCGCAGTGGTATATTCTGCCGTTGACATAATTTGCCGGCAAAGCGGATTTTGCAGCGCATAGCTAAGAATGCAGGCAATCTCATTGACTGTACTGACATGGCTGTCATCGTGAAGCCCGGTGCAGTTGACAAAATGGGTTTGTGTCAGTCCCATTTCCTTAGCATAGGCATTCATTTCCGTGACAAATGCCTCCACACTGCCTGCAGTATAGATTGCCAAACCAACTGCCGCATCGGCACCCGATGGCAGCATCATTCCATACAGCATATCAATGATCCGGCAGGCTTCTCCACCTTGAAATCCGGCACAAACCGCTGATTGTTCCCGCAAAGGGCCAATCAGATCGCCATCCATGATATAGGCATGATAGAGCTTGCTTTCCTCGCCCAACAGCCGGAGCACCGTCAGCATAGACATGATCTTGGTCATGGATGCCGGATAAATTTGCTCATCTGCCTTACGCTGTGCGATCAGCGTATGGGTTGTGGGATCGACCAGCACCGCATTCTGTGCCAGGATCACAGCTTCATCGGTCAATGCGATCGTCTTGGTATCGTTCTGTGCCACAGGAGGATACAAAGTCGTGGTCGTAGTCGTTGTCACTTCGGTTGTTGTGGTAATTGTGGTCATTTGGTCGGACTGCAATGCCTGCAAGGCATCCGGCACAGATGAATTTGCATTGCTTGCACGGCGGAATACACCACCAAAATAGCAAAGCAGCACAACCACCAGAAGCAGCAAAAATACAACACAAACAGCTGCTGCCAGAACACGTCCGAGCTTCAATCGTCGTTTTGTTGTTTTGGTATGATTCATATGCAGACTCCTCTTGCTTTACACAACATTCGTGCCCGAAGAATCCCTCATGATAAGGCTTAGGCTATCAGATCATTCCTGCGGTGCAGCAACGCTCTCAGCAGCTTCTGTTTCCGGCTCTGTCTTTGTTTCAGGTGCAGAAGCGCTCTGCGGCTTACCACAATAAATACAAAAACGTGCATTCACCGAAAGCTGACGACAGCAAAACACACAGGGCACGGTTTCTTCCGGTGCTTTTCGTGCCGGTGCAGGCTTCTCCACAACCGTGGGGACTTCCACAGATTCCATTCGGGTAGACGGAACCGGCTTAGTATTCTTATCCAGCAGAGCAGCCACTTTCTGCTCTTCCGATCTGCGCAGAATGGCAGCAATAAACATCAGCGCAGTACCGCAGATCATGCCCACAGCGCTAAGACCCCAATACGGAGAAGCGATCGCATTTTTCAGTGCACTGAGCGATTCTGTGCCATCGGGCGTAAAGGCACCGGAAAGAACCATGATCACTGCGCTCAAAAAGAGCACTGCAGAGGGAATCAGAATGGTCAGTCCCATTCCCTTGAATGCGCCATCCCGTTTTTTTCCGGCATTCAGGCGCACCTTTATCCAGCGCCAGAGCAGCAAAAGAAGCAGGACAATATCCACGATCACACGAGGAATGCTCAATCTCCAGCGAGCCAAAGCCCGCATTGCAGGGGAACCATACAGCACTGTCATCAGCTTATTGACCACACGCAGCGGTTCTTCCAGCGTATCACGGATCTCTGCTTTATCCCGTTCCTCAATGACCAGCATACATTTGTCATACACATCACCTTGACTTTTTTCCAACAAGCCAACGATCTCATCTGCAGTAATATGTACCACCACATTGCTTTCACCGCGCAAAAGCTGACCATATGCCTTGAGCTTATCGGCAGCAAAATCCTCAATGCCCATGCTTTCGATTGCGGCTTCCACATCTTCAACGAGCACTGCATCATCGCTGACATATTCCTCTCGGATCATCTCGGCAACGGTCTTAGAGCCAACCGATACCGCAGCAATATTCGTTTCGCTTACAGCCTTGGAGATCTTTTCAGATTTGATATAGGAACGAATTGTCAGATTGGTTGCAATGCAGCCGATCAGAAACAAAGTGCCGATCACGCACCAAAAGCTATGCCAGCCGCAATAGACACCGGAGCGCACTCTTTTTTTTCCACAGGCACTACATACGCCCTTGCTGTCATAAGCCGCACCGCAAGGACATTGTGCAGCAGTTCTTCTTGCCATGTTTTTATCCTCTTTTCTCATGTTTTCATCCGAATCGGCAAGCCGAATCTTTATTATTATAACATATATAAAAAGGATTTGTCAACGATGTCAACAGTCGAAAAAGCACGAAGCCACGCAATAGTTTCGGATTTCTTCATAGCCTCAAAGGGTCCCTCTGCAATCCTGCACAGAAATTCAAGCAGCTCCATTGATGTAGCTGTGGAAATTCTATAGAGAAAAAGCGGGATTTGCTTGATGTCGTCCACCTTGCACTGAATTTTAACAAATTGTAAATTTTTATGCAGTTCCTTTTGATTGTACCACAGATTTTCTTAAAAAACAATCACACAATTCCTTAGAATTTGATTAAGATTGGCACGATCCTCATTTGGTTTTCGCAGTTTCAGAAAAGCTGCGTAATGCAAACTGCAATATCGCATACCGCGCTGTATTCATACAATCGAAGCACTGTTTGTATGTTTTCTTGAAATGAGGGCAAGCTATCTGTGCAATATCAACCGAAGGGAGACTGTCCCAATGGATACGATCGATTTTCAAAAATGCGCCATCATCGGATGCGGTCAGGTTGGCGCATCCATTGCCTTTGCGCTGGTACAAAGCGGCTTATTTTCTGAGCTGGTGCTCATTGATATCAATCAGGAAAAAGCGGAAGGCGAAGCAATGGATCTGATGCATGGCGTACCTTTTGCAGCGCCTGTATCTGTATATGCCGGCGATTATTCTCAGATCGCAGACTGTGGTCTGATCATTCTCACTGCCGGTGCAAATCAAAAACCCAACGAAACACGTTTGGATCTGGTGCATCGCAATGCGGCAATCTTCCGTAATATGATCCCACAGATCACATTTTATAATCGCAATGCCATACTTCTTGTGGTGTCCAATCCCGTAGATATCCTCACCTATATCACATTGCAGGAATCCGGATTTCCCGAAAATCGGGTGATCGGTACCGGCACTGTATTGGACACTGCCCGATTAAAGCAATTGGTCGGAAAATATCTTGGCATTGACAGCCGCAGTGTACACGCCTTTATCATCGGAGAGCACGGCGATTCCGAGCTTGCTGTCTGGAGCAGCGCCAATATTTCCGGCGTAGATCTGGATGATTTCTGTACACTTGCCGGTCAATCCGAATCTCATGACACACTGCATCAGCTCTATGAAGAAGTTCGGGACAGCGCCTATGAGGTCATCAAACGAAAGGGTGCTACCTATTACGGTATTGCGATGGCGGTACTTCGCATTGCAAGAGCCATCATACGGGATGAGCATTCTGTGCTGCCTGTCTCCTGCTATGTGCGCGGACATTATGGCATGGACGATGTTTGCGTTGGCGTTCCGGCGATCATCGGCAGCGAGGGTATTGAACGTGTGCTGGATATCCCACTGAACCATTATGAGCAGAAACAGCTGCTTCATAGTGTCTCTCAGCTCAAAGAAGTACTCCAATCGCTTTCCGATCAAAACGGCGCAACGTCATGATCCATGATCCTTTTTCCAATTAAAAAGCTGCTTCTGATGAAAATCAAAAGCAGCCTTTTGTTATTTATGGGATTTCCAAAAGCAATCCGCAATGCAGATCACTTTTTATCGTCGTTTTTCTTTTCTGCGGCAGGTACAATACCCTTCTGACGAGCAGCCTTGCGCTCTTTTTCGGCAGCCTGCTGTTCCTCAAGCTGTGTGATATTCTCGTGGATCGCCCATTTTTTCACACGAATCTTACTGCGCTCGCCGCCGGTTTCCATCACAACAGTATCTTCAGCGACACGAATGACGATGCCGATCAGACCGCCCGCAGTGCAGATCTCATCTCCGATACGCACATTCTCACGCATCTTCTGCGCTTCCTGTTCACGCTTTTTCTGGGGACGGAACAAGATCAGATACATCAACAAAATCGCAATAGCAAGCGGAAGCACACTGACAAGCAAATCGCCCCATACATTACCGGTTGCAGAATTGCTGCCGGAATCTGCCGTACTGCCATCTGCAAATGCAGTCATAGTCAGCATCGCAGCAGTGGATGCCACGCTCAATGCACCGATCAGCAGTTTTGTACACTTACGAGTAACATGATTCATCATAACACAAACCTTTCTCTACCACATACGGGAAATTGATCCATATTATTATACCACGCAGAATTTGATTTTGCAAGCATATTTCTTATATTTTTGCGTTGTCGGTACATTTGGCATATCAGTTGTCCTGTAAATTATACTGTTCTTCCTCATTGTTCAAAGCCGAATCCAGAATCTTGCCAAAAAATGCAGCGGGATTTCGCAGAATTCGCTCAGAAAGCTCCTCAGCAGCGCTTCGGTCCGGCGTACGGATTCGCAGTGCAAACATTTCTTCACTGCGATCCCGACATTGCACACAAAGAATGCAGCCACCCGGAACAGCTTCATACGCGATAGTCAGATCCCGCAAAGCACGCTGACGTGCAGTATAGCGCAGCGCAGCCAGTACAACGCGATCCCGCATGGGCTTTGCAATATATTGGCGCATTGTCTTTGCACAAGCAATTCCGATTTCTGTCAGCCGATATATCGCACCATCTTCTGTCTGCCTAAGCTCCAGAGATTGGTTTTCAAGCAAAAAGCCAATGGCATCTGTATAAAGAAAATACGTAACATATCCGCTGCTCACAACAATATCATACAACCAGTTTTCCTGCACACTATTGCCAAGCCGATGCAATACAATACACAGCAGGATCCGCACCATATGCGGATCATTGAGACGCATCGGATTCAATTCGGGATAATGTCTGGGTTTGGATACTGTTGGGACCGGTGCTTTTGATTCCGGAAAAAATGATAACTGCCCCGGCAGCGGAATCAACTCAGGATCCGGAATTGGAAACAGTACTTGCTCCTCCACAAAAACACCTCCTATGATACTCAGACAAAATTAGGATAATCCAGCAAGTGAGAGACCAATGCAATACAAGCAGCAGCTTCCACAGCAGCCACAGCCTCCGGAACGAGACAAGGCTTGGGATTTGCCGCAGATGGAATCACTTCATTGGACATCGCTGAATAGTCCACTGTCTCCTGCGGTTTCGCAATCGATGCCGCAGGCTTGATCGCTACACGAAATGCAATAGGCATTCCTGATGAAATGCCGCCCAACACACCGCCATGATGGTTGCTTCTTGTCAAGACATGACCAAGTTCATCGACATAAAACGGATCATTATGCTGGCTGCCTGTCATTGCTGCAGAGGCAAATCCCGCACCGAATTCGATGCCGCGCACTCCTGGGATTCCAAATGTCAGCTGGGCGATGGTATTTTCAATGCCGTCAAAAATCGGAGATCCCACACCTGCCGGCACACCGACCGCATAACAGGCAATAGAACCGCCCAAGGATTCGCCGCCATCTGCTGCACGCCGGATATCATTGAGCATTCGTCTGCCCTTGCTGTCATCCTGCACAGCAAACGCTTTATGCCGAATTGCCAGCAATTCTTCCCGCGTAACTTTTGTTGGCGAAAGAGGCTTGTCCTGAATTTTGTGGATTGAAGCAATATGTGCTCCTACATAAATACCTCTGCGTTCCAGCATCTGCTGACATACAGCACCGGCAAAGCAAAGGGGAATGGTCATTCTCTCTGACAGATGACCGCCGCTTCGAACATCTGCAAATCCGCGATAACGCATCGCACCGGTATAATCCGCATGACCGGGTCGGGCAATGTGCGACATATTCCGATAATCCAACTGTTCGATCGTTTTGGGATTATTTAGAAATGCACATAATGGTGAACCTGTCGTGCGGTTTTGCACCAATCCGGATAAAATCTGCGGTATATCAGTGGTTTGCGGCATCGGAATACCATCTCCTTCCGCAGGAATCGGACGATTCCGACGCATCATAAAACGAGACAGATCCTCGATTGCAACATATTCACCGGGCGGCAGGTTATCCAATACAACGCCAATTGCCGGACCTTCTGCTTCACCAAACAAGGAAATAGATATACGATGATTCCAGATCGAAGCCATACTTTCCTCCATATTCCGCCATATCAGCGTGATTTCTTTTCTATTATACCACAAACCCCTGTAAATGGCAAGTAAATTCTTGTCGATATAGAAAAAGCCTGAGAGAATGTGTTCTCTCAGGCTTCAAAATTATTATTAAGAAAGGATCGAAAATGAGAAATTACTTTCTCTTCTTGCGAACTACTACAGCAGTGCCGGCAGCGGTCAACAGACCTGCAAATGCCAGAGCAACACCTGCATCACCGGTGTCGTTACCGGGAGAAGTAGTGGTCTCCTCAGTAGTAGTGGTGGTCTCTTCAGTAGTAGTGGTGGTCTCTTCGGTAGTAGTGGTGGTGGTAGTGGTGGTGGTCTCAGGTGCGATTACCTCGATGAAACCGTCAACCTCAGTGAACTCGTAATCGTTTGCACGATTGTCGCTGATCTGGTCAACATCCAGCGTGATCGGATATACATCGCCGGGCTGTGCATCCTCAGGCAGAGAGAAGTAAACGGTCATCATAACACCGTTATCGGTCTCCATGTTCATACCCATGGAAGTCCAACCAATGATGTGACGCTCAGTAGTGTAGTCAACTACT
>JAZOCU010000001.1:0-16057 GCA_045596625.1 Oscillospiraceae bacterium | reverse complement strand
GATGCCAATACATGGATCGGCTCCGAGAATGCACCGTTGCTGTTTGACGGCAACAACCAGCCCAAGACCGCATACAATACGCTGCTCAATCTGGTACCTACCTCCGATTGGGGCGATGGCGATAATGTCAGCACCGGTGTTGCCCCTCCCGAACCCGATGAGAACGGTTGGTTCTTCCACAGCACCTTTGAAGGCGCCACCGACAGCTGGACAAACAGAGGCTCTGCTACAGTTGAGCTGAGCGGCAGAACCTTCTACGAAGGCAAAGAAGCTCTGCTGGTCTCCGGCAGAACAGATGCATGGAATGGTGCGACTCGTACTCTGAATTCCCGTGCATTCGTGCCCGGTGAGCAGTTCAGCTTCAGTGCCAATGTTTGCTATCTGGAGGGATCTGCAACCGATACCTTCTACATGAAGTTACAGTATGTGGATGCCAGCGGCGAGACAATGTATGATTCCATCGCAGAAGGCACTGCTGCCAAGGGTGAGTGGATTCAGCTTGCTAATACCAATTACACCATCCCTGCCGGAGCATCCGATCTCCAGCTCTATATTGAGACTGCTTCGAGTACAGTAAACTTCTATGTTGACGAAGCAATCGGTGCACTTGCAGGAACTGAGATCGCGGGCGCAGGTCAGAGCACCTATCGTCTGGGTGATGTCAACTGCGATGGCATGATCAAGATCGATGACGTGGTGCTCGGTAACCGTTATGTTGCTGAGGATACTGCAATTTCCGTTACCGCATCCGGTCAGATCAATGGCGATCTGGACTTCGATACCAAGCTGACTGCTACTGACATGAGTCTGCTCCTTCAGTATCTTGCTAAGCTGATTTCACTGGAAGATCTTGAGCCTCCTGTTTCCGATGTGCCCGGTGATTCTGATGATAATACTGATGATGATTCCAACAAGACTCCTTTCAATTACAACAGCGCACTGAGCTATCGCGAAGCACCGGGTAACTATCTGAATCCCTGTGCACAGAGTGGCACCGTCATTACGGAAACCTACAACGGTATCAATGGTTCCAATACGCTGAAGGTATATCTGCCTTATGGTTATGATAACACCAAGCAGTATAATATTTTCTATCTGATGCACGGCGGCGGCGAAAATGAGAACACCATTTTCAGCAATGATGTCAAGCTGAATTACATCCTTGACAACATGATCATGAATAATGAGCTTGAGCCGCTGATCGTTGTAACACCTACCTTTAACAAGTGTTCGGCAGAAACCTTCTATAAAGAGTTCCGCCAGAGTGTGGTACCGTTTGTTGAGGGTAAATATTCCACCTATGCCAAATCCACATCGGAAGCTGATCTGATCGCCTCCAGAATGCATCGTGCATACGGCGGTTTCTCTATGGGTGCTCTTTCCGCATGGTGTGTGGGCAACCATAGCCTCGATATGGTTGGTTATCTGATGCCGCTTTCCGGTGATAACTGGGAAGGTGTTGGTTCCTTGACTGCTGAGATCGATCGCCTTGGTCTGCAGAAGGATGAGTATTTCATTATGTGTGCAACCGGTTCTGAGGACATTGCCTATGGCAATATGAATCCGCAGATGGACCAGATGAAGAATGACAGTCACTTTATCTACACCAGTGATTTCTCCAAGGGTAATTTCTATTATCTGGTTGCTCCCGGCAAGACCCATTGGTGGGGTTATGTCCGCCACTATGTCTATGATGCTCTGCCGTATTTCTTCCATGAATAAGCATGATGTCATAGAACCGATGGTTCATTGAATCGCAAAAACGCAGTTCCTGTTGATCGGGAACTGCGTTTTTTGCGCAGCAAAATTGACAATGCTTCCGTTCAGTGCTATAATAAAAGGCGTTGGATCGGCATTTCTGACGTATCTAAGCATATTATATGAAATATTGCATTGAAAAAGAGGTGGCAGATCTTGTTCTTTTTGGTTTTGTTTTTGATACTGTTTGTACTGATGCTGCTTGGTATCTATTATCTTGCCACAAGATTTCATCGGTTTTCGGTGATAGAACGCATTGCGCTGCAGTACCCGAAGCGAGCATGGCTTCTTGCATTTTCACCGATGCTGCTGGTGGTGCCTGCTATGCTGCTGACACCGTTCACAACGATCGTTGCAGTGCTGCACCTGATCGTATTCTGGGCAATCTGCGATGGAATTGCAACACTGCTGCGCCGATGGAAGCAACGTGCACGGAAGGGGAATCCCGAAGGTATTGCGGCGATTTTTGCGACAGTCATTTATTTTTGCTTTGGCTGGTATTATGCGCATCATATATACGAGACATCCTATTCGTTCACGACACAAAAAGCGATGCAGCCGGATTCGCTGCGGGTGGTATTCATTGCCGATGCACATTTGGGCGTAACGCTGGATGGTGATCGTTTTGCAGAGCAAATGGATCGAATTCAGAAAACAAATCCGGATCTGGTCATTGTTGCCGGTGATTTTGTGGATGATGATTCCGAGCGTGCGGATATGGAGCAGGCTTGTAAAGCATTGGGCAGACTGGATACTACCTATGGTGTCTATTTTTCATTTGGCAATCACGATGAAGGCTATTCAAAAGGTTCCCGTGATTTTACCGTGCAGGATCTTCGGTTGACGTTGATGGAACAGGGTGTAATCATACTGGAGGATGAGGCGGTCTTGCTGGATAACAATCTGCAGCTGATTGGCAGACTGGATCGTTCTGCCGAGCATCGTATGTCCATGTCGGCTCTGATGTCAGAAGCAAGTGGAACGGTCTATACCATTGTGGCAGATCATCAGCCGAACGATTACGAAGCACAGGCACAGGCAGGTGCAGATCTTGTGCTTTCCGGCCACACCCATGGCGGACATATTTTTCCGGCAGGGCCCATCGGTGTATGGATCGGGGCCAATGATCGGTATTATGGCACTGAGCGTCGGGCACAGACGGATTTTGTAGTGACATCCGGTATTTCCGGTTGGGCAATTCCATTCAAAACGGGTGCTGTTTCGGAATATGTAGTAATTGACATTACGAAAAGTCCGACTGTTTGAACGGATGTCTGAAATATCCTTTGTGATCTTGTACTGATTTATGTATCTGCCACTTGATTTTCTGCTGTGATTGTGGTATAATAGATGTGCTGTATTTTATCTGTCCATAACGGCATCATCGGCAGCGTGCTGATGAAACGATGTGCCGGAAAATCCGAAATCAAATCCCGCCGCCTGTGTTTTGAAAAAGCGGCAGAACGGAGTTCCTTATGATAGATCTGCATTGTCATAGTACCCTTTCGGATGGTTCTCTCGGAATTGAGGAGATCGTTCGGCAGGCAGCCCATATCGGGATGAAAGCGCTTTGTATTACGGATCACGATACGCTTTCTGGCTATTCACGAGCTCGTTTTTTGGGAGAGCGGTATCAGATCCAGATCATACAGGGTGTTGAAATGAGTGCTTGGGATACACAGCGGGAATCCAAGGTGCATATTCTATGTTATCTCCCGCAGAATCCCGATCGCTTAGAGATGCTTTGCATGAAATCCCGTGAGATCCGAAAAGAAGTCAGCAAGGAAATGATCGAAAAGGTCATGGAGCGCTATCCGATCACCTTGGATAGTGTATTGCGCCATTGTAAAGGCAGCGAGTCGATCTTTAAGGTACATATTATGCGTGCCTTGATCGATTACGGCTATGCGCTGGAGTTTTACGGTGCATTGGATTCCGAGCTGTTTCATCCCCAAAACGGCAGCTGTATTGTTAATCGTGCCTATCCGGATGTACAGCATGTTGTCAATCTGATCCATGCGTCGAGAGGCGTAGCTGTTCTGGCACATCCTATGCTCTATGACAATCTTGCACTGTTGGAGGAATTGGCAGCAGAGGGCAAGATCGATGGTGTTGAGGTGGATCATTATTCTGCGACACCCGAACAGAGAAAAACATTGCGCGATATTGCAAAACGCTATGATCTGATCATCACGGGCGGATCTGATTTCCATGGACTGTATAATCAGAAGCCGTCGCATCTAGGCTCTCATACAACAGATCCGGAGCATTTTGCGAGATTACTTGCGGTTGCCTCGCAGGAACATAATCAAAAGAAAAATACGAAAGGATAATGAAGTAATGGACATTATGGAAAAAGCATTGGCAGCACATGAGGAATGGGGCGGAAAGCTCGATATCGTATCTCGTGTTGCAATTCGTGATCAGGAAGCACTTTCGGTTGCATATACTCCCGGTGTAGCAAAGCCTTGTCTGGAGATTCAGGAGGATCCTTCCAAATCCTATGATCTGACAGGTCGTCATAATCTGGTCGCCGTAATCACCGATGGTACTGCAGTATTGGGCCTTGGTGATATCGGCCCGCTGGCAGCTATGCCTGTGATGGAGGGCAAGTGTGCGCTGTTTCGTGAATTTGCAGGTGTCAATGCATTTCCGATTTGTGTGAGCACCAAAGATCCCGATGAATTCATTCATGCCGTATCCTTGATCTCCGGCAGCTTTGGCGGTATCAATCTGGAGGATATTTCAGCACCCCGCTGCTTTGAGATCGAGCGGAAGCTGAAAGCGCTTTTGGATATTCCTGTATTCCATGATGATCAGCACGGTACTGCGATCGTGGCCACCGCAGCGATGCTGAATGCCTGTAAGCTGACAGGCAAATCGATGTCTGATCTGAAGATCGTGATCAATGGCGCCGGTGCAGCCGGTGTCGCCATTGCCGAGATGCTGATTTCCTTTGGTGTAAAAGAGATTCTGATGCTCAATTCTAAGGGTATCATCTGCGAAGGCGATGCACTTTCCTCTGATGCACTGATTTCTCTGTCCCAGCGCACAAATCGTGCCAAGATCCGCGGCGGACTGAAAGAGGCGATGGAGGGTGCAGATGTGTTCATCGGTGTATCCAAGCCGAATCTGGTCACACAGGATATGGTACGCAGCATGAACGAAAAGCCCTTTATTTTTGCTATGGCAAATCCTGTGCCGGAGATCATGCCTGAGGATGCAAAGGCAGCAGGTGCATTTGTTATCGGTACAGGCCGCAGTGATTTCCCCAATCAGATCAACAATGTGCTGGCATTCCCCGGCATTTTCAAGGGCGCACTTTCTGTTCGTGCATCGGATATCACAGAAGGGATGAAGCGCGCTGCAGCACTGGCAATCGCCGGATGCGTGTCGGATGAAGCACTTTGTCCTGAGTGCGTGATCCCCAATCCCTTTGATCCGAAGGTATCGGAAGCCGTTGCCAAAGCTGTAGCAGAGGCTGCTGTTTCTGAGGGCGTTGCTCGTATCTGAAAGGAGTTCTTTACATGGTCTTTGATTTTACTCCTCGTGGTGTATGTGCACAAAAAATGCGGATCTCCGTAGAAAATGGAGTGATCGAGCAAGTGCAGATCATGGGAGGCTGTCATGGAAACAGTCAAGGTATTTGTGCTTTGGTAAAAGGAATGGATGTTGATGAGGTCATAGCACGTCTGGAAGGGATCCGCTGTGGATTCAAGACAACCTCTTGCCCCGCACAGCTTGCCGAAGCGTTGCGTAAATATCAAAATGAAGTCAAGAATGGGTAATGCTTTCCTGCAGATTGGGTTGATTGCAGTTGGCATATTGGGCATCGGAGCCTTTTTGCTGCCGATGTTGCGTGGCATCACCAATATCGGTAATCTATCGGGATTGACGTTGAGCATTGGTATTACGGCAATTGGTATCCGGCTTTCGACTTTTCTTGTGTTTATGCAAAAGCTCTGGTCACAAAAAGCCGGAAAAATCAGTCTTTTGGTGATCGGCAGTATCCTTGCAGCCGGATTGCTTTTTTGTCTGGGGCTTTCCTTCATGATGATCGCATCTGCCAATCGAAAGCCCGTACAGCAGCCGGCAGCAATGATCGTGCTTGGATGCAAGGTCAACGGTACGCAGCCCAGTTTGATGCTGTCAAGGCGCTTGGAAGCTGCTTGTGCCTATTTGCAGGAGCATCCCGATGTACCGGTCGTGGTGTCGGGTGGACAAGGCGCCAATGAAGGGATCTCCGAGGCAGCCTGTATGGCACAGTATCTGATACAGCATGGGATCGACGAGGCGCGAATCTATCAAGAGGATCGATCCACTTCCACCTCAGAAAACCTGCAGTTTTCCAAAGCACTGCTTGAAGAGCGGGGGATCAGCGGTGATATCATGCTGGCTACGGATGCTTTTCATCAGTATCGTGCGCAATATCTGGCAAAGAAGGAAGAACTTTCCTGCTATGCGGTATCTGCCAGTACACCATTCTATTTGGTTCCTACCTATTGGGTAAGAGAATGGTTCGGCATTGTGCATGCATGGGTGATGGGCAATTGAATCGTTAGAAAAAGGACGGACTCTGTAACAGAGACACCGTCCTTTTTTGCAATCATGAAAAATCCATCTTCAGAGGCATTATAAATCAGAGAATGACTGGACAAATAAAGAAAAATGTGGTATACTGTATACTGGGTGAATTTGGGATGATTCTGAATTCACAATGGAATATGTTTGATTCTTTTACGGATCCGGAAGGATGGATATCATGCCAGAATGGACAAAACGCAGCACTTATGCCTATGAATTGCCGGAAGAGCTTATTGCTCAGACGCCGGTATCTCCACGGAGTGCATCCCGTATGCTTTGTCTGAATCGGGAAACAGGGGAGATTACGCATCATCATTTTTATGATCTGATTTCATTTTTACAGCCGGGAGATCTGCTTGTAATGAACGATTCCCGAGTGCTGCCGGCACGTCTTTATGGAGAGAAGATTGATAATGGTACGGCGATTGAGTTTTTGCTTTTGAAGCCGGTGGAGGAAAAGGTCTGGGAGATCATATGCAAGCCTGCAAAAAAAGCAAAACCCGGCACACGATTTCGGTTCGGTCAGGGAAAGCTGGAAGCAGAGGTACTGTCCGTTACTGAGGATGGCGGACGTTTCGTGCGGTTTTTCTGTGAGGATAATTTGTATGCGGTGCTGGATGAGATCGGTCAGATGCCGCTGCCGCCTTATATTACTGAAAAGCTTGCTGATAAAGAACGCTATCAGACGGTATATGCCAAAGAGCTTGGATCCTCTGCGGCACCCACTGCCGGTCTGCATTTTACACCGGAGATTCTTGCAGCACTGCCCGAAAAAGGGATACGGACTGCATTTGTCACCCTTCATGTCGGTCTTGGCACCTTCCGTCCCGTGAAAGAGGATGATATTCGCAACCATCATATGCATATCGAGCATTATTCGATCCCTCAAATCACTGCGGATCTGATCCGTGAAACCAAAGAAAAGGGCGGCAGAGTCATAGCAGTGGGCACAACATCCTGCCGTACATTGGAGGGCGCAGTACAGGCTCACGGAGAGATCTGTGCCTGTGACGGCGACACAGGGATCTTTATCTATCCGCCCTATACATTTCGCTGTATTGATGGTTTGCTGACAAACTTTCATCTTCCTGAATCCACATTGATCATGCTGGTATCTGCATTTGCGGGCTATGAGCATACGATGCAGGCATATAAAACAGCAGTATCGGAACGATATCGCTTTTTCAGCTTTGGCGATGCCATGTTGATTTTGTGAAAGCCGGTTTGACTTAGTATATTTCCTGCAAGAGGAGTTTGATTCTATGAATACTGTTTTAAGAAAAACCAAAATTGTATGTACTGTAGGACCTTCTACAGATTCGGATGCTGTCATGCGTCAGATGATGCAGGCTGGTATGAATGTTGCTCGGTTTAATTTTTCACACGCAAATTATGAAACGGATCGCAAGCGCTTTGAACAGGTTGTACGTTTGCGGGAAGAGCTTGGTTTGCCGATTGCAACAATGCTGGATACAAAAGGCCCGGAGGTTCGGCTGCGTACTTTTCCCAACGGACCGGTAGAACTGCAGGAGGGTGCATCCTATACTCTTACTACGATGGATGTTCCTTGCGATGATAGAATCGGCAGTGTGAATTTTTCGCGTTTGACGAAAGATATCAGACCCGGTGATTCGGTGATGATCAACGATGGTCTTGTAGAGCTTCGCGTGGAAAGTGTATCCGATAAGAATGTGGAATGTCGTGTTATTCATGGCGGCATGATTTCCAATTATAAATCCTGCAATTTTCCGGGAGTTAATTTATCAATGCCATATCTCAGTGATGCAGATATGAATGATCTGGAATTCGGCGCAAAACTCGGCTTTGATTTTATCGCAGCAAGCTTTGCACGTACCGGTGCGGATATCCGATATCTGCGGAAATTCACACAGAGTCTGGGATGGTATGGCGTGCGTATCATAGCCAAGATCGAAAACCGTGAGGGTGTAGAGAATATTGATGAGATCCTTGAGGAAGCAGATGGCATTATGGTTGCCCGCGGTGATATGGGTGTTGAGATCCCCTTTGAGCAGATTCCGGATATTCAGAAGAAGCTGATCCGCAAGGGATATGAGGCCGGTAAGCAAGTCATTACCGCTACTCAAATGCTGGAATCCATGGTTCAGCATGCAAGGCCAACGCGAGCAGAGATCACAGATGTAGCCAATGCGATCTATGACGGTACCAGTGCGCTGATGCTTTCCGGAGAAACTGCAGCCGGTCAGTATCCTGTGGAGGCTGTTGAAACTATGGTGCGAATTGCAGTCACCACAGAGCGCAATATTGATTATAAAGGAAAATTTCTGAAGCAGCAGAGCGGCAGTGTTGATGTAGCTGGTGCAATATCCCATGCTACGGTGACATCGGCACACGATCTGGATGCAGCAGCGATCATAACAGTAACCAAGGGCGGCGAAACGGCAAGATTGATCTCCAAATACCGTCCGATGGTTCCGATCGTTTCCTGTACCATGGAGCCGATGGTACAGCGGCAGATGAATCTGTCATGGGGCGTTTATCCGCTGGTGATCGCCGAAGAAACCAGTACGGATGGATTATTCCGTCATGCGGTTGAAGCTGCTGTGAAAGCAGGCTACACGGAGTCGGGTGATTTGGTTGTGATCACCGCAGGTGTTCCTCTTGGAATTTCCGGCACGACCAATCTGCTGAAGGTCGAGACCATTGATTAAGTCTAAAATGCAAAAAAAGTACGATACTGTGTCTGTTGCGGAACAGTATCGTACTTTTTTATTTGGTGGAAATTTTGCGCCATTATGGCTGAACAGAATGTTAGCCTTTGGGTCAAAGGAAACTGTTGTGCCGTTATGATACTGCAGAAGTCTCAGGAGAATCGGAAATACATGGTAGCATTACTTGTGATAATGCTGCTTCTTCCCGCTGCGAGAGTGCTAAGGTGGCATCCAGATGATAAAATGCAACACCTTGCAAAGTACTGTTTTCCAGCACATCTGCAGTTTGTTTTGCAAGGATCCCGCTATGTTCCTGCCATTCTTTCTGACCATTTCCGGCAAAGGCATCGATCACACCGACCTTATATGCAGCAAGACCGATGATCATGGATACGCTGTTTGCACGTTCCAGAGAGCACCAATTGGATAAGGTTTCTTCGAACGGCATTGTTTGATTTTCATAGCCGTAATAAAGCTGTGGGATCATCCAGTCGCAATATCCGGCTTCGCTGCACCATAATGTACTGTCTGCATAGAGCTTGGTCTGATTTTCCAGCATATTTCCTTGCGGACTGATGGAGAATACTGCATCCGGCTTGACTGTATGGGTAGTGCGATATAGTAAAGATACCAGCGCATTGATATTGGATCTGCGCCATGCAGTCAGATCGCTTTGGCCGGAATCAGCAAAGGCTTCGGCATCGAATTCAGGCGCTGTGGTGGGATAGAAATAGTCATCAATGTGGATGCCGTCAATATCATAATTCAAAAGCAGCTCCGCGATCACCTTTGCCAGAAATTCCCGTACAGGAGGATAAGCAGGATTGAGATACCAACGACTATCGACTTTGACAACATAGCGTCCGTTGGTTTTGGGGTCATGATACCAGGCAGCGATTTGTTTATTCGGTTCTTGGCTTGCAAGGATCGGTTCGGTTTGCAGCCGCAGAGGATTTACCCAAGCATGCAGGGAAAGAGAGAGTGCATCACATTCCTCTGCAAGGATCTGAAGATAATCAAGCTCCGAAATACCTTCTGCCGCAGCATAGTGCTCCGAGTGGTAATAGGCTTCTCCAAAAGCACAAACATGTGCAAAAATCGTATTGATCCCCATGCTTTTTGCACCGTTGAGCAAGCTGCGGATGCGATCGCGGGCTTCCGCTTCATCGGCTCCTTCAAACAGATCGGGATACTGAAAATAGGGGATCCATGAGGCGATCACTTTGTGTTCGGTAATCGGAGCCGCACTGGGCAGATAGAGCTGCTCTTTGGTTTGCTCGGCATAGGGGAGCGGCTGCATCACAGTATTGGAACCGATTTGCGAATCGGAAGGTTCCTCTGTGTTGTGCTTGCAGCTGCAAAAGGAAATGAGCGGCAGCAGCATACAGAAAATCACAAGAAAACAGCGGTGCAAATGCGTATCGACAGACATATTATGTTCTCCTTTGTCATGATGATAGTCCTATGATAGCATAATATGACAAAGAAATCTGTCGAAACAGGGGAGCGGAGCAGATAAAAAACCGTAGAAGAACAGTGCCCTTCTACGGTCTGCATGTATCGGAAAAAGTACGTGTGTTTATTGGATCGTGATGCTGCCTTGAACAAGGCTCGGATTGAGCTGAGAATCGGCAAGGTTTTTGAAATCAACGATTTCAATTTTAATGGGATATACATCACCTGAAGCAGCTTTGGAAGGAACATCAAAATAGCAGGTGAAAATAATGCCATCGGTGGTGATATCCGAAACACCAATGCCGGCAAAACCGATCATAAATTTTTCTTCGCTGACAGAGCTGTTATGCATCAGGCCATTTGCAGCCTGACCGGGCTCATATTCCACAGTATGATCCGCAGGATTAAAATAAGGCTTGAGGTCATCATCATAGATCAAACGCAGACCTGCCATAGAATATCCGGGATTATTATAAACAATGACACGAAAGGGAACATGAGTTGAACCGGCGGCTACGGTGATCTGATCCAGAAGGATCGTAGGCTCTTTATAGGAATTTTCAGGCATTGCGTTGAGATCGCTGAGCGGTGCTGTGGTCGTGACGTTGGATTCCGATCCGTTTTGGGAACTGTTTTTGGAATTACAGGCAGTCAGACCCAACAGAAGAATACCGCAAAGCAACAAAGCTGTGATACGATTGTAAAACATAAAGAGAAGCTCCTTTCAAGGATTGGAAGAAACAGCAGCAGAATAAAGATTCGGTAAGTGATGCAAAGGAGAAAGCCGTCTCACTGTTACAACGGTAATATTCGGATAGAGCGCAGCCAATCGGAGCAGCTCTTCATCAATGAGCGCAGTGACAACATAGATCGCGGCACTGTGTTCCTGCTGACAGATACGGGAAAGCAGATTGGAAAAGCGTTCTGTGATGGTGTTAGGCAAAGCAGCAAGGATCCGCAGCAAATAGTGTATATGGGATGCACCGCTTGCGGCTTGCGTGTTGACATCGGTATTATCGATAGCGGTATTGGCGCAAAAACGGATTGGCATCTGCATTGCTTGTCCCTGCTCGATCAATGCGGTGCAAAGCTTGATGGCCTGTTCCAGCGCAGCAGGATCAGAGACAAGATCGCGGTCGGATTCTTTGGTGGTCATATTCAGTACCACTGTGATCGAAGGCTGTGCAGTATCGAGAAACTGATATACCATAGGTGCATCAAAGCGGGCTGTTGCACTCCAGCAGATATCACGAACCGGATCTCCATCTTGATAGAGCCGCAGACCATCCATAGCCATGCGATCCGGGATCAGACGGCGTTTGATCTGTTGTCCGTTGAGCGGCAGTGTCAACTGTTGAGGCAACGTAAAATCCGATGCACAAGGCAATACCGTAAGGGTAGCTGAGCATTCCGGCAGTGCTTTGGAGAGTTCCAGTGTACCAAAGAGATCCGTGATCACCAGAATGATATGGGAAACAGAAAACTCGCCTCGCTGTGTGCATTGTACTTGCCAGCGCCGTTCGATCTGACGATAGGGACGCAGTGCAAAAAAGCTGGAAATGAAACGGGTCGTTTCACTGACTGCTGATTGGGATCTGGCAAATTTGAGAGAAGCGTGCGTTGTCATTTCGACCTTCAGCCACGGAACAGGCAATGCCTTACGGCTGCATATCCGTTCAATGAGGGTAACGGTTTCGCCTTCCGTGACTTCCTCTTTGTCAAATTGAAGCTGATACTCGATGTGCTGAAACCCATATCGACGTGTCAGTAAATGTGATGTCAGTATGATACCGGCAATAAGCAGTAATAGCAGCAGATATGGCATTATTTTGGCACCTCAACGGTATGGAGCAGCTCTTGAATGATTTGTTCCGCAGCGTGTGCATCGTTCATGGAATGACTGCTCACATGAAGGCGATGGGTACAGACCGCAGGAAATACCGCCTTAATATCATCGGGCAGCAAATGATCACGGCACTGTATCGCAGCGAATGCCTGTGCGCCATGACGAACAGCCAGTATTGCACGTGTACTGAGACCATATCGGATACGAGGATGGGAACGCGTCGCCTCGGCCAGAGAAAGCAGATAATCCAGCACCTCAGCAGAGGCATGTACCTGCCGGATGATGGCTTGTGCAGCAATCATTTCATTGGCATTGGTGATGGTTTTCATCGCTGCAAGGGGATCGTTCAATTGTCTGGATTCCAAAATAAGGCGTTCTTGTTCGCGCTGAGGCTTTCCCATTTCTAGACGCATAAAAAAGCGATCAAGCTGCGCTTCGGGCAGAGGGAAGGTACCTTGCAGCTCAATGGGATTCTGGGTTGCGATTACCCAGAACGGCTGCAGCAGCGGATAGCTTTTTCCATCGCTGGAAACCTGTTGTTCTGCCATGCATTCCAGCAGACCTGCTTGGGTGCGGGGTGCCATACGATTGATCTCATCGGCAAGCAGCAGATTGGTAAATACAGGCCCTTGACGGAATACCATGGTATTGGAGCCGTCCGGCTGCTTCTGCAGCATCTGAAAGCCGGTCAGATCTGCAGGCATCAGATCAGGCGTACATTGAATTCGTTGAAATTGACATCCACAGACCTTGGCGAATGCCTTGGCAAGAGTTGTTTTTCCGGAACCGGGCAGATCCTCCAGCAAAACATGACCGCCGCAAAGCGCAGCGGCAATCAGCAGATCAATGGTATGATCGGCACCGATTACGGCAGTTTTTATTTCACGAGACAACGATGCCGCCAGTGCAGCGACATCGGAAATTGTTTGGATGGACATAATATTCCTCCCAGTATATGATGACTTATTATAGCATAGTTCAGCGTCTTTGTCAATTATGGCGCAGAAAGGCAAAAAAACAGGTGCACGAACGATATCGTGCACCTAAATAGAAGAAAAGGAATGAGAAGGCTTCGTTTCAGCTAGGGATCAATGATCGTGGAAATGTGGCAGAGCTGTTTCCGGTAACTTGCGTACCGCCGGAGATCGTTCCGCTGATGTAGCAGATCTGGGAATCGCTCAGATTTTCGATTGGGGTGCCGTTGATGGTTCCGCCGGTATAGAAAACAGCATCGGGATAATTGCTGCATCCAGCTGTCAGTGAGGTCACGGTCTTATTGGCGATAAAGGAAACGATCACATTTCCATTTGCATCGGCGAGCGTAATTCTGGTGTCCGCATTGGCAGAAACACTCGCTGTTACAGTAGAGGAGAGAGAACCGCCCATGCCGCCCATTCCTCCCATACCGCCGGATCCCTTGTTGATGATATATACACCGCCAACATAGGATTTGGTACCGTCGCTGTCAAAGGGTTCGTTGCCGTTAGAGATAAAATATCCGCCATTGATGGTTAGTGTGCCATTGGAGTCAAAACCATCGTGATCTCCGTTGGATACATTGACCAATGCAAAGCCACCGTTGAGATTCAGTGAATAATCGCCGGCATTGCCAAAGCCCGGATTCCACCCGCCCGGATTCCATCCGCCTTGATTGTTGTTTCCGGAACCATCGGCGCCGCCTGCAGCGTTGTAGGCGTCATCGGTGGAGTTGATAATAGCAGTTCCACTGTTATGATTGATGTTCAGACCTTCAAAGCCCTCATAGCAGGCGGAAATATAGATCACAACATCATCCAGAGTGGTAGCCGGTTCCTGACCAATGGTGACATCGTGATCGGAATGAACGGCATCATCATCGGAGCACAGTGTGAATCTGCCTCCATTGAGAGCAATATTGCCGGCTGCATGAATGCAGTCATCAGATGTGTGAATATTCAGCGTACCGCCGTTGATGGTAATCGTACCGCCGCTTTGATAGGTTGTACCATCTGAATCATACAGACCGATCGCTTTGATTCCTTTTGCGCTGCCGGTTGCACTGCTGGTGGCAGAGCTCTTGTTGATGGTGAGAACGCCGTCGTTCATTTCAAAGGTTTGCTCAGCAGAGATTCCATCACCAAAGGCATTCAGAACAACAGTTCCGCCGGTCAGACGAATCAGACCGGTATCGGCATCGGTACCATTGGATTTGAGTCCATCGCCATTAACGGTGGTAACGTGGATCGCTAATTCGCTATAATCCGTATCATCGGGATCACCGATCCGCAGAGAATCTTTTCCGCGGATGCCATCATCCACAGCCGTTACCTGAATATTACCGTTCCAGATCTTCAAATCATTTTTACAAACAATACCGTCTTCGCAGTTGCCGTTTACGATCAGTGTTCCTTGTCCTTTGATCTTCATATCGTCGCAGGAGTAAATCGCACCGACACCTTGATCTGCATTGGTATAAGCAGTGCCGTCAGAGATGGTGTTGGTATAGCCATTTTTGACTGTCAGTACGAACTCATCGTCGATTGCAGTCACATAAATAGGGGAATCAGCGGAATTGGAAAGGGTTAATCCCCGCAAATTGCAAGTGACCTGACCGGCAGCATAGGCAGTTTTATCGCAGTTGATATTTAACTGCCCTTGTGAGCAGTTTCCGTCAATATCGTATTCTCCGGGCTGCGTGATTGTGACATAGGTATTGTCTGTAATCGTCACATTTTCGGCTGTGTCGGCAGCTATTGCAGTGCCCATAGCATTGAACAACGCAACAGATTGTTCGGAATAGGTAATCGCAGTGATCCAGTGATCGTCCGTAGCGGGCGGTGTAACAGGAGGCGTTACAACCGGATTCAGTATCAAGCGCTTGAGTAAAGTCAGATCAATGCCGTTGAGGATATTGTCGCTGTTCATGTCACAATTGACAGCACCTTGCTCAGAGAGTGTATCCTGTATCACAAGATATTTTGCAAGGCTGATGGCATCCGCAATGGTAACGGATTGATCGTTGTTGGCATCACCCTGCATTGAAACAGTTGCTGTATCTGCGGCATTGACTTGCGAAGTGATCAAAACAGCCATCATCATTGCCATGCCAAATGAAGTCACTGTATTGGCGCGTTTGGTCATTTTTTTCATGATAAATCGCACATCCTTTCGTCGCTGATAGGAGAATTGAGGCAGAACTCTGCGGGGGATTCTCAGTAGTTCTGCCTCGCTTGCAATTAGATTATGACACAGCAACTTTAAAATTATCTTAAACAGCTAGTACTATTTTGCTTTTTCTTTGCTTGACAAAATTGAAGTTGTATTGTATAATAGATTTACTGATTTGAATGTGAATTGATGGCGGAACTGGCAGACACACCAGATTTAGGCTGCGTCACGACAGTGCATTGATTCCCTGCAAGCTCTGGCAGGTAAATTTCAAGAGCAAAATTGAATATGCGGGTGTGGCGGAACTGGCAGACGCACGAGATTTAGGTTCTCGCGCCGCAAGGTGTGCAGGTTCGATTCCTGTCACCCGCACCATCTATATGTGACGAAAAAGATCACATGCCAAAAAAGTCCGATGTTTCGGACTTTTTTGCGTATGTGGACACTAAAATTTTATTCGCAAAACCGTGGATCACCTAAGGCCTTTTTCGAGTGTTTTTGGGACTTGAACGGGCGTTTTTTTATTTTCAAGAGAACTCGGAGCAGATTTGGAAGAAAAATTCCAAAGTCTGCTCTT